>NZ_JBNYZT010000001.1:0-1282250 GCF_050573115.1 Stenotrophomonas indicatrix
GGGGGGAGGGGGGGGGGGGGGGGGGGGGGGCGGGGGGGGGGGGGGGGGGGGGGGGGGAGGGGGGGGGGGGGGGGGGGGGGGGGGAGGGGGGGGGGGGGGGGGGGGGTGGGGGGGGGGGGGGGGGGGGGGGGGGGGGGGGGGGGGGGGGGGTGGGGGGGGGGGGGGGGGGGGGGGGCGGGGGGGGGGGGGGGGGGGGGGGGGGGGGGGGGGGGGGGGGGGGGGGGGGGGGGGGGGGGGGGGGGGGTGGGGGGGGGGGGGGGGGGGGTGGGGGGGGGGGGGGGGGGGGGGGGGGGGGGGGGGGGGGGGGGGGGGGGGGGGGGGGGGGGGGGGGGGGGGGGTGGGGGGGGGGGGGGGGGGGGGGGGGGGGGGGGGGGGCTGACGCATTCACCGGCGTGGGTCGGTACATCCATCGCAGATGGTGACGTCCCGCTGCACGTAATGGTGCACATCGCGATCGGCCTCGCTCACCTTATCTGCGAGCACGCGATCGAGCTATCCCGCGCCATTGTGGAAGATTTCAGCGGTGTACTGCCATCGGTCAGACTCAACTACTTTGAGTTGTCGCGTTTCGTCCTCGCGGCGTCTCGCGTAGGATTAGGTGCGTCGGGCAACTCGATCTGTAATCTCGCCGCTTGCACGTCCTGCAAAAGGCGCGATGCGAGCTCCGCATGCCCAGGCTCCTCGGAACCAATTCTACTTAGTACACGAAGAATGACTTTCAGGCGTTCCTCTATCTGGGCTAGAAGCGAAACATAGAGAAGAATATGTTCCTCAACGTAGGATAGGCAGTGATGTGCATGCTGTCGCATCGCTGCCAAGTTACGGCCATACCTCGGTATAAGTGATAGCTCCTTGCCGATCTCATCGCGGAGAAAGCTTTCCTTATCGCGGCCTTTCTCCACTAGACGCCTTACAAAGGCGTCCTCGTTATACCGGTAAGCATTGGCCGCGCGGTCGTGATTGAAGTTGCTTAGATACGTGGTGCTTCGGATGCACTCAACCACAGCATCATCGTGCTCAGGGTGGTCTATTAGGAACTTGAGAACGTCAGACTGCCCAGCAATCTCCTGATTCTCTTTGGCTGCAAGCACTCGAGCACGTCTTACCCAGCGAAGCGTGGCTCTTTGATTTCGGAGATTGATGTCGACCGAATCGTAGATCTTGAGATCTTCCGGGGTCGCCAGCCGAACCACATCGTGTATCTGCTCAAGGAGTGGCGATTGAGTCAGGTCGTGGGGGGAGCAGAAATCAGCATTGGGCACAAGCTGTATGCCAGCTGCCGAAAAGCTTTGAGCGACCAAGCGAGAGCAGAACTGGCCGCTGCTGGCACCACTGCGGGAATGCCTGCTACGAAATGCTGCCCCGATTGCCTCAATCGTCGCGTACGGAGCAGCAGTCTTCTGACGGGCTGTGGACATGACAGTGTGGAGCAACTCGGTATTCAGAGGCGACCGCATCCTGTACACCGCCAAGTGCGCCGGATTTCTCACCAGAACTCGCTGGGGGTTTTTGCTAAAAACACCTCCACTCAATGTCGCCTCAATCATTGAGTTGCTGTCGTAGAGGAGGGCGTGGGAGTACCTGCCCCCGGTGGCAAGCATGATGGCCTTGCTGTGCGGCATGATGCCGGCTTGAAGGACGATATCGCCAGGCTGCAGTTTCGCTCGATCGAGCAGATAGCGTTCCATGTGATCAAATTTTGCAAGCAATGATTGCAATTCTAACCCGACTTTCAATCAAGTCGAACGGCAGTAGATCAAGCGCTGTTGGTACCGGACTCCTTAGACTCAACTTCCAAGTGCAACACCCCACAACCGGGTAGGGTGCCCGCACGGGAAGCTCAGTGAACAATTCAAACGAGCAGCTGCGTTGGTTGAAAATTGCCACGCCCCGCTCATTCTCTATCCAAATTTGCACCGGACAGTGTCTGCGCACGTCAGGGGACTGGAAGTGTGCCGCAGCTATGCAGTGTGCGCATCAATCACTTTGACGATCTGATCCAGGAGTGGCTTAAATCCAGAAAAATCGATCGTCTTCCAGTTTGGTCGAACGATCTGTTCGGCGAAGTACGATTTGCTTACTTCATTCGCCTTGTTAGCATTGCTAGTAAAATTGATGGTTTTTCCGCCCAGGGCTGACGTCACGAAAGCTGGATCAAAGCAGTCTTCGATACAGTGACTTGGATGGCCCAGCGGCGTGGTGAGCATGACGTAGAGGTTATCAAAGACGCGTACTACCTGAGTTCCAGCGACCGGCGCGGTCTTCTTGATGCCGCTAATCATGTTCATGACACCAGGAGCTACGCTGTCGTTATCGAATATGGCAATGATTGGCCGGCTTCCCTTCGGGCCTTGGATATGGCGATACTCGTCGTGGTATTCCTTGATGAAGTTGATCAATGGCTTGGCGCCACCACTGAGGCCGAACAAGCGCTCAATGGTTTTTGTCTGCCGCAGCAGCTGAACAAGCAGCCCGGCCTTGTTCGCAAGGGCGGGGTATGCAGGCGCAAGGTTTCTAATCGCCGCGTTTAGATACACTGAATCCGTCTTGCCTTCAAAGACGAGCATCGGCATGTCAGGAGAAGCAAAGCGCGTGTAGAATAAGAATCGACGGTTAAGCTTCTCTATGGCGCTCAACTTTAGGGGCAACGGTGAGGCACCCCGGCGGAACGCCTCCGCTTGTTGGAGGAAGCTGATCATTCCTTGAAGCTGTGGCCGAGTGCCCGTCTCTTTGAAAACACTTGTAACCCCAGTCGCACTAATAGTGGCGTTGGCACGATGAAAGTCGCCAGTGCTGCAGAGATGGTGCACCATCACACGCACGCGACGGCGATAGTCCGCGTTGACGTTTACGACCTTGTTGACGACGATTCCCGTGACTTCTTGACGCGACCTACGGTAGGCCATGCGGGTCTTTGACGGATTAATCGTGAAGCCCGATGCGTGAACGGCATGAAGCACATCTTTCGACAGCATCCAGTCATTCGGAGCTGCTTCACCTGCGATTGCAGGCGGAAATTCGGGCGTCGAGGTCGAGAACGTAATATCGTCAGCGTATCGAGAATACGAGCAACCGTGAGCTCTCGCCAGCTTGACCAACCTCATGTCAAGGATGTTCCCGATCAGATTGGAAATAACGGGTGAGGTGGGTGCACCCTGCGGGAGTTTGCTGTTGTGGCAAGCTATTTGAGCGATGAGCGTCGCAACATCCGGCGCTAAGCTGAAGTGCTTGTTGGTGATGAAAAATCCACGCACTCGGCCAAAGTTAATAGTGCCAAAGAAATCCTCCAGGTCGAAGTTCAATACGTACTTCTGATTTCTGTGTACGTCGGCATTCGTCATTATGGAATGGCCTTTTCGGAAGCCGTGCGACAATCGTCGCCTCACACCTAGAGATGCCTCGATCTCCTGCTCACACTCTTGCAGGAGATCGGATAGCTTACGCTGCGCCAGCTTTAGCTGTGGTATCGGAGCGTGGATGGTTCTCCTTCCACCTGAGCGCTTAGGAATATCAAACGCGCTATAGCGCCCCTTGGTTCCCCAGGATACGTAGCCAAGCGCCTTGGGTTGGAAGTCAATGAGATGCGCGACGTCGCTTGCACTGGTGCATCCCTTTAGCGCTAGCAGCTTGCTCATGCCTCATCCATACCGTGATGGGAGAAAAGGGGTTGCAGGAACTCTCTTGCACGCATGGCGAGCGTAGAGCTGCACTCTGCGCCACCCGGCAAATCCACCTTGCAATTGTTTCTAATGCCGCGATACAGCGGCAACCAAATCTTCCTGCAACCCCAGCTGTAGAGAATAGCGAATCGAGCATTGTTCTTCTAGCCAGCAGGTCCCATTTCCCTGCCGAATATGGAGATGCATGATTTGATTGGGGGCCGTAGTCAGTCCCCGCCCCGGCTAGTGTTCGCTATCAGGGGCCAGGGAGGTCACGGGGCAGAAGGGGTGTTCACAGGTTGCCTCGCCCGACAGAGCTATCTCCGGATTACGGCTAGCGCTCGATGAGCTGTCTGACTCTCTCGTCCCCAGGCCGCTATTCCACACCGCTGGTGTCCCCCACCATTCACTCGCGTCGAGGGTCAGCCTGCACCCATTCGAGCGGCCCACGCCCAGCCCACTACCTCAGTTGCAGCCTTCGATCAGTATGGCCTCAATTCCCGGAATGGCACCCTCTGCCAACTTGAAGGCTACCAACGCGACGAGGCTGGCGCGCCATTTCAGGAAAGCAGCAAAATCTGACCCAAGCTTTTCAGCAAGGAGTTGTCCGGACAAAGGGTCACCGCATCAAGCTCCACGGCCTAATCGTGGTGGTCGTCGTGCGCGGCGGGCTGTTCATGCGCATTGGCCGGGGCCACGGCGGACAAGAGGGTGGCGTAGCGCTGACCGGAAGCGGTTGGCCGGACATCGCAGCAGGCGCGGTGATCGCGCTGCTGTTCCTGAAATCCGTGCTGGGCGTGATCGGCGAGGCGTGGCCCGCGTAGTGTGTAGCGATGAAGTAGCAAGCGGTTGGGGCAAGCGCTGGCTAGGGCTGTGCCGCGTGGGCGTCCGCTTCTGGCCGGAAGCGGACGTTGGCCGATACTTCGCTCGATCAAACCAGCTGCTCGTGTGCTCGCTTGGACTCAATCACCCCGGCCTAACCTCCCGACAAGCCCACTCAACCAGCCCCCGGCAAGCCAGAAACAACCCGTCCACCACCCCCTCATCCAAATGCCGCTCCGGGTCCGCCGCCACCCGGCAGCGGTCCGCCGCATGCAGCACCTCCAACACCGTCAGCGCTCCCACCATCGCGCGTTCGCTGCGTGCCAGGCTCACTCGGCGGCCGGGTGAAACGTCGTTCTCCGGCCAGGGCAGTCCATCTGCACCCTCGCAGTCGCGAATGCGCTTGAGGATGCCGAGTAGGGAGTTCAGGTCGGGCAGGGGAGTGTCGTCGTTGATGGGCTCAACAACGGTGTACGAAGAGAAGGTCTCGGATTCGTTCATGGCGTCGGTTTCCTTGGCTGTGCTTAACAGCGCCACCGCGTAAGCGGGGTGGCGGACGATGCGTGGCTGCAAACCGGGATGAGATAGCACCATAGACCGGTGGGCCCGAAGACCCCCACGCACCGCCCGCCATAAAGGCCGACGGATTGCCCGCCGGCACCGGTTAAGGACGGTGCCGACGGGCAAGCGCAAACAACTGGTGCTTTTCTCATCGCGGGTTTGCAGACCCGGTGCCACCCGTTGTCGGTGGCACGCCATGGTGTTTACGCGGTCGCTTCGAATGCAAATTGGAACTCGCGAAGAAATCGCGCGATTCGAGAGCGAAGAACTATTGTTACACGCGCCCTTCGTGCAGCACGCGACGCCACGAGACGCATTCGCGCAGCCGCTATGTTGATTGCGAATCAAAGTGGCGCAATCGCCCGTGCCACAAGCGAATAGTGCGATGGCCTTCTTTGCAACAGTTCTTAGTCGGCCTTGGCAGGGAGCTGCGCCGCATCAGCCGCGTGGTCCGAAAATCGGTTCAAACCCGACACCGCTAGGGAGGATCAGATACCTCAACCAACGCCTTCCTCGACGGCCGCCGCATTCCCCACCAGCAGCTCAATCATCGCCCGCGCCGCCGCCGACTGCCGCCGATGCGGCGCATAGATCACCGAAAACGGCCGCGATCTCCCACGCAGCTGCGGCAGCACTTCCACCAGCTCCCCACGCTGCAGCCGCTCACGCACGATGAACTCATAGCTCTGGCAGATGCCTATGCCCTGTTCGGCCAGCGACACCACGCCCAACACATCGTCGGAGGTCTCGATGGACGAACGCGGCAGCCAGTCCACGTCGCGCCCGCCGTCGCGGAAGATCCACGGCGCCAGCCGCCCGGTGCGCGGCATCACGAAGGGCAGGCACAGGTGCTGCTGCAGGTCGTCCAGCGTCTGCGGCGTGCCGCGGCGCTGCAGGTAGTCCGGCGCGGCCACCAGTAGCAGCGGGGCGTCTTCCAGCGTGCGCCCCACCAGCCCGCTGTCCGGCAGCTGGCCCAAGCGGATGGCCAGGTCGAAGCCTTCGGCCACCAGGTCCACGTTGCGGTTGGTGATGTTCAGTTCCACCTGCACCTGCGGGTACTGCTGCGCAAAGCGCGCCAGCACGGGCGGCAGCCGGTAGTGGCCATAGGTGGTCGGCACGCTCAGGCGCACGCGGCCGGCCAGCGCACCGTCCTGGGCCAGTACGTCGCGCTCGGCGTCGTCCAGCAGGCCGAAGGCGGTGCGCACCTGTTCCCGGTAGAGCCGTCCGGCGTCGGTCAGGCCCACGCGGCGGGTGGTCCGCTGCAGCAGCTGCCGGCCCAGCCGCGCTTCCAGACGGGTGACCGCGCGGCTCAGCACCGAGGGCGTGGTGGACAGCGCCACCGCGCCGGCCGTGAACGAGCCGTGCTCGACCACCGCCAGGAACACCTCCACGTCGCCCAAGTAGTCGAACTTGCGGCTCATTTGGCTCTCCGGGGAACAGATGTTTTGCGATGGGGCCAATTTATCGCCGCTGGGGCGATGAATAAAGTGGCGGCCATTCCCCGATAGGAGCTCCCCATGAACCTGATGACCCGGCTGGCGGCAGCGCTGGCCCTGACCCTGGCCGCTACCGGCGCCCATGCCGCCAACGTGCTGGTGGTGCTGTCCGACGAAAACCATCTGGACCTGAAGGACGGCAAGGTGCTGTCCACCGGCTTCTATCTCAACGAGTTGATGCAGCCGGTCAAGCTGCTGCTGGACGCGGGCCACGAAGTGACCTTCGCCACGCCGCAGGGGCGGGCGCCGACGGTGGATGCGTCCTCGGTGACGCCGGCGTACTTCGGCAACGATGCCGCGCAGTTGAAGGTGCACAAGGACCTGCTGGAGAAGCTGGCGCTGACCTCGCCGACCGCCTCGCCGGTGGTCAGCCTGGCGCGTGTCGAGCAGCAGGGCTACGCGCGTTTCGATGCGGTCTACATTCCCGGTGGCCACGCACCGATGCAGGACCTGCTGAAGAACCCGGCGCTGGGCCGGTTGCTGGCCGACTTCCACCAGCGCAACAAGACCACTGTGCTGGTCTGCCACGGGCCGATCGCGCTGCTGTCCACGCTGCCGGATGCGGGTGGTTTCGTGGCGACGCTGGAAGCCGGTGCGATGCCGGCTACGCCGAAGTGGATCTACAGCGGTTACCAGATGACGGTGATCAGTAATCAGGAAGAAGAGCAGGCCAAGCCGCTGCTGGGCGGCGGTGAGATGAAGTTCTACCCGCAGACCGCGTTGCAGCGGGCGGGTGCGTGGTTCAGCAGCAACACCACGCCGTGGACCGGGCATGTGGTGGTGGATCGTGAGCTGATTACCGGGCAGAACCCGGCTTCGGCGTTGGAGGTGGGGCAGCGGTTGGTGGAGCGGTTGAAGTAAGTCGGTTTCTTCATCGCATGCTGCGCCATGGCACCATGGTGGACTGGCTTCGTCCTTTTGGGCGAGGTCGGTTTTTCAGGGAAGCCATTCAACACGACATGCGAACGTCCATCCTCTTCATTCTCTCCGCCCTGTGCCTTGGCCTGCTGTCTGGCTGCGCCAGTGGGCCGGATTACCACCATTCCAGTCGCGAGATTACCGGCGCGTTCGTGGCCGACGACGGCAAGCTGTACCTGTTGCCGGTCTATGACGAGCCGATGCGCTTCGACGCCACGCCGTTCCGTGATTACCGCGCCCTGATGGACAGCCCGCTGCGCGAGGCCGTGGTCTGCGCGCAGCTGTACTTCCGTGAGGACTGGCGCGTTCCGGCCGACAGGAGCAAGGTGCATGGCAGCTACGCGCTGCTGCTGCGGCCGGAGCAGGTGACGCCGGAACAGGCCACGCAGTTCAAGCTGGAGCGGTTGGAGATCAGCCCGCGGGTGGCCAAGGCCATCGCTGCGTTGACGCGCCAGCCGTACATCCTTGAAGCCCGGAGCCGCTACGAGCTGGCGGCCAACCCGGACTGCAATCTTTCCAGGCAGGGCGGCAGCTATTACAGCGCGCTGTTCGAGAGTGATGGCGAGCGGGTGAAGTTGCCGAACGCTGCTGCGCTGTCCGCGAAGGCGAAGTTGCCGCAGTCGATTACTGCGCGGGCTGAGCGGATCCGGCCGGACGATACGGACAAGCCAGGGGTTGGGGCGACGGCCGGGAAGGTCCTGGGCGCGGCGTTGGTGCCTGTGGCAGTGCCGGTGTTTGTGTTGAGCCTGCCGTTTTTGGGGCCGGATCATTGGAAGTGATGGGGCTTACCTGTGGAAATCGGTAAGCAGCAAGTACGCCGTGGTGGCGCCCGTGTTTTTTTCTGTCACAGCCATCTTACCGCGAGGCGGGTCGGCAGCACGATTGAGTGTGCTGACACTAACTCCTGCGCGAATTCTGCCACCACTGCTTCAATGCAAGGAACAAATGAAGCAGCAGGAAGATGGCTGCGAAATATCCCCATATCCGCAGGCCGATGCTGAGATCGTCCGGATGGTGGCGATTGGTGAGAAGGGTGAAGTACGCGAGACCAAATAGGGCAGCAAGAAGCTGTGTACCCACAAGGCCTTTCATCATGGAACTCATTTCTGCTTCTCCAGCTCTTTTTGCACGATGCTCGCGCCGGCTTAACTTGCTTGTGCTTTGAGGTGATCGGAGGCCACCTTGGCTATAAGTCGGGGGGCGAGCGTATTCCGGCCGGAGGGAAGGAAAGCCTGGGTCCAAGCATAGTGGGTGTGGTGCCAGGTGCGGGTTCCTAGAGCCGGATCATTGGAACAGAGGACGCCTTGAATTGAGGGGCATCCACGCATGGCGTGGATCTAGTGAGGCTGCGGGGTGAGTTTAGGGAAGGCAGCTGCATGGCGTGGATCTACGGAGCTACACTGGCTGCCTACGCCCGATGGAAGCTCGCCCATGTTCAATGGAAAAGTTGCGGTGGTCACCGGCTCTACCAGCGGTATCGGTCTTGGCATTGCCACCGCGCTGGCGCGGCAAGGCGCCGACATTGTGTTGAATGGATTTGGCGATGCGGCGGAGATCGAACGCATACGTTCCAGCTTGGAAGCCGAGTTCGGTGTACGGGTGGCGCATGATGGAGCCGACCTGTCCCGTGGTGAGGCGGTGCGGGATATGATCGCCAACGCCGTTGCGAAGATGGGACGCATCGACATCCTGGTGAACAACGCGGGCATCCAGCACACCGCATCGATCGAGGAGTTTCCCGTAGCGAAGTGGGATGCGATCCTCGCGCTGAATCTCTCGGCGGTGTTCCACTCAACGGCGGCGGCCTTGCCCTACATGAAGCAGCAGGGATCCGGTCGCATCATCAACATCGCGTCGGTGCATGGGCTGGTTGGCTCGGTGAACAAGTCTGCCTATGTGGCGGCCAAGCATGGTGTGGTGGGGTTCACCAAGGTAACGGCGTTGGAGAACGCGGGTACCGGCATCACCGCCAACGCCATCTGCCCGGGGTGGGTGCGAACGGCGCTGGTCGAGCAGCAGATCACGGCATTGGCCAAGAAGGACGGCACGGATCAGGAGTCCGCGGCGCGCGCTCTGCTGGCCGAGAAACAGCCTTCGTTGCAGTTCGTGACGCCTGAGCAGCTGGGGGAGATGGTGGTGTTCCTGGCCTCGGATGCCGCGGCGCAGATCACCGGTACGGCGCTGCCGGTGGATGGCGGCTGGACGGCGCGCTAGCTCGCCGGCTGCGCGCGCCGCTGCAGCATCGGCACCGCAACCAGCGTTACCAGGATGGTGAACAACACCAGCGAAGAACCCACGGTACCGAAGCCGAGGCCGCCTTTTTCCATCGGCTTGGTGAGCAGGTCGCCGAAGGTCGCTCCGAACGGACGCGTGAGCACGAAGGCGATCCAGAACAGCACCACCCGGTTCATGCCCTTGATGCGGGTGGCCAGCGCGGTCAGCGCGATGAGGCTGCCGATCAGCAGTGCGCCGCCGGTGAAGCCCAGCCCGGAATCATCGGCGAGGAAATCGCCCAACGCGGTGCCGAGCGTGTTGGAAAACAGCACGGCGGTCCAGTAGAAGCCTTCGGCGCGGCGCGATGCGATGTGGCTGACCGAGATCGACTTTTCCGATAGCCGCCACGCCAGCAAGACCAGTGCTAGGCAAGCCGCCAACAGCGTTGCCCCGGTGGCGTAGCCCAGCCCCAGCGTGCGGTCGATCAGGTCGGACATCGTGGTGCCGGCGGTGCTGGTAGCCAACACCACCGACCAGAACAGCAGCGGGTGGAAGTGCCGTGCGGACATTTGCACGGCCAGCAAGCCAGCGAAGATGGTCACCAGGATGGCCGAGCTGGCGACGTAGCCCAGATTGAGCGTCATCGATAGCAGGTCGCCGGCGGTCTCGCCCAGTGTGGTGGCGGCAATCTTCATCACCCAGAAGCCGAGGGTGACCGCCGCCACTTTGCTGTGCAGGGAGTCTGCGTTTGAAGCGCTCATCGAGAGTTGTCTGGAATGTCTGCAGGCGATGCTGTGATGGGCGCCGTCGGAGGGCGGTCGGAATCGGGTTCGGCGTGAGTGAGTGCGAGGACAGCATTCAGCCGGCGGCCAGTGCATCAGCCAAGCAGGGGTTGTCCCGCCATCGGAGCGGAGAAGCCTCAGGATCGCAAGCGATCCTGAGGCCCTCTTTTAGTCCAAGTTAAGTCGCGATAATGTCCCAGCAGCCGGGGTGATCTCAACCCTGCGCACGCAACCGAACTTCGTGCCCTTGAACCAGAATGCGATGACTGAATCTCCCACTTGGGTTCCGAGAGTATTCCATTCAAGATCACTCGCGGCGTGATTTATCACCAGAATGCTGGGATACCGTTTGCGGATCGAAGAAAACGGTATGCAGCTGCCTGAAAGATCGAATGAAACGGCATCGGCACGATTGTTCTTGCCCATCACAACAGCGACGTCATCGGCAAACAGTGACTGACCAATCTCCGCGCGCCGTGCTTGCGCTGCATTTGAGCTGGAGATATCTGTGCGCGCAATGGAGGGGGGGATGAGCTTCTGCAGATCACGCCCATCACCCGGTAACGCAATGGCAATTCTCTCTGTCAGGGTCCAGAACTTCTGCTGTGCCTCTGGACTCGCCTTTGGCTCGGAGGCCGAAACGCTGGAGGAGAGCATTGCGGCTGAAAATACTAGTGCACTTGTGAAGAATTTCATCTTGCAGACTGCCTCCCGAGTATGAACACAGCAAGCATGGCAGCCTCGCGCCACGACGGCGATTCTGGCCGCTGTGCTCGCCGGGCATGGCCCGGCGCTACTGTGTGCGGTGACCCGCGTTACCGAAGCCGCATTGGATCAATCAGGGGAATCTCGCCGAGGGCGTCCAGCGTGACGTGATGGTTGCAGAACCCGAACGGGAACTCCGCGGTGGGCTGCACTTGAGGGCGTGGCACGCTTTCGATCTCCCGCACCTCGTCGACGGCCAGAGCGAGGGTCTCCCCGCCGGCCTGCATCAGCAGCATGGCCGGGCAGCCGTGGGCGAATGCGGCCAAGCCAGTGGCCTGGCGCAGATCGACCACCGGCAGGGCGTGGCCGCGCACGGTGAGATGCGGGCGCGCGCTACTGCCGGGGCGATCAAAGGTTTCAGGCCCGCGGATTTCAATCGCGGCTTCAACATCGATGGCAAACAGGTGGGTACCGGCCCGCACAACAACAACTTCAATGAAGGCCGGCGACGACGGGGCCGGTTCACCGGCCGAAGGGGAAGAGGGCTGCAAGAGGAACCTGTGGAAGGGTATTTAGACTGCGTCGCAATGATGCCGTGTCGACGTGGTGTAACGCGTGCCTGACGGGTGAGCGGCCAACACGTGTTGCATGCGTCGTTCAGCGGAATCAAGGCGCCTTCACGGGTTGGCTTGGGCCGGGGCGCGAGTTGCCAGCCATGGGCTGGCACTACTGGGGTTTGGCGAAGACGTCCAGGCCTTTGCCGGTTTCCAGCAACGACTTCAGGCTCGACAGCACGATCGGCCAGCCCTGGCGAATACCGGTATCCATGCCGCTGCCCGGTTCCAGCTCGTCATGAGTCACCGTCAGCTTGACCATGTCCTCATACGGCACGATCTCGAACGTCACCCGGCTGTAGGCCTTCGGGTTGTCCGCCTGCGAGGCGGCCGCCCAGGTGATCACCAGCCGCGAGGGTGGGGTGTTTTCCACCACGTCGCCGATCAGTTCGACCTTGCGTTCGTCATTGGCGCGCACATGCTGCCAGCGCGAACCGGGTGTCCAGTCCGATACGTTTTCATGGCCCCAGTAGGTGCGGGCAATCTCCGGCCGGGTGATGGCCTCGAACACCTTCTGCGGTGTGGAGGCGATATAGATCACGTGGATGAAACGGGTGGATTCAGCGCTCATCGTCATTCTCCTTCCAGTTCCTGTTTGAGGTCATGCAGCAGGCTCAGGCGCTGCTGCTCGAACTTGCTTACCCAGCGCGTATAGACGTCGTGCAGCGGCACCGGGTTGATGAAGTGCAGCTTCTCGCGGCCGCGCCTGACGGTGCTGATCAGGTTGGCGTCTTCCAGCAGGCCCAGGTGCTGGGTGACCGATTGCCGGGCCATCTGCAGGTGCTCGCAGAGTTGCCCCAAGGTTTGCCCGTTGCGCTCGCACAGCAGGTCCAGCAGCGTGCGGCGCGTGGGGTCGGCCAGTGCCTTGAACACCTTGTCTGCATCCATGGGGGCCTTCAGTTCCAGTTGTCGATCTTGATGTCGTGCGGGCTGGGCTGGCCGTGGCCGGTTTCCAGCAGGGATTTCAGGCTCATCAGGAAGATGGCCCACTTGGTGCTGCAGTGGTGCATGAACTCCACGCGTTCCTTCCAGCCTTCGTGGCTGAACAGCACGATGCAGTAGTCGCCGTCCTGGTGCAGGGCGAAACGCGCGGTTGTTCCGATCCATTCCGGCGGGCCGTCGATGAATTCCCACAGCACCCGCTCGTTCGGCTGCAGTTGCAGCAGCTTCATCTGCATGGCGCCGATTTCCTGGCCTTTGGCGGTGAAGCGGGCGGTGACGGTGCCGCCGGGGTGGCGGTCACCGGTGGTGTCTTCGGTCCACCAGGCGGCGATGCCTTCGGGAGTGGCCAGGGCCTGGTAGACCTGGGCCGATGGGGCGTTGATGCCGACTCTGTGTGCGATATCCACCATGACTGCGGCTCCACGGTGGGCGGCGGGGTGCCGTCCGTGGGATCACAATAGGCAGGTAAATGCCTGCATGTCAACTCCGCCGCCGTGGAGCCTAGGCCGGTGGATGCGGCGCCATGGATTTTCGCCGTGGTAGTGCCGGCCGCTGGCCGGCAGCCAGGGGAAGGTGAGTGATTGCAGTTGCCGGCCAGCGGCCGGCACTACCGGTCAGCGGCGCGCAATGGACTTTTGGCCGTGGTGATGCCTGGTGCGCGGCGGCATTCTGGGCGGAGCCGGGCGATTGCAGCCGTTCGGGTTCGTTGAATGAAAGGAGTACTACGCGTGAGTGATGCAGGAAAAGAGGCGCTGACGATTCGTCGCGCCAGCGTGGCCGATGCGCCTGCGGTGCTGGGGTTGTTCGATGAAGTGATTGCGTGGTTCGTGGCCATCGGCAATCCGCAGCAGTGGGGCACTGAGGCCTGGTCGTCCATTCCGCGCCGCATCACCCAGGTGACCGACGCCTGCGCGCTGCCCGGTGCGTGGGTGGCGGAAACCACTCAGGGCGAGGTGCGTGCGTTCCTGGCATTGGGTGAGGCCATGCCGTATGTGCCTGCGGCAACCGAACCCGAGTTGTACGTGCGCGTGCTGATTGCTTCACGCGATGCGCGGGTGCGGGGTATCGGCCGTCGCTTGATGGCGTTCGCCGACGAGCAGGCACGCGCGGCGGGCTTGGATTACCTGCGCGTGGATTGCTATGGCGGTGGCAGTGGCGAGCTGGTGCGCTTCTACGAATCGTGCGGTTACGAGCGGCTGTCGACCTTCAACGTGGATGGCTGGCCGGGACAGGTGTTGGGCCGTCGTCTGTGAACTGACGGCGTCTCAGTTCTCTGCGTCCTGCAGCGCCGCATGCAGTTTGTCGGTGATCTGCTGCAGCGCGGCCAGGTCGTCGGCTGAGAGGTGGTCGAGGAAATTACGGCGCACGCTGGTGACATGAACCGGCCGTGCTGCGCCAAGCTGGGTGCGGCCTTCTGCGGTCATGCGGATCACCACCACGTTGTCACTGTCGGTGTCGCGCTCGATCAGGCCACGGCCGGCCATGCGGGTGAGCTGGTGCGAGAGCCGGGTCTTGTCCCATTCCAGGTAGTCCAGCAGTTCGCGCTGTCGGCGGCAGCGGTCCTTGGCCTTGCTCAGTTCCATCAGCACGACGAAGTCGGCACTGGAGAGCCCGGTGCTGCGGGTGATGTCGTGGACGATGCGGCCGGAGGTGATCTCGGCCATGCGCCGGAAGCCGCGCCAGGCGGCCCACTCGTCGGGAGTGATGGTGGGTGAGGTCATGAGCCCACGTTGCCCGTGTTCGGTTGACGTGTCAACCAGAACGTTCTACGGTTGATATATCAACCATTCTATGGGCCGCCTCATGCCGCACCCTCCACGTATCGCCATCATCGGCGGAGGCCCCGCCGGCCTGACCGCCGCCCTCATCCTGCATCGCGGCGGCCACCGCGTGAGCGTGTACGAGGGCGAGTCGTCGGGGCAGCAGCGCACCCAGGGTGGCACGCTGGATCTGCACGAGGATTCCGGCCAGGTGGCGCTGCAGCGCGCCGGTCTACTGGAGGCGTTCCGCGCGGTGGCACGCCACGAAGGCCAGGAGGCGCGGGTGGGTAACCCGTGGTCCGGGGCGATTACCGCCGGTGGATTCGGGCCGGAGGGGAGCATGGACAAACCGGAGATCGACCGCGGTGACCTGCGCCAGCTGATGCTGGATGCGCTTCCGGCCGACACGGTGCAGTGGGGCCATGGCCTGACCGCGCTGGAACCCGCAGATGCAGGCCAACACAGCCTGCGCTTTGCCAACGGCGTGCAGGCCGAGGCGGACATCGTGATCGGTGCCGATGGTGCGTGGTCGAAAGTGCGTGCTGCCTTGAGTGCCTGCCAGCCGCTGCCGACCGGTATTACCTTCTTTGAAGGATGGATCACGCAGCCTGCGGTGGATATCGGGGCCATGGTGGGGCAGGGCAGCCTGTTCTGCTTTGGCGGCGAGGAGGCGCTGTTCGTGCAGCGCAACAGCGGTGATCGGTTCTGCGTGTATGCGGCGCTGAAGCGCCCTTCTGATTGGCTCGATGCGCAGATCGCGCAGCACGGTATGCGCGCGCTGGTGGCAGGCAGCTACACCGGCTGGGCGCCGAACCTTCGCCATATTCTGGACGCGTGCACCGACTTCGTGCGGCGGCCGATCTACAGCCTGCCGGCGGATTTCCGCTGGACACCGCGCAATGGTGTGACGCTGATCGGCGATGCAGCCCATCTGATGCCGCCGGTAGGCGTGGGCGTGAACCTGGCGATGCTGGATGCCTCGGATGTGGCGATGGCGTTGTGCGCGCAGCCGGACGCAGTGAGTGCCATCCGCCAGGCCGAAGCGGTGGTCTGCGAGCGCGCCAGCGCGCTGATGCCAGATGCCATCCAGGGGTTCCAAGGTTGGTTCACTACCGAAGCAACTGCTGACGGCGGTTGAGAGCGCTTGCATCGGGCATGCGTCACTGCGTCGCAGCCTCTCTGCAGGATGCGGTACATCGGTTCAGCGCTAGAGTGGGCATACCCATCCAGGAAGGAGACGCGCATGTATTACAGCAGTGGCAACTACGAGGCCTTCGCGCGCCCGCGCAAGCCGGCGGGCGTGGACAACAAAACGGCGTGGTTCGTGGGTTCGGGCCTGGCCTCGTTGGCCGGTGCGGCGTTCCTGGTGCGCGATGGGCGCATGCCCGGCGAGCGCATTACCATTCTGGAGCAGCAGCAGATTGCCGGTGGCGCGCTGGATGGCCTGAAGGTGCCGGAGAAGGGTTTCGTGATCCGTGGCGGCCGCGAGATGGAAGACCACTTCGAGTGCCTGTGGGACCTGTTCCGCTCGATTCCGTCGCTGGAAATCGACGATGCCAGCGTGCTGGACGAGTTCTACTGGCTGAACAAGGACGACCGGAACTATTCGCTGCAGCGTGCCACCGTCAACCGGGGCGAGGACGCGCATACCGATGGCTTGTTCACCCTGAGCGAGCAGGCGCAGAAGGACATCATCGCGCTGTTCCTGGCCACCCGGCAGGAGATGGAGAACAAGCGCATCAACGAAGTGCTGGGCCGCGATTTCCTGGACAGCAATTTCTGGCTGTACTGGCGCACTATGTTCGCGTTCGAGGAATGGCATTCGGCGCTGGAGATGAAGCTGTACCTGCATCGCTTCATCCACCATATCGGCGGGCTGCCGGACTTCTCTGCGCTGAAGTTCACCAAGTACAACCAGTACGAATCGCTGGTGCTGCCGCTGGTGAAGTGGCTGCAGGAGCGCGGCGTGCGGTTCCAGTACGGCACCGAGGTGACCGATGTGGACTTCGCGCTGCAGGAAGGGCGCAAGCAGGCCACGCGCATCCACTGGACGCGGAACGGCGAGGCCGGTGGCGTCGATCTGGGCGCGGACGATCTGCTGTTCATGACGATCGGTTCGCTCACCGAGAATTCCGACAACGGCGACCACCATACTGCTGCGCGCTTGAATGAAGGCCCGGCACCGGCGTGGGACCTGTGGCGACGCCTCGCGGCCAAGGATGCGGCGTTCGGACGCCCGGATGTGTTCGGTGCGCATATACCGGAAACCAAATGGGAATCGGCGACGGTGACCACGCTGGACGCGCGCATTCCGGCGTACATCGAGAAGATTGCCAAGCGCGATCCGTTCAGCGGCAGGGTGGTGACCGGCGGCATCGTGAGCGTGCGCGATTCGCGCTGGCTGATGAGCTGGACGGTGAACCGCCAGCCGCACTTCAAGAACCAGCCGAAGGACCAGATCGTGGTGTGGGTGTACTCGCTGTTCGTGGATACGCCGGGCGATTACGTGAACAAGCCGATGCAGGACTGCACGGGCGAGGAGATCACCCGCGAGTGGCTGTACCACCTGGGCGTGCCGGTGGAGGAGATTGACGAGCTGGCGGCGACCGGCGCGAAGACGGTGCCGGTGATGATGCCGTACATCACCGCGTTCTTCATGCCGCGCCAAGCCGGTGACCGCCCGGACGTGGTGCCGGAGGGCGCGGTGAACTTCGCCTTCATCGGCCAGTTTGCCGAATCGAAGCAGCGCGACTGCATCTTCACCACTGAGTATTCGGTGCGCACGCCGATGGAAGCGGTGTACACGCTGCTGGGCATCGAGCGCGGCGTGCCGGAGGTGTTCAATTCCACCTACGACGTGCGCACGCTGCTGGCGGCGACCGGCCGCCTGCGCGATGGCAAGGAGCTGGACATTCCGGGGCCGGCGTTCCTGCGCAACCTGCTGATGAACAAGCTGGACAAGACCCAGATCGGTGGGCTGTTGCGGGAGTTCAAGCTGGTGCAGGACGACTGAGCGAGCGCGGTGTAGGTAGCGCCGGGCCCTGCCCGGCGGTTTCCACCGAGTGGGCCGCGTCGCTCGCCGGGCATGGCGCGGCGCTACCGCAACGCTGCGCCATCGGTTGAGCGGCTGAGGTATTCCCAGGTATCGATGCTGTCAGCCATCGATGCCAGCTTCGCCCGCACCAGTTGCACGGCGTCACTGCCCAGCAGCAGATGGCTGGGCGGCGCATCGCTTTCGATGACCTGCAGCATGGCCTGCGCAGCCTTCACCGGATCGCCCAGCTGGTGTCCGCTCTTGGCCTCGCGTGCGCGGCGAATCGGGTCGAACAGCGCGTCGTAGTCGCCGATGCTGCGCGAGGCCCGCACCATCGAACGACCGGCCCAATCGGTGCGGAACGAACCCGGCGCGACAGCGGTCACGTGGATGCCGAATGACGCCATTTCCTTGCCCAGCACTTCGCTGATGCCTTCCAGCGCGAACTTGCTGCCGCAGTACCAGGCGATGCCGGGCAGGGTGATGAAGCCGCCCATGGAGGTGATGTTGAGGATGTGGCCGCGGCGGCGCGCGCGCATGTGCGGCAGCACGGCCTTGATCAGCGCGGCGGGGCCGAAGACGTTCACTTCGAACTGATGGCGCAGTTCGTCCAGCGTGGATTCTTCGAGGATGCCTTCGTGGCCGTAGCCGGCGTTGTTGACCAGCACGTCGATGGCGCCGATGTCGGCTTCGACGGTGGCCACCAGTGCATCGATGGCGGCATCGTCGGTGACGTCCAGCAGACGGCCGAAGGCGTGACCCGGCGCGAGGGCTTCGAAATCCTGACGGGCGGTTTCGCTGCGCACGGTGCCGACCACGCGATGGCCGGCCAGCAGCGCCTGCTGGGCCAGGGCGCGGCCGAAGCCGCTGCTGACGCCGGTGATGAGGAGGAGGCGGGATATGGTCATGGACGAGGGCTCGTAGCTGGGGTCTTGCACGTTAGTGGTTGAGTGCGGGGCAGCCCAGGCCTAAGCTTCGGTCGTTCTTGCCTATTCCTATGGGGCACCCGATGCGATTGACCGATGACCCGCTGCAGCATCCGGCGCAGGCGCGCATGGTCGGCCTGTTGCAGGCGCTGGCCGTGGACGAGGGCTACACGCTGACGGCAGTGCCCGGTGTGCGGCTGCTGCGCTCGAACCGGCCACTGGAGCGCACGCCGGTGCTGTACGACCCGGGCATCGTGATCGTCTGCCAAGGCGTGAAGCGCGGCTATCTGGGCGGGCAGGTCTACCAGTACGACGCGCAGCACTACCTGGCGGTGTCGGTGCCGGTGCCATTCATCATGGAAACCGAGGCCACGGCGGAGGCGCCGCTGCTGGCGATCTACCTGCATCTGGACCTGCAGCTGGCGGCGGATCTGCTGATCGAACTGGGCGAGCGCGCCGCCAGCACCGAAGTGCCGGCACAGAGCATGATGTCCAGCCCGATGCAGGGCGCGATGCAGGCCACCGTGCTGCGCTTGCTGGAAGCGCTGGCCGATCCGTTGGAGGCAGATGTGCTGGGGCCCTCGCTGGTGCGCGAGCTGTATTTCCGGGTGCTGACCGGCGCACAGGGAGGGGCGATGCGCGAGGCGCTGGCCATGCGCGGGCGCTTCGGCCGCATCGGCAAGGTGCTGCGGCATATCCATGCGGCCTATCCGACGGCGCTGGATGTTGATGCACTGGCAGCGCAGGCGCAGATGAGCGTGGCCACGTTTCATGATCACTTCCGCAGCATTACCGGCACCTCGCCGATGCAGTACGTGAAGTCCACGCGGCTGCACCAGGCGCGGCTGCTGATGCTGCGGCAGGGCATGACGGCTGAGGCGGCATCGCTGGCGGTGGGGTACGCCAGTCCGTCGCAGTTCAACCGGGAGTTCAAGCGCCTGTTCGGGTTGCCCCCGGCGGCCGAGGTGGCGCGCATGCGGCGAAGTTTTGCGTTGCCGCCGGCGTCGGCCGATGCGGTGTATGTGTCTTCGCATTGACCGCTACGCTCGCCGGGCATGCCGGGCGAACGATGCGGTTGACAGGTCGTCTACCTACTAGTAGGGTTGCATCCATGAAAGAGTCACTCTCCCCCAAGGCGCACGAGATCCTGGCGCATGCCCGTTCGCTGCTGGAAGCCGGTGGCTACAACGGTTTCAGCTATGCCGACGTGTCCGCGCGGGTGAACATCAGCAAGGCGAGCATCCACCACCATTTCCCCAGCAAGGCCGACCTGGTGCGCACGGTGGTGGAGCTGTACCGGGCGGAGGCACGCGAGGGCCTGGCGCTGCTGGATCGGCAGCTGGGGGACCCGTTGCAGGAGCTCAACGCCTACGTGGACTACTGGTCGGCCTGCATTGCCGGTGGCACGGCGTCGTTCTGCATCTGCGCGATGCTGGCCGCCGAGATGCCGATGATTCCGCTGGAGGTTGCCGACGAAGTGCGCGGGCACTTCGAGGATCTGACCAGCTGGCTGACCGCGACGCTGGAGAAGGGCGTGGCCCGAGGCCAGCTGCGCCTGCAGGGCACGCCTGCCGACGAGGCGAAGGCCTTCATGGCGTCGGTGCATGGCGCGATGCTGGCGGCGCGCGGTTTTGGTGATGCAGCGACGTTCGCGGCGCTGGCACGGTTGTCGATTGCCCGGGTGAGCGCGGCGGCCTGAGTGTTTCCCGGAAGGCCTGCGCGAAGCGGGTCTTCTTTTTGTCCATCGAATCTACCTACTAGTAGGTTCATAACTCCAGCAGAGGTTGCCATGAGTCATCCGCTTTCTCCCTTGGGCGTCGTACACACCGCGATCAGCCTGATTCCCATTGTCGGCGGCGTTTACGGATTCATCCGCCATCGCGCCATTGATCCAGCTACGCGCACGGGCAAGCTCTATCTGCTGGGATTGGTGTTGTCGGTGGCGACGTCGTTCACCGTCTCCAGCACCGGGGGTCTCAACCCTGGTCATGCGTTTGGCGTGGTGATCCTGCTGATTGCATTCGGTGGCGTGCTGGCGGCGCGGCTGCGGTTCCTTGGCCGGTTGGCGCCCTATCTGTCCACGTTCGCGCTGTCTTTCAGCTTCCTGCTGTCGTTGGTGCCGGGCGTGAATGAAACGCTGACGCGACTGCCGGTGGCGCATCCGATTGCGGCCGCGCCCCTGGCACCGGTGATCCTGCAGACGTTGCTGGGGTGTGCGGCGGTGTTTGCGATCGGCTTCGTGGCGCAGTGCTGGCGGATACATGCGCGCAACGCACGCGCACGCGGCTGACGCTGCGCGGGACCGTCCGGGTGATCAGTCCGCCAGCGGGACTGGTGCGTCTTCGCCATAGGTGGCGTTGGCGCTGCCGCACGTCGCGTACGCCGCCGCGCTGGCAGGCAGGCCGGTGGCCTTGATGGCACGCCGCGAATCGACGTTGGACACTTCCACGTAGCGCTCTGCTGCCAGCGTGCCGTCGGGCAGAACGTAAAGCAGCACGCGTTGCAGGGTGGATTGGCCGTCCAATGGCTGTGGCTGGCGGAATGCAGGAACCTGCACGCGCGCGCGATGCCATTCCTGCGGTGCGGCGGCAGTCTGCCAGCGAACCTGCAACGGCTGGTCGAGATTCAACAGCGCGACACCGGTGGTGTGGTTGGACGCCGTGCACGCAGCGGGGGGCGCAGCAATGGGCGCGATGGCGTCGTCGCCGATGTCCAGCGTCGCGCCGTTGATTTCCAGGCGCACGATCGGCGCCGCGCCGTAGTTGTGCGTCCTGAACTGCACCAGCCCTTCCACGCGGCTGCGCTCGAGCTCGTATTCGGTAGCGCCGGCCAGACGCGCCAGCGCGGGGGCAACCTCGACGTGGTCGGCATAGTGGTAGTAGAGGTGCACGATGCCCGGCCCCCCCGATGTACCCCACACGCGGGTGAGCGCTGTGGTCTCCGGATAGGACTGGCGACGCAGGGGCAGGCGGGTGCCGGTGCCCCCGGGCGGGGCGCCGTAATGGTAGTGCTCGATGCCTGGTTTCAGTCGTGCGTTGTCGTAGGGGAAGGCGCTGTCTGCATCGGACTGTGCGTTCGGGTAGCGATGGAAGGCAACGAAGCGCTCGGGTGTCTGCCCATTCATGGGCAGGTCGGGCCCGGCACCGGAGTAGGTGGAGGCGTAGGGTGAGGTGTCCAGCCACAGTGCATTGCCACTGAGGTTGATGTGCGTTTCTGCGATGGCTGCGCGTGAGCCACCGGTGGCGGTGTCCACGGTACTGTGCAGCGCTTGCCCCAGGGGAACGATGAGCAGGGCGAGGACAGTGGGCAGGAACATCACGGCATGCACACGGCCCGGCACATGCCCGCGCTCGCGCACCATGTAGCGAATCCAGGCCAGCAGGAGCAGCACCAGCAGCGGCACGCCAACCCACAGCGCGAGGGTGACCAACGCCACTACGCCCCAGCCGAGATTCGGGGTGCAGACCGCGATCAGGCCAAGCGCGGCGAGGAGGCTGGCCAGGACCAGCGAAACGCCGATACCGAAGCGGTAGTTCCTGTATGGGGTAGCAGTCATCACCGTTCCATCGGCAGGCCAGGGCGTGCCTGCATCTTGCCGGGTGGATGGCTGCGTGGAAAGACCGGGCGGTTGTCAGCAGCCCACCAGCCGGTCAGCGCTGATGCCACTGCGATGCTGGTTGCGGTATTCGATGGGGCTGGCGTCGACCATGCCGCGGAAGTGCCGGCGGAACGATTCCTGCGAGCCGAAGCCCGCCTGTTCGGCCACCCATTGCAGCGGCCGGTCGGTGGTTTCCAGCAGCTCGCGGGCGTAGGCCACGCGCTCGCGGATGAGCCAGTCGATGGGGGACAGGCCGGTGGCTTCGAGGAACTGCCGCTGCAGGGTGCGCTGGCTCAGCGCGGCCTGCTCGGCGAGGCTGCCCAGCGAATGCGGTTCGCGGAGATTGCGCCGCATCCATTCCATCAGTTTCGCCAGCCGCGTGGGCTCGCCCAGCGGGATCGCGCGGCTGACGCGCTGGCTGCGTTCGGCATCGCGCCACGGCGCCAGCACCAGTCGTTCGGCGACCAGGTTGGCTACGCGCGCGCCGTAATCCTTGCGCACCATGTGCAGCATCATGTCCATGCCGGTGGCCGACCCGGCCGAGGTGATGATGCTGCCGGCGTCCACATACAGCACGTCGTCGCGTACGTGGATGCGTGGGAATTTGCGGGCCAGCGTTTCGGTGAGCCGCCAGTGGGTGGTGGCTTGGCGACCATCGAGCAGACCGGCCCAGGCGAGCACGAACGCGCCGGAGCAGATGGACGTGATGCGTGCGCCGCGCGCGTGGGCACGGGTGAGGGCATCGAGCAGCGCCTGCGGTGGGCGCTCGCTGGGTTCGCGCCAGCCGGGAATGACGATGATGTCGGCGTCGTCGACGGCGCTCAGATCGTAGGGCAGCTGTACCTGCGCGCTGCCGAGCATGCGCAGCGCACCGGGCTCGCCAGCGCAGAGCTGGGTGCGGTACCAGGCCACGCCCAGTTCGGGGCGGATGGGCGCGAACAGACCGACCGCGCAGCCGAATTCGAACAGACCCTGGCCGTGGCAGGCCACGATGGCGACGGTGGGCGCGTTCGGTTCGGCAGGCAGGGTGGGCATGGCTTGATGCTACCGACGCAGGCACGTGCCGCTGAGTGGCGCGCGGGCATGAGGTGATGCCCGCGGGGTATATGGAGACCGGGGTCAGATCCTTTCCGCAGGAAGGGCTCTGACCCTGCGGATTCGCGTGCTTGGGGTCAGCGTGCATGGGGTCAGAGCCCTTTCCTTCGGAAAGGGATCCGACCCGGTGTGTGCGGGCTGCGTAAGGTCATTACCAGCAGTCATGTGGCTGGCGCGATGTGACGGTCACATGACGCGATATCCGCTGTTGCGCGTTGCGCGTGGGCCCTTGAATGGAGGTGTGTCTCCGGCCCACCCCCACGAGCCCCCATGCCTGCTGCCCACATTCCTGCGCTGTCCACGCTCTCCCTTCTGATTGCGGCCGCCCTGGCCGCTGCCCCGGCGTATGCGGCTGATGCCGATGCGCCGTCGGCGACCACCGCCACTTCTGCGAACCTTGCCGCGTCCACGCTGGATGCGGTGGTGGTGACCGGTTCGCGTACCAGTACGCGCACGGTGAAGAACAGCTCGACACCGATCGACGTGATTTCCGCCGAGGACCTGGCGGCTACCGGCCAGGCCAACCTGCTTGAAGCCCTGCAGCGCAGCCTGCCGTCGCTCAGCCAGATTGGTGGCTATCAAAGCGACCAGGAAAGCCTGATTCGCGGCTACCAGCTGCGTAACCTGTCGCCGGGTTACACGCTGGTGCTGGTGAACGGCAAGCGCCGCAACGCCAGTGCGTACGTCAGTGGCGCCAACGGCGGCGGCTATCCGGGCCACGCCTGGGCCGATCTGGCGCTGATTCCGGTGTCGGCCATCGACCATGTGGAAGTACTGCGTGACGGCGCTTCGGCCATCTACGGTTCGGACGCGATCACCGGGGTGATCAACGTGATCCTGAAATCGCAGGCGCACGGTGGCGATGTGTCGGTGGAGAGCGGGCAGAGCACCGACGGTGACGGCAGCCGCACCAGCGTGCGCGCCAACATCGGTCTGCCCTGGGGCGAGGATGGCTTCATCAACCTGTCCGGCGAGAGCACACGCCAGCACCATGCAATCCGCACGCGACGCTACATCGATGGCTACCTGAGCTATCCGGCGGTGGACGGCAACGGCAACCTGGTGGCGCTGCGGCCGAACAACCGGCTGCCGGCAGGTGCGTCGCCGAACCCGGCCGAGGCCGGACGCGATGCCGAGGCCAACATCATCCTCAGCTCGCCGTCGTATGCGTTGAAGGCCTTCGCGGTGAACGTGGGCCATGGGCTGGGCGAGAACGCGCAGTTCTACGCCAATGCGACCGCCAGTGACCGTACCGCGCAGGCGATCCAGAATTTCCGGCTGCCGGCGACGATATTCACCACCTACCGGGCGCCGGGCGTGCTGACCGTGTTTCCCGACGGCTTCCTGCCGGTGCTGGAAACCAAGGAGAAGCAGTACACCGGCACGGCCGGGGTGAAGGGCCAGGTTGCGGGCTGGGATTACGACGTCAGCCTGACCGGCAACCGCAATACGGTGCGCACCTACACCCGCAATTCGGTGAACTATTCGCTGCCGTACCCCGGCTCGCCCACTGACTTCTACGACGGCAAGCTGGACTACCAGCAGGGCATCGCCAACCTCGACCTGCGTCGCAGCTTCGAGGTGGCGGCCTTCGCATCGCCGCTGGAAGTGAGTGCCGGTGCCGAGTACCAGCACGAGCAGTACGAGCGCGGGGCAGGGCAGTGGGAGTCGTACACCGGCTTCGGTGCAGCCGCGTTCGTGGGCTATTCCACCGCCGATGCGGTGAAGGCCACCCGCAACAGCAAGGCAGTGTACGCAGGTGCGGCGACCAACATCACCTCGCGCTGGTACCTGGATGCGGCCGCGCGCTGGGAAGACCATTCCGACTTCGGCACGGTGTCGACCGGTCGACTGACCACGCGCTTCGACTTCACCGATGCGCTGGGCGTGCGGGCCACGGTCAGCAATGGCTTCCACGCGCCGAGCCTGGGTGCGCAGTTCTACCAGGCCACCGGTAGCTGCCCGTGCGGTACCACGCTGGTGGCGCAGGTCGCTTCGCCGGCAGCGGTGGCGCTGGGCGCTACGCCGCTGAAGCCGGAGAAGGCCACCAACTACAGCCTCGGCGTGACCTGGGACCCAAGCCCGGCGTTCCATCTGGCGGTGGATGCGTACCAGATCGACATCCGCGGCCAGCTTGGCCAGTCCAGCCAGATCGGCTACAACGCGCAGGATCCGGCGCGGGTGACCGACAACAGCGGCACCGTACTGACCGCCGCGCAGAAGAACACGATTGATGCGCTGCTGGGTACGGCCGGCATCAGCATCCTGCCCGGTGATGCGTTCTACGCCAGCTATTTCACCAACGTGGGCGACACCCGCACGCGCGGTGTAGAGCTGACCCTGGAAGCGAACCAGGAAACGCAGTGGGGCAAGCTGCGTTGGAGCTACGCGGCCAACGTGGGCCGCACCACCATCCAGAAGGTGAGCGCGATTCCGCAGGCATTGCAGGGGCTGCCGAACATCAACCTGCTTACCAAGTCGAGCGAGTACGCGCTGCGCTTCCGCACGCCGTCGTACACGCAGGTGGCGGGGCTGGGCTGGCAGAACGGGCGCTGGCGCTCGAACGTGGACTTCACCTACTACGGCCCGATCAAGCGCCTGAACAACGGCGTGGAGTACAAGCAGCCGCCGGTGCTGGTGACCAACCTGTCCGGCGGTGTGGAACTGGGTGCGGGCTGGAGCGCGGCACTGGGCATCAACAACCTGTTCGACAAGCGCACCCGCAAGGTGCCCGCATATGCACGCAGCGCTACTGATGTGGCCAGCATCGAGACCACCTGGGACAGCGGTGATGTGCTGAGCAACGTCGGCACGTTCTGGTACGGGCGCGTCAATTACCGGTTCTGAGGTTCATGCAACACGCAGCCGAGCGTGGCTTGGCTCTACATGGGAGCGTTTCATGTCATCTGCATTGAATGTGGTTGCGTTGATTGGTTCGCCGACGACATCGGCCAACTCGCGCACGTTGCTGCTGGTGCGGCATCTGCTGGAAGAGCTGCGCGAGCGGGTCAACATCAGCGTGGAGCTGGTCGAGCTGGCGCCGATCGCGCGCTTGCTGGGGCAGGCGCTGCAGCGTAGTGAAGTGGAGCCGCAGGTGGAGCGCGCGCTGGCCACGATTGAATCGGCGCAGCTTCTGGTAGCGGCCACGCCGGTGTATCGCGGGTCCTATCCGGGCCTGTTCAAGCACCTGATCGACTTCATTGAACTGGACGCGCTGGTGGATACGCCGGTGCTGCTGGCCGCTACCGGTGGCAGTGAGCGCCACGCGTTGGTGATCGACCATCAGCTGCGGCCGCTCTTCAGCTTCCTGCAGGCGCATACGCTGCCGATCGGGGTGTATGCCACGCCGGCCGACTTCGACGGCGACCGCATCAACAGTGCTGCACTGCAGGCGCGCATCCAACTGGCGGCCGAGCGTGCAGCGGGACACGTGGCGCCCTTGGCGGCAACGCTGCCGGCGCCGCTGCGCAGGATCGCCTAGGACGTGGCGATGCAGCTGCGGCACCTGGCGTTCCTCACGCCCGGAAGCTATCTACCGGAACAACCCCGCGCGGGCCTGGACGCGACGCTGGCGTTGATCGCGTTTGCCGAACAGCTGGGCTATGACGGCGCGTGGGTGCGCCACCGTCACCTGGAACCGGGCATCAGCTCGGCAGCGGTGTTCCTGGCGGCGGCCAGCCAGCACACCACGCGCATCGAGCTGGGCAGTGCGGTGATCCAGCTCGGCTACGAAACACCGTTCCGTCTGGCCGAGGATCTGTCGTTGCTGGACGCGCTGGCCGGTGGCCGGCTGCAGGTGGGCGTCAGTACCGGCGCGCCGCCACATGGGGAACTGGTTGGGCCACTGCTGTACGACAGCGACCCTGCGCGCATCGACTTTTCCCATGGTCGGGTGGCGCGGTTGCTGGAAGCGCTGCGGGGTGAGCCGTTGGGTGCCGCCGATGCCGAGGTCGGCAATGCTGCCACGCGCTATCGCCCGCGACTGCAGCCGCATGCGCCGGGGCTGGTGGACCGGGTCTGGTATGGCGCTGGCTCTCTGCAGTCGGCGCGTTTGGCGGGTGAGCAGGGGCTGCATCTGCTGCTGGGCAACGTCAACCGCGCCGAGCTGAGTGATGACTTCTTCGGTGCGCAGCTGCAGCACCTGCAGGCCTATCGCGCGGCATTGCCGTTGGACAGCCCGCACCGCGTGGCGGTGGGGCGGGTGCTGGTGCCCACCGATGGTGTGGATGCGGCCACGCGGCAGAGGATCGAGGCCTTCAGTGCGCAGCGGCATGCGCGCACTCTGGCCCCGCAAGGGCCACGTCGCACCATGTTCGCACCCGACGTGGTCGGCAGCACCGCGCAGATCATCGCGCGGTTGCAGGCCGATCCGCTGCTGCAGCAGGTGGACGAGCTTCGCGTGGAGCTGCCCTATGAGCTGCCCGAGCAGGACTACCGGCGCATCCTCAGCACGGTGATCGAGGACATCGCGCCGGCACTGGGCTGGCGCGCGCCTGCACAGGCGGCCTGACGCCGCGACCGTCCATAACGGCCGGCAGTCTGCTTATTGCCAACCTGCATCTGCATGGCCGGATCCGACCGTGGATTGTCGAGTTCTGGCGCTGGCATCCGGCCTTCCTTCTCTAGCATCGATATCGAAGCGGCAGTGCATTGCCGGCCCCTACGAGGACGATTCCGTGGCTGTAGACGCAACCCACAAACCCATCCTGTTCCTGCTGGACCGCGAGTTCGAGGACGGCCAGTTGCCCGGACAACGCTTCTTCTGCCGGCACAGCCTGCTGCTGGAAGGGGCGCTGTCGAGCATCGACGGCCTGGACGCGCAGCTGGATGTGCGCCGCATCGGCTTCAGCCGGCCCCGCCGCGAGGTGATCGCCGAGATCGGCGAGCAGGACCAGTCGCTGCCGAAGCTGGTGCTGCCGCAGGGCGTGGTCAATGAGCACGCCAGTGGTGAGTACCAGCAGCGCCAATACATCTCCGGTGCCGAGCCGATCCTGGCGGCACTGAACGGCCTGCTGGGCATTCCCGTGGCCCATCCCTGAGCGAGGACGTGACGATGAGCTACCTCACCAGCGTGTTGGACAAGAGCCCGGTGGCCGACGGCAGCACGCCGGAACAGGCGTTGCGCAACAGCCTGCAACTGGCGCAGCGTGCCGAGCAGCTGGGCTATCACCGCTACTGGTTTGCCGAGCACCACGCAGCGCCAACGCTGGCCAGCCCCGCACCGGAAGTGCTGGCGGCGTGGGTGCTGGCGCAGACCCGGCGCATCCGCATCGGCAGTGGCGGGGTGATGCTGCGCCACTACGCGCCGTACAAGGTGGCCGAGAACTTCAATCTGCTGGCCGCATTGGCGCCGGGGCGCGTGGATCTGGGCGTGGGCAAGGCACCGGGCGGTCTGCCGGCATCGACTGCCGCACTGGCCGCCGGTCGCCCGGCATTCGCCGATTTCGACCAGCAGCTGCGCGACCTGGAAGGGTATCTGTCCGATGCGCAGGCTGATGCGCAGGCGCGGCCGATTCCGCAGACGGCGCCGGAGCGCTTCCTGCTGGGTGCAAGCCCGCAGAGCGCGCGGCAGGCGGCCGAACTTGGCTGGCGCTTCGTGTATGCCGCGCACTTCGACGGTGACCCGAAGCACATTGAAGCCGCCTTCGAGGCGTATCGCGCGGTGTCCACGCACGCGCCGCTGCTGGCAACCGTGGCCTTCGCCGCGCCCACCAGCGAGGCCGCTGCGCGCCATATCGGCGCGTTGCGGGTCTACAAGCTGCACCTGGGCCCCGGACAGACGGTGAACCTGCCCAGCCCCGAGGCCGCTGCCGAGTACGCACGGCAGGTGGGTGTGACTGATTTCCGCGTCGAAGAAACACGCCCCAGCGTGCTCTCTGGCGACGCGCAGCACGTACGCAGCGAGCTGGATGCGCTGCACCGACGCTTCGGCGTGGGTGAATTCATCCTCGACGCGCCGGTGGCCGACCTCGACGCACGCCTGACGTCCCTTGAACTGCTGTCGCCCGCTCCCCGCGCGGCGGTGGCCTGACTGCTGGAGCGACCCCATGAGCACGACCCCGCGTCCCATCCCGTTCGGCATCATGCTGCAGGGCCCCGGCAGCCACATGCATGCCTGGAAGCATCCGTCCAATGCGCCCGATGCCAGCGTCAACCTGGGCTATTACATCGACATCGCGCGTACCGCCGAGGACAACGGCATCGCCTTCGGCTTCGTTGCTGACGGCCTGTACATCAACGAGAAGTCGATCCCGCATTTCCTCAACCGCTTCGAGCCGATCTCGCTGTTGTCGGCACTGGCGACGGCAACGAAGAAGATCGGCCTGGCCGGCACGCTCTCCACCTCGTACAGCGATCCGTTCACCGTGGCCCGCCAGTTCGCTTCGCTGGACCTGCTTAGCGGTGGCCGCGCCGGCTGGAACGTGGTGACCTCGCCGCTGGAAGGTTCGGGCCGCAACTATGGCCGCCCTCACCCGGAACACGCGCTGCGCTACCAGATTGCCGATGAGTACCTTGAGGTGGTGCAGGGCCTGTGGGATTCGTGGGATGACGATGCATTCGTTCGCGACCGCGACAGCGGCACGTTCTTCGCACCGGAGAAGTTCCGTCGCCTCGATCACAAGGGCCGCTTCTTCCAGGTGGAAGGTCCGCTCAACATCCAGCGCTCGCCGCAGGGGCAGCCGGTGATCTTCCAGGCCGGTTCGTCCGACGATGGCATTGCGCTGGCCGGCAAGTACGCCGATGCGGTGTTCACCCACGCGCCATCGCTGGAGGAGACCCGTGCGTTCACCCAGAAGGTGAAGAACTCCGCGATCGCCCATGGCCGCAGCGCCGGGGACGTCAAGATCTTCCCGGGCATCGGCCCGATCGTTGGCCGTACGGCGGAAGAAGCCGAGGCCAAGTACCAGGCGATTGCTGCGCTGGCCGGACTGGACGATGCCTTGGCGTATCTCGGCCGCTTCTTCGACCATCACGATTTCAGCCAGTACGACCCGGACGCGCCGTTCCCGGAGCTGGGCGATATCGGTGCCAATTCTTTCCGCTCCACCACCGACCGCATCAAGCAGGACGCGCGCGAGCAGGGCCTGAGCCTGCGCCAGGTGGCACTGCAGGCAGTGAGCCCGCGGCCGAATTTCATTGGAACGCCGGAGCATGTAGCCGACGAGCTGATCCGCTGGTTCGACGCCGGCGCCAGCGATGGCTTCATCCTCGGCTTCGCCGCGCAGCGCGAAGGCCTGGATGATTTCGTGACCCTGGTGCTGCCGTTGTTGGAGGCGCGCGGCTACCACCGCAGCGAGCTGGAAGGACAGACCCTGCGCGACCACCTGGGCCTGCCACGCAAGGCGAGCCGTTATGCGACCGACGCCGAGCCGGCGCGGAAGGTGGGATAAGGCGATGAGCGGAGACACTTCGGTAGCGCCGGGCCATGCCCGGCGGAATTCGCCGGCAACGGGCGTACTGCCCGAGATCGCGGCACGTGCCGACGAGGCCATCGCGATCCGCCATGACCTGCACCAGCACCCGGAACTGGCCTTCGAAGAGCACCGCACCAGCGCCCGCGTGGCGGAACTGCTGCAGCAATGGGGCTATGCGGTCAGCACCGGCATCGGTGGCACCGGCGTGGTCGGTACGCTGCAGCGCGGGCAGGGCAGTCACCGGTTGGGCCTGCGCGCCGACATCGATGCGCTGCCGATCCATGAGGAATCCGGGCTGGCCTATGCCAGCCAGCGCGAAGGCCTGATGCACGCCTGCGGCCACGATGGCCACACCGCCATCCTGCTGTCGGCCGCCCACTACCTGGCGCATCACGGGCGATTCGACGGCACGTTGCAGTTGGTGTTCCAGCCGGCCGAGGAAACGGGGTCGGGTGCTTCGAAGATGATCGCCGATGGCCTGTTCGAGCGCTTCCCGGTCGATGCCATCTATGGCCTGCACAACTGGCCGGGTGTGCCGGTGGGTCACTTCGGCTTCGTCGACGGACCGGCGATGGCCTCGGTGGACTGGGCGCGGCTGCGGGTGATCGGCAAGGGCGGTCACGGCGCCGAGCCGCAGGGCAGCGTCGACCCGATCCTGGCCGCTGCACACATCATCACCGCGCTGCAGAGCGTGGTGTCGCGCAATGTCGATCCGCGGCAGATGGGTGTGGTCACCGTCGGTTCGATCCACGGTGGGCAGGCGGCCAATGTCATCCCCGATGTGGTCGAGCTGAAGCTGACCGTGCGTGCGTACCTGCCGGAGGTGCGCGATACGCTGCGTCGGCGGGTCACCGACATTGCCGAGCAGACCGCCGCCGCGTTTGGTGCGCGCGCCGAGATCGAATTCCCGCGCGGCTTCCCCAGCGTGATCAACCACCCCGAGCAGACGGCCTACATCCGCGAGGTAGCGGTGCAGGGGTTCGGCACCGGGCAGGTGGTGGAGGCCTTCGCACCGCGTACCGCCAGCGAGGACTTCGCCTTCCTGCTGCAGGCGCGGCCGGGCAGTTTCGTGTTCGTCGGCAACGGTGATAGCGCGCCGCTGCACAGCCCGCGCTATGTGTTCAACGATGCAGCCATTGCACCCGCGGCCAGCCTGTGGGCGCGTCTGGCCGAGCACTACCTGGTGGAGGACGTGGCATGAGCGTGCGGTACGACAACGATCGCTTCCTGTACACCGCGGTGGATGACCCGTTGGCGCGGCCGTTGTTCGACGGCCTGGAACAGGAATACGACAACCGCTATGCGGACGTGCGCCGTCGGATTGGTGGCAGCGCCCGCGAAGAACTGCAGCGCTACCCGGCGGCAGCCTTCGCGGCGCCGGTGGGTGCGTTCGTACTGCTGCTGCGCGACGGCGTAGCGATTTCGGGCGGCGCGTTCATGCCGCATCGCGATGACGATACCGCCGAGTTCAAGCGCATCTGGACGCTGCCTGGCCTGCGCCGGCAGGGCATCGCCCGTCGCGTGCTGCAGGAACTGGAAGACCAGGCTGCGCGGCAGGGCTATCGACGCGTGTTCCTGACCACCGGCTTCCGCCAGCCGGAGGCGGTCGGCCTGTACCTCAGCCACGGCTACACCGCGCTGTTCGACCTGGATGCGGACCCGGAAACCATCGCGCATCTGCCGTTCGAAAAACAGCTGGTGCCGCAGCCGCAGGTGGGCGTCGCGCCCGCAATTACCCTGCACGGAGCGGTGGCATGAGTACGCCGTCCACCGCTATCGAGGGCATTCCCCGCCAGCCGGCCACAGCGCTGAAGATCGTGCCGGCGCGGCACCCGCTGCAGGTGATCGGTACGGTGCTGGCACTGGCGCTGATCCTGATCGGGCTGCAATCGGTGCTGGGCAACCCGCGCTGGGGCTGGGGCACGTTCGCTGAGTGGTTCTTCGCCCGCCCGGTACTGGAAGGGCTGGGACGAACCTTGCTGCTGACCGCGCTCGGTACGGGCCTCGGCTTCGCGCTGGGCACCTTGCTGGCGCTGGCCCGCGTCTCCGGCTCGCCGTTGCTGTCGGCAGTGTCGTGGGGCTACGTGTGGCTGTTTCGTTCGATTCCGCTGCTGGTGCTGTTGCTGCTGCTGAACAACCTGGGCTACCTGTACAGCACCATCGAACTGGGCGTGCCGTTCACCGGCATCAGCCTGTTCTCGTACCCGACCACGCAGTTGATCGGCGTGTTCACTGCGGCGGTACTCGGCCTCACCTTGAACCAGGCGGCGTTTTCGGCGGAGGTGATCCGTGGCGGCATCCTGTCGGTCGACCACGGCCAGTACGAAGCGGCCGCAGCGCTGGGGCTGCCGCGCGGTCGCCAGGTGCGCCGCATCATCCTGCCACAGGCGATGCGTTCGATCCTGCCGGCGGCGTTCAACGATGTGATCGGGCTGGCCAAGAGCACCTCGGTGGTCTATGTGTTGGCGCTGCCGGAGCTGTTCTACACGGTGCAGGTGATCTACCGCCGCAACCTGGAGGTGGTGCCGCTGCTGATGGTGGCCACGGTCTGGTACTTGGTGATCCTGACGGTGCTGTCGCTGCTGCAACGGCGGGTGGAGCAGCGTTTCGCCCGCGGCCAGCTGCAGCATGAGCGCAACGTGTCGCGGGTACCGTCGACGCCGCCACGTCCCGCAGCGCCGTCCAGCGCACGTGTACCCAGCCGCGCCGCCTTTGCCGTGCCGATCGAGGCGGGCACGGGCGCTGCCGTTTCACTGCAGGGTGTGGGCAAGGCCTTCGGCGAGCAGACGGTGCTGGATGACGTGCACCTGGAACTGAAGGCGGGCAGCGTGACCGTATTGATCGGCCCGTCCGGGGCTGGCAAGTCGACGCTGCTGCGTCTGATCAATCATCTCGAGCGTGCCGACAGTGGCTTCGTCACCGTCGGCGGGCAGCTGATCGGCTATCGCCGTGATGGTGACACCCTGTACGAGTTGCCGGAAGGCGAGATCCGCCGTCGCCGCGCGGAAGTCGGCATGGTGTTCCAGGGCTTCAACCTGTTCCCGCACATGACCGCGCTGGAGAACATCATCGAAGCGCCCATTGCGGTACGCGGCATTTCGCGGGCCCAGGCCGAGCAGCAGGCGCGCACGCTGCTGGAGCGGGTGGGGTTGGCCGACAAGGCCGATGCCTTCCCGCGCCAGCTGTCCGGTGGCCAGCAGCAGCGCGTGGCCATTGCCCGCGCGCTGGCGCTGCAGCCGAAAGTGCTGCTGTTCGACGAGCCGACCTCCGCGCTGGACCCGGAGCTGGTGTCCGAGGTGCTGAGCGTGATCGAGGAGCTGGCCAGTTCCGGCACCACGCTGGTGATCGTCACCCACGAACTGGGCTTCGCCCGCCGTGTGGCCGACCACGTGGCGATGATGGACCAGGGCCGGGTGATCGAGCAGGGCACGCCGGACGCGCTGTTTGAACACCCGCGCCAGCAACGCACCGCCGATTTCCTGGCCAAGACCCTGTAACCCCTTTCGAGAAACCCCATGAGCCCAGCATCGCAGCGACGTCCCGCACGCAGCACCCTGTTGATCGTCGGTGTGCTGGTCATCGGCATCGCCGGCATCGTCTACTCGCGCGTACGCCAGGGCCCCGATGGCGTGCCCGTTGCGGCGACATCACTTGCAGCCAGCAACGCGGCGATACTGAAGGGCACGCCCGATCCGAAGGCGCAGGCGCTGATTCCGGCCGGCTACCGTTTCGTCACCCCGGGGGCCTTCACCATCGCCACCCATCCCGGCCAGCTGCCGTTGGCCGACTACGGTGCCGACAGCAAGGAAGTGGTGGGCGTGGAGCCCGATATCGCACGATTGATCGCCGATGGCCTCGGCCTGAAGCTGGTGGTGGTGCCGGTGGCGTGGGCCGATTGGCCGCTGGGGCTGGAATCGGGCAAGTACGATGCGGTGCTGTCGAACGTGACGGTCACTGAAGAGCGCAAGAAGAAGTTCGATTTCTCCAGTTACCGTTTCGACCTGCTGGGCATCTATACCCGCACCGATGGGCCGATCCAGAAGATCGCCACGCCCGCCGACGTGGCCGGGCTGAAGGTGGTGGTGGGCGCCAGCACCAACCAGGACCAGATCCTGCGCCAATGGGACAAGCAGAACATCGCCGCTGGCCTGAAACCGGTGGAATACCAGTACTTCGATGACGCGGTGATCGGGCGGTTGGCGGTGATCACCGGGCGCGCCGATGTGTCGTTCGAGCCGAATGCCACCGGCGCCTATTCGGCACGCGATGGCAAGGTGCGCCGGGTCGGCCTGTTCCCGGGCGGCTGGCCGGACGCGGCGGCGATCTCGGTGACCACGCGCAAGGGCAGCGGGCTGGCCGATGCGGTGACCCAGGCACTGAACACGCAGATCGGCAGCGGTACCTACGCGAAGGTGCTGGCGCGCTGGAACGTGGCCGAAGAAGCGGTGCCGCAATCGCAGACCAATCCGCCGGGGTTGCCGGGGTTCTAGCGATGCCGCTTGGAAGGCGTCGAGCTTGCTCGACGGAAGGCGTGCCGACCAAGGTCGGCATCTACCGGAGGGCGTGCCAACCAACGGTTGGCACCCACCGGAATGCGAGGCGGGGCATGCCGACCAAGGTCGGCCTCTACCGGGGTCAGCACTGCCAATCGATGTGGTCCGGGCGGGCGCCTTCATTGCCGTGAAAGAAACGGATCGCAGCGAAGCACGCCTCGATGTCGACGCACCATGCCAGTGGATAGCCATCCACCTGGCCGTTGTCGAGCCGGAAATAGGCGTTGCCGGCGCGATGTTCGTTTCCGCAGGAATGGAAGCCGCCGTCGCCCGGCTCGTGCAGGTACATCAGCCACGCGTGCTCCGCATTGCGCAGCATGCACAGCGTTGGCCCATCGGGCACCGATGCCCACAGCTCGAACTGGGGCATGGATGCGGCCAGCGCCAGTGCGCTGGCCAGCTGGTCGTCGGTAGTGGCGGCAACGGGGCCGCCATTGAGTAGAAGTTCGATCACTTCGGTTCCCGCAGGGGCGTCATTACCAGCGTGCTTCTAGCATACGGAACGGGCTATCGAGCAGCACCCCGTCCTTGTCGAAATTCTGTACCGATCGCCCATCGACACGCACGTTCTTCGGCAGGGTGCGGCTCGGCCACCACACACGTACCGGCGTGCCCTTGCGCAGTCCTTTGCCGAGCGAGACCTGCAGCGTTCCATCGCGCTGGCGCGCCTGCATCTGCAGGGTGCCATAGGCAGTGGGCAGGCGGTCCACGGCCAGACCGTCACCGGCCACCCAGGACGGGGGCGTGCCCGGTAGCAGCGACAGCGCATCATCGTCCTCGCGCATCAGCATGCCGAACAGGGTGCGGCCGTATTCGGCGCCGATCCAGGTGTGCGGCATGTCGCCCAGGTAGCGCGGGAAGCGCAGCCGCGAATGCACGACCTCGGCCAGCACCTGCCACTCCAGCGGCCTGCGATCGTGCAGCAGGCCCTGCAGCAGCTCATCGGCCGCTTCAGGCTGGCCGAGATGCACGTAGCTCAGCACGTTGCGGATTTCATACGGCGTGTAGGCATACAGCGCACCGGGCTGGTTACGCTTGCGCACATCGTCCAGGTAACGGGCGAAGGTGGTGCGCAGGGCCTCGGCGGGCAGCACGCTCTGTGCACCGGTCGGGTCCAGTGCGATCGACACACCGGTCGGGTCGCCGTCGCCCAGGTCGGCCGACGACGGAATGAAGTCGATGCCCTTCCATGCCATCGTTGCGCGGATCGAGGCATGCAGGGCGTCATACAACGCCTTGTACTGTTCGCGCGCCCACTTCGCGGTTTCGTGGTCGCCCAGTGATTCGGCCAGCCACGCGCCGTCATGCCAGCCCTTCAGACCCCAGTAGTCGTCCCAGTAGCTGTGGGTAGGTGAGGGGTAGCCCTCGTGGCTGATCGACGGCGCAAGAATGCCGGCGAAGCGCTCCGGTGCGGGCTGGTCGGCCATATAGCCCGGTACCAGGGTGCGTTCGCGCAGTTCCTGCAGGAAGCGCAGCGCGGCCTTCACCTTGGGCAGATAGGCACGCACGCTTTCGGGGCCGCCATCCAGCCGTGCGACGTCGGCCACCAGGGTGACGTACTGGCCTTGGCTGTCGTACTCGATGTCAGAGCCGAAGCCGGTATTGACGCTGCCATCGTCGTTGAGGATGGGCGACACCAGGCCGTTGCCGTGCACGCCATGTTCGCTGTACCAGGCCAGGTAGTCACGCGCGACCTTGGCTTCGCCCATGCGCAGCAGCACGGCCGAGGTGGCCATGCCATCGCGGATGAAGGAGCGGTTGTAGTTGCGTGGGCCGGGCTGCATCGCCGGGCCGGTCTGGTTGATCAGCATGTACGCGGCCTGCGCGCGCAGCATGTCCACCAGCGAAGGATCGGGCAGGCGCAGGCCTACCTGGCCCAGGCGTGCCTGCCAATCGGCGGAGGCGCGGCTGGCCAACGTGTCGAATGCCTTGTCGCCATCGCGCGGCAGCGATGCGAGGTCGAGTTCCGGTGCTTGCGGCAGCACGCCATTGGCATCGGCGGTGGCGATACCGAGCGGGAAGGCCACCACCACCGCATCGCTGGCACCGGGTGCCAGGCGGACGCGATAGCTCAACGCCGCCGCTGCCAGCCCTGCGGCGTCGCGTGCCTGTTGTGCGGCAGGCAGCTGCCCGCTGGCGATGGCCGACGTGATCTCGGTGTCGCCTTCGTTGCCGAAGGGCGCGGTGCCTGCGGCGTCCACCGCAGTGAGTGACTGCAGCAGCGTGCGGCCATTGACGCGCACGGCGTTGCCCTCAACGGCCACTTCGCGGATCGGCGACAGCCCGCCGTTCTGCCACGGCGGGTTCATCTGCATCGGTCGCACCGCAAGGGTCAGCGTGCCTTCGATCGCCGTGCTGCCGGTGTTGCGCAGGCGATGGCGTACGAAGGTGACCGGTTGCCCGTCGCGCTCGATGGCGAAGGCCTCGCTGCGCAGTTCCAGCCCAGGTTGCGGTGACCAGGTGGCCGATGGCATCGGCTTCCAGCCATCGCGAAGGGCGTGCTGCACCGGTTGTTCGGCGGCACCGGCCGCGCGGCCATCGGCACTGCGCCAGATCGGCTGCACCAGCGGTGCGCCTTTGTAGGCCTCGATGTTGCCGTATTCGTCGAAGATCGATTTCTGCCGGCCGGCATGCACACCCACCGCGGTCCAGTAGGTCTGCTGCATGTGCAGCGAGGCGGGGAACAAGGCGCGCTGCGCGCCGCTGGCGGCGATCTGATAGCGCTTCATCGGCGTCATCACCGCCTTCGGGCCGAGCAGGCGGAGGCGCTTGATCTGCGGTGCATCGCCTTCCACGGTCAGCCGCAGTGCCTGCAGGTCGAGCGGTGCGTCGGCCGCCAGCCAGCTCCGCTGCCGGCTGGCCGCCTGCGCATCGCGCGCCAGTTCGTGCCAGCGGCCTTGCGCGTCCTGTGCCTGCAGGCGTGCAGCGCCGTGCACGTTGGCCCAGTCCACCGCCAGCCCGGTGCTCGGCTGCGCACGGGGCAGGGTGATGTCGAGCGTATGCACGCCTGCTTTGCCCGCAGGAATGGCCACCGTGCCGCCGCCCTGCCACAGCGCAGCGGACTGGGCGGCATCCAGACCGGTCACCCGTGCAGTGAGCGCGGTGTCGAGCGGTTCCATTTCGAAGATGGAGACGCCCCAGTCGGAGGTGCGCTGCGGGCTGGCCAGGCGCAGATAGCGGGCCTGGCGCGGTGCGAAGTACAGGGTCTCGATACCGCCCAGCGAGTCGCCCATGACATAGGCCGTCTGCCACTGCTTGCCATCGAGGGAGGTCTGCAGTGAATAGCCCTCGGGATTGGAGACATCCCAGGTGAGGCGGGTACCGGCCAGCATCGCCGGTTTGCCGAGATCGATCTGGAACCAGTGGCCGGGACTGAACGCGCCACCGGTCACCGTCTTCGGATCGTTGTCGATCAAGTGGCTGACCGCCATCGCCGGAACCTGCTGCGATGACGCGCTGGCCTGCCATTGCGCGCGAGGAGGCAGGTTCTGTGCGCTTGCGGCTGCAGCCAGTGCGAGGGTCGGCAGCAGCAGGGCCAGGGCAAGGCGCCGGTTCGGCGGGCAGGGAGCGGTCCAGCGGTCGGCGCACAACGTCATTGCGAAGGCCTCACATCAGCAGGGCCCGGGAACGGGCGCGCCTACGCTAGCAAGGGATGTAACCGGTTACATGACGCGTCGCAATATTTCCCGGACGCGCCTCAGCCCGAGGTTTCATGAATGGGCACAGATCCGTTCGCGCAACCAGCGATGCGCTGGATCGCGATGCACTCGCTCGTGCCAGAGCATCACCATTTCGAACCCCGGCACATCAAGGGGTGCTTCTACGGCCTTCAAGGCCGGGTCTTGTGCGACCAAGCGCGACGGCATCATCGCCACCAGATCCGTGCGCAGCAGCACGCTGCGCAGGAACAGGAAGTGCGGCACCGACAGCACCACGTTGCGACGCGCGCCGGCATGCGCCAACGCACTGTCGGTGCCGCCATGGAAGCCGCCGCCATCAGGTGACACGATCACATGGTCCAGCGCGCAGAACTGCTTCAGCGTCGGTCGCCGCTTGAGTCGGGGATGATCGCGGCGCCCGGCCAGTACGTAGCGCTCCTGGAACAGTGCGCGATGGTGCAGCGAAGGAGGTGCGTCGGAGGTGATGTGGAGCGCGAGATCGATCTCGCCGCGTTCACTCTGCGCCACCATCTGCGCCGGTGCCAGGCTGACCACGGCAATGCGGGTGCCGGGTGCACGCTGGCGCAGGTCGGCCAACGCCGGCAGGACGATGGTGGTTTCGCCAAAGTCCGACGCCATGATCCGCCAGGTCTGCGTGGCCTGGGCGGGATCGAACGCCTGTACCGGCGCGACCGCGCGCTGCAGTGCCGCCAGTGCCTCGGCCAACGGCTCGCGCAGCGCATCGGCCCGCGCGGTGGCACGCATGCCGCGTGGCCCCGGCAGCAGCAGTGGATCGTCGAACAGGTGGCGCAGGCGCGCCAGCTGCACGCTGACGGTGGGCTGGGCCAGATGCAGGCGCTCGGCCGCACGGGTGACGTTCTGCTCCTCCAGCAACGCCTGCAGGGTCACCAGCAGGTTGAGGTCGATGCGACGCAGGGTATTGTCCATGGCAATGCCGGGGATTGCAGGAATTCATTTCAACTATAGCGCGGCGTCGCCTAACGTGGCCGGCATCTCCTCCCTGGTGCCACCATGAACGTTCTGCTTGTCTACGCCCACCCCGAACCCACCTCGCTCAACGGCACGTTGAAGACCTTCACGGTCGAGCGCCTGCAGCGCGCCGGCCACACCGTGCAGGTGTCCGATCTGCATGCCATGCAATGGAAGGCACAGATCGATGCCGATGATCACGTCGGGCGGGACCCTTCGATTCCATTCCACGCGTCACTGGATTCGCGCGAAGCGTTCACTACCGGCCGCCAGAGTGCCGACATCGCCGCCGAGCAGGAAAAACTGCGCTGGGCCGACGCGGTGATTCTGCAGTTTCCGCTGTGGTGGTTCTCGATGCCGGCCATCCTCAAAGGTTGGGTGGACCGCGTGTACGCCTATGGTTTTGCGTACGGCGTAGGCGAACATTCCGATCGGCACTGGGGCGACCGCTATGGCGAGGGCGCGATGTCTGGCAAGCGCGCGATGCTGGTGGTGACCACCGGCGGCTGGGAGTCGCATTACGGTCCGCGCGGTATCAATGGGCCGATCGACGATGTGCTGTTCCCGATCCAGCACGGCATCCTGTTCTATCCCGGCTTTGACGTGCTGCCCGCGCATGTGATCTACCGCAGCAGTCGTATCAATGAGGCGTCATTGCCTGCTGTGCTGGAGGGATTGGGCGCGCGGCTGGATGGGCTGGCGAGCGATCCGGTGATTGCTTACCGGCGGCAGAACGCTGGGGATTATCTGATTCCGTCGCTGGAGCTGCGGCCGGAGTTGGCCGAGGGTGAGGCAGGGTTGCGAGTTCACTTGGAACCGTGAATGGCGCATTCGCCTCTGGAAACGCGACGGAGATTCTGTAGGTTCGGCAGTCCAGCGGCACGCGTTGTAGCCGCCCTCAGTGAACTCAGGGAGACGCAGGTCCATTGAAGATGGAATTCAACTTCACCCTCAGATACCACTTGCCTGATACCTCGATTGATCAAGGTGCCCTCGAGCGGCGCCTGCTCGATGCTGGATGTGGAGATGCATTGCTGGGCGTAGGGAGCGCGGCAAGGCTGGCGCTGGAATTCTGTCGTGAAGCGAGCAGTGCCGCCGAGGCGATTCACTCCGCGCTGGCAGATGTGCGACGGGCCGTACCCGGTGCAGAGCTGATCGAAGTCAGTCCCGATCTGGTGGGTCTGACGGATGTTGCTGATCTGCTGGGCATGTCACGGCACAACATGCGCAAGTTGCTGCTCGCGCACCCGCAGACATTTCCGGCACCGGTGCACGAAGGCAGCGCGTCGATCTGGCACCTGGCCGATATTCTTTCGTGGATGCAGGCGCGCGGCAGCCAGAAGGTCAGCAGCGAGCTGGCGGAGCTCGCTGCTGCGGCGCTTCAGATCAATGTGGCGAAGGAGCAGGAACGGCTGGTTAGCCATCCCGGCTGAGGGTCGCTGCGCGACGGGCCGTTACAGTTCCACCCGCTCCCACCAGCGCGTTCCAGCGGTCGGTGCCTGCATGTCCAGTGCCTCGCCCATCATCGGCGTGGCCACCGGCACGTTCTTTGCCGCAGCCAATGCGCTGATGCGTTCGAACGGCTGCTGCCATTCGTGCAGGGCCAGGTCGAAGGTGCCGTTGTGGATCGGCAGCAGCCACTTGCCGCGCAGGTCCAGGTGCGCCTGCAGGGTCTGTTCGGGCTGCATGTGCACGAACGCCCAGCGCTGATCGTAGGCGCCGGTTTCGATCATCGTCAGGTCGAACGGACCGTACTTATCGCCGATGGCCTTGAAGCCATCGAAGTAGCCGGTGTCGCCGCTGAAGAAGATGCGGAAGTCGCCGTCCTGGATGACCCACGAGGCCCACAGGCTGCGATCGCTGTCACCCAGGCCGCGGCCGGAGAAATGCTGGCCCGGCGTGGCGGTCAGGCGCAGGCCCGAAGCTTCGGTGGACTGCCACCAGTCCAGTTGTTCGACCTTGGCCGCATCCACGCCCCAGGCAATCAGCTGGTCGCCCACACCCAGCGGCGCGATGAAGCGCGCGGTCTTGCCGGCCAGCTTCATCACGGCCGCGTGGTCGAGGTGGTCGTAGTGATTGTGCGAGAGGATGACGCCGGCAATCGGCGGCAGTTCGTCGATGCTGATCGGCGGTGCATGGAAGCGCGCCGGGCCCATCCATTGCACCGGCGATGCACGTTCGGAGAACACCGGATCGGTCAGCCAGTATTGTCCGCGCAGCTTGAGCAGGATGGTCGAATGGCCGAGCCGGAACAGGCTGCGGTCAGGCGCTGCGTCCAGCGTGGCGCGGTCCAGCGTCTGCACCGGAATGGGGTGATTGGGCACGGTGCCCTTGGGCTTGTTGAACAGGAAGGTCCACCAGATCTCCAGGCCATCGCGCAGGCCCATCGCCGGCTTCGGCAGGGCATTGCGGAACTTGCCTTCGCGGTACTGCGGCGAATCGGGGAAGTCGGGGAGGGACCAGGATTTGCAGAAGGTATAGGCGGTCACGGCGAGGATTCCGAGCAGGAGGACAAGGAGCAGGCGCTTCATGGGTGACGTCCGCAGGGTACACTGCACAGTGTAGTTTCCGATTTTCGGAAAGTACACTGTCGGGTGTAAAATGGGGGCATCCGTTCAGCTGTCTGGTCCCGCCATGTCCCGTGCCCCGCAACGCCTTACCGACCGCAAACGCGAGGCCATCGTCCGCGCGGCGGTGGAGGAGTTCCGGTCGGCCGGTTACGAGGCGACCAGCATGGATCGCATCGCGGCGGTGGCTGGTGTCTCCAAGCGCACCGTCTACAACCACTTCCCGAGCAAGAAAGAACTGTTCGCGCTGATCCTGGAAGAGCTGTGGCACAGCAGCGTGGCCAGCGTCGAGCTGCCATACCGCGCCGACCAGCCGCTGGATATGCAGCTGCTGCAGCTGCTGCGGCAGAAGCTGGACCTGCTGGGCGATGCCAACTTCATCGATCTGGCGCGGGTGGCGATGGCCGAGATCATCCATTCGCCCGAGCGTGCGCAGGCGATCGTCTGCCGCATGGGCGAGAAGGAGAGTGGCGTCAGCGCGTGGATCCGTGCGGCGATTGCCGATGGGCGGCTGCGCGAGGTCGATCCGGAATTCGCCGGCCATCAGCTGCAGGGGCTGGTGAAGAGCTTTGCGTTCTGGCCGCAGGTAACGATGGGCCAGGCGCCGCTGGCACCGGCCGAACGCAAGCGCGTGGCCGAGTCGGCGGTGGCGATGTTCCTCGGTTTCTACGCGGTGTAGACCTCGGGCTGCGCGATCAGTTCGCGCCCAGATGCTTGAGGTAAGCGCAGAACATGTCGGCCACCGCATCGGCATAGCTGCGCATCTGCGCTGCGGTGCGCGGTTCGCTGGAAAATTCGCGGCCGGTGGCACCCAGCGTGGTGTCGATCAGGTCAACCGCCAGCTGGCGCGTGGCCACCGACGCCTGCGGCAGCACCTCGGCCATGAACGCGAGCATCGCATCGTCGGTCTCGCTGCGTGCTTCTTGTGCTTCCGGCGCATCGCGGTACAGCGGCGCTGCGTCGTTCAGCGCGCCGCGGGTCTGCGCTTCCTCGCATTCCGACACGATGAAGGCATGCACCAACGTGCGCAGGCGCTGCAGGTGCGGTTGCCGCGCGTCCTGCAGGATGTCGCGCAGCATCGCGCCGGTCTGCTGCCACTCGTCGCGCTGCAGGCGGAACAGGATCGCCGCCTTGTTGGGAAAGTACTGGTACAGCGAACCGACGCTGACGCCAGCGCGTTCGGCCACCCGCGCGGTGGTGAACCGAGGGGCACCTTCGTGCTTCAAAACCTGAGCAGCAGCTTCGAGGATGGCCGCGACCAGATCGTTCGATCGTGACTGGCGAGGCTGTTTTCTCGAGGAAATCTGCGGCGGACGACGTTCGGACATGGTGGTTTTCCAATGCGAATAGGCGGAGCGGGGGATCGCCCGTATTCTTGATTGCGACGAATCATTCGCATTCTAACCCTGCCACCGAAAGGAACCCCCGCCCATGTCCACCTTGATTTCCGCCCCGGTCGCGCCCCTGCTGGCGCGCCTGTTCACTGAAGCCGACAGCGCGCTCAGCCCGGCCCTGACCGCCGTTTCCGCCGAAGAGCGGCAGCGCCTGCTCGGCAGCCGCACTGAGTACCGGCGGCTGTACGGCGAGCTGCTGAAGGACCTGTGGCTGCCGGTGTCGCCGGAAACCGGCAACCTGCTGTACCTGCTGGCACGCAGCAGTGGCGCCCGTAGCATCGTCGAGTTCGGTACGTCGTTCGGCATCTCCAGCATCCATCTGGCTGCTGCATTGCGCGACAACGGCGGCGGCCGCCTGATCACTACCGAGTTCGAGCCGGAGAAGGCGCGCCGTGCCGCCGACCACCTGCGTGAAGCAGGCTTGGACGACCTGGTGGAGATCCGCGTGGGCGATGCACTGGAGACGCTGGCAGTGGACCTGCCCGATACGATCGATCTGGTGCTGCTCGATGGTGCCAAGGTGCTGTATGAAGATGTGCTGGACCTGCTGCAGGAGCGGCTTCGTCCGGGCGCGCTGGTGGTGGCCGACAATGCTGACGACAGCCCGCGCTACCAGCAGCGCATGCGCTCGGGCAATGCCGGCTATCTGTCGGTGCCGTTCGCCGAAGATGTGGAAGTGTCGATGCGCCTTGCCTGAGAGGTGTTCACGCCAGCTGCCGGAACTGCTCCGGCGGCAGGGCGTGTGCATACAGATAGCCCTGGCCGACATCCACCCCCAGCACACGCAGCAGTTGCTCCTGCGCATGAGTCTCGGTGCCTTCGGCGACGACGATGGCACCACAGCGGTGCGCCACCTCCACGATGAAGCGGACGATGGACTGCGACTTGGCATCGGCCAGCGTAGCGATCAACGCCCGCTCGATCTTGACCTCGGCCACCGACAGCTGCGACAGCAGGATCAGGGTTGAATAGCCGGCGCCGAAGTCATCCAGTGACAGGCTCATGCCGGCGGCCAGCAGAACCACGACGTTGGCGTCGACGACGTCGCGCTCGACGATCTCGGTCCATTCGACGATCTCCAGCCGCAGCATCGCGCCGGGTATGCGTTGCTGCTCCAGCAAGGTGCACAGGCGCGCGCCAAAGCCGGGTTGGCGCAGCGATTCAGCGGACACGTTCACCGCAATCGTCAGCATGTGCCCATCGTCCCTGCAGCGGCCAAGGAAAGCGGTGGCCGCCTGCAGCGTGGCCCATTCCAGTTCGGCCAGGCGGCCACGACGGCGCAGCAGCGAAACCACCCGCATCGGTGCAATCAGGTGACCGTCGCCATCGCGCATCCGCAACAGCGCTTCGGCACCGACCAGGTGGCGGTCATGCAGGCGGAACTTGGGCTGGTAGTACAGCGGTGCATCGGCGTGCCGCAGCCAATGGTCCAGCGCGGTCTCGATCAGTGCGTCCACTTCGCTGTCGCGCTGGATCGGATCGTCGAAGAACACCACGCCGGACTCGATCGCGTTCAAGGCCAGGGTGACCGCGCGGAACGGGATGGAGCTGTCGTCCTGCGTGGGTGGGTTCAGCTCGACCACTGCACAGCGGAACACCGGGCGGAAGCCCGGCCAGTCATCGCCGATTACCGTGGACAACCGGTCGGCCAACGCAGGCAGCTCGGTATCCGCGCGGAGATCGGCAAGACTGGCGTCGAACAGCAGGATCGCCAGCGCGCTGTCACCGAACTGATAGACCTCCATCGTATCGGTCGGCCGTGCATGCAGCAGGGTGCGATGCACGGCTTCTGCGTTGTGCCGGTTCCACAGGCCACTGTCATTCAGCGGGCCATAGCGCAGCAGCAGGTCCTGCAGGTTGCTCATTTCGGTCACGATCAAGCACGCATTGCCACGGTCTTCGCTGCTGCGCCAGTGACGTTGCAGGCGCTCGTCGAGGGCGCGCAGGTTGGGCAGGCCACTGACCGGGTCGATGCGCATCCAGGCATGTTCGCGTTGGCGCTGGGCATCGATCTGCGCGTCGTTGTAGACCAGCGCGAATACCGCCGCCAGCACCAGCAGTGACACCGGCAGAGCAAGCAGCCGCTGGGTGGCCAGTTCCAGCAGGGGCAGCTGTGCGCTGCCGATGATCGCCACGCCGAGCGCCAGGCCAAGCAGGGTCACTGCGATGCGCACCGCCCAGGCCTGCAGGATCAACCGCAGCGACAGGTGGGTGAGCATGCGCGGGTACATCCGCCCACGCAGCCAGATGCCTGCAAGCATCTGCAGCGCGGATTCCAGGCTGACGGGCAGGAAGTACTGGGCGCCGGAGAACTGGTAGCGCGCCAGCAGGCTGGCCAGCAGGCAGGTCACGCCGCCGCGCCAGCCGCCCAGCAGGCCGCTGATCAGCAGGATGTCGATGCCCAGGTTGAGCTTGACCACGCCTTGCGCGTAGCCGGCCACGAACCAGGAATTGAACAGATAGATCAGGCCGAGAATCGCACCGATGTAGACGCGGCGCCCTTCGATGGCTTGACCCTGGCGGCGGGTAGCGATCAGGAACACGCCGATCATGCCGATCACTGCGGTGGCCTGCAGCAGGTACAGCGGCAGGCTGGGCAGGGCGCTGTCCAGGATCCGGGTCGAAACCCTTGATAGCGCATCCATAGCCATAGCCGGTCCTGTGTGCGGCCAACTGCCAGTAGCCGCAGGGTAAACCACGGCCGCGTGTGCGGCCAAACCGGGGTTGCCAGCCAGTGCTGAGCGTCAGTAACGCGGATCGGCGATCGCAGGCAGCACCAGCTCACGGACGAAACTGGAAGGCGACAGCTGCAGCAGGGCGCGCACCATCGCCACCACGTCGTGCACCGGCACGTACTCGCCATTGCCGCGTGCGGCCGCCTGCTGCAGGGGCACCGACAGTGCATCATCGGTATTGAGGTAGCCCAGCTGCAGCGTCGTCACGGCCAGCCGCTGCTGGCGGAAGCCTTCGCGCAGGGCATCGGCAATGCCGTTGAGGGCGAACTTGGACGCGCCGAAGGCCACCTCGGGGCGGCCACTGCGCGGTAGCGCCGAGGTCGAGCCGGTCAACACCAGCTGCGGGCGGCGTCCGCCCAGCACGCGCGGCAGCAGCTGCTTGAGCAGCAGCAGGGTGGCGGTGATGTTGACGTCCACCAGCTGCGCCAGCGTGCCGTCACTTTCGTGGAGGAAATCGTAGTGGTCACTGAATGCGGTCTCCTCCCAGATGCCGAGATTGTGGATGAGCACATCGAGATCCGGCGGCGCCTGCGCTGCGATACTGGCGGCCGCCCGTGCCGGCTGGCTCAGGTCTGCTTCTATCCAGTGCAGGTCGACGCCCTCGCCGCAGTCCAGCTGCGTGGGACGTGTACGCGACACGCCGATGACGGTATCGCCGGGCTGGCAGAGGCCCTCCACGAAGGCGCGGCCGAGGCCTTTGCTGGCGCCGATGACCATGAGTTTCATGCGATGTCCTTTGCTGTGAAGTGTGCGCTTCGGAGAGAATCCAGGTTGTGACCTGGCCGGGAGCGATGGAGATGGAAGCAGGATCGAGCGGTGGCGGTGTCATGCCCTTGCCGTCGAAGTGGTGCAGCGCTTTGCGCGATGCGGAGATCGAGATGCAGGGCATCGGCGTGTCGCGCGCTGATGTAGCGCGGGTGCGACGTCAGGGGTCGCCGGACGCGTTCCTGAAATCGGAAGTGATCGATGCCTTCAGCGAGCTGGATGGCGAAATCCTGCGTCTGCGCTGGCTGCGGGCACAGGGACAGCCGGTGCCAACGGTGCTGGATACGGCGGAGGAGGGTGGTCGGCGCTGGCTGCTGATGAGCGCGTTGCCCGGCCATGACCTGGCATCGTCGCCGACGCTGGAGCCCGCCGAGGTGGTCGTGCTGCTGGCCGACGCGCTGCGCGATCTGCATGCGCTGCCGGTCGCCGCTTGCCCGTTTGATCATCGACTCGCATTGCGCTTGCCGGCGGTAGTCGCGCGCGTTGCCGCGGGGCAGATCGATGCGGATGATTTCGACGATGAGCGCCTGGGCCAGAGCGCGGAACAGGTCTATGCCGAACTGCTGGCAACCCGTCCGGCGGATGAGGATCTGGTGGTAACGCACGGCGATGCGTGCCTGCCGAATCTGATCGCGGTCGACGGCCGCTTCAGCGGCTTCATCGATTGCGGCCGGCTGGGCGTGGCTGATCGTTGCCAGGACCTGGCGTTGGCTGCGCGCAGCCTGGTCCACAATTACGGCGACACCCGTTGGGTCGCTCCACTGCTGGCCCGTTATGGCACCCGTGCCGATGAAGATCGGCTGGCCTACTACCGCCTGCTGGACGAATTCTTCTAGGAGCATGTCAAGTCTTCAGGCGTTGCACGGCGCGGCAGGATCGGCCCTCAACTGCGGTTGAGGTCAAGCGCGGCGGTCTGAACGGCAACTGGCCGAGGGCGTTGGCGGGTCTGTAAAATGGACGAACGTTCGTTCATTGTCTTCGTCATGAACCGAACCGACCGCAATGAGCAGCGCGCCGCGCAGATCCTGCAGGCTGCACTGCAGTGCTTCCTGGTGAAAGGCTTCCACCAGACCAGCATGCGCGATATCGCGCAGGCGGCCGGGGTCAGCCTGGGTAATCTCTACAACCACTTTCCCGGCAAGGAGGCGCTGATCCTGGCGACCGCCGAGGTCGAGCAGGATGAGCTGCAGCCCTTGTTGCAGCGGCTGCAGGCCTGCGATGGCGAGCGTGCGCAGGTGCAGGTGTTCCTGCAGGCGTTCCACGCCTTGTGCCGGCAGCCGGAATGGGCGCTGCTGAGTGTGGAAGTGCTGGCCGAGAGTGCACGCAATCCGGCGGTGGCAGCGGCATTTGCGGGCAACCGCGCGCAGTTGCAGCGAAGTTTGGCCGAGGCCCTGCAAGCCGTTACTCGGCGCGAGCGCCGGCGCCCGGCACTGACGGCCGCGCTGCAGGCGCAGGTATTGCTGGATGCGATTGAAAGCGATGCGCTGCGGCAGGGGTTGGGCGAGGCGCGCGATGCGGATGCCGACGTGCTTGATCCTGGCCTGCTGACAACGCTGCTCGGAGGCCGTTCGTGAGCAGTGACGATCGACGGTTGCATGGGCTGGACCTCGCGCGCTACCTCGCGCTGGCCGGCATGGTGCTGGTCAACTTCCGTCTGGCGATGGCCGTCGAGGCCGACGGTGGCGGGCTGCTTGCTGGATTTTTCCATGTGCTGGAAGGCAAAGCCTCGGCCACCTTCGTGACGCTGGCCGGGGTGGGGTTGATGCTGGCCATGCAGCGACAAGCGTGGTGGCAGGCGAGTGTGCAGACCTGGCGGCGGGCCGTGTTCCTGGCCGTACTCGGCCTGCTCAACCTGACCGTGTTTCCCGCCGACATCCTGCACTACTACGCGGTGTACTTCGCGGTGGCGGTGCTGTGGCTGCGCGCTTCGCCGCGTGTTCTGCTGGGCAGCATGGTTGCTCTGGCGATGGTCTCGTTCTGGGCCCTGCTGCGCTGGGACTACAGCCAGGGCTGGAACTGGCAGACGCTGGCTTACGAGGGTCTATGGCAATGGCCGGGCGCGATGCGCAACCTGCTGTTCAACGGCTTCCATCCCGTCCTGCCGTGGCTGTGCTTCTTCCTGCTGGGCATGCTGTTGGCGCGGCTGCCGCTGTCGCAGCCACGGGTGCAGCGTGCGTTGCTGCTGCTGGGCCTGCTGCTGATGGGGGCCGGCCAGGCGTTGCAGCAGTGGGGTGACGGCACTGTGTGGCAGCTGTGGCTGGCGACGCAGCCGATGCCGCCCGGTCCGGCCTATCTGCTGACCGGCGCAGGCGCGGCGTGCGCACTGATCGCCGCGTGTCTGTGGCTGGTGCGGCTGCATCCCGGCGATTGGCTGGAGCCGTTCACTGCGGCCGGACGGATGACGCTGAGCCTGTACGTGGCGCACATCCTGATTGGCATGGGCGTGCTGGAATCGCTCGGTCTGCTGGATGGAAGCGCCAGCCTGTCGTGGGTGTTGATGTCCGCGTTGCTGTTCGTGATGCTGGCTACCGCAGCGGCCTGGTTGTGGTCGTGGCAGTTCGCACGTGGTCCGCTGGAAGCGGTCATGCGGCGCGTCGCCGGCTAGTTCTTTTGTCGCAGGACACCGATGTTGTGACCCGTTTGCCTGTGCGGATGCAGGGTCATCTGCGATAGTAGGTGTCGTCACCAGAGCACGCCTGCATCCATGTCCTTCGCTTCGGCGCAGCAGATCGTTGAGGTCCTGCAGCAGTCCTACGACATCAACGCGACAGCGGTGGTGCCGCGTCCGGTGGGTGCCGACGCCAACGCGTGCGTCTTCCGCATCGATGCCCGCCACGACCACTGGTGGTTGAAGTGCCGCAACTTCCAGGTTGCGCCAGCGGTCTGGGACAGCCTGCATTGGCTGCGCGGCACGCTGGGCATTGAAGAGATCGTTGCGCCCTGGCCGGCATTGGCCGGCGGTGCCTCGGTGCAGCGCTGGGGCCTGCAGTTCACGTTGTTCCCCTATATCGAAGGGCAGTCCGGCTTCGAGGCACCGCTGAGCCGTGCGCAATGGCGCCGCCTGGGCGAGGTGCTGCGGCGCCTGCATGAGGCCGAGATTCCGCCAGCGCTGCGCCAGGCCTTGCCGACGCTGCGGCTTGAGACCGCGGCGGTCGATACGGTGGGGACGTGGTTGCAGGATCCCGCAACGCTGGCGCAGGCGCAGGATCGATCCGGCAGCGCGTTCCTGGCGCTGTGGCAGCAGCAGCGGCCGCGCATCGCCGAACTTCACGAGCGTGCCGAAGCGCTGCGTCGTGAATTGCAGGACGAAGCGCCCGCGCTGTGCCTGTGCCACACCGACCTGCACGCTGGCAATCTGCTGATGGGGCAGGACGACGCGCTGCACCTGATTGACTGGGACGGCCTGGCGCTGGCACCGCGCGAGCGCGACCTGATGTTTGTCGGTGCCGCTGTGGGTGGGCGTTGGGGGCGCGAGCATCCGCTGGGCTTCGCTGAGGGATATGGCGACGACCTCGGCGATCCGCGCTGGATCGCATGGTATCGGCACTGGCGCATCCTGCAGGACCTGATCGAATTCGAGCAGATGCTGCTGGGCCCCGGCGCGGCGCAGCGCTCGCTGCAGCAGCACCGGCAATCACTGCATTACCTGGGCGAGCAGTTCGCGCCGGGGAATGTATTCGATGCGGCCGAACGCGCGTATCGGGTGCTGTAGGGGTTACGGCCGGGCTGCGCCCGGCACCTGCAGAGGCCGAAGCCGAAGCAACAGCAACTGCCGAAGCAACAGCAACCGCCGAAGCAACAGCAACCGCGGGCATTCCGTGGGAGGGCGGGGTGGGTCCGGTTGCGGGGGACGCCGTAAATACGTCCCTGTAGGCTTGGCCGCGGCATCCATGCCGCGGACACCCCCGCAACCGGACCCACCCCGCCTTCGACAGATCTCCGCAATCTGTTGGGATGGCATGACTTGCTCTTGGTGGGTGTCGACCTTGGTCGACACGTAGATCCACGCCATGCGTGGATGCTCTTCAATCAATTGTCGGAATGTTCGATTTCGATGGAGATTCATCCACGCATGGCGTGGATCTACCCGATCGCGGAGATCTGTCAGAGGTGGGGTGGTGTCGGATTGCGGGGTGTCAGCCGCATGGATGCGGCTGCCAAGCCTACAAGGACGTATTTACGGCGTCCCCGCAATCCGACACCACTCCGCCATCTCACGGAATGCCCGCTGTTGCTGTTGCTTCGGCTGTTGCTTCGGTTGCCGGCCAGCGGCCGGCACTACCGCAGGTGCCGGGCGCAGCCCGGCCAGAACCCTTACTCTGCCGGCTTGGCAGCCGCGCTCGCGGCGACGCTCGCTGCACGCCGTGACAGCACCGCTTCGCGATGGGCGATATACGCGTTGGCGGCGAGGATGATGCCGGCGCCAATGATCGTCCAGCGATCAACCGTCTCGGCGAACAGCAGCCAGCCGCACAAGGTCACCAGCGGCAACTGCAGGAAGCTGATCGGGGTCAGCGCGGAAACCTCGCCCAGCCGCAATGCGCGCGTCCACAGCAACTGGCCGATGGTGCCCAGCACGCCGGTGGCCAGCAGCCAGACCCAGGCGATGCCGGCAGGCCAGACCCAGACGAACAACGCCGGAATCAGTGACAGCGGCACCCAGAACACGTAGGTGTAAAGCACCACGGTGTCGGCGCTGTCGATGCGGGTGAGCTGCTTGATCTGGATCGCCACCAGCGAGCTGAGCACGGCGGCTGCCACGGCAATCAGGCTGCCGGAAGTGAAACCGGCGGTGCCCGGCCGCACGATCACCAGCACGCCGATGAAGCCCACCAGCACCGCCGCCCAGCGCCGCACGCGTACCTTCTCGCCCAGCCACAGCACCGCAGCGATGGTGACGAACAACGGGGTGGAGTAGGACAGCGAAACGGCCTGCGCCAGCGGCAGGTGGCCCAGCGCCCAGAACGCGCACAGCATCGACCCCAGGCCGATCGCGCTGCGCACGAAATAGCGCGGCAGCTGCTGGGTCTTCAACGGCGCGTGGCCCGGCCGCAGCAGCATCGGCAGCAGCGCAAGCAGGCCGAAGGCATTGCGGAAGAACGCCACTTCCTGGGTCGGCACGTAGCGGGTGGCATAGCGGATCGCCACCGCCATCAGGCCGAAGGCCATCGTACTGCCGAGCATCAGCAGCGCCGCCCGCAATGGGGTGGCGCTGGCGGGTAGGGCCGGTGTGCTCACCACTGTGCGCCGAGCAGGCGGGGCTCCGGTTCGATCGGTACGCCGAATTTCTCCAGCACCGAGGCGGAGATCCGCCGCGCCAGCGCCAGCAGTTCAGTGCCGCTGGCGTTGCCGTGGTTGACCAGCACCAGCGCGTGACTGGGCGCAACACCGGCATCACCCTCGCGGAAGCCCTTCCAGCCACAGGATTCGATCATCCATGCGGCCGAGACCTTGCGGCGATCATCACGGTCTGCCGGGAACACCGGCAGCTCGGGGAAGTGCTGCAGCAGCACCTCCACCTGTTCCAGCGGCAGCACCGGGTTCTTGAAGAAGCTGCCTGCGTTGCCCAGCACGTCGGGGTCGGGCAGCTTGCGGCGACGGATCGCGATCACCGCATTGGCGACATCCACCGCGCTCGGCAGTTCCACGCCCTGTGCCTGCAGTTCTTCGCGGATGCCGGCGTAGCCCATGCGCAGGTCATGCAACAGTGGCAGCTTCAGTTCGATGGCGGTGATCAGGTAGCGGTCCGGCTGCTGCTTGAATACGCTGTCGCGGTAGGCGAAGCCGCATTGTTCGTTGTCCAGCCGTACCCAGGTCTTTTCCTGACAGTCCCAGGCCTCCACGGTCTGGATGAACTCGCCGACCTGTGCGCCATAGGCACCGATGTTCTGGATCGGCGATGCACCGGCCGTGCCGGGAATCAGGGCCAGGTTTTCCAACCCGGACAGGCCTTCCTGCAGCGACCACATCACCAGCCCGTGCCAGGACACGCCCGCTCCGGCGCGGATCACCGCATGGTCCGCACGGTGTTCAAGGAAAGTGATTTCGCGGTTGCCGAACACCAGCACAGTGCCGGGCAGGTCGTCGGCGATCAGCACGTTGCTGCCGCTGCCGAGCACCAGCAGTGGGCCATCGGCCACGTCCGGCAAGGCCAGGACCTCCGGCAGCAGCGCGGCATCGTGCAGTTCCAGCAACTGCGCGGCGCTGGCCTGTACGTGGAAGGTGTTCAGTGCCTGCAGCGGCGCGTTGCGGGTCAGGGTCCAGCGCAGCGGTGCTGCAGTGTTGTTGGTGTCGTCCATGGGGGTACTCATAGCGGTGCCACCGCGCCACGGCTGGGCGCTTCGCGTCGGCGCCGGATCGCCTCCACACAATCGGCGACCAGCGCCGGGCCCTTGAAGATCAGGCCGCTGTAGCACTGCACCAGCGCCGCACCGGCGGCCATCTTGGCCACGGCGTCGGCACCGGACAGGATGCCGCCGACACCGATCAGCGGCACCGATTCGGGCAGGCGCGCGCGCAGGCGGCGCAGCACCAGGGTGGATTGCTCCAGCACCGGTGCACCGGAAAGGCCGCCGGCTTCATTGGCCAGCGGATCGCCGGCAACCCGGCTGTGGTCGATGGTGGTGTTGGTGGCGATCACGCCGTCCACCTGCAGTTCGCCCAGCACGCGCGCGGCGGCATCGATGTCGCGCTCGTTGAGGTCCGGGGCGACCTTGACCAGCATCGGCACACGTCGACCATGCTGCGCGGCCAGCGATTCCTGGCGATCACGCAGCTGGCTGACCAGCTGCCGCAGCGCGGTCTCTTCCTGCAGTTCGCGCAGGCCGGCGGTATTGGGCGAGGAAATGTTGACGGTGATGTAGTCGGCCAGCGGGTACACCTTGTCCATGCAGGCGATGTAGTCATCGGCGGCCTGTTCGTTGGGGGTGTCCTTGTTCTTGCCGATGTTGATGCCGAGCAGGCCGCGCCGGTTGCGCGCGCGTTCGACGTTGCGCACCAGCGCATCCACGCCCGCGTTGTTGAAGCCCATGCGGTTGATGATCGCGTTGTGCGCCGGCAGCCGGAACAGGCGCGGCTTCGGGTTGCCGGCCTGCGGTCGCGGCGTGATCGTGCCGATCTCCACGAAGCCGAAGCCCAGCGCGAACAGTGCATCGATGTGCTCGCCATTCTTGTCCAGGCCGGCAGCAAGGCCGACCGGATTGGGGAACGTCAGCCCGAACACCGTGCTGGGCATCGGCGCGATGCGTGCGGCCACCAGCGGCGTGGTGCCGGTGCGATAGGCCAGGTCCAGAGCGGACAGGCCGAGACCGTGGGCGCGTTCGGCGTCGAGCGAGAACAGGAAGGGGCGGGCAAGCGAATACATGCGTAGGTTTCAGTCCAGCGTGCCGAGGAAGGCTCGGGTTCGATATTCAAAAGCGACCTGGCCGTCGACCGCGTGGGCGGCGAACAGGTCCTGCAGCGCAGCCAGCATCGGCGCGTGGCGCGGATGGCCGGGCTGCGGCGCGTAGGAAGAAGACAGCAGGCGACCACTCAGGGCGTCCAGGTCCAGGTGCTGCACATTCGGCAGCTGCACCATGCCGCGCAGGCCGGAACCGAACCAGGTCTGCATGGTGGCGTCGTCCTGATAGCGTTCGGCCACGGCGGTGTAGTCGGTGCCGTAGTCCAGCAGCAGTTGTTCGTAGCCGACCAGGAACGGACTGGCATCGAGCAGGCGCGAATTCCAGTAGATCAGTGCCAGCCCGCCCGGGCGCAGGATGCGCTGCCACTCGGCGCGCACGGCCACGGTGTCGAACCAGTGGAAGGCCTGCGCGGCGCTGACCAGATCAACGCTGGCATCGGGCAGGCCGGTGGCCTCGGCGCGGCCATCGACGGCGGAAAACTGCGGATACTGCGGCGCCAGCCAGTGTTCGGCGGCAGCGCGCATCGCCGCGTTGGGTTCGACGGCGATCAATGGATGGCCGGCGGCCAGGAACTGTCGGCTGGAGATGCCGGTGCCTGCGCCGATGTCGGCGACCAGCGCGCTGGTTGCCACCGCCATCGGGCCATGCAGCCAGTCCATCAGCGCGGCCGGATAGTCCGGGCGGTAGCGGACATAGTCCGCGACGCGGCTGCTGAAGCGTTCAGTGCTGTCCGGGGAGGTCATCGTGCTTTCACCAGCGCAGTCCAGGTTTGGCATCGGCACCGGCAGCCACCATCGCGAAGATCAGGATGGCCACCAGGCCCACCGCAGCGAGGATGTTGAGCCAGCCCATGATCAGTCCGGTCAGGGCCATGCCATCGCCGTCCTGTTCGCCAGCGCGGCGGCGGATCTCGGCGCGGGCCAGGTGCCCGGTGATGATGGCGACGACGGCGGCGACACCCGGCAGCACGGTCCAGCTGCAGATGCCCGCGATCAGGCTGACCACGGCCAGGGCGTTGCTCTGTCGGGGTGGCACGCTCATCGAGTCCTCCGTGGCAGTTTCTACATGATAGTGCCTCTGCCCCGGCAATCCCATGGTCCGGCCAATGCAAGGCTGCCAGGCAAGGTTGGCAACCATCGGAGCCGGGAGCGGGGTGGCGTTGGTAGGCGTCGACCTTGGTCGACCAATGCGGCGCCAAGCCAGGTTGGCAGCTACCGAGGTATCGGCGCTAGCCCATCAACACCTGGCCGCCATCGACGTTGAGCACGTGGCCGGTGATCCAGCGCGCCAGCGGCGAGCACAGGAACAACGCGGCGTCGGCAATCTCGCGCGGTTGGCCGAAGCGGCCGAACGGGATCTTCGCCAGGGTGCCGTGGTACAGCACCGGATCTTCGATACGACGGCGATCCCAGAGACCATCGGCGAATTCGATCGAACCCGGTGCAATGGCGTTGACCCGGATCCGGTCCGGCGCCAGCGCCAAGGCCTGCGAGGTGGTGTACTGCGAGAGTGCGGCCTTGGCCGCCGCATATGGCGCACCGCCGGGACGCGGCTGCTGCGCGGCGATCGAGGACAGATTGAGGATGCAGGCGTCCGACGAGGCGCGCAGCCACGGCAACGCAAGGCGCGAGGCGCGGACAGCGGCCATCAGGTCGATCTGCAGGCTGGCGGCCCAGCCGTCTTCGTCATCGGCCATGCCGTAGCCGGTGGCGTTGTTGACCAGCACATCGATGCCGCCGAGCGAGTCGGCGGCGGCCTGCAGCCAGGCGCCGATCTGGGCAGGATCACCCAGATCGGCGGCGAAGGTGTGCAGTTGCGTGCCCTGTGCCTGTGCATCGGCCTGCAGGGCGTCGAGCCCGGCTTGGCCGCGGGCGCAGGCCGAAACCTGCGCACCGGCGCCGGCGAATGCCAGCGCCAGTTCGCGACCGATGCCCTTGCTGCCGCCGGCGATCAACACCCGGCGGCCGCTGAAATCGAGGGTCGGAGCCCCTGTGGGGATCCGACCCTGAGTGGTCGGCACGGCATGGGTCGAATCCCCGGAGGGGCTCTGACCCATGTGCATGGCCGGACCGTTTGCCATCACAGGTCGAACTTGATGCCCTGGGCCAGCGGCAGCGAATCCGAATAGTTGATGGTGTTGGTCTGACGACGCATGTAGACCTTCCATGCGTCCGAGCCGGACTCGCGACCACCGCCGGTGTCCTTCTCGCCACCGAAGGCACCACCGATTTCCGCGCCCGAGGTGCCGATGTTGATGTTGGCGATGCCGCAGTCCGAACCGGCCGCCGACAGGAAGCGCTCAGCCGTCTTCAGGTTGGTGGTGAAGATCGAGGACGACAGGCCCTGCGGCACGCCGTTCTGCATGTCGATGGCTTCGTCCAGCGTGCTGTACTTCATCACGTACAGGATCGGCGCGAAGGTCTCGTGCTGCACCACTTCATCGCTGTTCTTCAGGCCGGTGACGATGGCCGGCAGCACGAAGTTGCCGGCGCGGTCGATGCGCGTGCCGCCGGTTTCGATGGTGCCGCCGCTGGCCTTGGCCTTTTCGATGGAGGCCAAGAACTGCTGCACGGCGCCGTCGCTGTTCAGCGGGCCCATCAGGTTGGCCGGGTCGGTCGGATCGCCGATCTTGCCTTCCACCTGCTTGTACGCCTTGACCAGCGTGGCCAGCACGTCGTCATGGATGGATTCGTGCACGATCAGGCGACGGGTGGTGGTGCAGCGCTGGCCGGCGGTGCCGACCGCACCAAATACGATGCCGGGGATCGCCAGCTTCAGGTCGGCGGTTTCGTCGAGGATGATCGCGTTGTTGCCGCCCAGTTCCAACAGGCAACGGCCGAGGCGGTGCGCAACCTTCTCGGCGACCGTGCGGCCGACCTGGGTGGAGCCGGTGAAGCTGATCAGCGGCACGCGCTTGTCGGCCACCATCTTTTCCGACAGCGCGGTGCCGGCGTCGTTGATCAGGAAGAACAGGTCCGGGAAACCGGCATCGCGCAGCGCTTCATTGCAGATGCGCATCGAGGCGATGGCGGTCAGCGGGGTCTTGTTGGACGGCTTCCACAGGCAGATGTCGCCGCAGATGGTGGCCAGGAACGAATTCCATGCCCACACCGCGACCGGGAAGTTGAACGCGCTGATGATGCCGACCAGGCCGAGCGGCTGGTACTGCTCGTACATGCGGTGGCCGGGGCGCTCGGAATGCATGGTGTAGCCGTACAGCATGCGGCTCTGGCCCACGGCGAAGTCGGCGATGTCGATCATCTCCTGCACTTCGCCGTCGCCTTCAGGCTTGCTCTTGCCCATTTCCAGCGCGACCAGCGAACCCAGCGCGTCCTTGTGCTTGCGCAGCGCTTCGCCACACAGGCGCACGGCTTCACCGCGACGCGGGGCCGGGGTGGTGCGCCAGACCTTGAAGGCTTCCTGCGCACGAGCGATGACGGTTTCGTACTCGGCTTCGGTGGTGGCGCGGACCTGCGCGATCGGCTCGCCGGTGGTCGGGTTGATCGGGGTGATCAGCTCACCGCCGGTAGCGCTCGACCACTCCCCGTTGCCCAGGTAGGTGCCAGCGTTGATCGCGTCCAGACCAAGGGACTTGAGCAGCTCGGAAGACATGCAGACTCCTGTGTTTCGTTACGTTGTGTTTGGTGTCGTCGCGGGCAGGTGGGGGCGCGACGAACTGAGCCGCCGATGGTAGCAGAGCGACCGGAACCGCCATGGTGCGCCGCGCCAGTGGCAGCGGTGTGGTGGATGAATGCTTGGAGGGCAGGGCGGCTTGCCTGTAAACTCGGCGGCTGCATGGCCCCGTAGCTCAGCTGGATAGAGCGTCCCCCTCCTAAGGGGAAGGTCGCCCGTTCGAATCGGGCCGGGGTCACCATAATCAATGACTTAGGTCAGCGCAGTGGCGGGCAATTCCCACTGTTTCCCGCATATCCACAGGATTTGGTCCCAGTGGTCCCAGCAGCCCCGATTAGTACGTGAGCTTCGCCACGGCGCCATCGTCGCCCTCAGGCGTCAGGTGGGCATAGTACTTCTCGGTCGTGGCGTAATCAGCGTGCCCGGCCAGGATCTGCACGCGTCGCAGCGGCACTCCCGCAATGACCATATGAGCGCAAAAGGTGTGCCGTAGCCGATGCAGGCTGCCGCCGATCCCCGCCCGCTTGGCATCCGATGCGAACCAGTCGGACACCGTGTCCTTGTGCACGGCCACCAGCGGATCGGGTAGGTGGCGCAGCGCCCAGCGCGCATATCGGTTCAGCGGCACCTCGCGCCACTTGCCCGACTTCGTGCGCCCCTGGCCATTCTCGTCTGGGTCGCTCTCGACCCTGAGCCTACGTCCGGCCACCGAATCCTTGCCCAGTCCGACCAGCTCGCCGCGGCGCAACCCCGTGTGCGCCATGAACAGCCACAGCGCTGCCCGTGCAGGGTTGGCACGATAGAGCTTGCGCATCGCCGCCCGGTCGTAGAACCGCACCGCCACGCTCCGAACCCCGCGCGGTGCCTGCGTTTCCTCCAGAGGGTTGAAGTCCAGCTCCTTCCATTTCACTCCTCGACGGAACGCCGCCTGCAGCCTGCGCACTTCCTTGCCTACGGTTTCCGGGGCCACCTTGTCCTTGGTCAGGCGGTCCGTCTTGTAGGACTCCATTTCCATCGGGCGCAGGGTGTCGATCGGTCGATGGCCGAAGCGTGCAATGAACAGCCGGACCTCGCTTTTTGCCTTGCCGTGCGTGGCGGGGTGTTCGGCCTTGTACCAATCCAGATACGCCTCCAGGAAGTCCCTTACCGTGGGCAGCCGGGGCAGGATGCGCACTCCATGGGTCAGTTCCGCTTCTTTCGCTGCTCGTACGCCCTCAGCTTCGCGTGGGCTGACGCGACCAATGGTGACACGGCTTCGCTTGCCGCCTTCCCGCCAGTTGAGGTACGCGGCGCCGTCCCGCCAGAAGATTGTGACCTTGACCATTGTGTGGAGCCGTAGATTGCAGAGTAGAGGGCGGCTTTCTCGTAGAGCTTCTTGCCCGTGAAATTTCGGGGTTCGATGCCGTCGTCGGCGATGTTCGAATCGAACTGGCTTCGGGATACGCCGCAGTAGTGCGCGGCCTCGTCTACGGTCAGCCAGTCCTTTCCGACGATGTCCAGCTTTTCAGCAGCTCCCATCGTGTCCTCCTTCAGTTCGTGCTCAGCGCAGCGCGCAGCTGCTCGGTGGCGGTGTTCATGCGATTGCCTCCAAGGGCAGTCCAGGTTGGGCAACGCGGATGCGTGCTTCGGCGATCGCGGCATAGACGGGGTCGAGCTCGATGCCGACGAACTGGAAGCCTTCGAGTAATGCGGCCTTGCCGGTGCTACCTTTCCCATGAACGGGTCCAGCACCAGGCCGCCAGCTGGGGTGACCAGACGGCACAGGTAGCGCATGAGATCCGTCGGCTTCACGGTCGGGTGGTGGTTGCCGTTTCGCGCTGGCCAGTTGGCAGTCTCGGGATCGCGCATCGTCGCTCCCGCGGCGGTGGCCGGCGCCGGGCCAGAATTGAGGCCGTCGTTGCGGTCTTCGCGCGTGGCCTTGGCACAGTAGAAGAACCGGGCAGCGCTGCCGCTATCCAAACGGCGTGCACCAGTGCGCATCTTGAAACCGACCGCTCCATTGTTGGCGCTGTTGGAGCTTCCTTCGCTGCTGCGCGGGAGCGGGCCGCCGTCGTACACGGCCGAGAACCGTGCGCTTTCCCCATCATTACTCAGGTCAGCTTTCTGTCCCGGCGCTGCAGGGAATGCCGCGAGTACTTCCTCGCTGCCATCATGGATCAGGTTGGCAGGCCAGCGGCCCAGCGCTTCGGCCTTCGCTACGTTTGCGTTGCAACGGTCGGCGTGCGCGGCATTTGCCTGCTCGTCCTGCATCCACGGCCGGTGCCAGCCATCGGGACCGACCTTCGGCGCGGCCGACTGATCACCGCCACCGAGCTTGTCGATCGTTTCGATCCGGGAGGAATCGATGTTCAGGCCACCCGTGCCGTGCAGATGCCAGTTCGCTGCCACCGTGCCGACAAGTGGCTTGCGGGCGACGGTGATCGGCTCGAGCGCGGGCTTCAAGGCAGTTCCACCCCAGGGGCCGTTGTGCGACTTGGGGAAGCCGCTGCCGTAGACCCACGCGATCATGTCGCGGATCTCGAAGCCGGCATCCTCGATGCGCACGGCCATGCGATGCTGCGTGCGGGTGCCGGCGAAGGCCAGCAGGTGGCCGCCAGGCTTTAATACGCGCAGGCACTCGGCCCATATCTCGGTGCTGGGCACGTCGTAATCCCAGCGCTTACCCATGAAGGACAGGCCATAGGGCGGATCGGTAACGATGGCGTCGGCCGAGTTCTCGGCCATGCCGCGCATCACCTCCAGGCAATCGCCGACGTGGAGGGTGCTTCCGGGGACAGGGTTACCCATGCTCGGTCTCCTGGTGATGGCAAGCCGTGGCAGAATGCGGTCCAGTCCTCAGGGGGGAATGCACATGCCAGGGTTTCAATACTTGACTCCATGTTTTGAACGAAGTGATACCTGTAATCTCGATTGGGCTGCTGTCGCGGCTATTGGCGGGTGGGCAGCCGCAGTAGCAACTTTCATCGCCGTGGTCGTGGCTTTGATGGCTGCATTCCAACAGACCAAAGCCGCTGCTGGCGCGGTCATCGCGGAGAGGGAGAAGTCGGAGCATATTCAAGAGAGGGAGTGGAATGCTGCAAAAGAGGCGCACCGCAGGACAGCTGAGCAGCTGGCACGTGCATTTAGGAAGGAGCTCGACTATGCGAGGCGTCAGTTGGCGCCACGACTTTGTAATTGGAATCCATTCAGCTCCAAGCCAATGCCTGTCGACATAATCGAGAGCTACGCGAGTGATAAGCCTTTTAATGACCTCATTTTTATCAGGAGTTGCGCTGGCCGGTTGCAGGGTTTTGCTGACGACGATGCGTTTGCGCTTTTGAATGTTCTTACGACCTGGCAGTTTTTCAATTCGAATCCTGGGCGTTCCCGCGCCTCCATCGAACGTATGTCCAAAGCTAGGTGGAAAGAGCTGTCGTTGCCAAGGGTGGAGTTTGGCCTCCAGCTTCTGGAAAATATTGACTCTGCGATTGCTAGGATGGAGTCCTACTACGTTGATATTCCGGAGGTTGATGCAATTAAGTCGAGAAAGCTCTCGGGGCGCACTGAGGGGCGTCTGAAGAATTTGCGAGATAATATTGCTGAGGAAAGGAGGGCGCAGGAAGCGACGCGCCTCAAAAATGCGGCCGAAGAGAATGCGGCGGACAAGTGAGTTAGCCATTGCCCACCGCTTGGCTGTCCGTCAGGGCCTGCTCGGCGCAGTTCGCGCGGCTGTTGGCATACGCCCGGATCTCACTGGCGGTTTCAAGGAACTCGGTGTCCTTGGTCGAGTTGGCAATCGTCCTGAGCGACTTCGCCGCAGCCTGCAGCGCTGCTTGCGTCTTCTCCTGCACTCGGGCGTCGGCACGGGCTGCCTGCCAGAATGGCTCTGCCCAGTGACCAGTCGGTGGCGGCATATGGCCTTGGGCGCCAACCATCAGCGTGCCGGTGATTACATCAGCCACGTGAGCGCGGATGCCTGCGGGATCGGCATCAAGCGGGTAGGGTAGGTCCACGGCCTGCGTGGGCGGGTTTTCTTCAGCGTGTCGGCACGAACCACGCACGTCGCATCCATCGCCGCAAGCCCCGCACCCCACCGGCTGGCGGGCGGCGAGGGCTGCTCGGACGCATTGCAGAAGGCCGATGCCCACGCCGATGTCATTCTCGTAACCGAGCGCCTTGGCGGTTGCGATGCGTTCGTCTACGTCGGCCAGCAAGCGAGCATCCCCCTGACCACCCGGTGAGGGCTGGGCGGAGAGGGCGGCTTGCCACATGGCCCAATCCTGAGCGGTAGGAGCGTTCACGTAATAGCCCTGCGCGTCACGCTCTAAATCACCGCCGCGATATGCCTCGAACCGCTCGCGCTCCGAGGTAGGCAACTGCACGCATCCGCCGTGCTTCACGGTCGCCAGGGTGGCGGGGGCGACGCTTTCCAGCGCACGTGCCACCACCTCGCGGCCTGCGCTGGTCAGTTCAAACTCGCTGTTGTCGTCGCCCTCGATCATCCACCCGCGTTCCTGCAGGTCCAGCAGCTCGGGCAGCTTTCAGGGTGGTTTCGCCGTTCCAGCCAAACTGGGTATCGCACACGATCAGGTTGCGGACCGCGTCCAGGGTGGCCGGGATCTTGTCGGTGGTCATGCGTGGTGCTCCAGAATGAAGGTGGGATCGATCTGCCAGCCGGCCTCGCGGGCACCGAGCAGGCGCAGTTCATTCGTGTCGAACTCGTCCAGACCGAGGAACTTGGCAGCGAGGTCGATGTGGGTAGGGGAAATGGGACGGCTCTCGTAGAACAGGTCGTAGACGTTGTGCCTGGAGCAGCCCCAGACCTCGGCCAGGTCCTGCATGCGCTTGCCTTCCTCCAGCAGGTGGCGCTTCAGGAGCGCGCGCACGCTGGTCACCGAGCGCGGCACGCGGATGGGGCGCCCGCCGGCTGCCATGCCGTTGTTGGCGTGCTGGCGTCGGATGCTCATGCAGCCTCCGCCAGCGGCACGGCCACCGGGTCTAGGTTGGCGTCGATCAACGCGTAGAACGGCGGCGGGCTGACGCTGTTGCCGCACATGCAGACCTTCGCTGTGGTCGTCAGCACGGTGCCGTCGGCGGTGCGATCGATGATGTAGCTCGCCGGGAAGCCCTGCGCACGGAACAGCTCGTGCGGCTTGAGCATCCGCAGGCCGATATCCACGATGACGTAGGGCGTGCCCTTGATCACCACCGTGACCAGCGCCAGACGGTCCTTGGTGGTGACCGTGTCCAGGGAATCGCGCAGATCCACAGCGATGCCGCTGCCGTAGTACTTCACCAGGAACGCGGCAACACGCAGCGCGCCTTCCTGATGCTCCGGCGACAGCTGCGCCAGGTCTGCGGCTACCAGCTGCTACTGGCTGCCGGTGGCGGTGATCGTGCTGACCGGGTCGCGCGCATCGCGCCCGCCGCCCTCGTAGAAGCCACCGTTGGGCTGCTCCAGGAATGCAGTGGCCAGCGCGTGGTGCTCACCCTGCGCGGCAATGGTCGACAGCGGCTCTTGCGGGTACGCGCCGGCCATGTTGTTGCGCAGGGTGACCAGCGTAGCGGCAGACACGCCCAGCGCGTGCGCCGCGCCAGCAGGGCGCGCGGCACCGGCACCAGAGGTGATCGTCGGCACTGGCTCGGTTGCCGGCGTGCCGATGCTGTCGCCTCGGAACTTCACGAGGTGAGGCGCGGCGACCGCGTGCTTGACGCCACCGGCCACCACCGTGCCCAGCGGCTGCTGTAGGTCCAATGCGCGCGGTGCCTGGCCATCGCGTTCGCCGTAGCCGCTCTGCACCAGGACCGGCGCGACCAGCGCGGTATCCGCCTTCGCGGTCATCGTATACAGCGGGTCGTCCCCGGAGCGCGGCTCCGACTGGCCGGCCCGGCCGCCGACGCCGGCAAGGATCGGGGTGACCACGGAGAAGTGGCCGCCCTTGACCTCGGCGCAGAGCGTGCGCAGCGGTTCGTCCACAGCCATCGTGCGCTGGGTGCTGGCATTGGCATGCTCGGTGATGAAGGGTGCCAGTTCCGGCGCTGCCAGCATCAGCTCGCCGCGGTTGGCGGCGGTGATCGTGCGCATCGGCTCCCGCACGTCGTGCACGCGGTCGCCGCCCTGGTGCGTCACAGGGATAATGAATGGATCGGCCGAGTTGATGACGTGGCGCATGACGCCCTTGGCGATGCGGCGCATGGTGGCGTCGGCCAGGTCGCGCTTACGGCCGAAGATCGACGGGCAGGGAATGGAGAAGTCCAGACAGTCGACAGCGGTGACGCGCGGCGTCTGGCCCGGATTGGGGCCGTGGCTGGCAGCGGGCCACACGATGGGCTCGCCGTCACGGCGGCCGAGCAAGAACAGGCGTTCGCGGCTGGTGCCAGCGCCGTAGTCGCTGGCCACCAGCTTGCGCCACTCGACCACGTAGCCGAGCGCACGCAGCGCGGCAACGAACCGGCGCCAGGTGCGGCCGGCATGGCGCTTGTCGGGCACCAGCAGCTGATTCCAGACAGGAACACGCTCGCCCGGCGCGGCCACCTCGGTGCGCACGTGCACGCGCTCCGTCTCCACCTTGCCGCTCTTGCGCGTCACCTCGCGATCTTCGAACACCGCTTTGAACACCCTGCCGGTGTCCTTGCAGCGCTTCGCCACCAGCGGGCCCCAAGTGAGGATCTGCCACACGTTCTCCATGGAGAAGATGCGCGGCGCGGTGTTGGTGCCGTTGAGCCGATCCGCGCGCTGCAGCATGCCGATCCACTTGAGCACGACCCACGACAGGGCGCGGGTCTTCCTGCTGCGCGGCTGACCGCCCTTGGCTTGGCTGAAGTGCGTGCAGTCCGGCGAGGCATGGAACCAGCCGATGGGCCGGCCGGCCACGTCTACGCGCGGGTCGGCGTGCCAGATATCCTCGCGGTGGTGCTGGGTGAGCGGGTGGTTCGCGGCGTGCATGCCGATGGCCAGCTCGTCGTGGTTGTACGCCAGGTGCGGATCGACGCCGGTCGCCTTCTTGATGGCCTCGCTGGCGCCGCCCCCACCGGCGAACAGGTCAACCACTATTTCGCTTGGGCGCAGGCGGGACTGCTGCGGCTGTGGAAAGTTGAAAGAGCGGGAACCGTCAGCCATGGTGTTCTCCTGTCAATTCGGCGCGCAGTTGCTCAACGCGCGTGCGCCAGTAGTCGATGGTTTCGTCGCTGCTGCTATGCAGCGCTTCGTGGTGCCCGAGGGCCGTTGCGGCGGTGACCAGGTCAGCGACCAGTGCGAGCCGGGTGGTGCTGGCGCTGCGGCTGCCGCCGGTGCGCAGCTCTGCCACCTCGGCCTGCAGTTGCTCGATGCGCTCGTTGGCTTGGGTCAGCCACTGCCGGTAGGCGTCCTTCGTGGGCTGCCGCATGCGGGCAGGGATGCCGGGCACCTCCGGCGCTGGCACCAGCACCAAACCGCTCACCCCCGTGCCTCGCGGCGGGCTTCAGCCAGGATCTCGCGCAGGTCGTCCAGCACCTTGCGGTCCTCGCCTGGGCGATGGCTGCGGCCAAGCCGCGTTCGAGCGCGTAGACGCGGTCGTTTGGGTGGATGTAGGTCATGGCAGAATCCTCTAACTCTTCAACTGGTGGGTGTTGCCGTGGCAGATAAGAAAATCCATGAGGGCTTTCAGTTCACGATGAAGGACGGTGAACTGAAGGGGATAGGCGTTGATGAAGATGGCAATCTCTACTGGGACAAGAAGCCCATCGAGTTGAAGCAGCGACTCACCTTCAGCCGATGGGTGAATGCAGCAGCAGTCCTTGCTGCCCTCGCCACGGCCGTGCAGGCCGTCATGGCGGTGCTGACTTACGTACTTCCACCTACGCCGTAACCCCCATCGCCACCAGATCGATGTCATCCACTTTCTCGCGCAGGAACCGTCGAGCGCGGCGCAGGTGGCCGGCGATCACGGCGCGGTCGTCATGGGCAAAAACTGTCAGCACGTGCATGTGCAGCGCACGGCGGTGGTCACGGCGGTACAGGCGCCAGGTGATGGCGCTACCGTCTACGGTCGGGAACCGGCCCCAGAAGAAGCCCATCGTTTCCTTGGGCGCGCGGCGGGCGATGTGGCGGCTCATGGCTGCACCTCTCGGCGAGCGGAAGCACCGATGAAGCGCGCCAACCGGTCATAGACCCGCTGCAGGTGCTCATCGCTGGACCAGTGCCAGCTGTGGAAGCCATCTGACTCGTCTCCCGTTTCAGCGGGGTATTTACGGTCCAGCAGTGCACGCGCTTCGGCCCGCACTGCGGAGCGCTTCGACAGGTAGCGGCGGCCCTTGGTGGGCGCGAGGTAAACCGTGGTGGCGATGGGTTGAATGCGCATGGTCAGCCTGCCTTCTTCCCAGCGCGTCGGCCATGGCCACCCTCGACCACCTGCCGGCGGCTGATCGTGCTCTTGTCGATGCCGGTGGTGCCCAGCACCTGGGCCTTGCCGCCGCCGGCCTCGAAACGCGCTATGTCGCTGGCCAGCTTCTGCCGGTCCTGCTCCTTTTCTCGATCAGTGGCGCCGCTGAAGACGGGCTTCACGTGGATGCTGGACATGCTGCTGCTCCTTCGTAGACCCAGCGGCGCACGGTCCCGAACGGGACACCCAGCGCGGCGCTGGTCTGGTTGACGGTGTTGCGGCTGGCCCGCAGCTGCCGGGCGCGGCGTTTGGTGGTGGCAGGCCAGTACCGGGCGTGAGGCTGGCGCGGTACCAGCATTCCCTGGCAGCGGGCCATGTCTTGGACCGCGCGGTGCGAGCGCCCGAGGGTAGCCGCGACGGTCATCGCGTCGCGGCCCTCCATCTGGCGCAGGGCCCGCAGTTCGCTGGTGCATCACGCGGCCTGCGCGTAGGTGTCGGGCAGCGGCTGCTGCAGGTGGCGGATCATCGCGCCGCGCATGGCATCGATCTGGCTGGCGTCGTAGAGCTTCGATCCCCGATCGGTCGAGACCGGCTCAAACCCCAATTGGCGCAGGCCTTCGGCGTCGATCTTCAGCGGGGCGATCAGGTCCACGACCTGGCCCAGCTTGATCTTGACGACCTCGCGCGGTGCGGCGCTCGGTGCCTGGACGCTGGCCACTGCCGTCGGCGCGGTGCGCACCGGTAGCGAACACGCACGCCGCTGAGGGTGTCTTCGATGGTTGGACCGAAAGTGGCTTCATCCTGACCGGCGTACTCGCCTGTGCGGTGTGCCTTGGTCCGGTACAGCTCGATGCCGGGCATGATGACGTCGCGCATGCCGGCCGGGCTGACGACGCGGTTTCCTTGCTTCTTCTCCGGCACCCACATGGGGACGATGTGCACGGGCTTGGTCATCGGGTCGAGGCCGCCGGCACGGCAGTAGGCCAGCACCATGTCGACGGAGTCATCGGTGGCGCCGGGATACAGGCTGGTTTTCAGGGCAGTGCGGATGGCTTCGGCCTGCTCGGCCGGCGTGCTTGGAATAGGGGCGGAGAGGGCCGGTGCTGATCCCCGGCTTGCCTGCGGTGTTTTCTTGGTCCTGACCGGTGGGACGTCACCCATTCGGCAGTGGCCCGGCTCGATCTGGTGCCGGGGGCAAATCAGGCGGACCGTAGCTGCGCATCAGCCTGCGCATTCCTCTCCGTAGTAGGTCAGGCGGCCTGCTGCTGCTCGGCGACCTTGTGGTACTGGGCGCTGGCGCGCGCAAGGTGCTGGCGGCGGTGCTGCCGGAGATCCGGACCATCCCGGTGAAGGTGGCCCAGTCCCTGGCCTTCGATTCGATGGAGGAGGAGGACTTCGCCACCTTCTTCAAGGGCATCACCGCCTGGATCGGTGACCACTACGCGCACGTCATGTTGGACGACGTGCGCGCGGACTACTGGCGGATGGTGAATGGCCGGCAGCAGGGGAGGGCGGCGTGATGTGGACTATCTCTGCAAGAAACATGGGCTCAGTCAGCCACGAGCTCGTTCAGAGATTTCATCGCTTCGCGCAATACCTGCGTTGTTCGAATGATTTGACCCTCTACGTCCGTGTTGACTGGGAGATCGATGGTCTCACCATCATCCGGATCGATGTAGACGCCACCATGAAACTGATTGGCGTAGTCAGTGAAAATCTCAGCTCGCAACGCGTGAATAGCGTTGATGGATCGACGTACGGCGACTCCAGACTCCCCCAATACATGCAATTCCAACAGGTGTTCATTGATTGCATCAGGGATAACCAAGGGTGCTACTACGCCACTGTCATCATATTGATTGGGGCACAGCTGCCAGCGTCTGCGGGCACTATCCACCCTGGAGATGAGACTTCCGATAGCTGGGCGCAGTACGAACGCCAAGCTCATGGCTTTGTAATGATTCTCCTTGGAGAGGCGCCTTCTCTCATCCCAAGCAATCTTCGTCGGAACGAACATCGCGATGAGGATCGCTATGAACGACGTGAAAGCTTGAACCCAGGCCGGCCATTCGCCTCTGGAAATCGGGATGGCCGTCGCGTGTTGGCTCATCAGCGCCCACACGAAAAACGCGCCAGCCATGAATGCCATCACCGCGACCACGGTCCAATCCCTATCAGTCCTTCCTTGCTTCATACATGCCCCCTGTTGTTGGCACGGATTCTACCGTCCGGGGTGGCTGCGTGAGGACCAAGAATGCCAAGGCATTCACCATGGCAGAGAAGCGCCACGTCGACGCGGTGAAGCTGCTGCCCTGCAGCGTCTGCAGCAGACCAGGACCCAGCGACGCCCACCATATCAAGCAGGGCCAGCACTTCACGACCGTTGCCCTGTGCAAGGACTGCCATCAGGGCAGCTTCAACGGAATTCACGGTCAGAAGCGCATGTGGCTCGTCATGAAGATGGACGAGCTGGGCGCCCTCAACGTCACCCTTTCCAGGCTGCAGCTGAAGGAGGCCGCACGATGATCCACCTGACCCTCCCGTATCCGATCAGCGCGAACTGCTACTGGGCCGTGCGCGTGATTCCGAAGAAGCCGAAGCCGCTGGCGATCACCTACGTGACCGAGGACGCGAAGGCCTACAAGGCGGCGGTCGGCCACCTGGCCAAAGCCGCCGGCCTCCGCGCTCCTTCCACCGGCCGCGTGGGGCTTTACATCAAGCTGTTCCCGCACCGGCCGCAGGATTGGGCGAAGCGTGCACGGAAGGATCCGTACACTTGGGACGACACTGTGCAGTGCATCGACCTCGGCAACTGCGAAAAGGTGTTGTCCGACGCCTTGAATGGCATCGCCTGGGTGGATGACAAGCAGATCCGGCGGACCTTGCTGGAACGCATGGAGCCGGACGAGAAGGGCGCAAGGCTGGAGGTGGCCATCGAGTATCTCGCAGCGGCGCCTTCACTCCTTGACGGTCTCGCCGCGTGACCGGCGCCGAGCTGCGCATGCAGAAGCGGTACCGGTCCTACGTTCAGAAGCATGGCCGCTGCTCCGTCTGCCAGTTCCGACAGGCCGGTGCTGCGGGCTTCCACTGCAAAGGCTGGCCCGAACGGGCCGGGATCTGTGACACCGACAGAAAGCTGCCGGCATTCCGATTCGATGACGCCGTACTGGAGGGCATGCGCGATGCGCAACACTGATCCGCTGACCGAAGAACTGCGCCGCTGGGGGCACGCCCAGGCAAATCGGTTCGCCCTGAGCCGTGCCGACCGCAGCGTCCACGTGCTGGACAAGGTCCGCGACCATGCTCCTTTGACCAGGGAGCGGGCCCTGCAGGATCTGGTCGGGCGCGTCGGGGAATCCCGCCGCCGCTTCATGGCCGCTCGTTCGGGGGTGCAGGGCATGCAGCTCCTGCCGACCTGGGCGGTGGACCCGATCCGCGCGGCCAACGATGCGAGCCATCCCCAAGATCTGCCGGAGATTGCGGTGGACGTGGGCATCCCCGATGAACTGCGCTGGGTGGATCGGGCGCTGGCGTCGATGGCACGGCAATACCCGCTTCGAGCGGTGATCCTACGCACGGAGTTCACCGTGTCGGCCAGCCAGGCGGTGAAGGCCCGGATGGTGGCCGAGCAGTACGGCGGGGAGCTCTCCATCTGGCAGTACCGCCGCGAGCTGCAGGGCGGGGTAGACTTCATGGGCGGCAGGATCGCCGCCTGAAGGAAGACCTATGTACCCCTATGCATGGATGGATCGCCTTGATTGGAAGCCTCAGGCCGACGGCTCTCACGTCGCTGCGATCCTCACGGCAGAGTTCCCTGACGTGACTGATTGCCGTGATGGACAGGAACTTGAGTTTAGTTTTGCGATCTGGAGCAATGAGGAGGAGGGCGCGAGTTTGACCTGTGAAGCTTCGCCGGATGGTGAGTGGATCTACCTCAAAATGGTGAAGCCTCTTGACAAGTTGCACACGCGAACTGTCTAATTCGGCAACTGTCAAGAATTCTACCTGAAGCCCCGGCCCTGCGCTGGGGCTTCTGCGTTTCGGGGCCCCCTACACCGATCGACCACCGAGCGACCAGGCCTGAGTACCTCGCCGAGAGGCGACACGGGCCGGCACCTACTCCTGGGCGGAGAGCGGCTGGGTCCATGACCCCGGCCAAGGTGTCTATCCAGCGGTGGTGATCGGCCTTCTACGCCCGCGGCCCCCCGGACCAACCACGTAACCACGCACCAGCCGGTAGCGGGGCGGGCACCTATGCCGGAGACAACATGGTGATCACTGAAACAGTCGCGGCCGCCAGCAATTCGAGCTGGCGCATGTGATCGATGGCTACGAAGTAGCGCGTGAACTCGGGTTGTTGCCGTGTCACCAGGGCGCATACCTCATGCAGGCCGTAGCCCACGGTGAAGCCCACAATGAAGCCGGCTGAGATCTCGTTTTCCATGGCGGATACTGCGAGGAATCCACCGAACATGGCGACCGACCAGAAGACGAAGAGCGCGATCAGCGATGCGGCAACCGCCAGTGCGTGTGGGACCGAAACCGGTGCGACGGCGGATGACGTCGGTGGCGTTGCCAACTGATGGCTCGCGCCCGCTGGCACGCAGTTTCCTGCATCCATCTTCATTCCGGCTCCTTGTGCGCATGCGGTGCTGCGTTCTGCACATATCGGCCGGCATGCATAAGAATGTAGGGCGCAGGCCGCGTGCAGGTATTCGCAACGACGATGTGTGCCCGGATACTCAACTGCGTGCGGAGCATCAGGCGATTCCAAGTCGTTCTCCACTCCCGCTGCACATCACCTGCACGCCCTGCTGCAAGCGGACTCGGCAGTCTGGTGCTGTCCCCATCGGTTGCCTAGGAGCGCCCCCATGAATACCCCCGGCACCCCCAAGCCTTCCTGGCGCCAGCGCAACGTGCTGCTGACCGTTGCCGCCGTGCTGCTGGTGATCGTGCTGATCCTGCTCTTCGTCCCCTGGTAGCAGCGCGGCGGCCGCCAGGCGCGGCGCGATTCCCCTTCCACTTCGATACCGCCGGTAGCCCATGGCCCGGCGGTTTTTTTGTGTGCGCGCCCGCTAGACGCCTCGCCCGGGCTCCGAAAATGCGTGACGAATTGCCGGAAAGGGCGGTCCGGCTGCCGGATCCGTGCACGAGCCACCGGAGGCCGGTTGCTACAACTGTGCTCGTGGGGCCGGCGCCAGATTTGGCAAACTTAAATGTGACGCACATCACACAATTGTTTGAATTGTGTTATCTTCGTCACAGTTTTGCGAACCTGACCAACAGGGTCCAGGGACGGTTGTAGTCGCCACGGAGCCGGCAGACACGCATTCGTACGCGTCTCCGGGTCCGGGAGAACCATCCCCGGCCACCCACTGAACAGCGGCCCCCCGCGGGGCTGATGACGGGGAAAAACAACATGTGGCAGTCGACGACGTCGCGCATCAGCGCGTGCGGTGAATCCGTTCATCCTGAAAAAAGTGCACACCCCGGCCGGACCGGACGATGGCTGGCCGCCGGCCTGCTGTTGCTGCTGTCGGTGGTGCTGCCATCGTCGGCCTGGGCCGCGGCCTACGCGACCGGCGGCACCAGCCCGTACCGCAACACGGTGCTGTGGCTGACCTGGGGCGGCGGATCGGCGCTGGGTACGCATGGGGTGACGCTGAACAACGGCGATACCTCGTCGATCTCCATGCCCGTTGCCTCCGGCATCGACCTCAACGTCAGCTGCAGCCTGGCCAACATCAGCGGTGGTGGCATCCTGCAGAGCTACCGTCCCGGCAACTTCAGCGGCGACAGCCTGGATGACCTGTACAACGTCGGTGGCGCGGGCGGCGCCAACCAGCTGATCGCAGGCATCTCGCGCAGCAGCGGTACGTCCTCTTTCGAAATCAACTGCGTCTCGACGCTGGGCGGCGCGCCGTATCGCCTGCGCGGCGTGGTGATGGCCGATGCCGAGTCGATCAACAACAGCGGCGAGTTCGTCGAAGCCAGTGCACTGGGCACCTGGAACGTGGTGGAGATGCGCAAGAACCTTGGCGCAGGTGCCTACAACGTGACCAAGTCCAGCAGCGGCAGCAACAGCGTGATCCGCTTCGGGCCGGGCAACGACAACAACACCGCTGCGGTGACGTTCCTCAATTTCGACAATGCCGCACATGCGCCGGGCAACCTTGCGGTAAACATGGGCTTCTCGATGCGCGGCGGCGGCACCACTGCGATCGCCATCGGCCTGCTGGTGCCGTACGCCGACTTCGGCGATGCGCCGCAGAGCTATGGCGACGCAATGCACGTGGTGGACGATCTGCAGTTCCGCCCCGATGGCCTGCCGGTCAACGCAACGCCCACCAACATCAATACCGCCGGCTACACGCCGGGTGGCCTGGCGCCGCCGCTGACCGACTTTCTGGGCACCGTTGGCCCGGACACCGAGCAGAAGAGCAGCTACAGCGCCGATGCGAAGGGTGACGACAACTTCCCCGCAGGCAATCCCAACGAAGAGAACGCCTGGCCGACGAGCTACGTCCTGACGGTGATGCAGGCCGGTACCCAGATCGGCCAACCGGTGGCATGCGTCGGCAACGGCAGCGTGGCCGGCTGGATCGACTTCAACCGCAACGGCACATTCGACCCGGGCGAGCGCAGCAACACGGCTGCATGCAGTGGGGGCAGCGCCACTCTGAGCTGGACAGTCCCCGCGCAGGTAAGCGCGGGCACCAGTTACGTGCGCCTGCGCTACGCAACCAACGCAGCGCAGATCCAGCAACCGACCGGTGTGGCCGACGACGGTGAAGTGGAAGACCACCGGATCACCATCACCGCACCCGCGCTGAAGGTGGTGAAGAGCAACAATGCCACCGGCGGCATCTGGAACTACGGCCAGACCGGTACCCAGTACACGCTGACGATCAGCAACACCACCAACGTACCGACCGGCAATCCGCCGAATGTGCCGGCGGGTGTGATCACCGTGCGCGACCAGTTGCCGACCGGCATCGTGCCGAACTGGACCGGCACCCTCACCAGTGGCAGCTGGAGCTGCACGGCGAGCGGCCAGGCCGTGACCTGCACCAGCAGCCAGGTGCTGTCGGCAGCCGGCACCGCCGGGGGCAGCAGCAGCTTCACCCTGCCGGTGACCGTGTCCGCATCGGCAAGCGGCTTGTTGCGCAACCACGCCAGCGTCGGTGGCGGCTACGATCCGTTCAATGGTGGCAATCCGCCCGCACCGGGCGAGGCCTGCACTGACACCGACCACTGCACCCGCAGCGATGTGACCGTGCCGGTGACCCGGGTGAGCTACGCGAAACGCTCCAACACCACAGGTCCGGTGGCGGTGGGGGCGACGGTGAGCTACACCGTCGATGTCGCCATTGCCGATGGCAACAGCCGCGACGTGCTGACCCTGACCGATACCCTCGGCACCGGTCTGGACTTCGCCAGCGTGACCAATGCCGGCGCCTTCACCTGCAATGCGGCCAATCCGCTGGTGTGCACGCTGCCAGCGGGCACCGTGCCGGGTACCTACAGCCTGACCTATGCGGCCACCGTCAACGCACAGGCCAGTGGCCAGGTGGTCAACACGGTGGTGGGTACCGGCACCGATACTCCCACCTGCAGCAGCAACTGCACCACCACCACGCCGGTGGCGGCGCCGCGCATTTCGGTCTCCAAGGCCAGCGCTACGGCCGGTCCGGTTGCGGTGGGCGACAGCGTTGCCTACACGGTGAGCGTGGTCGTGGCCGATGCGCGCACCACCGCTGTGACCACGCTGACCGACACCCTGGGCACCGGCCTGGACTTCGGCAGCCTGACCAATGCCGGCGGCTTCAGCTGCGTGCCCGGCAATCCGCTGGTGTGCACGCTGCCAGCCGGTACCGTGCCAGGAACTTACGCGTTCTCGTATACCGGCATCGTCAACGCACAGGCTGTTGGCCAGGTGCGCAATGCCGTCGTGCCGAGCGGTCCCGACAATCCGTCGTGCGTCGGCAGCTGTGATACCACCACGCCACTGGCCAGCCCGCAGGTGAGCTACACCAAGCAGGCGTCCACCGGTGGACCGGTGCGGGTGGGCGACAGCATCGGCTATACGCTCAGCGTGACCGTTGCGCGTTCGCGCACCACCGATGTGGTCACCCTCACCGATACGCTGGGCAGCGGCCTGGATTTCAGCAGTGTGACCAGCGCGGGCATCTTTACCTGCAATGCGGCCAACCCGCTGGTGTGCACGCTGCCCGCAGGCACGGTGCCGGGTACCTACAGCCTGAGCTACACCGCCACGGTCAATGCGCAGGCCAGCGGCACGGTACGCAATGCCGTACTCGGCACCGGCACCGACACGCCTTCGTGCACGACCAACTGCGATACCACCACGCCGGTGGCGACGCCGGGCGTGAGCTATGCCAAGTCGGTGAACAGCACCGGTCCCGTGTCGGTGGGTGACAGCCTGACCTACACCCTGACCACGGTGGTCACCAACTCGCGCACCACCGACGTGGTGACGCTGACCGACACGCTGGGCAGTGGCCTGGATTTCGGCAGCGTGACCAGTGCCGGCATCTACGCCTGCAATGCGGCCAATCCGCTGGTGTGCACATTGCCGGCGGGTACCGCACCGGGTAGTTACAGCCTGTCGTACACCGCTGTGGTCAACGCCCAGGCCACCGGCCAGGTGACCAATGCGGTGCTGGGCAGCGGTGGTGACAACCCGAGCTGCACCGTCAACTGCGATACCACCACGCCGGTGGCAGGCAGCCAGATCGACTACCGCAAGACCTCGGCCGCCGCCGGCCCGGTCAAGGTGGGTGACAGCATCGCCTACACCCTGACCGCGGTGGTCAGCCGCTCGCGCACCACGGCTGTGTTCAGCCTGACCGACACCATGGGGCAGGGCCTGGACTTCGGTGCAGTCACCGCCACCACCGGTTTCACCTGCAATGCCGCCAATCCGCTGGTGTGCACGTTGCCGGCCGCCACCGCACCGGGCACCTACACGGTCAACTACACCGCAACGGTGAATGCACAGGCCAAGGGCAGCGTCAGCAATGCCGTGCTTGGCAGCGGCACCGGTACCAATACCTGCACCACCGATTGCACCACCACTACCCCGGTGCTGGCGGCGATGGTCACCTACCGCAAGTCCTCCAGCACCGCATCGCCGGTCAACATGGGGGATGCGGTGGACTACAGCGTCGAAGTGGTGGTCGCCAACTCGCAGACCACCGATGTGCTCACCCTCACCGATACCCTGGGCACAGGCCTGGACCTGCAGGCGGTGACCCAGTCGGGTGCCTTCACCTGCAACGCCAGCAATCCGCTGGTATGCACGCTGCCGGCAGGTACCGCACCCGGTACCTACACGCTGGGCTACCGCGCGCAGGTCAATGCGCAGGCCAGTGGTAGCGTCCGCAACGCGGTGCTGGGCCGTGGCGGCGACACCCCGAGCTGCACGGGTACCTGCAGTACCGAGCACGTGCTCGCCGAGCCGCGCGTGGTGCTGGAAAAGCTGTCCGGCCCCGCCAGTGGCAGTGAAGTGCGCCCGGGTGACCGGCTGCGCTACACCCTGCGGGCCACCGTCGAGCGCGCGTCGCTGCGGCAGCCGCTGCAGCTGCTGGATACGCCCGATGCTGGCCTGAGCGTGGACACGCTGCCGGCAGGTTGCGTGCAGCAGGGCACCGACATCGTCTGCACGCTGCCGACCGGTACCCCGGTGGGACAGCATGAATTCGTCTACCAGGCCATCGTCAACCAGGAAGCACGCACGGAAGTGCTCAACCGCCTGCGCGGCCAGTACCCGGATGGCTCGCCGCCGCCGGAGTGCACCACCTGCGAAACGCGGCACAAGGTGATCTCGGACTTCGCGCTGCGCATCACCAAGACCGCCAACCCGCGCCTGGTGAAGGTCGGCGACCTGGTGCGCTACCAGCTGGTGGTCGAGAACGTCGGCAGCAGCCATTGGCGCAATGGTGTGGTGGTCGATACGCCGCCGCCGGGCTTCAGCTATGTGGATGGCTCGATGCGGGTGGCTGACGACGACGGTGCGTTCTCGCTGGGCGGCAGCCAGACCCCACTGCGCATTGGCGCGGTCGACATTGCCGTGGGCCGCAGTGCCACCATCACCTACCTGCTGCGGGTGGGCGCGGGCGTGCGCGCCGGCAACCACGTCAACCAGGCCGTGGCCACTGCCGACGACGGCACCCCGCTGTCGAACGTGGCGACCGCTGAAGTGCGCATGGATGCCGATCCGTTGCTGGAAGACAGCCTCGTGTTCGGCACCGTGTTCGATGACCGCGACGGTGACGGCTGGCAGGACAGTGCAGAACTGACCGGTGTGCGCGTGCAGGGCGGCTTCGCACCGGCGGCCTACGTGCCGGGCTCGACAACGCTGGATCGTGGTGATGGGCCGCAGCCGTTGGCCGATGCCAGCGCGCCGCTGCTGCATGGCGTGCAGGTGGGCGTGGTTCATGGGCTTGCGTCCACCTCGGACACGGTCGAGAGCCACCAGGTGGTGATCCGCCAGCGCCTGCGCGAATTGTCCTTCACCGATGATTTCGTGCTGGAAAGCGCACAGGGCCATCGCCTGCAGCTGGATGCGCAGGGTGTGGCGTCCGTGCAGCGCAGTGGCGAGGCGGCCAAGGGCCTGACCGCGGCCGAGCCGGTCGTGCATCGTGAGATCGCGCGTGTCGTTGAGGGCTATGAAGTGGCCTATGTGATCCGCAACCACGGCATCCAGGAGCAGGGCATTCCTGGCGTGCGCCTGGCCACGGTGGAAGGCCTGCTGATCGAAACCGATCCGTTCGGTCGTTACCACCTGGCCGATGTGCACGGTGGCGACGCGCGGTTGGGTCGCAACTTCATCGTCAAGCTGGACCCGGCAACGGTACCGGGTGGATCCGAGCTGACCACCGAGAATCCGTTGCTGCGACGGGTCACCCAAGGCGTGCCGACCCGCTTCAGCTTCGGCGTGCGCCTGCCGCCGTCGCCGCAGGCGGCTGCCGAGCGTGCTGAGCTGGCCTTGGGCGAGGTGTTGTTCGCCCCGGGCAGCAGCGAACTGCGCGCCAGCTATCGCCCGGTGCTGGCGAAGATGGCCGAGGTGGTTGACCGTTACCAGGGCGGTGACGTGGTGATTGCCGCCAACGGCGAAAGCCAGGCATTGGCTTTCGCCCGTGCGGTAGCCGTGCGTGATGCGCTGCAGGCCGAGGTGGCCGAAGGGGCGCGCGCTGGCCTGACCGTGCAGCTGCGTACCGACGTGCGCGATCCGCACTCGGTGGTCGCTGGCGTTGATGCCGGTGGTGCGTTGCTGGGCAACGTGCTGTTCGACACCGACAAGGCGGTGATCCGCGAGGAGTTCAAGCCACTGCTGGCCGCCATCGCCGCGCGCCTGGAGCAGATGGGGGGCGGTCAGGTCAGCCTGGTCGGCCATACCGATGTGCGGGGCAGCCATGTCTACAACCAGGCGTTGGGCCTGCGCCGTGCCAACGCTGTATTCGAAGCGCTGCGCGTCCAGCTCAGCCCCGCCGTGCAGCAGCGTCTGCGCGTGCGCAACGAGGAGACCGCCGCCACCCGCGCGGCGGCCCGCCAACAGGAGGTCCGCCGATGAGCGCCCATCACTCTGTCGCGCGGCGTCCCGCCCGCCTGCACCGCGCTGCGTTGTACCAGGCGCTGCTGTTGGGCCTGGCAGCAACCGCGCAGGCGGCCCCGCCGCCAGCCAACGACACGCCCACCGGCGGCACGCCCATCCACTGCGAGGGCAACCAGTGCAGTGCTGAGGGCGACCTGCTGTTCACCCTGCGCTCGCGCAGCTTCGATGAGCCGGTGACCGACGGCACGTCGACGCGCTCGTCGTCGCAGGTGCTGCAGCCGGACCGTCGCGTAAGCGTGGCGCTGGACGAGCCGGGTAAGGCGACCGTGCGCGGTGAGTTCATGATCCGCCTGCCGGAAGGCGGCGCGATCTGGGCCACCGAAGACCCGGCCATGGGCCTGCCCGAGCTGTCGATCTCGGCGCCGGGCATGGTGGCGTTCGATCAGGGCCGCATCGTGCGTCCGGTCGAATTCTTCGTGCGTGGCAACTACACAGCGTTCATCAAGCGCCTGGAAGTGAGCATCTACCGCGGTAGCGACAGCGACCGGGTCGCGCCCTTGGCGACTTTTGAACTGCCTGTGGCTGCGGTCGGGCAGGGCAGTTGGGATGGTGCGCTGCCGGCATCCACGCCGCTGCGTCGTGGCGACCGCTTGGTCTATTTGCTGCGTGCGTACGATGCCGAGGGCAATGTCGATGAGACATCGGCGCAGTCCATGCAGCTGGTGACGCTGGCCGAAGTGGAGCGTGGCAACCAGCAGTTGCGTGACGCCCTGGAAGATCGCCGCGGTACTGCCGTCGATGCGAACCAGGCCGCTTCGTTGTCACTGCTGGAGCAGGTGTTCGACAGCAACGGCCTGCGTCAGCAGAACATCCCGGTGTACGGCTCGCGCGTGCGCCTGCGGGGCCGTGACCTGCCGCTTGGCGCGGCACTGAAGATCAATGGCGAAAGCTACCCGTTGGACCAGGACCGCAAGTTCGCCGCCGAGTACCTGATGCCGATCGGTCATCACGCGTTCGATGTGCGGGTCGAGCGCCCGGACGCACCAGCGATCGCGCGCACGCTGGAGGTGGATGTCAGCGGCAGCTATCTGTTCGGTGTCGGCTTGGCCGATGTCACGGTGTACCAGAACAAGGCCAGCGGTGCAGGCCGCGATGTCGCCCGTGGCGAGCGCGATGACGATGTGCTCAGTGACGGGCGCCTGGCGTTCTATCTGAAGGCCAAGACGCGCGGCCGTTATCTGCTGACCGCGCAGGCCGATACGCAGAACCGGCCGTTGGACGAACTGTTCAGCGGTTTCACCACCGCCGATCCGCAGGATCTGTTCCGCAGCCTGGACCCGGACCTGTATTACCCCACCTATGGCGACGATTCGCTGACCCAGCGTGACGTCGACAGCATGGGCCGCTTCTACCTGCGCATGGACTGGGACAAAAACCAGGCACTGTGGGGCAACTACAACACCGGCCTGAGCGGTACCGAATACGCCCAGTACGTGCGTTCGCTGTACGGTGCGGCGCTGTCGTGGCGCTCACGCGGCGCCAATGCCTGGGGCGATGCGCAGACCGAACTGCGCCTGTTCGGTTCACAGGCCGAGACCGCGCCGGGCCACAGCGAGTTCATCGGCACCGGCGGCAGCCTGTATTACTTGCGCCACGCGAGCATCCTGCGCGGCTCGGACCAGGTGGTACTGGAGATCCGTGACCGCACCACCGGCCGCGTCGAGCAGCGGGTGTCGCTGGTGCGCGGTGCCGACTACGAGATCGACGCACTGCAGGGACGCATCCTGCTGACCCGGCCACTGGCCCAGGTCAGCCGCGAGAACCTGCGCCGGATCAGCCGCGACGTGCCGCTGGACGGCTACGAGCAGCGCCTGATCGTCGACTACGAATGGGTACCGACCGGCTTCGACAATGACGACATCACCGCTGGCGTACGTGGCAAGCACTGGTTCGGCGATCACGTGGCGATGGGCGCCACCTATGTGGACGAACAGCGCGCCGGCCAGGACTATTCGCTGCGCGGTGCGGACCTGACGCTGCAGGCCGGGCGTGGTACCTACCTGAAGGTCGAGCACAGCCGCAGCGAGGCGACCAGCGCGCCGGTGTTCTTCTCCGACAACGGTGGCCTGAGCTTCACCCGCCTCAACCCCGAGGGGCCACGCGAAGGCGAGGCGACCGCGGTGGAGGCACGGGTGAACCTGCGCGAGCTGGGTTGGACCCAGCGCGACTGGAGTGCCGGCGCCTGGTGGCGGCAGGTCGAGGGTGGTTACTCGGTGGGCCGCTTCGATACCGGCCAGCGCGTGCGTGAGCAGGGCGCCGAGCTGCTGGGCTACGTGACCGACGATTTCAGTCTGTATGCGCGTTACAGCGAAGCACGGCGTGGCAATGAATCGTTGATCCAGGCGCAGGCCACCGCCGAATGGCGGATCGGCGACAACGACCGCGTGTCGGCCGAGCTGCGTCGGGTGCAGGAAGACCGCGGCATCGGCAGCAATGCCGGTGTGCTGGCGGCAGCGCGCTACACCCATCGCATCGGCACCGCGCTGGACATCTATGGCGGTGGCCAGCTGACGGTCGATGACGATCATGGCCGCTATGCGGACAATGACGCGGTGGTCGCCGGTGGTACCTACACCTTTGCCAACCTGTCCACGATCGGTGCCGAGGTCAGTGATGGTGATCGTGGCAGCGCCGCGCAGGTCAATGCGGAGTACAAGCTGACCCCGCAGCACAGCTTCTATGGTGCGTTCACCCAGTCCACCGACCGCAGCGAGTACGACCCGCTGTTCAGCCCGAACGCGCAGGATGGCTGGACGCTGGGCCAGCGCTGGCGCCTGTCCGACCAGGTCAACGTGTTCAATGAGAGCCAGTTCCTGAAGTCCGGCCAGGAGTCCGGCCTGGCGAACACCTTCGGCATGGATTTCTATCCGGCGGTGGGCTGGAACGCGGGCTTCACCCTCAGCGATGGCAAGCTGGATGCGAGCAGTGGCCAGGTCGACCGCAAGGCCGTCAGCCTGTCCGGCGGCCGTACGTCGCCGGGTACCGAGTGGCAGAGCAAGGTGGAGTGGCGTCGCGACACCGGTGCGGAACGGCGCACGCAGTGGGTCAGCACCAACCGCCTCAGCCATCGCCTCAATGACAGCTGGCGGATCGCCGCGCGGTTCAACTATGCGGACACCGACGATGCGATCAACCCGGTGGCCGGTGCACGCTTCATCGAAGGCAATCTCGGCTTCGCCTACCGCCCCTGGGACAATGATCGCTGGGCGCTGTTCGGCCGTTACAGCTATCTGTACGACCTGTCGACGATGGGCCAGGTCAACGGCGTGGACTACGACCAGCGAACCCAGGTGTTGTCGCTGGAAGGCGTGTACCGCATCGACCAGCGCTGGGAAGTAGCGGCCAAGCTGGCCCGCCGCGAAGGCGAGGTGCGCTATGGCCGGGGTACCGGACCGTGGTTCGATTCAGCGACGAACTTCGGTGCCGCGCAGCTGCGCTATGACCTGTACTACCAATGGCATGGCCTGCTGGAGTACCGCCTGCTGGACGTGCGTGATGGCGGTCGCCGGCAGGGTTGGCTGGCCGGTGTGGACCGCGATGTCGGCCGCAACTTCCGGGTCGGCGTGGGCTACAACTTCACCGACTTCAGCGACGACCTGACGAAGTTCGACTACACGCACCGCGGCTGGTACCTGAACCTGGTGGGTCGCTATTGAGGGCCGTGCAACGCCAGGCCATGCCTGGCGGGCCCGCAACGGTCGCTACCAGTAGTGCCAGGCCATGCCTGGCAGAGCAGTCACGGTCGCTACCCAGTAGTGCCAGGCCATGCCTGGCAAGGCAGCAACCGCTCACTCCTGCTTGAGCAGCTCCACCAGCTGCCTCAACCGATAGGGCTTGGGCAGGAACTCCACCTGCTCGGGCAGCGGCGGCAACTGCGAGCGCGCGTAGCCGGAAGACAGAATCATCCGCGCCTGCGGCTGGTCCCGCGCCACATGCTCGCTCAGCTCGATGCCGGACATGCCGTTGGGCATGCTGATGTCACTGAACACCACATCAAAGCGCGTGCCACCCTGCAGCAGGGCGACTGCTTCCTGCGCATCCGCCGTGGTCGCCACGTCGATGCCGAAGTCGCGCAGGGCCAGCCCGATCATCTCGCGCAGATCGGTCTGGTCCTCCACCATCAATACGCGGATCGGATCATCGGTCATGTGCGGGGTCCTCGGTAGCAGGGAGCAGCAGGCTGACCGTGGTGCCGACACCGGGCGTGGTGGACACATCAACGAAACCGCCACTCTGGGTGGTGAATCCGAACACCTGGCTCAGGCCCAGACCGCTGCCCTTGCCGATGTCCTTGGTGGTGAAGAAGGGTTCGGTCGCGCGCTCGGCGATGTCCGGGGCCATGCCATGGCCCTCATCGCAGACGCTCAACGTCACATAGGTCCGTTGCCGGGATGTGTCGGCGTCGGGGTCCATACGGTGTTCCAGCGCGGTGGCGATCACTACCCGGCCGCCTCCAACGGTGGCATCCGCGGCGTTGCCGACCAGATTGGCAAGCGCTGTCTGCAGCTGCACGGTGTCGCTGAGTATCGCAGGCAGGCCGGCAGCCAGCGCGGTTTCCAGGGTGACGCCGGCAGGGCAGGTGGCCTGCAGGGCGGGCAACCAGTCGCTGATCCGCGCATTGATGTCCAGCGTTTCACGGATCAATGTCTGCCCGGTGCTGAAGGCCAGCAGCTGCCGGGTCAGCAGTGCGCCCCGATCGCTGGCTGCCTGCGCAGTGGTGAGCAGGGTGTTGGCGCGCTCATCATCCCCCATGCGCGCGGACAGGAGGTCCAGCGCATTGACGATGGTGGTCAGCAGGTTGTTGAACTCATGGGCCAGGCCGCGGCTGAGCTGGCCGACCGTCTCGAACTGCTGGGTCTGGCGCAGCGCCCGCTGGGCATCGCGCAGGAGCCGTTGTGCCTGCCACTGTTCAGTGATGTCGCGGGTGATCTTGACGAAGCCCACCAGTTCGCCGTTCTCGAGCACCGACTCGATGACCACGCTGGCACGGAACGGAGAACCGTCGCGGCGCACCCGCCAACCTTCGGCGGCGTGGTGCCCGCTTTCCGCCGCCAGTCGCAGCAGGTGCTGTGGCTCGCCGGCATCACGATCGGCCGGCAGGTAGAAGCGTCCGAAATGGGTGCCGATGACTTCTTCCGACCGATAGCCCTTGATGCGCTCCGCGCCGGGGTTCCAGCTGCAGACGATGCCATCAGGGCCGAGCAGGTACAGCGCATGGTCGCGCACGCTGTCGATCAGCAGTCGCAGCTGTCGGGAAGGGTCCGTCAGCACGGACGGCGTCGAAGCGGCAGCGACCACGATGAAATGCGTATTACCTGTGTGAGGCACGAGAACGTAGGCAGTGGAGTGTGAAGAAGATGTGCACGCAACGCCCGTGCCATAGGTCGTATGCGGCTGAATGCGACACGGAGTAACATCAGCCCCCTTTTCCAATGTGGAACCGACCTGCATGCGTCCTGGTGCGACTACGCGAGACCGCTGGATCTGGATGGCGTCGGCGGTACTGGTGGCGGCCACGGCCGCGGCGGAACTGGTGGTGCCGCTGGGCTACGCCGTATGGCTGGCCTATTTCATGGCCATCGGCGTCACCGTGTTCCAGCGCAGTGCCCGGGTGCCGTTTGTGGTGGCCGTCAGCGCCTGCGTGCTGCTGGCGGTGGGCTACAACGTGGCGCCGGCCAGTACCAATTCATCCTTCTCGTTCGTCAACCGGAGCATCGGTGGCGCCGCCTTCCTGATGATCGCGCTGATCGCATCGCGTGCCATCCAGGCGCGCCGGGAGGCCATGCGCGCGCTGTGGCTGCAGGAGGCGGAAAATGCCGTGTCGCTGGGCCTGCGCGGCGAGCTGGCGCCGGAACAGATCGCCGAGGCGGCGGTGACGGCACTGGCAACCCATCTGCGTGCGGACGTCGGAGCGCTTTATCGGCTTGAGGGCGGCCGCCTGCAGCTGACCGGTGGACTGGCATTGCCGGCTGGCATCCCGGCGACACTGGGCCTGCAGGAAGGGGTGGCAGGGCAGGTGGCCCGCGACCAGCTGGCGCGGCACCTGCAGGGTGGTGACGCGGCGCCGCTGGAACTGCAGACCAGCCTGGGACGTGTGCCTGTGCGCGAGCGCATCCTCGCCCCGGTCAGCAGTGACGGCGCCGTGGTCGGTGTGATCGAGCTCGGCCGCGCGGTCGCCGGTGAGCAGCGTGCACTGGATGACGAACTGCTGCAGCGCTGCGCCGAAACGATCGGCATGGCACTGCGCACCTCGTTGCTGCGCGGGCAGCTGATGGTGCTGCTGGAGGAGTCGCAGCGCCAGGGCGAAGAACTGCAGGCACAGCAGGAAGAACTGCGTGTTGCCAACGAAGAGCTGGAAGAGCAGAGCCGCAGCCTGATGCAGTCGCAGAGCCATCTGGAACAGCAGCAGGCCGAGCTTGAGCAGAGCAATGTGCAGCTGGAAGAGCGCACCCACGAGCTGGAGGCGCAGAAGCAGGCGCTGCTGGTCGCGCAGGGCCAGCTGGTGCGCAACAGCAACGAACTGGCCGCCACCTCGCGCTACAAGTCCGAGTTCCTGGCCAACATGTCGCACGAGCTGCGCACACCGTTGAACAGTTCGCTGATCCTTGCCAAGCTGCTGGCCGACAACAAGGACGGCACGCTCAGCGATGAGCAGGTCAAGTACGCCCGCGCCATCCTGTCCTCCAACAACGACCTGCTGGCGCTGATCAACGACATCCTCGATCTGTCGCGCATCGAAGCAGGACACGTCGAACTGGCCGATGAAGTGGTGGTGGTCGACAGCGTGCTGCAGCGGCTGCGTGAAACCTTCGAGCCGATGGCCCGGCAGAAGGGCCTGGTGCTGCAGATCGAGGCCGATGGCCTGGCCCCCAGTCAGCTGGTGACCGACAATCAGCGCCTGCAGCAGATCCTGAAGAACCTGTTGGCCAACGCGGTCAAGTTCACCGAGCACGGCAAGGTCAGCCTGCAGGTGCGCAACGGCGGCAACGGCCGCATCCGCTTCGAGGTCTCCGACAGCGGCATCGGCATCGCGCGCGACCAGCTGCAGTTGATATTCGAAGCGTTCCGTCAGGCCGATGGCAGTACCCGTCGTCGTTACGGTGGTACCGGCTTGGGCCTGTCGATTTCGCGCGACCTGGCGGTGCGCATGGGCGGTGACATCCAGGTGGACAGCGAGCCGGGCCGTGGCAGCTGCTTCATTCTGGAGCTGCCGCTGCAGGGCGCGCCGACGGCTGAGGCCGCCGCAGACGCTGCGATGGCCGTGCCCGTACAGCGGGCTTCCGCCGCGACGACGGCACCTGCACCTCTTGCCCAGCGGTTCAGTGCTGCCCCGGTCGCGCCGGTCGCCACGGTGGCCGATGACCGTGGCCGCCGCCACCACGCAGGGCGGTTGATCCTGGCCGTGGAAGATGATGCGGTCTTCGCCGAAGCGCTGGTGACGCTGGCCCACGAACTCGATTTCGACTGCGTGGTGGCTACCACGGCGGAAGAGGCGCTGGCGCTGGCGGCAGACCTGCGTCCCAACGGCATCCTGCTGGACATCGGCCTGCCGGACGTCTCCGGCCTGACCGTGCTTGAACGACTCAAGCGCAACCCTGACACCCGGCACATTCCGGTGCACGTGGTCTCGGGCATGGACCGCAGCCAGGTGGCGCGCGAGCTGGGCGCGATTGGTTTCGCGATCAAGCCGACCACGCGCGAGCGGCTGGTGGCTGCCATCGAACAGCTTGAACAGACCAGCCAGCGCGACGTGCGTCGCCTGCTGATCGTGGAGGACGACAACGACCTGCGCCGCAACCTGGAACTGCTGCTGGGCCGCGACCAGCTGCAGATCGCTGCTGTCGGCACGCTGGCGGCAGCGGTGGAACAGCTGAGCACGGTCACCTTCGACTGCATGGTGATGGACCTGTCGCTGCCCGACGGCAGTGGCTACGACCTGCTTGAGCACATGGCGGGCAATGATGACGTCGGCTTCCCGCCGGTCATCGTCTACACCGGCCGTGCCCTCAGCCGCGCAGAAGAGCAGCGCCTGCGCCGCTACTCCAAGAGCATCATCATCAAGGGCGCGCGTTCGCCCGAGCGCCTGCTCGACGAGGTGACGCTGTTCCTGCACAGCGTGGAGGCCAACCTGCCCAGCGACCAGCAGCGCCTGCTGCGCGAAGCGCGCCGCCGCGATACCGTGCTCGACGGACGTACCGTACTGCTGGCCGAGGACGATGTGCGCAACATCTTTGCGCTGTCCAGCGTGCTGGAGCCGCTGGGGGTGACGCTGGAGATCGCCCGCAATGGCCAGGAGGCCGTTGATCGCCTTGCCCAGCGTGAAGTGGACCTGGTGCTGATGGACATCATGATGCCGGAGAAGGATGGCCTGCAGGCGATGCGCGAGATCCGCGCGCAGCGCCACCTGCAGGACCTGCCGATCATCGCGCTGACCGCCAAGGCCATGCCCGATGACCGTGAGCGCTGCCTGCAGGCCGGTGCCAACGATTACATCGCCAAGCCCATCGACGTCGACAAGCTGGTATCGCTGTGCCGGGTCTGGTGCTCGCGGCAATGAACGAGCAGGCGCTGTTCGACCTGGAGCTGAAGGTACTGCTGGAAGCGCTGTACCAGCGCTACCACTACGACTTCCGCAGTTACGCGGTGTCCTCGCTGCGCCGTCGCGTCAGCCAGGCCATGCAGCGCTACGAATGCGAGCGCCTGTCGGACCTGCAGCATCGGCTGCTGCACGAGCCGGAGCTGTTCGCCCAGGCCATGCAGTTCTTCACCGTGCAGGTCTCGGAGATGTTCCGTGACCCGGAGTATTTCCGGCAGATGCGCGAACAGGTGGTGCCGGTGCTGCGCACCTACCCCTCGGTGAAGCTGTGGGTGGCCGGCTGCAGTACCGGCGAGGAAGTGTGGTCGCTGGCAATCCTGCTGCATGAGGAAGGCCTGCTTGAGCGCAGCATCGTCTACGCCACCGATATCAATCCTGCGGCACTGGCCACGGCCGAGGCCGGCGCCTACAGCATCGACCGCCTGGCCCAGTTCAGCCGGAATTACCTTGCCGCTGGCGGCACCGGTTCACTGTCGGACTATTACACCACCGCCTACGACGGGGCGGTCTTCGACCGCCAGCTGCGCCGCAACGTGGTGTTCGCCGACCACAGCCTGGCCACCGACACGGTGTTTTCGGAAGTGCACCTGGTGTCCTGCCGCAATGTGCTGATCTATTTCAACCGCGACCTGCAGGATCGGGCGGTGGGGTTGTTCCGCGAAGCATTGGTGCATCGCGGTTTCCTCGGCCTGGGCAGCAAGGAGTCGCTGCAGTTCGGTCGCCATCACGATGCGTTCGAAGCCTGTTCGCGGGAGCACCGCCTGTACCGGAAGGTGGCCTGATGGTGGCGATGTCCCGCCCTGAAGTGGTGGTGATCGGTGCATCGGCCGGTGGCGTGGCCGCCCTGCAGATCGTGCTTGGCGCGTTGCCGGCCACCCTGCCTGTGCCGGTACTGGTGGTGCTGCATCTGCCGCGCGACCGTTCCAGTCGCATCGCCGATGTGTTGGCACCGTATTGCGCGCTGACCGTGCGCGAAGCGGAGGACAAGCAGCCCCTGCAGGCGGGAACGGTGACGTTCGCGCCGCCCGATTACCACCTGTTGGTGGAGGACACGCAGGCCATCGCACTGTCGATGGACGATCCGGTGCTGTTCTCGCGGCCGGCCATCGATCCGCTGTTCGAATCTGCCGCAGCCGTGTTCGGCACGCGCGTGCTGGCGATCCTGCTGACCGGTGCCAGCAGCGATGGCAGTGACGGCGTGGCCGCGGTGCGCGCCGCCGGTGGCCAAGCTTGGCTGCAATGCCCCGAGGAGGCCGAGGCATCGATGATGCCGGCCTCCGCCCTGCAGCGTGCCGGCGCCGATGCCGTGCTGCCCCTTGAATTGATGTGTCGTCGCCTGAAGGAGTTGTTTGCATGAACCTGCTGCCGCCGGACCCTGCCCAGTCGCAGGCCCCGGTCAACCTGCTGATCGTCGACGACGTACCGCAGAACCTGGTGGCCATGGAGGCGCTGCTGCGACGCGAGGGCGTCAACCTGCTGCTGGCCGATTCCGGCGCGCAGGCGCTGGAACTGCTGCTGGAGCATGAGGTGGCGCTGGCGCTGCTGGATGTGCACATGCCGGAGATCGACGGCTTCATGCTGGCCGAGCTGATGCGCGGCTCGCAGCGCAGCCGCGATGTGCCGATCATCTTCCTGACCGCCTCGCCGGACGATCCACACCGGGTCTTCAAGGGTTACGAGACCGGCGCGGTGGATTTCCTGCACAAGCCGGTGGCGCCGCCGGTGATCCTCAGCAAGGTCAACGTGTTTATCGAGCTTTACCAGCAGCGACAGCTGCTGAAGGCGCGCAACGAGGCGCTGGAGCGCGCGCTGAAGCTCAACGAAACCATGGCCGCGGTGCTGACCCACGACCTGCGCACGCCGTTGTCGGCGATCCTGCTGTGTGCCGACAAGCTGTCGCTGGAGCTGCCGGCCGATAGTGCCGGTGCGCAGCAGACGCTGACTTACCTGGAAGCCAGCACGCTGCGGATGGCGCGCATGGTCGAGCAGTTGCTGGACTTCTCGCGGATCCGCAGTGGTGGCCTGCGTCTGCAGACCGGTGCCTGCGACCTGGCCGAGGTGACGCGTGCGGTGCTGGTGGAGGCCGGTGCCGGTCATCGAGCTGATCGCATCGCGCTGGACGTCCGGGGTGATGCGACCCTGCAGGGCGACATGGATCGCCTGGGGCAGGTGATCGCCAATCTGGTCGGCAACGCACTTACCCATGGCGCTGAGGCGGCGGTGCAGGTGCAGGTCGATGGTGGCGATGCAGGCGTTGTCGCGCTGCGTGTAAGCAACGCAGGCCATGTCGATGAAGCGTTGCTGCCGCGATTGTTCGAACCGTTCAAGGCAAGCTTCCACCAGAGCAACGGCTTGGGCCTGGGCCTGTACATCGTTGACCAGTTCGTGCGCGCCCATGGCGGGCAGTTGAGCGCGCGCAACGACGCCGGGCAGGTGGTGTTCGAGGCACTGCTGCCTCGTCGCAATGATGGACGCAGCGTGGCCGTTTCCTGAATTCTTCAGTTAACGCGCGGGTGTACTGAGACGGACTCGTCCGCAACTGCTACCGTGGCACCACTCTTGCAAAGGAAGCTCCATGCCACTGCGTGCCATCGCCTATGTCAGCCAGGCCAAGCCGGATCTGTCCGCCGAACGTCTGCAGATGCTGGTCGAGGATGCCGCGCGCTTCAACAAGCTGGCAGGGGTGACCGGCGTGCTGCTGAATGACGGCGAGCGCTTCCTGCAGTACATCGAAGGCCCACCCGATGGCATCGATTCGGTGTATGAGCGCATCCTGCAGGCCAGCAGCCATGTCGACATCGTCGAGCTGGCGCGCGGCCGGGTTGGCCAGCGCCAGTTTCCGTACTGGGCGATGCGCGTGTTGCCGGTGGACGCTGCGCTGCTGCGCCAGCTTTCTGCAGGTGACTGGGCGGGGTTCGCCCGCACGGTGAACGGTGACAGTGCATCGTTTACCGCGGTGGATCTGTTGACCGAGGTCGTGCGGCCGGCGCTCAGCGCGGGCTGATTGTTAGCGCTGCGGCGCGCAGTACGCCGCGTGCAATGCCTGCAGCACCCCCAGCGCCGGACCGTCCAACAGCCGATAGTGCAGTGTCTGTGCCTGCCGTCGCGTTGCCACCACATCCAGATTGCGCAGCACAGCCAGATGCTGTGACAGCGCCGACGCGCTCAGGCCAGTGACGGTCAGCAGTTCCTGCACCGGTGCTTCGCCTTCCACCAGACGACACAGCACGCGCAATCGCGCCGGATGTGCCAGCGATTTCAGCAGGGCGGCCGCCTGTGCTGCATGCGTCGCCATCGCGGTACTGTCCGTGGTGATGCTGGGCATGGCTTGACCGGGAAGTTAAGGAAAGTCTAATTTAGAGAAATCTAAATTGAAGGGCAAGCCAATGCGCACGATGCAGAGGGGCAGGGCATGAACCTGCCATGGGCGGCAATTGCAGGCGGCGGCCTGATCGGTGCATCGGCAGTGGTGTTGCTGGCCACGCTGGGGCGGGTGGCCGGCATCAGCGGTATCACCGCTGGCGCCGTGGCCACGCCACGCGGAGATCGTGGCTGGCGCTGGGCCTTCCTGCTCGGACTGATGTTTGCTGCTGCGGCGGTGCTGAGTTGGCAGGCGGGCGCAGGACTGTCGCCGCGCGCGTTGTTGCGTGACGCACTGCCGGCCTGGCAATTGATCGGTGCCGGTGTGCTGGTGGGCTTCGGTACGCGGCTGGGCAATGGCTGCACCAGCGGCCACGGTGTCTGTGGCCTCGCTCGTGGTTCACGGCGTTCACTGGTGGCGGTGCTGGTATTCATGGCCAGCGCGATGGTCACCACGTTCCTGGTGCGCCACGGCGGAGGCCTGTCATGAGCCGCAGCTTGTGGGCCGCAGGCGCGGCCGGTGGCCTGTTCGGCGCCGGCCTCGCGCTGGCCGGCATGACCGACCCGCGTCGCGTGCTGGGTTTCCTCGATGTGGCCGGCGACTTCGATCCCACGTTGGCCTGGGTACTGGCGTCGGCGCTGCTGGTCAGTGCACTGGGTCAGTTCTGGCTGCGGCGGTGGCAACGCCCATGCTGCGCCGAGCGCTTCCAGCTGCCGACGGCGCAGGTGGTCGACAGGCGCTTGCTGCTGGGAGCGGCAGTGTTCGGCATCGGCTGGGGCTGGGTCGGCTACTGCCCTGGGCCCGCGCTGGCCGCGTTGGCGGTAGGCGCGCGCGAAGCCCTCTGGTTCGTGCCGGCGATGGCGGCTGGTTTCTGGCTGCATGACCGCTGGCTGCGCTGAGGTTTCACGTTTGCCTCACCGGTGCAGGGTTCAGATCACTTTTCCCGGGGAACGGAGCGCGACATGGCACGGATGAAGTGGAACGGCAGCGCGTTGTTGGCGGCGGCACTGGCGACGGCGGCGATGCCGGCGATGGCCTGCACGCGCGCGGTGTATCTGGGCGACAACGGCGATGTCATCACCGCCCGCTCGATGGACTGGAAAGTGGACGTGGCCACCAATCTCTACGTGTTGCCGCGTGGCATTGCCCGCACCGGAAAGGCCGGGCCGGCGTCGATCGCGTGGACGGCGCGCTACGGCAGCGTGGTGGCCACCGGCTATGACATCTCCACTACCGATGGCATGAACGAGAAGGGCCTGGTCGCCAACCTGCTGTGGCTGGTCGAGTCGGAATACCCGGCTCAGCGCAGCGGCAAGCCCGGCCTGTCGATCTCGTTGTGGGCGCAGTACGTGCTGGACAATTTCGCCACGGTGGAAGAGGCCGTGACCGCCCTGCAGCGCGAGCCGTATTCGATCGTCACCGACAAGGTGCCTGGCGAAGACCGCCAAGCGACGCTGCATCTGTCGCTGTCCGATGCCAGCGGTGACAGCGCGATCGTCGAGTACATCGGCGGACGCCAGGTGATCCACCACGATCGCCGCTACCAGGTGATGACCAATTCGCCGATCTTCGACCAGCAGTTGGCGTTGAACAGCTACTGGCAGCAGATCGGTGGCACGGTGATGCTGCCAGGCACCAACCGTTCGGCCGACCGCTTCGCGCGCGCGTCGTTCTACATCAATGCGATTCCGAAAGCGGAAGATCCGGTGGAGGCGCTGGCCAGTGTGTTCAGCGTGATCCGCAACGTGTCGGTGCCGTTCGGCATCACCACGCCGGGCGAGCCCAACATTTCGTCCACCCGCTGGCGCACGGTCGCCGACCACAAGCGGCGCCTGTACTTCTTCGAGTCGGCGCTGACACCGAACACCTTCTGGGTCGACCTGACCAAGGTCGATTTCGGCGGCAAGGTGCTCAAGCTCGATCTTGGCCGAGACCAGCGCAATACGTTCGCCGGCGATGCACTGGGTCATTTCGTGCCCAGCGCACCGTTCACCTTCCTCGGCGTGGAGGGTTAGCGCAACATTGCGGCCCGGCAGCGGCGCGCGCACACTGGGCGAATGGGCGCCATTTTCCATCTACGGCACTACGGTCAGGCCACCGGCCTGGATCGCCATGACTACGCGCAGTGGGTGTTGCCCCTGCAGGGTGAGCTGCAGTTCGAGATGGAGGGCAGGGGCGGGCGTCTTGACCTGTTGCAGGGTGCCTTCGTGGCTGCCGGCGAGGCGCATGACCAGTTGGCCCATGGGCCCAACGGTTTCGTGATTGTCGATTGCGGGCCGGGCGTGCTTGATGACGCGACCCAGGAGCACCTGTGCCGGCAACGCTGGCTGCACCTGCCATTGTCACTGAGGCAGCGGCTTGCCCGGGTGCAGACAGGGCAGCCGGTGCCGGCGCTGCTGCCGGACCTGCTGCATATGTTCGCCCCGGCGGGTAGCGGGGCGCGTCTGCAAGGCCTGTGCGCTGCCGTCGAGGCGATGCCGGGGCAGGGGTGGTCGGTCGCGCGCATGGCCGCCTTCGTAGGCATCAGCGAAAGCCGTCTGCATGCGGTGTTCCGGTGTGAGTTCGGCGTCAGTCCACAGGCCTGGCTCAGTGCCAGCCGCCTGCGTTGGGCCAAGCACCAGTTGCGGGTCAGCCCGGCTTCGATCAGCGACATCGCACTGGCCGCTGGGTATTCCGAACAGAGTGCACTGACCCGTGCGCTGCGCCGCGAATGCGGGCAGACCCCGGCAGCATGGCGGCGGGCGGGCGGCCAGTAGCCTCGGTCAATACGCCGCGCTCTCTGTCGCCTACACTTCGCGGCCTGTGCTCTCCCACCAAGAACCTGTAATGCGCAACAACCCGATTGCTCTGGGCATCGCCAATGGCATTGCCGCCGGTGCGCTGTGGGGCGTGGTCTTCCTCGCGCCTGCCGTGCTGAACACCTTCAACGCACTGCAGCTCTCCGCTGGTCGCTATCTGGTCTATGGCCTGATTGCGGTAGCTCTGTTGCTGCCGCGCTGGAAGCGCTTGGCGCCGAAGCTCGGCCGCGCCGAATGGATCGGCCTGTTGTGGCTGAGCCTGGCCGGCAACCTGGTGTACTTCCTGCTGTTGGCCACGGCGGTGCAGTGGGCCGGTGGCGCCGCTGCTTCGTTGATTGTCGGCCTGATTCCGGTAGTGGTCACCCTGGTGGGAGTACGCGAGCAGGGCGCGGTGCCGTTGAAGCCGCTACTGCCGGCGCTGGGCCTGTGCGTGCTGGGGGTGGCGATGGTGGGCTGGGAAGCGCTGATGTCCGAACACCTGGGCACCCCTTGGCGGCAGCGCCTGATCGGCCTGCTGTGCGCGTTCGGTGCGTTGTTCTCGTGGGCGCTGTATTCCATCGGCAACAGCCGCTGGTTGGCGCGGCGGCCTGATCTCTCCAGCCACGACTGGTCGCTGTTGACCGGCGTCACCACCGGCGGCTTGTCACTGTTGCTGGTGCCGATGGCGTTCATCGGACACGCCGGGTCTCATACGACCGCGCAGTGGGGTGGGTTCTGGGCCATCAGTGCGGGCGTTGCGGTGGTCGCTTCGATCCTTGGCAATGCGTTCTGGAACCGCGCCAGTCGCCTGCTGCCGCTGACCCTGACCGGGCAGATGATCGTGTTCGAAACCCTGTTCGCGCTGCTGTATGCCTTCGCCTGGCAGCGACGTTGGCCAAGCCTGCTGGAACTGCTGGCGATCGTGCTGCTGGTCGGCGGCGTGCTGTTGTGCGCGCATGCGCACCGCACGCCACGCGCGATCACCGAACATGTCGGCTGAATCGACGCATTGAAGCCGACGATCACCGGTTTGTCTCAATTGCAACCAAATGCCGGCACGTTGGCCGATGATCGGGGCAAGGGGATATTGCGCCGCAACACTTGACAGCGGCCATCGCGCCGGTGTTTTCTGTACGCCATGGTCCTTGATGCCGCCAACGCCCGTTTGATCGCCCCCGCTACCGCGGGCCGATCGACTGCGCCGGTCGCCATCACCACCACCATTACCACCACCACCGTCACCACTGCCCTGGTGCGGCCCGTCGTCTTCGTGTAACTCCCGAAAACAACGGCCCCGCACCATCCAGGTGACGGGGAAACTCGACCACCTGCATGCGACGGGGCCTCCAACCGAGGTCTGCATGTCTTCCATTGCCCCCGCCCATTCGCCTGCTGCGTCCGCTCTGGCTGCGCCGTCCACTGTCGTGCACAAGTTCGGTGGCACTTCGGTGGCCGACGCCGAGCGCTATCGCCATGTTGCCGGTCTGCTGCTGGCCCGCCCCGAGTCGTTGCAGGTCAGCGTGGTCTCGGCCATGAAGGGCGTTACCGACGCGCTGATCGAACTGGCGCACCTGGCAGCCCAGGGCGATGCCGGCTGGCAGGAAGCCTGGCATGCACTGCGCGCACGCCATCGCGGTGCCGCGGTAGCGCTGCTGGGTGAGCAGGTGGGCGACACCGTGGACTGGATCGACGCGCGCTTCGACCAGCTGGCCGAGGTGCTGGCCGCACTGGCGGTGATCGGCGAACTGCCGCGCGAAGTGCTCGACCGCGTGCAGGGCCTGGGCGAAGTGTTCTCCGCACAGCTGCTTGGCACCCACCTGCGTGCGCTGGGTGAGGACTGCGCGGTGCTGGATGCGCGCGATGTGCTGGTGGTCGGCCATGGCGAGCTGGGCGTGGATGTCGACTGGGATGCCAGTGCCGGCCGCCTTGCCGCGTGGCGGCTGCAGCATCCGCAGCTGCGCGTGGTCGCCACCGGTTTCGTCGCCCGCGACCGCCAGGATCGCGTCACCACGCTGGGCCGCAACGGCAGCGATTACTCCGGTGCGATCTTTGCCGCGCTGTTCAATGCCGATGAACTGCATATCTGGACCGACGTCGACGGCGTGCTGTCGGCCGACCCGCGGCTGGTGCCGGAGGCCGTGCAGCTGCACGCGCTGAGCTACGACGAGGCCTGCGAACTGGCGTACTTCGGGGCGAAGGTGGTGCATCCGCAGACCATGTCACCGGCAATCCGGCTGGGCCTGCCGATCTTCATCCGCAATACGTTCCACCCCAGCCATCCGGGTACCCGCATCAGCGCCGAGCGCTCGCCACGCGGCCCGGTGAAGGGGCTGACGCTGAGCGCGGATCTGGCCCTGCTGAATCTGGAAGGCACCGGTCTGATCGGCGTGCCGGGTACCGCCGAACGCGTGTTCGCCGCGCTGCGACAGGCGCAGGTCTCGGTGGTGATGATCTCGCAGGGGTCTTCCGAACATTCGATCTGCTGTGTTGTCCGTGCGGGCGAAGCGGCGCGTGGTCGCGATGCCGTGGTGCAGGCGTTCTCGCACGAGCTGGCTGCTGGCCAGGTTCAGCGCGTGCAGGTCAGCGAGGGCGTCAGCGTGCTGGCCGCCGTCGGCGATGGCATGGCGGGCCAGCCGGGCGTGGCCGCACGGCTGTTCGAATCGCTGGGCCGGGCGCAGGTGAACATCCTGGCGATCGCGCAGGGATCGTCCGAGCGCAACATCTCGGTGGCGGTGGCGAGCGCCGATGCCACCCGCGCGCTGCGTGCCGCGCATGCGGGGTTCTGGCTGTCGCCGCAGACGTTCGCGGTGGGCGTGATCGGGCCGGGCAATGTCGGTGCCGCGCTGCTGGACCAGCTGCTGGCCGCGCGCCCGCAGCTGCTGGCCAAGGCCAACGTCGATCTGCGCCTGCGTGCACTTGCATCACGCTCGCGCATGCGCCTTGAGGCCGATGGCCTGCACGAAGACTGGCGCCAAGCGCTGCAGGACGCCGGACAGACCAGCGATCTGGATCACTTCACCGAGCACCTGCTGGCCGCCCACCTGCCGCACGCGGTGGTGATCGACTGCAGTGGCAGCGCCGAGGTTGCCGAGCGCTACGAAGGCTGGCTGGCCGCAGGGATCCATGTGGTGACCCCGAACAAGCAGGCCGGCGCCGGGCCGCTCGCACGCTACCAGCGCATCCGCGCGGCGGCGGCCGCCAGTGGTGCGCGCTTCCGCTACGAGGCCACAGTGGGTGCCGGCCTGCCGGTGATCACCACGCTGCGTGATCTGGTGGATACCGGTGACGAAGTGCTGGCGATCGAAGGTATCTTCTCCGGCACGCTGGCCTGGTTGTTCAATCGCTTCGACGGCAGCCAGCCCTTCTCGGAACTGGTCGCGCAGGCGCGCTCGATGGGCTACACCGAGCCGGATCCGCGCGATGACCTGTCCGGTGTGGACGTCGCGCGCAAGCTGGTGATCCTCGCCCGCGAGGCCGGTCACGCGCTCAGCCTGGAGCAGGTGCAGGTGGAGAGTCTGGTGCCGGCGCTGCTGCGCGAGGGTAGCGTGGACGACTTCATGGGCCGCCTGAGCGAATCGGACGACGCGCTGTCGGCGCGGTTGCATGAGGCCCGCGAGCGCGGTGCAGTGCTGCGCTATGTCGCGCGGCTGGGGCCGGACGGTGCCTCGGTCGGCCTGCAGGAACTGCCGGCCGACCACGCGTTCGCCAACCTGCGGTTGACCGACAACGTGGTGCAGTTCCGTACCCGCCGCTACTGCGACAACCCGCTGGTGGTGCAGGGTCCGGGCGCGGGTCCGGAAGTCACCGCTGCCGGTGTGTTCGCCGATCTGCTGCGGGTGGCGGCCGGCGAAGGAGCGCGGCTGTGATCGCACGCGCCTTCGCGCCCGCATCGGTGGCCAACGTGGCCGTGGGTTTCGACATCCTGGGCCACGCCATCGCCGGTATCGGCGATACGGTAAGCGTGCGCCGCATCGACGAACCACGGGTACGCATCGACGCCATCCGTGGCAGTGCAGTCGAGCTGCCGCTGGAGGCGGCCGGCAACACCGCCGGTGCCGCGCTGATCTCACTGCACGCAGCGTTGGGGCTGGGTTTCGGTTTTGCCATCGAGATCGACAAGGGCATTCCCTTCGGCTCCGGCATGGGCGGATCGGCCGCCTCCTGCGTTGCCGCGCTGGTGGCGGCCAATGCGCTGCTGGATGTGCCGCTGTCGCGCGAAGCGCTGTATCCGTTCGCACTGGATGGCGAAGCGGTGGCCAGCGGTGGCCGCCACGGCGACAACGTCGGGCCGCTGCTGCTGGGCGGCGTGGCGTTGTGCACCGCCGATCGCGTGTTGCCGATTCCGGTACCGGCCGGCTGGCACAGCCTGCTGGTGCATCCGCACGCGGTGCTGGAGACCCGGCGCGCGCGGCAGGCATTGCAGGGCAACTATGCGCTGAGCGAGTTCGTTGCGCAGAGTGCCAACCTGGCACTGGTACTGAGTGGTTGCCATCGCAGTGATGCATCGCTGGTGCGCGCTGGCCTGCGCGACGTGCTGGTCGAACCGCGGCGGGCGGGCCTGATCGTTGGCTTCGACGCGGCGCGTGATGCCGCACTGGCCGCAGGCGCGATGGGCGCAGGCATTTCCGGCGCAGGGCCCAGCGTATTTGCCTGGTTTGAAGATGCCGATCAGGCGCGCGCGGCAGCGGAACCGGTGCGCGCGGCCTTCGCCGCTGCCGGTTTCGACAGCGATGCCTGGGTCTCGCCACTCGATGCACCCGGAGCCCGCTTGTGCTGAATTCTCCCTCTCTACCGGATATCGATCCCATGCAATTCGTTTCGACCCGTGGCCAGTCGCCGGCTGTTGGACTCAGTGCGGCCATCGCCGCCGGTCTTGCTCCTGATGGCGGGCTGTATGTTCCGCAGGCGCTGCCGGCGCCGCGCACGCTACAGGCCGGTGCGAGCCTGGCCGAGACCGCCGCCGACCTGCTCGCGCCGTTCTTCGATGGTGACGTGCTGGCCGATGCCTTGCCATCGATCTGCCGTGAGGCCTTCGATTTCCCCGTGCCATTGCGTGCGCTGGGCAACGGTGATCACGTACTGGAGCTGTTCCATGGGCCGACGGCGGCGTTCAAGGACATCGGTGCGCGTTTCCTGGCCGGTGTGCTGTCGCGGCTGCAGACCGGCAAGGACCGCGATCTGACCATCGTGGTGGCCACCTCCGGTGACACTGGCGCGGCTGTGGCGGCGGCCTTCCATCGGCAGCCCGGTGTACGCGTGGTGGTGCTGTATCCGGATGGGCGGGTGTCACCGCGACAGGCGCATCAGCTCGGCTGCTTCGGCGACAACATCCAGGCGCTGCGGGTGGCGGGCTCGTTCGATGATTGCCAGGCGATGGTGAAGCAAGCGCTGGCCGACCGCGACCTGCAGGCGCAGGTGCCGCTGAGTTCAGCCAACAGCATCAGCCTGGGCCGGCTGCTGCCGCAGATGAGCTATTACGCGCATGCGGCGCTGACCCACCACGCGCAGCATCACCGGCGCTTGAACCTGGTGGTGCCGACCGGAAATCTCGGCAACGCGATGGCGGCGGTGCTGGCACGCGCGCTGGGCGTGCCGATCGGGCAGATCGTGCTGGCAACCAATGCCAACGCGGTGCTGCCTCGATACTTCGGTGGCGATCAGTACCAGCCGGCGGCCAGCATTGCGACCGTGGCCAACGCCATGGATGTCGGCGCCCCCAGCAACTTCGAGCGGCTGCGCTGGCTGTACCAGGGTGACGATGCCGAGTTGCGTGCGGCATTCCGTGCCTTTGCAGTGGATGACGTGACCATCCGCGCGACCATTGCCAGCGCCCATGCCAGTGATGGCGAACTGTTCTGCCCGCACACGGCCACGGCGGTGAAGGTGCTGCAGGACCTGCGCGCGGGCGGCGCCAAGGGCGACTGGGCAGTGGTCGCTACCGCGCACCCGGCCAAGTTCGAGGCGGTGGTGGAGCCGTTGATCGGCGAAGCGGTGGCGGTGCCGCCTGCATTGGAGGCGCTGCTGCAGCGTCCAGCGCATGCCGAGCCACTGGCGGCCGATTACGCGGCGTTGCGTGAGGTGTTGATGCGTTGATCGGAGATCCGGGTGGTTGCCGGCCAGCGGCCGGCACTACCCGTGATGCGTGCTTCTGGTAGTGCCGGCCGCTGGCCGGCAACCCGATACCGATCAGGCGCTCAGCCCTGCACTTCACCGGCCAGACTGCGCAGCGCATCCTCGTCGAGGATCTCGACGACGTTCAGATGGGGCAGGGCGATCAACCCCTGCTGGCGCAGCTTGGTGAAGGTGCGGCTGACCGTTTCCATGGTCAGGCCGAGGTGGTCGGCGATATCGCCGCGGCCCATCGGCAGCGAAACACGCAGGCCATCCCCACCGAGCTTGGCCTCCCGCGCAGCCAGACGGAGCAGGAAATCAGCAAGTTTTTCCGCCGGTTGCAGGCGTGCCAGCGCCAGTGCGGCATCCTGCGCGGCATCCAGTTCCTGGCAGGCGCGTTGCAGCAGCTTGCGCTCGAGGTGCGGATAGCGGGCACGCAGGCCCTTCATCTGCGGCAGGGCAACGCGGCAGACGCGGCTGTCGGCAATCGCCTCGATGTCGTAGCGATGGTGGTCGCTGCCGCTCAGGCCCAGGTAATCGCCGGGCAGCACGAAGCCATTGATCTGGCGGCGGCCATCGGCAAGCGTGCGCACCAGCCGCAACGCGCCACCGGTCAATGTATAGACATGCTGGCGCTCTTCGCCGCTGCGGGCGAGGGTGCTGCCCATCGTCAGCTGCTGCGACACGGTGACCTGTTCCAGCGCCTGTACCTCATCGGGCGACAGCGCAGAGCACACCGCCAGGTGGCGTACCGAGCAGTGCAGGCAGTCCAGCGTGGCGCAGGACGGCGCGGCGGGGTCGTTGGTGGCGGGCGGAGCGCCGGAAGGCCGGGACATGTTGCGTGGGCGTATCGCGGGCGGGGGAGGGCTTTATGATACTTCAAGCGGCCGTTCGACCCCTTATCTGCGGCTGAGCGATGCGGGGCGCTAGAATGTCGCCCCCTCCCACGTCCCCGATTCCGCAGGAGCTCCGCCCGTGATCAAGCCCCGTACCCCGCCCGGCACCCTTGAACTGCTGCCGCGCGAGCAGATTGCGTTCCAGCGCATGCTGGACGTCATCCGCCGCAACTACGAGCGCTTCGGGTTCCTGCCGGTGGAAACGCCGGTGTTCGAGCTGTCCGACGTGCTGCTGACCAAGTCCGGCGGCGAGACCGAGCGCCAGGTGTATTTCGTGCAGTCCACCGGCGCGCTTGCCAACGCCGCCGAGTCCGGTGACCGTTCGCTGCCGGAGATGGCGCTGCGCTTCGACCTGACCGTGCCGCTGGCGCGTTACGTGGCCGAGCACGAACACGAATTGACCTTCCCGTTCCGCCGCTACCAGATGCAGCGCGTGTACCGCGGTGAGCGTGCCCAGCGCGGTCGCTTCCGCGAGTTCTACCAGTGCGACATCGACGTGATCGGCAAGGACAGCCTGAGCGTGCGTTACGACGCCGAAGTGCTGGCGGTCATCCACGCAGTGTTTGCCGAACTGCGCATTGGTGACTTCAGCATCCAGTTGAACAACCGCAAGCTGCTGCGCGGCTTCTTCGAAAGCCTGGGTGTTGCCGAGGGCGAGCGCCAGCTGGCGGTGCTGCGCGAAGTGGACAAGCTGGACAAGCGTGGCCCCGACTACGTGCGCGAGACGCTGGTGGGCGAGGGCTTCGGTATTCCGGCCGAACAGGTCGAGAAGATTCTTGCCTTCGTTGCCGTGCGTTCGCAGGGCCATGCCGATGCGCTGGCGCAGCTGGCGGCACTGGAAGCTGGTGCCGGTTCGTCGGAGATCCTGCGTGCCGGCGTGGCCGAGCTGCGCGAAGTGCTGCAGCTGGTGCAGGCACTGGGCGTGCCGGAAACCGCGTATTGCCTGAACTTCTCCATCGCACGTGGCTTGGATTACTACACCGGCACCGTGTACGAGACCACGTTGACCGACCACCCGCAGATCGGTTCGATCTGTTCCGGTGGCCGTTATGAAGACCTGGCGAGCCACTACAGCAAGTCCAAGCTGCCGGGCGTGGGCATTTCCATCGGCCTGTCGCGCCTGTTCTGGCAGTTGCGCGAAGCCGGCCTGATCGAGGGCATCGAGTCCAGCAGCGTGCAGGCGCTGGTGGCGCTGATGGACGAGCAGGGCATGCCGCAGTCGCTGGACATCGCCCGTCGCCTGCGTGCTGGTGGCATCAACACCGAAGTGCAGATGGAGCCGAAGAAGATCGGCAAGCAGTTCCAGTACGCGGCCAAAGCGGGTATCCGTTTCGTGGTGCTGGCTGGCGAGGACGAACTGGCGCGCGGCGTGGTGGCGGTGAAGGACCTGCTGCGCGAGCAGCAGTTCGAGATCTCGCGCGACGAACTGGCCAGCACCCTGCAGGTAGAGCTGGAGCAGTCGCGGGTCATGGCGTGAAGCCCGCCGCCGCAGGGGCGCTGATGCTGCTCCTGCTGGCGGGCTGCCAGAGCGATCCAGCGCTGCGCAGCACCCGGATCGGCCCGGCGCAGTACCAGCTGGTGGTTGATCGCTGCCATGTGATCGACCGGGCGCAGCTTGAGCGGGATCTGCAGGTCCTGGCTGCGCGGGCGTGCCGCGGCCGGGCCGGGGCGCTGCAGAACCTGCAGTCCCATCCGAGCCGGCAGGGCAGCCTGTTCGGCGAATGCCTGCGGCGCGGCGCGCTGCAGGCGGAGGTCCACTGCCAGCCCTGAGCGTCGCCAGCGTATTGATTTCAAAGTAGAACGCCCACCTTTGGTGGGCGTTCTGCGTTTCCGGAGAACAGCAGTCGACCATGGCTCGATTCGACAAAAGCCGGTTCCGATCAGCTTTCCAGCGAGATCCAGCAGATCGCAGCCAGCTGTCGAAGGCGGGGAGGGTCCGGTGGCAGGGGTGTGAGCGGCATGGATGCCGCGACCAAGCCCCCATGGACGGGTTTACGGCGCCCCCTGCCACCGGACCCTCCCCGTCATCCCGCGGAATGCAGGCTCTTGCTGCTGTTGCACTGGCTCTTGCTTCTGCGGGTGCAGGGCGGGAGCCCTGCCGCAACCTCCCCCAACCCTCGATTTGACGCACTGCGCAAGAATGCGTTAATGTACTAACACGCTATTACATTGATGCAAGAGCCCTGCCCGTGAAAGCCCGCCCCGACATCGCCGCCAAAGACTCCACCGCTGATCTGGACGCCCTGGCCCAGGCCTTTGCCGCCCTGCGCGAGCCGGAACAGGTGGTCGCCTTCCTGCGTGACCTGTGCACGCCGGCTGAGCTGGAAGCCATGGCCGACCGCTGGAAGGTAGTGCCGCTGCTGCAGCAGGGCGTGCCATACCGCGAGATCCACGAGCGCACCGGCGTCAGCGTGACCACCACCGGACGGGTGGCACGCACGCTCGAGCATGGCCATCGAGGCTATGCCGCCGCCGTCGACCGCCTTGCTTCGCGCTGATCCGCGCCCCGTTCCGAACTTCGAGACCTCCCCCATGAGTGCAACCCAGGCAGCGCCGGCGCGAGACCGGCTGCGTATCGCCATACAGAAGAGTGGCCGGCTGGCCGAGCCCGCCCGCAACCTGCTCAGCGCCTGTGGCCTGAGTTGGCGCGAGAGCCGCGACAAGCTGTTCTGCTACGGCGAGTCGCTGCCGGTGGACCTGTTGCTGGTGCGCGACGACGACATCCCCGGCCTGATCGCCGATGGCGTCTGCGACCTCGGCATCGTCGGCCGCAACGAACTGGACGAGCAGGCCGCTGCGCGTCGCCAGATCGGCCTGCCGGATACCTACCACGCGCTGCGTGGGCTGGGCTTCGGCCAGTGCCGGTTGATGCTGGCGGTGCCGGAAGAGTGGCGATGGCAGGGGCCGGCACAGCTGGCCGGTACCCGTATCGCCACCAGCTACCCGGCCATCCTCAAGCAGTGGCTGGCCGCGCAGGGTGTGGATGCGCAGGTGGTGGAGCTGTCCGGTTCGGTGGAGATCGCGCCGCGCCTGGGCACCGCCGACCTGATCTGTGACCTGGTCTCCAGCGGCGCCACCCTGCGTGCCAACCAGCTCACCCCGGTGCACAACCTGCTCGACAGTGAGGCCGTGCTGGCCGGTGCGGTGCGCGTTCCCGATGATGCGCGCGGCGCCCTGCGCAGCATGCTGCTGCGTCGTCTGGACGGTGTGGTGCAGCGCCAGGACCGCAAGCTGCTGATGTTCCGTGCCAGCGAGGACCGCGTGGATGCGCTGGCGCAACTGCTGGCCGATGCCGAACCGTTGGTGCGTTTGCCTGCCGATGGCGGTGCGTTGCGCCTGCAGACCATGTGCCCCGGTCCGTTGACCTGGCAGCGCATGGAAGAACTGGAGCGCGCCGGCGCCCAGGGCCTGATGGTATTGAGCGTGGAGCGGTCGCTGGCATGAATCGTCTGATCTGGTCGCAACTTGATGAGGCCGCGCGCAGCGCGGCGCTGACCCGCCCGGTGCAGACCGTGGCGCAGCAGACCCGTGATGCGGTGGCAACGCTGATCGCGCAGGTACGCACGCAGGGCGATGCCGCGTTGCGCGCGATCACCGCGCGCTTCGATGGCGTGGACCTGCAGGATTTCGAAGTTTCCGACAGCGAGTTCGCTGCCGCCGAAACCGCCGTACCGGCCGCGCTGCGCCAGGCCATGGTCGAAGCGGCCGAGCGCATCACCCGCTTCCACAAGGCCGGGATGGGCCAAGGCTATGCAGTGGAAACCGCGCCGGGTGTGGTCTGCGAGCGCATGCTGCGGCCGATCGGCCGGGTTGGCCTGTATGTACCGGCCGGCAGTGCGCCATTGCCGTCCACCGCGCTGATGTTGGGCGTGCCGGCGCAGTTGGCCGGTTGCCCACAGGTAGTGCTGTGCACACCGCCACGTGCGGACGGTACGGCCGATCCGGCGGTGCTGGTGGCCGCGCGCCTGACCGGCGTGCAACGTGTGTTCAAGCTGGGCGGTGCGCAGGCGATCGCAGCGATGGCCTATGGCACCGCCAGCATCCCGGCGAGCGACAAGCTGTTCGGGCCGGGCAACAGTTTCGTCACCGAGGCCAAGCAGCAGGTGGCGCAGGACGGCGCCGCTGCCATCGACATGCCGGCCGGTCCGTCGGAAGTGCTGGTGATTGCCGATGCCGGCGCCAATCCGGCCTTCGTCGCCGCCGATCTGCTGTCGCAGGCCGAGCATGGCCCGGATTCGCAGGTACTGCTGCTGACCGATGACGCGGCGATGCTGGCTGCCGTCGAGGCTGAAGTTGAACGCCAGGTAGCCCTGCTGTCGCGTCAGGACATCGCCCGCCAGGCGCTGTCGGCGTCGCAGCTGATCCTGGTGGAGTCACTGCTGGATGCGTTTGCGATCAGCAACCGCTACGCCCCCGAACACCTGATCCTGGCCCTGCGTGAACCGCGCGACTGGCTGGGCGAGGTGCAGGCGGCCGGTTCGGTGTTCCTCGGCGACTACACGCCGGAAGCACTGGGCGATTACTGCAGCGGCACCAACCACGTGCTGCCGACCGCCGGTGCCGCGCGTGCCTACAGCGGTGTCAGCGTGGCCAGTTTCCAGAACCTGATCAGCGTGCAGAGCGCCAGTGCCGCCGGCTTGGCCGCGATCGGTGGCTGCGCGCGCATCATCGCCCGCGCCGAAGGGCTGGATGCGCACGAACGTGCGGTCGCCCTGCGCATGGAGGTGGCCGCATGAGCGCGGACATCGACGGCGTGCTGGCCCTGGTACGGCCAGACCTGCAGGCCTTTGCCGGCTACAGTTCGGCGCGCAGCAGCGCTGTGCAGGGTGAGGTGTGGTTGAACGCGAATGAATCGGCGTGGGCCAATCCGGCCGACGCCACGGGTGGTAGCCGCCGCTACCCGGAGCCGCAGCCAGGTGCGCTGCGTGAAGCGCTGGCGTCGCTGTACGGCGTGCAGCCGCAACAGCTGCTGGTAGGCCGTGGCAGCGACGAAGCGATCGATCTGCTGGTGCGCGCCCTGTGCGTGCCCGGTCGCGATGGCGTGCTGGTGACGCCGCCGGTGTTCGGCATGTACGCGGTCTGCGCGCGCCTGCAGGGTGCGTCGTTGATTGAAGTGCCGCTCATTGACGATGGCGAGGGCCTGCGCACGGACCCGGATGCGGTGATTGCCGCTGCGAAGGGGCAGGGCGCCACGCTCGTTTTCCTGTGCGCGCCGTCCAATCCTGCCGGCAGCGATATCGCACTGTCGGAAATTGAGCGCGTAGCCGTTGCCCTGCGTGGGCAGGCGCTGGTGGTGGTGGATGAGGCCTATGTCGAGTATGCGCAGCGCGCATCGGCGACCACGCTGCTTGCCGCACACGCCAACCTGGCGGTGCTGCGCACGTTGTCGAAGGCACATGCGTTGGCGGCCGCACGTATCGGCACCCTGATCGCCGCACCGGAACTGATTGCCGTGCTGCGTCGCTGCCAAGCGCCGTACCCGGTGCCGACGCCGTGCGCTGAACTGGCGGTGCAGGCACTGCAGCCGGCCGCGCTGGCACGCACCGCCGAACGCGTGGCGACGGTCATTGCCGAGCGCGAGCGCTTGGGCAAAGCGCTGGTGGGCCTGCCTGGCGTCCTTCGGGTGTACGCATCGGCCGGCAACTACCTGCTGGTCCGCTTCGCCGATGCGCAGGCTGCGTTCGACGCGCTGCTTGCTGCCGGCGTGGTGGTGCGCGACCAGCGTGCTGCGCCGCAGCTGGACGATGCGCTGCGTATCAGCATCGGCAGCCCGGAAGAGAACGACCGCGTGCTTGCGGCGCTGTCGGCACGGAGGGCTGCGGCATGACGCCCATCCTGTTCATCGACCGCGACGGCACTCTCATCGAGGAGCCGGCGGATTTCCAGATCGATGCCTACGAGAAGCTGCGCTTCGTGCCACAGGTGATCCCGGCGCTGCTGAAACTGCGCGATGCCGGCTACCAGTTCGTGATCGTCACCAACCAGGACGGCCTGGGTAGCGAAAACTATCCGCGCGCGAGCTTCGATGGCCCGAACGACCTGATGCTGCAGATCTTCGAAAGCCAGGGTATCGTCTTCCGTGATGTGCTGGTCGACGCCAGTTGGCCGCACGAGAATGCGCCGACCCGCAAGCCCGGCATCGGCCTGATGACCGCCTACCTGCAGGATCGCAGCATCGACTGGGCGCGCTCTGGTATGGTCGGCGACCGCATCACCGACCTGCAGTTCGCCGACAACCTCAACATCCGTGGCTTCCAGCTGCGCACTGAACAGTTTGGCGGCGAGTGGGACTGGCCCGGCATCGCCCACGCTCTGGCCGATGCGCCGCGTACGGCGCTGGTCCAGCGCAATACCAAGGAAACGAAGATCCGTGTCGAACTGGATCTGGATCGCGCCGGCGATGCGCACATCCACACCGGCCTGCCATTCTTCGACCACATGCTGGAACAGATCGGCAAGCACGGTGGCTTCGCGCTGGACATCCGCGCCGAGGGCGACCTGCACATCGATGAACACCACACCATCGAAGACACCGGTCTGGCGCTGGGCCAAGCCCTGCGCGAAGCACTGGGGGACAAGCGCGGCATCGGCCGTTACGGTTTCACCCTGCCGATGGATGAAACCCTGGCCAGCGCTGCGCTGGATTTCAGTGGCCGCCCGTATTTCGTATTCGACGGCGAGTTCAAGCGCGAGCGTGTGGGCGACATGCCGACCGAGCTGGTCCCGCACTTCTTCCGCTCGCTGTGCGATGCCAGCGGCCTGAACCTCAACCTGCAGGTGCGTGGCGACAACGACCACCACAAGGTCGAGGCCTGCTTCAAGGCATTGGCACGTGCGTTGCGGCCTGCGCTTGCACGGCAGGGCACCGCCTTGCCGACCACCAAGGGGGCGCTGTGAGCGAGGTCGTGCTGATCGATGCCGGCGGCGCCAATCTGGGTTCGGTGCGCTACGCACTGGAACGGCTCGGTGCCACGGTGCGCCTGGTCCGCGACCCCGCTGGCCTGGCCGGCGCGCAACGGGTGATCCTGCCCGGCGTGGGTGCGGCCGGCCCCGGCATGCAGCGATTGCATGCGCAGGGACTGGTCGAGCCGCTGCGCCAGCTGCAGGTGCCGCTGATGGGCATCTGCCTGGGCATGCAGCTGTTGTTCGATCGCTCCGAGGAAGCCGGCGTGGATACGCTTGGATTGATCCCCGGGGTGGTGCGCAAGCTGGTGCCGGCCTGTGGCATCCGTGTGCCGCACATGGGCTGGAACCGACTGCTGCCGTTGCGTCCGTCGTTGCTGCTGCAGGGGGTTCCCGAGCGTGCCAGTGCGTACTTCGTGCACAGCTACGCCGCGCCGCTGAACAGTCATACCGTTGCCGCCTGCGACCACGGTGGCCTGTTCACCGCCGTGGTCGAGCAGGGCCGCTACTTCGGCGCCCAGTTCCATCCCGAGCGGTCCGGCGATACCGGCTCGCTGATGTTGCGCAATTTCCTTGAGGGCACCGCTGCATGAGTTTCATCGTCTATCCCGCGCTGGATATCCGTGATGGCCGCGTCGTGCGGCTGCGTCAGGGCGACTACGCGCAGGAAACCCACTATGGTGACGACCCGTTGCCGCGTGCGCAGGCGTTCGCCGCGCAGGGCGCACAGTGGATGCACCTGGTCGACCTGGATGCTGCACGTGCCGGTGGCTATACGCTGGCGCCGCTGTTGGCGGCGATCCGTGCGCAGACCCCGCTGCAGGTGCAGACCGGTGGCGGCGTGCGTGGCCGCGACGACGTGGCGCGCATCCTCGATGCCGGCGCCAGCCGCGTGGTGATCGGGTCATTGGCGGTGCGCGAGCCGGAGCAGGTGATCGGCTGGCTGGCCGAGTTCGGCCCGGAGCGGCTGACCATCGCCCTCGATGCACGCCAGGACGCGCAGGGGCAGTGGCAGTTGCCGGTACATGGCTGGACCGAAAACGCGGGGGTGACCCTGGATGCCCTGGCCGAACGCTACGCACAGGCGGGCATGCGCCATCTGCTGTGCACCGACATCGCCCGCGACGGCATGCTGGCCGGCCCCAACATCAGCCTGTATCAGCACCTCGCAGCATTGCTGCCCGGCGTGGCCGTCCAGGCGTCGGGCGGTATCCGTGATGTGGCCGATGTGGCTGCAGCACAGGCTGCCGGTTGTGGTGGTGCGGTTCTCGGCAAGGCTCTGCTGGAACAGCGGATGGACCTGGCGGAGGCGCTGGCATGCTGAGCCGCCGCATCATCCCCTGCCTGGACGTACGCAATGGCCGCGTGGTCAAGGGCGTGCGCTTCCGCGACCACGTCGACATGGGGGACATCGCCGAACTGGCCCAGCGCTATCGCGACCAGGGCGCCGACGAGCTGGTGTTCTATGACATCGGCGCCAGCCCGGAGGCACGGTCGGTGGACGTGGCCTGGATCGAACGCATCGCGCGCCTGATTGATATCCCGTTCTGCGTGGCCGGTGGCATCGACAGCGTGGAGACGGCGCGTCGCGTGCTGTTCGCTGGTGCGGACAAGATATCGATCAACTCGCCCGCGCTGGGCCGCCCGGAACTGATCACCGAACTGGCTGAAGAATTCGGCGTGCAGTGCGTGGTGGTGGGTGTCGACTCGGTGCGCGAGGAAGATGGCCAGTGGCGTGTGCGCCGATTCAGTGGCGACCCGGACAAGACCCAGGCGGTGCCGCTGCGCACGCTGGACTGGATCGTCGAGGCGCAGCGCCGGGGTGCCGGCGAGATCGTGCTGAACTGCATGGACAGCGATGGCGTGCGCCGAGGCTATGACGTGGAGCAGCTGCGACAGGCGCGTGCGCTGTGCCAGGTGCCACTCATCGCTTCCGGTGGTGCGGGTGCCATGGAGCACTTCGCCCAGGCCTTTGACCAGGCCGACGTTGACGGTGCGCTGGCGGCCAGCGTGTTCCACAGTGGCGCCATCGCCATTGCCGACTTGAAGCGCTACCTGCGCGAGCAGCAGATCGAGGTACGAGATGTCTATTGATGTGCGGCCGTCGCCGCAGGCGCTGGAAACGCTGGACTGGGACAAAGGTGATGGGCTGTTGCCGGCCGTGGTGCAGGATGCCGACACCCTGCAGGTACTGATGCTGGGTTACGTCAGCGCCGAGTCGCTGGCAGCGACGCTGGCGATCGGCCACATGACCTTCTTCAGCCGCAGCAAGCAGCGTCTTTGGACCAAGGGCGAGCAGTCCGGCAATGTGCTGGCGGTGCAGTCGATCAGCGTGGATTGCGATGCCGATACGCTGCTGGTGCTGGCACGACCGGCAGGCCCGACCTGCCACACCGGGGCAGAGAGCTGCTTCGATGGTGCGCCGAAGGACTTCCTCGGTGGCCTGGACCAGCTGGTCGCCGTGCGTGAGGCGCTGCGTCCTTCCGGCAGCTATACGACATCCCTGTTCGAGGGCGGCATCCGTCGCATCGCGCAGAAGGTGGGCGAGGAAGGCGTGGAGACGGCACTGGCCGGGGTGGCACAGGACGATGATGCACTGCTCGGAGAGGCCTCGGACCTGCTGTACCACCTGCTGGTGTTGCTGCGCGCGCGCGGGCTGTCGCTGGAAGATGCCCGCGACGTGCTGGAAAAGCGCCATCGTTGATGTGCGGTAGTGCCAGCCGCTGGCCGGCAACCCGGCTGGTTGCCGACGACCATGAGGTTGCCGGCCAGCGGCCGGCACTACCGGAAAGGCGGCAACGCGTGCGCGATGTCATCGGCGGAATCTACAATAGGCGGTCTCTTTTCCCCGGACCCGCCCCCATGAAACTGCCTGCCGCCTGGCTGTGCTGCCTGTTGCTGACCTCGCCGGCCTGGGCCGCGGACACCGTGGTCAGCGGCAAGGTGTATCTGGAGCGTGACGCCAAGCCAGGCCGCGGTGCGACCGATCCGGGTCTGGCCGGCGTGCAGGTGTCCAATGGCGAAACCATCGTCAAGACCGCTGCCGACGGCAGCTACAGCCTGCCGGTGCGTGACGGCCAGACGGTCTTCGTCATCAAGCCCGATGCCTATACGTTTCCGAAGGCCGCCGACGGCCTGCCGTCGTTCTGGCGGCACTACCGGCCGAACGGTTCGCCGACGCTGAAGTACGGCGGCATCGCGGCCACCAGTGATGTTGCCCGCAACTGGGACTTCGCCCTGCAGAACGACCGGCATGACAGCCGCCGCGGCTTCCAGATGCTGATGTTCACCGATTCGCAGACCGCCAGCCTGCAGGACATCGGCTACTACCAGCAGTCGATTGTGGCGCCGCTGGTTGGGCAGACCAAGGCGCGCCTGGGTACCACGCTCGGTGACATCGTCAACGATGATCTGACCCTGTATCCGGCGATCAACAAGGTCACCACCGAGCTCGGTGTGCCGTGGTTCCACGTGCCCGGCAACCACGATCTGGACTTCGACGCGGCCAATGACGCGCATTCGCTGGACAGCTGGCGCAACATCTACGGCCCCGATACCTATGCGGTGGAAGAGGGCGGCGCCAGCTTCGTGTTCCTCGACGACGTGGTGTACGACCCCAATGCCAAGCCGAAGTATGTCGGTGGCCTGCGCGAGGATCAGTTCGCCTTCCTGGCTGCGTATCTGAAGGGCCTGCACAAGGACCGCCTGCTGGTGCTGGGCATGCACATCCCGCTGTTCGATGCGGCACCGGGGCGCGAGACCTTCCGCCATGCCGACCGCCAGCGACTGTTCGACCTGCTGAAGGACTTCCGCAACGTGCTGGTGCTCAGCGGCCACAGCCACACACAGCAGCACGTCTACCACGGCAAGGCCGACGGCTGGCAGGGCGCCAGGCCGCTGCACGAGTACAACGTTGGTGCCAACTGCGGTGCATTCTGGTCGGGCGTGAAGAATGTCGCCGGCGTGCCGGACAGCACCATGAGCGATGGCACGCCGAAGGGCTATGCACTGCTGGACGTGGCCGGCAATGGCAGCTACCGCCTGCAGTACCGCGTGGCCGGTGCGGCAGCCAGCGAGCAGATCGGCCTGCATGCGCCGAAGGTGCTGCGCAAGGGCGCGTACCCGGCATGGGGCATCTACGCCAACGTCTACATGGGCGAGGACGCCAGCGTGGTCGAGTACCGCGTCGATGGCGGCGCCTGGCAGCCGATGAAGCAGGTCAGCCAACCTGATCCGCGGCTGCTGGTGGAGAACGTCGCCGACGATCTGGCCGCCACCTTGCGCGGCTACGACCGTTCGCCGGAAGCCACTGCCTCGCCGCACCTGTGGCGTGGCGCGTTGCCGACCGATCTGGCCGTGGGCAGCCACAAGGTCGAAGTGCGGTCCACCCAGCCCGATGGCGCGGTGTTCACCGCCAGCACCAGCTACAGCCTGCAGACCGCGCAGCCCTGAGCGCGGGCCACGCTTCCATCACGAAAGGACGCAGCATGGATATCCGCTTCATGGCCGGCACCACGCCGGTCACCCTCAGCCGCCACTGGTTCACCGGCGCGATGATGCTGCAGAGCGCCAGCGAGAAGGTCTGGGTGCAGCACCCGCTGCATCCGGGCACGCACTTCTCGTTCTCGCTGGTACAGTCGTGGCAGCGCCACATCGCCGGCCATGAAGTGCTGGTGGAGCGGACCCGGCCGCTGCTGTTCGCCGGGTTCCGTCCGCAGCGCCTGCGGGTGCTGGTGGATGGCGTGCAGGTGGCCGAGCAGGAAGGCATGTGACTCCGGGTGCCGCTGTCGCCGCGCTAGGCAAAGGCCGGCCGATGCCTGAGAATCGGGACGATTCAATCGATCCAAGCAGGCCAGCGTGAACGTTGCAGCAGCGTCCCCGGTTCCATCCGACTCCGCCCGCAGCGGCGTTCCCCGCAGCCTGGTCGTCGCCGATGTCGGTGGTACCTTCGCCCGTCTGGCGCTGGCGGAGACCGTGCCGGGGCAGGCGCCGCGGCTGGGCAGCTACCGTACCTACGCCTGTGCCGACCACTCCAGCCTGGCGGCGATCCTGGCCGATTTCACCGCCAGCCTCGGCCAGCCGATGGCCAGTGCAGTGGTCGCCATCGCTGGTCTGCTCGACGGCGACACCCTGATCAACGCCAATCTGCCGTGGACGGTGTCGCTGTCGGCGACGCGCCGCGAGTCGGGCCTGCCCGACCTGCAGCTGATCAATGATTTCGAAGCGGTGGCGCTGGCCATTCCCTATCTGCAGGCCGACACGCTGGTGCCGTTGAACGGCGATGCCGATCCGGCCACGACCTTCCCGGCGCTGGTACTGGGGCCGGGAACCGGCCTGGGTGCGGCATTGCGCTTCGCCGATGGCGAGCGCCCGGTGCTGGCCAGCGAGATCGGCCACGCTGCATTGGGCGCTGGCAACGCGCTGGAACTGCACGTGCTGGGCCAGCTGCTGCAGCGCTGGCCGCACGTGGACAACGAACGTGTGCTGTCCGGCAGCGGTCTGATGAATCTGTATCCCTGCCTGTGCGAACTGCGCGGCGTGGCGCCGCAGTGGACCAGCACTGAAGCGCTGATCGCGGCGGCGCGGCAAGGCGACGATGCGCTGGCCGTGGAGACCCTGCAGGTGTTCTGCGCCTGGCTGGGCAGCTTGGCCGGCGACGCGGCGATCGCGGTGGGTGCGCGCTCGGTGTACCTGGCCGGTGGCATTTCCACACATGTGCAGGATTTCCTGGCCGACGGCCGTTTCCGTGAGCGCTTCCTCAACAAGGGCGTGCTGACCGACGTGCTGCGCCAGGTGCCGGTGTGGCGGGTGGAACATGGTCAGCTGGGCGTGCTCGGTGCGGCAGCCTGGCACGCAGCGCGGATCCGCGCGGACGATTGATCGACGCTGCCGGCATCGGGCCGGCGGGCGCAGCATGCAGACGGAGGCGAAGATGGTGGATCGCAGGCAGTTCCTGCAGGCCGGTGCACTGGCCGCAGGCGTGGCAGCGTTGCCGGTGGTGAAGGCGCGTACGCAGGGCGGGGCCAAAGTGGTATCGACCTGGGACTTCGGCGTGCCGGCCAACCAGGCCGCGTGGAAAGTGCTGGCGCAGGGCGGCAGTGCGCTGGATGCGGTGGAAGCCGGTGCGCGCTGGGCCGAAAGCGAACTGTGCAATCCCACCGTCGGCCATTGTGGCAACCCGGACCGCGACGGCGTGCTGAGCCTGGACGCCAGCATCATGGACGGTGATGGCCGCTGCGGCGCGGTCGCTGCGCTGGTCGACATCCTGCATCCGGTGTCGGTGGCGCGCAAAGTGATGGAGAACAGCCCGCACGTGCTGCTGGTGGGCGAGGGCGCCCAGCAGTTCGCCGTGCAGCAGGGCTTCGAGCGGCAGCACCTGCTGACCCCGAAGGCCGAAGCGGCGTGGCGCGAATGGTTGAAGACCGAGAAGTACGCGCCGCAGATCAATGCCGAGCGCCGCGGTCTACCCGGCAACAGCGACAACCACGACACCATCGGCATGCTGGCGCTGGATGCCAAGGGCAATCTGGCCGGTGCCTGCACCACCAGCGGCATGGCCTGGAAACTGCACGGCCGGGTGGGCGACAGTCCGATCATCGGCGCTGGCCTGTACGTGGACAACGAAGTGGGCGCCGCTACGGCCTCGGGTGTAGGCGAAGAGATGATCCGCAACGCGGCCTCGTTCCTGGTGGTCGAGCTGATGCGCCAGGGGCGCTCGCCGGCACAGGCCTGCCGCGAGGCGATCGACCGCGTGGTGCGCAAGCGCCCCGAGGCGAGCAGGACCCTGCAGGTCTGCTTCCTGGCGATGAACAAGCAGGGCGAGGTCGGTGCCTATGCGCTGCATCGCGGCTTCGTCTACGCAGTGTGCGATGCACAGCGCCAGGACGACCTGCGCGACTCGCCGTCGATCTATGCGAGCACGCAGGCGTGAGCGTGCGCCTGACGCTGGAGATCGCCAGCAACTCGGTGGCCTCGGCGTTGGCCGCGCAGGCCGGTGGCGCAGACCGCATCGAACTGTTCGACAATCTCGCTGAGGGCGGCACCACGCCGTCGTTTGCCAGCATCGCCATTGCCCGCGAGCGGCTGCGGATTCCGTTGTTCGTGCTGGTGCGACCACGCCCGGGTGATTTCCAGTACGACGCGCTGGAAACCGAGCTGATGCTGCGTGATATCGCGCAGTGCCGCGCGATGGGCTGCGACGGCGTGGTGATCGGTGCGCTGGATGCGCAGGGCGACATCGACCTGCCGCTGTGCCGGGAACTGGTGCAGGCGGCCGGCCCGCTGCAGGTGACCTTCCATCGCGCGTTCGATGCCGCGCGCGATCTGCCGGCGGCGCTGGAACAGGTAATCGGGCTGGGCTGCCAGCGGGTACTGACCTCCGGCGGCCAGGCCAGCGCCGAAGCCGGTGCCGACGTATTGGCCGCGCTGGTCGCACAGGCGGCCGGCAGGATCAGCGTCATGGCCGGCGCCGGGCTTGGTCCGGGCAACATCGCCGCCGTGGCGCGGCAGACCGGCTGCCTCGAACTTCATGCTTCGGCCAAGGGGCAACGACGTTCGGCCATGCAGTTCCAGAACCCGGCCCTGCGCGGGCTGGACCCGGACTGGAGCCAGACCGACGCGGCGACGGTGACCGCGCTGCGGAAGGCGCTGGACGGCTGAGAGTCGCCCGGGGTCGGATCCCTTCGCAGAAGGGCTCTGACCCCATTGCCGAACTCGCACCCTTTGCCAAAAAGTGACGTTTCTGACATGCGCGGATGGACAGTCCGTCCGCCAAACAGCGGAAAGCAGGGGCATCCGTGTTTCCGAATGGACGAGCAAGTCAGGATTGTCGACAGTGGGGTCCAACTCCCTGTGGCAACGATCCTCCTTCCGCATGCCTCGACTGCTCTTGCTACTTCTCTGTCTGCTGCCAACCGCCGCAATAGCTGCAGATGAAGGACAGCCACCAGTGTTGATCTGGAAGGCGGCCGGTCCGGAGGGAAACAGCATCGACGCCGTGCTGAGCGGGGTGACGCTGGCACCCTCTGCTACAGGGGCGTTCGTCGACACTCGCGTACATATGCTTGGAAACAAACGCTTTCGGGCGCTGTATCAGGTGTTCGATTCAAACGCCTCCAATCCGACGGGCCGCTGTGGCGCGGGGCGCGAGATCCATTTGTTCGTTTACGAATTGACCCGGCCGAAGCCCATCGAACGTGGCAGTGCAGTCATCAGCAGCTGCCTGGAGACCGTCTCCCTCGCCAGTCAGAACGCGGGAAGCCCCGGCAGTGAATCCGATTTTTCTTCCGTGATCTGGCAGGACGACGGGTTCACCATCGAATGGTGGGGTATCGGACCCGGAGGCAACGCATCAAGCCACTACGTCCTCCGCGATGGCTGGTTTGTTCCAGATCCACCGGACCTTGGAAATCGTTGAAGGCGGACAAAACCGTTCCGCGCGCGTTTGTAGTAATCGTGACATCGCTTCGTGCGTCGTTCTCTCAACGATGTATCGCAAATATTTGATTTTCTTGGATACCTGGAACCGATAGCGACATGCCGGAGCGCGTTGTTGCGTCGCCACATGCCGGGCGCGGTTCAGCTGTGCTTTAGTTTGGATCGATCCACAGGGGAGGGTGATCGAATCGAGAGGGATCGGTTCAACGCCCGGGATCGCCATCCGACCGCGCGTCCACCATCCAAGAGCAACCACCCATGGCTCAGTCCGTCCGCAACCGTCGTCATCTGCTGTCCCAGGCCCTCGTGCTTGCCTTGCTGCCCTTCGCAGCGGGCGCACAGGAAGCGGCCACGTCGTCCACCAAGGACCTCGATGCCGTCACCGTCACCGGTTCGCGCATCAAGCGCGCCGGCGTCGAGGGTCCGGCCCCGGTCAACGTGATCACCGCCGCACAGATCCAGAAGGAAGGCTTCGTCACCGTCTACGACGCCCTGAAGACCCTGACCGAAGCGACCGGCACCGTCGAAGCGGCATCGCAGTGGGGCTCGCACACGCCCAATGCGAGTGGCCTCAACCTGCGCGGCATGGGCCCCAACCGCAGCCTGCTGCTGGTCAACGGCCGCCGTGTGGCCGACTACCCGCTGCCCTATGGCGGCGAGACCAATTTCTCCAACTACAGCAACATTCCTGCCGCTGCCGTGGAGCGCATCGAAGTGCTGACCGGCGGCGCGTCGGCGATCTATGGTTCGGACGCCATCGCCGGCGTGGTCAACGTCATCCTGAAGACCAACTACGACGGCGACGAAGTGCGCGTGCGCGGCGGCACTTCCACCGAAGGCGGGCGCGATACCTGGGATCTGTCCTGGGCGGGCGGCAAGACCGGCGACAACTGGAGCGTCACGTACGCCCTGCAGTACACCAAGCGCGATCCGCTGTTCGGCCGTGACCGGCCACAGATGGACGACGCTGACGACGCGCTGTACCCGTCCTGGAACATGGAACAGCGCAAGGTCGGTTTCCGTCCCACCGCGGGGCTGGCGCTGATCGACCCCAGCAATGGCCAGCGTCTGGCACCACCGGACGGTACCTGCGAGAAATTCGCCGGCGAGTACTACACCGCTGATCGGCTGGTTTACAACTACAACGCCAATACGGTGAGCAACACCGGCCGCCTGTGCGGCATGAGCGCCGACTACGCCAACTGGTTGCTGACCGGCGGCTCGGAGAATGTGTCGGGCAATCTCTATGGCACCTTCGATTTCGGTGATGGCCTGCAGGCCTGGAGCAACCTGGCGGTGTACCGGTCCGAGGCGATCTGGGGCACCAATCCACCGAGCGTTTCGTTGATCGACGATGCCAACGGCTATTACTGGGATGCCAACCGCAATCGCCCGGTGCTCGGTGTGCGCCAGTTCACCCCGAACGAAGTCGGTGGCCTGGACACGCTGCGCAATACCAACCGCGAGTTGTCGTGGGATATCAGCGCAGGCCTGCGTGGACGCCTGGCCGATCGCTTTGACTGGAGCGCCACGGTTGGCCGTTCCTACTACCGCGTTGAAGAGCGGCAGAACGTGGTGGACGAACAGAAGTCGTACGACTTCTTCCTCGGCCCACGGCTCGGCACCACCGGCGACGGTGAGGCCATCTACGCATTGAACGAAGCGCGCTGGTGGAACCCGATCACGCCGGACCAGTACTGGCAGATGGGCACGGTCGCGAAGAATCGCGCGTCCTCCTACGTCAACCAGGCCTCGGCCGACATCACCGGTGAACTGTTCCAGGGCTGGGCCGGGCCGATCTCGTTCGCGGCGGTGGCCGAAGTGGCGAAGCAGGGCTATCACCTCAGCCCGGATCCGCGTGCCGGCATCGATTTCGATCTGCAGAACGTTGATCGTGGCGGCGGTGAGCGCACCCGCTATTCGGCCGGCGTCGAGTTCAAGATCCCGTTGGCTGAGAGCCTGATCGCCACCGCTGCTGCACGCTACGACCGTTACGGCAGCTACAAGGCCGACGGCGGTGGCGAGGCACTGGATATCGGCAGGCAGAAGGAAACCACCTGGAACGCCGGCCTGGAATGGCGCCCGTTCGAGTCGCTGCTGGTGCGCGGCTCCTACGCGACCAGCTTCCACGCGCCGGACATGCACTACCTGCTGGGTCAGGCCAGCAGTTCCGAAGTGCTGACCTACGACCGCCTGCGTTGCATCGAGAGCGGCGCGTATCTGGTCAACAACTGCGGCGTGGGCAATACCGATGTCTGGTATTCGTTCGACGTGAACCGTCGGGGTACGCCACTGCTGCGCTCGGAAACCGGTGATTCGTGGACGGTCGGCTTCGTCTGGGACGTGTTGCCGAACCTGTCGATGAGCGCGGATTACTGGGCGATCAAGCTGGAAGACATGATCGTCGACGTCGGTGCGGACGAAGTGTTGGCCAGCGAGGCCGGCTGCCTGACCGGCAAGAACATGGACGGTACGCCCTGGGCGAATCCGGCGGGTGGCGAGTACTGCGCCGGCATCCTCGCGCGGGTGAACCGGGACAGCAGCGGCCGATTGGTGTCGATCGAGCGCGGGCCGTTCAATCTGGCCAGCCGCGAAGTGCGTGGCATCGACCTGAGCGCGCGCTATCGTCTAGAGACGGCCGCATGGGGCAGCTTCCAGCTGGGGGTGAACTACACCAACCAGATCTCGACGAAGGAGCAGCGCTACGCCAACGATCCGAACCCCGAGCGCCGCGACCGCGACCTGCGCAGCAAGCTGCGCGCGAGCCTGGCCTGGCAGGGCGGCAACTGGAATGCGAACGTGTATGCCGACCGCATCGGCTCGGTGCCAGGCGTGCGCTACCACTGGGGCACCGACCGCCTGGACAACCCCGGCGGCTGCCTGCCGTTCGCCGATGGCTACGTACCCAGCGACAGCCCGTCGCTGAACTGCCTGGAGCCCGCCACGCGTCCGGATGGATCGGCCAATACGAACCCGAACGCCGGGCAGCAGACGGCGCGCTACTACGGCCGGGTTGGGCCCTTCATCACCTGGAACTTCAACGTGGGCTATCAGGTGACCGAGTTCATGAAGGTCAATCTGTACGTGAACAACGCTTTCAACGCGACCAGCTGGAACCACAAGGACCCCTACAAGGTCGACTACGATTTCGCCCCGACGCGTCTGTTGGGGGCGGTGGGGCGTGAGTTCGCGCTGGAGTATGTGTTCACGTTCTGAGGGACGGCGGCGCCGGGCATGACCCGGCGCCAGGCACGGGGTAGCCACGCATGGCGTGGCTCTACTGGGCGTGCGCGGGATGGATGAGCCGCTGGCCGGGCAGGGTGGATTTGACCTTCCCACGATGGCAAGGTCTAGGCTGGTCACCTCTCCAGATGGAACCAGGGAAACCAGGCCATGAGCACCTCCAGCGTTACAGCCGTCCCCGGGACGGCTTCCACCCTCAGTCTGCCGATCGACGGCATGACCTGCGCCAGCTGTGTTGGCCGGGTCGAAGCGGCCCTGGCCAAGGTCGAGGGGGTCACCAGCGTGTCGGTCAATCTGGCCACCGAGCGCGCGGACATCCGCTCCTCTGGCCCGATCGACCGCGACGCCCTGATCCAGGCGGTGGAAAGCGTGGGCTATGAGGTACCGGCTGCGACCACCGAACTGGCCGTGGAAGGCATGACCTGCGCATCCTGCGTCGGCCGTGTGGAGCGCGCGCTGTTGGCGGTGCCGGGCGTCAGCCAGGCCAGTGTCAACCTGGCCACCGAACGTGCGACCGTGCGTGGCGTCGCCGGCATCGACGCACTGGTGGCGGCGATCGACAAGGTTGGCTACGCGGCGCACCTGATCGATGGTGGCACCCAGGTCGATGAGGAAGCGGCGGAAAAGAAGGATGCCGAGCGGGTGGCGCTGAAACGCGACCTGATCCTGGCCAGCGTGCTGGCAGCCCCGGTGTTCGTGCTGGAAATGGGCTCGCACCTGATCCCGGGTATGCACCACTGGGTGATGTCCACGATAGGAATGCAGGCCAGCTGGTACCTGCAGTTCGTGCTGACCACACTGGTCCTGGCCATTCCCGGCCGGCGTTTCTATCAGAAGGGCTTCCCGGCGCTGCTGCGCCTGGCACCGGACATGAACTCGCTGGTGGCGGTGGGTACCGCAGCAGCGTTCGGTTATTCGGTGGTGGCTACCTTCGTCCCGCGCCTGTTGCCGGCCGGCACGGTGAATGTCTACTACGAAGCAGCGGCGGTGATCGTCGCGCTGATCCTGCTCGGCCGGTTCCTGGAGGTGCGCGCCAAAGGCCGCACGTCAGAGGCGATCAAGCGTCTGGTCAACCTGCAGGCCAAGGTGGCGCACGTCAGCCGCGAAGGCCGCATCGTCGATATCCCGATCAACGAGGTGCTGCTGGGCGACCTGCTGGAGGTGCGTCCGGGCGAACGTGTGCCGGTGGATGGTGAGGTGACTGAAGGTCGCAGCTTCGTCGACGAATCGATGATCACCGGCGAGCCGATCCCGGTGGAGAAGTCGGCCGGCAGCGGCGTGGTCGGCGGCACCGTCAACCAGAAGGGCGCACTGACCCTGCGTGCGACGGCGGTGGGTGGGCAGACCATGCTGGCGCAGATCATCCGTCTGGTTGAACAGGCGCAGGGCTCCAAGCTGCCGATCCAGGCCGTGGTCGACAAGGTGACGCTGTGGTTCGTGCCGGCGGTGATGCTGGCGGCACTCGCTACCTTCCTGGTGTGGCTGATCTTCGGGCCGTCGCCGGCGCTGACCTTCGCGCTGGTCAATGCAGTTGCCGTGCTGATCATTGCCTGCCCGTGCGCGATGGGGCTGGCGACGCCGACCTCGATCATGGTCGGCACCGGCCGCGGCGCCGAGATGGGCGTGCTGTTCCGCAAGGGTGAGGCGCTGCAGCTGTTGAAGGACGCCAAGGTGGTGGCGGTGGACAAGACCGGCACCTTGACCGAAGGCCGCCCGCTGCTGACCGACCTGGAGATCGCCGATGGCTTCGATCGCGCGCAGGTATTGGCACGGGTGGCGGCGGTGGAATCGCGCTCGGAGCATCCGATCGCCCGCGCCATTGTCGAGGCGGCGACGGAGGAGGGCATCGCGCTGCCGGCGATGGTTGATTTCGAGTCGGTAACCGGCATGGGCGTGCGTGCCACCGTCGATGGCGCACGCGTGGAAGTGGGCGCCGATCGCTTCATGCGTTCTCTGGGCGTGGACATCGGTGCGTTCGCTGCATTGGCCGAGCGCCTGGGCAACGAAGGCAAGTCGCCGCTGTATGCCGCCCTCGATGGCCGCTTGGCGGCGATCATCGCCGTTTCCGATCCGATCAAGCCGAGCACACCTGCCGCCATTGCCGCCCTACACCAGCTTGGCCTGAAGGTGGCCATGATTACCGGTGACAACGCCGCTACCGCACAGGCCATCGCCCGCCAGCTCGGCATCGATGAAGTGGTGGCCGAAGTGCTGCCGGAAGGCAAGGTGGAGGCGGTACGCCGGTTGAAGGCGGCTTACGGTCAGATCGCGTTCGTCGGTGATGGCATCAACGATGCGCCGGCGCTGGCCGAGGCTGATGTCGGCCTGGCCATCGGCACCGGTACCGACGTCGCGGTGGAGTCGGCCGACGTGGTGCTGATGTCCGGCAACCTGCAGGGCGTGCCCAACGCCATCGCGCTGTCGAAGGCGACCATCGGCAACATCCGCCAGAACCTGTTCTGGGCCTTTGCCTACAACACCGCATTGATCCCGGTCGCGGCGGGTGCGCTGTACCCGGTATGGGGCGTGTTGCTGTCGCCGGTGTTCGCCGCCGGTGCCATGGCGCTGTCCAGTGTGTTCGTGCTCGGCAATGCGCTGCGCCTGCGGCGCTTCCAGGCGCCGATGGCGGACGCATCACATGCGGCCAACTGAAGGAGCGATTGCATGAACATCGGTGAAGCATCGAAGGCATCCAGCGTGTCGGCCAAGATGATCCGCTATTACGAGCAGATTGGCCTGATTCCGCCGGCTGAGCGCACCGGAGCGGGCTATCGCGCCTATTCGCAGGCTGACGTGCATCGGCTGCGTTTCATCCGTCGCGCGCGTGATCTCGGCTTTTCGGTGGCCGAGATCACCGACCTGCTGGGCCTGTGGAACGACACCTCGCGGCACAGCGCCGACGTCAAGCGCCTGGCCGAGCAGCACATCGATGATCTGGAACAGCGCATCGAGAACATGCGGCAGATGGCCGACACGTTGAAGTCGTTGATCAGCTGCTGCGCCGGCGATGATCGCCCCGAGTGCCCGATCCTGCAGCGGCTGGGCGAGGGCGAGGAGGGCGCTGGGCCGGTTGCGGCGCCCTCGGGGGCGGTACGCAGGCGCGCGCGCAGGACCTGAGGAAGACCTGCGGAAAAGAAAATGCCCGCCCCGGCAGTTGCACGGGGCGGGCATCGTTCATGCAATTGGCAGGGTGATCAGGCCGTACGCGGCGGGAAACCCGCTTCGGTCAGTGCCGCGACAATCTGTGCTTCGCTGGCCGAGGTCTGCACCTGCACGCGGCGGCTGGCCGGGTCGGCCGAAACGCTTGCCGTCGGGTCGACCAGCTCGATCGCCTTGGTCACGCTGCGTGCGCAGCCACCGCAGGTCATGCCTTCCACATGGAATTCCATCTGTAGCTCCTTTGATGCTCTGGGGGTGGAGCCAGTGTGCACGTTCCAACGATGGCAGGGTCAAGCGATACGCTGAACAAAAAAACGGCAGCCACCTTTACCAGCGCAGCTGCCGTGGAGGATCGTCCCCGCCCGCAGGCGGGGGTGAGGCCTTAGAACTTCCAGTTCACGCCGAAGTACAGCTGGCGGCCGGCGTAGATGTTGGACAGCAGGCGGGCCTGGCTGTCGTTGCCCAGATAGCTGCGCAGCTCGGACTTGGTGGCGTTGAGCACCGAGGCGGTAACGGTCCAGTCCGGGGTCAGGTTGTAGGCCACGTTCAGATCGAGCTGGTCGTAGGGCTTGGTGTACGTGGTGAGGCCGTTGTTGAGACCGCCGACCACTTCACCGCGACGGTTGTACGAGGCGCGTGCCAGGAACTTCTCGTTCTCGTAGAACACGGTCACGTTGGCCTGGTTCTTGGCGCTGCCCACCAGCGGCGAGGAACCGATCTCTTCGCCATCCAGCACGATCGAAGCCAGGTTGGTGTCGTTGTAGGTGTAGTTGGCCTGCACGCCCAGACCGAAGTCGAAGGTGTACTGACCGTACAGTTCCACGCCCTGCGAGACACCGTCCCGGCCGTTGGCCTGGGTTTCATACTTCTGCACCGTCACCGATTGCCCGCCAACGGTCATCTGCTGGTCGCGCACCACCGGCACGGTGAAGTTGTCCACGTTCTTGCGGAACAGGGCCACGCCAGCCACCGAACCCGGCTTGAAGTACCACTCCAGGCCCAGGTCGAACTGCACGGCCTCGAACGGCTCCAGCGCCTTGTTGCTGCCCGAGCCATACCAGCCGGGGGTGTCGGTGCCGCCAGCGACGCGGCGGTCGTTGCTGTATTCCTCGCTGACGTAGCGCAGGCCGCCCGGGTAGGCGATGGAGGTGTAGCTCGGGCGGGCGATCACCTTCGATGCGGCACCACGTAGCACCAGGTTGTCGGTGATGTCCCAAGCGATGTTGAAGCTGGGCAGGAAGTCGGTGTAGGTCTTGTCCAGCGAGCTGAGCGTGTAGACCTTGTCGCGGACCTGGTTGTCCGGCAGGCGCACGAAGCCGCCCTGGCAGCGCAGGTTCGGATCGGCGGCCGGATCATCGCAGCTCATCGGTGCGCCGCTGGCGTTGTCCACGAAGTAGTCGTTGAAGCGCTCGACCGAATCGCTGGACTGGGCGAACTGCTTGGTGCGCACCACGCGCACGCCGACGTTGCCGCGCACGCGGTCGGTACGGAAGTTGGCCTGGAAGTAACCCGAGTAGATCTTCTCGTTGACGTCGTAGACGAAGTCTTCCTCGGTGCGGTTGTACGAACCGCCGTAGGTCTTGTTGAGATAGTCGATGTAGGCCGGGTAGTTGATGCCCGGGAACACGTTGGCGTTGAAGCCACCGGTGATGTTGCTGATCGGATTGGACAGGAAGAAGCCCGGCTGGGCATTGCCTGCCGTCGGATCGCAACCGGCCTGGTAGCGGTTGTTGTCATAGTCGGCCGGGTCCAGGCCCGGGCACACCCAGTAGGTGTTGCCGGTGTTGCGGTGGACCTGGCCGTCACGGTACTTGGCGCCGAACTGGATCGAGTCCAGCCAGCCGGCTTCGAACATCTTGGTGACGTCGGCCTGGAAGTAGTTCTGCTTGACCTCGGTCTGCATCCACGACGAATCGGTCGAGCCGGTATCAACTTCGGCGATGCCGGCCATCAACTGCTGCTGCAGGTCCGGCGAGAACTGTACCGACGGCGTGCCGGTCAGGTCCCACGCGGTGTACTGGTTGCCCGACTGCCACTGATTGCCGACCTTGCGGCGCGGCTTGGCAGACATGCGGAAGTTCATCGACGGGCCGCCTTCGGACCACGTGCGGCCGCCGGTGAACGACGCCTTCCACAGTGGACTGATGTCCCAGTCGATGGTCAGGTCGGCGGTCTGCGAGAGCGCCTTTTCCTTGCTGTAGCCACCGGTCAGCTGCGGGGTAGGGATGGTGCAGTCATCCGGGCCCCAGCCGCCCGGCTTCATGCCGGCTGCTGCGGCTTCATCTTCACTGCAGTAGTAGGTCTTGCCGGCCAGCTTTTCGTACTGCGCACCGGTGACGATGCTGCCGCTGGGGTCGAAGCTGAGCCCGTTGAGCAGGCGGCCACCGGCCCAGTTGCCATCGCCGTTGTAGCGGGCCAGGTTCCACTCCGGCACCTTCAGCATGTTCTGGGTGTAATCACCCTGCAGCTCGAAGCGGAAGTAGTTGGCGGTCAGGGTGAGGTTGTCGATCGGCTTGAACTGGAAGGTCAGCTGGCCGCCCTTGCGCTCGCGCTTCTCTTCCTTCACCGCGAAGTTCACCGAGGTCGGCATGAAGAACTCGCTGTAGTTCTTGCCGGTCTGGTTGTTGAAGCCGGACTGGCCCCACCAGTAGTGGATGCCATCCTGTTCCAGCAGGTTGCCGTTGGCATCGCGGGCGGTGGTGTTGTTGCCGTACCACTGGTAGTCCTCGGTGCTGGCTTCCATGGTGCGGCTGGTGCGCTTCTGCTGGGTCACGCCGACCAGCACGCCGAAGCGTTCGTCCTTGCTGTGCCAGGAGTACAGCGCCGACACCTGCGGGTCGACGTCGTGGCTGGTGTCGGACGAGGTGCCTTCCAGGTTCACGTAGCCGGAATTGGCTTCCATATCCAGCGGGCGGCGGGTGTGCAGGATCACCGTGCCACCGATGCCGCCTTCGTCGATGCGCGCCTCCGGCGACTTGAACAGCTCGGCGCTGGACAGCATGTTCGACGGCAGCAGCGTGTAGTTGAACGAGCGGGTGGCTTCGTTGTTGGTTTCCGACGAAGCGACGAAGTTGCCGTTCAACTGGGTCAGGGTCAGGTCGGGCGCGAGGCCGCGCACGCTGACCGACTTGCCTTCGCCACCGCTGCGGGTGATGACCACGCCGGGTACGCGCTGCAGCGCGTCGGCCACGTTCTTGTCGGGGAACTTGCCGACGTCCTCGGCGGTGATCACTTCGACCACGGCGTTGGCGTCGCGCTTCTGCTGCAGGCTCTTTTCGATCGCGTAGCGGTAGCCGGTGACCTGGACGCTGTCCAGGGTGGTGGCGTCCTGCGCGCCGGTCGTTGCCGCCTGCTGCGCGGAAGCGCCAAGCGGGGCGACGGCGGCGGCTAGAGCCAGCGCGATGGCCAGCGACAACGCGTCGTGGCCCTGCGTACGTGTTGAATGCTTCATTGCCATCTCTCCCTCTCTCCTGGATTGATCCGGTGACTGACTGACGCGGAAACTTGAATCGATCTAATTCGTGATGCCGATCTTGCCTTCGCCCTGCAGATGCAATGTGCGTCTGGCAGATGGCGCGGCACGTCCTGTCTTGCTCCCCAACTCCGGGCCATCGCGCTGTCGTCTTGGATCGATCTAAGCGATGGGCGGGGCGATTTTTAGCACGGCAACGGCGTCGGTGCATGTTGCTGCGCAATATGGCAGTGACGTGTCGTGCAAATGACCCTTCGGGGAAAATTGCTGTAAGCGGTTACATGCGCAAAGGGGGGTGGGCCGGCCGGGCTGCGCCCGGCACCCGCCGAGGCCGAAGCCAGGGCAGCAGCAACGGCAACAGCAACAGCAACAGCAACAGCACAGCGGCTTTCCGTGGGATGTCGGGGTGGGTCCGGTTGCGGGGGACGCTGCAAGTACGTCCATGTAAGCTCGGTCGCGCCATCCATGGCGCTCACGCCCCCGCAACCGGACCCACCCCGCCTTCGACAGATTCCCGATGCCGTTGGTAGGTGTCGACCTTGGTCGACACCTGGATCCGCGCCATGCGTGGATGAAATCCGATTCCATTCGATGATTTTGAAATCGGTAGGAACATCCATCAACGCATGGCGTGGATCTGCCAGACATCAGGAAACTGTCAGGGGCGGGGCGGTGTGGGTATGCAGGACCGTTGGCGCCATGGATGGCGCCATCGAGCCCCCATGGGTGAGGGCGCTTTGCTTGCGAAGCACTGCTTCGCAAGCGCACGAACGCACAGCCGCCAGCGGCTGGGCCGGACCGCGGAGCGGGGTTTACGGCGTGTCCTGCCTGCCCATACCGCCCCGCCCAGCTCGGTAGCCCGCTGTTGCCGTGGCTCAGGCCTCTGCGGGTGCCGGGCGCAGCCCGGCCGAAGCCCACCCCTCATGCTGCGCCGCAGAATGCATTGGGCGAAATTCCCATGCTCTACTTGAATCGATCTAAATCCGCCGGGGTGCGGATTTGTACCGATGGAAACGAGGGCTCGGCCTGTGCGGCCGGTCCTTCGCTGCCGCCCTGCCGCCAAGGAGTCCTGCCCGTGACCAGGTTGTCCCACCGTCGTCCCGACCGCCGCCTGTCGGCACTGTCCCATCGGCCCCTGGCCCGCATCGCCTGCCTGCTGGCGCTCGCGGTGACGCCCTGGCTGCAGGCCGCACCGGCCGCGCTGGAGCGCGAGGTCAATACCTTCATCGGCAGCAAGGATGACGGCAACACCTTCCCTGGTGCCTCGGCGCCGTTCGGCCTGATACAGGTCAGCCCGATCGGCAGCCACTATTCGGGTTGGCGCTACGACGACGACAAGATCCGTGGCTTCGGCCATTCCCTCCTGTCCGGCGCCGGTTGCTGGGAGCAGGGCGGGCAGGTGTCGATTCTGCCGGTGACCGGCAGCATCAGCCCCGGCGGCGACTTCGATACCGCCAACCCCAAGCAGTTCGATCACAAGGCGTATGCCTCGGCCTATACCCATGACGGCGAAATCGGCCAGGCCGGCTACTACAAGGTGCGTCTGACCAGTTACGGCGGCATTGACGCTGAGGCGACGGCGCGTACGCGCGCGGCTGCCGAGCGTTACACCTTCAGCCAGCGCCAGGGCGATGGCCATGTGCTGGTCAATGTCGGCCAGGCCAACGAGCGCCACTCGGTGATCGGCAGCGTGGTGGACGTGGTGGGCGACCGCGTGGTTGAAGGCAAGCTGGTCACCAAGAGCTTCTGCGGTGGCCATCAATACACCACCTGGTTCCGTATCGAATTCGACCGTCCGTTCAAGGCGCATGGCACCTGGGGCGAGGGTGGCGGCCTGCCGGGCGCGCGCCACAGCATGGAAGGCGAGCAGAAGCCAAATGGCGCGTGGCTCAGCTTCGATCTGGCCAAGGGCCAGTCGGTCACGGCCGTCAGCGCGATTTCGCATGTGGACGCCGAAGGTGCGCGCAACAACCTGCGTGCCGAGGGCATGCAGGGCGGGGCGCTGCTTGGCTTCGAACGCATGCGCGCGCTGTCGCAGCAATCGTGGCGTGAGCAGCTGGCACGCGTGCGCGTGCAGGGTGGCAATGGCGATGACCGCACAGTGTTCTACAGCGCGCTGTATCACGCGCTGCTGCAGCCGCTTACCGGCAGCGATGCTGACGGCCGCTACCGTGGTTACGACGATGGCATCCATCGCGCCGATGGCTGGACCTACTACGAGTACTTCTCGCTGTGGGACACCTACCGCGCGCAGAACCAGTGGCTGGCACTGACGCGCCCGGACGTGGCGCGCGATATTGGCCGCAGCCTGCTGGCGATCGACGAGCAGGGCGGTTGGCTGCCGCGCTGGGGCTATGCCAACTTCGAGACCAACATCATGACCGGCGACCCGGTCACCCCCTTCATGGTCGACCTGTGGCGCTTCGGTGCGCTCAAAGGCCGTGAATCGCAGGCATGGGACGCGCTGCGCCGCAATGCCTTCGGCACGCCGCCGCTGAACTCGCGCATGGCCGGCCGTTCCGGCAATCCAACCTATCTGGACAAGGGCTACGTGGTCTACGACCGCGCGTTCCCGTCCAAGGGCATGGACGTTGATCCGCACCACGGTGGTTCGGCTACCTTGGAATACGCGCTGGCCGACTGTGCGCTTTCGCAGATGGCCGATGGCCTCGGCCATGCGCAGGACGCGGCGACGCTGCGTGAGCGCGGTCGCAACTGGCGCAAGGTGTGGGACCCGCAGGTGCGTGATGCCGAGACCGGCTTCACCGGTTTCCCGCGTCCGCGTACCGAGGATGGCCAGTGGTACACCCCGGCCGATGGCCACTACAGCCCGCGCTCGCACCATGGTTTCCATGAAGGCACGGCTTGGCAGTACCAGTGGCTGGCGCAGCAGGACGTGCCGGGCCTGGTCGAAGCGATGGACGGCCGCGAACAGGCCGGCCGCCGCCTCGATGCCTTCTTCGCGATGGATGCGCTGCAGGCCGACCCGCTCAATGCCGCCCGCAAGGAATGGGTGGTGGGGCCGTACAGCTACTACAACCAGTTCCGCTACAACCCCAACAACGAACCCGACCTGCATTCGCCGTGGCTGTACACGCTGATCGGCCAGCCGTGGAAGACCGCCGCGGTGGTGCGTGCCGCGCAGCAGCTGTTCACCAATGCGCCCAACGGCGTGACCGGCAACGATGACCTCGGCACGATGTCGGCCTGGTACCTGTTCAGTGCGATCGGCGTGTACCCGGCGGTGCCGGGCAGCGGCGAGTTCCTGCTGCATACGCCGCGCTTTGCCAAGGTCGAGGTCGAGCTGGGCAATGGCCGCACCCTGCGCATCGAGGCGCCTGGCGCCGATGGTCGCCGCCTGCAGTACGTGCAGGGTGTCCAGGTTGATGGCCAGGCACATGCGCCGGTATGGCTGGGCTGGAACCAGCTGCAGCAGGGCCCGAAGCTGCGTTTCGCCCTCGATGGCACGGCGCCCACGCAGGGCTGGGGCACGGCGGTGAAGGATCTGCCCGTGTCCTGGTGTGCGGCACCGGGCAGCCAGCTGCACTGAGCCGGGCTGTGCCGTTCGAGGCAACCCAGCGAACGGCACGGCACGACAGGGCCGCGATCCATTAGGCTTGAGCATCCATCGGAGTGCGGGAAGACGATGAACGACAACGGCGACAGTTCCAGCAAGCGTTCCGGCAAGGCGGTGACGGTGACCGACATCGCCCGTGCCATCGGCGTTTCGCGCGCGACCGTGTCGCTGGTGCTGCGCGGCAGCCCGCTGGTCAACGTCGACACCCGTGCCCGGGTGGAGGCTGAGCTGCGTCGCCAGCGTTATGTCTACAACCGCGCTGCGGCGAACCTGCGGCGGCGGACCTCGTCCAGCATCGCCCTGGTCATCAACGATCTGTCCAACCCGTTCTTCGCCGAATTCGCCTCTGGCGTCGACGAGGCACTGGGCGGGCGCGGCTACGTGACCCTGCTCGGCAGTACCGGCGAGTCACCCGAGCGCCAGCAGGCGGTGCTGTCCACGCTGATGGAGCACACGCCTGCAGGCCTGATCCTGTCGCCGGCCGAAGGCAGCGATGCCACGCTGCTGCGGCAGGCGCTGGGTGCCAATGCCAACGTATTGCTGTTCAACCGTGAACTGGAAGGCGCCGAGTGGGACTTTCTGACCCTGGACAACCAGCACGGCGCCTACCTGGCCACCCGCCACCTGATCGAGCGTGGTCATCGCCAGATCGCGTTCTTCGGTGGCCATGCGGACTCAAGTTCCTGCCACCAGCGTCGCGCTGGATTCCAGCAGGCACTGGCCGAAGCCGGTCTGGCGCTGCCGCCGGGCTGGATGATCGAATCGGCACCCAACCGCCTGGAAGCGGCCGCGCGCACCGACGAACTGTTCGTCGACGGCCATCGGCCGAGCGCGGCAGTCTGCTACAACGACACCGTCGCGCTGGGGCTGATGCTGGGCCTGAACTCGCGCGGCATCCGTCCCGGCGGTGATTTCGCGGTGACCGGTTTCGACGACATTTCCGAAGCGTCGGTTGCCGTGCCGCCGCTGACCACCTTGACCGCCGACCCGCGCGAGCGCGGTCGGCAGGCGGCATCGCTGCTGCTGCAGCGGCTGGAGGAACCGGATGCGCCACCACGGCGCACGGTCGCCCCGGTACAGTTGCGCATCCGCGAAAGCAGTGCCGCACGCCCGAATTGATGCTCTGCTTCTGAACTGATTGCACCCTTCCACGCTTCAACGACCTCTCGCGCATCGAGGCGCGTACCGCATGCCGATCTCCGCAACGCCCCGCCCATCGGGTTCCCCGGGCAACCAGCCTGCCGTTACCAACGGCAAGGCGCTGGCCGTGGTCACCACCATCTTCTTCATGTGGGGCTTCCTGACCTGCCTCAATGACATCCTGATTCCGCACCTGAAGGCGGTGTTCGAACTGAACTATGCCAAGGCAATGTTGGTGCAGTTCACTTTCTTCGGCACCTACTTCCTGATGTCGTTGCCGGCGGGACGGCTGGTGGCAGCGCTGGGTTACAAGAAGGGCATCGTGGCCGGCCTGGTGATCGCCGGCATCGGTGCGCTGGGCTTCTGGCCGGCGGCCGAGCTGCGCGTCTATGGCGCCTTCCTCGGTGCATTGTTCGTGTTGGCAACCGGCATCACCGTGCTGCAGGTAGCAGCCAACCCGTATGTCGCCCTGCTTGGGCCGGAGCAGACCAGCTCCAGCCGCCTGACCCTGGCGCAGGCGCTGAATTCACTGGGTACGGCCATTGCGCCGATCTTCGGTGGCATGCTGATCCTGTCCAACACGGCCATGAGCGGCGATCAGATTGCCGCGCTGCCGGCCGCCGAACAGCTTGCCTACCGTACCGCCGAGGCGCACGCGGTGCAGGGCCCCTACGTGGGCCTGGCCATCGCGCTGGTGCTGCTGGCATTGTTCGTGTTCCTGTTCCGCCTGCCGGCGCTGAACGACACCACCGAGCAGGCTGACCACGGCCACCAGCACAGCTATTTCGATGCATTGCGCAAGCGCCATCTGTTGCTTGGCGTGCTCGGCATCTTCTTCTACGTCGGCGCTGAAGTATCGATCGGCAGCTTCCTGGTCAACTATCTGTCGATGCCCACCATCGGCGGCTTCAGCGAGCAGGAAGCCACCCACTATGTGTCGGCCTACTGGACGATGGCGATGATCGGCCGCTTTGCAGGTTCGGCGCTGCTGGCGCGCTTCTCGCCGAGCCGACTGCTGGCGATCTTCGCGCTGGTCAATGTCGGCCTGCTGACGCTGACCATGATGACTTCCGGCAATGTCGCGCTGTACTCGGTGGTAGCAATCGGCCTGTTCAATTCGATCATGTTCCCGACCATCTTCGCGCTCAGCATCGAGCGCCTGGGCCCGCTGACCAGCAAGGGCTCGAGCCTGCTGATCATGGCCATCGTCGGTGGCGCCGTGGTGCCTTACCTGCAGGGCATTCTGGCCGACCACATCGGCGTGCAGGCCAGCTTCATCCTGCCGCTGCTGTGCTACGGCTACATCATTTTCTACGGACTGGTCGGCGCCCGCGCGCCGGCTGCCGGCACGCAGGGAGGCTGAGTCGAAAATGGGTTCCATCGTCTGCTTCGGCGAAATTTTGATCGATCTACTAGCGCAGCCGCCGGCCTCGGCCGATACCCCGCGCGCCTTCCTGCAGTACGCCGGTGGTGCGCCGGCCAACGTCGCGGTTGCCGCCGCGCGGCTGGGCGCGAAGACCCAGTTCGTCGGCATGCTTGGCCGCGACATGTTCGGCGACTTCCTGGCTGAAAGCCTGAGCGAACACGGCGTCGGCACCGACTACATCGTGCGTACCGATGCGGCCAAAACCGCGCTGGCCTTTGTGGCACTGGACGCGGGCGGCGAACGCAGCTTCAGTTTCTACCGTCCGCCTGCCGCCGACCTGCTGTTCCGTGACAGCGACTTCAAGGCCGGCTGCTTCGATGGCGCGCAGTGCTTCCATGTCTGTTCCAACAGCCTGACCGAAGCGGACATCGCCGAGGCGACGTTCGCCGGGATGGATCGCGCGCGCACGGCCGGTGCGGTGGTCAGCCTGGATCTCAACCTGCGTCCGGCGCTGTGGTCAGCCAATGTCGACCCGACACCGCGGCTGTGGCAGGCGCTGGAACGCGCCGACCTGGTCAAGCTGTCGCGCGAGGAACTGGAGTACCTGGCGGCACCGCTCGGCGATGACGGCGAGGCACTGGTACTGCGGCGGCTGCTGGCTGCGCAGGCACGCTGGGTGATCATCACCGACGGCGCCGCCACGTTGCATTGGTACACCCGCGAAACGCAGGGCAAGGTCACCAGTTTCCGCGTGCCCACCGTGGACACGACCGCAGCCGGTGATGCCTTTGTTGGGGGCGTGCTGGTCGGGCTGCTGGAGCGGGGTGGGACAGGTGCGGGCTTTGCCGCGTTCTGCCAGGACCCGCAGGCGATTGCCGCCACGCTGCGCTTCGGCGCCGCCGTTGGCGCGCTGGCGGTGACACGCAAGGGCGCGTTCGCTGCGATGCCCTCGTTCGATGAAGTGCAGCAGCTGCTGCAGGCACAGGATCTTCCCGCATGAGCACCTCGCCCGATTTCCGTTCCCCCGCTTTCCTGCGCGCACACATCGCCGACACCATGGCGTTCTACCACCCGCGCTGCATCGACCCGAAGGGTGGCTTCTTCCACTACTTCCGTGACGACGGCAGCATCTACGATGCCAGCCATCGCCATCTGGTAAGCAGCACCCGTTTCGTTTTCAACTACGCCATGGCCTACCGCGAATTCGGCAATGCCGAGTATCGCGATGCGGTTGAACATGGCGTGCGTTACCTGCGCGAAGTGCATCGCAATCCGGCTACGGGCGGCTACGCCTGGACCCTGCGCGATGGCGTGGTAGAGGACGACATGAACCACTGCTACGGCGTGGCCTTCGTGCTGCTGGCCTACAGCTGTGCGTTGAAGGCGGGCATCGAAGAAGCCCGCACGTGGATGGACGAGACCTGGCAGCTGTTGCAGGCGCGCTTCTGGGAAGCCGAGCACGGCCTGTACAGGGACGAGGCTGACGGCCAGTGGAACTTCACCGGCTACCGTGGCCAGAACGCCAACATGCACATGTGCGAGGCGATGCTGGCTGCATTCGAGGCCAGTGGTGAGCAGCGCTATGTCGAGCGCGCGCTGCAACTGGCCGACAACATGACCCGCCGCCAGGCGGCCAAGGCCGGTGGCCTGGTCTGGGAGCACTACGACGTCAACTGGAACATCGACTGGGACTACAACCTGGACGATCCCAAGCATCTGTTCCGGCCCTGGGGCTTCCAGCCCGGCCACCAGACCGAGTGGGCCAAGCTGCTGCTGATCCTGGACCGCCACGTGCAGGCCGACTGGCTGGTGCCGACCGCGCAGCATCTGTTCGATGTCGCCGTGGAGCGCAGCTGGGACGAGGCGCGCGGCGGCCTGTATTACGGCTTCGCCCCGGAGTCGCGCCGCCAGCCTGGCATGGACGGCGCGCCGATCGGCGGCGACAGCTTCGTCTGCGACGACGACAAGTATTTCTGGGTGCAGGCCGAGACCCTGGCTACCGCCGCACTGATGGCCAAGCGCACTGGCGATGACCGCTATTGGCAGTGGTACGACCGTATCTGGGCATATTCCTGGGAGCATTTCGTCGACCACCGGTACGGCGCGTGGTTCCGCATTCTCGACGCTGACAACCATAAGTACAGCGACGAGAAGAGCCCGGCTGGCAAGGTCGATTACCACACCATGGGCGCGTGTTACGAGGTTTTGAACGTCGTTCGTTGAACATCGTCCGAATGCAGTAATGCCAGGCCATGCCTGGCAGAAAAACAGGAGCATCACGTGCATCGCCTTCCCTTCGTTGTCCGTCTGCTCCTGCTGCTGATCGCGGCGACCGCATTCCCCGCAACCGCCGCACCGCTGCAGGCGCAATGGGAATTCCGCCTGCTGCCCGGCGACGCGCAGGGCGCGGCGCATCCGGGCCTGCAGCAATGGCGCGCGGCCACGGTGCCGGGCAGCGTGCATACCGATCTGCTGGCGCACGAGCTGATCCGCGATCCCTACGTTGGCGCGCCCGAAGCCGAGCTGCAGTGGATCGGCCTGGCCGACTGGGAGTACCGCGCCCGTTTTGATGTGGACGCCGTCACCCTGGCCAAGCCCAACGCCGAGCTGCGCTTCGATGGCCTGGATACCTATGCCGAGGTGAAGCTCAACGGCAAGCCGCTGCTGCGTGCCGACAATGCCCACCGCACATGGCGTGCCCGCGTCGAAGGCCGCCTGCGTGCGAAGGGCAATGAACTTCAGATCGTGTTCCGTTCGCCGATCCGCACGCTGCTGCCGGGCGTGCAGGCGATGCCGCACAAGATCGCCGGCAATTATCCTTCGCCCTACGGCGACGAACCCAAAGACGCGATGGTCGGCAACTTCGCGCGCAAGCCGGCCTACCATTTCGGCTGGGATTGGGGCCCGCGCTACGTCACGGCCGGTGTCTGGCGCGGCGTTGACCTGCAGGCATGGGGCGCGCATCGGTTGACCGACCTCGCCGTACGCACTGATGCGCTTGATGCGGAAAAGGCAACGCTGGCCGTAGTGCTGCAGGTGGAGCAGGACGCGGTAGCCGGTCCCGTTGCGGTGGACGTTGAGGTGCGTGATCCTGATGGCCGCAGCGTTGCACGGGTGCAGCGCACTGTCGAGCTGAAACCCGGCCAGAACAGCGTGGACGTGCCGGTCGAACTTACCAAGCCGCGGCGCTGGTGGCCGGTGGGCCACGGTGCGCAGGATCGTTACACCGTAGTGGCCTCGCTCGACGGCGGCGCCGATTCCACGCTGAAGCGCGAGCAGCGTATCGGTCTGCGCACGGTCGAGCTGCGCCGTGAGCAGGACGACAAGGGAGGGCAGGGCTTCGCCTTCGTCATCAACGGGGTGCCGATCTTCGCCAAGGGCGCGAACGTGATCCCGTTCGACGCTTTCCCTGCTCGCGTTGATGCAGCGCGCCTGCGTCAGGTGCTGGTCGCCGCGCGCGATGCCAACATGAACATGCTGCGCAACTGGGGCGGCGGTTACTACGAAGACGATGCGTTCTTCGATATTGCTGACGAACTGGGCCTGCTGGTGTGGCAGGACTTCATGTTCGGCGGTGGCATGCAGCCGGGTTACGACCCGGCATTCCGCGCCAACGTGGTGGCCGAGGCGCGCGACAACGTACGCCGGCTGCGCCACCATCCCAGCATCGTGCTGTGGTGTGGCAACAATGAAGAAGAGACAGCGTGGAAGGATTGGGGCCACGGCCGCGACCTGAAGGCGGCTGATCCGGCGTTCGCAGCGAAGGTCTGGCAGGGCTACGTCGACCTGTTCGGCAACGACCTGCGCCAGGTGGTGGGCGAAGACGGGCTGGGTGTGCCGTACTGGTCCAGCTCGCCCAGCAACGATCTGGACGAGAAGGCCAACGACTCAACCCGCGGTGACAAGCACTACTGGCAGGTGTGGGGCAATCCAGCGCTGCCGGTGCAGGCCTATCTGCGTGAGACCCCGCGTTTCATGTCCGAGTACGGCCTGCAGGCCTGGCCTGCGGTGGCGACGGTGGACCAGATGGCCACCCGTGCCGAGCAGCGCATCGACAGTCCGGTGATCCGTGCGCACCAGAAATTCATGGCCGGCGAAGGCAATACGCGCCTGCTGCATTACATCGAGCTGGGCTACGGCATGCCGAAGGACTTCGAGGACTTCGTCTATCTGAGCCAGGTGATGCAGGCCGATGGCATCGCCATGGCGGCGCTGCATCATCGCGCTTCGCGGCCCTACACGATGGGCTCGCTTTACTGGCAGCTCAACGACGTCTGGCCCGGTGCCTCGTGGTCGAGCGTGGACTATTTCGGCCGCTGGAAGGCGCTGCATTTTGCTGCTCGGCGATTCTTCGCCCCGGTCACCGTGGCCGCGCTGCGCGATGAGGGCAGGACACGCGTGCGCGTGATCAACGATCAGGCCGCGCCGCTCGATGCGCGGTGGCGCCTGCAGGTGATGGACGTGGAGGGCAAGGTGCTGCGCCGTCGCGAGCAGGCAGTGACGCTGGTCGCTGCCGGGGTGACCGATATCGGCAACTATGCGGATGCCGAATTACTGGCCGGTGCTGACCCTGTGCGGACGGTGGCGGTGTTCGAGCTGCTGCAGGACGGCAAGGTGACGGCGCGGCAAGTCGTCGGATTCGTCGAAGCCAAGGACCAAGTGCTGCCACGCCAGCAGCTGAAATCAACCTTGGCGATCGACGGTGACCACTACCGCCTGCGGCTGCAGAGCGCAGCGCTGGTGCGCGCGGCCTGGGTCGATTTCGGCGCGCTCGACGTGCAGGTGGAAGACAACCTGCTGGACCTGCTGCCGGGCGAAACCCGCGACATCGCCGTGCGTGGACCGGTGGATCTGACTGCGCTGCGCGAGGCGTTGAAGGTGCGCACCCTCAACGATCGTTGAGGGACACGCTTTGGTAGGTGCCAACCTTGGTTGGCACACCAGGAGCATGCCAACCAAGGTTGGCATCTGCCAGTCTTCGCTTACAGCTGGATCTGCTGGAAGTTCTCGACGCGATCATGGCCGTTGGCGGCTGCGCCGATGCGTGGCATCGGGTAGTCGTCCAGTCGATCGATCAGGCGTGTCTGCAGGCCGGCCTCGCGGGCCGCGTCCAGTTCCTCGACCACGTCGGACAGGAACACGATCTCGCCAGCGGGAACGCCGATGGACTTCACAATGTTCCGGTAGCTGTCGGCCTCGCGCTTGCCACCGACTTCGGTATCGAACCAGCCCGATACCAGCGGACTGAGGTCACCGGCATCGCTGAAGCCGAAGAATAGTTTCTGCGCCGGCACCGAGCCGGAGGAGTACACATACAACGGCAGGCCGGAGGCGTGCCAGCCTTTCAACACCGGCGCCACTTCCGGGTAGAAGTGCGCGGTGTAGTCGCCACGACGGTAGCCCGCATCCCAGATCAGCCCCTGCAGGGCCTTCAGCGCGGTGTGCTTGCGGTCCTGGTCGATCCAGCCCTGCAGTGTCTCGGCCACCAGGCTGTCCTGGCAGGCGCCGCCGATCTCGGTGGCGACCGCGTCCAGCCAGCGACGCACCTCCGGCTGCTGGCCATGTTCGGCGACGAAGCCGGGCAGCGCCTGGCGTGCGTACGGGAACAGCACGTTCTTGACGAACGAGATGCTGCTGGTGGTGCCTTCGATGTCGGTCAGGATGACGCGGGGCTGCATTGATCAGGACGCCTGGGTCGGAATGTAACGGGGGAATTTCTGCGCGATGTCGGTGCCGGTGAAGTGGCCGACCCAGCCATCCGGCTCGGTGAAGAAACGGATCGCCACGAAGCTGGGCTCATCACCCATGTCGAACCAGTGGGTGGTGCCATCGGGCACGGCGATCAGGTCGTCCTTCACGCACTCGATCTCGTAGACCTTGTCGTCCACGTGCAGGGTGAACAGGCCCGAGCCGGCGACGAAGAAGCGCACTTCGTCTTCCTTGTGGAAGTGTTCGTCGAGGAACTTCTTCCTCAGTTCGGCGCGGTTCGGGTTGTCCGGCGCGATCGAGGCCACGTCCACGCTCTTGAAGCCGCGCTCGGCGACCAAGCGGTCGATGTCGGCGCGGTAGGCGGTGAACACCTCGTCCTGGCTTGCGCCCGGGGCGACCGGCGCGGTGGCCTGCCAGCGCTCAAAGGTGACGCCGATCTTCTGCAGTTCGGCAGCGATGACCGCGCCGTTCTGGGTGTCCAGCAGCGGTGATTCGGGGCGGGTGTCGTCGTAGATGCGCAGTCGGCTCATGGCGGCAGCTTGAACGTCTCGGGGGGAATACAGGGTAGCAGGGCGGGGGCAGGGCGCAGATTCCAGATGGGAATCTGCATCACTGGATCAACCGCGCAGCTTGCGCAGTTCCAGCTCGCAATGCAGCAGGAACTCGAACGCTTCCATGTGCCGGCGCGCTTCGGCCATGTCGCGGCCCCAGGCGTACAGGCCGTGGCCGTCGATCAGGTAGCCCCACAGGGTCTGGGTGTCGAGCAACGCGTCAACCTGGGCCGACAGCACGTCCATGTCCTGGGTGTTGGCAAACACCGGGATGTCGATGGCCATTTCATGGGTGCTGTTGCCTGCGAAGGCCTTCAGCAGTTCGTAGCCTTCCACCCGGATATGGCGCTGCGGCGCGTACAGGCGCGAAGCGATGGTCTGCACCGGCGAATGGGTATGCAGCACGCAGCCGATTTCCGGGAAACGGCGGTACAGCTGGGTATGCAGCAGGGTTTCGGCGGACGGGCGCAGCGGGCGGCCGACGGCCTTGCCATCGAAGTCCACCACCATGATGTCGTCTTCGATCAGGCGGCCCTTGTCCTTGCCGGACACGGTGATCGCGGCGTGGCGGTCATCCAGGCGGTGGGAGAAGTTGCTGCTGGTGGCAGGTGTCCAGCCGGCCTGGGCCAGTTCGCGGACGTTGTCGATCAGCAGCTGGGCCAGTTCGCCCAGGCGGGTGGTGTCGTAGGGGAAGGTGGGGGTGTCCATGCTGACGATTTTACTGGATTCGGCCAACGGCTGAGCCCCTCGTGGCTAGCGTCAGAAGCAGATTCCGTGGGTTGGCCGGTCGGGTGGGCTGCGCAGGGGACGCCGTGAACCCGTCCATGGGGGCTTGGCCGCGGCATCCATGCCGCGGACACCCCTGCGCAGCCCACCCGACCGGCCACGGACAGGTTCCGTGCGTCTCAGCCACGGAATGAAGAAGTAAGAGCAGAAGCGGGTCGCTTCGCTGCGCTTGCTCGGAGCGGAGCATGGCTCCGCTCTACAGCAGATTCGTCCCCGAACATTCATTTCCCGGAACGCTTCATCCACGCATGGCGTGGATCCACTGGACGCGCCAGGACGCTGTCGGGGGCGGGGAGGGGTGAGATTGCGGGGGCGTGAGCCGCATGGATGCGGCGATCGAGCTTACAGGGACGTACTTGCAGCGTCCCCCGCAATCTCACCCCTCCCCGCCAAACCTTCAGACCCGCTGTTGCTGTTGCTGTTGCCCCAGCGGGTGCAGGGCCGCAGGCCCTGCAATGCAGAAAACCTTACTTCCCGCGCAGGCGGCTGTGTTTGAACCCGTAGAAGAAGTAGATCACGAAGCCGACAAACGTCCACACGCCCATCAGCATCCAGTTGTGCATCGTCATCGCCGACAGCAGGGCAAGACAACTCAGCACGCCCAGGCTGCAGACCAACCACGCGCCCCGGATGCGGAACGGACGCGGCAGGTCCGGTTGCGTGCGGCGCAGGATCAGTACGCCGGCACAGACCGCTGCGAAGGCGATCAGCGTACCCATCGAGGTCAGTTCACCGAGGATGTCCAACGGGAACAACGCCGCCAGCAGGGCGATGCCGATGCCGGTGATGACCGTGTTGATGTGCGGCGTGCGGTACTTCGGGTGGATCTTGGTGAACACAGGCGGCAACAGGCCGTCGCGCCCCATGATCATGAAGATGCGCGGCTGGCCGATGATCATCACCAGCACCACCGATGACAGGCCGATCAACGCACCGATCTCCACTACCACCCGCAGCCAGCCCAGTTGCGGATGCGCGGCCACGGCGGTGACTACCGGCTCATCGGTGCCCAGCAGCTGGTAGGGCACCAGGCCGGTCATGACCGCGGCCATCGCGATATACAGCACTGTGCAGATCACCAGCGACAGCATCATGCCGATCGGCATGTCGCGCTGCGGCTTGTGTGATTCCTGTGCGGCCACGGATACCGCTTCGAAGCCGATGTAGGCGAAGAACACCATCGCCGCACCGCGCAGGACGCCTTCCATACCGTACTTGCCGGGGCCTTCGTTGGCGGGGATGAACGGGGTCCAGTTGCTGGTGTCCACGTACTTCCAGCCGACCACGATCACCAGCACGATCAGGCCGGTCTTGAGGATGACCATGGCCATGTTCATCGCCGACGATTTGCTGATGCCGACGTAGCAGAGCCAGGTCAGCAGCAGCACCAGGATCGCGGCGGGGATGTTGGCGATGGCGCCGGTGGGGCGCAGCTGCGCGTCCAATGGGGCGCTGACCAGCGCAGCCGGTAGATGGATGTCGAAATGGCTGAGCAGGCTGAGGAAGTAGCCGGTCCAGCTGACCGCCACGGCCGAGGCGGAGACGCCGTATTCGAGCACCAGCATCCAGCCGATGAACCAGGCCGAGAGTTCGCCGAAGGTGGCATAGGTATAGGTATAGGCGCTGCCGGAGACCGGGACCATCGCCGCGAACTCGGCATAGGCCAGGGCGCAGAAGGCACAGCAGATCGCGGCCAGCACGAACGACAGCATGATGGCCGGGCCGGCGTGGTTGGCGGCGGCCTGGCCGGTGATGACGAAGATGCCGCCGCCGATCACCGCGCCGATGCCGAGTGCGGTCAGGCCCCAGGGGCCGAGGTGGCGACGCAGGCTGAGGCCGTTGGCGTCTTCATGGGCGGCATGCGGGTGCTTGGTGGCCCACAGTTGCTTGAACATGTGTGGTGGTCTTGTGCGGTGCGCCCCGTTAACGGGCGCGGGCGGAAATGCTTGCGGATATCGACGGGCCAGCGCAGGGGCCGGCCCGTCGGGAGGATCAGGGCGACTTGGCCAGCTTGCTGTGGCGCATGCCGTAGCCGAAGTAGATCAGCAGGCCCAGCAAGGTCCAGCCGACGAACAGGTGCCAATGCACCACGAACGCCTGCCAGAACAGGAACAGGCACGACAGCGCGCCCAGCGGGCAGATCACCCACACCAGCGGCACGCGGAACGGGCGATGCAGTTCCGGGCGGGTGTAGCGCAGGATCAGCACGCCCACGCAGACCGTGGCGAAGGCCAGCAGGGTGCCCATCGACACCAGCTCGCCGAGCACGTTCAGCGGCACCATGCCGGCCAGTGCCGCAGCGATCACGCCGACCACGATCGTGGCCCAGTACGGGGTGCGGAAGCGCTTGTGCACCTTGCCGAACACCTTCGGCAGCAGGCCGTCGCGCGAGATGGTGTAGGCGATGCGGGTCTGGCCCATCATCATCACCAGCACCACCGAGGACAGGCCGGCAATCGCACCGATCTCCACGGCGGTCTTCAGCCAGGACAGGCTCGGGTAGGCTTCCAGCGCGGTGGCCACCGGCTTGTCGGTGCCCAGCAGGTGGTACGGCAGCATGCCGGTCAGCACTGCGCAGACGATGATGTAGACGATGGTGCACACCGCCAGCGAGCCGAGCAGGCCGATCGGCATGTTGCGCTGCGGGTCCTTGGTTTCACCGGCGGCGGTGGAGACCGCATCGAAGCCGATGTAGGCGAAGAACACGATGGTGGCCGCGCGGAACACGCCGCTCCAGCCGAACTCGCCGGACACGCCGGTGTTTTCCGGGATGAACGGGTGCCAGTTGGCCGGGTCCACATGGGCCGCGCCGATGCCCACGAACAGGCAGATCACGAACACCTTGATGGCGACGATGATCGCGTTGACGAACGCGGACTGGGTCACGCCCACGTACAGCAGGCCGGTCACCGCCGCCACGATCAGTACCGCTGGCAGGTTGAACAGCTTGCCGGACGCCGCGAACTCGTGCCCGTTCCAGGCAATCGGCGCCGCACTCAGCGCGTCCGGGAACGGCATGTGCAGGGTGGTGGTGATGAAGCTGATCAGGTACGCCGACCAGCCCACCGCGACCGAGGCCGAGGCGAACAGGTACTCCAGCACCAGGCACCAGCCGATGAACCAGGCCATGCCCTCGCCGAGGGTGGCGTAGGAGTAGGAGTAGGCACTGCCGGAGACCGGCATCATCGCTGCGAACTCGGCGTAGCACAGGCCGGCCAGCGCGCAGGCGATGCCGGCGAAGACGAACGACAGCATCACCGCCGGGCCGGCGTGGTTGGCCGCGGCCTGGCCGGTGAGTACGAAAATACCTGCGCCGATCACCGCACCAATGCCAAGCATGATGAGGTGTTTCGCCGTGAGGGTCCGTTTCAACGTGGCTTCGCCGTCCAGGCTGCCTTCGATGGGTTCGCCGGCATCGACGTGCCCGGCCGGTTCGACCGGCTTGACCCTCAACAGAGCTTTCAGCATGCAGTACTTCCTGATGATCGGATTGGGAGGGCTGCCGGTACATTGCCAGCGGCCCGAATGGTGAAGGCCGCGCAAACGGCCCGCTGTACCTTAGCCAATGCTGAAGGCACCGCACAAGCGCAAACGCAACAATGAGCGGCGATAATGGCCGGTATTTTTCCGGGCACCCCGCATTCATGAGCGAAACCACCGAATCCCTTGCCGTGCTTGACGATCGCCTGCGCCGCCTGCTGCATGACTATGCGCGCAAAGAACCCGCCCACGACGCCTTGGCTGCCGAATTCGGCACATTGATCGACGATGTGGAAGATGCTTTCCGCCGCGAGCGGCTGGCAGGCCATTTCACCGCCAGCTGCTGGCTGGTCAGCGCAGACGGCCAGCGCCTGCTGCTGACCCACCATCGCAAGCTGCAGCGCTGGCTGCAGCTGGGCGGGCATGCCGACGGCGACCGCGACCTGGCCCGGGTGGCGCTGAAGGAGGCCGAAGAGGAGTCCGGCCTGACCGGGCTGGTGCTGGACGATCCGGCGATCTTCGACCTGGACAAGCATTGGATTCCGGAACGCAAAGACGTACCGGGGCACTGGCACTACGACGTGCGTTTCGTGATCCGTGCGCTGGGCGGTGAGGATTTCGTGCTCAGCGAAGAGTCGCTGGAGCTGGCCTGGCGCCCGGTGGTCGAGGTCGCCAGCGATCCGCAGTCGGATGAATCGATGCAGCGGATGGCGCGGCGGTGGCTGGCACGCTGAAAACCCATCCACGCATGGCGTGGATCTACCAGGGGATTGCCCCACCAGTAGTTCCACGCCATGCGTGGATGGCGCATTGCCAGTAGATCCACGCCATGCGTGGATGGCGTGGTTCCGGATGCGTTCCGCCGGGCCATGCCCGGAGGCGCGTCACTCAATACAGGATGCGCGTGCGCAACGTGCCTGGAATCGCCGCCAGCTCGTCGCGCACCGCGCTGGCTTGTTCCTCGCTGGCAGTGATATCGATCACCACGTAACCCACCTTCGGGTCGGTGCGCAGGAACTGGCCGTCGATGTTGACGTTGTGCCGCGAGAAGATCTCGTTGACCTTGGACAGCACGCCCGGCACGTTCTGGTGGATGTGCAGCAGGCGCAGGCTGTCGGCGTGCTCGGGCAGGGTCACTTCCGGGAAGTTGACCGCCGACAGGGTGCTGCCGTTATCGCTGTAGCGCACCAGCTTGGCGGCCACTTCGATGCCGATGTTGTCCTGCGCTTCCAGCGTGCTGCCGCCCACGTGCGGGGTCAGGATCACGTTGTCGTGGCGGGTCAGCGGCGATTCGAAGATATCGCCGTTGCCCTTCGGCTCGACCGGGAACACGTCCAGCGCAGCGCCGCCGATGTGGCCGCTGGCCAGCGCAGCATCCAGCGCATCGATGTCGACCACGGTGCCGCGCGCAGCGTTGATCAGGTGCGCGCCAGGGCGCATCTTCGCCAACTCGGTGGCGCCGATCATCCACTGCGTGGACGGCGTCTCTGGCACGTGCAGGGTGACGATGTCGGCGCGCGCCAGCAGGTCATCCAGGCTGGCCGCGGCACGGGCATTGCCCAGCGACAGCTTGGTTTCCACGTCGTGGAAGATCACCTGCATGCCCAGCGATTCGGCCAGCACACCCACCTGGGTGCCGATATGCCCGTAGCCGATGATGCCCAGCACCTTACCGCGGACCTCATGGCTGCCGCTGGCCGACTTCGACCAGCCTCCGCGATGGCATTCGGCGTTCTTCTGCGGGATGCCACGGGTCAACATGATGGCTTCGGCGATTACCAGCTCGGCGACGCTGCGGGTGTTGGAGTAGGGCGCGTTGAATACCGGTATGCCGGCCAGCTCGGCCGCATCCAGGTCGACCTGGTTGGTGCCGATGCAGAAGCAGCCGACCGCCATCAGGCGCTTGGCCTCGGCCAGCACCTCGGCGCTGAGCTGGGTGCGCGAACGGATGCCGACGATGTGCGCCTCGGCAATGCGCGCCTTCAATTCGTCCTCGGGCAGTGCCTTGGTGTGCGCCTCGATCTGGCTGTAGCCGGCGGCGCTGAACACCTCCACGGCGGTCTGGCTGACCCCCTCCAACAACAGTACGCGGATATCCTGCTTCGGGAACGAGGTCTTCTTCGGCGACATGGGGCGGCACGGCCAGTGGGACGGGGGCTGATCACTATGCCAGATCGGAACGCCCATGGTGCAGTGCGCAATTGGTTGCATCTGCAGCTATTGAAGGCGCTGCGGGGCTGGACGCTGGGCCCAGCCGCTGGCACGCTTGCCCGTTCTTCACGCCCCGCGCTGGACCGTCATGACCGATTCCCGCATTGCCTCGTTGCAGCAGGCCTGTCCCGGCCTGAAGCTGAAGACCGACGCTGCCGACCTGGAGCATTACGGTCGCGACTGGACCCGGCGCTGGACGCCGGCGCCGCTGGCGATCGCGTTGCCGGCCACGGTCGATGAAGTGCAGGCAGTGATGCGCTGGAGCGCAGCCGAGGGTGTAGCGGTGGTTCCGTCCGGTGGTCGCACCGGCCTGTCCGGCGGCGCGGTAGCGGCGAATGGCGAGCTGGTGCTGAGCCTGGAGCGGATGAACAAGGTGCTGGCCTACGACGCGGTTGATCGCACGCTGGTGGTGCAGGCCGGCATGCCGCTGGAGGCGCTGCACAATGCCGCGCTGGAACATGGCCTCATCTATCCGGTGGATTTCGCGGCACGCGGCTCGTGTTCGATCGGTGGCAACATCGCCACCAACGCCGGTGGCATCCGCGTGATCCGCTACGGCAATACCCGCGAATGGATCGCTGGCCTGAAGGTGGTCACTGCCACGGGCGAACTGCTCGAGCTCAACAAGGGTCTGATCAAGAACTCCAGCGGCTACGATTTCCGCCAGCTGCTGATCGGCTCGGAAGGCACGCTGGGTGTGATCGTCGAGGCCACGGTGAAACTCACTGACCCGCCACCGGCCAGCAACGTGATGCTGCTGGCGCTGCCCAGCTTCGACGTGCTGATGCAGGTGTTCGCCGCGTTCCGCGCGCGACTGCAGCTGCAGGCCTTCGAATTCTTCACCGACCGTGCGCTGGAGCACGTGCTGTCACACGGCGCGCAGGCACCGTTCGATGAAGTACACCCCTATTACGTGGTGACCGAATTCGCTGCCGGCGATGAAGCGCAGGAAGCTGCGGCAATGGCCGCCTTCGAAGACTGCATGGGCAATGGCTGGGTCAGCGACGGGGTGATCAGTGCCAGCGATGCCCAGGCGGCGCAGCTGTGGCGCCTGCGCGAGGGCATCACCGAGGCGCTGGCGCGCTACAAGCCCTACAAGAACGATGTTTCGGTGCGGATCTCGTCGATGCCGGCGTTCCTGGCCGAGACCCAGGCGCTGATCGGCGACGCCTACCCGCATTTCGATGTGGTCTGGTTCGGCCATATCGGTGACGGCAACCTACACATCAATGTGCTCAAGCCGGATGACACCAGCGATGCCGACTTCGTGACCCAGTGCGAGCACGTGACCAAGCTGCTGGCGCAGGTGCTGGCGCGCTTCAATGGCAGCATTTCGGCCGAGCACGGCATCGGCCTGGTCAAGAAGGGCTACCTGGACAGCACCCGTGGCCCGGCCGAGATTGCGCTGATGAAGGCGGTCAAGCGCGCGTTCGATCCCGAAGGGCGGCTGAATCCCGGCAAATTGTTCGACCTTTGACACGGGCAAAGACTTCACCCAGCCGTTACGCTCCACCCACCCAATCGATGAACTCCCTGACCATGATCCGTCCGCTTCTGCTGCTTGCCCTGTTGTCCCTGCCGTTGGCCGGCTTCGCTTCGAGCTTTGCCGGCACCTCGGCCGGGTCGGCGACGGGCGCCTCTTCGGGTTCCTCGGGCAGCAGCTCGGGCGATGACAAGGTGGTGCTGGCTGCGCGCGATGATGCGGCGGCTTTTGTCGCCAGCGATGGCCAGATCCGTGGCGCACGCCTACAGGCGGCACTGGTGCACCTGCGCGAGCACGATGCAGCTGCACAGCAGCAGAGCGACCTGCAGCTGGCGCGCGCGCTTCTGGCGCGTTGATTCAGCGCCCGGGTAGCGCCGGCCGCTGGCCGGCAACCTCATGACATCTGTTCGGAACGCAGCCACGCATGGCGTGGCTCTACTGCTGATCGCTCACGCTGCGCATGCGGCTGAGCGCCTGCAGCTGGACCCGACCGGGCTGAGCCCGGCGCAGCAGCAGGTGGCGACGCAGACACTGAGTGATGTGCAGTCGCTGCTGCCGGAAGGCCTGCTGCGGGCATTGCCCGCGCAGGTAAAGGTCGGCTGGCGTGACGACCTGCCCGCGAACGTACATGGCCGCGCCTTCGCCGGACGCATCGCGCTGCGTCGCGACCTGCTGGATGATGACGTGGCCGGTGCCCGCCGCGCGCGGCGCAGCGCACTGGTGCATGAACTGGCCCACGTCGCCGACCGTGGCGGCGCGAACTGGTCGCGCAGCGCCCGCTGGCGTGACCTTGCAGGTTGGCAGCGCAAGCCATGGCATCTGGGCCGAGGTGACAATGCCTTCCGCGACCGCAGCCCCGATGCCTACGAACTGACCGACCCGGCCGAATATCTGGCGGTGAACGCCGAACACTTCGTGCTCGATGCAGAGTTCGCGTGCCGCCGCCCGGCATTGGCGCAGTGGTATCGCGCACACTTCGGTACGCCGCCATCGTTGCCTGCGGCGCACTGCGCGGGCACCGTTCCGCTGTTGCAGGCCGACGCGGAAGAGGGCGCCGCTTCGCTGCTGGCACTGGACCCGGCCCGGGTGTACGCCGTGGACTATCTGTTTGCCGAAGGCAATGCGCAGCCGATGAGCCGTTGGGGCCACAGCATGCTGCGGCTGGTGATCTGCCGTCCCGGCCGCGCACCGGGACCGGACTGCAGGCTGGACCTGGAGCATCATCGGGTGCTGTCCTTCCGCGCCTTCGTCGGCGATGTGCAGATCTCCAACTGGCGCGGCCTGACCGGTGGCTATCCATCGCGCCTGTTCGTGCTGCCGCTGCAACAGGTGGTGGACGAATACACCAAGGTAGAGCTGCGCGGACTGGCCTCGCTGCCGCTGCAGTTGGACCGCACCGAGATCGCCAGCCTGCTCGAGCGCACTGCACAAGTGCACTGGAGCTATGACGGCCGCTATTACTTCGTCAGCAACAACTGCGCGGTCGAAACGGCGAAGCTGCTGCAGGCCGGTGTTCCGCGTCTGGGCGAAGCCGGCCTGGCACAGCTGAGCCCGCGCGGGTTGCGGCGACGGCTGGCGCGGCTGCATGCCCTGGACGAGCAGGTGCTGGCCGATCCCGGGCAGGCCCAAGCGCAGGGCTACTACTTTGCGTCCGCGCGCGATCACTACCAGCAGTTGTTCTCGGTTGCCGCAGCGCAGATGGCGTTGCCGGCACGCGATGTGCGCGCATGGCTGGCGCTACCGGCGCAACAGCGCGCACCGTGGTTGCTGCGCGGCGATGTACGTGCCAGTGCCGGCCTGCTGCTGTTGGAACAGGCCGCGCAGCGGCGCGCGGAACTGCGATCACGCGATGCACTGAAGCGACGGTTGCTGGCCGACCCGGACAGCAGCGCCACCCGTTCACTGCGCGCTTTGCTGGAACAGAGCGGGCAGTGGTTGCGGCCCGGACAATTGCTGGCTGACGCGGGCTATGGCCTGCCGCAGGCGGAAGAACAGGCAGAGGTTGCACGCGCCGTGAACGTTGCCAGCGCACAGGCCGTACCCGCCTGGCAGGCACTTCGCGTGCAGTTGCGCGCGCAGTTGCCGCCATCACAGCGACGTGAGCTGGATGACATCGACCGCAATCTCGCTGTGTTGGGTGCGCGCGTACGTGAGCAGGCGGCCGAAGTGCCGCCTACTGGCGCGGCAGCTCGATGACGAAGCGACTGCCTCCGGCCGTGCCCGGGGTGCAGTAGACCTGGCCGCCGTGCGCATCGGCGATGGCCTTGACCACCGCCAGGCCGAGGCCACTGCCACCGCCCAGGCGCGATCGTGAGCCGTCGCCGCGCATGAACGGATTGAAGATGTCCGCGTGCAGGGCCGGGTCGATACCGGGGCCTTCGTCCTCGATCGCCACCTGCACGTGGGCCACGGTGTCATGCACGGCGATGCGTACCTTGCCCGGGTTGGCATAGCGGCGCGCGTTCTCCAGCAAGGCCAGCAGCGCCTGCCGCAACCGCGTCGGGTCGCAATGGGCGGGGTGCTCTTCGCGGCTGGTTTCCAGCTCCAGCACGAAGCCGGCGCTGCGGAAGGCAGGATCGACCAGGGTCATCACCGAATGCACTTCGGCCACAACGTCGGTGCGGGCGCGGCGCACATCGAGGCGGGCATTGTCGGCCAGGCTCAGTACCCGCAGGTCCTCGATCAGCCGCGACAGGCCCTCGACCTGCGCCAGCAGGCTGCGGAACTGCGACTCATCAGGCTGGAACACGCCTTCGGCGAGGCCCTGCAGGCGGCCGCGCAGGATCGTCACCGGCGTACGCAGTTCGTGGGCGATGGCCGCGTGCCACATTACCCGTTCGCTTTCCATGTGCTGCAGGCGGCGCGCCATCGCATTGAAGTCGTCCACCAGCGCTGCGACCTCGCCGGGGGAGTTGGCCTCGGCCGTGGCGCGCGCGCCGAGATCGCCGCCCGCCAGCGCACGTACGCTGTCCACCAGTGAATTGAGCGGCGACAGGATGCGGTGGGCCAGGCGGAACGAGGCGGCGATCGCCAGCGCCAGCCCGGTCAGGATCACCCCGACCATCCACGCCAGTTCAGGCCCAGTCGGCAGCCATCCTTCCGGCTCTTCGGCGCTGGCCGGGAAGAACTCGATCAGCACCGCATACAGCAGCCACGAAGAGAGGATCACCATCACGATGACGCCGACGACCATCAGCGACATCGACACGATGATGTGCCGGCTGAGCCCGGAGCGGCGCATCAGCGGTCTGCCATCAGGCGGTAGCCGACACCGCGCACGCTGGCCGGAATCTGGGTGAGGCCCACTTCGTCCAGTTTGCGCCGCAGCTTGCTGACATGGCTGTCCACGGTGCGTTCCAGCGCTTCGCTTTCCGGCAGGCATTCGTGCATCAGCTCGCTGCGGCTGAAGATTCGTGACGGCGCCAATGCCATGCAATGCAGCAGCTTGAACTCGGTCAGGGTCAGCAGCAGCTCGTGGCTGTAGCCGTCGCCCTCCACATGCACCGCGTGGGTGGCGGTGTCGATCAGCAGCGGGCCGACGCGCAGGGCACTGGGCGCATCCGCCCGCGAACTGCGCAGCGTACGCCGCAGTACTGCGCGAACGCGCGCCGCCACCTCGGCGGGGTTGAACGGTTTGACTACATAGTCATCGGCGCCCATCCGCAGTGCGGTCAGCTTGTCCAGATCCTGGTCCAGCGCGGTCAGCATGATGACCGGCGTTTCGCCGCGCTGGCGCAGCTGGGTCAGCACGCTCCAGCCATCCAGCCGCGGCAGCTGCACGTCCAGCAGTACAAGGTCCGGGCGCATGCTGCGATGCATGTCCAGGGCAATCTGGCCATCGGCCGCACGCAGGGTGCGCAGGCCCTCGCGTTCAAGGTAGGCGGCAAGAATGTCGGCGATCTCGGCTTCGTCCTCGACGATCAGGACCAGCGCCGCGAGGGCAGGGGAGGCATGCATGGCAAGGCGAGGCCGGAAGGTGCTTGCCCTCCATCGTATCTCCACAGTTCCTCCATCGAAACCCCATCATCGCCACGCACACTGCGCGCTTCATGATTCGTCAGCCGCGTCTGCGGCACTGTGCACAGCAATGAGAACCTTCAGGACTCCGGTCGCGCTGGTCGCGACCTTCGCCTTGGCCATGACGGCCTGCTCCCGCTCCGAACCCACCGTCGAAGCCGTGCCGCGTGTCAGCGTGGTTACCGTCGGCCCGCAGGTGGTGCAGCGCGATGATGAACTGCCCGGTCGGGTGGCGGCGGTGCGCACCGCGCAGATCCGTGCGCAGGTCGGCGGCATCGTGCAGCGCCGGATGTTCGAGCAGGGCGCGGAAGTACATGCCGGGGAGCCACTGTTCCAGATCGACCCGGCGGCGTTCCGCGCCGACGTCGATTCGGCGCTGGCGGCCCTGCAGCGCAGCGAGGCCGCCCTTGGCCGCAGTCGTTTGCAGTCACAGCGGCTGCAGGCGCTCGCCGCCGCGCAGGCGGTCAGCCAGCAGCATCGCGACGATGCCAGCGCCGAGCACGAGCAGGCCCGCGCAGCGGTCAACGAAGCACGCGCGATCCTGGCGCGACGCCAGCTCGACCTGCGCTATGCGACGGTCAGTGCACCGATCGATGGGCGCATCGACCAGGCATTGGTGACCGAAGGCGCGCTGGTCGGCGTCGCCGATGCCGAGCCGATGGCGGTGGTGCAGCAGATCAACCAGGTCTATGTGGACGTGCGCCAGCCTGCATCGCAGCTGCAGTCCCTGCGGCGCGGTGCGGTGGACGGCGAGCTGCCGGTGACGATCATCGGCGCGGCGGGTACGCCGCTGCCCGAGCGCGGCCGGCTGTTGTTCTCCGGTGTCAATGTCGATGCACGCACCGGTGATGTGATCCTGCGCATCCTGGTCGACAACCCTGAGCGGCAGCTGTTGCCGGGCATGTATGTGCGTGCCCGGGTGCCGCGCGGTGCGCCGGCCAGCGCGCTGCTGCTGCCACAACAGGCGGTGCTGCGCAGCGCCGGTGGCCAGGCCTATGCCTGGGTCATCGCCGCCGATGGCAAAGCAGTGATCCGCACGCTGGAGGTGGACGGCAGCGTCAACCGGCAATGGTTGGTGCGGCATGGCCTGAAGGCGGGCGAGAAGGTCGTGGTGGAAGGCCAGGAGCGCCTGCAGGAGGGCGTGCTGGTCGATCCGCGCGACTGGCAGGTGCCGGTCGCCAGCGCCAGCGCAACGCCGACATCCGCAAGCCAGGGCTGAGCCCTTCCAGGAACCTACGACATGGCTCGATTCTTCATCGATCGCCCGGTATTTGCCTGGGTGCTGGCGATCTTCGTCATCCTGGCCGGCGTGCTGGCCATTCCGCGGCTGGCGGTCGAGCGCTATCCAGCAGTCGCACCGCCCAGCGTCAGCATCTATGCCAGCTATCCGGGCGCCAGCCCGCAGACATTGAATGATGCGGTGGTCGGGCTGATCGAGCGTGAGCTGTCCAGCGTCAAACACCTGCTGTACTTCGAATCGTCGGTGGATACCTCCGGCGAAGCGTCGATCACCGCCACCTTCAAGCCCGGCACCGACCCGGAGCTGGCACAGGTGGACGTGCAGAACCGGATCAAGGCGATCGAGCCACGCCTGCCACGCAGCGTGCGCCAGAACGGCCTGTTCGTGGAGGCTGCCGACTCGGGGTTCCTGATGCTGGTGGGCCTGCGCTCACCCGATGGCAGTGTCAGCGAAGCGGCGCTGGGCGATTTCATGGCGCGCAACATCATCGAAGAGCTGCGGCGCATCGACGGCGTCGGCCGCGTGCAGTTGTTCGGTGCCGAACAGGCGATGCGGATCTGGCTGGACCCGACCCGGCTGACCGGCTACGGCCTGACCATGGGCGATGTGGCCAGCGCGATCGAGCAGCAGAACCTGGAGATCTCGCCGGGTCGCATCGGCGATTCGCCCGGTGTTCCCGGCCAGCGCATCACCGTGCCCTTGAGTGCCGAAGGCCAGCTGTCCACGCCCGAGCAGTTCGCGGCGATCGTGCTGCGCGCCGGTGCCGATGGTTCGCGGGTGCTGTTGGGTGACGTCGCCCGGGTCGAACTGGGTGCGCAGAGCTATGCCTGGGGCACGCGCGAAGATGGCTATCCGGCGACGGCGGCCGGCGTGCAGCTGCGCCCCGGTGCGAATGCGGTGCGCACCGCCACGGCTGTGCGCGAACGCATGGCCGACCTGCAGCCGCTGCTGCCGCAGGGTGTTGAATCCAGCATTCCGTTCGACACCGCGCCCTTCGTCAAGGTCTCGATCCAGAAGGTGCTGCAGACCCTGATCGAGGCGATGCTGCTGGTCTTTGCGGTGATGTACCTGTTCCTGCAGAACTGGCGCTACACGCTGATCCCCGCCCTGGTCGCGCCGATCGCGCTGCTGGGTACCTTTGCGGTGATGCTGGCGCTGGGTTTCTCGATCAACGTATTGACCATGTTCGGCATGGTGCTGGCCATCGGCATCATCGTTGACGATGCGATCGTGGTGGTCGAGGGTGTGGAGCGGATCATGGCCGAAGAAGGCCTGCCGCCACGCGAGGCCACGATCAAGGCGATGCGTGAGCTGACCGGTGCGGTGATCGGCATCACCCTGGTGCTGACGGCGGTATTCATCCCGATGGCGCTGGCCAGTGGCTCGGTCGGTGCGATCTACCGCCAGTTCAGCGTGGCGATGTCGGTGTCCATCCTGTTCTCGGCACTGCTGGCGCTGAGCCTGACCCCGGCGTTGTGCGCGACGCTGCTGCGCCAGGGCACGCGTGGCCACCATGGCCGCGGCGGTCTGTTCGGTGCGTTCAACCGTGGCTTCGAGCGGATGACCGAGCGTTACCAGCTGGGCGTGGCGGCCGTACTGCGGCGCAGTGGCCGGGTGATGGGCCTGTTTGCTGCCTTGCTGGTGGCACTGCTGATCGGCCTGCATTGGTTGCCGGGTGCGTTCCTGCCGGAAGAGGACCAGGGCTATTTCATGACCTCCATCCAGCTGCCGGCGGAAGCAACCGCCGAACGCACGCTGGCGGTGGTCGAAGCCTACGAACAACACGTTGCCTCACGGCCGGCGATCGCGTCCAACCAGGCCATCCTCGGTTACAGCTTCTCCGGTTCCGGCCCGAGCGCGGCGCTGACCTACACCATGTTGAAGGACTGGGGTGAGCGCGGCGGCAGCACCGCAGCGGATGAGGTGAAGGCGGCACAGCAGGCCATGGCGACGGTGTCGGAAGGCGAGGTGATGAGTGTGATGCCGCCCGCCATCGACAGCCTTGGCCGTTCCTCCGGATTCTCGTTGGCGCTGCAGGCGCGTACCGGGCAGGGCCAGGCCGAGCTGCGGGCCGCCCTACAGCAGTTGCTGAAGCTGGCAGAAGCCAGTCCGCTGCTGGCCGAAGTGCACGCCGATGGCCTGCCGGCGGGCAGCAATGTGCGCCTGGACATCGATCGCGCCAAGGCCGAAGCGATGGGCGTGGCATTCACCGACATCAGTGCCACGCTGTCGGCGGCGATGGGCTCGCAGTACGTCAACGATTTTCCCAATCGCGGGCGCATGCAGCAGGTGATCATGCAGGCCGATGCGCTGTACCGGATGGAGCTGGATGACGTGATGAAGCTGTACGTCCGCAACAGCCAGGGTGGCATGGTGGCGTTGTCCGAGCTGGTCACCCCGCACTGGACCGAGGCGCCGCTGCAGCTGCAGCGTTACCTGGGGTTCCCGGCATTGAATATGTCCGGCGCACCCGCAGGTGGGGTGTCCACCGGCCAGGCGATGATCGAGATGGAGCGCCTTGCGCAGCAGCTGCCAGCGGGCTTTGCCCTGCAGTGGACCAGCCAGTCGCTGCAGGAGCGTGAGTCCGGCGCGCAGGCGCCGTGGTTGCTGCTGCTGTCGATGCTGGTGGTGTTCCTGGTGCTGGCGGCGCTGTACGAGAGCTGGTCGATTCCGCTTGCGGTGATGCTGGTGGTGCCGTTGGGCCTGCTCGGCGCCGTTGCTGCAGTGCTGCTGCGCGAGATGCCCAATGATGTGTTCTTCAAGGTCGGCATGATCACGGTGATCGGGCTTTCGGCGAAGAACGCGATCCTGATCGTCGAGTTCGCCCGCCAGCTGCAACAGCAAGGACGCGGCCTGGTCGAGGCGACCATCGAAGCAGCGCGCCTACGGCTGCGGCCGATCGTCATGACCTCGCTGGCGTTCGCGCTGGGCGTGGTGCCGCTGATGCTGGCGCAGGGTGCTTCAAAGGAAACGCAACAGGCCATCGGTACCGGCGTGTTTGGCGGCATGGTCAGTGCGACCGTGCTGGCCGTGTTCTTCGTGCCGGTGTTCTATGTGGTGGTGCAGGGTGCGCAGATTTGGCTTGCGCAGCGCCTGCGCCGACGCCGGCCGACGCCGGGAGGAAGCGTGGATGGAAAGCAGGTGGATGGAAAGCAGGTGGATGGAAAGCAGGAGCCCTGAGGGCCTGTACGAGGCGCAGCTGCGCGTGTTGGAGCAGCAGCTGCGCGATGCGTTGCTGGATGGTGACCATGGTGCGGCAACGGCACTGCTGTCACCGGTGTTGTTCATGATGGACGGGCAGGGCGGCCGGATGCTCGACCTGCCTTGGTTGCAGGACTGGCGACAAGGCCGTCTGCAGATTCACGCGCTGCAGGTGCATGCGGTGGAAACACTGTTGTGTGGTCGCCTGGCGCTGTTGTCCGGCGATGTTCAGCTGCATGTGCACTGGCTGGGACGCGAACATGTGCAGCGCCTGCGCCTGCTGCGCGTCTGGACAAGCTGTTCCGGTGCCAGTGGCGCGCAGCTGCTGTCGATGACGGTGTTGGCAGGCTGAACACGGTCATGCGGCTTTCAGGCCCCGTTTGCGTGCAGATGGTAGGGTCCAAGGTCTCTGTAGTTTCGACAAGGAGTCGAGCCATGCGTGTAATTCCCAGTCTGTTGGCTGCCTCCCTCGGCCTTGCGCTGAGCGCTTGCCAGCCGGCGCAGACGCCCGCCTCCAGTGGCGCAGGCGATGTCGCCGCAACGCCAGTGCCAGCACCAGCACCGGTGCTCGCTGCTGTTGATGGCAGCGGCAGCGAAACCCTCTATCGCTGCGGCGACCTCGACGTGCGTGCGACCTTCAACGGCGGAGACGCAGCGACGGTTGTGATCGGCGAACGCAGTTTCGCGATGTCCTCCGAACGCGCGGCCTCCGGTGCGAAGTATGCCGATGGCAAGGGCAACAGCTTCTGGACCCGCGGCAGTGACGAAGCGCTGCTCAGTCTGAAGGGCGAGGTGGACCGTGAGTGTGGCGCGGTGGAAGCGACCGAGGGCGACGGCAGCGCCGGCAACGCCGCGTTCCGTGCCACCGGCAACGAGCCGGGCTGGCTGGCCGTCGTCGACGGTGATGCGCCGGGCCTGCAGGTGGAGGTCGACTACGGCGAGCGCCGCTTCGCGGTCGCCAAGCCGACCGAGGGCGCGGACGGCTGGGTCGGCAAGGCGGCCGATGGCACCGACATCAAGCTGAGCTTCCAGCGCACCACCTGCCAGGACGACATGAGCGGTGAAGCGTTCGAGGCCAAGGCGATGTTGACCGTGGGCACGCGCCAGTACCACGGCTGCGGCAACTTCGGCGGCAAATAAGAATAAAGGGGACGGATGGGATCACGTCGTTTTTGCCACAAATGACGTGATCCCATCCGTCCCCTTTTTTGCGTCAGCCCTCGCAGGGCTTCAGATCCAGATCGGGAGACAGGTCGTAGCGTAGGTTCACACCGATCAACGCCTTCCGGATCGCGCAGTCATCGCGATGGCGGGCCACCAGGTCGGCAAAGATCTTCTCTCGATCGTCGCAGAACCTGGCAGTAGCGGCTTCCAGCTCGCGACGACGGGCGTCGTCGTAGGCTTCTTCGCCGGCGAAATGCTGACAGCTGTTCTCCCGTGCGATGAAGGCCTGCACATCGGCGGGCATGTCGCAGTAGATGCGGATGTCCTGCACGAAACCGACGTCATCGGGGACGGTGCAACCGGCCGCGACCCGCGCCTGTTGGTCTTCTTCGAGGGTGCCCGCCAGCGTCGCCACAGCATCTGCGTCATCTGCAGCCGGTGTAACCGCAGCGGCAGCGGTGTCCGCTGCGGCGGGCTGCGTCACCGCATCCGCGGCGACGTCACCGGTGCTGTCCGCTGCCTGCGGCGAGCACGCCGCAAGCAGGGACAGGCAGGCGATCAGCGCAGCGCGGTTAATCGGCACGGCCGGCAAATTCGCCGGTGCTGGTGTTCACCAGCACACGCTCACCGTTGACGATGTATTCCGGCACCATGATTTCGATGCCGGTGTTGAGCTTGGCCGGCTTCGGGCGCTTGGTGGCGGTGCCGCCCTTCAGTTCCGGTGGGGTCTCGACCACTTCCAGCACCACCGAGGCCGGCAACTGGATCGCCACCGGCAGATCGTCGATCACCTGCACGTAGATGCCGGTCAGGCCGTCGGTGATGTAGCCGGCGTCATCGCCGATCACGTCCGCGTCCAGGGTGTAGGGGGTGTAGTCCTCGTCATCGAGGAACACGAAGGCATCGCCGTCCTTGTACGAGTAGGTGGACTGGCGACGCAGCAGTTCGACTTCGACCAGGTTGTCGTCGGCATCGAAGCTGGCGTCGAGCTTGTTGCCGCCCGGCACGCTGTACATGATGAAGCGGAAGCGGACGTTGCCGCCGCGACCCTGCGGCGAGCTGCGCTCGATGTCGCGGATCTGGTAGACGCCGTTGTTGAACTCGACGACGTTGCCCTTCTTGATGTCGTTGGCTTTCATGATGATGTTGGTCGTTGGGGGAGGGCGCCGTCCCGGCGCCCGGGGGGAATCACTTCGGAGCGAGCCGGATGGCGCCGTCCAGGCGGATGGTCTCGCCGTTGATATAGGTGTTGCCGAGGATGTGGCCGACCAGGCTGGCGAAGTCTTCCGGCTTGCCCAGGCGCGACGGGAACGGGATCGACGCCGCCAGCGATTCCTGTACGGCTTCCGGCATGCCATCGACCATTGGTGTCCAGAACACGCCCGGCGCGATGGTGTTGACGCGGATGCCGAAGCGCGAGAGCTCGCGGGCCATCGGCAGGGTCATCGCCACCACGCCACCCTTGGAGGCGGAGTAGGCGGCCTGGCCGATCTGCCCTTCGTAGGCGGCAACGCTGGCGGTGTTGATGATGACGCCGCGCTCGCCGTCCACGCCCGCCTCGTTGTGCTGCATGCGGTTGGCGGCGGCCTTGGCGACATTGAAGCTGCCGACCAGGTTGACCATCACCGTGCCCTGGAACCCGGCCAGCGGCATCGGACCTTCCTTGCCGAGCACGCGGCCCGCGCCGAGGATGCCGGCGCAGTTCATGGCGACATTGAGGCCGCCGAGGAAATCGCAGGCCTGGTCGATGGCGGCCGACACGGACGCTTCATCACTCACGTTGACATTGAAATAGCGGGCGTTGTCCTGCCCCAGCCCGGCAACAGCGGTCGCGCCCTTGGCGTCGTTGAGGTCGAACAGGGCGACTTTGCCGCCTTGGGCAACCAGGTGCTGGGCCACGGCCAGGCCGAGGCCGGAGACGCCGCCAGTGATCACGGCACGTACGTAAGACAGCTGCATTGCATGTTCCTGGATATTCAATAGTCACTGATTCTAACGGAAGCATAGACAACTGCCGTTGTTTACTGCGCCGCCGGCCTCAGCCCAGTTCGCGGGCGCGGCGCAGGCGACGTTCGAAGTCCGCGGCGGGCAGGCCGTGGGCGAACAGGAAGCCCTGGCCGACGGTCACGCCCAGGTCGAGCAGGCACTGCCGTTGCGGCTCGGTTTCCACGCCCTCGGCAACCACGCCCAGGCCGAGGCTGCGGGCAATCGCGCAGACCGCCTCGCAGACCGCCACATCCGAGCGGTTGCGGGGGATGCCTTCTACAAACAATTGGCTCAGTTTCAGCCCATGGATGGGAAGGCGGCGCAGGTAGTTCAGGGCGCTGTAGCCTTCGCCGAAATCATCGATGGTCAGCATCACCCCCATCTCGCGCAGACGGGCGAAGGTGCGCAGGGTGTCCGGCGCATCTTCGATCAGCACCCGCTCGGTGAACTCCAGTTCCAGCACGCTGCCGGGCAGGCCGAACTCGTCCAGCACCTGCCGCACCCAGCGCGCGAGGTCCTCACCGACGAACTGCCGCCAGGAAACGTTGACGGCCACCCGCACCAGGCCCAGCCCATCGTCTTGCCACTGCCGGACCTGACGGCAGGCTTCGCGCAGCGCCCATTGACCGATGCGCACGATGTCGCCGGTGTGCTCGGCGTGGCGGATGAACAGGTCCGGCCGCATCGGCCCCAACTGGGTGTTGTGCCAGCGGATCAATGCCTCGCAGGCGATGGTGGCGCCGCTGCGCAGGTTGACCTGTGGCTGGTAGACCAGGTGGAACTCGTCGCCATCGAGGGCTTTGTGCAGCCGGCTCTCGATCTGCAGGCGGTCGTGCTGGCGCTGCGCCAGTTCCGGGGAGAACACCTGCCAGCCGTTGCGGGTACGTCGCTTGCACTCGTACATCGCCGTGTCGGCGTTCTGGATCAGCTGCTGCGGCCGGTTGCCATCGCGCGGGGCGCGGGCAATGCCGATGCTGGCGGTGACTGGGAATTCGTCGCTGCCCAGCTGGAACGGTGCCGAGAAGGCTGCGGTGATGCGCTCGGCCAGTTGCTCGGCCTGGTCCGGCTGGTCGCGCAGGTCGCAGATCACCAGGAACTCGTCGCCGCCGAAGCGTGCAAGCAGGCCCTCGGTGCCGATCGCGGTGGCGATGCGCCGGGTCGCTTCGATCAACAGTTCATCACCGGCGTTGTGGCCGAGCAGATCGTTGACCACCTTGAAACGGTCCAGGTCGATGTACAGCACGGCCACGCGGTCGTGGCTGGGGCTGTCCATGCGCACGCCGAGGTCGCTCAGCACCGCATCGCGGTTCATGATGCCGGTCAGCGGGTCGGTGCGGGCCTGCACGCGCAGGGTTTCCTCGGCCTGCTTGCGCTCGGTGATGTCCTGCACGGTGCCGGTGATGCGCGCGGCATCGACATCGCCCGCCGAGACCTCACCGATCATCCGGATCCAGAACGAGTGGCCATCGCGGCGCTGGCCCTGCAGCTCCAGGCCGAAGCTGCTGCGGTGCTCGATGGTGTCAGCCAGCGCCTGCTGCAGGGCGGCGCGGTCGTCGCTGCGCAGACAGTCCAGCAGGTCCGGCATGTCCTCAAGATCGGCTGGCTGGCCGACGATGCGCCGTGCCTCATCGGTGAGGTACAGGCGCTGCAGACCGCGATCCCATTCCCAGCCGCCGATGTGGGCCAGTGACTGTGCGCGTGCGAACAGGGTGTTGTTGCGCTTCAGTTCGGTGATGTCACTGAACATCGCATAGACATGGTCGGCCTGGTCGCACCCGTTGCCGAACACCGGCACGTTGGTGGTGGACAACCACAGCATGCGGCCGCGTGGGCGGTGGTAGAGGCCGATGATGGTGCTGCGGATCATCCGCCCGGCCTGGAAGCAGCGGCTGGTCGGCCACTGTGACTGAGTCAGCGGATGGCCGTGTTCGTCGACGATGATCCAGGCTTCGGGATCGAGCATCGAATTCAAGCCGACGCCACCGCCGGTGAGGCCGAGGATGCGGTGCGCTGCGGGATTGGCGGACAAAACGCGCAGATCACGGTCGAACAGGATCACGCCCTTGTCGATCGACTCCATCAACAGGCGATAGCGGGACTCTGCGCGCCAGCGTCCGCTCAGGTCGCGGGCGACGGCGACGATGCAGGGTTGGCCACGGTCCTGGAAGCCGGCCGAATGCACCTCCACCGGAAAGCGACTGCCATCGCCGCGCATGTTGGTTACTTCGATGACGTAGGTGTCGCCGCGGTTCAGCGCTTCCCACACCGGTTGCAGGTGGTCGCTGGGCAGGTCCGGGTTGAGCAGTTCGATGGGTTGGCCGACGATGTCTTCGCGGGGGCGGTCGTAGGCGACGATGCCGGCACGGTTGACGTCCAGCACCACGCCTTCGGCACTGAGGATGCTGACCGGGTCGGGCACGGCGTCGAACAGCGCGGCGTAGCGGGCCTGGGTATCCAGTTCGCGCTGCTGTGCATCGGCCAAGGCCTGCCGCGCCTTGCGCAGCAGCCTGGCCTGGGCCGGCGATGGGGAAGCGGCCAGCGCGGCGTCCAGAGCGGCCAGCGCGTCGTCGGTTGCGGCGGAAGCATCGCCGATGGCCGGACGGTCGCGCGGGCCGCTGTCGTTCATGTCGCCGCCAGCGCCTGCCCGACGCGGCTGGCGGTAGCGCGGCCGAGCAACCCGGCCAGCCAGCGGCCGGTCTCGGCCAGCGATGGCAGGTCGACACCGCACTCCAGGCCAAGGCCCTGCAGCAGGTACACCACGTCCTCGCTGGCCACGTTGCCGCTGGCGCCCTTCGCGTACGGGCAGCCGCCGGCACCGGACACGGCGCTGTCGACCACGCGCACGCCTTCTTCCAGGCAGGCGGCGATGTTGGCGATGGCCTGGCCGTAGGTGTCGTGGAAATGCACGGCCAGCGCGCTCATCGGGATCTCGGCAGCCACTGCCTGCAGCATCGCGCGGGCCTTGCGCGGCGTACCGACGCCGATGGTGTCGCCCAGCGAGATTTCGTAACACCCCATCTGGTGCAGGGCACGGGCCACACGCACGACGTCGGCCAGTGGCACTTCGCCCTGGTACGGGCAGCCGAGCACGGTGGAGACGTAGCCACGCACGCGCACGCCATCAGCCGCCGCACGACGCAGGATCGGCTTGAAGCGGGCCAGCGACTCATCGATGCCGGCGTTGGTGTTGGTGCGGTTGAAGGCTTCCGATGCAGCGGTGAACACCGCGATTTCCTGCACGCCGACCGCGCGCGCACGGTCGTAGCCCTGTTCGTTCGGCACCAGTACCGGATAGGCGATGCCCGGGCGGCGCTGGATGCCGGCATAGACCTCGGCCGCGTCGGCCAACTGCGGGACCCAGCGCGGGCTGACGAAGCTGGTCGCCTCGATGGTGCGCAGGCCGGTGGCCGACAGGCGATCGATCAGGGCGATCTTGTCGGCGGTGGCCACGGCCTGCTTTTCGTTCTGCAGCCCATCGCGTGGGCCGACCTCGACGATGCGGACGAAATCGCTCATCGCAGCACTCCCGCGGCAGGCGGAAGGGAGCAGGCAGGGCGAATGGGATCGGCTGGGGTCACGGCGGTTCCTGGGAAACGGAGGCGGCCCGGTCTTCACCAGGCTGCCAGATGAGATACGCAGGCGGGTCGCACAAGCGGCCACGCCTGTAGCGGGTTGCGGCGGAAGGCCCTATCCGGGCAGGTGGCAGACCGCCTCGATGTTGTTGCCATCGGGGTCGATCACGAAGGCGGCGTAATAGTCCGGGTGGTACCACGGGCGCAGGCCGGGTGCGCCGTTGTCGCGGCCCCCTGCGGCCAGGGCGGCTGCGTGGAACGCGTCAACCTGGGCACGTTCGCCGCAGACGAAGGCAACGTGCACACCCTGGCTGAGCGGTGCCGCATTGCCCAGCCAGAAGAACGGCTTGCCGTGGCTGCCGAAACCCACGTGGTCATGGGCGCCGGTCTGTTCGGCAGTGACCTCCATCACCAGGCCGATCTGCAGCGGTGCCAGCGCCTGCAGGAAAAAGGCCTTGCTGCGGGGCAGGTCGCCGCTGTTCACACCGATATGGTCCAGCATGTCAGGCCTCCGTGACCCAGTGCGGTGCGCGCTTGTCGAGGAAGGCGCCCAGACCTTCCTGGCCCTCGGCGGAAACCCGCAGGCGAGCGATCAGGGCGGCATTGTCACGGTCCAGCCTGTCGCGATCATCGGCGTCGCGAACCTGGCGGACCAGTAGCTTGGCCGACGCCGAGGCGATCGGCCCGGCCTTGTCGAGCAGGGCCAGCTGCCGCTGTACCGCCTCGTCCAGTCGCTCGGGCTCCACCAGATGGTGGATCAGGCCGATACGCAGTGCGGTGTCGGCGTCGAAGTGCTCGCCGGTGGCGAACCAGCGGCGGGCCTGGCGGCTGCCGATGGCCTCGATCACATAGGGCGAGATTACTGCCGGCAGCAGGCCCAGTCGGCTCTCGGTCAGGCCGAAGCGGGCGGCGCTGGTGGCGATGGCGATATCGCAGCAGGCCACCAGGCCGACGCCACCACCGAAGGCGGCGCCATGGACCCGGGCCAGGGTCGGCTTGGGCAGCTCGTCCAGGGTGCGCATCAGCCGGGCCAGGGCCAGGGCGTCCTCACGGTTGTCCGCCTCGCTGGCCGTGGCCATGCCGCGCATCCACTGCATGTCGGCACCGGCGGAGAAGGAGGCGCCGTGGCCGGCCACCACCACCGTTCGCACCGTGTCATCGCGGCCGGCCGCTTCCAGGGCCGCGGTCAGCCGGGCGATCAAGCCGGCATCGAAGGCGTTGTGCAGCTCCGGCCGGTTCAGCCAGAGGGTCAGGACAGCGCCACTGCGCTCGATCTGCAAAGCATCGTTCATGGGATTCCGGGGTTGCTCCATACCTGTATGGATCATAGCGGGCCATTGGTCATGGGCCATGACGCGACGCGGGAATGTTAGAATCGAGAACCATTTACATCCAGCAGAGAACACGCTAGATGACGCTGTCCGAACTGCCCCTGCACGCCTCGGCCGTGGTCGATTCCGTGCAGGACCTGCATGCCAACGATGCCATCGCCCGGCGCCTGCGCGAGCTGGGCTTCGTCAAGGGTGAGGAAGTGCGCCTGGTGGCGCGAGGTCCGGTCGGCGGCGAGCCGCTGCTGGTGCAGGTCGGGTTCACCCGTTTCGCGCTGCGTATCAGTGAGGCCCGGCGTGTGCTCATCGACCCGGCCAGTCAGGAAGGACGCGCATGAGTGCCACCGCAACCGCCGCACCGCTGCGCATCGCGCTGGTCGGCAATCCCAACAGCGGCAAGACCGCCCTGTTCAACCAGCTGACCGGCAGCCGGCAGAAGGTCGCCAATTACACCGGCGTCACCGTCGAGCGCAAGGAGGGCCGCCTGCGTGCGCCGTCCGGTCGCGAGTTCGCGGTGCTCGACCTGCCGGGCGCCTACAGCCTGCATCCGGCCAGCCTCGACGAGGCGATCACCCGCGACCTGTGCCGGGGCTTCTACCCGGGTGAGGCCGCGCCGGACGTTCTTCTGTGCGTGATCGACGCCACCAACCTGCGCCTGCACCTGCGTTTCGCGCTGGAACTGCGCGAGCTGGGCAAGCCGATGATCATCGCCCTGAACATGGTCGACGCCGCGCAGCGTCGCGGCATCCAGATCGACGTTGCCGCGCTGGAACGCGAGATCGGTGTGCCGGTGGTGGAAACCGTGGCGGTGCGCAAGCAGGGCGCACGTGCGCTGGTGGAACGTCTGGACACGATGGTGCCGCATCTGGATGCACCGCTGGCCGGTGCTGAGAGTGGCGCGGACTACCACGCGCAGGTGCGCGCCATCCTGGCCGCCGCCGTGCGGATGCCGGCGCGGACCGCGAAGATCGACGACACGCTCGACCGCTGGCTGCTGCATCCGGTGTTCGGCCTGATCACCCTGGTCGTGGTGATGTTCCTGATCTTCCAGGCGGTGTTCGCCTGGGCGACGCCGCTGATGGATGGCATCGAGGCCGGCTTTGCCTGGCTGGGTGAACTGGCCGCCAGCGTATTGCCAGCGGGGCCGCTGACCAGCCTGCTGACCGACGGCATCATCGCCGGCCTGGGGGGCGTGGTGGTGTTCCTGCCGCAGATCCTGATCCTGTTCGCCTTCATCCTCGCGCTGGAGGAGTCCGGTTACCTGCCGCGTGCCGCGTTCCTGCTGGACCGCATGATGGCGGCGGCGGGCTTGTCTGGTCGCTCGTTCATCCCGCTGCTGTCCAGCTTCGCCTGCGCCGTGCCGGGCATCATGGCCACCCGCAGCATCCAAGACCCGCGTGACCGCCTGGCCACGATTCTGGTGGCACCGCTGATGACCTGCTCGGCGCGGCTGCCGGTATATGCCCTGTTGATCGGTGCGTTCATTCCTGCCGGCAAGATCGGCATCTTCAATCAGCAGGGCTTGGTGCTGTTCGGCCTGTACGTGGCCGGCATCCTCAGCGCGCTGGTGATGTCGTGGGTGATGAAGAAGTGGCGCCGTGACAAGAGCGAGCACCCGCTGATGCTGGAGCTGCCGTCGTACCGCATTCCGCATCCGCGCGACCTCGCCGTTGGCCTGTACGAGCGCGGCATGATCTTCCTCAAGCGCGTCGGCGGCATCATCCTGGCGCTGACCATCCTGCTGTGGTTCCTGCTGTCGTTCCCGGGCGCACCCGCCGATGCAACGATGCCGGCCATTGATTACAGCTATGCCGGTCAGATCGGCCATGCGATGACCGCGATCTTCGCGCCGCTGGGCTTCAACTGGCAGATCTGTATCGCCCTGATCCCGGGCCTTGCCGCGCGCGAAGTAGCGGTGTCCTCGCTGGCGACGGTGTATGCGCTGTCGGCTGCCGATGACGATGCGGCGATCTCCGCACTGTCGCCGGTGGTGGCTGATGGCTGGTCGCTGGCCACCGGCCTGGCCTTGCTGGTGTGGTTCATCTACGCGCCGATGTGCATTTCGACGCTGGCCACCATCAAGCGCGAGACCAACTCGTGGAAGACGATGGGCTTCTCGGCGTTCTACCTGTTTGCTGCAGCCTATGTCGCGGCGCTGATCACCTACCAGGTGACCGTGGCGCTGGGAGGCGGCTGATGGACGCCGGCCTGCTGATCCAGTACCTGATCATCGCGGTGGCCGTGCTGGTCAGTGCCTGGGTGGTGCTGAAGAAGCAGGCGCCCGGCACCGTGCGCAAACTGCGCGGGGCGCTGGCACTGGCGCTGCTGAAGCCGGGCCGCGCGGCGTGGCTGCAGGCGCTGGGCCGGAAGATCGCGCCTCCAGCCACTGGCGGTGGCGGCGCGTGTGGCGGCTGTGACAGCTGCGGACCGACGCCGCCGAAGCAGCACTAGGGCAGGGCTTGAACTGCTCTGATGGGGGCGGACCTGGATCCGCACTGCGACCCAGTCCTGGTGGGTGCGGACCTTGGTCCGCACTGCTGATTGATCATCCACGCAGGGCGTGGATCTACGCGGCTCGCGCACCCAGCTCGGCCGCTTGAGCCAGCCAGCGTTCTCGCTGTTGGGCCGTGCTGCTGCGCACGGCGCCCAAGCGGCTGACCCGCACCGGGCGGATGCCACAGAATTCCAGGATGGTGCTGCGGATCTGGGCGACGCCCGGGTCGCGGTAGATCCAGCGGTAGTACCAGGGCGGCGTGTCCAGGGTGGTGATGACCCGCGCGCTGCGTCCGGTCAGCAGCCGGTCCCACCAGACCGAATCGCGCCGGTAGCGGAAGGCGAAGCCTGGCAGCAGCACCCGGTCGAAGAAGCCTTTCAGCAGGGCCGGCATCGCCCCCCACCAGGTCGGGTAGACCAGCACAAGATGATCGCAGGCCTGGATCGCATCGGCGGCGTCCTGCAGGTCGACTTCCAACGGCTGGATCTGACGATATCCGTGGCGCAGCACCGGGTCGAACTGAAGGTCGCCCAAGGCGATCATGCGCACGTGGTGGCCGGCGTTGCCGGCGGCGGTCGCATATCGCTGGGCGAGGGCGCCGCACAGGCTGTCGCGGTCGGGATGGCCAAGCAGGATCAGGATGGAGCGGGGCACGGTAGTCTCGGGGGCTGGAAAGCACCCGACGTTGCGCTATGCCCCAAGGGCAGAGTCAAACCGCGGCAGGGCAGCCAGCGAGGACCAGTACGCAGGTGCCGTCGCCCTGCTGCAGCCATTGCCGCAGTTCGTCGCCCACCTGCTGCAACGCGATCTCGACGCGGGCGAGGCGTTCGCGCTCTGCAGCGATCGTCGTGCGCTGGCGCTCAAGCAGGACCAGCACCGCCGCCCAATCGAGCTGGCCGTCATCGCGCTGCAGGCGGGAAATCGCGGCCAGGCCGATGCCCAGTCCCAGCGCCTGCCGGATCAATTGCACCCAGGCTACGTCCTGCTCGCTGTAGTCGCGATAGCGGTTCAGGCGCGGCACCGGTGGCAGCAGGCCGCGAGCCTCGTACAGGCGGATCGCCTTGGCGCTGGCGCCGGTGCGGCGCGCGACCTCTGAAATGCGCATCCGTTCAGTCCCGCACCAGGCCGCCATCCACCACCAGATTCTGGCCGGTCACGGCGCGCGCCCATGGGCTGGCGAAGAACAGCACGGCATCGGCGAACTCGGCCGGGGTGGTGACGCTGCGCAGCGGCGTGCTGGCGGCGATGTAGTCGAATACGGCTTCTGGCGTGGCGGCGCTGGCGTCGGTCGTGCGCAGCAGGCCGCCGGACAGCATGTTGACGGTGATGCCATGCGGGCCGAGGTCGCCGGCCAGGGTGCGGGTGAGCGACAGCAGCGCGCCCTTGGCGGCGGTGTAGTCGTGGTAGGGCACCACCGGGTTCTGGAACAGGTTGGTGCCGATGTTGATGACCCGGCCGAAGCGCCGGGCCTGCATGCCGGGCAGGGCGGCCTGCACCGTATTGAGGGTGCCGCGCACGCTGCCTTCGAACTGCGACTGGAAGGCTGGCCAGCCGATGTCGGCGGCGCTGTCGCGGGCATCGCCATTGAACGAGAACGCGGCCAGCGCATTGTTGACCACGGTGGTCACGCCCTGGCCGAAGTGCGCCAGGGCTTGCAGCAGCAGGTTGTCGACCTGGGCGCGATCGGTGACGTCAGCCTGCAGGGCGATGGCCTGGCCGCCCAGCTCGCTGGCCAGTGCGCGTGCGGCCGCTTCGCTGCGGTGATAGTTGATGACAACCCGCGCGCCCTGCGCGGCGAAGGTGCGGGCGATGTGCTGGCCGAGACCGCGACCGGCGCCGGTGACCAGTACCAGCTGTTCACTGATCTGCATGATGGCCAGGCAATCCATGGCAAAAGGTCACGCAGCGTAGCAGCGACAGCGCTTGCCGGACCATGCGTGCTGCCGCTAGCCTGCATGCATGAACCAGACTCCCCTGCGATTGCTTATTCACGGCGCCTCCGGGCGCATGGGCCAGGCCCTGTTGCGGTTGGCCGCTGAACACCCTGATTCCCTGCAGATCGTTGCCGCGGTGACCGGCCGTGCGCCGGCCCAGCGGGTGATCGATGGTGTGCCGTTCTTCGCGGCCAGCGAGCTGCCGGGGGCGCCGGTGTTCGACGTGGCGATCGACTTCAGCCTGCCGGAGGGCTTCGATGCGCTGCTGGCACTGTGCGTGGAGCGCGGTGCGGGGCTGGTGTCGGGCACCACCGGCATTTCCACTGCGCAGCGCCAGGCGCTGGAGGCGGCGGCGATGAAGGTCCCGCTGGTGTGGGCGTCGAACTTCAGCCTGGGCGTGGCGGTACTGGACGAGCTGGTGGAGCGTGCGGCGCAGGCGCTGGCCGGCTGGAACTGCGACATCGTCGAATCGCACCATACGCAGAAGAAGGACGCTCCCTCGGGCACGGCGCTGACCCTGGGCGCCGCGGCGCAGCGGGGCGGGGCCGCGGCGCAGTACGCCAGCCTGCGTGCCGGTGACATCGTCGGCGAGCATCTGGTGCAGTTCACCGGCTTGGGCGAGCGCATCGAGCTGGTGCACCGGGCCACCAACCGCGACATCTTCGCCCGCGGAGCGCTGTTTGCCGCGCGCCAACTGCACGGCCGGGCGGCGGGCAGCTACCGGGTACGGGACCTGCTGGAATAAGGCAGGTAGTGCCGGCCGCTGGCCGGCAATCCCCTTGCCGTCGGGCACCCCGTGGTTGCCGGCCAGCGGCCGGCACTACCGGGGGCAAGGCCCACATACGGCCCCGGATTGAAATGAATGCGCAATCGCCTGTTCATGAATGGCGATAACCGCTGGCGCGAGCGCCCCGGCACCGCTACAATTCGCACTCGCCGAATCACGAAAGCCGGACCGGTCCCAGACCGTACGTCCGCGCTTTTTTGCAACCGGATTTCCGTGAAGCGCAGGCGTGACTTCGGCACCCCCTCGGTAGCCAAAGTGAGAATTCCGTGACCCAAGCCGCAATCCTCGTCCTCGAAGACGGCACCGTATTCGAGGGCGAATCCGTAGGCGCGCCCGGCCTGTCCGTCGGTGAGGTGGTGTTCAACACTGCCATGACCGGCTACCAGGAAGTGTTGACCGACCCGTCCTACGCCCGGCAGATGGTCACGCTGACCTATCCGCACATTGGCAACACCGGCATGACCGACCAGGACAATGAAGCGTCCAAGGTGTGGTCGGCCGGCCTGATCGTGCGCGACGTGCCGCGCCGCCCGAGCAGCTGGCGCAGCCAAGTGTCGCTGCAGGACTGGCTGATCCAGCGTGGCGTGGTCGCCATCGCCGGCATCGACACCCGCAAGCTGACCCGCATCCTGCGCGAGAAGGGCGCCCAGAACGGCGCGCTGATGGCCGGCGACGGCATCGATGTGGAAAAGGCATTGGAAGCCGCCCGCAAGTTCCCGGGCCTGAAGGGCATGGATCTGGCCAAGGTGGTCACTACCGACAAGAGCTACGTCTGGACCGAGGGCCAGCTGGACCTGGACGCCAACGCCTTCGTCAGCGTGCCGGCCCAGTACAAGGTCGTGGCATACGACTTCGGCGTGAAGACCAACATCCTGCGCATGCTGGCCGAGCGCGGCTGCGAGGTCACCGTGGTGCCAGCGCAGACTCCGGCCGCCGAGGTGCTGGCGTTGAAGCCGGACGGCGTGTTCCTGTCCAATGGCCCGGGCGACCCGGAGCCGTGCGACTACGCGATTGCCGCGATCAAGACCTTCATCGACGTGAAGATCCCGACCTTCGGCATCTGCCTGGGCCACCAGTTGCTGGGCCTGGCCTCGGGCGCAAAGACCATCAAGATGGGCCATGGCCACCATGGTGCGAACCACCCGGTGCAGGACCTGGACAGCGGCCGGGTGATGATCACCTCGCAGAACCACGGCTTCGCGGTGGATGAAGCGACCCTGCCGGCCACCCTGCGGGTGACCCATCGTTCGCTGTTCGACGGCACCAACCAGGGCATCGCCCGTACCGACGTGCCGGCCTTCTCGTTCCAGGGCCACCCGGAAGCGTCGCCGGGCCCGACTGATGTGGGCCCGTTGTTCGACCGTTTCGTGGCGCTGATGGAACAGGCCAAGGCGTGATCAGTACGCCGCCGGTTCGCCGGTGGCGTCGCGATGGACCGTAAGCCTCCGCATCGCGGCTGCCCCTGGCGCGGCGCTGCGGATCAAGATTCCTGATCGACAGCGTGCGATCACCCCCCTTGTCACGCTGTACTGACTTAGAGAAGAAAATGCCCAAGCGCACTGACCTCAAGACCATCCTCATCATCGGTGCCGGCCCGATCGTCATCGGCCAGGCCTGCGAGTTCGATTACTCCGGCGCCCAGGCCTGCAAGGCCCTGCGTGACGAGGGCTACCGCGTGGTGCTGGTCAACAGCAATCCGGCCACGATCATGACTGACCCGGAGATGGCCGACGCCGTCTACATCGAGCCGATCAACTGGCAGACGGTCGAGAAGATCATCGCCAAGGAGAAGCCCGACGCGCTGCTTCCGACGATGGGTGGCCAGACCGCGCTGAACTGCGCGCTGGACCTGGCTGACAACGGTGTGCTGGAGAAGTACAACGTCGAGCTGATCGGCGCCAAGCGCGCAGCGATCATGATGGCCGAAGACCGCGAACTGTTCCGCGTGGCGATGGGCGAGATCGGTCTGGAGTGCCCGACTGCCGCCGTTGCCCACACCCTGGACGAAGCGCTGGAGATCCAGACCCGCGTGGGCTATCCAACCATCATCCGCCCCAGCTTCACCCTGGGCGGCAGTGGCGGCGGCATCGCCTACAACCGCGAAGAGCTGATCGAGATCGTCAACCGCGGCCTGGAACTGTCGCCGACCTCCGAAGTACTGGTCGAAGAGTCGGTGCTGGGCTGGAAGGAATTCGAGATGGAAGTGGTCCGCGATACCGCGGACAACTGCATCATCGTCTGCTCGATCGAGAACCTGGACCCGATGGGCGTGCACACCGGTGACTCGATCACCGTGGCCCCGGCGCAGACCCTGACCGACAAGGAATACCAGCGCCTGCGCGATGCCTCCATCGCCGTGCTGCGCAAGATCGGCGTGGATACCGGTGGTTCGAACGTGCAGTTCGGCATCAACCCGGACACCGGCCGCGTGGTGGTGATCGAGATGAACCCGCGCGTGTCGCGTTCCTCGGCGCTGGCCTCCAAGGCCACCGGCTTCCCGATCGCCAAGGTCGCCGCCAAGCTGGCCGTGGGCTACACCCTGGACGAACTTAAGAACGAGATCACCGGTGGCCTGACCCCGGCGTCGTTCGAGCCGTCCATCGACTACGTCGTCACCAAGATTCCGCGCTTCGCATTCGAGAAGTTCCCGGCCGCCGATGCACGCCTGACCACCCAGATGAAGTCGGTGGGCGAAGTGATGGCGATGGGCCGCACCTTCCAGGAGTCGATGCAGAAGGCCCTGCGTGGCCTGGAAACCGGCAAGGTCGGCTTCGACCCGACCGGCCTGGACCTGACCAGTGAAGACGATCTGCAGACCCTGCGTCGTGAGCTGAAGGCTCCGGGTCCGGAACGCCTGTTCTTCGTGGGCGATGCGTTCCGCGCCGGCATGAGCGTGGAAGATATCTTCAAGCTGTCCTACATCGATCCGTGGTTCCTGGACCAGATCGAAGAAATCATCGCAGCTGAGACCCAGGTCGCGGCTGATGGCATCGATGCACTGGATGCGGCGCGCCTGCGCAAGCTCAAGCGTGCCGGTTTCTCCGACGCCCGCCTGGCGCAGCTGACTGGTACCAATGAAGCCGCCATCCGCGCGCTGCGCCGTGCCCACAAGGTGCGTCCGGTGTACAAGCGCGTGGACTCCTGTGCAGGTGAATTCTCCACCGGCACCGCCTATCTGTACTCGACCTATGAGGACGAGTGCGAAGCCGCGCCGAGCAACCGCGACAAGATCATGATCCTGGGCGGTGGCCCGAACCGCATCGGCCAGGGCATCGAGTTCGACTACTGCTGCGTGCACGCGGCACTGGCGCTGCGTGAGGATGGCTATGAAACCATCATGGTCAACTGCAACCCGGAAACCGTGTCGACCGACTACGACACCTCCGACCGCCTGTACTTCGAGCCGCTGACCCTGGAAGACGTGCTGGAAATCGTCGAACTGGAACAGCCGAAGGGTGTGATCGTGCAGTACGGCGGGCAGACCCCGCTGAAGCTGGCGCGCGCGCTGGAAGCCAATGGCGTGCCGGTGATCGGCACCAGCCCGGACTCGATCGACCTGGCCGAAGACCGCGAACGCTTCCAGCAGCTGGTCGACAACCTGGGCCTGAAGCAGCCGCCGAACCGCATCGCCCGCAACGACCAGGAAGCCCTGCTGCTGGCCCGTGAGATCGGCTATCCGTTGGTGGTGCGCCCGAGCTACGTGCTGGGCGGCCGCGCCATGGAGATCGTCTACGGCGAATCCGACCTGGCCCGCTATGTGCGTGATGCAGTGAAGGTGTCCAATGATTCGCCGGTGCTGCTGGACCGCTTCCTGGACAATGCCGTCGAGTGCGACGTGGACATCATCGCTGACGCCCAGGGCAACGTCCTGATCGGTGGCGTGATGGAGCACATCGAAGAGGCCGGCGTGCACTCGGGCGATTCCTCCTGCTCGCTGCCGCCGTACTCGCTGTCGGCTGAAACCCAGGCAGAGCTGCGTCGCCAGGTGGTCGAGCTGGCCAAGGCCCTGAACGTGGTGGGCCTGATGAATACCCAGTTCGCGATCCAGACCGACGAAGAAGGCAACGACACCATCTTCCTGCTGGAAGTGAACCCGCGTGCCTCGCGCACCGTGCCGTTCGTGTCCAAGGCCACCGGCATGCCGCTGGCCAAGATCGCGGCCCGCTGCATGGCGGGCAAGACCCTGGAAGAGCAGGGCGCCACCAAGGAAATCGTGCCGGACTACTACTCGGTGAAGGAAGCGATCTTCCCGTTCGCCAAGTTCCAGGGCGTCGACCCGATCCTTGGGCCGGAAATGCGCTCCACCGGTGAGGTGATGGGCGTGGGCCGCAGCTTCAACGCCGCCTTCGCGCGCGCGCAGGAAGCCGGTGGCATCAAGGCGCCGCCGGTCGGCAAGGCCTTCGTGTCGGTGCGCGACCCGGACAAGAAGCGCGTGCTGCCGGTGGCCAAGGCGCTGCTGGCGCGTGGCTACAGCCTGGTCGCCACCCGTGGCACCGCGGCGTGGCTGCAGCAGCACGGCATGGACTGCGAGATCATCAACAAGGTGGTCGAGGGTCGCCCGCACATCGTCGATTCGATCAAGAACGGCGAGATCGTCTATATCGTCAACACGACCGAAGGCCGTGCCGCGATCAACGACTCGTTCTCGATCCGTCGCGAGGCGCTGCAGCACCGCGTCACCTATTCGACCACCATTGCCGGCGCCAAGGCGCTGGTGGATTCACTGGAATTCCGCGGTACCGGCCCGGTCTGGTCGCTGCAGGAACTGCACAAGGAGTTGAACGCATGAGAGCACCCATCACGATGAAGGGCGCGCAGCGACTGCGCGATGAACTGGACCACCTGAAGTCGGTCAAGCGCCCGAAGGTGATCGCCGCGATCGCCGAAGCGCGCGAGCACGGCGACCTGAAGGAGAATGCCGAGTACCACGCCGCGCGCGAGGAACAGGGCTTCATCGAAGGCCGCATCAAGCAGCTGGAAGGCGAGCTTTCGCATGCCGAGATCATCGACGTGAGCAAGCTCAATGCAGGCTCCAAGGTGGTGTTCGGCGCCAGCGTGACCCTGGCCGACGTGGAATCGGACGAAGAGAAGAAGTACCAGATCGTTGGCGATCTGGAAGCGGACATCAAACTGGGCCTGATCGCGATTTCCTCGCCGGTCGCCCGCGCGATGATCGGCAAGCTGGAAGGTGACTCGATCGTGATCGATGCGCCGGCCGGCCAGCGCGAGTACGAGATCGTCCGCGTCAGCTACCAGGACTGATCCGTGGCGACGGCGACCCTGCTGTTGCCGGCGCGCAGCCGCTTTGCGGTGGCTGCGTTGCCGGATGATGTGGCGCGCGCCCTGGGCCGCGCCACCACCTCGCAGGGCGACGCCGGTGAACGGGCACAGCTGCTGCGTCACTTCACGGTCGCCGCGCCGCAGTGGCCGGTGGCCGCGTTGACCCGCCAGCGCGACGTCGGCGACGCCGCCGGCGCCTGCTGGCTGCGTGCTGATCCGGCCTGCATGGTGCCGGACATGCACGGCGCGCGCATGATGGGCCAAGGCGAAACGCTGCGGCCCAGCCTGGCCGATACATTGGCCCTGCTGCCCGTGTTGCAGCCGCTGTTTGCGGATGCGGGCTTCGTGCTGGATGCACCCGACCCTTCGCGCTGGTACCTGCGGCTGCCTATCGGTACCGAGCTACCGGAGTTCGACAGTCCGGATGAGGTGCTGGGTGATGATCTGTTCTCGCACCTGCCACCGGGTGAGGCGGGCCGCCGCTGGCGCGCGCTGATGACCGAAGCGCAGGTGCTGCTGCACACCCATTCGTGGAACCAGCAGCGCGCCGCTCAGGGCCAGCAGCCGATCAATTCGCTGTGGTTCTGGGGCGGCGGCGTGATGCCGGTATCGGTGGCCACGCCGCACGCGCAGGTGCGCAGCCGCGATGCGCTGCTGCAGGGTCTGGCCCAGGCCGCAGGCGTAGCGGTGGATGGCGAACAGTCGGTCGATGCACTGGTCGACCTGCGCCAGCTGCGCTCGTTGCAGCAGCTGGGCAACGACGCGATCCGGCCACTGTTGGCCGCGCTCAAGCGTGGTGAGCTGCAACGGCTGGTGCTGGATTTCGAGGATGGCCTGCAGTTCCAGCTGGACAAGGGCCAGCGCTGGCAGTTCTGGAAGAAGCCTCGGCAGCTGCACGACGGTTGAGGCAGGGCGGTAGCGCCAGGCCGTGTCGGACCCATGCGCTATCGAATGTCGGTGACGTAGATCGGCAGCTGCCAATGCCTGCGGCTCGGGCTGCTGCAGTAGTGGCCGACAAACGCCCCGCTCAGGATCAGACGCGTTCCATCCCACGCCCAGTGCCGGTTCGTCCCGCAGGCATCGGTGTCGGTCACAAAGCCTTCCTCGAGGAACACGGCGTGCGGATAGAGCGGAAACAGCGGGGTCCGTGAGATCAGCGTGGGTGCGAACGGTGGACGGTCGCGGATCAGCCAAGTGCCCGCCGGGACGAAGTGGCGGTCGGTTGCACAGCTCAACATGGCAAGGACATGGGTGGCATCCACCCGTTCGATGCGCAGTGGGCGCGACGACGCCCGATCGCAGGCGTTTCGCGCGGCGGCCACCGGTTGCAGTTGCTGCAGCAGATCTGTCCGCTCAGCCAGCTGCCCATCGTCGTCATGTGCTTCGACCAGACGGGGCGGTGCCTTCAGGGGTGGCGCGGCAACTGCAGCCGGCACCTTCGATTCTGGCTGTGCGCCCTTGCGCACCAGCGCGCTTGGGGTGTCCAACCGACCCTGTGCTTCGTCCATCTTCAGCAGCAACGTGCGGATGCCACGATCCGACAGCGGCCACGCGTGGCCGGAGGCATCGCTCATCTCGATGCGCCGGCCCTCCAGCAGTGCATCGATCATTGCTGTCACGTAGTGCGCGGACAGCTCAAGGCCAATATCGAGCGCTTCGCCGTGGCCGATGGCACCGATGTCCCTTCCGTCCACGCGCAGTCGCAACGTCCCTTCGGGTGCCACCGCCACAGGGGTGCGTGGCGCGTCCTCGGCGCCCTCGGCCATTGACAGCCGTGCGGTGACCGCTGTCTGTGGCCCACCGGCGCGTTCGAGCAGCACGCTCAGCATCAGCGGTGCCAACGGACCGTACGCTGCCAGCCGGCAGGTGCGGGTGTTGTCGCAGGCCATCACGCCGTCGCCCTCGACGAACGATGTGCCGAGCGATTCGGTGGCCGAGGCAGCCGATGCCAGAGTGAGGGAGGCCAGCAGCAGCGGCGTGCGCAGCAGTGAAGATGCGCGCACTCAACGAACCTCGCTGACCAGCGTCGGCAGCGTCCAGTGTCCGCCCGGCATGCCACGACACAGGCCGGTGCTGAAGGCACTGCTGGGCTGGAATCTGCGGCCATCCCAGGCCCAGTCCGAGCCGGAAACGCAGTCGCCGATGCCGCGGCCCTTGTAGCGTGCGTACAGCGTGCGCTCGACGCGCGAGAAGCCCTCTGCTTCGAGCGTGACCGTCTGCGGGGCGAAAGGGGGCTGGTCGCGCGCGATCCAGAAGCCATTGCTGTAGTTGTACGCACCCATCTGGCACAGCGCCTGCACCAGCACATGGCTGTCGTCCAGCCGCTCGATCACCATTTCCGGGGTTCCCTTGTACTCGATCAAGCGCGGGCAGTCGTCGCTCTCGCCGAGCGTGGCAATCAAGGCGTCCCGCAGCGCTTCGCTGCTGCCCAGCGCGCTATCGCCGGGGCGAGTAGCGGCCAGCGCGGCGCGCACGATCACCGGCTTGACGCGCGCAGCCGGCACGCTGGCTTCGGCACGCGTGCCACGCCGTATCAGGGCACCGGGCGTGCCCACGCGCCCTTGTACCTCGTCCATTTTCAACAGTACGGCGGCGGCACCACGATCGGAGATCGGCCAGCGCGTGCCCTTGCTGTCGACCACCTCGATGCGGGCCTGGCCGGGCAGGGCGGCGAGCAGGGCTGCAACCTGCGCTGGTCGCAGCGTCACTGCGTCGTCGGCCCCGGTGTCCTGCACGGGACCCAGATCGCGGCCGTTCACCTGCAGGCGCATCGATCCTTCAGGCATTGCACTTTCGCCATCCTCACCGACCCGCAGCCGCGCCTTCACTGCCGTGCCGGGGCCGCCGGCACGTTCCAGCATCAGGCCCAGCAGGCTGTCAGCCTGTTCCGGGCCATAGCCGGCGGCACGGCAGGTGCCGGTGTTGTCGCAGGCCAGGAACCAGTCGTGGTGCACGAACTCGATACCGGGTTCCAGCGGTGTGTTTCCGGCGTGGGAGGCGAGTGGCAGCAGGAGGCTGGCCAGCAGTACGGACAGCGGGCGATACATGGCGAATTCCGTTTCAGAAGCGAACAAGCATGGGCGATCACCCCGCCTGCGCCAAGCCCGCGCAGAGCCTGACAAGCCGAGCGGGGTATCATGCGCGGGTCTTCCGTAACCCGGCGATGCCGATGTCCCTTGCCGCCGATGCTGCGCTGCCGTCTTCCGAAACGCCGATGATCCGCCGCCGCGATGTCGCCGCACCCGGCATCTGGCCGGACGGCACGCTGCCGTTGTTGGCCCGCCTGTATGCCGCACGTGGTGCGCACACGCCGGAGCTGGCGCTGCCCAAGCTGGGCAACCTGCATGCGCCGGAGCTGCTGACCGGCATCGATGCGGCCGTGGACCTGCTGGTCGAGGCCATCGCCTCCGACAAGCGCATCCTGGTGGTCGGTGATTTCGACTGTGACGGCGCAACCGCCTGCGCGGTCGGCGTGCGCGGTCTACGCATGCTCGGCGCGCAGCATGTCTTCCATGCCGTGCCCAACCGCATGGTGCACGGCTACGGTCTGTCACCGTCGCTGGTGGACGAGCTGGCTGCGCTGCAGCCGGATCTGCTGGTCACCGTCGATCACGGCATCGCCTGCCATGCCGGCGTGACCGCAGCGAAGGCGCGTGGCTGGCAGGTGCTGGTGACCGATCACCATCTGCCCGGTCCGCAGCTGCCACCGGCCGATGTCATCGTTGACCCCAATCTGGACGGCGACGCCTTCCCCAGCAAGTCGCTGGCCGGCGTCGGCGTGATCTTCTACGTGCTGATGGCGCTGCGCCGGCAGATGCGCGAAGCGGGTGTATTTGCCGATGGCAAGGGGCCGGACCTGACCACGCTGCTGGACCTGGTGGCCGTGGGTACCGTCGCCGACTTGGTGGTGCTGGATGCCAACAACCGCGCCCTGGTCAGCGCGGGGCTGCGACGGTTGCGCAACGGCCAGGGCTGCGTCGGCCTGAAGGCATTGATCGAAGCCAGCGGTCGCGATGCCGCACGCCTGACCGCCACCGACATCGGCTTCGGGCTCGGCCCGCGTTTGAATGCAGCCGGTCGGCTGGAAGACATGGCGCTGGGAATCGCGCTGCTGCTCACCGAAGATCCGCGGCAGGCCCGTGACATCGCGCAGACGCTGGAGCAGATCAACGCCGAACGGCGTGCGGTGCAGCAGTCGATGACCGATGACGCCGAACAGGCGCTGTCGCGGGTGGTGCTCGATACCGCCGGTCAGCGTCCGGTGGCGGCCTGCCTGTTCGATGCGGATTGGCACCCCGGTGTGGTGGGCCTGGTCGCTTCGAAGATGAAGGATCGCCTGCATCGTCCGGTGATCGCGTTCGCGCCGGCCGAGCCGGGTGCCGACACCCTGCGCGGTTCAGCGCGTTCGATCGCCGGCCTGCATATTCGTGATGCGCTGGCGCTGGTCGATGCACGCCATCCCGGCTTGATCGAGCGCTTCGGCGGTCACGCGATGGCTGCCGGCTTGAGCATGCGTCTGGATCATCTGGCCGACTTCGAAGCCGCCTTCGTCGCCACCGTGCTCGAAATGCTCGACCCTGCGGCTCTGCAGCAGCAGGTGCTCAGCGACGGCGAACTGGCAGCGGACGAACTCGATCATCGCCATGCCGATGCGCTGCGCCTGGCCGGACCGTGGGGACAAGGTTTTCCCGAGCCGCTGTTCGACGGCCACTTCGAAGTGGCCAACTGGCGCGTGCTGAAGGAGCGGCATCTGAAGCTGGAACTGCGCCTGCCTGGCGTACCGGGCACGATCAACGCGATCCACTTCGGTGGCTGGCACGGTAACGCGCCCGGCAAACATGTTCACCTGGCCTATCGCCTGGCCTGCGATGATTATCGCGGTGGCGCCGCGATCCAGCTGATCGTCGAGCACTGCCTGCCCGCATGAAGAAAGGGGGCGTCAGCGGACCTCGCTTACCCGCGTCGGCAGTTCCCAGGTTCCACCGGGAACGCCGCGGCACAGGCCGCCGCTGATCGCTGAGGTCGCGACGAAGCGCGTGCCATCCCAGGTCCACGTTTCATCCGACACGCAGTCGGCCAGACCACGGCCCTTGTGCGAGGCGACGATCTGCCCGTCGCCGTAGTCGATCGCATCGCTGGTCACCCACTGCGGCTGGTAGGGCGATTTCTCACCGATGACCCAGTAACCATCGCCGGTGTTGTAGGCGGCGCGCCAGCAGGGAACGTTGACCAGCAGATGCTTGGCGTCCAGACGTTGGATCTGCAGCGGCGAATTGCTGATCGAAACATCCGGGTCGGCGTCGAGCAGGCCTTCGCAGCTGGGCTCTTTCAGGGTGGCGCGCAGCGCTGCACGCAGCGCCGGTGAGGCGGCCAGCTTGGCGAATGCCGGGTCGTCCGGCGGCGTCGACAAGGTCGCTGCCTTGCGCACCACGGGTTTGGCGACGGCGGCCGGCACGCTGCTTTCGGCGGCAGTGCCCTTGCGCATCACCGCGCCCGGCGTCCCCACGCGGCCCTGGAACTCGTCGGCCTTCAGCAATACAGCCGCTGCACCCTTGTCCGACAGCGGCCACGCATGGCCGGCGGCATCGACAACCGTGATGCCGCCATCGCGCACCAGCGCCGACAGCACTGCGGCGGTCTGCGCCGGGCTCAGCGCATAGGTGCCTGTGTCCTTGGCCGGCGCCAGCACGCCGAGATCACGCTGCTGGATGCGCAGGTGCAGCGCGCCTTTCGGCTGGGGCTGGTCGTCGATCGGCTGCAACGACACGCGGCCGCTGATGGCCTGATTGGGGCCGCCCTGGCGCGTCAGCAGCATGCTCAGGGTGCTGTCATCGCCGCTGGCATAGCCGGCCGCGCGGCAGGTGCGGGTGTTGTCGCAGGCCACGACCCAATCGTGATGCTGGAAATACAGCCCGGCAGGCGCATCGACGGCGCCGGCGGCCAACGGCCAGCACAGCGCAAGCAGGGTGGGAAGCAGGGGGGAACGCATGGGCATCCTTGCACGGGATCGGGAAGTCGCACATGGTGCGCCCAGGGGCAGCGAAGAGCCAGCATCGAATCGCGTTAACCCCATCCCCCCGTTTGGTGCGTTCTAGCAATCACGATCCCACTGGAGTCCTGTCATGGTCTTCGCCCGTTGCTGCACCGTACTGCTGCTGGCCCTGGCAACCTGGCCGGCTTCGCCCCAGGCGTCGCGTCGTCCGGCACCGCCGATGACGTCCACGCCGTTGCTGATCGCACCCGCGGCAGAACAACCCGTGCAGCTGCGGCAGGCGCGTATCGAGGGCGAGGTGCAGGCAGGCATCGCCCAGACCCGGATCACCCTGGAGTTCCACAACCCCAACCAGCGCGTGCTGGAAGGCGAGCTGCAGTTCCCGCTGGGCGAGGGCCAGCAGATCACCGGCTTCGCCCTGGACATCAATGGCGAACTGCGCGAAGCGGTGCCGGTGCCCAAGGACCGCGGTCGCCAGGTGTTCGAGGAGATCGCCCGTCGTGGCGTCGATCCGGGCCTGTTGGAGCAGACCGCCGGCAACCAGTTCCGGCTGCGCTTGTATCCACTGCCGGCCGGCGGCAGCCGGCGCGTGCAGCTGGTCGTACGCGAACCGCTGGCATACGCCGGGCAGGGCTGGCGTTGGACGCTGCCGCTGCAGTTCGTCACCAGCGCCGCCGCCGTCGATTTGGACGTGCAGGCACCAAGGGGTGCTGACACTGGCAGCGCACCGTTCCGCATCGCCGATGGCCGTCTGCACTGGCAAGGGCGCGGCGCACAGTTGCCGGCCCAGCTGCAATGGACGCTGCCGGCCGAGCGCAAGGCACAGGTGCAGGTTGCACGCTGGCAGGACGGTCATTACCTGCTGGCACAGCTGCCGGTGCCGACGTCGGCCGCGCCGCGCCGGGTGCCATCGGAAGTGGGGCTGCTGTGGGATGGTTCCGGCTCCGCAGGCCAGCGCGATCGCACCCGCGAGTTCGCGCTGCTTGATCGCTATTTCGCGGCAATGGGCGAGGGCAGTGTCGCGCTGACGGTGCTGCGTGATCGTGCCGAGCCCATGCGTCGGTTCCGTATCCGCAGCGGCGACTGGAGTGAACTGCGCCGGGCGTTGATGGCGGTACAGCCGGACGGTGCCAGTGCGTTGGCGCAGTGGCAGCCGCAGCCCGAGGTGAAGGAATACCTGATGGTCAGCGACGGCCTGCTGACCTACGGGCCGGAAGCACTGCCGGCGTTGGCCGCCGACCAGCGCCTGTTCGCGATCAGCAGTGCTGGTGCACGCACCGATGCCACCCGCCTGCGCGGTTGGAGCGAGGCGCATGGCGGCAGTTTCGTGGCACTCGGCAGCGATGTCGATGCCGCCGCACGGGAACTGCTGTCGGTACCGCTGGATGTCCAGATCGATGCCGGCCGTGGCGTGCAGGATGTGGTGATCGATCGCCGCAGCCAGGCCCAGGGCTGGCTGTGGTTGCATGCGCGGTTGGCAGCCGAAGGCGTGCCGATGCGGGTGCGCGTGGCCGGCGGCGAGTGGCAGGCACTGCCCGCGACGCAGAAGAACGAAGACGGTGATCTGCTGGTCGGTCTGTGGGCACAGGCGCGCCTGCAGCAGTTGTCGACCGATCGACGCAGCAACCGCGAGGCGATGCAGCTGCTGTCGCAGCAGTTCAGCCTGGTGGGCCCGGACACCTCGCTGATCGTGCTGGAAACCCTGGACGACTACCTGCGCTATGCGATCCGTCCGTCAGGCAAGCTGCGCGCCGAGTATGACCAGCGCTTCGCTCGTCAGGTGGCAGACCGCGATGCGGTCGACCGCCAGCGCCTCGACAAGGTGGTGACGCAGTGGCAGCAGCGCCAGCAGTGGTGGAGCCGCAGTTGGCCGAAGGGGGCGCCGCCGCAGGCGGATTCGAAGGCGCTGGAGATGGCGGCGGGCGCCCCGCCGGCGCCAGTGGCGATGCTGGCTGCTCCGGCACCGGCCACAGCGGAGATGCAGTTGAATGCAGCCACTGCGCGCCAGCGTTCGGTCGCACGCCCTGCACCGGCACCGGCACCGATGCAGGAGGTCGCCGCCGATGCGATGGCTGCCGGACCGGCCGCCGCCAATGACGGCCAGCTGGGAATCAGATTGGCGGCCTGGCAATCGGATTCGCCGGTTGCCCGCCGCCTGCGCCAGGGGGCGTCGTCGCAACTGTACGACCGCTATCTCGCCGAGCGAGCTGCGAACGCCAACAGCAGCGCATTCTTCCTCGACGTGGCCGACCTGTTGATCGAACAGGGGCAGCGCGATCTTGCCCTGCGCGTGCTCTCCAACCTGGCCGAGATGGAGCTGGACAACCGCCACCTGCTGCGCGTGCTCGGCTACCGGTTGCTGCAGGCCGACGCTCCGGCGCTGGCGGTGCCGGTGTTCGAGCAGGTGCTGGCGATGGGTCAGGAGGAGCCGCAGAGTTTCCGCGACCTTGGCCTGGCACTGGCTGCAGCGGGCAAGCCGCAGCAGGCGTTGGCGCCGCTGTACCAGGTGGTCGTGCGCCCTTGGGATTCCCGTTTCGACGGCATCGCGCTGATCGCCCTGGACGAGTTGACCAACCTGGTGGCCGGCAGCAAGCCGCGGCTGGACACCACGAGCATCGACCCGCGTCTGCTGCAGGCGATGCCGCTGGACCTGCGCGTGGTACTGGCCTGGGATGCCGACAACAGCGACATGGACCTGTGGGTGACCGACCCGAACGGTGAGCGCGCCTACTACGGCAACCGTCTGACCTATCAGGGCGGGCAGATGTCACAGGACTTCACCGGTGGCTATGGCCCGGAACAGTTCTCGCTGCGCAACGCCAAGCCTGGCAAGTACAAGGTGGAGGCGAACTACTTCGGCAGTCGCCAGCAACTGGTGACCGGCGCGACGACGCTGATGCTGCGCCTGACTACCCATTGGGGTACGCCGAAGCAGAAGGACCAGATGGTGACGATGCGCTTGAAGGATCGTGCCGAGACCGTGCTGGTGGGCGAATTCGAAGTGAAGTAGAGCCACGCCATGCGTGGCTGTTGCAGCCCTGGCCTTGCAGAAGTAGAGCCGAGCCTGCGCTCGGCTCTACAAGGGCCCAGAACTCACTGTGCTGGCACAACACCCGTGAATGCCGGCGAAGGCGCGTCTTTTCGCAGCCCGAACAGCGGCCGCAGCCAGCGCACACGCCGCACCAGCAGTTCATGGATCAACAGGCAGCCACCGATGGTGCCGATGATCACCAGCACCGGCTCCAGCCATGGGCCCAGCTGCAGCGGTCGCAGCCAGTACAGCAATACGATCAGTACGGTCTGGTGCAGGATGTACCAGCTGAAGACCGCCTCGCGGCAGTAGCCCAGGCCACGCCATGGCCGGGCAAGCAGCACCTGCGCCCAGCCGAAGATGGCCAGCAGGGCGCACCAGGTGTACATAGCGCGGCCGACGCGCTCGGTCTGCGCCCATGGCAGCGACAGCACCCATTCCGGCAGGTCGCCAACATCGGGCATCCGGGCCAGTGCGCGGATGCCCAGTTCGACAATCAGTCCGATCACAGCCAGCACCAGGGTCAACCGCCGGCCACGCACCAGCAGATCCCATCCACGCTGCCAGCGCGCTGCAAGGAAGCCGCCAAGGAACAGGGGCAGCGATTCGGCGTGGACGTACAGGTCATCGACCAGCGCATGGGTTGGCGGGTGCGCGGGCAGGATGACCAGCAGTGCCCACGCCAGCCACAGCACCGGCAACAGCAGGCTCAGCGTGGCGATCCAGCGGTCGCCCAGATGCAGATCCGGCAGGCGGTGGCGTAGCGGCCGCAACACGCTGGCCGACAGGATCGCCAGCAGCGTGTAGGGGATCAGATAGGCCAGGTACCACAGGTGGTTCCAGGTGAACCCATAGGCAGCACCGCTGAAGCCGGCACCCGGCCACGGCCGGAATTGCCAGTAGCGCCACAGGAAGGCGCCGAGCCCCGGCGTGACGTCTCCCTTGTCCACCGCCTCGCAGTAGGCCTGCAGCGAGACGACCGCGACGATGCCGAACAGCAACGGCAACAACAGTCGCCAGCCGCGCCGCAACGCGAACTGCCAACGGCCGTACGCGGGCAGGCACAGGCCCAGCGCAATGCCGGAAATCGCGAACAGCAGGGGCATACGCCAACGATTCAACGCGATCATCGGCCACTGCAGCCACCCGGCCGCGTGAGCGCTCTTGAGGTGGAAGTCCCATCCGGCCACGTACGCCATGGCCACGTGGTAGAGGATCAGCAGCCCGAAGGCGGCGATGCGCAGGGTGTCGAGGTCGTGGCGGCGGGTCATGGCGGCATCCGTGTTGGCGTCCTCGCAGGGTGGAAGTCCTTGTGGGTTGTTGCCAGCAGGAGGGGCTGGCTGGATGCCCTGCAGGGCCCAATGGCGGGGTTGGGGGACGAATGGGGGGCGTCACCGGCGCTGTGGTTGGCGATAATCCAGCGATGGATGAGCACAACCAGCAGGACCCGCAAGTGCGTGGCGAACCGATGGGCAGCAGCAGGCTGGGGCGACAGGCGGCCGTGTTCTGGGTCGTGTTGTTCCTGGGTACGGCGGCGGCCAACGTGCTGGCCAAGGTAATGATGGCTGCACGGGATGGACTGCCACCGCAGTGGATGGCGGTGACGATCGACGAATTCAGCAGTGCGCTGGTGTCGCTGCTGCTGTTGGCGTTGTTGATCCGCGCCGCCTCGCGTTGGCCGCTGCATGCCGACACCTGGCGGCGCCGACTGGTGCCGTACCTGCTGGGCGCCGTAGCGTGGTGGCTGCTGCACGTGAGCGCGATGGTCGTGCTGCGCAAGGTGATGCATACCTTGCTGGGCAGCCACTACACCTTCGGGGACTGGCCGGCACAATGGTTCTACGAGTTCTTCAAGGATATCCAGACCTACGCGCTGCTGGTCTCGGCGGTACATGCCGTGGCCTGGTTCGGTCGCCGCCGGCAGGGCGAAGCGACCCTGCTCGCCGCCCCCGATGAGGGCCCGCCGGTCGAACCGGTCGATCGTCCCGACCATTTCCTGGTGCGCAAGCTGGGCAAGGAGTTCCTGGTGGCCACGGCCGACGTCGAGTACGCCCAGGCCGCCGGCAACTACGTGAACCTGCGGGTGCGCGGCCATGACTACCCGCTGCGGATCACCATGGCGGTGCTGGAAGCGCGGCTGGACCCGGTTCTGTTCCTGCGCAGCCATCGCAGCTGGCTGGTCAACCGTGACCAGCTGCGCTCGATCGAGCCGCTGGACGGCGGCGAGGCCTTGCTGCACATGGCTGACGGGGCCCGGGTGCCGTGCAGCCGGCGCCAGCTGCCGCTGTTGCGGCACGCGCTGGGCGGTTAGGCCCGGGGCTGTACGAACCCGGCTTTTGCGCCGGTTCACTCCGGGCTGCGGTATCATTTGCAGTCATCTTTTGAATGCATAACCGCCGACATGATCGAACTGAATCCTGTCCGCCAGCGCATCGCCGATCTGACCGATCGCGTGTTGTCGCTCCGGGGGTATCTTTGACTACGACGCCAAGAAAGAGCGTCTTGAAGAAGTAACGCGGGAGCTGGAAAGCCCCGACGTCTGGAACAACGCCGAGTACGCCCAGAACCTGGGTCGCGAGCGCTCGACCCTGGAAAAGACCGTGGGCGGTATCGCCGCGGTGCTGGAAGGCCTGAGCGACGCGACCGAACTGCTGGAGCTGGCCGAGTCCGAGCAGGACGAGGACACCGCGCTGGCCGTGGTGGCCGACCTGGACAAGCACCAGGCGCACGTGGAGAAGCTGGAGTTCCAGCGCATGTTCTCCGGCCAGATGGACACCGCACCGGCATTCGTCGACATCCAGGCCGGCGCCGGTGGCACCGAAGCCCAGGACTGGGCCGAGATCCTGCTGCGCATGTACCTGCGCTGGTGTGAATCGCGTGGCTGGAAGACCGAGCTGATGGAAGTGTCCGGTGGCGACGTCGCGGGCATCAAGTCGGCCACGCTGCGCGTGGAAGGCGACTACGCCTATGGCTGGCTGAAGACCGAGACCGGCGTGCACCGCCTGGTGCGCAAGTCGCCGTTCGACTCGGACAACCGCCGCCATACCAGCTTCACCTCGGTGTTCGTGTCGCCGGAAGTGGACAACAACATCGAAATCGACATCAACCCGGCCGATCTGCGTACCGACGTGTACCGCTCATCCGGTGCTGGTGGTCAGCACGTCAACAAGACCGAGTCGGCGGTGCGTATCACCCACATCCCGACCAACACGGTCGTGGCCTGCCAGACCGGCCGCAGCCAGCACCAGAACCGCGACAACGCGATGAAGATGCTGGCCGCCAAGCTCTACGAGCTGGAAATCCAGAAGCGCAACGCCGAGCGTGATGCGGTGGAAGCCACCAAATCCGACATCGGCTGGGGCAGCCAGATCCGCAACTACGTGCTCGACCAGAGCCGTATCAAGGACCTGCGCACCGGCATCGAGCGCTCGGATACGCAGAAGGTGCTCGACGGTGACCTGGACGAATTCGTCGAGGCCAGCCTGAAGGCCGGCCTGGCGGTCGGCTCCAAGCGCATCGATGCCTGATGCGTGCCCGGCGACAGCGGTACCGTCCGCTGCCCGGGCCCTGCGTTGCGGGACGTCATGGGCGTCCCGCAATGCTGTTGAAACCTGCAGGGCAGGGTGATGATGCGCAGTGAAGCCGAACGCAAGGAACTGGGTGGCTTTCTCAAGGCCTGCCGCGCGCGGGTCGAACCAGCAACGCTGGGGCTGCCAGCGGGGCGCAGGCGCACGCCGGGCCTGAAGCGTGAGGAAGTCGCACTCGCGATCGGGGTCAGCGTCAGCTGGTACACCTGGATCGAGCAGGGCCGCGAAGTGCGCGCCTCGCCCGAGGTGCTGGAGCGCCTGGCGCAGGTGCTGCGGATGAGCGACGACGAGCGCGCCTACGCGTTCGCGCTGTCCGGCTACGGGGTGCCGCTGGAATCGCCCGACGAGACGGTGACCGACGGCCTGCGCCAGCTGGTGGAGGCGATGCAGCCGATCCCCGCCTACGTGCGCAATACCCGTTTCGACATCCTGGCCTGGAACCCGGCCATCGCCGATCTGTTTGTCGACTACGGTCAGTTGGCGCCGCATGAGCGCAACACGCTGCGGCTGATGTTCCTGTATCCGCCGTACAGAACGTTGATCCTCAACTGGGAAGAAATGACCCGCGGGCTGCTGGCCAGCTTCCGCGCGGCGATGGCGCAGGCGCCGGACAAGGCGCCGTTCCTGGCGCTGGCCGAGGACATCGGCACGCACAGCGAGCAGTTCCGTGAGTGGTGGCCGGAGCACGATGTGCGTCGTTTCGACGAGGGCGCGAAGAAGCTGAACCATCCCACGCGCGGGCTGCTGGACCTGCAGTATGTGGCGCTGGTGCCGGAGAGCCGGCATGACCTGTCCCTGGTGACCTACCTGCCGCGCAGGTAAGGGGTTGTCCGGCAGGGCTTGCAGCCCTGCACCTGCGGTAGTGCCGGCCGCTTGCCGGTAGCCTCAGTAGCAACAGCAACAGCAACCGCAACAGCGGGCTATCCGTGGGTTGGCGGGGCGATGTCGGATTGCGGGGACGCCGCAAGTACGTCCCTGTAGGCTTGGCAGCCGCATCCATGCGGCTGACACCCCGCAATCCGACACCGCCCCGCCTTCGACAGTCTCCCGGTGGCCAGTAGATCCACGCCATGCGTGGATGCTTTTCGATTTCGATTCGAGATATTCGATTTCGATGGACATTCATCCACGCATGGCGTGGATCTACGTCAGACCGCGGGAAATTGTCGAAGGCGGGGTGGGTCCGGTGGCGGGAGTGTCCGCGGCATGGATGCCGCGGCCAAGCCCCCATGGATGGGTTTACGGCGTCTCCCGCCACCGGACCCACCCCGCCATCCCACGGAGCGCCGCTGTTGCCGTTGCTGTTGCTACTGAGGTTGCCGGCCAGCGGCCGGCACTACTGGCTGCCGGCCAGCGGCCGGCACTACCGCGGGTGCAGGCGCGGGTGCAGGGCTGCAAGCCCTGCGGGGAACCCCGCCCCATTCAGGCAGGTAAGTGCAGGTCACAGGATAAACAGACGCCTTGTTGCCTTTGCCGAACGGGTCCACATTCCTTGTCAGGAAACGGGCAGTCGCCCGTTGTCGAGACAACAGGAGACCTGCATGTCCGCCTCCCCCGCAGCCCCCGCTGCCATTTCCCGCGACCCGGCCACCGGCCAGCAGATTGCCAGCCACCCCTTCGCCACTGACGCCGAGCTGGAAGCGATCCTTGATCGCGGCCAGGCCGGCTTTGCTGCCTGGAGTGCGCAGTCACTCGAACAACGCGCGGGCGTGCTGCGTGCGATGGCCGCCGTGCTGCGTCGCGACCGTGAGCCCCTGGCCGCGCTGGCCACCGCCGAGATGGGCAAGGTCCACGCCGAGTCGCTGGCCGAGATCGAGAAGTGTGCGGTGCTGTGTGACTGGTATGCCGACAACGGTGCGGCATTCCTGCGCGATGAGCCGACCGCGGTGGCCGACAACAAGGCCTATGTCTCCTACCTGCCGCTGGGCGTGGTGCTCGGCATCATGCCGTGGAATTTCCCGTACTGGCAGGTGATGCGCGCGGCCGTGCCGATCCTCATGGGCGGCAATGGATTCCTGCTGAAGCCTGCCGAAAACATCGTCGGCACCGCTGCGCTGCTCGCCGCTGCATGGCGCGATGCAGGCCTGCCGGAGGGCACCTTCATCGCTGCCAACATCAGCCGCGAGGGCACCAGCGCTGCCATCGCCGATGACCGCATCGCGGCGGTGACCCTGACCGGCAGCGTCGCCGCAGGGCGCAGCATCGCCGCGCAGGCTGGGCAGGCGCTGAAGAAGGTGGTGCTCGAGCTCGGCGGCTCGGATCCATTCATCGTGCTGGCCGACGCCGATCTCGATGCCGCGGTCGATGCCGCAGTGGCTTCGCGCTTCCAGAACACTGGACAGGTGTGTATTGCCGGCAAGCGCATCATCGTCGAAGCGCCGGTGTACGAGCGCTTCGTGGCGTTGTTCTGCGAGCGCGTACAGGCGCTGACCGTCGGCGATGGCCGCGAGGCCGGCAACCGGATTGGTCCGATGGCCCGCCAGGATCTGCTCGAACAGCTTGATGCGCAGGTGCGTGCTTCCGTCGAGGCGGGTGCGCAGTTGCTGGTGGGCGGCAAGCAGCTTGATCGCCCCGGCAGCTTCTATGCACCCACCGTGTTGGCAGGTGTCGAGCCGGGAATGCAGGCCTTCGACACCGAGACCTTCGGGCCGGTGGCGTCGATCAGCCGCGCGCGCGATGCCGACCATGCGGTGGAACTGGCCAACCAGAGCGAGTTCGGCCTCAGCGGCAATCTGTGGACGGGTGACCATGCCCGTGCGATGCAGCTGGCACGCCGGCTGCAGACCGGTGGCGTGTTCGTCAACGGCTTCTCGGCCTCCGATCCGCGCGTGCCTATCGGCGGCGTGAAGAAGAGTGGCTTCGGCCGCGAGCTGTCGCACTTCGGCATCCGCGAATTCGTCAACGCGCAGACGGTGTGGTTCGACCGTCGTTGACGCGGACCATCCACTGTTCCTGTCAGCATCCCTGCAACGTTCCATCATCACGCACTGCGAGAAGGACGTCATTCCATGTCCAAGGGTTCCGATCTGCTCGTCGCCGCACTCGAAAACGAGGGCGTCGAGCGCATTTTTGGCATTCCCGGTGAAGAGAACCTCGATGTCGTCGAGTCGCTTCGCCATTCCAGCATCGAGCTGGTCATCACCCGCCATGAGCAGGCGGCGGTGTTCATGGCCGCCACCTACGGGCGCCTGACCGGCAAGCCGGGCGTGTGTCTGGCCACGCTCGGCCCGGGTGCGCTCAACTTCACCACGGGCGCGGCGTATGCGTTGCTGGGCGCATGGCCGGTGATCATGATCACCGGGCAGAAGGGCATCGTTGCCAGCAAGCAGGCGCGCTTCCAGATCGTCGACATCGTGGCGACGATGAAGCCACTGACCAAGTCGGCGCGGCAGATCGTGTCGGCGCGCACCATCCCCACCATCGTCCGTGAAGCTTTCCGCACTGCACTGGAAGAGCGGCCGGGTCCGGTGCTGCTGGAGCTGCCCGAAGACATCGCAGCGATGGAGGTCGAGGGCGTGGCGTTGATTCCGCCACACCCGGTTGATCGCCCGATCGCCAGTCCGGAGGCGCTGGAGCGCGCCGCGGAGATCCTGCGCACGGCCAAGCGGCCGTTGCTGGTGATCGCCTCAGCGGCATCGCGGCCGCAGTCGAGCGAGGCGCTGTCAGCCTTCGTGCTGCGCGCCGGCATTCCGTTCGTCACCACGCAGATGGGCAAGGGCGCAGTGGCCGGTGGCTCGGGCCTGTACATGGGCACGGCGGCGCTGAGCGAGCGCGACTACGTGCACATGGCCATCGACCAGGCCGACGTGATCGTGACCATTGGCCACGAGGTGACGGAGAAGCCGCCGTTCGTGATGCGCCCGGGTGGCCGCACGGTCATCCACATCGGCTATTCGCAGGCCGCGGTGGAGCAGGTGTACTTCCCGCAGGTGGAGGTGATCGGCGATATCGGTCGCTCGCTGACCCTGCTGGCCGACCGTATCGAAGGCAAGGTCGACAACGCTGCGGCATTGCTGCCGTTGCGCGCGACGATCCTGGATCACATCGCCGATCGCGCCGAAGAGGCGGGCTTCACGCCGCAGCGACTGGTGCACGATGTGCGCCAGGTGATGCCGGCCGATGGCATCGTCGCGCTGGACAACGGCATGTACAAGATCTGGTTCGCGCGCAATTACCGCACCCAGGTAGCGAACACGCTGCTGCTGGACAACGCATTGGCAACGATGGGTGCGGGCCTGCCTTCGGCGATCATGGCCTCGATCCTGTACCCGCAACGCCGCGTGCTGGCGGTGTGTGGCGATGGCGGCTTCATGATGAACAGCCAGGAGCTGGAGACGGCGCGGCGATTGGGCTTGAACCTGGTGGTGCTGATCCTCAACGACGGTGCCTACGGCATGATCCGCTGGAAGCAGGCCGTGGATGGTTTCGCCGACTACGGCATGACCTTCGGTAATCCGGACTTCGTCAAATACGCGGAAGCCTATGGCTGCCAGGGACACGAAGTGACGGCGATCGAGCAGTTCATTCCGACGCTGGAAGCCGCGTTCACGGCGGGCGGCGTGCATCTGGTGTCGGTGCCGATTGATTACTCGGAGAACCAGCGGGTGCTGGTGGACGAGCTGCGGCAGGCGTTCCCGGGGAACGGGTGAATCCGGGGCATGACCCGGTAGGCGTCGACCTTGGTCGACACACGGTGGGGCGCCAACCAAGGTTGGCGGCTACCAGAGCAGGGCCGCGCATGGCTTGGATCGCCAACCAAGGTTGGCGGCTACCGGAGCAGGGCGGCACAAGGTCGGGGAGGGGCCATCCAGAGGCCGGGGCAGGGCGCTTTTGGTATGCTGGGCAACCGGCTGTGCCGGGCGCAAGACTCCCCCTCACTACACGATTCCCGCAGATCCATGAGCGAAGCTACCGATACCCCCCCCGTCGACGAAAACAAGTTGATCGCCGAGCGCCGTGAGAAACTCAAAGCGCTGCGTGGGCAGGGCATCGCGTATCCGAACGACTTCCGCCGCGAGGACTTCGCCGGCAGCCTGCAGGAAGAATTCGCCGATGCGGAGCAGTGGACCGCCGAAACCCTGGAAGGCAACGGCCGCCAGGTGAAGATGGCGGGTCGCCTGATGGCCAAGCGGGTCATGGGCAAGGCCAGCTTCGCCCAGATCCAGGACGAATCCGGCCGCATCCAGCTGTTCCTGCAGGGCAGCGTGCTGGGCGATGCCTACACCGCCTTCAAGGGCTGGGACGTGGGCGACATCATTGCGGTCGAAGGTGGCCTGACCCGTACCAAGACCGGTGAGCTGTCGGTCAAGGCCGAATCGATCCGCCTGCTGACCAAGTCGCTGCGCCCGCTGCCGGACAAGTGGCATGGCCTGGCCGACGTCGAGCAGCGCTACCGCCAGCGCTATGTCGACCTGATCGTGACCCCGGAGTCGCGCGCGGTGTTCATCAAGCGCTCGAAGATCATCCGTGCGATGCGTGCATGGCTGGACAACCGCGACTTCCTCGAAGTCGAGACGCCGATGATGCATTACATCCCCGGCGGCGCGGCGGCCAAGCCGTTCACCACCCACCACAACGCGCTGGACCTTGACCTGTACCTGCGCGTGGCGCCGGAGCTGTACCTCAAGCGCCTGACCGTCGGTGGCCTGGAGCGCGTCTACGAGATCAACCGCAACTTCCGCAACGAAGGCGTCAGCACCCGCCACAACCCGGAATTCACCATGATGGAGCTGTACGAGGCCTATGCCACGTACAACGAGATCATGGACCTGACCGAAGGCGTGATCCGTGACGTGGCGCAGTCGGTGAACGGCTCCACCACGGTTGAATGGGACGGTGCCAACATCGACCTGGGCCCGGCGTTCCGCCGCTGGCGCATGGACGAGGCGGTGCGCCACCACAACCCGGAAATCTCCGCGGCCGACTGCACCGACCGTGACGCGCTGCTGCGCCATTGCGAGCGCTTGAAGATCCGCGTCAAGCCGTCCTACGGCTGGGGCAAGCTGCTGCTGGAGATCTTCGAAGCCACTGTCGAGCACACCCTGATCCAGCCGACCTTCATCACCGATCATCCGGTGGAAGTCTCGCCGCTGGCCCGCGCCAACGACAATGATCCGGGCTATACCGACCGCTTCGAACTGTTCGTCAACGGCAAGGAACTGGCCAACGGCTTCTCCGAGCTGAACGACCCGGAAGACCAGGCCCAGCGCTTCCAGGCGCAGGTCGCGGCGAAGGAGGGGGGCGACGACGAGGCCATGCACTACGACGCCGACTATATCCGTGCGCTGGAGTATGGAATGGCGCCGACCGGCGGCCTCGGCATTGGTGTCGATCGCCTGGTGATGCTGCTGACCGGCAGCAGCTCGATCCGCGACGTGCTGCTGTTCCCGTACATGCGTCCGGAGCAGTAAGCGGCTTTTACGCCGTCTGTTTGTGCGCGCCGTCTCGGTTTGAGGCGGCGCGATTGACGCGTCCCGCACTCGGCGTATCGTTATTGCACAACCTTGACACCGGCTATGGCTTGATGGCGTCAGGGGAGGCCGCAATGTGGAGAATCCGCTTCACATTGTGACGACGATCATGAATCGGGGAGCTTGTGACGGGAGTCGAGCCGATGCAGGGTGCCAGCGTGCACAGCGGCGGGGTATCCTCGCGCGCTGACCTTTCAGCATGGTCGAGAAAGCAGGCAGAGAACGCCTTGAATATCGTCATCGTCGATGACCAGACTTCCGCACGGACGATGCTTCGTCACGTCATCGAGGACATCGCGCCGGAACTGAGCGTGCATGACTTCGGCGATCCGTTGACGGCGTTGGCATGGTGCGAATCGTATCCGGTCGACCTGCTGCTTCTCGATTACCGCATGCCGGAGATGGACGGGCTGGAATTCGCCCGCCGCTTCCGCCGGCTGCCCAAACATCGCGATATTCCGGTGATCCTGATCACCGTGGTCGGCGACGAGCCGATCCGCCAGGCGGCGCTCGAAGCTGGCGTGATCGATTTCCTGGTCAAGCCGATCCGTCCGCGCGAGCTGCGCGCACGCTGTTACAACCTGTTGCAGTTGCGCCAGCAGACCGAGAACGTGAAGCAGCGTGCGCTGTCACTGGAGCAGCGGCTGCTGGCCAGCATGCACGAAGTGGAGGAGCGCGAGCGCGAGACGCTTTCGCGGCTGGCACGTGCGATCGAGTTCCGTGATGCCGGTACCAGTGCCTACCTTGAGCGGATGGCGCGCGTGGCTGGCTTGATCGCCGAGCAGCTGGGCCTGCCGGAAGACGACGTCAAGCTGATCGAAATGGCCGCGCCGCTGCACGACATGGGCAAGATCGCCATTCCCGATGCGGTGCTGCTCAAGCAGGGCAAGCTCAATGATGAGGAGCTGGCGATCATGCGCCGGCATCCGCGCATTGGCCATGAACTGCTCAGTGGCAGCCAGAACCGCTTCATCCAGGTGGGCGCATTGATCGCGCTGCGTCACCATGAGCGCTACGACGGCAGTGGTTATCCCGATGGCCTGGTCGGCGACGCGATTCCGCTGGAGGCACGCATCGTCGCCGTGGCCGACGTGTTCGATGCGCTGATCTCGCCGCGCCCCTACAAGGAAGCGTGGACGATGGAAGCCACCATGGCTTACCTGTATGCCCAGCGTGGGCGCCTGTTCGATCCGCGTTGCGTGGATGCATTGCTGCGTGGACGCGAGCAGCTGGAGCAGATCTGCGCCGAGCACTCCACCGCTTCTGCACGGCCGGGACTGGGCGCGTGAAACGCCTGCTGTCGCGATTGCGGCTGCGCCTGTCCCAGCGCCAGGACAGCGAGCATGGGCAGCAGATCGTCCGCATCATCCTGATCAGTCTGATCCTGGCGTACGTGTTGCTGCCTTCGGCGCGGCATGAACTGCCGCACACCCAGTATGTGGGAGTGCTGGCGATCGTGCTGACCGGACTGAGCCTGTCGCTGCTGTTGTTCGGCTGGCTGCTGTGGCGACCGGAGCGCTCCGATCCGCGGCGCGTACTGGGCATGCTGGCCGACTACGGGCTGATCGCCGCCGGCATGATCCAGATGGGCGAGCCGCTGTCGTGGGTCTACATCGTGGTGATGTGGGTGACGGTGGGCAACGGCATGCGCTTCGGCAACCACTACCTGTATGTGGCCGTGGCGATGGCGATGGTCAGCTTCGGCAGTACCGCACTGACCACCCCGTACTGGCAGCAGAACGCGCGTCTGGCCATCGGCCTGTGGCTTGGCCTGGCGGCGGTTCCCCTGTATTTTTCCACGCTGCTGCGGCAGTTGACCGAAGCGATGGCCGAGGCGCGGCGCGCCAGCGAAGCCAAGAGTCGATTCCTGGCCAACATGAGCCACGAGTTTCGCACCCCACTCAATGGATTGAATGGCATGACAGAAGTGTTGGCGACCACGCGCCTGGACGAGGAACAGCGTGAGTGCGTGAGTACCATCCAGGCGTCATCGCGCAGCCTGCTGGCGCTGGTCGAGGAAGTGCTGGACATCTCGGCGATCGAGGCAGGCAAGCTGCGCGTCGTTGCCGAGGATTTCGTCCTTTCCGAAGTGATCCAGGCCATCGGCCTGATCCTGTTGCCCCTGGCCAAGGCCAAGCGTCTGGACTATCGGGTGAAGGTGGCCGAGACCGTGCCGCCGACACTGCGTGGCGATGTCGGGCATCTGCGGCAGATCCTGCTCAACCTGGCTGGCAATGCGGTCAAGTTCACCGATCACGGGCGGGTCGAGATCCGTGTCGGCGTTGTCCATGCAGACACCCAGGGCGGGGTGCGGCTGCGCTTCGACATTCTCGATACCGGCATCGGCGTTGCACCGGCGATGCGTCCGCGTCTGTTCGAGGCCTTCGAGCAGGCCGACGTCAGCATGGCCCGTCGCCATGAAGGCACCGGCCTGGGCACGACGATCGCCAAGGGACTGGTCGAAGCAATGGACGGCGAGATCGGGTACATGGACAACCCGCCGCAGGGCAGCCACTTCTGGGTGGAGCTGCCGTTCGCGCCGCCGCAGCCGGTGGTCCCGGGTGCGGTGCCGACCCTCGCTGCGGGCGACGAAGGTGGTGCCGGCGGCAACGTCATCGCGTTCGCCGATCCGTTCCTGCGCCATCGCGCGCGGGTGCGCAGCATGCAGATCCTGGTCGCCGACGACCACGAGGCCAACCGCATGGTGCTGCAGCGGCTGCTGCAGAAGGCAGGGCACAAGGTGCTGTGCGTCGATGGTGGCGAGGCGGTGCTCGACGCACTGGCTGAAAGCGAGTTTGATGCGGCCATCGTCGATCTGCACATGCCGGGCATGAGTGGCCTGGACATGCTGAAGGAACTGCGGGTGATGCAGGCCGGTGGCGGCCCGCGGACGCCAGTGCTGGTACTCAGTGCCGACGTCACTCCCGAAGCGATCCAGCGCTGCACCCAGGCTGGTGCACATGCGTTCCTGGCCAAGCCTGTGGTGGCCGTGCGCCTGCTGGACACCTTGGCCGAGATCGCCAACAACGCCCAGCTCAAGACCAGTGCGCCGCCGATCGTGCGCACCGTCACCAACCTCGATGGCGTGCTTGATACGGGCGTGCTTGATGAACTGGCGTCGCTGGGAATGGGCGAGGGTTTCGAGCGCGAGTTCATCCGCCAGTGCCTGGACGATGCCGAGTCGTGCCTGCGCAAGGCCGAAGCTGATGGCGAAGCGGCACGCTGGGGCGCTTTCCGCGAGCAGGCGCATGCGATCAAGGGCGTGGCCAGCAACCTGGGCCTGGTGCGTGCGTCCAACCGCGCCGGTGAGTTGATGCGGATGGCCGACTGGCAGCTCAAAGCCGAATGGCGGCAGCGTCTTGCGGTGCTGCAGGGGGCGATCAAGGAAGGCCGGCAGGCGCTCGATGCGCGCGCTGAACGCAAGGCACGTGGCGTGGCCGACGACGGCGAACGCTAGCGCCGGGCCTGCCTGGCCTGTGTGGCGGCTTGCCCATGCCGCATGCCCCATAAAAAAAGCCCGGTGGCCAGCCGGGCTTGAACCCTGCGGGGGAGGGGAACGTATCAGGCCACATCCAGATTGGCGCGTCGGGTCTGCGCCTTGATCAAACGGTCCATGGTGCGCAGCGAACGATCGCCCAGCGCCAGTGCCGAATCGACCCAGACCTTGGTGATTTCCAGCAGTTCGTCATAGCTGACCGCCTGCGCCAGGTTGCGCGCGGCATTCATCGCCAGGTACGACTGCGGCAGGCGCTGCTGCTGGCGGATCATCTCTTCGACTGCGCTGCGACCTTCGCCTTTCCTGACCAGCACGTCGACCACGCCCATCGCGTGCATCTCCTCGGCGCTGTAGACACGGCCGTCGAGGATGATCTTCTCGGCCAGCTGCGGCGACACCCTGCGGCACAGGAACGAGTAGGCACCCATGCCCGGGAACAGGCCGAACAGCACTTCGGGCAGGCCCATGCCGCAGCCTTCCTCGGCCACGATGGTGTGGCAGGCCAGGGCCATTTCCAAGCCGCCACCCAGTGCATCGCCCTGGATCAGGGCAATCGAGCGGACGTCGCCGCCAAAGCCGGTGTGAAGGTGGTGCACGCCCTCCACGCAGCGTTGGGCGTAGGTCAGCAGCAGGTCACGGTTGCCTTCGCGGATCAGGCGGGTAAACAGGTCCAGGTCGCCGCCCAGGTTGTAGGCGGCGGCGTCGGAGGCCAGCACGAAATGGCGCAGCTGGCCGCTGTGGCGCTGTGCCGGGCCGCGGGTGATGGCGCTCATGTAGCTCCACATTTCGTCCAGCATGTCCTTGCGGCAGCAGGGGCGCACGCCGGTGGAGGCGTCGGCGTGCATGAACAGCCAGTGGGCGGCGCCGTCGGCGCTGTCCTGGGTGCGGATGGTGGCGTAGGGCGAGCCGCTGCTGGGCAGCTTTTCGATGGTACTCATGGAAGGGTCCTCGGCGGTGCGGCCCGCAGATCAAGGTGGTGGCCGGCGGGCCGAACGGTCCACTCACGCGGCGATGCTACACCGGCCCCGGGCCTACGCACGCGAAAAGGCCCGGGTCGTTGCCGACCCGGGCCTGAGCGCGTTCAACTTTCCGGAAACCCTTACGGGGCGGGCGTATCGCGGAGTTCGCGACGCAGGATCTTGCCGACGTTGGTCTTCGGCAGCTCTTTTCGGAATTCAACGATTCTGGGGTGCTTGTAGCCGGTCAGGTTGGCCCGGGCGTGCTCCTTGACCATCTCGGCGGTCAGGTTCGGGTCCTTCTTGACGATGACCACCTTGACCACCTCGCCGGACTTCTCGTCCGGTACACCCACTGCGGCCACTTCCAGCACGCCCGGCATCATCGCGATCACGTCTTCGACTTCATTCGGGTACACGTTGAAGCCGGACACCAGGATCATGTCCTTCTTGCGGTCGACGATGTAGAAGAAGCCGTGTTCGTCCATCTTGGCCATGTCGCCGGTGTGCAGCCAGTCGTCGGCGTCGATGGCCTTGGCGGTTTCCTCGGGACGCTGCCAGTAGCCCTTCATCACCTGCGGGCCGCGGATGCACAGTTCGCCCACTTCACCCAGCGCCAGGATGTTGCCGTTGTCGTCCTTGATGCAGGCATCGGTGGACGGAATCGGCAGGCCGATCGAGCCGTTGTACTCGGCCAGGGTCAGCGGGTTGATGCAGGCCGCCGGTGAGGTCTCGGTCAGGCCATAGGCCTCGACCAGGGTGACGCCGGTGGTCTTCTTCCAACGTTCGGCCACCGCACGCTGCACGGCCATGCCGCCGCCCAGGGTCACCTTCAGCGAGGAGAAATCGACCGTGTCGAAGCCGGGGGTGTTGAGCAGGCCGTTGAACAGCGTGTTGACGCCGGTGATGGCGGTGAAGCGCACCGACTTGAGCTCCTTGACGAAGCCCTTCATGTCACGCGGGTTGGTGATCAGGTGGTTGCAGCCACCGAACTTCATGAAGACCAGGCCGTTCGCCGTCAACGCAAAGATGTGGTACAGCGGCAGGGCGGTGATGATCCATTCCTTGCCCATCTCGATGCCCGATGCACTGATCCAGGCCGAGGCCTGCTGCATGTTGGCGATCAGGTTGCGGTTGGTCAGCATCGCGCCCTTGGCCACACCGGTGGTGCCGCCGGTGTACTGCAGGAACGCCACGTCGTCGTGGTCGATCTCGACCTTCGGCAGGGTGTGGCGGCTGCCCAGCTTGAGCGCCTGTTTGAAGCGCACCGCGCCCTTCAGATGGTAGTTGGGCACCATCTTCTTGATGTACTTCAGCACGAAGTTGACGATCACGCCCTTGGTGCCGAGCAGGTCGCCCAGGCCGGTGGTGACCACATGCTTGACCGGCGTATCGGCGATGACCTGTTCGACGGTGTCGCCGAAGTTGTCCACCACCACGATCGCGGCCACCCCCGCGTCGACCAGCTGGTGCTTCAGCTCGCGCGCGGTGTACAGCGGGTTGACGTTGACCACGGTCAGGCCGGCACGCAGCACGCCGAAGGTCGCCACCGGGTACTGCAGGCAGTTGGGCATCATCAGGGCGACGCGGTCGCCCTTCTTGAGCTTCAGCTCGCCCAGCAGGTAAGCGGCGAACTGCTCGACCAGGGCATCGGTCTCACCGTAGGTGAGGGTCTTGCCGAAACTGGAGTAGGCCGGTCGGTCGCGGTACTTCGCGACGGAGGCGTCGAAGACCGAAACTACCGAATGGAATTCGTTGACGTCGATCTCGGCGGGAACGCCTTTCGGATAGCTCTGCAGCCAGGGACGATCCAGACTCATATTCCCCCTCCAGGAAACGTAATGATGGGTGCGGCGCGGACAGTATCCGCCAGAACCGCTCTCCGCAGCATACCGCCCCGTAGGGAAAACGCGAAGAGGCCCCGCAAGGGGCCTCTGCATTTGCGGAAGTACCGGCCGCTGGCCGGCATTTGCACGGGATTGGCGTTCGGGTGGATGCCGGCCAGCGGCCGGCACTACCCGCGTCATCGGCAGGCCGCTTGCGTCAGCCCTGCGACCGCACCGGTGCCCCGTTGGCCTTGAAGTACGGCGCAGTGCTGCGCGGCAGCGGCGCACGCCCACGGATCACGTCGGCCAGCTTCTCGGCGATCATGATGGTCGGTGCGTTGAGGTTGCCGGTGACCACCTGCGGCATGATCGAGGCATCGACGATGCGCAGGCCCTGCAGGCCATGCACGCGACCCTGGCCATCAACCACTGCCATCGGGTCATCAGCGTGGCCCATCTTGTTCGAGCATGACGGGTGGTAGGCGGTCTCGGCATGCTCGCGCACGAACGCATCGATCTGCGCATCGGTCTGCAGGGCACTGCCCGGCGAGATCTCGCGGCCGCTGTACGGTGCCAGCGCCGGCTGCGCGAAGATCTCGCGGGTGATCCGGATCGCCGAACGGAATTCGCGCCAGTCCTGGTCGTGCGACATGTAGTTGAACAGGATGCTGGGATCTTCGCGCGGGTCCTTCGAACGTACCTGGATGCGGCCGCGGCTGGGCGAGCGCATCGAGCCGACATGCATCTGGAAGCTGTGTGCCTTGATCGGGTTGGAGCCGTTGTAATTGATCGCCACCGGCAGGAAGTGATACTGCAGGTTGGGCCAGTCGAATTCGGCATCGCTGCGGATGAAACCGCCGGCCTCGAACTGGTTGCTGGCGCCGATGCCGGTGCCCAGGAACAGCCATTCGGCGCCGATCGCCGGCTGGTTGTACAGCTTCAGTGCCGGGGCGAGCGAGACCGGCTTCTTGCACTCGTACTGCAGGTACATCTCAAGGTGATCCTGCAGGTTGGCGCCGACGCCGGGCAGGTGGTGCACCAGGTCGATGTCCAGGCTGCGCAGCAGGTCGGCCGGGCCGACGCCGGAGCGCTGCAGAATCTGCGGCGAGGCGATGGCACCGCCGCACAGCAGCACTTCGCGGCGTGCGGTGGCGCGCTGCGGCTGGTCGTTGTGCAGCCACTGCACGCCCACGGCGCGCTTGCCCGAGAACAGGATGCGGTCGGTCAGTGCGTGGGTGACGATGGTCAGGTTCGGGCGCGGCTTGGCCAGGTCCAGGTAGCCACGTGCGGTGCTGGAGCGGCGGCCCTTCGGGGTGACCGTGCGGTCCATCGGACCGAAGCCTTCCTGCTGGTAGCCGTTGAGATCGTCGGTGCGCGGGTACCCGGCCTGCACGCCGGCCTCGACCATCGCTGCGAACAGTTCGTTGTTGCCGGCCTTGGGGGTGGTGACGCGCAGCGGGCCGTCGCCGCCGTGGTAGTCGTTGGGGCCGATGTCGCGGGTTTCGGCCTTGCGGAAGTACGGCAGGCAGTCCAGGTAGGCCCAGTCTTCCAGGCCCGGCATCCCGGCCCAGTTGTCGTAGTCCATCGCGTTGCCGCGGATGTAGCACATGCCGTTGATCAGCGACGAGCCGCCCAGACCCTTGCCACGACCGCAATCCATCCGGCGGTTGTTCATGAAGGGCTCGGGATCGGTCTTGTACGCCCAGTTGTAGCGCTTGCCCTGCAGCGGGAAGGCCAGGGCGGCGGGCATCTGGGTACGGAAGTCGAGCCGGTAGTCCGGGCCACCGGCTTCCAGCAGCAGCACGCTGACATCGGCGTCTTCGGTGAGGCGGGTGGCCAGCACGTTGCCGGCCGAGCCGGCGCCGATGATGATGTAGTCGTACTCGTTATGGGTGCTCATGGTTGCTCTCCTGCAGGCCGGGCGCGCTGCATGCAGGCGTCCCGGCGGAATGTCGGATCGGCGCGGTGGCCGGACGATGGGCGGTGCTCAGGGCGCGCCGATCAGAACACGCTGGCGTAGTCGCCCAGTTCGACCTGCACCGACTTGATGCGGGTGTAGTGGCCGAGGGTGGAGATGCCGTTTTCGCGGCCGACGCCGGACTGCTTGTAACCACCCACCGGCATTTCGGCCGGCGACTCGCCCCAGGTGTTGATCCAGCAGATGCCGGCTTCCAGGCGATGGATGATGCGATGTGCGCGGCTGATGTCCTTGCTGACCACGCCTGCGGCCAGGCCGAAGGTGGTGTCGTTGGCGCGGCGGATCACTTCGTCCTCGTCGTCGTAGGCGAGGATGCTCATCACCGGCCCGAAGATCTCTTCCCGGACAATCGTCATGTCGTCGCGGCAGTCGGAGAACACGGTCGGCAGCACGTACGCACCATCGGCCAGTGCGGCATCGGTGGCACGACCGCCGCCGGTCAGCAGGCGTGCACCTTCGCTCTTGCCGCTTTCGATGAAGCGCAGCACGTTTTCCATGTGCGGGAAGCTGGTCAGCGGACCGAAATTGGTCTCGGCAGCCATCGGGTCGCCGATGCGGATGCGCTTGACGCGCTCGACCACGGCGGCCTCGAACGCGGCCAGCATGCTGCGCGGCACGAACACGCGGGTGCCGTTGGTGCAGACCTGGCCGGAGCTGAAGAAGTTGGCCATCACCGCGATGTCGGCGGCACGGTCCAGATCGGCGTCGTCACAGATCACCAGCGGCGACTTGCCGCCCAGTTCCATCGTCACTTCCTTCAGCGACGACGATGCGGCGCTGGCCATGACCTTCTTGCCGGTGGCGACGCCGCCGGTGAAGGAGATCTTCTCGATCACCGGGTGCTCGGTCAGCCAGTTGCCGATCTCGCGGCCCGGGCCCTGCACGACGTTGAACACGCCGTCAGGCACGCCGGCTTCGGTGTAGATCTCGGCCAGCTTGATCGCGGTCAGCGGGGTCACTTCGGACGGCTTGAACACCATCGCATTGCCGGCCGCCAGCGCCGGGGCCGACTTCCACATGGCGATCTGGATCGGGTAGTTCCAGGCGCCGATGCCGGCGACCACGCCCAGCGGCTCGCGGCGGGTATAGAAGAAGCTCGATTCGCGCAGCGGCAGCTGGATGCCTTCGATGGCGGTGGCCAGGCCTGCGTAGTACTCCAGCACGTCGGCACCGGTGACGATGTCCACCGTGGTGGTTTCGGCCAGTGCCTTGCCGGTATCCAGGGTTTCCAGGTGGGCCAGCTCGTCATTGCGCTCGCGCAGGATCTCGACGGCGCGGCGCAGGATGCGCGAGCGCTCCATCGCGGTCATTGCTGCCCACACCTTCTGGCCTTCGCTCGCGCTTTCAACCGCGCGCTCGACATCGGCCTGGCTGGCGATCTGCACGTCGGCCAATACCAGGCCAGTGGCCGGGTTGACGGTCTGGAAGGTCTTGCCACTGGTGGCGTCGACGCGGCGGCCGTGGATGTAGAGCTGTTGCACGGGCAGGGTGGTCATCGGCGTACTCCTGGAAGGGGTGGGGCGGGTTCGTGGCGCGCTCAGGGCGCGTTGGCCTGCAATTGGAAATCGATGTAGCCGTAGGCGATGCGGCGGGCCTTGTCGGCGTTGAAATCACCGCCGACCAGGCTGCCGCGCAGCCACAGGCCGTCGATCATCGCGGCCAGTCCGCGTGCGGACAGGCGTGCTTGCGCATGCGGCAGATGGCGGTTGAACTGGTGGCAGAGGTTGGAAAACAGACGCTGGTCGTTGGCGCGTTGCAGCCGGGTCAGCTCCGGCTGGTGCATGCTGGCGGCCCAGAACGTCAGCCATACACGCATGGCGGTCCCGTTGGTCTGGCTGTCGTCGAAGTTGCCATCAACGATGGCGCGAAGCTGTGAACGTGCGTCGTCGGCCGCAGCGTCGCGATAGCGGGCGACAGCGGCCTTCAGCTCACGCAGGATCTGCCGCATCGCGGCATTGAGCAGGCCGTCCTTGTCGCCGAAGTAATGGGCAACGATGCCGCTGGACAGGCCGGCCTTCTTCGCGATGGTGGCGACGGTGGCATCGGCCATACCGATCTCGTCGATGGTCTGGAAAGTGGCCCGGATCAGCTGCTCGCGACGGACCGGTTCCACGCCTTTCTTCGGCATTGTCTCTCCACGGATTGCGACCCGGAATGCCGGGCTGGTGAAGATCATACTTTTTATTGATTGAACGTTCAATCAATAAACCCTACGATGCCGGTCGCGCCCCCACGCCATGGGCCCGGTTTCCGGTCCGGCCCCGCCCATGTGCCCCCTTGGACTGATGAGACGACCCCATGTCTTCCCTGGCTCATCCCAAGCGCTCGCCCCTGCGCTTGAACCGTTTCGTGTTCTTCAGTTCGTCAATCTCCATCGGCATCCTCGGTGCCTTGACCGTCTTCTTCCCGGAGGCCAGCGAGCACTGGCTGCAATGGGCGCAGACCGAGGTCTCGGCGGCGTTCGGCTGGTGGTACATGCTGCTGATCGTGGCCTGCCTGGCGTTCGTGCTGTGGCTGGCGTTTTCGCCGTATGGCCGCATCCGCCTGGGCCATAACGAGGAATCGCCGGCGTTCGGCTACGTGGCCTGGGTGTCGATGCTGTTCTCGGCTGGCATCGGCATCGCACTGCTGTACTACGGCGCCTACGAGCCGCTGGATCATTTCCTCAACCCGCCCGGGCAGCCCGGCGGCACGGTTGCGGCCGGCCGCGAAGCGATGGTGCTGACCTTCCTGCACTGGGGACTGCATGGCTGGGCGCTGTACGCGCTGGTCGGCGTGGCGCTTGGCTACTTCGCCTATCGCCGCAACCTGCCGCTGGCGCTGCGTTCGGCGCTGTACCCGATCTTCGGCGAGCGCATCCATGGTCGCATCGGCGACATGGTGGATGGCTTCGGCATCCTGGCGACGCTGATCTCGATGGTCACCAACCTCGGCATCGGTGCGCTGGTGGTGCAGTCCGGCCTGGTCTACCTGTTCAACGTGCCCGATACGCCGCAGGTGCTGGTGGCGATCGTGCTGGTGATGATGGTCGTGGCCACCATCGGCGTCGTTGCCGGTGTGGAGAAGGGCATCGCCTGGTTGTCCAACCTCAACGTGCGCCTGTTGTGCCTGCTGCTGCTGTTCGTGCTGGTGACCGGACCGACCCTGCATCTGTTCGATGGCCTGGTGCAGAACACCGGCGACTATCTGGGCGCGTTCGTGCGCAAGAGCTTCGACATGTACCTCAATGACCCGAAGGGGCGTGAGTGGATGGGCTCGTGGACGCTGTTCTACTGGGCGTGGTGGATTGCCTGGGCGCCGTTCGTGGGCCTGTTCGTGGCGCGCATCTCGCGTGGCCGTACCATTCGCGAAGTGATCATGGGCGTGCTGCTGATCCCGCTCGGCTTCACCCTGGCGTGGCTGTCGATCTTCGGCAACACCGCCATCGACCTGGTGCTGAACCACGGCCAGGCAGCACTGGGCGAAGTGGCCCAGCATGATGCGGCGATGACCCTGTTCAAGCTGCTGGAGTACCTGCCTGCAGCGCCCTACGTCGCCGGTGCGGCGGTGGTGATTGGTTTTGTGTTGTTCCTGACCCCGGTCGATTCGGGCACGCTGATGATCGCCAACCTGTGCACGCGCCGTGTCGATGATGGCGTGGAAGATGGGCATGACGCGCCGATCTGGTTGCGGGTGTTCTGGGCGGTGGGCATCACCGTGGCCAGCGTCGGCCTGCTGTTGGCCGGCAACTTCAGCGCGATGCAGACGGCAGTGGTGCTGTGCGGCCTGCCGTTCTCGTTCATCCTGGCGTTCTACATGTGGGGTCTGTTGAAGGCGCTGCGTACCGACCCGGATGCACCGCGGCGCTGAGCATAGGGTCGTTGCCGGCGGCGGATCGGCAGCGACCAACGTCCACGGTGGATTTCATTGCATTCCTAAAGACGTCGAATGCCGTCGCATACGACCATGGATATCTCTTCAAGGCGGAGATTTCCGATGCGACGTTCCGTGTGTTGCCTGTTAATGCTCGCGGCGGGAGGCATCGCTGCTGAGCCACTGCCGCCGCCTCTACAGCAAGTGGATTACCCGGTACTGGCCGTGGGTGACGTTGGTCAGTTCAGGGTGCAGGTGCCGGCCTATGCGGGCGGGAAGGGACGGGTGTCGTACGCGGCGCATGCGCTGATGCCGGGCAGTGACGACGATCGTGGCTATCGCTTCATCGCGGTGGTGTGCGGTGACGCAGGATTCACTCCGGTAGTGCACTACGAGGATCGCGGCGTGGTCTGCTCGCGTATGGGCCAGGCACCGCACGCGGCCTTCGAGATGGTGGTGACGGTGGTCAATGCCGATGCCGCCGACGGCGAAACGATCATGCCGAAGGGCCTGGGCGCGCTCGTTTACGATGTCGGTTCAACGGCTGCGCCATGGCGGATCTACGGCGTCGCGCGGTGAATCGAGGGGCGGATGGCCTGTGCTTGCCAGGGGTCGCGCACATAGAAGGGTACATATTCAAGACAAAGGGCCGGATCTGTGAGGATCCGGCCCTTTCGTTCTGTCGCGGCCTATGCAGTGCGATCGATCAACGCGCAGCCAGCTGACGCAGCACGTACTGCAGCAGGCCGCCGTGGCGGAAGTACTCCACTTCCTTCGGGGTCAGCAGCATCACCGAGACTTCGAAGGTCTTCTTCGTGCCGTCGGCCTTGGTCGCGGTGACCGTGGCGCGCTTGCTGGCACCATCCTGCAGACCGGTGACATCAAGCACTTCCGAGCCATCCAGGCCCAGCGACTGCGCGTTTTCGCCGTTGCGGAACTGCAGCGGCAGCACGCCCATGCCGACCAGGTTGGAGCGGTGGATGCGTTCGAAGCTCTCGGCAACGACCGCCTTCACCCCCAGCAGCAGGGTGCCCTTGGCGGCCCAGTCGCGTGAGGAGCCGGTGCCGTATTCCTTGCCGGCCAGCACCACCAGCGGCACGTTGTCGGCCTTGTACTTCATCGCCGCATCGTAGATCGCCAGCTTTTCCGGCTGGCCGCCGTTGGCCGGGTAGTACAGGGTGTTGCCGCCTTCTTCACCACCGAACATCAGGTTCTTGATGCGGATGTTGGCGAAGGTGCCACGGACCATCACGTCATCGTTGCCGCGGCGGCTGCCGTAGCTGTTGAAGTCGGCCGGCTGCACGCCGCGTTCCTGCAGGAAGCGGCCCGCCGGCGAATCCTTCTTGATGTTGCCGGCCGGGGAGATGTGGTCGGTGGTGATCGAATCGCCGAACAGGCCCATCACGCGCGCGCCGTGCACGTCGTCGATGGTCCCGACCTGCATGGTCATGCCATCGAAGTACGGCGGGTTCTTGATGTAGGTGGACGCATCGCTCCACGCGTACAGGTCACCGTCCGGCGAGGCGATGGTGTTCCAGCGGGTATCGCCCTTGAACACGTCGGCGTAGTTCTGCTTGAACATTTCCGGGCCGACGGTAGCAGCGATGACATCGCCGATTTCCTTGTTGCTCGGCCAGATGTCGCGCAGATACACCGGCTGGCCATCGCTGCCGGTACCCAGCGGTTCGGTGGTCAGGTCGATGTCGGTGGTGCCGGCGATCGCGTAGGCCACCACCAGCGGCGGGCTGGCCAGGTAGTTCATCTTCACTTCGGGGTGCACGCGGCCCTCGAAGTTGCGGTTGCCCGACAGCACCGACGTCACCACCAGGTCGCCACTGGCGATGCCAGCGCTGACTTCGGTCGGCAGCGGGCCGGAGTTGCCGATGCAGGTGGTGCAGCCATAGCCGACCACATAGAAGCCGATCTTTTCCAGCTCGGTGAGAACGCCGGCCTTTTCAAGATAGTCGGTGACCACGCGCGAACCTGGGCCGAGCGAGGTCTTGACCCATGGCTTGCGGTCCAGGCCCTTGGCGGCCGCGTTGCGGGCGAGCAGGCCGGCGCCGATCATCACCGCCGGGTTGGAGGTGTTGGTACACGAGGTGATGGCGGCGATGACCACCGCGCCATCCTTCAGCCGCACCTTCCTGCCGTCCATCTCGATGTCGGCGTAGCCCTTGGCCAACTGCTCGTTGCCCACTGCGGCCCCGCCGCCTTCATTGACGAAGGTGGACACATCGTCGCTGCGCTTGTCACGGTTGGCGGTCATGCCGACCAGCGCGTCGCGGTAGTTCTTCTGCACGTCTTCCAGCAGCACGCGGTCCTGCGGGCGCTTGGGGCCGGCCAGCGAGGGCTTCACCGTACCCATGTCCAGTTCCAGCGTGGTGCTGTACTGCGCATGCGGGCTGTTGGCGTCGTGCCACAGGCCCTGCGCCTTGGCATAGGCTTCGACCAAAGCGATCTGTTCTTCGCTGCGGCCGGACAGGCGCAGGTAGGTCAGTGATTCATTGTCGATCGGGAAGATGCCGCAGGTGGCGCCGTATTCCGGAGCCATGTTGCCGATGGTGGCGCGGTCGGCCAGCGGCAGGTGCTGCAGGCCGTCGCCATAGAACTCGACGAACTTGCCGACCACGCCGAGCTTGCGCAGCATCTGGGTGACGGTCAGCACCAGGTCGGTGGCGGTGGCGCCTTCGGGCAGCCTGCCGGTCAGCTTGAAGCCGACCACCTGCGGAATCAGCATCGACGAGGGCTGGCCGAGCATGGCGGCCTCGGCCTCGATGCCGCCCACGCCCCAGCCGAGCACGCCGATGCCGTTGATCATCGTGGTGTGGCTGTCGGTGCCGAACACGGTGTCGGGGTAGGCGATGGCCTTGCCGTCCTTGTCCGCGGTCATCACCACGCGGGCCAGGTTTTCCAGGTTGACCTGGTGGACGATGCCGGTGTTGGGCGGCACCACCTTGAAGTTGTCGAAGGCCTTCTGGCCCCAGCGCAGGAAGCCGTAGCGTTCCTGGTTGCGCTGGAACTCGATCTTGCCGTTGAGGTCCAGTGCGTCGGGCTTGCCGAATACGTCCACCTGCACCGAGTGGTCGATGACCAATTCAGAGGGGATCAGTGGATTGATCTGTTCGGGGCGACCGCCCAGCTTGACTACCGCATCGCGCATCGCGGCCAGGTCGACCACGCAGGGTACACCGGTGAAATCCTGCAGCACCACGCGTGCGGGCATGAAGGCGATTTCAGTGTCCGGCTCTGCGCTGGGCTGCCAGCGGGCGACGGCTTCGATGTGATCCTTGCCGACGGTGACGCCGCCATCCTCGTGCCGGAGCAGATTCTCCAGCAGGATCTTCATCGAGTAGGGCAGGTGGGAGATGTCGAAGCGCTGGCCCAGCGTGGGCAGGCTGAAGTAGTCGTAGGTCTTGCCGCCGACGTCCAGCTGGCTGCGGGTGGAGAACGAATCGCTCATGCGGGATGACTCCTCTTGCGGATGGCTTGCAGTGGCCCGTACGTGGACGGGCCTGCTTGCGGTCGCCGCGGGCCTTGCGGCCCCGGTCGTCCCAGTATGAACCCGTAGCTGAATGGATTCACCTGGGCCAGGTCCGGCCTGCGGCATCGGTTCAAGACTACAGATGAAGGTGTATGGCGTATGTCACGTTTGTGGCCGATCCTTTGCGAGGCAAGGGCTGACGAGTGCCCGGTCCTGTTCAGGGTGGAAGTATGCCAGGGGAAGTATGTATAATTTGTGCATACTCTGGAGGGCCTACCGATGGAAGCCACTGTTGCAGAACGCGGTCAGATCACCCTGCCCAAGGCGGTGCGTGATGCCCTCGGCCTGACCAAGGGCACCTTGCTGAAGGTGGAGCTGGAAGGCAGCCGGATCATCCTGCGCAAGAGCGTGGACGATGCGATCTCCCGCGCCCGCGGCAAGTTCTCGCTGGACGGTTTCGAATCGGCCGACGCGGCCGTGCGCGATCTGCGCGACGAGGAGTAAGCGGTGATGATCGCCGTTGATTCACCGGTGCTGGTCGAACTGCTCAGCAACGGCCCGCAGGCCGATGCGGTGGAAGCCTGCCTGCGGCAGAGCCTGGTCGGCGGCCGCGTGGTGGTCTGCGGCGCCACCCTGGCCGAGATCTGCGCTGCCCTGCGCGGCGGTGCCGAGGTACTGGAAGCGCTGGAAGAAATGGGCGTGCACTTCAACGCGCTGGAAGCCAAATCGGCACTGCGCGCAGGTGAAATGCACCGCCGCCACCGCCAGCGCGGCAACAGCCAGCGCCGTGGCCTGGACGAATTCATGATCGGTGCGCACGCCCTGTTGCAGTGCGATGGCCTGATCACCTGGAACGACACGTTTTATCGCGACTACTTCAAGGGCCTGAAGCTGATCGTGCCGCAAGCCTGAGCCCACTTTTTATTCACCTCACGCATTACCCGGGAGTTGTCATGTTGGAAGCCTACCGCCACCACGTCGCCGAGCGCGCTGCGCTTGGCATCCCGCCCCTGCCGCTGACCGCGCAGCAGACGGCCGATGTCATCGAACTGCTGAAGAACCCGCCGCAGGGCGAGGCCGAGTTCCTGCTCGACCTGCTGACCCACCGTGTGCCGGCCGGCGTCGATGACGCAGCCAAGGTCAAGGCCTCGTACCTGGCCGCGATCGCACTGGGCAGCGAGCAGAACCCGCTGATCAGCCGCGAGCGCGCCACCGAACTGCTGGGCACCATGCTGGGCGGTTACAACGTCGCACCGCTGGTCCAGCTGCTGGACGACGCCAGCGTCGGCGCCATCGCTGCCGACGCGCTGAAGAAGACCCTGCTGGTGTTCGACGCCTTCCACGACGTGCAGGAAAAGGCCAAGGCCGGCAACGCCAACGCCCAGTCCGTAATGCAGAGCTGGGCCGATGCCGAGTGGTTCACCAGCAACCCGGAAGTGCCGCAGAGCCTGACCGTCACCGTGTTCAAGGTGCCGGGCGAGACCAACACCGACGACCTGTCGCCGGCACCGGACGCGACCACCCGCCCGGACATTCCGATGCACGCCCTGGCGATGCTGAAGAACAAGCGTGACGACGCAGCGTTCACCCCGGAAGAAGACGGCAAGCGCGGCCCGATCCAGCAGATCCTGTCGCTGAAGGACAAGGGCCACCTGGTGGCCTATGTCGGCGACGTGGTTGGCACCGGTTCCTCGCGCAAGTCGGCCACCAACAGTGTTCTGTGGTGGACCGGCGATGACATTCCGTACATCCCGAACAAGCGCGCCGGTGGCGTCTGCCTGGGTTCGAAGATCGCACCGATCTTCTACAACACCATGGAAGATGCCGGCGCGCTGCCGATCGAGCTGGACGTGTCGAAGATGGAGCACGGCGATGTCGTCGAGCTGCGTCCGTACGACGGCAAGGCGCTGAAGAACGGCGAAGTGATCGCCGAGTTCCAGGTGAAGTCCGAAGTGCTGTTCGACGAAGTGCGTGCCGGTGGCCGCATTCCGCTGATCATCGGCCGTGGCCTGACCGGCAAGGCGCGTGAAGCACTGGGCCTGGCCCCGACCGACCTGTTCCGCCTGCCGGTGCAGCCGGCCGATACCGGCAAGGGCTTCTCGCTGGCACAGAAGATGGTCGGCCGCGCCTGTGGCCTGGCCGAAGGGCAGGGCATGCGCCCGGGCACCTACTGCGAACCGAAGATGACCTCGGTGGGCTCGCAGGACACCACCGGCCCGATGACCCGCGACGAGCTGAAGGACCTGGCGTGCCTGGGCTTCTCGGCCGACCTGGTGATGCAGTCGTTCTGCCACACCGCGGCCTACCCGAAGCCGGTGGACGTCAAGACCCACCACACCCTGCCGGAATTCATCTCCACCCGTGGCGGCATCTCACTGCGTCCGGGCGACGGCGTGATCCACAGCTGGCTCAACCGCATGCTGCTGCCGGACACCGTCGGCACCGGTGGTGACTCGCACACCCGTTTCCCGGTGGGCATTTCGTTCCCGGCCGGTTCGGGCCTGGTCGCCTTCGCCGCTGCCACCGGCGTCATGCCGCTGGACATGCCGGAATCGGTGCTGGTGCGCTTCAAGGGCAAGATGCAGCCGGGCGTGACCCTGCGTGACTTGGTCAACGCGATCCCGCTGTACGCCATCAAGTCAGGCCTGCTGACCGTGGCCAAGGCTGGCAAGAAGAACATCTTCTCCGGCCGCATCCTCGAAATCGAAGGCCTGCCGGAACTGAAGGTCGAACAGGCATTCGAACTGTCCGATGCCTCGGCCGAGCGTTCGGCTGCCGGTTGCTCGGTGCGCCTGAACAAGGAACCGATCATCGAGTACCTGACCAGCAACATCACGCTGCTGAAGTGGATGATTGCCGAGGGTTACCAGGATCCGCGTTCGCTGCAGCGTCGCATCGAGAAGATGGAAGCGTGGCTGGCCAACCCGGAGCTGCTGGAGCCGGATGCCGACGCCGAGTACGCCGCCGTCATCGATATCGACCTGGCCGACATCCACGAGCCGATCGTGGCCTGCCCGAACGACCCGGACGACGTGAAGACCCTGTCCGAAGTCGCGGGTGCCAAGATCGACGAAGTGTTCATCGGCTCGTGCATGACCAACATCGGTCACTTCCGTGCCGCTGCGAAGCTGCTGGAAGGCAAGCGCGACCTGCCGACCCGCCTGTGGGTGGCTCCGCCGACCAAGATGGATGCGTCCGAGCTGACCAAGGAAGGCGTGTACGGCACCTTCGGCGCGACCGGCGCACGCATGGAAATGCCGGGCTGCTCGCTGTGCATGGGCAACCAGGCGCAGATCCGTGAAGGCTCCACCGCGATGTCGACCTCGACCCGCAACTTCCCGAACCGTCTGGGCCGCAACACCAACGTGTACCTGGGTTCGGCGGAACTGGCCGCGATCTGCTCGCGTCTGGGCCGCATCCCGACCAAGGAAGAGTACATGGCCGATGTGGGCGTGATCGCCGCCAGCGGCGCGGAGATCTACCGCTACATGAACTTCGACCAGATCGAGGAATACCAGGACGTGGCCAACACGGTCGCTGCCTGAGGGTAGTGCCGGCCGCTGGCCGGCAGCCGGTTGAAACGAAGAACCCCCGGTGAGAGCCGGGGGTTTTTTTTGTGCAGGGGCACTTTCGTAGAAGTTGTATTTCTCTGGCGTTGCATGGCACCTACCGTGAATGCCCCCCTTTTTGGCTTTGTCTGAGATGCGCCACTCACTTCTGCGGACTTCCAGCCTTACCCATTGCCGCACTGTCACCCCACAAGCCTTGGGCGTTCTTCTGGCCTCTGTACTTATGTGCAGTGCGCAACCGGTGGGAGCGACGCCAGCGTCTGCAATGCCACACGCGATCGAGCCGTCGCCACTATTCGACAGGACCACGCGGCATGGCTTCTGTCATCTGGGCCGCTGCGTGGTGCTGGATGGCACGGGCCGGCAACTGGCCGGACATCTTGGAATGGAGCACATCCGGTGGTTCGAGCATGGGGCAGCGGTCTTCGAAAGAGGCACGAACAAGGGAGTCATCAACTCAGCAGGACGGGTCGTCATGGAAGGGCACTACGACAGCGTCGAGGTGCATGGCAACGGGCTGATCGAGGCTGAGGTCCTGCTGCGGGGCCCGCCCGAGGCATTCAGGCGAATAGATTTCTTCAACGCACGGGGCCGCTTGGTTCGTCGATTTGCGGAGAAAGCCCAGGGCGATCTCCTGCGCTCAAGGCCATGGGCCGGACTTCCGGCTGTAGAGTTCTGCGACAAGGAAGAGCAACGTTGCACGACGAGCTTCCTTGATGCAAAGGGAAATTCCGGCCCCGTCTTCAGTGAGTTCAGTGCTGATGATGATGGGGAAATTGCCATCGCTTCGCGCAATGGCGTCCACTTCGGTCTGGTCGACCGATCATTGGCAGAGATAGGTCGCCAAGACCATGACCAGATGACCTTCAACAGATCTGGGTTCGTGCTCGCCACGCAGGGCGGGAGCAGCACGGTACTGGATCCCCACGGCTTCCAATTGGTGCCGATGGGTCAATATCGCCGGCTTAAGCTGGGCCCTGGCGAGCACCTGCTTTCGGCAGTGACGGAAGACGGTGAATGCCAGGTATTCATGCGCGTGGGACAGCGATTTCCGATACCTGAGACTCACTGCCTGGGCAATGACGAGCGCGCTGAAAGCGTGGGCTATGTGATCATCGGGTCGCCAACTGGCCAGTACATTGCAGATCTGGATGGCGCGCCACGCTCGGCGGAGTACAGCGCAGGCCTGCGGCCGTTGAACCGCAGGATGATCAGCTATCAAGCTCCGGAAGAGACCGGTCTGCGCTTCATGATGCTGGAAGATGGCAGCATCTCTTCTTCCCAGTATCGAGCGCTTGCGCCTTTCCTTACCGGAACGGGCTTGAATGACAACCTGCTGCTGGCAGAAGCCGATGAAGGGTGGGGTGTCACGGATGCCTCGGGCGCTTGGCTTATACCTCCTCGCTACCGCAGGATAGAACCATTGGGTTCCAATCTGGTCGCGGCATTCGAGCGGTCGAGGCACCACATTCTTGATCTACGCGGCAAGGTTCTGGCCGATTCCACTGCGTTTGGTCCCTCAGCATTGCGGTTGGCTGATGGCACGACGGTCTATGCTCTTTCACTGCACGGTCGTTGGGGCCTGCTGGATGAGCAGGGGAGCTGGAGGCTTGCGCCCCGCTTCGATCACGTGAGTGTTGCGCATGGCGTGGTCATTGTCCTTGAACGGGGCAGTGCCGGTGAACGTGTGGCCAACTTTCTTGACCCAGATACGGGAAGAATGCGGTTTGAACGGGGATTCGCCTCGATTCTTTCGCGATACGACGGTCTGTTCGAGGCCTTGAGCACCAGTCAGGTGCTGCATCTGATCAAGCCCGACGGTTCGATACTGGCGAGTTCATCTCCGAGTGCCAGTCCATAGTTGCATGGTCGCTGCCTGAGGGTGGTACAGGCCGCTGGCCGGCACCTCGTTGAAACGAAGAACCCCCGGTGAAAGCCGGGGGTTTTTTGTTTGCTGCCTCGTCTTCCACGCATCACCTGGCCTGACCAATGGGTGACACGTGTTCATGTCCATGTTCTGCTATCGGGCTGTCCGTCCGGAGCATTTCATGCGTCCCGTTGCTGTGCCTTCCCTCTCCGACGCCGTTCGCCGTCGTTCACTCCGTGCGTCCGTGAGATCGATGGCCGGCGTCGTGCTGTTGTGCGTGGCATCCGTTGCAGCCGCCTACGAAGATCCACCGACAGTAGGCATCAGTTCAATGGCGAACAACCCCGCGTGGTTCCCGGCGGCGGTGTACAAGAAGGTGCCCCGGGGCAGGAAGTCACTGCTGCTGGAAATGCATGTGGACGCGCGGGGCAAGTGGACGTCGACGAAGGTGATCGAGAGCAGCGGCTGGGAGGCCATCGATGCGGCCTACGTCAAGGCGAGCCAACGCTGGGACTATCAGGCAGCCGTGCGTGACGGCGAACGGGTGGCCGGCGTGATGCGGTTGCCGGTGTCATTCTGCCTGGTGGCGTGCGAGCCGGTGCCGGCGATAACCTCTACCGAGCAAGCTGCAGTCGAGCCGCAGGACACGCCGGCGGAGCTGGACCTGTCCTCGCGATACGGCAAGGCCCCGATCTATCCGGGTCAGGCGTATCGGGACGGTTTGGAGGGCGAGGCGATCGTGGTGTGCCATGTGGCCGCCGACGGCACGCTTGCTGATGCCGTCGTGGAAACAAGCAGCGGCTGGGCCGTGCTGGATGAGGCGGCACTGGTGGCAGTGAAAAAATGGACGTACACCGCTGCCAGGAAGAATGGCGTGCCGGTGCCGGGACAGGTCCGGATCCCGGTGAGCTTCAAGCAACCGTGAAGCGCATACTGCAGCGCCACGCCCCATGAATTTCCTCCAGGTCGAGCTGCACCGGGACGTGGCCAAGAGCGGCGCTGCCCGATGCGGTAGTGCCGGCTGCTGGCCGATGCCCCGTTGAAACGAAGAACCCCCGGTGAGTGCCGAGGGGTTTTTGTTGTGCGAATGATGTCTGGTAGTGCCGGCCGCTGGCCGGCAGATGCGCGGGGTCGGACGCGTTGCCGGCCAGCGGCCGGCACTACCGGGGCCGTCAGGCCTGGGTGACGGCGGCCGATTCCTCGGTCACGGCCGGCGTGTCTGTCGGCAGCTCCGGTTCCGCGGCCGTTTCCGGCAGCACACCGTGGTCGGGGAACAGGCGCGGCAGCTCGGCGACGAAGCGGACGATGCAGGCTTCGGCGAACTCACGCGATGCAGCTTTCGCCTTGGCGTAGTCGTCGGCCTGCCATTCCTGCAGCGGAGCAACCCGCGCCTCGTCCTGGCAGTGCACGCCCTGGCCGCCACTGGCGCTGCGGAACAGCTTGCGCACCAGCGGGAAGCCGATGGTTACATCGTGGCGCAGCTCATACGGGGTCTCTGCGTCGCTGAGCTTCTGGTACACCAGCGACCACTGACCGGCGCTGGCTTCCACGGTGCGCTCGTCACTGGGAATGGCGCCGGGATGGGCCGCAAAATAGAGTGCCAGCTGCTCGCGGATCATGCCGGGTAATGCGCCGAAGGCCGGGCTGGGCACGGATTGAATGTCGTCGCCACGCACGTTGTTCTTGCTGAAGCTGTTGCTGGTGCCGATGTCACCCACGCCAGTGACGAACGCCAGAGCAGACAGACCGACCTTGGCCGCGGTGACGGCAGCGGTGTCGGCGCGCATTACCAGGCGCAGAACGTAGTCACCCTGTCGATTGCCATTGGGCCCAAGTCCCAGACCGGAGGTGACCTTCACCCGCTGCAGGCTGCTGAGGTCCGAGGCGGGCGCCGCAGCCGCTGCAACATTCTCGGCGGCAGGTTCGGCGACGGCCACGGTTGCCGGTGCTTCATCAACGGATACAGCAGCCGTGGATACAGTGTCCGATGCTACGGGCGCCAGCGCGGCATCCGTTGCCGGATCGGGCGCTGCCACGGTCGTGGCCACGGCGGCGGCAGCGGGCGTGGGTGCGGGCGCTTCGTCGATGGCATGGGCCGAGGGGGCCAGCAGCAGGCTGGCCGCGATCGCGACGGTGAGGCAGGTTGGGCGTAATGCCACGATGGTACTCCTTGGGAAAACGGGTGCTAGGTGCAGGACGCACCTGGTGGTCGAAGCCCGCTGACAGCGGCGGGCCAGCGGGCAGCAGCTCAGTGCGCCGCGAATTCCTTGATCGGGAACACCTTGCAGCGGCTGACCGCAGTGGCGATGTCGAGCGGAGCATCGGCGGCGGCATTGCGGCGCTGGTTCACTGATGCCGCTTCCTCCCACAGACTGGGCAACACCTGCGGTGCATCCAGTACGCGTTGGCGCACGGCATCGTGCAGGACGCTGCTGTAGTCCGTGGCCGGTACCACCACGCACAGGCGCGTGCCGGGCTTGCTGCTGGCCTGCTGCAGCATCTGCTGCAGTGCCTCGCTGCTGCCCGTATCGTCACTCAGCTGCTTCGGCGCGCTGCTCTGGTTGGCATCCTGGATCTGCAGCTGGCCGGGGCTGAACAGCAGCACCTGCATGTCCTGGCGTGGCTCGATGCGGACCGGCGCGCGGGTGCCCTCACAGATCGTGGGGGTCGCCCGTGACTGCTGCGGTGTCATGCTGCCGTCGGCATGCACCTGGCGGATATGCAGCCGACAGATCTTGTCGGCCACTTCAAATTCCACTTCGTAATCCTGGCCGGGCCTGGCCACGAACTGGCCCGACAGCTTGCCGTCGCAGTACAGGCGACTGCTTGCGTCGAAGCGTGCCTCGAAGATCAGCGGCTTGCCACCGGGTACTTCGTATTCCTGGTAGCTGAGCATGGAGAACCGCTCGTTCTCCTTGCTGCGCAGGGTTTCCGTGACGGGGATGCCGAGCACGCCCTTGTCGCCGGCGTTGTTGTACTTGACGTCGATCCTGTCGCGGTAGTCTTCGCGGCAGGCGGCGTCGGTGTACAGGGTGGTGGTCCGCCCCAGGGCGGCGTAGACGCGCACCCGTGCCGGCGGCGCGGCGCCGTCAGCGTAGGCCGTAAGGTCTTCACCTGCCAACGGGCGCGGGTACATCGCGGGGATTCTCTTGACCAGCTTCTCGATGCATTTCATCGTGATCAACTGTGCGGCCGCCTTGAGCCGCGCGTAATCATTGGCTTGCCATGCGTCCAGAGTCGCCCGGTTGTCGCTGTCATTGCAGCTGATGATTTCCGCCAGCGTGCCGTCGGCACGGCGCTGCTGGATGGTGCTGGAGTGATTGAGGCGGTAGAGGGGATCCTTCCGCGTGTTGCCCTGGTGCACCAGGGCCCATCTGTCTGCATTGAAGCGCAGGGTGCTGGCTTGGTTGGGGACAGCGTCGGGGACGTGCCTGAAGTACCCGCCAACCAGTGCCTTGGCCACCGACGGCATGAGGGTGATGGCGGGGCTGGCCTGGCTCTCGACGATGCTGCCGGGCAGGGCATTACGCCGGAAGTAGTCCGGCTCATTGCCGCTGAAGAGCAGTGCCAGCCCCTTCGGGGTGAGCGCCTCGCTGTCATCGGGGGTAACGATGCGCAGTGCTACATCCGGTGCGTGGACACGCTGCGATCCGGTATCCGGACCGCTCTGGATCTGGACGCGCTCGGTCCAAGGTGCGGCACCATCGGTGACGGGGGCAGTGGCCGGTGTGGCCTGCGGCGATGACGGCAGCCCGTCAGCGGCGGCCACCAGCGGGGCCAAAAGCACGGTAGCCAGTAGCGAGGTTCGGGTAGGAATACGGCGCGGGGCCATGGTCAAGCTCCTTGAAGAACAAAACAGCCATGCCGGCCCTTCCGGGGCCGGCGTTTGGAAGACAGGGTGAGGCGGTGCGATGCGGTGGACGGTCAGCCGCGGGCCAGCGCCAACAGCCGTTCCGCAATGCGTTCCAGTGGCACCTGTTCCTCAGCCGCGCCGAGCTTGAAGGCCGCACCGGGCATGCCCCAGACCACACTGGTGGCTTCGTCCTGCACCAGCGTGGGGGCGCCGGCCTGGCGCATTTCCAGCAGACCGCGCGCGCCGTCGTCACCCATGCCGGTGAGGATGGCGCCGATGGCATTGCCGCCAGCGCTCTGTGCCACCGAGCGGAACAGCACGTCCACCGCCGGCTTGTGCCGGTTCACCGCCGGGCCGTCATCGACACGGCAGCGCCAGCGCGCACCGTCGCGGATGATCCGCAGGTGCTTGCCGCCGGGCGGCAGGTAAGCGTGGCCGGGCAGCACTGCTTCGCCATCGCTGGCTTCGCGTACGGCCATGGCCGAATGGCGGTCCAGACGCTCGGCGAAGGCGGTGCTGAAACTGGCGGGCAGGTGCTGGGTCATCACCACCGCGGGACCGTCGGCGGGCATGCCTTCCAGCACTACGCGCAGTGCTTCGGTGCCACCGGCCGACGAGCCGATGGCGATCAGACGATCGGTGGTGCGGAACTGCGTTGCTGCCGGACGCACGGCAGGAGCGGCGTCCAGCGTGAGTTTGGGTGTGGCCACGCGCACCAGCGGGCGCACCCGTGAGCGCGCAGCCATCTTGACCTTGGCGATGATTTCATCGGCATAGGCCTGCAGGCCGCGGGCCACATCGAGCTTGGGCTTGGAAACGAAGTCCACCGCGCCCAGACCCAAAGCCTGCAGGGTGGTGTCAGCGCCGCGCTCGGTCAACGAGGAGATCATCACCACCGGCAGCGGGTGCAGCCGCATCAGGTTTTCCAGGAACGCGAGGCCATCCATGCGTGGCATTTCCACGTCCAGGGTGATTACGTCCGGGGCCAAGCGCTTGATCTTCTCGCGGGCCAGCAGCGGGTCGGCGGCAGTACCGACCACATCGATGGCCGGATCGCTGGACAGGATTTCGGTAAGCATCTGCCGTACGACCGCGGAGTCGTCGACGATCAGGACCCGGCAGGGGGCGTTGCCGGTCAGGGTCATTCGAACAGCTCCACGCCACCCGTGACCGGGGCCTTGGACAGGCGCGCGCGCACGGCCGATTCGGTCGCGGCCACTTCGGCTTCATGGGCGTGCGGCAGGCGCTGCACAACCACGCGACCGGTATCGGCGAAGAACCAGATCTTGCGCGGATGGATGCCGCACAGGTCTTCGGCGAGGATCGGGATGTGCTCGGCCTGCAGGTACTGGCGCACGAACTCGGCGTTGCGCGTGCCTACCGGATTGCTGGTGAAGCCCTTCAGCACGTTGGCGCCACCGAATACCTTGGCCTCGATGCGCTTGCGGTGGGCGCCACGCTTGAGCATGTCGTTGATCAGCAATTCCATTGCATAGCTGCCGTAGCGCGCGGGTGCGCCGTCGCCAGCGTTGCCTTCAGGCAGCAGGAAGTGGTTCATGCCGCCGATCTTCAGTACCGGGTCGCGCAGGCACGCCGCCACGCACGAACCCAGCGTGGTGGTCAGCGCGGTGGTGTCATCCACTACCAGGTACTGGGTGGGCAGCAGCTTGGCGGCGATGGTCTTGAAGCGTGCGTCCTGGTACCGCATCACATCGTCGGTGCGCAGCGCAGCATTCATGCGCCGGCTCCCTGTGCGCGACGGTACAGGGTGCGGCCGCAGGGTTGGATCAGATCGGCGGCGTGCAGGTAGTTCTCCGAGTGGCCGGTGTAGAGCAGACCGTCGTCGGCCAGATGGTTGACCAGGCGGCCAAGAATCGCGCGCTGGGTCGGCTTGTCGAAGTAGATCATCACGTTGCGGCAGAACAGCGCATCGAATGGGCCGCCGACGTCGTAGCGCGGCGCCAGCAGGTTCAATGGGCGGAACTCGATCAGCTCGCGCAGCGCCGGCAGCACGCGGCACTGGCCTTCGTTGGGACCACTGCCGCGCTGGAAGTAGCGGCGGCGCAGGTCCGGATCGAGGCCGGCGACACGGTCGATGTTGTAGACACCGCGCCCGGCGGTGGCCAGCACCTGGGTATCGACGTCGGTGGCGACGATGCGCACCGGCGGCTTGAGGGTGCCGAACGCTTCGCAGGCGGTGATCGCCATCGAGTAGGGCTCCTCGCCGGTGGAGGCGGCGCACGACCACAGCAGCAGCGGACCGCGGGTGTTGCGCTGCTGCAGTTCCTCGCGCAGCTTGTCGAAATGGTGCGGCTCGCGGAAGAACGCGGTGAGATTGGTGGTCAGCGCATTGGTGAATGCCTGCCACTCGTCACCATCGCCTTGTTCCAGATGGTCCAGGTACTGCTGGAAGCTGCGCATGCCCAGCGTGCGCAGGCGGCGCGACAGGCGTCCGTACACCATGTCGCGCTTGGCCGGGGCGAGGGCGATGCCCACGCGCTGGTAGATCAGGTCGCAGACGCGGCGGAAATCACGGTCGGCGAACTCGAATTCGCGCGTACCGCTGACGATGGGGGTAGGGCTCTGCACGGGTGACGTGTCCATCGGCGGGGCGGCGGCCGCAGCCGCCGCGAGGATCAGAATTCCTGCCAGTCGCCGTCGTTGGAGACGACGGTGCTGGAGTGGGTACGGCGGATCGGTGCAGGCGTCGACAACGGCCGCGAAGGCGCAGGGCTGGCGGCCTTCGGCGCGACCTTGGCGGTCACCGCCTTCACTGCGACGGCAACCTGGTTGTCGAGGCGGAAGATCGCCACGGCGTCGGCCAGTTGCGCGGCCTGTTCCTCCATCGCCCGTGCAGCAGCGGTGGCTTCTTCGACCAGCGCGGCGTTCTGCTGGGTGGTTTCGTCCATCTGCACTACGGTCTGGTTGACCTGCTCGATGCCGGCCGACTGTTCCTGCGAGGCGGCGGAGATCTCGGCCATGATGTCGGTCACGCGCTGCACCGAGGCGACGATCTCGCCCATGGTGCTGCCGGCCTGGTGGACCAGGCTGGAGCCTTCGGCGACCTTGCCGACCGATTCGTCGATCAGGCCCTTGATCTCCTTGGCGGCGGCGGCCGAGCGCTGGGCGAGGGTACGCACTTCGCTGGCGACCACGGCGAAGCCACGGCCCTGTTCGCCGGCACGGGCAGCCTCGACCGCGGCATTCAGCGCCAGGATGTTGGTCTGGAAGGCGATGCCGTCGATGACCGAGATGATCTCGGCGATCTTCTTCGAGGACGCTTCGATGGCCGACATGGTGGTGACCACCTGGCCAACGACGCTGCCACCCTGCGAGGCCACGCCATGCGCGCCGATGGCGAGCTGGTTGGCTTGGCGCGCGTGTTCGGCATTCTGGCGCACGGTGGAGGTCAGTTCCTCCATCGAGGCGGCGGTTTCTTCCAGATTGGCCGCCTGCTGTTCGGTGCGACGCGACAGGTCGCTGTTGCCCGAGGCGATTTCGCCGGCCGACAGGGTGATGCTGGAAGCACTGAGCTGGATCTGGCCGACGATCTGGGTCAGCTGGCTGACCGTGGCGTTGGCATCGTCACGCATGCGCGCGAACACACCCTGATAGTCACCGTGCATGCGCGCGGTCAGGTCGCCGTCGGCGATGGACGACAGCAGCTGCGAGAGCTTGCCGAGGTTGTCATCACTGACCGCCATCATGGCGTTGAGGTTTTCCAGCATCGTGCGGAAATCGTGATCGAAGCGCTGGGCATCGCCACGCTGGCTGAAGTCGCCCGCGGCTGCGGCACTGGCCAGCTGCTTGATCTCGGCATTGATGCGGCCGAGGTTGGCCTTGACCGTGTCGACGGTCGTGGTCATCGCCGCCTTCTCGCCCGGGTAGCGGGCGATGTCGCCGCTGAGGTCGCCGACGGCGTACTGCTGCACCACGTTAAGTACATCGTGCAGGGTCTGCACGTGGCCACCGACCAGGGCGTTGGTTTCCTGCACCATCAGCCCGTATTCGCCGGGGAAGGCGCTGGCGTCGATACGGTAGCTGAGCTCGCCGCCATCGTGACGGCGTGCCATCTCGCGCTGGCCGCTGATGACCGCGTGCAGCTGCTGCTGCATGCGCGACATGGCGTCGAGCAGGCGACCGGTTTCGTCATGCGGTTGGGGACCGATATGGCTGTCCAGCTTGCCACCGGCGATGCCTTCGGCCACGGCGGTGGCCTGCTTCAGCGGCCGCGCGATGCGGTTGCCGATGACCCAGCTCAGGGCCAGCACGATCAGCACCAGCACGCCGCCGGCCAGGGCCATGATGGCGGTGAAGACCAGTGCCTGCTGCTGCACGTCATCCATGTAGACGCCGCTGCTGACCACCCAGTTCCAGGGCTTGAACAGGCCGGCGTAGGCCACCTTTTCCACCTCGCCCTTTTCGCCGGGCTTGGCCCAGCGGTAGGCGACGAAACCGCCGCCGGCCTTGGCCGCTTCGATCTGGTCGTAGTAGATGCGGATGCCATCGGCGGTACGGAAATCCTTCATGTCCTTGCCCACCAGATCCTTGCGGAACGGGTGCATGAGCACGTGATAGCCGGTGTCGTAGATGTTGTAGTAATAGGTATCGTTGTGCGCGCGCATGACTTCCAGCGCCTGCAGCGCTGCGGCTTTTGCGGCTTCTTCGCTGAGCTCGCCGGTTCCGGCGAGGCGATGGTAGTGGTCGAGGATGCCGTAGCTCAGCTCGACCTGGGTCTTCAGCGAAGACTTGCGGGTATCGGTCAGGTCCAGGTACTGCATGCGGGCAGCGATCACCGAGAGCGCGATCACGCCCAGCGCGATCAGCAGCGTGAGCAGATTGAGCTTGCGTCGGACGGAGAGATTGCTGAAGTAGTGTTGCCAGCGATGCAGGAGATTCATCGAGCAGGACCCGGGTCGTGGTGGGTGGGGGCGCCGATGCTTAGCGGGAGCAGCGGTGTCATGACCGTTATCGGCCGCGGGGGCGGGGGATTGAGGCGGGCTGTTCGAACGTATTCAGGTTTCCTTGCAGCGGCGGCTGCGGCGCTGCCTGCGGCAGGCTTTGAAGCAACAGCAACAGCAACAGCAACAGCAACAGCGCTCATGACTCTGTGTTGATACGTGCTGGTATGGGTCGGGGCGGCCAGGCGGGACACGCCGTAAACCCATCCATGGGGGCTCGATGGCGCCATCCATGGCGCCAACGGTCCCGCCTGACCGCCCCGACCCATCCCTTCGGGTTTCACTAGCTCGGACGGCAAGAGCGTTGTTGTCATCGGGTGGAAAGAGGGGTCAGATCCGTTTTCCTGCGGAAAACGGATCTGACCCCGGAAGCGCTGCAGCTGTGGCTTTGCTCTTTGCTTTTCTTTCTTCAATCCGGGGTGGACGCGCACGGAAAGTGTCCGTGGCCGGGAGGGTGGGTTGCGCAGGGGTGTCCGCGGCATGGATGCCGCGGCCAAGCCCCCAGGGATGGGTTCACGGCGTCCCCTGCGCGACCCACCCTCCCGGCCCAAGCGAAGGAAATCCGCCGCTCTCCACGACCACCCCGAGGGGCTTCGCCGTTGGCTGGATAATCAGATACTCCGTAAACGAAAACGCCCCGGCGCAGGGCCAAGGCGTCTTCGTACGTCAGGTCGGGCAGGAATCAGAATTCCTGCCAGTCTCCGTCGGCCAGTTCGGTCACTGCCGGGCGACCGCCGCTGACGCGCCGGGCCGGCGGTGCCATCGGCGCTGGTGCTGCCGGTGCAGCAGCACGCGGTGCCGGCGTGCGGGCGGCGACCACGACTTCGGCTTCGTCGACCACGAAGATCGATACCGCTTCGCTCAGATGGCCCGCCTGTTCTTCCATCGCACGTGCGGCGGCGGTGGCTTCTTCCACCAGCGCGGCGTTCTGCTGGGTGGTTTCGTCCATCTGCACCACGGTCTGGTTGACCTGCTCGATGCCGGCGCTCTGCTCCTGCGAGGCAGCGGAGATCTCGGACATGATGTCGGTCACGCGCTGCACCGAGGCGACGATCTCGCCCATGGTGGCGCCAGCCTTGTGCACCAGCGCCGAGCCATCATTGACCTTGCCGACCGAGTCGTCGATCAGGCCCTTGATTTCCTTGGCCGCTGCGGCCGAGCGCTGGGCGAGGGTGCGCACTTCGCTGGCGACCACGGCGAAACCGCGGCCCTGTTCGCCGGCACGGGCGGCTTCCACTGCGGCATTCAGCGCCAGGATGTTGGTCTGGAAGGCGATGCCGTCGATGACCGAGATGATTTCTGCGATCTTCTTCGACGAGGCCTGGATGGCCGACATGGTGGTGACCACCTGGCCGACCACTTCGCCACCCTGCGAGGCCACACCGTGCGCGCCGATGGCGAGCTGGTTGGCCTGGCGGGCGTGTTCGGCGTTCTGGCGCACGGTGGAGGTCAGTTCCTCCATCGAGGCAGCGGTTTCTTCCAGGTTTGCAGCCTGCTGCTCGGTACGGCGTGACAGGTCGCTGTTGCCGGACGCGATTTCACCCGCGGCCGAGCTGATCGCACGGCTGGACTGCTTGATGCGGGTGACGATCTCGCTCAGCTGTGCGGCGGTGGCGTTGGCGTCGTCACGCATGCGGGCGAACACGCCCTGGTAGTCGCCATGCATGCGCACGGTCAGGTCACCCTGCGACAGTGCGGCGAGCAGGCCGGAAATCTGTTCGATGCTGCCCGAGTTGGCGTCCAGCAGGCCGTTGATCTGCTGGGCCAGCTGCAGGAAGAAGCCTTCCTTGTCGTTGGCATCGATGCGACCGGACAGGTCGCCGGCAGCAGCCTGGGCGATCACCCGTGCCACTTCTGCCTCGACCTGCGCTTCCTGGGTGCGGTCGCGCCATTCCACCACGTAGCCGACGGTGTCGCCGTCTTCGTTGCGGATGGTCGACACCACCTGGGCGAACTGTGCGTCGCCGTACTGCATCGGGCGGCGGGCAACGCCATGCTGCTTGAGATTGGCCAGCAGGGTGTTGTCCATCTCGCCACGGTGCTCGAGCACGGTGACCGGTTTGCCGACCAGCGAGGCGTGGACGTCGAAGTCCGGCAGGTCGCGGCGCAGCTCGTCCTGGTACTGGGCGAGGGTCTGCTGCAGGGCGCGGTTGCTGTAAACGATGGTGTTGCTGGGGTCGGTCAGGTAGACGCCGGTCGAGCTGTAATCCAGCGCGGTGCGGATGCGCAGGTTCTCGCGGGCGATGGCCTGGTCGGTTTCGGTGCGCTCGCGCAGGTCGCGCTGCATGCGCTGCATGGCTTGCATCAGCTCGCCCACTTCGTCCTGGCGGCTGACGTCGATGTGACCATCGAGCTTGCCACCGGCGACGTCGTTGGCCACCGAGACGGCGCCACGCACGCTGCCGACCAGGGCGCGGGCGAACAGCCACACCAGCACCAGGCCGAGTGCGGCGCCGCCGAGCAGGGCGATCACGGTCAGCACGGCCGAGGCGGAGTAGGTGGAGGCGGCTTCGTCGCGCGAGGCGCGGGCGAGGCGGTTGTCTTCGGCGATCAGCGCTTCCAGCGCGGCGCCAGCCTTGCGGTGCTTGGTGCGGGTCTCGCCGACGAAGGTGTCGATCGCATCGTCGGGCAGGTCCAGCTCCAGCATTTCGGTGACGCTGTCATAGGAGGCCAGCGCGTCCTTCCAATCCTTGGCGAAGGTGTCGAACAGCTTCTTCTGCTGGGCGTTGTCGACCAGCTTCGGATAGTCCTTGATCGACGTGTCCATGCTGGTGCGCAGTTCGGCGGCCTGCTTGCGGGCGTCAGCCTTGACGTCGTCGCTGGCGCGGATCAGCTGCTGGTAGGCGCTGTTGCGGTACTCGCCGAGCATGCCGCGCATCTCGCCGGCCATGCGGATGCTCTCCATGCGTGAACCGGCAAGCTCGGTGGTCACGTTGTTCAGCGAATGCAGACCACGGTAGGCGACGATGCCCTGCAGCAGCATCACCAGCAAGAGGACACCGAAGGTCAGCATGAGCTTCGGCATCAGTTTCAGGTTGTTGATCCACGGCATGGGCGTTGCGATCTCCTAAGGCAGACGCGGCCGGGCGCTGGGCCCGGTTGCAACAGCCACGCCGGCACGCTGGCCGGCGCGGTCTGACGGACAGCGGATTACTTGATGTTGGCCAGCTTCAGGCTGGACGGCGAGCTGACTTCGATTTCCGCACGCGACGCATCGCGCTGGATCTTGCCGATCACGCACACGGTCTTGCCTTCCAGGGTTTCCAGCGGGAAGGAGAACTTGCCGCGGTTCTCGCCTGCGATACGGGCAGAGAAGGTGTGGCGCGGGAAGGCGCCGCCCATGTACAGGAAGGTCGGCTGGCCTTCGGAACCTTCTGCGAAGCGGGCCTTTTCGACCTTGCCGCAGACCATGCCGTCCTTGCCGACGGCGCGCGGCGCCATCTCCGGCGGAATCATCTCGGCCGACTGCGCGAAGGCGGAGGACGCGGTGGTGGCCAGGACGGCAGCCGAAACGAACGCAAGCAGGGACTTCATCGGGGTGATTCTCCGGGGATGGTGATGGTGGATCCGGTCCTGCGCGCTCCTGCGCGACCGGCTTCTGTCCCCCTATCGGCGTGGATGGGGGGAACTGAAGGGCTGCGTAACAGAAACGTGAAGAAGGTCCGTTTGTTCAGGCGGCGGCGTCTTCGACGACGTGGGTCTGGCCCATGTCGGCGCTGTCCAGCAGGGTTTCGATATCGAGCAGGATCAGCATGCGGTCATCGTGGGTGCCGATGCCGGAGATGAAGCGGGTGTCGACGGCGGCGCCGAATTCCGGGGTCGGGCGGATCTGTTCGGCCGACAGCGGGATCACGTCGGAGACGCTGTCGACCACGATGCCGACAACGCGGTCTTCCACGTTGAGCACGATCATCACGGTGAAGGCGTCGTAGCGGGCATCTTCCAGGCGCAGCTTCAGGCGCAGGTCGATCACCGGCACGATGGTGCCGCGCAGGTTGATGACACCCTTGATGTAGTCCGGCGCGTCGGGGACGCGGGTGACGGCGTCGTAGCCGCGGATTTCCTGCACCTTGAGGATGTCCACGCCGTAGTGCTCGGCACCGAGGGTGAAGCTGAGGAATTCGCCATCGGCGCCGGCGGCGGAGCTGTTCTTGTCGTTCATCGAGGGGTCCTGGTTCTGCCGGAAGTGCCGGTGTCAGGCTCGATATCGGCCCCGTAGTGGGGGACTTTAGGCATCCATCCACGCATGGCGTGGATCTACTGGGGCCGGTATCCACGCGGCTTCGGGGTTGCCGGCCAGCGGCCGGCACTACTGCCTGGGTAGTGCCGGCCGCTGGCCGGCAGATGTCAGAGCTCGCCGTTGCGGCGTGCCTTGCGCTGGCGGTCGATGCGGAAGATGTAGCGCTGGATGGCGCTGTCGCCGCCGCGTGGCAGTTCGTCGAAGCGCATGCCGACGCGCTTGACCTCGGTGCCGTTGGGCAGGCGTTGCGGCAGCAGGTTGCAGACCACAAGTTCGATCTGCAGATCCGGCCCATCGGGCATCGACAGCTGCGCGCGGTAGCGCTGCTGCAGGCTGAAGATCGCGCAATCGACGGGCACGGTCACCGCCAGGCCGCCGCCACTGATGTCCACCACCCGCATCGACAGCGCGTCGGCCTGGGCCTCGCCCGGTGGCAGCAGCAGGTGCGGTGAATCGGTGATGGGGGTCTCCAGCCGGTACAGTTCACGCCGCTGCAGATGCACCAGCTCCTCGGGGAACGGTGCCCGGAAGGCGACATGGCCTTCGTTGTCCACGCGCTGCAGTTCGTGCAGGCGGAAACGCACCATCACCCGTTCCAGCTGGGCGAAGCAGAGCAGGTGGTCGGCCTGTTCGGCGGCGCGGTTGGAGGCCTCCTGCGGGCTGCCATCGAGCAGCAGCACGTCATCGTCCTCGTCCAGGTCCAACAGGGCGGTCGGGAAAGAGCGATCGCGGCCGTCGATATGGGCGTTGATCAGTGATCGCTGCTCGATCAGGGAACGCAGCAGCTGCCGCACCTGGCGGGGATTGCGGACCAGAAAGCGGTCGTCGGCGGCGTCGGCCGCGTGGACTTCGGGCAGTGCAGTGTCGTGGCCGTCGGACATGGAATCTGTGGTCAGGGGCGGGCGCCAACGCGTGTGGCCGCGTGGCTCTAAAGAAGTATCGGCTGCGTTGCGGATTTATGTAGCACCGAACGTGCTCGACTGCCCTGTTGTGCCACGCCACGAGTCGCCGGGCAAGCTCGAGGCTGGGGCCGGGCATGGCCCGGCACTACCTGTCCGATAACGGGGTGGCGTGGCGCCACCCCGATGCTGCTATCAGAACTCCTGCCAGTCGCCGTCGCCGGCCAGCGCCGGCTGCGCAACGGGCTTGCGCACGCGCGATGGCGTGGCGATGGGGGCGTGCGCCGCTTTGCGCGGGGCACTGCCGGCTGTGGCCATCGCTGCACGTGGCATCGCGTTGCCTGTACTCGGTGCGGCCAGGCGGAAGCGTGCAACGGCTTCGCCCAGCTGCGCAGCCTGGTCTTCCATCGCCCGGGCAGCAGCAGTGGCTTCTTCCACCAGCGCGGCGTTCTGCTGGGTGGTTTCGTCCATCTGCACCACGGTCTGGTTGACCTGCTCGATGCCGGCGGACTGTTCCTGCGAGGCAGCGGAGATCTCGGCCATGATGTCGGTGACGCGCTGCACCGAAGCGACGATCTCGCCCATGGTGCTGCCGGCCTGGTGCACCAGGCTGGAGCCTTCGGCGACCTTGCCGACCGATTCGTCGATCAGGCCCTTGATCTCCTTGGCGGCGGCGGCCGAACGCTGGGCGAGGGTACGCACTTCGCTGGCGACCACGGCGAAGCCACGGCCCTGTTCGCCGGCACGGGCGGCTTCGACTGCCGCGTTCAGTGCCAGGATGTTGGTCTGGAAGGCGATGCCGTCGATGACCGAGATGATCTCGGCGATCTTCTTCGAGGACGCTTCGATGGCCGACATGGTGATGACCACCTGGCCGACCACTTCGCCACCCTGCGAGGCAACGCCGTGCGCACCGATGGCGAGCTGGTTGGCCTGGCGCGCGTGCTCGGCGTTCTGGCGCACGGTGGAGGTCAGTTCCTCCATCGAAGCGGCGGTTTCTTCCAGATTGGCCGCCTGCTGTTCGGTACGGCGCGACAGGTCGCTGTTGCCCGAGGCGATTTCGCCTGCGGCCAGGGTGATGCTCGAGGTGCTGGCCTGGATCTGGCTGACGATCTGGGTCAGCTGGGCGACCGTGGTGTTGGCATCATCGCGCATGCGGGCGAACACGCCGTGGAACTGGCCGTCCATGCGTGCGGTCAGGTCGCCTGCAGCGATGGCCTGCAGCAGCTGCGACAGCTGGCCCAGGTTGCCGTCGGCCACCTGCATCATGCTGTTCAGCTGCTCGATCATCACGCGGAAATCGTGATCGAAGCGCTGCGCGTCGCCGCGCTGGCTGAAATCGCCGGCGGCGGCGGACGATGCCAACTGCTGGATCTGCGTGTTGATCGCCAGCAGGCTGGCCTTGGCCGCATCCATCGATTCGTGCAGGATCGCGCGGCTGCCGGGCAAGCGGCGTGCATCGGGGGCGAGGTTGCCGGTGGCGTACTGGTTGAGCACGTCGATGGCATCACGGATCGCATCGAGGTGTTCGAAGATCACCGTGTTGATGCCACCGGCGAGTTGGCCATAGACGCCCGGGAAATCTTCCGGAATGCGGTGGCTGATATCGGGACCGGCATGCATCTGTGCCATCAGCTGGGTCTGCTCGGAGAAGCGACGCAGCATCGCGGTCATCTCTGCGGTGGCTGCCAGCATGCGCCCGGCTTCATCCTTGCCGGTGGCCTGGGTGGTGACGCTGAGGTCGCCGCGGGCGACAGCCTGGATGGCCTGCACGGCCTTGCCCAGCGGGCCAACCACGGCGCGCGAGATGACCACGGCCAGCGTGGCGGCGACCACGACCAGTAGCACGATGGCGGCGATGATGGCCAGCATGCTGTTGCGGTGGGTCGCGTTGGCATCGTCGATCTTGCCCTGCATCAGCGAGCTGCTGTAGGCGCCCAGTGCCTTGAGGTCTTCGAAGGCCTTGCGGCGCAGCGGGCGCGACTGTTCGTCGGAGATCTGCCTGGCCACCTCGCCATCACCCGCAGTGGCGGCTTCGCGCAGTTTGGTATTGGCGGCGAAGTAACCATCGATGTCGGCCTGCACGGCCTGGTACAGCGCGCGCTCCTTGGCCCCGGCCGGCAGCGCGGCGTAGGCCGCCAACTGTTCGCGCACCACCTTGGCGGTGTCGTTCATGCGCTTGTTGTAGTCGGCCACCTTCTCCGGCTGGTCCAGCATGCTCAGTTGGGCCAGTTCGTAGGTGCGGAATTCACCCAGCTGCGAACGCACTTCGCCGAGGTACTGCACCGACGGAATATCGTTGGAGGCCATGGCGCTGAGCTGCGCGTTGGCTTCGGACAGGCGGACCAGGGCGAACGCACCCAGCACGACGGTCATCAGGGTGGTCAGGGTGAATCCCACAGCCAGCTTGCGGGCGATGGGCAGATCGTGGAACCACTTCATGCAGGGTGCTCCAAGGTGGGCAGAATACCGGCGGCGAAACCGCTGGCAAAAGGTCGTTGCAGGAGGGAACGGTCGTGCCGGGTGGGGGTTCGGTGATTGCCGTCATGTCGAGATAGCGGCGCCTGTGCGACGGACTTTATGGACCTATGTCACATTCGCTGGCGTAGGGAGATGCAACGCAAAGCACGCTATGGCGGGGCTTGCGCATCGATAGCGTGGTTTCAGGCGAAACCATGCGGGCGATGGACGTCACAGTGCAGGTTGACGGAGTTCACAGTGGACCGCGCAGCCCTGTGAGGCTCGAGCGGGGACGTCGTGGTGCACGCGCGCAAACAAAAACCGCCGCCCCGGAGGGCGGCGGTCAGGCACAGCGCGTGGAGCGGCTCAGGCGGCCTGCGGCACCCGCAGCGAACGCACCAGACCACCGATGTCGACGATCAGGGCGACGCGGCCGTCGCCGAGGATGGTGGCGCCGGAGACACCGCCGATGCGGCGATAGTTGTTCTCGATGTTCTTCACCACGACCTGCTGCTGGCCGACCAGTTCGTCCACTTCCAGCGCGATCTTCTGGCCATCGCCTTCCACCACCACCACCAGCGATTCGCTGCCGGGGGCGCGCTGGCCATAGCCGTAGTATTCGCTCAGCGACAGGATCGGCAGGTATTCGCCACGCACGCGCAGCACGCGGCCTTCGCCGGCCATGCTGCGGATGTCGTCGGGCTGCGGCTGCAGTGCTTCAAGCACGTAGGCCAGCGGCAGGATCAGGGTTTCGCCGGCCACCGCCACGGTCATGCCGTCGAGGATGGCCAGTGTCAGTGGCAGCCGGATCAGCGTACGGGTGCCGGTGCCGAGGCCACTTTCAATCTGCACTTCGCCACCCAGCGCCTGGATGTTGCGGCGGACCACGTCCATGCCCACGCCGCGGCCGGACAGGTCGGTGACCGCGTCGGCGGTGGAGAAGCCGGGCTGGAAGATCAGGTCCCAGACCTGCGAATCGGTGGGGTTGTCCGGCACGGCCAGGCCGCGTTCGTGCGCCTTGGCCAGGATCTTCTCGCGGTTCAGGCCGCGGCCGTCGTCGCTGACTTCGATGACGATATGGCCGCCCTGGTGCGAGGCGGCCAGGGTGATCGTGCCGGTCTCGTCCTTGCCGGCATCGCGACGCACGTCCGGCATTTCCAGGCCGTGGTCGATCGAGTTGCGGACCAGATGCACCAGCGGATCGGCGATCTTCTCGATCAGGCCCTTGTCCAGCTCGGTGCCTTCGCCGATTGTGCGCAGGCGCACGTGCTTGCCAAGGCGCCCGGACAGGTCGCGGACCAGGCGCGGGAAGCGGCGGAACACCGCATCGACCGGCAGCATGCGCACGCCGATCACCGCTTCCTGCAGGTCGCGGGTATTGCGTTCAAGCAGGTCCAGGCCGGCGAACAGGCTCTCGGCATGGACCGGATCCAGCGCGTGCGAGACCTGCTTGAGCATGGCCTGGGTGATGACCAGTTCGCCAACCAGGTTGATCAGCGCATCGACCTTGTCGACGCTGACGCGGATGGAGGTTTCCGCTTCCTGGCTGGCGCCGGTGCTGGCCGTCGGTGCGGCAGCGGCAGGCGCGGCGGCCACTGGCGCGGCAGTCGGTGCCTGCGTGGCCAGGCTTGGCGGTGCGGCCGGACGGATGTCCAGTTCGCAGTCGTCCAGCACCCAGGCGAAGGTATCTTCGATCTTGCTGCGCGGCACCTTGCCGACCAGGCCCAGGTCCCACGCAAGGTGGGCTTCGAGCGGGTCGAGCTGGGCAAAGCCGGGCAGGCGATCCATGCGCGCGGCCACCTGCAGCGAACCCAGGTGTTCCAGTTCGCGGATGATGCGCAGCGGGTCGTTGCCGCTCATGAACAGCGACGGCGCCGGGGCGAAGCCGATCTGCCAGGCTTCCGGCGTGTCGTCGACCTGGCTGGCGGCAGCGGGTGCAGCGGCGGCGGGCGCCTGGCCGGACAGCACCGATTCCAGTCGCGCCTTCACCGCAGCAACCGCTGCGGGATCGGCGGGCTGGCCGTGCTCGGCCTCGCGCAACAGGGCGCGCAGTACGTCCACCGACGACAGCATCGCATCGACGGCGTTGCCTTCCAGTGCGCGCTTGCCGGCACGCAGCTCATCCAGCAGCGTCTCCAGCACGTGGGTCAGCCCGGCGATGGCATCGAAGCCGAACGTGCCCGCGCCGCCCTTGATGGAGTGGGCGGCACGGAACACCGAGTTGATGATCTCCGCGTCCTGTTGTCCCGATTCCAGGGCCAGCAGGCCAGCCTCCATGGCGTCGAGGCCTTCGCGGCTCTCCTCGAAGAAAGTGGCGTGGAAGCGTTGCAGGTCCATGCTCATGGCAGTGGCGATCCGGAAGCGAAGAGGGGGAGCAGTACGGGGCGATCAGCCCAGCACTTTCTGCACGGTGGCGACCAGCTGTTCGGGATTGAACGGCTTGACCAGCCAACCAGTGGCACCGGCGGCCTTGCCTTCGGACTTCTTGTCCGCGGCCGATTCGGTGGTCAACATCAGCATCGGCGTGAACTTGTAGTCGGGCAGCTGGCGCAGTTCGCGGATCAGCGCGATGCCGTCCATGTTCGGCATGTTGACGTCGGTGACCACCGCGTTGAAGCGCTGGCCCTTGGCACGTCCGAGCGCGACCGCGCCGTCTTCAGCTTCTTCGACGGCAAAACCGGCCGAGGTGAGGGCGAAGGAAACCATCTGGCGCATTGACGCCGAATCGTCCACCACCAAGATACGTGCGCTCATGCAGCGTTCTCCACAGATTTCAGGTTGTCATGGGGTACGTCCAGGCCCAGGGCCTGGGTGACGCCCAACAGGCGTGCAGCGTCACGGAAGGTTGCAGTGCAACCGTGGAAGCCAGTGCCCAGGCCTGCCTCGCGGCGGGCCTGCACGAAGGCACACAGCACCTGCACGCTGGCGGTGTGGATGCGACCGACCTGGCTTGCATCCAGGGTGAGGTCGCCTGCTTCCGCCACCAAGGGCGAAAGGCGGTTCTTGAGCTCGGTGCTGCTCTCGATGCCGAGATCCTCACCCAGTTCGACAGTGCTCATCGTTGCTCCGGACAAACGGTTCCAGCATTCATAACGGCACCGCGGGACAGTTCTTTAGGGGAGGTATCGACGCGGAGCGTCGATTCACCCCAGCAGCTGCGTGGCGTCGAGCAGGATCATCGGCCGCTGGCTGATGCGGGCCACGCCACGGAACAGTTCATTGGAGATCTGGCAGATGCGGGCGGTATCGGGCGGTTCGATCTGCGAGTCGGTCAGGTTGGCGACGTCCTCCACGGCGGACACGCGCAGGCCCAGGGTCTCGCCGTTCTCTTCAAGCACGACAATGCGGGTCTGCGCGTCATCCTCGGCAGAGGCCGCGCCAAGGTGCAGGCCGAGATCCATCACCGGCACCACCTGGCCACGCAGGTTCATGATGCCGAGCATTTCCGGGGCAGTGCCGCGCAAGGGCAGCAGCGGCACCGGCAGCACCACTTCCTGCACTTTCAGCAGCTCCAGCGCGTAGGCCTGGGTGCCGCAGCGCAGGCGCAGCCAACGCGAGGTGCGTTCGCCGGCACGGCGGCTCTGCGGATGCGGGCTGCTGGCGGGCCGATGCGCCTGGGCCTGCAGCTCCTGCCAGGTGCCGGGGCGGTTGTCTGATGGGGTGTCCACCGCGATCCGTGGCGGCGGCGCTACGGCGGCGCGGGCCATCGACGGCATCGTTGCCGGTGCCGGTGCGGGGCGCGCTGGGGCCTTGGCAACCGTCGGTGCTGCGACGGCAGGAACCACCTCGCCGTCGGCGGCGGCTTCGAACGCGGCCTGCAATCCCGGGCTGTCGGTGTGCGCGAGGCTGTCAGCGGCGTCGGTTTCGTAGATCACTTCGTCCGGCAGGTCATCCCAGGTGGGTTCCGGCGCGGGCGGTACGACAGGGGCAGCGGCCACGGGCGCGGTTTCATGGACCACTTCAGCCGGCAGATCATCCCAGGTCGGCTCGCGTTCGGTGTCGGCCGCAGGTGCGGTAGCGGCGTCGAAGGCGGCTTCGAGGGACGCATCGTCGCTGGCCGGGGCAGCCGCGACGGTGCCGGTTTCGTAGATCACTTCGGCCGGCAGATCATCCCAGGTCGGCTCGCGTTCGGTGTCGGCCGCAGGTGCGGCAGCGACGTCGAAGGCGGCCTCGAGAGAAGCATCGTCACTGGCCGGGGCGGCCGCGACGATGTCGGTTTCATAGATCACTTCAGCCGGCAGATCATCCCAGGTCGGCTCACGTTCGGCGTCGGCCGCAGGTGCGGTAGCGGCGTCAAAGGCGGCTTCGAGGGAAGCATCGTCACTGGCCGGGGCGGCCGCGACGGTGTCGGTTTCGTAGATCACTTCAGCCGGCAGATCGTCCCAGGTCGGCTCGCGCTGGGCGTCGGTCGCTGCGCTGACAGGACGTGGCGCGGCATCAGCCGCGACCGGTGCGACGGCAATGTCGCCGAGCAGCTCGTCCAGATAGTCGTCCAGCATGCCGGTGGTGTTCATGCCGCCTGCTCCAGCGCGCGTGCGTCCTCACCGAGGATCCAGTTCAACGCGCGTCGATAGGCCGCCAGGCCACGACCCGGGTAGTCCTCGCCGATGCTTGGCAGGGTCAGGCCGGCCGCATTGCTGATGCGGGTATCGATCGGAATCGCATCTTCCCAGACGCGGCTTGCGTGGCGGTCCTGCATCGCGCGCAGCGATTCATTGCCGGTGCGGGTGCGGCGGTCGAACAGCGTCGGCAGGATCGAGATCGGCAGCGGGCGGCGGCGCGAACGCTCGACCATCTCACCGGTGCGGACCATGCCATCCAGGCCATGCAGAGCCAGCGGCTCGGCCTGGGTGGGGATGATCAGGCGATCGGCCGCGGCCAGCGCGTTGATCATCAGCAGGCCCAAGGTCGGTGCGCAGTCCAGCAGGATGTAGTCATGCTGACCCTGGTGGCGGGCGAGGGCATTCTGCAGTGCCAGGCCGAGACCGGGCTGGTTGGCGCTGCGCCGTTCCAGTGTGGCCAGCGAGGCCTGCGCGCACACGTAATCGAGCCCGCCGATGTTGCTGGCGTGGCTGAGCGTGGACAGGTCGGCCGGTGGTGCGCCGAACAGTTCCAGCACACCGGCCGGTGCCGGTTCGATCGGTACGCCGAAGGCGCGGGTCAGCGAGGCATGCGGATCGAGATCGATCAGCAGCACGCGGTGGCCGAGCGCGGCCAGGCCGCGACCGAGGGCGAGGGTGGTGGTGGTCTTGCCGACTCCGCCCTTCTGGTTGGCGACTGCCCAGATGCGCATCGGATTACTCCTTCATTGCCGGGGGAACGGCGGCGCCGACACGGCTGCCAGCCGGCACCGGTGGCAACTGCACCGGTGCGATGGGGGAAGTGGGGGTGGTGGCCGGCGCTGCGGCGGCCTGTTCGCTGGCGCTGCGGCTGGCCCCGGTGGCGGCATTCAGGCGTTCGCCCAGCGGGTCCACCGAATGACTGGTGTCGGCCAGGATGATGACCATCACCCGCCGGTTGCGATTGCGTCCCTGCGCACTGTCATTCTCTTCGCGGGGGCGGAACTGGCCGTAGCCGACCATCGCCAGCCGCGATGGCTGCAGGCCCTGGTCGGCAAACAGATGCACAACGCTGGCCGCGCGCCCGGCCGACAGTTCCCAGTTGGACGGGAAGGTGGCGGTGGCAATCGGCACGTTGTCGGTGTGGCCTTCCACGCGCACGCTGTTGGGCACGTCGCGCAGCACACCGGCCAGGCTGGCCAAGGTGTCGCGCGCATGCACGTCCAGCGCTGCCGAGCCGGTCGGGAACAGGATGTCGCTGTTGATCTCGACTTCGATCCACAGTTCGGTGCGGCGCACACTGATCATGCCGCGGTCGATCAACGGCGCCAGCGCAGCGGTCAGGCGGTCGGCGATGCTGTTGAGCTGGCGCTCGGCCCGCGCGATCTGCTCCTGGTTGTGCACCGACACCGGCATGCGCATCTGCGAGGCCATCGCCGGCAGCAGGGTGGGGTCGTGCGACGGCGCCGGAGCAGACGGCCCGATCTTGGTGCCGGACTTGATCACCGACGGGCTGTCCCAGCCGCCGCCCTGCACCTGCTTGTTGCCGACCTGCACCGGATTGATGGTGCGCGGCGCACCACCGAAGGCATCGGTGAGGGCGTCAGCCATGATCCGGTACTTGCCCTCGTTGACCGAGGAGATCGCGTACATGACCACGAAAAAGGCGAGCAGCAGCGTCATCAGGTCGGCATAGGGGATGGCCCATGCTTCGTGGTTGGCGTGCTCTTCGTGGTGCTTGCGGCGGGCCATGTCAGTGCAGGAAGCCGGAGAGGTTGGTTTCGATGTTGCGCGGGTTCTCGCCTTGGGCGATCGAGATCAGGCCTTCGATGACCATTTCACGGTCGCGGCTGGAATGGGCGATCACGCCCTTCAGCTTGGCGGCGATAGGCAGGAACAGCAGGTTGGCTGAGGCGATGCCGTAGATGGTTGCGGTGAACGCGGCGGCGATGCCGTGGCCGAGCTTGCTCGGATCGGCGAGGTTCTTCATCACCGCGATCAGGCCGAGCACGGCGCCGATGATGCCCAGCGTGGGCGCGTAGATGCCCATGGCCTCAAATACCTTGGCGCCGGCCTGGTCCTGGTGTTCCTGGCTGCCGAGTTCGATTTCCAGCATGTGCCGGATCGATTCGGGTTCAACGCCGTCCACCAGCAGTTGCAGCCCCTTGCGCAGGAACGGATCACGCTGCGCTTCCACCTGCGATTCCAGGCCGAGCAGGCCTTGGCGGCGGGCGATGTTGCTCCATTCCACGATCTGCTGGATCAGTTCGCGACGGTCGCTGTGCGGCGGGCGCACGACCCAGCGCACGATCTTGAACGCATGCTTGAACACCGCCGGCGCGGTATGCAGCAGGATGGCGGCGATGGTGCCGACGATGACGATCACAAACGCCGCAGGCGACCACAACGACGCCAGGCCGGCGCCTTTGAGGATGCTGCCGCCGACCAGTGAGGCCAGGGCGAGGAAAAGTCCAATGAGGCTGAGTCTATCCATGGGTCCGGTATCGGCTTGTATGAATGGGACTTGAGACACCGGGAGAAGCTGGTGTAACGGAGTTCACAGTTTCCTGTGTCGCCGGGCGGGCCCGGCGCTATTGCGTGTCGCGTTCAGGAATCGGGTCAGTCGTGTGGGCTGCGCAGTCCGTCCACATCCAGGATCAGCGCCATGCGACCATCGCCGATCAAGGTTGCACCGGCGTAACCACGCAGGCCGCGCAGGGCTTTGGGCAATGGCTTGATGACCACTTCCTCGCGCCCGCGCACCTGGTCGACCACCAGCCCGAAGCGTGCTTCACCGGCCTGCAGTACGACGATGGTCAGCAGGGGCGAGGCGGCCGGCGTCACATCCAGCCATTGCCGCAGGTCGACCAGCGCCAGCGTGTGCGAGCGTCGGTCAAGCACGGCGCGGCCGTCGAACCAGCCCAGCGAGGTGCGCGGTGCGTGCAGCACTTCCATTACGCGGGCCAGCGGCAGCGCGTAGACGTCTTCGCCCGCCTGCACCAGCAGGGTCGGCAGGATTGCCAGAGTCAGTGGTACGCGGATCATGAAGCGGCTGCCGCGGCCCAGTTCCGACTGGATCTGGATCTGCCCGCTCAGTTCGCGGATGCGTGACTGCACCACGTCCATGCCGACGCCGCGGCCGGAGATATCAGTCACCTGCTGCTTGGTCGAGAAGCCCGGCAGGAATACCAGGTGCAGGCATTCCTCGCTGCTCAGGCGGGCGGCGGCTTCCGGATCGATCAGGCCCTTCTCGCGCGCTTTGGCGCGCAGCTTTTCCGGATCGATGCCGGCACCGTCGTCCTGCACTTCGATGCTGACGTAGTCACCTTCCTGCTGCGCCGACAGGCGCACGTGGCCCATCCGCGGCTTGCCCTGTGCTTCGCGCAGGTCAGGCATTTCCACGCCATGGTCGATGGCGTTGCGGACCAGGTGCACCAGCGGGTCCGCCAGCGCTTCGACCAGGTTGCGGTCGAGCTCGGTCTCGGCGCCGATCAGTTCCAGGTCCACTTCCTTCTTCAGCGAACGCGCAACGTCGCGCGCCACCTTCGGGAAGCGCGAGAACACCTTGCCGACCGGCTGCATGCGGGTGCGCATCACTGCCGACTGCAGGCGCGCGGTAGCGATATCCAACGTGGACACCGCGCGGTCCAGCTCTTCATCGCGCAGGCGGGTGCGCAGCGTCTTCAACCGGTTTCGTGACAGCACCAGCTCGCCGATCAGGTTGACGATGGCATCCAGGCGCTTGGTATCCACGCGCACGGTGTGTTCGGCTTCGGCGACGGGCTTGTTGGGTGCGGGCTTGGCCGCTGGCGGCGCCGGCGAGGGTGCCGGTCGCGGTGCCGGTACGGCAGCAATCGCTGCGGTGGCGTGGCTGCCCGGGGCGGCGCCGCCATGCAGCTGATCCAGCAGCGCCTCGAACTCGTCTTCGCTGATCATGTCGTCGGCTTTCTTCGCCGCCGCCACGGGTGCCGGCGCCTTGCCGCCGTGCAGCTGGTCGAGCAGGGCCTCGAATTCGTCGTCGGTGATCAGGTCACCACCGCCTGCACCCGGCGTCGCGGCCGAGGGGGCAGCCGCACCACCGCCATGCACGTCGAACTGGGCCACCAGTTCGGGCGGGGCAAAGCCCGGCTCGGTACCCGATGACACCGCGTCGAGCATCGACTGCAGGTAGTCCAGTGATTGCTGGGCGGCATCGAAGTGATGGGCCTGCAATACGGCCTGGCCGGCACGTGCGGCACCCAGCGCCTCTTCGGCGGCGTGGCACAGTTCGACCATCGCGGTGATGCCGAGGAAACCTGCGCCGCCTTTCAGCGTGTGGTAGCCACGGAACACCGCGTTGAGCTGTTCATTGTCCTGCGGTGCCTGTTCCAGCGACACCAGCTGTTCGCCGAGGCGATCCAGGATTTCCTGGGCCTCGATGATGAAATCGGCAGTGATGTCGTCGGCTACCGCGCCCATGGTTACAGCCCCAGATCCGACAACAGGTCGTCGGCGTCGTTCTGCGAGACCGCATGGCGGTCCAGCCCTTTCAGTGCCGGCCCGGCGAGTTCCGGGTCGGTGCGATGCTGTTCCGGCGGCAGGCCGAGCGCGCCGAAGCCTTCGTGCACGCGGCGGACGATGCCCACCACGCGCCGGATGATCTGTCCGGTCAGGTCCTGGTAGCTCTGGGTCAGGGCAATCTCGGTGAGGTTGTGGCGGATGCGGTCCAGCTGCACGTCCTGACCCGGCTGCAGGCCATCGGCGCGCAGCTGTTCGGTCAGGTTGCGGCATTCTTCTGCCAGGTCCAGGGTGCGGTGGGTGGCCTGTTCGGTCATCGCCACCACATGGTCCAGGCGCGCGCAGGCGTCGTCCAGCTCGCCGGCTTCATCGGGCACGGTCGGCAGTTCACCCAGCGCCTGGCCCAGCTCGCGGGCCAGCCGCGAAAGGCCGCTCATCATCGGCTGGGTACGCAGCGCGACCAGGCCGTCGATGCGCTGGCGCCAGGCCGCTTCGTCGCCGGATTCCAGTGCGTCCAGGGCTTCCTGCAGGCGCAGGGCAAGGGCGCTCTTGTCGACCGTGGTGTCCATCAAGCGCTGGCCGCCAGGCGTTCGAAGATCTTGCCGAGCTTCTCTTCCAGCGTCTGTGCGGTGAACGGCTTGATGATGTAACCGTTCACGCCGTTCTGCGCCGCTTCGATGATCTGCTCGCGCTTGGCTTCGGCAGTCACCATCAGCACCGGCAGGGTCTTCAGCTTGGCATCGGCACGGATCGCCTTCAGCAGTTCGATGCCGGTCATCACCGGCATGTTCCAGTCGGTGACCACGAAGTCGAACGGCTGGCTCTGCAGCAACGACAGCGCGGCATGCCCGTCCTCGGCTTCGGCGGTATTGGTGAAGCCCAGATCGCCCAGCAGGTTCTTGACGATACGACGCATGGTCGAGAAATCGTCGACGATCAGGATGCGCATGTTCTTGTTCAAAGCAGAGTTCCTTTGTTGATCAGCTCTCGAGGCCGGCGTCGGCCGCCTCGAAAATCTTCAGTCGGCCACGCAGGCGCAGGACCGCCTGGCCGTGGATCTGGCAGACCCGCGACTCGCTCACGCCGAGCACTGCGCCGATCTCTTTCAGGTTCAGTTCCTGCTCGTAATAGAGCGACAGCACCAGCTGTTCGCGCTCGGGCAGGTGGCCGATGGCGTTGCCCAGCTCACGACCGAACTCGCCGCGCTCAAGTACCTGCTGCGGGGTCGGGCCGCCCTGGGCGACGGTGTCCAGTTCGCCCTGGTCTTCAATGCGCGACTCCAGGCTCAGCACCTGGCCGCGCGAGGCATCCTCCATCAGGCGCAGGTACTCGGGCAGCGGCATCTCCATCGCGGCAGCCACTTCGGTGGCGCTGGCAGCGCGACCGGTGCTCTGCTCCAGGCGACGGATGGTGGCAGCGGCGTCGCGGGCACGGCGGTGCACCGAACGCGGCACCCAGTCGCCACGGCGGATCTCATCGATCATCGAACCGCGGATGCGGATCGAGGCGTAGGTCTCGAACGAGGCGCCCTGGTCGGCGTCGTAGCTGCGCGACGCTTCGATCAGGCCCATCATGCCGGCCTGGATCAGGTCGTCCACTTCAACGCTGGCCGGCAGGCGTGCGGCCAGATGGTGGGCGATGCGCCGCACCAGGTCCGAGTGCTGGGCGATGACCTCGTTGGCCGCCGTGCGCTGGACCTCTCTGTACTGGGCGGCGCCTTTCATGCGGCCACCCCACGCTGCTTGATGATGCGTTCGAGGAAGAACTCAACGCCACCGCGCGGCTCGGTCGGGGCCTGCCAGCGGGCGGTGCGGCGGGCGATCTCGGTGATCGCCAGTGCCGACGGGCTGGACGGATAGGCCTTCACCACCGGCTGCTGGCGCTGCACCGACAGGCGCAGCCAGTCGTCCTGCGGCACGCAGCCGAGGTAGTTCAGCGAGACATCGGCGAGGAATTTCTCGCAGACGCGGGTCAGCTTTTCGTACAGCACGCGGCCTTCGTTGGGGTCGCGCACCATGTTGGCCACCACCTGGATGCGGTCCACGCCACGTTCGCGCGACAGCACCTTGATCAGGGCGTAGGCGTCGGTGATCGAGGCCGGTTCGTCGCAGACCACCACCACGGTGTCCTGCGCGGCCTGGCAGAAGGTCAGTACGCCATCGGTGATGCCGGCGGCGGTGTCCACCACCATGATGTCCAGCTCGCGCTCCAGTTCGGAGAACACGTTGACCAGGCCCACATGCTCGGCCGGGGCCAGCTCGGCCATGTGCCGGCGACCGGACGCGGCCGGTACCACCAGCACGCCGTTCGGGCCTTCGATGATCACGTCATCCAGGCTGCAGCGGCCAGCGACCAGGTCGGCCAGGGTATTGGTGGGGCTCAGGCCGAGGATCACGTCGATGTTGGCCAGGCCCAGGTCGGCGTCCAGCAACAGGGTGCGTTTACCCATGCCGGCAAGCGCCACGGCCAGGTTGGCCGACACGTTGGTCTTGCCGACGCCGCCCTTGCCGCCGGTCACGGCAATCGTGCGCACAGGGCCGAGCGGCTCGCTGCGGGTCGCCGTCAGCGGGAAGGTGGTGGTCAGCTTGGCGTACTCACGCGACGGCATGGTTCAACTCCGGGTTGCAGGGCATATCGGCCGCGCGGCGCAAATCTTCAAGGCGAAGTACAAGATTGGCTGCACTGGCCCGGTGCAGGTCGTCCGGGACGTCCTGGCCATCGGTCACCCAGGTGATCGGCAGCTTGTGGTCCACGGCCACCGACAGGGCGTTGCCGAAGCGGCCGGTTTCGTCCAGCTTGCTCAGCACCAGGCCCTGCAGGTTGGCCGCGCCGAAGCGGCGGACCACCTCGTCCATGTCGCCGAAGCTGGTGTTGGCCGGCAGTACCAGCAGGGTGCGGACCTGGCGGGCGGCGCGCAGCCACTGCAGCTGGGCGGCCAGCGCACGGTCGCGCGGGCCCAGGCCGGCGGTATCGATCAGCACCAGCTTGTAGTCCTTCAATCGCTCCAGCAGCTGGTCCAGGTCGGTGCCACTGTTGGCCTCGTGCACCGCGATGCCGAGCTGGCGGCCGTAGCCGTACAGCTGTTCACGGGCGCCGATGCGCATCGTATCGGTCGTGACCAGGGCGACATCGCGGGCCGCATGGGCTTCGGCGAAGCGTGAGGCCAGCTTGGCGATGGTGGTGGTCTTGCCGGCGCCGGTCGGGCCGACCAGGGCGATCACACCGCCTTCCTCCATCGGGTCGACCGGAGCGATCGGCAGCTTGCGCGAGATCAGCCCCAGCATCAGGCCGCGGCCGCGATGTGCTTCGGTTTCCAGCGGAATCTGCATGGCCACGTCGCGGGCGATGCCGGCGTCGAAGCCGTACTCGTCCATCAGGTCCAGCGCGGTGGCGCGCACCGGGCAGCCGCGCAGGCGCTCATCGGTGAAGCGGTTCATTTCGCGCTCGATCACCTGGCGCATGCCGGCCACTTCCTGGCGCAGGTGGCGGATCTCGGCGTCGTCGGCGACCAGGGTCAGCGCCGGCGCCGGCGCCAGGGTCGGCAGCGGTGCGGGTGCAACCTCTGTCGGCTGTGCGGCAACCGGTGCGTGGGCTGCGTCGTCCGCGGGCGTGACGGCGGCCTGGATGGCAACCGGCAACGGCGGCGGCGACACTGCCGGCAGCTGCGCGCTGTCTTCCAGCGGCGGATCGATCTGGAAGCGGGCGCGGTTCACCGGCGCGGCTGCGGCCGGTGAGGGCGCCACGATGGCGTCGGCGAACGGGGCGAAGATCTGTTCCGGCAGCGTCGATTCATTGACGGCGGCACGCGCCAGCGTAGCGGCGAAGCCGGTGCTGCCACGGGTCGGCACGATCTCGTCGGCGCTGTCCAGGGTGCGGCCGGTAGCACCGACGGCGGCGCGGGCGAGGGCGGCAACGGCCGAGGTGGTGGCTGCCACCGGCTCCGGTGCCGGCATGCTGCTGCGACGGCGGGTGACCGCGGCGATCACCGCGTCGGCGGCGGTGCGCGGCTTCGGTGCGGGCGGCGGCGCCACGTCGCGACGCGACGCTTCCAGGGCGCGCTGCACAGCGCTCTCATCGTAATTGGCGGCGGCCACGATCTCGATGCCTTCCTCGATCCGGCGGTTGGACAGGATCACGGCGTCAGGACCATGTTCCTTGCGGACCAGGTTCATGGCCGAGCGCATGTCGGCGGCGACGAATCGTTTGATTTTCATGCTGTGGTCACGGGACGAAGTCGGCGGAGTGGCGGTCGGAGAACGCGGGTGGTCGGTGGTCTGCACGGTTCGGGTTCCCCTTGGAATCTGTCTGTTGCGGGTGTTTGAAAGTGGTGTCTGTTTTCTGGCGCGTTGCAGGGCGGCGTCAGCTGATCGTTCCGACCAGCTTCAGGCGCTTGTCCTCCGGCACCTCGCTGTACGCCAGGACCGACAGCGACGGAACGCTGTGGCGGACCAGGCGGGCCAGCGCGGCACGCACCGGGCCTGGTACCAGCACGACCGCGGGCTCGTTGCGGGCTTCCTGCTTGCTGACACATTCGGCCAGGCTCTGGTGCAGTCGCTCAGCGAGTCCGGGTTCCAGCGCGGCGCCGTTGCCCTGCGTGGACTCTTGCAAGACACGTTCCAATTGCGGGTTGAGGGTGAACACCGGCAGCTCCGCCGACATTCCGGCGATCTCCTGCACGATGAAGCGGCCCAGCGCGGTGCGCACGGCGGCGGTCAGCGTGGCTGGATCCTGGCTGTGCGGGGCATGTTCGACCAGGGCTTCGGCGATCTTGCGCAGCTGGCGGATCGGAATGCGCTCGATCAGCAGGTTCTGCAGCACGCGCACCACCGCCGACAGCGGCAGCGCCTTCGGCGTCAGATCTTCGACGAGCTTGGGCGCGCTCTTGGCCAGGTTGGCCAGCAGGTGCTGCACTTCCTCGTGGCCAAGCAGTTCCGGCGCGTGCTCGCGGATCAGGTGCGAAAGATGGGTGGCGACCACCGTGGCCGGGTCGACCACGGTGTAGCCCAGGGTTTCTGCCTGGGCGCGCTGGTGCGGCTGGATCCAGGTCGCATCGAGGCCGAAGGCGGGGTCCTTGCCGGCGATACCTTCCAGCGGACCGAGCGCACTGCCGGGGTCCAGCGCCAGTTCGCGGTCGGGATGGATTTCGGCGGTGGCCACCGGCACGCCATGCACCAGTACCCGGTAGCCGTTGGCCGGCAATTCCAGGTTGTCGCGGATGTGTACCGACGGAATCAGGAAACCGACGTCCTGGGTCAGCTTGCGGCGCACGCCCTTGATGCGCGGCATCAGTTCGCCGCCCTGGTTGCTGTCCACCAGCGAAATCAATCGATAGCCGACTTCCAGGCCCAGCGGATCGACCGGGCGCAGCTCGTCCCAGCTCAGTTCCGCCGTGGGTGCGGGGGCAGCGGGGCGCCCCAGCGCGTTCAGTGCGTTGGTTTCACCTGCCGCTGCGTCGGCCTGCGCTGGTGCCAGGCCCTTGCGGTAGACCTTCCAGGCGATGAAGCCGAGGATCGCGGCCAGCGTCAGGAAAGCGACGTTGGGCATGCCCGGCACCAGGCCGACCACGCCGAGGATGCCGGCGGTGATGGCCAGCGCACGGTACTGGCCGAACACCTGGCCGGTCATTGCCTGTGCCATGTCCTGCGAGCGCGAGGCACGGGTAACCAGCATCGCCACCGCACTGGAAACCAGCAGCGCTGGCAGCTGCGCCACCAGGCCGTCACCGATCGACAGCAGGGTGTAGGTGGCAGCGGCGTCGCCGAACGGCATGCCATGCTGCAGCACGCCCACGGCCAGGCCACCCAGCATGTTGATGAACAGGATCAGGATGCCGGCGATCGCGTCGCCGCGGATGAATTTGCTGGCACCGTCCATTGCGCCGTAGAAGTCGGCTTCCTCGCGGACCTCCTCGCGGCGCAGCTTGGCTTCCTCGCGCGTCAGCAAACCGGCGTTGAGATCGGCGTCGATCGCCATCTGCTTGCCGGGCATGGCGTCGAGGATGAAGCGCGCGGTCACTTCCGAGACGCGGCCGGCGCCCTTGGTGATGACCACGAAGTTGATGATGGTCAGGATCGCGAACACCACGATGCCGACCGCGTAGTTGCCGCCGATCACGAATTCGCCGAACGCGGCGATCACCTTGCCGGCCGCTTCGTGGCCGTTCTGGCCATTGAGCAGGATCACGCGGGTGGAGGCCACGTTCAGCGCCAGCCGCAGCATGGTGGTGATCAGCAGCACGATCGGGAAGATGGTGAAGTCCAACGGGCGTTTCACGTAGACCACCGCCAGCAGCACCATCAGCGAGATGGCGATGTTGAAGGTGAACAGCGCATCGAGCACCGGCGCGGCCAGCGGCACCACGACCATGGCCAGCAGGGCCAGCACGATCAGCGGCGCGCCAAGACCCTGGCGGATCATCTCAAGTGCGCGACGGGTATTGAAGCCGGATGCCTGGGCGTTCATGGGCGGCCCCCGTTGCCGAACTCATCAACCTGGATATGTGGCGTGGACGGCATCGGGCCGGTCCGCCAGCTGCGCAGCTGGTAGACGTAAGAGAGGACCTGGGCGACGGCTGAATACAGTCTCACGGGGATTTCCTTGCCGAGTTGGCCTTCCCGATACAAGGCGCGTGCCAAAGGCGGGGCAGAGACGATGGCGACCTTGTTGCCGTCGGCCACTTCACGGATGCGCAGGGCGGTTTCATCCACGCCAAGGGCGACCACGGTGGGCGCATTCATGGCCCCACCTTCGTACTTCAGCGCCACCGCATAGTGGGTCGGGTTGACCACCACCACGTCGGCGGTGGGTACCGCCTCCATCATCCGGCGGTTGGCCATCTGCTGCTGCAGCTGGCGGATGCGGCCCTTCACTTCCGGGCTGCCTTCGCTTTCCTTCATTTCCCGACGCAGCTCCTCGCGGGTCATCTTCAGCTTGCGCATCCAGTTCCAGCGCTGGTACGGCGCGTCGATGGCGGCCAGCACCAGCATTGCGCCGGCGGTGGCCAGCAGCAGCCGCAGGGTGAAGCCCAGGCCGTCGCCGATGGCGGTTTCCAGCGGCTGGTGGATCAGCCCGCGCAGGGTGTTGAAGCTGGTCCAGACGACCATGCCGGCGGCGACGCCGACGAAGGCCACGCGCAGCAGCGACTTGATGAACTCGGCCACGGCTTCGGGGCCGTACAGGCGCTTGAGCCCGCTCATCGGATTCATGCGGTTGATGTCGGGCATCATTGCCTTGGCCGACCAGCGCAGGCCGCCCATCACCACCGGCGCCAGGAAACTGGCCAGCAGGCAGACCAGTACCAGCGGTGCGATCACCCACATAAGCTGCAGCAGCAGCTCGCCGAAGTGGCCGAACAGGGCCTTCGGGTGCTGGCGCAGGCTCTGTTCAGGGCTGAGTGCATGGCGCATCCAGGCGCTGGCGCCGCTGGCCATCGAGCCGCTCATGGCCATCACGGCGATCACCCCGGCGCCGAATACGGCGGCCGTGCCCAGTTCACGCGAGCGCGGCAGGTTGCCCTGTTCGCGGGCGTCGCGCAGGCGTTTTTCTGTCGGTTGTTCGGTTTTTTCGCCGGCGGATTCGTTCTCGGACATCACAGGCACTGCAGCAGGGGATGCCGGGGTGCGTGCAAGAATCGTTCCGTGACGGCGGCGCGGGCCATCCACGCATGGCGTGGATCTACTGGGGGTTACGGGGTGGGCCGTTGGCCAGTTCCACCCGTGGCCGCGGCAGGTCGTGCAGTTGCATGAAGCGGGCTGCGTCCACCGGCCGGCCCAGCAGGAAGCCCTGCAGGTAGTCGCAGCCCAGCCGCTCCAGGTAGGCACGCTGCGCGGCGGTCTCCACGCCCTCGGCCACGATATCCATGTCCAGCGCATGGCCCAGCGCCACGATGGCCGACACGATCACCACGTCCTCGGCGCTGTGTTCCAGGTCGCGCACGAACGCATGGTCGATCTTGATCTCGGTGGCCGGCAGGCGCTTCAGGTACAGCAGGCTGGAGTAACCGGTGCCGAAATCATCGATGGAGATGCCCACGCCCAGGGCGGAGAAGCTCTGCAGCAGGCGCAGGCTGGTATCGGTATCGCGCATCACCGTGCTCTCGGTGATCTCCAGCACCAGGTTGCGCGGGGCGATCGCGTAGCGCTCGATCACCTCGCGTACGTCCTGCAGCAGGTGCGGGGAACTGAACTGCACCGGCGACAGGTTCACCGACATCGTCCAGCTGTCATGGCCAGCATCGTGCCAGTGCCGCAGCTGCTGGCAGGCCTGGTCCAGCGCCCAGCGGCCGATCTCGTTGATCGCACCGCTGCGCTCGGCCAGGCGGATGAAGCGGTCCGGCGGAATCAGACCCTGTTCCGGGTGACGCCAGCGGATCAGCGCTTCCGCGCCGGCCACCTTCTGCGTAGCCACACGGATCTTCGGCTGGTAATGCAGGAACAGCTGCTCACTGCCGATGGCCCGGCGCAGGTCGGCCAGCAGGCGGAACTGCTGCTCGGCGCTGTCGTTCATCCAGTCGGCGAACAGCACGAACGCATTGCGGCCCGATTCCTTGGCCTGGTACATCGCCGCATCGGCGAAGGCCATCAGCTGGCGTTCGCTGGCGGCATGGTCGGGGCAGATCGCGATGCCGATGCTGGCAGTCACCTGCAGTTCGTTGTCCGGCAGCAGCGGGCCGCTACCCACCGCCTGCAGGATGCGCCGGGCCAGCGTCGGCAAGTCCTCATCATGCTCGATGCGCACCACCAGCACGAATTCGTCGCCGCCCAGCCGTGCCAACAGATCGTGCGGACGCAGCAGCTGACGGGTGCGCTCGGCCACCGCAACCAGCAGCGCATCGCCAGCCTGGTGGCCATAGGCATCGTTGACCTGCTTGAAGCCATCCAGGTCCATGAACATCACCGCGAAGCGGCTGCCGCCCTGTTCGGCCTCGGCCAGTGCCTGCACGATGCGCCGCTGCAGCAGCAACCGGTTCGGCAGGCGGGTGAGCGGGTCGTGCAGCGCGGCCTGGGTCAGTTCCTGCTGGGCGTCGGTCAACGAGGTGCTGAGCAGCGAATTGCGCAGGCGCAACAGCTGTGCCTCCACCCGCTGGTCCAGCCAGGACACCACCAGCACCACCGCCAGGATCGCCACGGTCAGCACCACCACCAGCATCGCCAACCAGTTGTTCTGCAGGCCATCGCCCACCGCGGCACCGCAGACGCTGCCTTCGGGGAATCGGGCGGCGGCCATGCCGGTGTAGTGCATGCCGACGATGGCCAGGCCGAGCAGGCCGGCGGCGGCCAGGCGGTCGCCGATGCGGGTGTGCTGCGCGCGCAGCCGGAAGGCCACATACAGCGCGGTCCACGACGCGGCCACCGCGACCAGCAGCGACAGCAGCAGCCACACCGGCTGGTAGTCGATGCCCGGTTGCATGCGCATCGCGGCCATGCCCACGTAATGCATGCTGGCGATGCCGCTGCCCATCAGCAGGGCACCGCCGGCCAGGCGTGGGTGGGGCAGGGTGCGCAGCGATACCAGCCAGAGGGCGAACACCGACGAGCCGATCGCCAGTGCCAGCGACAGCAGGGTGATGGGCAGGTCGTAGCCCAGCGGAATGGGCAGGTCGAAGGCGAGCATGCCGATGAAGTGCATCGACCAGATGCCCAACCCCATCGCAAAGCCGCCGCCGAGTCGCCACCACCAGGTCGCGCCCTTGCCGGGCGCGGTGACGGTGCGCCCGGCCATCGCCAGCGCGGTATAGGACGCCATCACTGCAACCAGCAATGAGGTCGCCACCAGCCACGGGTTGTACGTGCCTACCAGCATTCGTCAGTCTCCCGGACCTGCCTGTCAACGGAAAAACTACGGTGGGGCATGCGTAAGGCGGGCGACCTGGGGCCGCCGGTTGCAGCGACCCCCCTGGTCCCTGCCCATTCACTCTAACGCGGTCACCGGGGGGGACGGCAAGCAGTAAAACGTGACGACCGCGTCAGCGGGTCACCGCACCGGCAGCCTGGAAGGCGGCATCGAACAGGCGCTGCACCGGAGGGCCCATTTCACCCACCAGCAGGGTCAGCAGGAACAGGCCCAGCAGCAGCGAGACCGGCAGGCCCAGCTGGATCGGGTTCAGCGCCGGCGCGGCGCGGGCCAGCACGCCGAAGGCCAGGTTCACCGCCAGCATCGCCACGGTCAGTGGAATGGACAGGGTCAGCGCACCGCGCAGCACTGTCAGCAGGAAGGTCGGGGCGATGCTGAAGAAGGCGTGCGGATCGGGCAGCGGTGCGCCGATGGGCAGGGCACGGTAGCTGTCCACCACCAGCGAGATCAGCGCCAGATGGCCGTTGGCGGTGAAGAACAGCAGGCCGAACAGCAGGTAGAACCACTGGCCGATGACACCGGAGGTGCCGCCGCGCAGCGGGTCACTCATCTGCGCAAACGCCAGGCCGGTGCCCTGCGCGACCAGCTCGCCGGCCATGGCGCCGGCCTCGAACACCAGCCGCAGCATGAAGCCGATGGCCACGCCGATGGCCAGCTCGCGGGCAATGGTCAGCACGGTGGCGGCGTCGAAGCCGGTCCAGTCCGGTACCGGCGGCAGCAGGGGCGCCAATGCAATGGCCAGGGTGCCGGCCAGCATCACGCGCACCCGGCCGGGCACGGCACGGGTACCGATCATCGGCATTGCCATGGCCACCGCGCCGATGCGCAGCATGGTCCACAGCACGGTGCCGATCATGCCGAAGGCGTTCAGGCCGTCGGCAGCCATCTGGGTGGCGGCATCCATCTGCGTGCGCGTCCGTCTAGCCGATCAGGTGCGGGATGCGCTGGAACAGCAGCGTGGTGAATTCGACCAGATGGCCGATCAACAGGCTGCCCAGTGCGAACAACACGGCAGTGAGCGCTGCGGCCTTGGCAACGAAGGCGATGGTGGGCTCGTTGAGCTGGGTCGCGGCCTGCACCACGCCCACTACAACGCCGACCACCAGTACGGTCAGCAGCAGCGGGCCGGCCACCCAGAGTACGGTGATCAGGCCGCCACGCAGTTCGGTCAGGGCAAGTTCGGGGGACATCGTCGTTCCGTTGTGTGTATGTAGAGCCGAGCCATGCCCGGCTGCCCTGCAATCAAGCCGGATTGAAGCTCGCCGCCAGCGTGCCGACGGTCAGCACCCAGCCATCCACCAGCACGAACAGCAGGATCTTGAACGGTGCGGAGACCAGCATCGGCGACAGCATCATCATGCCCATCGACATCAGCACACTGGCCACGACCAGGTCGATGATCACGAACGGAATGAAGATCAGGAAGCCGATCTCAAAGGCGGTCTTCAGTTCGCTGGTGACGAACGAGGCGACCAGCACCGGGAACGGAATCGCATCGGGGTTGGCGTAGGTGCCGTGGCCGGCGATGCCGGCGAAGGTCATCAGGTCGGTCTCGCGGATCTGCGCCAGCATGAAGGCACGCAGCGGCGTGGTGCTCAGCGTCCAGGCGGTCTGGAAGTCGATCTCGCCATTGAGGTAGGGCGCCATGCCGGTGCTCCAGGCCTTGTCCCAGGTCGGCAGCATGATCATCGAGGTGAGGAACAGGGCCAGCCCCAGCAGCACCTGGTTGGACGGCGTCTGGCCGGTGCCCAGTGCCTGCCGCAGCAGGCCCAGCACGATGATGATGCGGGTGAACGAGGTCAGCACCAGCAGCATCGACGGGATCAGGGTGATCGCCGTCATCAGCAGCAGTGTCTGCAGCGGCAGGCTGACCGGCGCACCGCCGATCTTGCCGACGTTGATGTCCGGCAGCGGCGTGGTCGGCGCGCCCGGGGCGGCGAACGCCAACGCAGGCAGCAGGCACAGGGCGATCAAGGTCAGCCACGGCAGCAGGGTGGCAAGACGGGAACGGGTCAGACGCATGTCAGGGGTCCTTGCGCAGCCGCTGTTGCAGCAGCTGGGCGAAATTCGGCAGGTTCTTCAGGTCGGGTACGCGTACCGGCGCAGGCGGCGGCAGCGGTTCGGGCAGGGTGTGCAGAGCATTGATGCCGCCGGCAGTCACGCCCAGCAGCAGCTGCTGGCCATTGACCTCGACCACCACCACGCGTTCCTTGGCACCGACATTCAGGCTCGCCACCAGCTTCATGCCCTCGGCCGGGCGGAAGCCGCTGCCGGGCAGGCGCTTGAGCAGCCAGCCCAGGCCGATGACCAGGGCCAGCACTGCCAACAGGGCCAGCACCGCACCGAACAGGCTCGGTGCGGCCGGCGCATGCTGGCCGATCTGCGGGGCAGTCTTGGCGACGGCCAGCGCGGTGGCGGCGAGCAGGCTCAACGCAGTCTCCGGATCCGCTCGCTGGGGCTGACCACATCGGTCAGGCGCACGCCGAAGCGGTCGTTGATCACCACCACTTCACCATGGGCGATCAGCGTGCCGTTGACGAACACATCCAACGATTCACCGGCACCACGCTCCAGCTCCACCACCGAACCTTGGTTGAGCTGCAGCAGGTTGCGGATCGGAAGGCGGGCGCGACCGACTTCCAGCGACAGCGTCACCGGCACGTCGAGGATCACGTCCAGGTTCAAATCCGGGCCGGTCGCCTCATCGGCCTGCAGGTTGGTGAACTGTGCCGGGGTCGGTTCGAGGGCGTCGATATCGTTCATTGCGGGTCTTCCTGGATGACGGGTACGCGCGGACGGGTGCCCGGCGGATGGGTAGCGGTGATCTTTACGGCGTTCATGCCGTTGGCGACGCCGAACTCACCGGTGAACACCGGGATGTTCTCCACGCACAGCGGCACCTGCGGGCTGAGGTCGATCGGCAGGATGTCGCCGACCTTCAGCCGGGTCAGGTCACGCAGGGTCATGCGCTTGCTGGCCAGCACGCTGGACAGGGTGACTTCGGCCACGTTGAGCTGCTCGCGCAGGGTGCGGCCCCAGCTCTCGTCGCGGTCGTTGCGGTCGCTCTGGATGCCGGCGTCGAGCAGTTCGCGGATCGGCTCCAGCATCGAGTACGGCAGGGTCACGTGGATGTCGCCGCCACCGCCGTCGAGCTCGACGTGCAGGCGGCACACCACCACGTATTCGCGCGGCGTCACGATGTTGGCGAAGTGCGGGTTGATCTCCGAGTTGATGTACTCGAATTCCACGTCCATCACCGGTGCCCACGCTTCACGCAGGTCGGCGAAGGTCTGCTTCAGCAGCAGGTGGATCACCCGCATTTCGGTAGCGGTGAACTCGCGACCTTCGATGCGCGTCGGGTAGCGCCCGTCACCACCGAAGAAGTTGTCGACGATGGCGAATACCAGGGTCGGTTCGAACACGATCAGGCCGGTGCCGCGCAGTGGCTTGAAGCGGATCAGGTTCAGGTTGGTCGGCACATACAGCGAGTGCATGTAATCGTTGAACTTGATCAGCTCGATGCCGCGCACGGACAGTTCGGCCGAGCGCCGGATCAGGTTGAACAGGCCGATCCGCCACAGGCGCGCGAAGCGCTCGTGGACCATTTCCAGGGTCGGCATGCGACCGCGGATGATGCGGTCCTGGCTGGCGAAATCGTAGGAGCGTGCTTCGCCACTGGGGGCGTCCGGCTCGGTTTCGACCGCGCCACTGTCCACGCCATGCAACAGGGCATCGATCTCATCCTGGGACAGCAGGTCATTCATCGGGGAGCCCTTACTGGGTCACGAAGCTGGTGAACAACAGGTCGTCGGCACCGTTGCTGCCGGTCTCGGCCTTCAGCACCTTCTGCACTTCGGCCAACGAATCGGCCTGCAGCTTCTGCTTGCCGGCGATGTCGGCGATCTGCTGCGGGCTGACCTGCGAGAACAGCATCAGGAGGCGTGCGCGGATGGCCGGGGCATGGGTCTTGATCGCCTCCAGCGCCGCGGGATCGCGGGTCATCAGCTGCACTTCCACCTGCAGGTAGCGCGGGCCGTCGATCGAACCGTTGAGGTTGACCACGAACGCCGGTTCCAGTGCGAAGTACTGCGCCGGGGCTGGAGTGGTGGTCTTCTTCGGCGCCTGCGCGGTCTTGTCTTCGTGCTTGGACTGGGTGAAGAACCACACCCCGCCACCGGCGGCGCCGGCGGCCAGTACGGCGACCAGGGCGGTGATCAGGATCGGACTGCGCGGCTTGGCGGTCTTGTCCTTTTCGGCGGTCTTCTTGGTTTTGTCAGCGGCTGCGGCCACGGGGTGAAGCTCCTGAGGGTTGCTTCACCGGGATATGCAAGGGGTGTGCCGGAGTGGTCGGCGAGGGGCGCGACGGAATTCCGTCGGGTGTTCATATCGGGAGCGCCGGGCCATGCCCGGCGGAATGTCGGGAATCCGCCGGGCACGGCCCGGCGCTACTGATGGGTGGTTGCCAACCGTCCCGCTCTGGGCAGGTGCCAACCTTGGTTGGCACGCCTGTCAGGCGTACGCGTCCAACAACCCGCGCTGGCGGATCAACTGTGACGCCGACACCGTGGTGTCGCCCAGTGACGGTTCTCCGTCACCACCGCGACCGCCGCCAGCCTGGCTACCCGGATTACCGTCGCCACTGTGCTGCTGGCCGACATCGGCATGAGCCAACTGGAAGCCCTGCTCGCCGAGCAGTTCACGCAGGCGCGGCAGGCTGCTTTCCAGCGCCTGGCGGACATCGACGTGCGGGCTGCTGAAGCTGGCATGCACCTTGTCGCCGTTCATCTGCAGACGCACGTCCACCGGCCCCAGGTCTTCTGGATTGAGGCGGATGTGGGCATGGCCGATCTTCTGGTCAGCCAGCCAGCCGATGCGCGCGCCGATGGCCTGGTCGAAGCCATCGTCGCCCAGCACCGGCTTCGGTGTGGGTTCGCCATTGAAGACAGCATTGCTGGCCAGTGCGGCCTTCAGGTCCTGCAGCGCGGCGGGCAGCGGGGCCTGCAGCGGCGCCGGAGGCGTGCGGTCGCCGATCTGCAGGCTGTCGCCGTCATCGGCACGATCCAACGCCTTGCCACCCAGCACCAGCTCGGGCAACGGCAGGCCACTGGCCTCACCGTCGCCGGCAGCGGATGCCGATGCGTTGGCGGCTGGCGCTGCCGCACCCTGTGCTGCATTGGCAGCCACGGCGACCGCCGGAAGTGCCGCTGCGGCCGAGGGCAGCGCGCCGCCGTCGGCTTCGCTGGCGGTCGGCGGCGGCACGACAAGCACCGGATCGACGCCGGTGGGCACGGCCAGTACCAGACCGGCCAAACCCAGTGGCGGCCATGGCGCGTCGTCCGCGCTTGCCGGGGTGTCCTTGTCGTCAGCGGCTGCCGACGCTACCGGTACAGCGGGGGTCGATGTCGCGGGGTCAGTGGCGGCGCTTTCGCCGTCGCCCGGCCGTGGCGTCGTCTTGCCCGGATTGCCATCGGATGTTGACGTGGCGTTGGCCGGCTTCGACGGACCGCTGCCGGTGCTGCCGGTGGCCGCCGTGCTGGAATTTCCGGTCGACGCGCTACCGCCCTGCAGCATCTGGCCGAAATCCTTGCCGGAATCACTGCTCGAGGTGCGTGCACTGCTGGCATTACCGCTGCCGCCGGGCGTCGGTGCGCTGGCGTTGCTGCTCAGGGGGGAGGGCATCACGACCGGCCTCCCTGCTCGCCATCATCCTGGTCTTCGGTCTGCGCCAGGCGCGCGCGGCGTGCGCCGATGTCATCCATCTCGCGCTGGTCGCGGCGGTCGGTCACCACCTTTTCCTGCGCCCGGTAGCTGGCGGCCAGCTGTTCCAGCACCGCCTTGTCACGGCTGGCCAGGATCAGGCGTGCACGCTCGGCTTCCACTTTTTCGCGGTTGCCGTTGACGGTCTGCTGCTGCTGTTCCACCGCGCTGTCCAGCCGGTCCAGGAAGGCGCGCCGGTTCAACAGCTGCGCCGGACTGGTCGCGGCCATCTGCGCGTCGGCCATCTGCTGCGAGGCATATTCCTCGGCATAGCGACGCAGTTCGTCCAGGCGCGACAGATGGGTGTCGAGCACGGTCTGGCGTTCGGCCAGATCGCGGGCGACCGCGTCTTCGTGTTCCTGGGCCCGCTTCAGCAGCGGATCGATGCGCTTGGACTGGATCATGTCAGCCTCTCATTCTCTTGTTCCACCAGGCGCTGCAACGCCGCTTGGCTGTGCGGTAGATCTGCGGCCTTGGCGACATCCTGGCCCAGGAATTCCATGATTTCCGGCCAACGCTCAAGGGCTTCATCGGTCGCAGCGTCGTTGCCGCGCTGATAGGCGCCGATGGCGATCAGGTCACGGTTGGCCGAGTAGGCCGAGACCAGCCGCTTCAGCTTGCGGATGCGCAGGCGCCACGGTTCGTCGGCGATTTCCGTGACCACGCGGCTGACCGACGATTCCACGTCGATGGCCGGATACAGGCCGCTGTCGGCGACGCGGCGCGAGAGCAGGATGTGGCCGTCGAGAATCGCGCGCGCGGCATCGGCGATGGGATCCTGGGGATCGTCGCCCTCGGTCAGCACGGTGTAGAAGGCGGTGATCGAACCGCGACCCTTGGCGCCGTTGCCGGCGCGTTCGACCAGTGCCGGCAGCTTGGCGAACACCGAGGGCGGATAGCCGCGCGTGGTGGGCGGCTCGCCCACTGACAGGCCGATCTCACGCTGTGCCTGGGCGAAGCGGGTCAGCGAATCCATCAGCAGCAGGACGTTCAGGCCCTGGTCGCGGAACCACTCGGCGATGGCGGTGGCGCGGTAAGCGCCATGCAGACGGGCCAGCGGCGGTCGGTCAGCCGGGCTCGCCACCACCACCGCGCGGCGCAGGCCTTCCTCGCCGAGGGTGCTTTCAACGAAATCGCGTACTTCGCGGCCACGCTCACCGATCAGGCCGACCACGATTACGTCGGCGGCGGTGTAGCGGGTCATCATGCCCAGCAGTGTCGACTTGCCGACGCCGGAGCCGGCGAACAGGCCGACACGCTGGCCACGGCCGATCGGCAGCAGCGCGTTGATCGCGCGCACGCCTACGTCCAGCGGCTGGGTGATCGGTTCGCGTGCCAGCGGATTGATCGATACGCCGGCCATGCCAACGTGGCCTTCAGCGCGGATCGGGCCCTTGCCATCCAGCGGCACGCCATCGCTGTCGATGACGCGACCGAGCAGGCCTTCGCCCACTTCCACGCCGCCACGTCGTGCCGACGGCACCACCCGCGCATTCGGCAGCAGGCCATGCAGTTCGGCGCTGGGCATCAGGTAGGTGCGTTCGCCGGCGAAGCCGACCACTTCGGCATCAACCCAGCCGCCGTCGACCACTTCCACCTTGCAGCTGGCGCCGAGCGGTGCTTCGCAGCCGACCGCTTCAAGCGTCAGGCCGACCGCCCGGCGCAGCACGCCTTCGCGGATCAGCCCGCGGCCGTGCGCGGTGTCGACCTTCAGGCCGTCGAGACGGTTGGCCAGGCGCAGGTTGCGGGGAATGGTCCAGTCGGCCGGCGGAGACGACGGCGACGCGGTATCGGTGTTCATGCGATGGCTCCGGTCTGGCGGATCACGGCATCCAGTGCGCCGCGCAGGCGCGCTTCCAGCGTTCCGTCGATGCGCACCGCTTCGGCATGCACGCGCAGATCGCCACGGCTCAGGCTGGTGTCAGGCACCAGGCGCTGCTGCGGCGACAGGGTCAACAACGGGGCGAGGGCGGTGATGTCATCCGGATGCAGGCGCACTTCCACTTCGCGGTTGCTGCCGCCGACGGCGTCAATCGCCTCCCCGACCAGCTGCCCGAGCAGCGCCGGATCGGCCTCGTAGGCACGGCCTACCAGTGCACCGGCGATGCGTACCGCCAGTTCGCCGAGCGCGCCGACCACTTCATTTTCCAGGCGCGCCAGTGGCCGCCCGAAGTTGTCGAGGATGCCCTCGATCTGCGCGACCAGGCGGCGCACCTCGGCCTGGCCCTGGCTGAAGCCATCGGCATGGCCGTGGTCGAAACCTTCCTTCTCTGCGCTGTCCTGGATCGCCTGGATTTCTTCCAGGGTGGGCAGCTGCAGCGGCGGCTCCGGCTCATGCTCGGGGTCCAGCTCGGTGAGTTCGAAGGCATCGTCGTGGTCCAGCACCGGTTCGGGCTGGGCCAGCAGATCCGGGGCAAGCCAGCGCACGACGTTGCTCACAGCATCGCCTCCGCGCTGCCACCGATGGTGACGGTGCCTTCATCGGCCATGCGCTTGACGATGGCCAGAATCTCACGCTGCGCCACTTCCACGTCGGACAGGCGTACCGGGCCGCGCGCTTCCATGTCTTCCAGCAGGATCTCGGCCGCGCGCTGGGACATGTTGCGGGTGATCTTGTCGCGCACCTTGATGTCGGCGCCGCGCAGGGCCAGGCCCAGTCGTTCGCCACTGACTTCGCGCAGCACCAGCTGCATCTCGCGGTCGTCCAGGTCCACCAGGTCGTCGAAAACGAACATCAGGTCCTGGATGCGGCCACTCAGCGGCGCGTCGATGCGTGCGATCTCGCCCAGGATCGCCTGGTCCTGGCCGCTGTCCATGAAGTTGAGGATGTTGGCCGCGCACTGCACGCCGCCGATGTTGGACGACTTCAGGTTCTGGTTGCCGGCGAACTGGCGTTCCATGATCTCGTTGAGCTCGTTCAGCGCATTGGGCGGAATGCCGTCGAGGGTGGCGATGCGCAGCAGCACGTCCACACGGGTGCGGTCGGGCAGCAGCTTCAGCGCGTCGGCGGCCTGGTCGGTTTCCAGATGCGCCATCACGATGGCGATGATCTGTGGATGCTCGTTGCGCACCAGGTCGGCCACCGCGCGCGGGTCCATCCACTTCAGGGCGTCCAGGCCGGTGGTGTTGCGGCCCAGCAGGATGCGGTCGATCAGGTTGCCGGCCTTCTCGCTGCCCAGCGCCTGCACCAGCATGTTGCGGATGTAGTCGTCCGAGCCCACGCCCAGCGAGGTCTTCGAGCCCAGCTCACTGCTGAACTGGTCCATCACCCGTTCCACCTGTTCGCGGGTGATGTCGGACATGGTGGCCATGGCGATGCCGATCTTCTGCACCTCCTTCGGTTCCATGTGGCGCAGCACTTCGGCCGCGTCCAGTTCACCCAGCGACAGCAGCAGGACGGCGGCGCGCTGCACGCCGGTCAGGGGGGCGACCTCAGTCATTGGCCACCCAGCCCTTGACCACCTGGGCCACGCGCTTGGAGTCGGTCTTCACGGCTTCACGCGCCATCCGCAGTCGTTCCTCATAAGAATCCACCGGAAGGGCCAATGCTTCCTGCCCGCCCAGGCTTGCCCGATCGGCGCCAAGCGCCGGCAGCGGGGTGCCATCGTCATCGACCAGCTGCACGTCCGCGGTGTGCGGTTCCAGCGCCAGTTCTTCTTTCCTGCGGTTCTGCCCGGTGATGCCGCGCAGTGCCGGGCGCAGCACGCCGAACAGCAGCGCCATCACCACCAGTGCACCCAGCAGCATGCGGCCGGCATCGTGCACCCACGGCAGTTCCCACCAGGCCGGACCTTCGATCGGCGTGGTATCGCGCACGAACGGGGCATTCATCACCGACACGGTGTCGCCACGCTCGGCACTGAAACCGACAGCCTGCTTGACCAGCGCTTCGACCCGGGTCAGTTCGGCCGCCGACAGCGGCTGCGGCGCAACCTTGCCGTTGGCACCGGCGCGCGGCACGTTGTCCACCAGCACCGCCACCGACACGCGCTTGATGCGGCCGGCCGGCTGACGGGTGTGCTGCAGGGTCCGGTCCAGCTCGTAGTTGCGCGTCGCGTTCTTGCTGCTTTCGGTCGGTGCCTGCGCGGTGGCCGGTGCAGCGGCCTGGCCCGGCGGGCTGTTGCTGGTCGCACCCGGTACGCCCTGCGGGCCCGGCGTGCTGCTGCTGTTCTCGCTCATCTGCTCGCTGCGCAGCTTCTGCGGCTCGCCGTTGTACAGCTCACGTGCCTCTTCGGTCACCGAGAAGTCCATGTCGACGCTGACTTCCGGATTGACCCGGCCGGGGCCGGTCATCGGTTCCAGCAGTTCACGGATGCGCTGGTTGAACGAGGTTTCCTGGCGGCGCACCTGTTCGAACTGGGCGGCGTTGACGGCCGCTTCGCTGTTCGGGTCGCTGACGCTGAGCATGCGGCCGCTCTGGTCGACCACGGTGACGCGTTCCGGCGCCAGATCGGGAATGGCGGCAGCGACCATGTGCACGATCGCATCGACCTGGCTGCGTTCCAGCTGCTGGCCGCCGCGCAGTTCAAGGGTGACCGAGGCACTGGCCACATCACGCTGGCGGGTGAAGGCGCTGGGCTTGGGAATGGCCAGATGCACGCGCGAATCACGCACCGGACGCAGCGTGTTGATGGTGCGCGACAGTTCGGTTTCCAGTGCGTGCTGGTAGCGTGCGCTTTCCACGAACTGGCTGACACCGAAACCGGGGTCGCGCTCCATCAGCTCGAAGCCGAGCTTGCCGCTGTCGGTCAGGCCCGAGCCTGCCAGTTTCAGGCGGGCATCGTGCAGGTTCTTTTCCGGCACGGTGATGCCACCGGTGGCCGGGTCCAGCTGGAACGGAATCTGTGCGGCACGCAGCAGGTCGGTCGCTTCAGCGGTGGCCTTCTGGTCCAGGCCGGTGTACAGCGGCACCATGCCCGGCTTCTGCGACCAGAAGAACACGAACAGGCCTGCCGCCACGGCCACGGCGATCATCGCCATCAGTCCGAGCCGACGGGTGATCTGCAGGCTTTGCAGCCGGTCGAACCACTGGCCCGCCTTTTCGGCGTTCAGGGATTCCTTGGAGAGCGACAGGGCCATGCGTTTCTATCCTTACAGCGGCATGTTCATCACGTCCTGGTAAGCCTGGACGAGACGGTTACGGACTTCCACGGTGGCGCGGAAGGCGATCTGGGACTGCTGCGAGGCGACCATCACCTTGGCCAGGTCGGCGCCGGGTTCACCCAGTTCGAAGGCCTTGGCCAGTGCGCCGGATTTCTGTTGCGCATCGTTGACGCCGGCAATGGCGCCGCGCAGGGTTTCGGTGAAGCTGGCAGGCTGGACCTGCCGCGCATCCAGCACCGTGCCCGGCAGGGCATTGCTACGCGGCGCTTCGGCCAGCGGGTTGAGCGCGGGCTGTCCCACCTGGGTCTGGTAGGAGCGGATCTGGGAAAGGATCGAAGTGACGGAGTGGGACATCTGCAACGGTTCCAGAAACAGGGATGGGGGTGTCTGCTGGAGCTAGTGCAAGTGCCGTGCCGAAATCGCTGATCGGTTCAGTGACGTGAGGGTTGGGGGGTGTTGGCAGGGCTGCGCCCTGCACCTGCCGAATCGACGTCAACGTCAACGTCAACGTCAACGTCAACGTCAACGTCAAAAGCCTGCATTCCGTGGGGGGACGGGGTGGGTCCGGTTGCGGGGGACGCCGTAAACCCATCCATGGGGGCTTGGCCGCGGCATCCATGCCGCGGACACCCCCGCAACCGGACCCACCCCGCCTTCGACAGTTGGCCGCGATCTGTCGGAACGACAAGGGGTCGGATCCCGTTGCGACGCAACGGGCTCTGACCCCGATGGCGGCGTCATGGAACCGGCGTCGGTTTTTTGGCCTATGGCTGCAGGGTCCAGCGTCCGGAATTCTGGCGCTGGTGTGGTGCGATGGGGCCGTCGTGCTGGGTGTAGATGAAGCGACCCTGCTGGTCCGTCAGGCAGGTCAGCAGCAGGGTGTAGCGGGAGGGTCCGGCGGGGTGGGCTTCGATCATTTCGATCTCGGCGATGTGCGGAGCCAAGCGCTGGTAGCGGTAGCTGCCGCCGATGCGGATGTCGGTGCCGAGGATGTCCAGCGCGTACTGGTGGCTGGCAAAGCTGACCTGCACCATGCGCCCGGCGTTCGGATTGTCCGGCTGGTACAGCGGATCGCTGAGATTGGTGAACTGGCGCTGGTCGAGCTGGTTGGGCAGGACGCAGCTGGATGCCGCGGCCAGGGCCGGGCAGAGCAGGGCGGCAAGCAGAGTAAGACGATGCATGGCGGAACCTCCTTGGGATGTTCCTGCCATGCTGCGCACTGCGGCGGCGTTGTCTTTAGGAAAACGTGCAAAAGCAGCGAGATGTTCTTTGTACCCTCACCGTCATCCACGCATGGCGTGGATCTACTGAGCAATCCGGCTGCTGCTGCAGAACCGTCGGATGCGTGGGTGCTCAAGTTGCCAGGTCAGACACCCAGGGGAGACGATGCGCCGCAATCTGTCAGAGGTGGGGCGGTGTGGGCTTGCAGGACCGTTGGCGCCATGGATGGCGCCATCGAGCCCCCAAGGATGGGTTTACGGCGTGTCCTGCAAGCCCACACCGTCCACCAACCCGAACAGCTTATCCGCCGCTGTTGCTTCTGCGGGTGCCGGGCGGCAGCCCGGCAACAACATCCCCCACAAACACCAACGCCTGGGCAAGCCCAAGCGTTCGTGCCCCCTTCATGCTGGCAATGCGGGTCAGCTGGCCAGTTCGGCCGGCTCGCGTTCGATGCCGTACTTGCGCAGCTTTTCCACCAGGGTGGTGCGGCGCAGGCCAAGCAGCTGGGCGGCGTGGGCGACCACGCCCTGGGTGCGTTCCAGTGCTTCGTTGATCAGGCCCAGTTCGATGTTGGCCATGTGGTTGCGCAGGTCCAGGCCGTCGTCCGGCAGCGCGGCCGGTGCTGCGGCGCGATTGACCGCGATGCCGTGTTCGAGCGACGGCTGGTTGCCGCTGCCCGGGGTGTGGAACGAGAAGCTGCGCAGGTCCAGGCGCTCTTCGCTGGCGACCACTGGCGGCGCGGCGGCAACCGCCACGGCGGCCAGTGCGGCATCGCCGCGATAGCGTGCTGGCAGGTCCTGCACGCGCACCGAGCCACCCGGGTGCAGTACCGCCAAGCGTTCGACCAGGTTGGTCAGCTCGCGCACGTTGCCCGGCCATTCGTAACCGGCCAGTGCCTGCAGGGCTTCCGGGGTGAAGCGCACTTCGCCGCGGCCGGTGCGCGCCAGCTGGGTGGCGATGGTTTCCACCAGCGCCGGCAGGTCTTCGCGACGTTCGCGCAGGGCCGGCACGTCGATCGGGAATACGTTAAGGCGGTAGAACAGATCCTCGCGGAACTTGCCATCGGCAATCCGGCTTTCCAGGTCGCGATGGGTCGCGGCGATCACGCGCACGTTGCAGCGGATGGTCTGGTTGCCGCCAACACGCTCGAAGCTGCGCTCCTGCAGCACGCGCAGCAGCTTGACCTGCATCGGCAGGCTCATGTCGCCGATCTCATCGAGCAGCAGGGTGCCGCCCTCGGCCATTTCGAAACGGCCCTTGCGCGCGGTCAGTGCGCCGGTGAAGGCGCCTTTCTCATGGCCGAACAGCTCGCTTTCCAGCAGTTCCGCCGGAATCGCGCCGCAGTTGATCGCCACGAACGGACCATCACGGCGCGGCGAGCGCTGGTGGATGCTGCGCGACACCACTTCCTTGCCGGTGCCAGATTCGCCCAGCACCAGCACGGTGGTGTCGAACGCGGCGACCTGTTCGATCATCGTGCGCAGCGCGCTGACCGCCGGGCCATTGCCGGTCGGGCCCTGCTCCTGCACGGCACCGGCCTGGTGTTCGGCATCCAGGCGCTTGAGGCTGGCACGGCGCAGCAGGGCTTCCATCTGCGCGTGGCGCAGCGGCGCCTCCAGCGGCCAGATGTTGGCTTCGTGCAGGCCATGCTGGTGGGCAAACGTAGCGGCGTCGCCATCGGCCAGCAGCACCGGCGGTGGCAGGCTGCTGCCACCCAGCCAGGCATACAGCGCGGTGCTGGCGGCACTGTCGTCCAGGCTGCCGACGATCACCGCCATCCAGTCGTTCTGGCGCTGGCGCGTCAGGTCGAAATCCGCTGCGTCGGAGACCCAGCGCGGGTTGAAGTCCATGAATTCAAGCAGGGCGACGGTGCGTTCGGCACGCACGGCGTCGTTGTCCAGTACCAGGATGCGCGATTCGCTCACGATCGATCCTCCCTGAGGCCTTCCAGGATCGGCATGACTTCCTGGATGTAGGACAGCTTGCTGACGAAGTTGTCGGCACCGGCGCGCAGCGCGTGCTCGCGATGCTCGACGTCATCGAAGTGGCTGGCAATCACGATGTACGGTGCATCGTCCTGCGACTTGATCAGGCGGGTGGCCTGCAGGCCGCCCATTTCGGGCATTGCCAGGTCCATCAGCACCACCTGCGGGCGCAGGCTTTCCGAGCGCTCGATCGCTTCCAGGCCGTTGCCGGCGCTGCCGACGATCTGCAGCCAGTCGATCTTGCGGAAGTGGCGCATCGCCGCGTTGATGAAGCCCTCGTGGTCATCGACCAGCAGAACTGTGAGCTTGTTCATGTCCAACATCCTTTTCAGCCCACCCGGGCCAGCTGCGGTTGCCTGGCGTTGACCCGGCGCCGTTCGCGGGCCGGGGCGATGTCCAGTTGTTCGCGGTATTTTGCGACGGTTCGACGGGCAATGTTCACCCCCTGGCGGGACAGCAGGCCAGCGATGGCCTCGTCAGCCAGCGGGCGGCCGGCAGGTTCGGCGTCGATCAGGCGGCGGACCATGGCCTTGACCGCCTGGCCGGACACGCTGGCGCCTTCCAGGCGCACCGCGAAGAAGTGCTTGAGTTCGAAGGTGCCGCGCGGGGTCTGCAGGTACTTGCCGGTGGTGATGCGCGAAACGGTGGATTCGTGCATGCCGATTTCCTCGGCCACTTCCTTCAGGGTCAGCGGTGCCATGGCTTCCTCGCCACGTACCAGGAAGGCAGCTTGGCGCTCGACGATCACCCGCGCGGTGCGCAGCAGGGTGTCGTAGCGCATCGACAGGCCGCGGCTGAACCAGCGCGCCTCCTGCAGCATCTCGCGCAGTGCCGGGGCTGCTTCGCCGCTGTCGGCCAGGGCTTGTTCGTACTGGCTGTTGATCGACACCCGGCGGCTGGTGGCCGGGTTCAGCGCCACCTTCCATTGTTCGTCGGCGTGCCAGGCGACCACGTCCGGCACCACCACTGCATTGCGCTCGGGCAGCAGGCTGTCGCCTGGACGCGGCTGCAGCGACAGGATCAGGCGAACGGCTTCGCGCACGTCCTCGATCTCGGCATCGTGCTGGCGGGCGAGGGCGGGGTAGTCATGGGCGGCCAACGCATCGAGCGCGCCCTCAAGAATGCGCGCGGCCAGATGTCGGGCTGGCACCACGCCGTGCAGGCTGCACAACTGGGCCAGCAGCGATTCGCGCAGGTCCTGCGCGGCCATGCCGGCCGGCTCGCCCTGCAGCAGGTGCTGACGGATGGTTTCAACGCCGTTGCCATCAATGTCGAACTGCGCGCTGGCCAGCAGTTGCAGCTGTGCCAGCGGCGCCTGCAGGTAACCGGCATCGTCGCAGTGTTCCAGCCAGAAGGCGGCCACCGCCAGTTCGCGCTCGTCCAGGTCCAGCGCCAGGCGCTGCAGCACGCGCAGCTGCGGGTCGCTCGATTCGCCAGCGGCAATGCGCGCCATGCGGTCGTCGTCGCCGTCCTGCCAGTTGGCGCCGGACACATCCCACATCGAGGATTCGGGCAGTTCGTCGAAAGCGGCCGTATCGACCGTGGTGCTGGCGGCATCGGTGGCTTCAGCCGCGGGCGCTTCGGCATCTTCGATTTCCAGCAGCGGATTGGAATCCAGCAAGCGCTGGATTTCCTGCTCCAGGTGCAGGCCGTCGAGCTGCAGCAGCCGGATCGACTGCAGCAACTGCGGGGTGAGGTGAAGCTGTTGGCCCAGCTGGGTCGAAAGTGAAGCCTTCATTGCAGTTCCCCGGCGCCGCTCCCCGACGCCTTGTGGAACACATCTTGCTTTTGATCCGGCAAGGGCGGAATCGGGGGGTTCCTGAGGGGATTGGGGGTGTTCCCGACAGCGTGTAAGGAAATTCCCCACATCGGCGCGGGAATTTGACGATCCCGCTCGCTAAATCGTTGATTCGTGGTCGGTCGCCGTAATGGCTGCTCGCGCCGGTTGTACGGAATTCCGTCGGGATGCGTGTGGGTGACGGTATTTCGTCGCGCGTCCTGTGGGCAGCACCACGGCGTTACCCGTGGCGCGCGTACGTCATTCCAGCTCGTGCTGGTGGCGTGCAGCCAGCAGCAGCAGATCGTTGGCACGACGGCAGCCCAGTGATTCCATCATGCGCGCGCGATGGGTTTCCACCGTCTTGACGCTGATGCCAAGGTCGGCGGCGATTTCCTTGTTGCTCTCGCCCTTGCCGATGCGGCGAAGGATTTCGCGCTGGCGCGGCGACAGTGCGGCAATACCGGTTGGCTTTTCGCGCCCGAGCATTGGCGCCAGCATCTTGGCGGAGATCTGCGGGCTCAGGAACACCTGGCCGGCATGCGCCGCACGCAGCGCCAGCTCCAGTTCCTGCGGCGCGGCATCCTTCACCACGAAACCGACGGCACCCCGATCGAGGGCATCGCGCACATGGGCGGCGTCGTCGTGCATGGTCATCATCACGATGCGCGTACCGGGTGCACGCAGGCGGATGTCGCTCAGTGCTTCCAGGCCGGTACGGCCGGGCAGCGACAGGTCCATCAACACCACGTCCGGGGCGTGCAGCAGGGCCATCTGCAGTGCCTGTTCGGCATTGCTGGCCTCGGCGACGAGCTGCACGTCGGCAAACCCCTGCAGCAGCCGCGCCAGGCCGGCGCGAACAAGGGTGTGATCGTCGACGATGAGAACTCGCACAGGCACGCTGGAGGTTGGGGAGGGGGAACCACCTTAACTTAGCTGAACGGGCTCGCCAAGGGCCGTCCGTCCGCCTGCAGGGTGGCAGATTTCAGCGTGCCCGGCGTGCCTCGGCCACCTGGCGCCGATGCAGCCGGAACAGATGCCGTTCCATCGCCATTTCCAGGCCATCGCCAAGGCGATGGAAGCGCAGCCACAGATAGTGGCCACCGCCGCCATCGGCAGCCTCAGCGATGACTTCCACCGGCAGGTCGATATGGTCGGGCAGCCAGTCGCTGGGCTGCAGGCGGACCACGCCGGCCTGGCCGGGCAGGCTGCCACTGCGCGGGCCCAGCTGCAGGCGGATGCCGCGGCGCGACCAGCGTACCGGGCGCAACGTCGGTTCCTGGCCTTGCTGGCGGATCAGGCGGCCGAGCAGGACCATGGTCAGGTCCACCTTGGCTTCCAGGCGCTGCAGCTGCAGGCTGGCTTCACTGCGTTCTTCGTGTTCGTCGACGCGACTGTCTTCGACCAGCGCCAGGCTGCGCAGCAGGCCTTCGGCACTGCTGGTCCGGCCCACTGCACTGCCGGCCTGGAACTCCGCGGGCAGGGCCAGTTCGCAGCTGAGTGTTTCGTCGAACAGCTCGCTTTCGGCCGGATGATGCAGGGACGTGGTCGGCAGGACGGTCATGCCAGTGATTCTGCCTGCAGGTAGGCATGCGCGGCGCGAAGGGAGCGGCGCCCATCCTGCATCTGCACCGATACCGCATCGCGGCGCTGGCGCAGCAGGCCAAGCAGGCTCTGCTGGCGTTCCAGCAGCGCGGACAACGGTGCGTGGTCGGCGCTGCCCAGCGGTTGGCTCAGCAGTGCATGCAGGGTGCTGTCATGGCCATCGAGCAGGCTGTCGGCCTGTTCGAACGCCTCTTCGTCGAGGGCCTTCTCGAAGGCATCCAGCTGCGCATTGAGTTCAAGCAGGCTCATGGCGCTACCGCCGCGGGACGGCGCTGTTCGTGCGGAATGGCATTCCAGGCACCGTCGATCTCGCCCAGCAGCTGCAGCGATTCGTCCAGTGCAGCGCGGTCGTTGTGCAGGTTGGCCTCGGTCAGGCGCTGCAGCAGGTAGTCATACAGCGCCGACAGGTTGCCGGCGATCTCGCCGCCGGCTTCATGGTCCAGCGAGCCGTTGAGGTGGGCGACGATGGCGCATGCTTCGCCGATCGCCTTGCCCTTGCCGGCCTGGTCACCCTGCTCGAGGGTGGCCTGTGCACGGCGCACGCGCTCCAGTGCGCCGGACAGCAGCAGCGCCACCAGTTTGTGCGGATCGGCATCGGCGACCGCACTGGTCACACCCACCTGGCGGTATTGCTCGGCGTACTGACGGCTGGAACCGTACATTCGTGATTCTCCCTTGCGCGGGGTGCCGGGGTGCGGTCGAAGGGACCGTTGACGCCGGCACTGCGATGATTGCTGTTGCGTCCGTTATCGGTGCGTACGGCGCCAAACTTGAGCGCCGTGCGTGTTTCCTCAGCGGTTCAACTGGGCCAGCTGCTGCGACAGCGCGCTGCTGCTCTGGCTGAGCTTGCCCATCAGGCTGTCCAGCGCCAGGAACTGCTTCTTGTAGCGTGCTTCCACACCGGTCATGCGCACATCCAGCGCCTTGCGACGCTTGTCGATGTCGGTCAGCGTGTTGTTCAGGCTCTTGGTGCGCGCCACGAAGGCGCCTTCCTTGCCAACCGTTGTGTTGACATAGCCATCGACCATGGTGAACAGCTCGCCGGCGCCGCCTTTGTCGCCGGTGATCGCCTGGCGGATCTTTTCCGGCTGGCTGCCCAGCGCGGCAGCGAACTTGGTGGAGTCCAGTACCAGGCTGCCATCGGCGTTGGGGAACCCTCGGGTCTGCAGACCCAGGGTCTTGGGGTCAAGGCCGTCTGCCGACAGGTTCTTCAGCACGGCGCTCATCACCGAGCGCAGCTGGCTGGCCGCACCGCGCATCTGCGCGTCACCGGTCAGCGAGGAGGCTTCCTTGGTTTTGAGGTCGTACTTGGTTTCGGTGTTGATCGCCGCCAGTGCCGCGTTGTAGGCGGTGACGAACTCCTGCATCACCTTGGTCGCCGCGGTCGTGTCGGTGCTGATGACGACCGTGCTCTTGCCCTGTTCCTTCAGGTTCAGGGTCAGGCCCGGCACGGCATCGGCCACGGTGTTGCTGGCGCTGGTTACCTCCACGCCATCGATGGTCAGCAGGGCGTCTTTTGCAGGCGTGTTTTCCTTCAGGCTGCCAACCAGGGCGCCAAGCTTCGGATCGCTACCGCCGTACTCCAGCTTGATCGCACTCGCCGCACCGGTCTTTTCCTGGGCGATGGACAGGTACTGGTTGTCGCCGGAGCTGATCAGGGTTGCCTGCACGCCCTCCTTGCGGCCAGCGGCGTCGATCTTGTTGCGGACGGTGGTGAGGGTGTCGCCTTCCTCCACCTGGATGTTCATGGTCTTGGCCTTGTCGCCCACGCCAACGGTCAGCGTCAAGGTTCCGGCACCGAAGGTATCGGTCTTGGGTACCGACGTGTCAGCGATCAGCTTGTGCGCCGACGCCAGGTTCTTCACCTCGACGAGATGTGTGCCGTTGGACGCGGCGGCCTTGCTGGTGCCTACGTCGTACAGCGCCACAGACGCTGTCAGCACGTCATTGGCGTTGTTGGGGCCGGCCTTGCCGGTGGCGCTGACGGTGCGGGTGTCGAAGGCGGTGGTGGCCTTCAGCGCGGTCAGCGCGGTCTTCAGCTTGTCGAAGGCCGAGGTGACCGTGCCGATCGACGACAGCTGCATCTTGGTCTTGGACTGCTGCAGGTTCAGCGCATTGTCGGCCGGCTTGCGGTCAGCCGCGACCAGCTGGTTGACGATGCTGGAGATGTCCAGCCCTGAGCCAATGCCACCGTATCCAAAGTCTGCCACGTCGTTTCTCCTGGTATACGGGCCTGGCCGTCGTGCGGTGGCCCGTCGTCAACGAAAATAGCGGCCTGCGCCGCTGGGTCTTGAGGACTTCGTTGATGCATGCGCCGTGCCACTGGCCGCGGGGGCAGTTCTGGCACGCCGGTTGCAGGAGGTCTGGGGCAGGGTGCGGGTGGGTTCACCGCAGGCTGCCGGGGGTCTGCAAAAAACCCTCCCCCAATGCAGGGGAGGGATCAGGCTACTGACAATCGGGGGGAGACGAAGCCGCCCGGTACGTACAGTCAAATGCACAACGCTGAAAGAGAGGTCCGCAGGGGCGGGCGATGCCAAGCCGGTTCGGGAAGCTTCCCGGGCCGGGCATGGCCCGCACCTGTGTACGCCGTGGCTGTCGGGTTGCCGCTACCGTCGGTTCAAGCCGACGGTAGCGGCGCCTTCTTGCCGTGGATCAGCGCAGCAGGCTGAGCACGCCCTGCGGCACCTGGTTGGCCTGGGCCAGCATGGCCGTACCGGCCTGCTGCAGGATCTGGGTGCGGGTCAGCTCAGCGGTTTCCTTGGCGAAATCGGTGTCCTTGATGCGGCTGCGCGAAGCCGACAGGTTCTCCGAAGAGGTCTGCAGGTTGGCAACCACCGAGGTGAAGCGGTTCTGGATCGCACCGAGGTCGGCGCGGGTGCTGTTGATCGCACCCAGGGCCTTGTCGACCACTTCCATTGCCTGCTGTGCACCCTTCACGGTGGACACGTCGATCTTGTCAGCAAAGCTCTTGGCCGCTGCCGTGGTGCTGGCAGCGATGTCGGCCGGGCCGGCGGCGCCGGTCCAGGTGCCGGTTTCCACGGCGATGCCGAGGAAGGCGCCGTTCTTGTCGACGCTGTCCTTGACCGAGCTCAGGTTGATCTTGCCGCCACCAGCGGTGTCGATCTCGGCCAGCACGCCGGTCTCGCCGATCTTGGCGTTGATGGCAGCGACCATGGCCTTGGTGGCCGCGTCCTGGGTCTTGGTGCCGTCGGCACCGCCCTGGGCAGCGACATCGATGCCATCGATGGCCACCGCAGCGCCGGAGGCGTTGGTGATGGTCATGCCGGCAACCTTCACGCCGGTCGCACCGTCAGCCGGAGCGGCCACGGTGAAGGTCACGGCATCGAACTGCGCGCCGCCCAGGGCATTGGCCTTGGCATCGATGGTCTTGTCGATGGCGATGGCCTGGCCCGCATTGGCGCCGACCTGGAAGAGCTGGCTGGAGAACGAACCGTCCAGCAGCTTGGTGCCGTTGAAGTCCGACTGCTTGGCCACGCGGTCGATTTCGCTGACCAGCTGGGTCACTTCCGACTGCAGCGCCTTGCGGTCGCTGGCGGAGTTGGTGGCATTGGAGGCCTGCACCGACAGCTCGCGGACGCGCTGCAGGTTGTTGCCGATTTCAGTCAGCGAACCTTCGGCGACCTGGGCCAGCGAAATGCCGTCGTTGGCATTGCGGATGGCCACGTCGGTACCGCGGATCTGCGTGCCGAAACGCTCGGAGATGGCCAGACCGGCCGCATCGTCCTTGGCGCTGTTGATGCGCGAACCGGACGACAGGCGCTGGATGGTGGTGGCCAGCGAGCTGCCGCTGGTGCTCAGGTTGCGCTGAGCATTCAGGGACATCGTATTGGTGTTGATGACTTGTGCCATGGTGCTTTTCCTTTGGCGAAGGTGGAACGTGTTTCAGAAACCGGGCGCGGCCTCAGCCGGCACCCGGTGATGGATCAGAGAGCAGATCAGCGCAGCAGGCTGAGCACGCCCTGCGGCACCTGGTTGGCCTGGGCCAGCATGGCCGTACCGGCCTGCTGCAGGATCTGGGTGCGGGTCAGCTCGGCGGTTTCCTTGGCGAAATCGGTGTCCTTGATGCGGCTGCGCGAAGCCGACAGGTTCTCCGAAGAGGTCTGCAGGTTGGCAACCACCGAGGTGAAGCGGTTCTGGATCGCACCGAGGTCGGCGCGGGTGCTGTTGATCGCACCCAGGGCCTTGTCGACCACTTCCATTGCCTGCTGTGCACCCTTCACGGTGGACACGTCGATCTTGTCGGCGAACTTCTTGGCCGGTACTGCCGGGCCGGTCACGTCGTCGGTGTAGGTCGCGCCGGTAGCGGCGACGGTGAAGCCCTTGTAGGCACCGTCCTTGTCGACGCTGTCCTTGACCGAGCTCAGGGTGACGCCGGTGCCAGCGGCATCGACTTCAGCCAGCACGCCGGTTTCACCGATCTTGGCGTTGATGTGCGAGGCCAGTGCGGTGGCAGCGGCGGTGCCGGTAGCAGCGACGCTGCCAGCACTCTTGACGGTCAGGTCAGCGAAGTCGACCTTGGCGCCCTTGCTGTCGGTGATGCTCAGGCCGGTCAAGGCGATGTCGGCGGTGGCGCTGCCGGCGGGGGCGATGGCAACCTTGCCGCTGGCGAACTGCGCGCCGCCCAGGGCATTGGCCTTGGCATCGATGGTCTTGTCGATGGCGATGGCCTGGCCCGCATTGGCGCCGACCTGGAACAGCTGGCTGGAGAACGAACCGTCCAGCAGCTTGGTGCCGTTGAAGTCCGACTGCTTGGCCACGCGGTCGATTTCGCTGACCAGCTGGGTCACTTCCGACTGCAGCGCCTTGCGGTCGCTGGCGGAGTTGGTGGCGTTGGAGGCCTGCACCGACAGCTCGCGGACGCGCTGCAGGTTGTTGCCGATTTCAGTCAGCGAACCTTCGGCGACCTGGGCCAGCGAAATGCCGTCGTTGGCATTGCGGATGGCCACGTCGGTACCGCGGATCTGCGTGCCGAAACGCTCGGAGATGGCCAGACCGGCCGCATCGTCCTTGGCACTGTTGATGCGCGAACCGGAGGACAGGCGCTGGATGGTGGTGGCCAGCGAGCTGCCGCTGGTGCTCAGGTTACGCTGAGCATTCAACGACATCGTGTTGGTGTTGATTACTTGTGCCATGAGGAGAGGTCCTTGAGCGGTTGCACGTGAGTTGGGTTAGACGCCCCCGACGTGCCCCGGGGGCGGCTCATGTCAGCGCTGCAACAGGCTGAGCACGTTCTGCGGTACCTGGTTGGCCTGGGCCAGCATGGCCGTACCGGCCTGCTGCAGGATCTGGGTGCGGGTCAGCTCGGCGGTTTCCTTGGCGAAGTCGGTATCGCGGATGCGGCTGCGCGATGCAGACAGGTTCTCCGAGGAGGTCTGCAGGTTGGCGACCACCGAGGTGAAGCGGTTCTGGATGGCGCCGAGGTCGGCGCGCACGCTGTTGACCGACTCCAGCGCCTTGTCGACGATCGACAGGGCCTTCTGGGCGCCAACGGCGGTGGTGACATCAAGATCCTTGACGAAGCTGCTGGTGACGCCGGTGAGGGTGCCGCCGTTGGTGCCGTTCTGGGTCAGGCCGATGTTGGCCAGGTCGGTGACGACCGCGCCGGGGACGGTGGAGACCGGGCCGGCGGCTGCCAGTGCGAAGGTCTGGCCATCCTTGACCGAGGCCAGGCTGATGACTCCGGCGTTGACCGAAGCGACCACGCCGGTTTCGCCCAGCTTGTTGTTGATCGCAGCCGCGGTGGCGGCGCTGATCGACTCACCGGACTTCACCGAGATGTCGCCGATGTTGATCGAGGTTGCCGTGCCGCCCGGCGGGGTCACCACCACCTGCAGCTGCGAGAAGGTGGTATCGGCGGTGGCCTTGTCGGCCGCCAGCGCGGTGCCGGTGTAGCCGTTGGCGAAGCTGGCAGCGCCCAGCGAGTCCGCCTTGGCGTTGACCACACTGTTGATGGCAATGGCCTGGCCGGCGTTGGCGCCCACCTGGAACAGCTGGCTGGTGAAGCTGCCGTCCAGCAGCTTGGTGCCGTTGAAGTCGGCCTGCTTGGCCACGCGGTCCACTTCCGAGACCAGCTGGGTCACTTCGGCCTGCAGCGCCTTGCGGTCGCTGGAGGAGTTGGTGGCATTGGAGGACTGCACGGCCAGCTCGCGGATGCGCTGCAGGTTGTTGCCGACTTCGCTCAGCGAACCCTCGGCGACCTGGGACAGCGAGATACCGTCGTTGGCGTTGCGGATGGCCACGTCCAGGCCGCGGATCTGGGTGCTGAAGCGCTCCGAGATCGCCAGGCCGGCGGCGTCGTCCTTCGCGCTGTTGATGCGCAGACCGGACGACAGACGCTGGATGGTGGTGGCCAGCGAGTTGCCGCTCGTGCTCAGGTTGCGCTGAGCGTTGAGTGACATCGTATTGGTGTTGATTACCTGTGCCATGGGGTCGTCTCCTCTTATGTGGAACCCGTTGGTGAAAGAAACGAAGCGCCGCCTGTTTTTTTGTTTGGCTGTGTGCTTCGTCGTTGCCAAATGAATAACGGCGCTTTGTCAACAACCTTTAGCCGGGAATTCCGTTGACACCGTAATTCGTGCGGGAAGGCTGTTTTCGCCGGGTTTTCCGATCGCCCGGGAAAGGCGGCCGGGCAGGGCCCGGCTGGCGTTGGAAGGGGTATCGGCGGTCGGCGGCCAAGCTGAACGATGGTCTGTTCCGCCCGGCATGGCCCGGCGCTGCCCGATGCCGCGTCGCCCGGGTGGACGCGTCGTGCCGGGCGGGCATGCCGGTAGCACCGGGCCATGCCCGGCGAGTGCGGCGGCAGCCGCAAACGAAAAAGGCCGCGATGCTTGGCATCGCGGCCTTCGGGTCTAGCGCTGGCGCGTGGAATCAGCGGATCTTGTTGAACAGCGACATCGACTGCATCTGTGAGAACAGCGTCTGCGCCGCCTGCAGCGCCGTGCTTTCCAGCTGGTACTGGCTCATTGCATCGGCGTAGTCCACATCGCGCATCTGCGACAGCGTGGTCTTCAGGGTTACGCCGTTGGCTTCGCGCATGTCGGCGGCATTGTCCAGCGCCTTCAACTGCGCGCCACCCGCGGCGCGCGAATCGATCATCCGCTCGGCGGCGCGTGCCACATCACGCAGGCTGCTCTGCAATGCGTTCTGCTGCACGGCCAGCTTTGCCGGCGAACCGGTGTCGGCTTCCAGCGTTCCGATCAGCGCATCCAGGGTGCCGAAGATATCGCGGCTGCTGGACGGAGTGACCGCAAAGCTGTCGCCGGCAGCAGGCTTGCCATCGATGTGCATGCGCACGCCATTGACGACGATGTCGTCGCCGGTTTTCATGTTGCCGGTGCCGACTACCGTGCCGCCGGCATCCAGTACTTCGTACTGGTCGGCGGCGGTGAAGCGCACGCTGAAGGACTGGCCGTTCCAGGTGCTGGAGCCATCGCGGGTGACATTGGTCAGCACGCCGGTGCCGGTATTGCCGGCGACCGGGCCACCATCAACGAAGCCATCGCCGGTGGGGATGCGCAGGAAGATCTCGCTGCCGGGCAAAGCGTCCTGCACGTAGGTGTCAGGGCCGATTTCAACCTTGCGCTGGGTCTGGTCGCCGCTGTAGACGATCTTGCCGCCCACCTGCGAGAACGGTGGGTCGCCATCGTTGGTGCCGCCAAACAGGTAGCGGCCGGTGCCGTCGCTGCTGTTGGCCAGCGACAACAGGTTGTCACGGATCGCCTTGACTTCAGTGACAAGCGACTGCTTGTCGGCCGGTGCCAGCGCTGGATTGTTGGCGTAGATGGTCAGCTCGTTGATCCGCCCCATCATGTCGCCCACCTGGGCCAAGGTGTTTTCCTGCACGCCCAGACGGTTCTGCACGTTGCCGGCGTTGAGCTTCATGCGGTCCAGCGCGGCCAGGCTGCGGTCCAGGCCGACGGCGGCGCCGGCCGAGACCGGATCGTCCTTGGCGCTGAGGATCTTGCTGCCGGTGGCGATCTGTTGTTCCAGGTGGCTCAGCTTGGCCTGCTTGGACATCATCAGCGCAACGGACTGGCTGTACATCATGCTGGTGGAGATACGGCTGCTCATCGGCGCACGGCTCCCAGGATTGTCTGGAACATGCTGTCGGCGGTGGAAATCAGCTGCGAGGCGGCCTGGTAGGCCTGCTGCAGGCGCAGCATGTCGGCCGCTTCTTCATCCAGGTTGACGCCGGACACTTCGTCGCGGGCACTCTGTGCCTGGTTGGTGATGACCTGCTGCGCGTCCAGCGAGTACTCGGCCGAACGTGCGGCGGCGCCCACCTGCGTGGTCAAGCCGCCCAGCGCGCCGTTGAGGGTGACGGTACCGGCGTTGAACGCCTTTGCATCTTCCACCTTGGACAGCTTGGTGGCGTTGCTGTTGTCCGACGAGCCGGCCGGGGTCGGGGTGATGTTGAAGGTATCGCCGTTCTTCGGCACGCCATCCAGCACGAAGCTCCAGCCGTTGGCGCTGATGGTCTGGCCGGGGGTATAGGTCTGCGGCGGGCCGCCATCAACGGTGAAGGTGGTGGCCGAGGTGAACACGATCGCCGCCGGATTGCGCAGGTTGGCGTTGGCCGCGTTGGTCACGGTAACGCCGCTCATCTTGCCGGTGCCGGTGTTGGTCAGCGCGGCCGCGCCCTTGATTGCAGCGGCAGCGGCGATGCGCGAGGGATCGGTGATCGCCATTTCCAGGCTGCCGGCAACGCCTGCGGTCGGCTGCAGCAGGAAGCGGTCATTGGCTGCAGGCGCACCGCCGACCACCAGCTTCACGCCGTTGATCAGCAGCGGGTCGGCAGCGGTACCGGTGCCGGTCATCGGCACGGTGGCGCCAGTGTCGGCGCGGCTGGCGGCCCAGTTGGTGCCGTCGAACTTGAGCACGATGTTCTGTGCATCCAGCTTGCCGAGGTCACCAAAGCTGGCGCTGATCGAGCCGGTGCCGGTATTGCTGCTGTTGCCGGTCACGCGCGGGGTACCGATGTTGAAGAAGTCACCGCCCATCTGCCCGTACAGGTCCACGCCCTGGCGGTGGGTGCTGTTGAAGCTCTCGGCCAGGCCGATGGCCAGCTTGCCCAGTTCGGCCTGGGCGGGGGTCAGCACGGTATCGCGGAATTCCAGCATGCCGCCGATCTGACCGCCTACCGACTTCGGGTCCAGATTGATCGTGCCACCCTGGGTCTGCAGCGCCAGCTGCAGGCGCTCGGGCTGGTAGGGGTCGGCCACCGTGGTGACCTTGGACGCGGTGGTTCCAACCACCAGCGCCTGGCCGCCGGCGGTGTAGACGTTCATGATGCCGCCGTCCTGGACCACCGCCGTGCCACCGGTGTAGCCGATCAACTGCGAGATCAACTGGTCGCGACGATCCAGCAGGTCCGGTGCGGCATTGGCGATATTGGTGCCGATGGCACCGTTGATCTGCGCGATTTCCGCGGCAAGGCGGTTGACCTCGGTGGCGCCGGCCTGCAGGCCGTTGTTGACCTCGCCATTGAGGTTGTTCAGCTGCGTGTTGAGCTGGCCGAAACGGGTAACCAGCGCCTTGGCGCCATCCAGCAGATTCTGCCGGTCGGCGGTGCCGGCGGCATTGGACGACAGGCCGCTGACCGAATCGAAGAAGTTAGACCACACGCCGGCCACATTGGTGGCGGAGTCGGAGAACAGCGCATTGACACGGTCGGCCATGCCCGAAAGCTGTTTCAACCGCGCCAGCTCACCGCTGCTGTCGAGCAGGCGCGAGATCGCCAGCTGGTCGGCGGCGCGGCGGATGTCGACGATGCGGGTGCCGTTGCCAACGTCGCCGTAGCCGTAGTTCTGCGGCGTGGCAGTGGCGAAGTCGACCTTCTGCCGGCTGTAACCGGGCGTGTTGAGGTTGGCCACGTTGTGGCTGGTGGTGGCCAACGCACGCTGGAAGGCGAGCAGGGCACTGGTACCGGTGGAAAGTACGCTGGACATGGGGTTCCTCAACGACGAGTGATACCCAGCGCCGCGGTTGCGGTGCTGGCGAAGGTCTGACCGATGCGTGAGCCGGCGTCGGCCACGGCGGCCACGGCGCGCTCGATGGTCGGGCCGCCGGCGATCGCGGCGATCTTGGCCGCGTAGCGCGGGTCGGTGGCATAGCCGGCGCGTTGCAGGCCGCGCGCGAAGCCCTGCACATCGGTGCCGGCCTGCAGCGCCTGCTGGTAGCGCGGGCTGGTCTTCAGCAGGCGCACGTAGTCGGCAAAGCTCTCCGCAGGCGAGGTGTAGGCGCGGAAGCTGGCGGTCTCGTTGCGGCGCACGCCATCGACATATTCATGGGTGCCGGCAGTGGCGCTCTGGCCCTTCCAGCCGGTGGCCTTGATGCCGAACAGGTTGTGCGAGGTGCTGCCGTCGGCATGCTTGATCTGGCGCTTGCCCCAGCCGGTTTCCAGCGCTGCCTGGGCAACCAGGGCGCGGGCGTCCACGCCCAGTTCCTGGGCCGCGCTCTGCGCGTGCTGCCAGATGCTGGCGACGAAGCCTTCAGGTGTATGCGCGCCCAACTGGGCGACGGCGGTGCGGGTGGCCAGCGCATCGGCCGGGGTGCCGCTGCTGCCGCGGTTGCTGGCGGTCGGCGCCCACTGGTCGCTGGCAGCGGCCCAATCGGCACCACCGATGGCGCCGGCATAGGGATCGTCGGTGCCCAGCGAACGGTGCATGCCGCTGCTTTCCCGGCCCGCAATCAGGTCCAGCGCCTGCTCCATCGGTGCGACCGAAGACTGCGCGCCATCCTGCACACCGGCCGCCATCTGCTGCAGCATGCGCACGGCCTGGCCAGCATCCTGCAGCGGCAGCGACGGTGCCGCCGGAGCATTGAGCTGGTAGGCGCGGCTGGCCTTGGCCGGGTCCACCCGGGTATCCAGTGCCGGGCCATCGGCCTGCGCGCCGGACAACTGGCGGGTGATCATGCTCGACAGGCCCAGACCCTTGCCGCGTGTCATCGCCTCGGCGATCTTCTGGTCATACATCTCCCGGAACATCTTGTTTTCGCCCGGGAACAGCGAATCGCCGAAGCTCGCATCACGCATGCTCTTGACCAGCATCTGCGCGAACTGGCCTTCAAGCTGGCGCGCGACCTTGTCGATCTTCGCCGGGTCGTTCTGCTGTGCGGGGCTCAGTTCGAATGCGGGAGTGATGCGCATGTCAGATCACCTCGAGCTCGGCGCTCAGGGCACCGGCCTGCTTCAGTGCTTCCAGGATCGCGATCAGGTCACCCGGCGCCGCGCCAACGGCATTCACCGCATGCACGATCTCGTCCAGGGTGGTGCCGCCATTGAACTTGAACATGCGGCTGCCATCGTTGGTGGCGGTGATGGTCGACTGCGGCGTGGCCACGGTCTGGCCACCGGCAAAGGCGTTGGGCTGGCTGACATTGGTGTTTTCCTGGATGGTCACCGTCAACGAACCATGCGAGATCGCCGCCGGGCCGACCCGCACCTGCTGGCCGATGACCACGGTGCCGGTACGCGAGTTGACCACCACCTTGGCCGGCGCAGCGCCAGGGGTCAGTTCCAGGTTTTCGATGCGGGCCAGCAGTCCGATGCGCGCACCGGCATCGGTCGGCGCACGCACGGCAACCGTGCCGCCGTCCACCGCGCGAGCCGAGCCCTCGCCGAAGGCATTGTTGAGTGCACCCACCATCCGCGAGATGGTGGTGAAGTCGCTGTTGTGCAGGTTCAGGGTGATTTCGCCACTGGCACCGAACACGTCGGGCAGGGCGCGCTCAACGGTCGCACCGTTGGGAATGCGGCCGACGCTGGGCACGTTCACCGAAACGCGCGAACCATCCTTGCCCTGCGCGCCGAAGCCGCCGACGATCAGGTTGCCCTGGGCAATCGCATAGACCTGGCCATCAGCACCGCGCAACGGCGCCATCAGCAGTGAGCCACCGCGCAGCGACACGGCGTTGCCGATCGAGGACACGGTGATGTCGATCGGCTGGCCGGGCTTGGCGAACGGCGGCAGCTCGGCATGGATCGCCACCGCCGCCACGTTCTTCAGCTGTGGGTTGACGTTGGCCGGCACGTTGACGCCCAGTTCGCCCAGCAGGTTCTTCAGGCTCTGCACGGTGAAAGGCGCCTGGCTGGTACGGTCGCCGCTGCCATCCAGGCCGACCACCAGGCCGTAGCCCACCAGCGCATTGCCACGCACGCCACCCACCTGGGCCAGGTCCTTGATGCGCTCGGCGCTGGCCGGGGCTACCACCGCGAAGATCATGAACACGGCGCAGTAGAGCGACGCAGCGCGTCGCTGCCAGAAAGAAGAGAAGAAGAGTTTCATGGCCATACTCAGAACGGCGTCAGGCCGGAGTTGAAGAAGCGGCTCAACCAGCCCATCGCGTTGGACTGCGCGACAGGGCCGCGGCCGCCATAGACGATGCGCGCTTCAGCCACGCGGCTGGAGGGCACGGTGTTGTCCGCGCTGATGTCGCCGGGGCGTACGATGCCCTGTACCTGCACCAGTTCGTCGCCCTGGTTCAGGCGCAGGTTCTTCTGCCCCTGCACCACCAGGTTGCCGTTGGGCAGGCGCTGCACCACGGTTACGGTCACGTTGCCCTGCAGGCGGTTGCTCTGCGCGCTGTTGCCCTTGCCGGTGAAGTCGCGTGCGCCCTTGGCGGTTGCACTCAGGATGTCCTTGCCGCCCAAGGTGACTGGTGCACCGAGAATCGACGGCGTGCCGAGGCTCAGGTTCGATTCCTTGTTGGTGGCGGTGTTTGCACTGGTCTGCGCCGTGGTGTTTTCCAGCAGGGTGATGGTCAGCAGGTCGCCGACATCGCGCGCACGACGGTCCGAATACAGCTGCAGGGTCGGGCCGGCGGCGTAGATCGCGCCTGCGGTCGGTTCGGCCTGCGGCGGCATGATCGGCTGCAACGGCGCCATCGTCGGATAGGGGCGCACGTCGCCAGCGATCACGCAGCCACCGAGCAGGGCAGCCACGGCGCAGGCGAGGGCAGTACGGGCGAAGGAAGAAAGGGGCGACATGGCAGGTTCCCGGTGAGGGCGGTCAGAGCTTGTTGCTGAGGTAGCCGAGCATCGAGTCGGTGGTCGAGATCGCCTTGGCGTTCATTTCGTAGGCGCGCTGGGTTTCGATCATCGACACCAGCTCTTCCACCACGTTGACGTTGCTGCCTTCCAGCGCACCCTGCACCACGGTGCCAAGGCCATTAAGGCCAGGGTTGCCGTTCTGTGCCGGGCCGGAAGCCGTGGTCTCCAGGAACAGGTTTTCGCCGCGTGCCTGCAGGCCCGCCGGATTGACGAAATCGGTCAGGGTCAGCGCACCGACTTCCACCGATGCCGCACCGTCGGCCATCTTCACGCTGATGGTGCCGTCGGTACCGATGGTCACCGACTGCGCGCCTTCGGGAATCTGGATGCCCGGCTGCACCGGGTAGCCGCTGTTGGTGACCAGCTCGCTGTCCTGGTTGATCTTGAACGAGCCATCGCGGGTGTAAGCCGAACTGCCGTCGGGCATCTGCACTTCGAAGAAGCCGCGGCCGTTGACCATCACGTCAAGCGCGCGGCCGGTCTGCTGCTGGCTGCCCTGCTCGAAGTTCTTGGCGGTGGCCACCACGCGCACGCCGGTGCCGATCTGCAGGCCGGTGGGCAGCTGGGTCTGTGCCGAAGACGAACCGCCGGGCTGGCGCACCTGCTGGTACAACAGGTCCTCGAAGCTGGCGCGGTCCTGCTTGAAGCCGGTGGTGTTGGTGTTGGCGAGGTTGTTGGAAACCACCGACATGCGCATCTGCTGCGCATCCAGTCCGGTTTTCGCGATCCACAATGCCTGGTTCATCTTCGGAGTCCTGTCTGGGTGAAGCCGGCCGCGCGATGCGGCCCATGGGGTAGGCAGTGCAAGCGGCGTGCCAGCACCGGCGCAGGCCGGTGCCGGAATTCCGTCAGCTGCCCAGGCGCAACAGGCTGTTGGCGCTGCGCGCGTTGTCATCGCCGTGCTTGATCACCTGCACCTGCATTTCGTACTGGCGCTGCAGCTGGATCATCTGCACCAGCGCGCCGGCGGCATCGACGTTGCTGCCTTCCAGCTGGCCGCTGTGCACCGCCGTGCCCTGCGCCTGGGCGAACGGCTGCAGCGGATCGGTATTGCGGAACAGGCCATCCAGGCCGCGTTCGAGGCGTTCATCCGGCGCCTGCACCACCTTGATCCGGCCGATCATCGCCATCGTCTGCGGGCCTTCGCCCTGCGGGATGATCGAGATCGTGCCGTCGTTGCCGATCTCCATCGCCTGGTAGGGCGGGATCGCGATCGGGTTGTTGTTGTCGTCCAGCACCGGACGGCCAGTGGAGGTCACCAGCTGACCGTTCGGGGTCACCGACAGCGCGGCACCACGGGTGTAGGCCTCGCTGCCATCACCGGACTGCACGGCAAGCCAGGTGCCGGTCTGCAACGACAGATCCAGCGGCTTGCCGGTGATGTGCTGCGCGCCGGCGGTGCGGTTGAAACCGGCGTCGACGTGCAGCGCATCCACCCGCGAGGCAAAGCCCGGGCCGCGGATCGGGAAGGCTTCGGTGTTGGCCAGCGCTTCCTTGAAGCCGGGGGTATCCGAGTTGGCGAGGTTGTGGCTGAGCGTTCCCTGCGCCTGCAGGGAGGCGCGGGCACCGGTCATCGCCACGTAAAGGGCTTTATCCATGCGGGGAGTTCCGTGACAGGGTCAGCAGGTCATCAACGGATGTTGATGACGGTCTGGGTGATCTGGTCCTGGGTCGTGATCATCTGCGCGTTGGCCTGGAAGTTGCGCTGCGCGGTGATCATGTTGACCAGCTGTTCGGTCAGGTCGACGGTGGAGGATTCCAGCGAACCGGCCTGGATCTTGCCGAGGTTGGAGGTGTCGGCGGCGCCGGTGCGCGGCGTGCCCGAATCGAAGGTCTCCACCCACAGGTTGTTGCCCTTCTGTTCCAGGCCCTGCGGATTGTTGAAGCTGGTCAGTGCCACCTGGCCCAGCGGCTTGTCGTCGCCGTTGGAATAGCGGGCGAACACCACGCCGGTTTCCGAAACGGTGATCTCGTTGAGCTTGCCGGCTGCGTAGCCATCCTGCTGGGTGTTGCGCAGGGCGAACTTTTCGCCGTACTGGGTCGAGCCGCTCACATCCAGCGTCATGTTCAGCACGCCAGCGCCGGTGGTCGGGGTGAAGGTGCCCAGGCTGATCCTGCCGTTGGCCGGAGCGGTCAGCTTGCCAGCGTTGTCGAAGGTCAGCGGGGTCGGTGTGCCGGCCGGCTGGCCATCGACGTAGTTGTGCACCGTCCAGGCGTTGGTGGCCGCTTCCTTCACGAAGTAGGACACCTGGGTGTGGCTGACGCCCAACGAGTCATAGACGGTGATGCCGCCGCTGGAGTGGCTGTAGCTGTTGGAATTGGTGGGGTCGAAGGTGGTCACCGTCGGCTGCTTGGCATTGCCCGGCAGGGTGAAACCAACCTTGACTTCGCTGGTCTGCTTGGGCGGGCTGTCGGTGGTCAGCAGCTGCAGGTCGACCAGGCGGCCGGCGTCGAAGTTGGTGCCGTCGGCGTTCGGTGCGAACACCTGCAGGCGTGCACCCTGCGGGTTGACCACGTAGCCGGCGGCGTCGGTCTGGAAGTTGCCGGCGCGCGAGTACACGCGTGCGCCGTTCATGTTCATGGTGAAGAATCCTTCACCGGAAATGGCCATGTCCAGGCTGCGGCCGGTCTGCTCGTTGTTGCCCTGGATGAACTGCTGGGCCACGTTGGAAACACGCACGCCCGAGCCGATCGCGTTCTTGGACAGGCCGTAGCTGGTGGCGGCGAACAGGTCGGCGAATTCCGCACGCGACTGCTTGAAGCCGGTGGTGTTGACGTTGGCCACGTTGTTGGCGGTGACGCTCAGGTCTGAGTTGGCAGCGTTGATGCCGGACAGGGAAATGTTGAAGCCCATGGGATGCTCCTGTTGGATGCGGTGGGTGCGGCTCAGCTGACGCGGAGCACGTAGTCGAGAGGGGCCGTGCCCAGGCCCTTGAGATTCAGGTACAGACCGTCGGAACCGACGGTCACGCTTTCCACCGGTGCCTGCACGAAGGTGGACAGCTTGGTGCTCTTGCCGGTGGTGTCGACGTGGTTGGCGACGATGTTGTACTTGCCCGGCTCCATGCGCTTGCCGTTGGCATCCTTGCCATCCCACTTGAACGCGGTCTCGCCGGCAGCCTTGGCTTCAACGCTGATCGAGGTGACCTTGGCGCCGTTGGCGTCGGTGACGTCCACGGTGACGATGCCGGCGGCCGGTGCGGCAACGGTGCCTTCCACCGAACCTTCCTTTTCCAGCACCAGCTTTTCCGACGGCACCAGCACCTGGTGGCCGACCAGGGCCGCACCACGCAGCACCTGGTCGCTGGCCATCGACTCCTGGAAGCCCTTCACCGACTTGTTCAGATCGGTGATGCCCTGCACGGTCGACATCTGCGCCATCTGCGAGACCATCTGCGTGTTGTCCATCGGCTTCAGTGGATCCTGGTGCTGCAGCTGTTCGGTCATCAGGCGCAGGAAGTCGGCCTGGTCCAACGTGTTCTTCTTCTTGGTGGCGTTGCTGTTGGGGGCGTTCAGGCCGAGTGCGGCGTAGACGTCCTGGTTGCTCTGGTTGTTGACGGCAGTGGTCATGGCGGTGTCCGGTGCAGCGGGCCTTAGCGGCCCATGGTCAGGGTGGCCAGGGCCAGTTCCTTGGCGGTGGTCAACATCTCCACGCCGGCCTGGTAATTGCGCGAGGTCGAGATCAGGTTGACCATCTGCGCAACCGGATCGACGTCGGGCTGGTAGATGTAGCCGTCGCCGTCGGCCAGCGGATGGCCAGGCTCATAGCGCTTGATCGGCGCCGCGTTGCTCTGGGTGATCTCCTTGACCTGCACCGAGGTGATGTTCGGGTCGGTCTTGCTGGTGACCGCCTGGAAGATCGGTTCCAGCGGCTTGTACACCGCGTCGGCGGAGCCGGCGATGCTGTCAGCGTTGGACAGGTTGGAGGCGATGGTGCTCATGCGCACCGACTGCGCCTGCAGCGCGGAGCCGGCGATATCGAAGATCGGCAGGTTGCTCATGGCTTATTGCCCCGTGATCGCGGTGAGCATGGAACGCACCTTGCTTTCGACGAAGCTCAGCGAGGCGCGGTATTCCAGGGCGGCGCGGCCGTAGGCGGCGCGTTCGGCATCGGGGTCGACGGTGTTGCCGTCGATGCTGGGCTGTACGCCCTCGCGGGCCACCTGGAACGGATTGAGGCCACTACTGATTTCGTAGTGCTGCTCGTTGGTGGTGGTCATCAGGCCGTTGGCATCCAGCCCCTGGGCATGACGCAGGGCCGAATCGAAGTCCAGGTCCTGGGCCTTGTAGCCGGGGGTGTCGGCATTGCCGAGATTGCTGGCGATCAGCTTCATGCGCTGTTCGCGCAACGGCATTGCCTGGGCATGGACGCCCAGGTAGTCGGTAATCAGGTTGCGCACGGTGCACTCCCACGGGAACATTGCCCGGGAAGCTGCAAGCGGTGTGCCAAACCTGAGGGGGTAGTGCCGGCCGCTGGCCGGCTCCCCGTTGTGTCCGCGGTTGCCGGCCAGCGGCCGGCACTACCGTGTCGGGGCGGCGGCCTTACGCCGCCATCGCCACCTTGCGCAGGCGGTCCAGCACGAAGTCGGCCAGCTCATGCGGCGAATACTTGGCGACGAAGGCGTTGGCACCCACGCGCTCGACCATCGCATTGTTGAATACGCCCGACAGCGAGGTATGCAGCAGCACGTACAGCCCGGACAGGCCAGCGTGGCGCCGGATTTCCGTCGTCAGCGTGTAGCCATCCATCGCCGGCATCTCGATGTCCGAGATCACCATGGCGTAGCGGTCGGCCGGGTTTTCACCCGAGGCATGGATCTGCAGCAGGTGGTCCAACGCCTGCTTGCCGTCCGAGAGCAGGGTTGCGCCCACCCCCAGCTGGTCCAGCACGCTGCGGATCTGCTGGCGGGCCACCCGCGAATCATCCACCACCAGCACCTGCAGCTGCGGGGCATCGGCGGGCATCGCCATGGCCGGGTCGAGCACCGCTTCGCCGCGGACCTGGGCGATGTCGGCCAGCACGCTTTCCACGTCGATCACCTGGATCAGCTCGCCCTGGAAGCGGGTCACCGCGGTCAGGTAGCTCGACTCAGCACCCAGTTCCGGCGGCGGGTGGATGTCTTCCACCGCGATGTTGACGATGCGTTCCACGCCGCTGACCAGGAAGCCCTGGATCGAACGGTTGAACTCGGTCACCACCAGGTAGCCGGGCGCGGTGTCCGCATCCGGCTCGCGCTCGGGGTGGCCGATGGCCAGGCCCAGGTCCAGCACCGGCACCGAGCGCCCGCGTACGTCGGCCACACCGGCAAACTGGCCGGGCAGGCCGGGTACCTGGAACAGCTCCGGGCGGCGCAGCACTTCCTGCACCTTGAAGACGTTGACGCCAAAAAGCTGACGTCCGCCGAGGCGGAACAGCAGCAGCGCCAGGCGATTGTGGCCGGCCAGTCGGGTTCGCTGGTCGATCCGGTTGAGCAGGTCATGGGACATGGCTGCTGTATCGGCGCGGGCAGGGCGGAACTTGAGGGCCTGTGTGCAGGGGCGGGCCCGGGGGATTTCCGTCCTCTGCCTGTGGCACGCAGCTTGCACGCGTCTGGGCCAGGTCTTACCGACAGGAGGCGCCATGCGCCGCATTGCTTCTTTCCTTGCCATTGCACTGGCCGTGGCCGCGCCGTGGGCGACCGCTGCCGATTGGCAGCCGGTGGCCAGCATCCGCGCTGCAGCGTTGTCGACCCTTGCGGCCGGTACCGAAGGTGAGGCAGTCGTCGCCGATGCGCTGCGACTTCCAAAATGTGGCGGCGCATTGCAGGTGCAGCCCACCGCCAACACCACGGTGGAGGTGAGCTGCCCGGATGCCGGCGGCTGGCGCCTGTTCGTGCCGGTGAAGGTGCGCCGCAACCAGACCGTACTGGTGCTGACCCGTGGCATTGGCACTGGAGAATCCATTGCCGCCGCCGATATCAGTACTGCCCAGCGTGACGCGGCACGGATTGCCGGCGCAGTGCTGGCCGATCCTGCCGCAGCGATCGGCCGCATCGCCCGTCGGCCGTTGCCGGCGGGAACCCTGCTGTCGAGCAACGATCTGGTCGCACAGCGTCTCATCAAGCGAGGAGACAGTGTGGCGCTGGTATCGCGGCGTGGTTCGGTCGAGGTCCGCATCGCCGGGCGCGCACTGGGCGATGCCGGCCAGAACGAGCGCGTATCAGTAGAAAACCTGTCCTCGCGCCGTATCGTGCAGGGCACGGTGGACGCGGCCGGTGACGTAATCGTGGCGCGTTGAAATAATGCAGAATTCCCCTAAAGATCACGGCCCTGTGGCCGTTATCCCTTGTGTACGGCAACTCCAGGACACCCCATGAGCCAGAAAATCGACGGCAACCTGCAGGTCCCCCAGGCACTGCGCAGCGTCACCACCCCGGCCGCCAAGCCCGGCGTGAGCACCGATTCGGCGGCACGTCCGGTCGAGGCGGCTGACAGCCTGCGCCTGACCGGCGAAGCCACCAACCTGCAGGCCATCGAGCGTGAGCTGAGCACCGCCCCGGCGATCGACGCCCAGCGTGTTGCAGCGGTGCGCGAATCGCTGCAGAACGGCACCTACAAGATCAATCCGGACGCGATCGCTTCGCGCATGCTTGAACTGGACCAGCAGCTGCAAGGATGACCGCGGCGATGAGCGAGCCGCTGCAGCGCCTTGCCCAGGCCCTGGACGTTGAACGCCAGGCCCTGGTCGAGCACGACGTGCACGCCCTGATCCGTGCCACCGGTGCGAAGCTGGAAGCGCTGCGTGCGCTGGAAGGCGCGCCACCGGTGGGCGAGGGCGAGCAGCTGCAGGAACTGGCCGAGCGCAACCGCGCCAACGGGGTGCTGCTGTCGCGGCGCCGGCGCGAGGTCAACTGGGCACTGCGCCAGATGGGCCGCACCGAAGAGTCCTCGGCGTACGATGCCAAGGGCCAGTCGCACACCGTCACCGCGCGGCGGCCACTCGCCATCGCCTGACAGGCCGGCGGTCGCCTGACCGCCCGATGGCGGCTGTGGGCCGCCGCACGAGCGCGTATATTGGGCGCCTGTTTGATCGCCTCGAGTCGCCGTGTCCGCCGCCAACGTTCTGGTTACCGCCCCCCTTCCGCCGCAACCTGTGCTGCAGGCCCTGCTTGAGCGCCTGCGCGAGGGCTTGCTGCTGTTCACCGAAGATGGACAGGTGGCCCTGGCCAACCCGGCCGCACAGAGCCTGCTGGGCAGCGACGAAGGTGCCTTGCCGCCGCCGCAGCGCCTGCGCGAACTGCTGCCGCCGGATGCGCTTGAACATGCGCGCCAGCAAGGTCACTGGAATGGCAGCCTGCCGCTGGGCGAGGGCGTGGTCATCGCCCATCTGTACTTCCATGGTGAACCCGGCTCGGGGCACTACCTGGCATTGTTCCGTCATATCGAAGGCCAGGAAGACTACGAGCGCGAGCTGCAGCAGCGCCATGCCGAACTGCGCCAAGCGTACCTGCGCTTGAACGGCACCCAGGAAAAGCTGCTGCAGTCGGAGAAGATGGCCTCCATCGGCCAGCTTGCCGCCGGCGTGGCGCATGAAATCAACAATCCGATCGGTTACGTGCACTCCAACCTGGGCAGCCTGCAGGAATACCTGCGCAGTCTGTTCACGGTGATCGAGGCTTACGAGCGTGCCCTGCGTGCGCCGGACCCGAAGGCGTTGATCCCGGAAATCGACGATATCCGTGACCGCCTGGACATCGATTTCATCAGCCGCGACCTGCCGCAGCTGATGGCCGAATCACGCGAAGGCATCGAGCGGGTCACCCGCATCGTGCGCGACCTGAAGGACTTCTCCTATTCCGGTCGGGATGAGTCGTGGAAGCTGGTCGACCTGCATTCCGGCCTTGAATCGACCATCAACATCATCTGGAACGAGCTCAAGTACAAGGTGCACCTGGTACGCGAGTTCGGTCAGCTGCCGCTGGTGGAATGCCTGCCGTCGGAGTTGAACCAGGTCTACATGAACCTGCTGCTCAACGCCGGCCACGCCATCGCCGAGCGCGGCACGATCACCGTGCGTACCGGTGTGGACGGCGACACGGTGTGGGTGGAATTCGAAGACACCGGCGGTGGCATCTCGCCGGAACTGCGCCAGCGCATCTTCGATCCGTTCTTCACCACCAAGCCGGTGGGTAGCGGCACCGGCCTGGGCCTGTCGATCTCCTACAGCATCATCAACAAGCACCACGGCCGCATCGACCTGGACAGCACCCCGGGTGTCGGCTCGCGCTTCCGCCTGGTGCTGCCGATCAAGCAGCCGCGGTAAAGCGGTTCGGTAGTGCCGGCCGCTGGCCGGCAACCCGGTGAAACCTGATGCCCCGCAATTGCCGGCCAGCGGCCGGCACTACCCGTATGCAGGGTCAGCGCAGCGGTGAACGATCCTCGCCGCCGTCGACCGGCTCTGCGGCAACCTGCCCACCATTGCTGCGCCGCTGTTCCTCGTACGTGCGGAATGCCTGGTGGATGTGCTTGCGCAGCTCGTCGTCATTCCACGGCTTGGTCAGGAACCGGTAGATCGCACCGCGGTTGATCGCATCGGTCACCGTGTTCAGATCGGTATAGCCGGACAGCACCAGACGGATCGTGTCCGGGTACAGCATCTTCACCCGGCCCAGGAACTCGGTGCCGCTCATGTCGCTCATGCGCTGGTCGGACAGGATCACCTGCACGTCGTTGATGGCCAGCAGATCGAACGCATCGCGCACGTTGCCCGCCGCCAGGATGCGGTAACCATCGCGGCGGAACAGGCGCACCAGCGAACGCAGCACGTTCTCCTCGTCGTCCAGCAGCAGCAGGGTGCGGTCCGGTCGGGTTTCGGCGAACGCTTCGGGACGCAGGTAGCGGCGGCGCAGCGTCATGCCGGCGGCATCGGCCGACATCGGTTCGCCGAACAGATAGCCCTGGAACACATCGCAGTCGTTGCGGCGCAGGAAGCCCAGCTGCGCCTGCGACTCGACGCCGTTGGCGATCACCGTCATGCCCAGCTGGTGGCCCATCGCAATGATCGCGCGGGCAATCGCCGCTTCACGATTGCCCGCCGGTGCGCTCTTGATGAAGCTGCGGTCGATCTTCAGCTTGTCCACCGGGTAGCGCACCAGCGCACTCAGGCTGGAATCGCCCGTGCCGAAGTTGTCCAGGCTCAGGCTGATGCCTTCGTTGCGCAGGTTGGCCAGTGTTTCGTGGACGAAGTTGACGTTGTTGGTCAGCGCGCTTTCGTTGATTTCCAGCGTCAGCATCTGCGCCGGCACGCCAGACGCCTGGATCACGCCCATCACTTCGGCAAAGAAGTTTGGTCGCAACAGCTGCAGGGTCGACACATTCACCGCGATGGTGAAGTCATCGAAGCCCTGATCGCGCCACAGCCGGGCCTGCTTCAACGCGCCTTCCAGCACCCACGTGCCGATCTGCACGATGATGCCCAGGCGCTCGGCGGTGCGCATGAAGCGCTCCGGCACCAGCATGCCCAGGGTCGGCGACTGCCAGCGCAGCAGCGCCTCCATGCCCACCACATGGCCATCGCGGGCACTGACCAGCGGCTGGTAACGCAGCTTCAGTTCGCCGTTGGGAATGGCATCGACGATCTGCCGCGCGATGATGCTCTCGCTGTGCGCGCTCGGCGGCGTGTCCACCGCATGGATGCGCACCGCATTGCCGCCTTCGCGGGCGGCCTGGTACAGCGCGTCCTCGGCATGGTCGAGCAGGCGCGAGGCGCTGCTGGCGTGTTCCGGGCACAGGCTCACGCCCAGCTTGCCGGTCATGAACAGCGTATAGGGCAGTACCGAGAGGGGCAGCTCCATCTGCTGGCGGATCTCTTCGGCGAAATCCTCGGCCAGCGGCAGGTCGGCAGTTCGCGGCACGGCGATCAGGAACTCATCGCTGCCATGCCGCCACAGCTTGCCGCGTCCGCGCAGGTAGGACTGCAGGCGCTGGGCGACCAGCACCAGTGCCTGGTCACCGACCTCCGCGCTCATGTTTTCGTTGACCGAAGCGAAGTGGTCGATGTCCACATGCATCAGCATCAGCGCGGTGCCTCCGGAAGCGGCTTCGGCGACCATTGCCTGCAGCTCGGGATTGCCGGCGCCGAGGCGATCAGGTGCGTCATCGATGCTGACCGGGGGCAGGTTGGGGTTCCACATGGGCTCAGTATTCCGCTGACTCTACGGCCGCCGTAACAGCGGCCTGGTAAGGAAGGTGGACATCGACGAGGGTACCGGCGCCGTGCGCCGACTCGATCCGCACATGGCCGCCCACGCTCTGCGCGCGCTCGCGCATCACGATCAGGCCCAGGCCGCGCGGGCCATCCGGGTCGAACCCTTCACCATCGTCACGGATCATCAGGTGCAGTCCGCGCTGGTCGACATCGCGCAGCTGCAGCACCACCTGGCTGGCGCGCGCGTGGCGCAGCACGTTGGTCAGGCTTTCCTGGGCGATGCGGAAGCAGGCCTGTTCGATGCTGTTGTCCGGGCGCGTGGGCAGCGATTCGATCTCGGCCTGCAGCTCGACGCTGGACGAACGGAACAGCACGCGCGCCTGCCAGCTCAACGCCGCCTCCAGGCCCAGCGCATCCAGCTGCGGCGGCCGCAGCAGGGTGGAGATGTCGCGCAGCTTGGCGACGGTGGTATCGGCCAGGCTGACGATCTGTGCCAGGTCCTCGCCGCGCCGTTGCGGGTCGTCCTCATCCTGCGCCGCATAGGCCGAAAGCTTGATCGCGGTGATCGCCTGGCCGATGTCATCGTGCAGGTCGCGCGAGATCGCCCGGCGCTCGTCTTCCTGCAGCGAGAACAAGCGGCCCGCCATCGCCTGCAGCTCGCGGTTGCTGGTCTCCAGCGCGCTGCGGGTCTGTTCCGATTCGCTCAGGTCGCGCACGATCAGCAGCTTGCAGTCGCGCCCGCCGTAGCGCACGTCACCCACCGCAAGGCCGGCCTGGAAGCTGCGGCCATCGGCGCGCTGCATGGCCAGCACGCTGCTGTGGCCCGGGCTGTGCTGGGGCTGCCCAGCGCGCATCTGCGCGCGCAGCCGGGCCAGATCGCTAGCTGCCACCAGCGCCGACAACGGCTCGCCCAGCAGCGCATGGCTGCCGTAGCCGAACAGGCCGGCCGCCCACGCATTGGCGTACAGCACATGTTCGTCGGACAGGATCACCACGCCATCGGGCAGCACCCGCACCAGCTCGCGGAACTGCTCCTCGCGTTCGCGCAGCAGGCGCCGCGACTGTTCGCGCTCGGTCACGTCCTGCAGGGTGCCCAGTATCCGGTCTCGGCCCGCCTCATCCACACCGCTGGCCGCACGCAGGTGCACCATGAGCGCGCGGCCATCCATTGCCAGTACCGGCAGCAGCACATCCACCTGCACCTGCTCACCCGAGCACAGCCCGGCCAGCACCTGATCGGTCTGTGCGGCAGTGGCCGGGTCGGCCGCCACCAGCAGCTCGTCGAAACGGTGCCAGCGCCGCGCCTCGGGTGGGCGACGGCCCAGCAGGCGATAGACCTGGTTGGAGTAACGGCCCTGGCCCGTGGACGGGTTCAGTTCCCATGCGCCGATCCGGGCCAGTTCGTGGGCCTCTTCCACGCGCGCCAATGCCTGGTCGCGCCGCAGCTGGGCAAGGTCTTCGGCGGTGCGGTCGATGGCGATCAGCAGGCGCGCCGTGTGTCCGTCGTAGTCGATTGCGTTCGAGCGCAGTTCCATCTGCCGCAGGCTGCCGTCGCGCAGCTGCAGCTGTGCGCGCAGGATGCACAGCTGTTCGGGCGCCTCGCGGATCTCCTCCAGCTTGGTCTGCAACGCCTGGTCCTGGCCCGGTGGCCAGAGCACGTCGATGGTCTGTGCCAGAAGTTCGTCACGGTCCCAGCCGAAGGTGCTGCAGGCGGCCGGATTGGCATCGAGGATGGTCAGGTTGTCCAGGTCATAGACCAGGATCGGGCCCGGGTTGCCTTCGAACATCTGCCGCAGGCGCAGCTCGGAGGCCTGCAGGCGGGCATGGGTGTGCAGCACGTGTTCGGCCAGCGGCCGTAGCAGCAGGTACAGCAGGCCAGCACTGGCCAGGGCGAAGAATGCGCCCTTCATGCTCTGCCAGAGTGCCGCCTGCTGCGGGTCGGGCACCAGCGCTGTCACCGCGCCGTCGGTGGCGATCATCCAGGCCAGCGCCATCGCCAGATAGCTCAGCACCACGCGCCGACGGTCGCGACCCAGCGCCTGCGCCATCCGCGGGTCGGGAACAGGGGCGGTGCCGGTCGGTTCTACGGGCATGGACAGGGCAGGGAGGTAGGCAGGGAAGAGGGGTGCCGGTCATCTTACCGCGCGGGTGTGCCCTGGCCACTCAATTATCCGCCGCAGGCGCCGTTAACCACTGCGTGCCCCGCTGTCGGGCGTTTCATCCGGAGCAAGATCGCGTGGACCAAGGGATCATCGCCAGCCTGCTGCAGCATCCGCTCGCCTCGGCGCTGGTCATCGTCGACCGTAGCGGGCGCCCGCTCGCGGCCAATCCGGCCGCGCGCGAGCATGGCCTGCCGGCCACGGTGGCCGCCTACGCGCCGATGCTGGAAGACCTGCGCCTGCTGGCCGCCGACGGTGGCATCGTCGCCTGCACGCTGCCGGGCGGCCCACGTGGCCACTACGATGGCCACCTGCGCGCCGTGCATGACGGCAGTGGCAATCTGCTCGCCTTCACCCTCAGCGTGCCCGAGCCGGTGCCGGTTGACGGCGGCGGTCGCTGGGAACTTGCACTGGACAGTGCCGGCCACAGCCTGTGGGACTGGGACATCCCCAGCGACCGGGTGGCCCGCACGCCCGCGCTGGGTGAGGAAACCGCCACCCAGATGCTGGCGCGCGTGCATACCGACGACATCACCCAAGTGCGCGCCGCACTGGATGAACACCTGCGCGGCGACAGTGAACAGTACAGCGCCCAGTTCCGTTTCCGCCAGGCCGATGGCCAATGGCGATGGGTGCTGGACCGCGGCCGGGTGGTGGCCCGTACCGCCGATGGCCAGCCGCTGCGCATGGTCGGCACCCATACCGACATCGAGCAGCAGAAGCAGCTGGAAGCCATGCTGCAGGAGCAGCAGCTGCATCTGCGCGAAGCCCAGCGCATCGCCAGCATGGGCAGCTGGTCATTCGATCCGCACAGCCGCCACTTCTGGTGGTCGCCGGAGCTGCGCTCGCTGCTGGCGCTACAGCAAGGCAGCATCCCGGGGCAGCGACGCTGGCTCAAGCAGCTGCACCCCCGCTCACGCGGCGCACTGCGTGCCGCCTGGCGGCGCCTGTGGCGTGATGGCCGCGCCGCCAACATCGAACTGGAACTGACCCGCGGCAACGAACCCTCCCAGCACCTGCGGCTGTGGATGCAACCGCTGCTGGACATGGACGGTCAGCCCAAGCGATTGCTGGGGCAGGTACAGAACATCACCGAACAGCACCAGACCGATGCGCTCATCCGCTGGCGTACCGAGCTGCTCAACCGCGTGTCAGCGCTGGGACGCATCGGCGGCTGTGAGATCGAGGTTGCAACGCGCAACATGCAATGGACCGAGGAGTGCTATCGCATCCACGGCCTGCGCAAGGAGCCGATCACTCTCGATCAGGCGCTGGCGCTGTATGCAGAGGATTCGCGGGCGGCCTTCGAGGGCGCGTTGGGGCGGATTGCCGGTGGCGGCCTGCCTGAGCAGCTGGATCTGTGCTTCTACCGCCAATCCGGCCTGCGCGTCTGGGTACAGGTGCTGATTGAACTGGACCGTCGCGATGGCCTGCCGCCACGCTTCGTGGTCCTGTTCCGTGACATCACCCGCGAGCGTGAAGCCAACGAACGCATCGAGCTGCTGGCGCACTACGATCTGCTGACCGGGCTGCCCAACCGGGTACTGCTGGGTGAGCAGACCTCCGAAGCCATCGAGGAAGCGCGTGATCGTGGCACCTCGCTGGCCATGCTGTTCATCGACCTGGACGGCTTCAAGAACATCAACGACAGCTTTGGCCATGCCACCGGCGATGCGCTGCTGAAGGCCGCCGCGACCCGGCTGCACCAGAACCTGCGCAACAACGACCTGTTCGGCCGTTTCAGTGGCGACGAGTTCATCGTGGTCCTGCGCGATCTGGCAGAGCCGGAAGATGCCGGCCATGTCGCGCGCAAGCTGATCAATTCGCTGGCCGAGCCGCTACGCCGTGGCGATACCACCTTGAAGGTGGGCGCCAGCGTGGGCATCGCCATGCTCGGCGAGAGCCAGACCGACTTCGATTCACTGCTGCGCGCAGCCGACGCGGCGATGTACGCGGCCAAGGAAGCCGGTCGCAACACCTATCAATACTACAGCCAGGACGCCTTGGCGCGGATCCAGCGGCGGCTGGAGATCGAGCACGGCCTGCATGGCGCCATCGAGCGCGACGAGTTCAGCCTGGCCTACCAGCCGCTGCTGCACGCCCATCACGGCGAGCCGCCGGCGATCGAGGCGCTGCTGCGCTGGCATCGTCCGGGCATCGGCTACTGCAGCCCAGCGGAGTTCATTCCGATTGCCGAAAAGTGCGGCGAGATCGTCCGCATCGGCGACTGGGTGTTGTCCGAAGCCTGTCGCCAGGCGGCTGCGTGGGATCGCGCCGGCCTGCATTTCGAGCGCATTGCGGTAAACGTGTCAGCGGTGCAGTTGCGTGATCGCGGTTTCGCCGAGCGGGTGATCGAGATCTGCCACGCGCACGGCTGGCCGCCGCAACGGCTGGAGCTGGAACTGACCGAATCAGCCCTGATCCGTGACACCGACATCCTGCGCCACTGTTTCGATGTGCTTGAACGGCATGGCGTGCCGCTGGCGGTCGATGACTTCGGTACCGGCTTCTCCAACCTCAACTACCTCAATCGTTTCCCGGTCGGCCGTCTGAAGATCGATCGCAGTTTCGTGCAGGGCATGCTGCATGATTCCGGTACCGCCGAGGTCACCCAGGCCATCGTGCACCTGGGCCACGCGCTGGGCATGAAGGTGGTGGCCGAGGGCGTGGAAACGCACCAGGAAGAGGACATGCTGCGACGCCAAGGCTGCGACGAGATCCAGGGTTACCTGTACTCGCGCCCGCTCAGCCCGCGCGACCTGGCCCAGTGGCTGCGCCAGCAGCACCTCGCCCCAGGCCGCACCGACGCCGCCAGCGAAGTGGTGCTGGTTCGCTGAGGCGCCACGACCCTGCCTTGGTGGGTGCCGACCTTGGTCGGCACTGATGCCCACGCGCGCGACCATCCACGCATGGCGTGGATCTACTGACGGAGCCTGGCTCTGGTGGATGCCGACCTCGGTCGGCGCTGATGCCTGCGCGCGCGATCATCCACGCATGGCGTGGATCTACTGACGGAGCCTAGCTCTGGTAGATGCCGACCTTGGTCGGCGCTGATGCCTGCACGCGCGATCATCCACGCATGGCGTGGATCTACTGACGGAGCCTGGCTCTGGTAGATGCCGACCTTGGTCGGCGCCGATGCCTGTACGCGCGATCATCCACGCATGGCGTGGATCTACTGACGGAGCCTGGCTCTGGTAGATGCCGACCTTGGTCGGCGCTGATGCCTGTGCGCGCGATCATCCACGCACGGCGTGGATCTACTGACGGAGCCTGGCTCTGGTAGGTGCCGACCTTGGTCGGCACTGATGCCTGCACGCGCGATCATCCACGCATGGCGTGCATCTACTTTGGCGCGGCAACCAGCCTCTGCGGGAATTCGGACCGCAGCCGTGCACGCACCGCTTCGACCACGCCTGCATAGCGTCTTCGCTGGATGTAAAAGCCCATATAGAACAGCAGCAAGGCCACCAGCATCGGCGACGTCGCCGGCCGGACCAGGATCATCGGAACCATCATCAGCGTCAGGCCCAGCGCGAACCAGCTGCACAGTCCGACCACCCGCACCTCCCGGCGCCGCGCGTCGATCACCACCCGACCGCGCATCAGTGGAAAGTAGCGACCGCCGAAGCTGGGGGCGAAGCTCTCGCGAAAGGCGATGCTGCCGTCAGGCAGTGCATGGAATACCAGGCGCAACCAGGTGTCGGTCGGCAGGTCATGCTCCAACCCGGCCAGCGAAAGCTGTGAAAGCTCGGCCGGCGTAGCGGCGATGCGTTGGTTGAACAGGGCGATGCCCGCGCGGAAGAAGAACGGTGTCCACATCACCAGCAGCAGGACTTCGACCAGCAGCAGGGTGATCAGTGCGATGGCCATCGGTCTTCCGTCAGCGGGACCGGCGCATCATGCCATGGTGAAGGCCATCCACGCATGGCGTGGATCTACTTCAACGCATCCCCATCCAGCCCCAGGTCCCACGCCAACCCCAGCAGGTCGTCGCCGGCCACAACCGGGGCAGGGCGCGCATCGGCCAGCTGCTGCAGCTCCTGTATTTCTTCGCGGGCCACGTCTTCCAGCTGCCGCAGCTGCTCACGGACGCCCGCGTTGCGCGGGCGCTCGTTCTCGTTGATCGGGGACAGGGCGCGGATCAGGGTCATGGTGCGCTTGCAGGATGCATCCAAAGGCGGGTCACACGCAAAGGCCCCGGCAGAACCGGGGCCTCGCAGGCTGCCGGAAGAGGCAGCGGACATCAGGATCAGAACAGCTCGACCGTACCGGCGCCCATGCTCTGCTGGGCAACCGGCTTGTGCGGCGGGCGTTCCCATTCGCTGCGCAGTTCGCGCAGGCGGCTGCCGGTGCGCTGCAGGGCCGAGGCGATTTCCTCGTCGAACACGCCGCCGTTGCGATGCAGCAGTTCCTGCAGGGCCACCGCTTCGCGGTTGATTGCGGTCAGGCGGTCCAGGTGGGTATGTACGCCGCCCAGCGCCTGGGTGGCGATGTCCTCGAACTGCAGGGCGCGAACGGCTTCGGCCACGCTGCCGTCGATCGAACGCGCGCAGTCGGACACTTCGCGCATGCCGTCACCCAGCGACGCATTGATCTGCGCCACGTTGTCCAGCATCGCCGCCGCTTCCTGGCGCGCTTCACGGGAGCGGTCCATATCGCGCGAGGCCATGTGCGAAACCGTCTCGCGGACCTTGGCGATGGCGTCCTTGGAGCTGTGCGCCAGCTTGCGGATCTGTTCGTTGAACGTGGTCGAACGCTCGGACAGGTTGCGGACCTCGTCGGCAACCACGGCGAAACCACGACCGGCCTCACCGGCACGCGCAGCTTCGATGGCGGCGTTCAGGGCGAGCAGGTTGGTCTGGTCGGCAATCGACTTGACGTCTTCCAGCAGCGCGAAGATGCCATCCAGGTGCTGCGCCATCTGGTCGATGTGCTGCACGGTGGTGCTGCTCTGGCCGCTCACCTGTTCCAGCGCTTCCACCAGCTGTTCCATGCGGTGGCTGGCGTGTTGGGCGAAGCGGGCAACGTCGAGGCCGGCGCCGCCTTCGTCACCGGCACGGTCGACGATGCGCGACAGCGCCTGGCTCTGCTGGCGCGACTTGCGGTTCATCGCATCGAAGCTGCCGCCGAGGCTGGAGACGGCCTGGCGGATCAGGTCACGGGCGCGTTCCACTTCGCCACGCGAACCGTCGATCTCGTTGCCGACGAAGTTGCGCAGTTCGGTCAGCAGCTGGTCCTGCTCACGCAGGACACGGGCATGTTCCGGGGAACGGTGCGCCTGGGCGCGGGCGGTCCACCACGCAAAGCCGAGCCAGCTCAGCGTCATCGTGGTCAGGATCGCCCAACGCAGGGCGACCGGCCATTCGAAACCGATGGCGAAGGGGAGCAGCAGGGTCAAAGCCAGGGGGGCGGCCAGACGGATGAAAATGCGTGAGTACATGGACGTTCTCGGGAGGTGCACGGAGGATGTATCGGCCGTACCCCCTTTCTCTTTAACGTCGATGTGCTTTGAAATGCATTCTGAATGCGCCGGTTTTCCGGCGCGGCCGGGCGGTTTGGGGTCAGAGCCCTTTCCCTGCAGGAAAGGGATCCGACCCCGGGTGCGGCGGCGGGGTCGGATCCCTTTTCCGCGGAAAAGGGCTCTGACCCCACACAGTCACGCCAGCTGCCGGTCCACGGCCTCGACCATCGCCTTGCGGCTCAGCAGGAAGTCCCAGTAGCTGCCACCCAGCTGCCGCCACAGCACGGCGGCGCGTACGGCAGCCAGCAACAGCGCACGGATCTCGGCCACCACGCCGGCCTGGCCCAGGTAGTGCGGGTTGCCCTGCACCATCACCCGCGGCTTGAGGTGGCTGATGGTGTCCGCATACAGGCCGCCCAGGGCGGCCAGTACATCGGGGTGTCCGCTGTCGCCCAGCTCGGTGGCCTGCTGCTGCGCGCGCTCGATGCCCGAGGCGACCTTGTTCACGGTGGCGCCGTCCTGCACGAACCGGCGCTCCAGCTGCAGCACCGACAGGGCCAGCTTGGGCAGGATCGGGTCCTGGCCCTGGTTGCGGAAATGGTTGTGCAGCAGGCGCAGGCCCGACTTCAGCGCGTGCCGGTCGCCAAACACCGCCTGCGGCGAGGACGCATCGATGCGGAACACGCTGTCCACGGCGGTGCGCACGGCAGCGGCATCGGAATGGCCGGTATCGGCGATACGGCGTACCTGCTGCAGGGCCTGGGCAATGCCGGCCAAAGCCAGAACGCGGTCGTCGACAGTGAAACTCATGCAGCGAGTACCTCAAAAGGAGAAGGGGTGGTGCGCAGGCGCTGTTCCAGCGGCGCGTCGGTGGCGGCGATCACCGCGCCACCCAAGCAGACCTCACCGTCATACAGCACCAGGGATTGCCCGGGGGTGACTGCACGCTGCGGCCGGGCGAAGGAAACCTGCACGCTGCCGTCGTCCAGCACGTCCACCGTGCACGGCTCATCCGGCTGGCGGTAGCGGGTCTGCGCGGTGCATTCAAAACGTCGTGCTGGCGGCGCACCGGCAATCCAGTGCGCGGTCTCCGAGCGTAGCCGGTTGGACAGCATCCAGGGGCTGTCACGGTCCTGGTCCACGTACAGCACATTGCTGGCCACGTCCTTGCCGACCACATACCAGGGGGCGGCAGGGCGGCCGCGCACGCCGCCGATGTTCAGACCTTCGCGCTGGCCCAGGGTGAAATAGAAGACGCCAGGGTGTTCGGCGATCACGCTGCCATCGCTGGGGTCGAGGATCTGTCCGGTCTTGGCTGGCAGGTAGCGGCCAAGGAACTCGCGGAAATCGCGCTCGCCGATGAAGCAGATGCCGGTGGAGTCCTTCTTGGCGTGGGTGGGCAGGCTCACGTCGCGGGCAATCCGGCGCAGGTCGCTCTTTTCCAGATCGCCAATCGGGAACAGGGTGGCCGCCAACTGTTCCTGCCCCAGCTGGTGCAGGAAGTAGCTCTGGTCCTTGGAACGGTCGGCGCCGCGCAGCAGCAGCCACTGATGGCCGCGCTGGGCAATGCGCGCGTAGTGGCCGGTGGCGATGCGCTCGGCGCCCAGCTCGCGGGCCGCATCGAGGAAGTGCTTGAACTTCACTTCGCGGTTGCACAGCACGTCCGGGTTCGGCGTGCGGCCGGCGGCGTACTCGGCCAGGAAGTGCTCGAACACCCCCTGCCAGTACTCGTTGGAGAAGTCGCGGAAATGGAACGGGATACCCAGCAGCCCGCAGACAGCTACCGCATCGCGGCGATCGTCCTCGGCGCGGCAGTCACCGCTGCCATCGTCGGCCCAGTTCTGCATGAACAGACCGGCCACGGCCTCGCCTTGCTGTACCAGGCGCCAAGCGGCCACGGAAGAATCCACGCCGCCAGACACGCCAACCATCACCCGTGGGCTGCTCATGCGACCTCCCGGACCAGTGCAAGCGGGTAGCGCTGGCCGGCCAGATAGTCGGCCAGCACCTGCCAGACCAGCGGGCTGCGCTGGCGTCCGGCGGCGGCCTGCAGTTCGGCCGGCGTCATCCACAGTGCCCGATCGATGCCGGCATCCAGCGGCTGCGCCGGGTCGTGCGAGACCGGGCGCGCGGCATAACAGAAGCGCAGGAACGGGGTGCCATCAGCGGCGGTCCACTGGTAGCAGCCGATGAAGGCGGTCAGTTCCACCGTCCAGCCGGTCTCCTCGACGGTCTCGCGCAGGGCGGCCTCGGCCAGGCTTTCGCCCGGCTCCAGGTGCCCGGCCGGCTGGTTCAGCACCTGCCGGCCCTCGATGGTCTCTTCGACCAGCAGCACCCGGCCGCCGTCGACCACCACGGTGGCGACGGTTGCATGCGGTGCCCAGCGCGGGTCCGGCGAGGTGTTCAACTCAGAGGTCGTCCTTCTTGGTCAACTCCAGCTCCATCGCATCGGCCGTGCGGATGGCCGCATCGATGGCGTCACTGAGCTGGTCGGAGGTGGCGGCGGCGTCGATCTTCACCACGAACATTGCGGTCGATTCCTGCTTCACCCAGCCGCCCATCTTGGCGTCCTGCGAGTCTTCCAGCAGGCGGTTGGCCACGGCCACCGGGAACTGCTTGGTCTGCGATGTGTAACCCGGCGACCAGATCTCACGGATGTTGTGGGTGCCGAAGTCTTCCACCGACGAGCGCACATAGACGATCTGGGTGCGATCGCCTTCGACGTCGAACACCATCTGGTAATCGCCGTCCTCGTCCACCTCGAAGGTGTACCCCAGCTTTTCCAGCTGGCGGGCGACAGTCTTGTCGGCCTTCGAACTGTCCGCGGTGGTTGCGGCGCCAGCGGTGCCGGCAGCTGCCAAGGCGATCAGCAGGGCGGTGAGAAGGGTCCTTTTCATGAAGATCCTGTGAAACCAGAATGTGGGAAGGTGCAATTGTGACGGCGGGCGTCCGTGCCGTCCATTCTGCGGCGGGCCGACGCAGGGCCGTCGCACCCCTTATAATGGGCAGATGCCTCGCGAGTCCGCCCCCGATTCCCACCACGAGCACGGCGTTGCCGTGGAGCCCGCGCGCCCGGAAGTGGCGCCGCCGCCGTTCTATCAGGTCATGCTGCTCAATGACGACTACTCCCCGATGGATTTCGTCGTGGACGTCCTGCAGCAGTTCTTCAACATGGACCTGGACAAGGCCACCCAGGTGATGCTGCATGTCCACACCCGTGGCCGTGGCGTCTGCGGTGTGTTCACCCGCGAAGTGGCCGAAACCAAGGTGGCCCAGGTCAACGAGTACGCGCGGATGAACCAGCACCCGCTGCTGTGCACGATGGAAAAGGCCTGACCCTCCCGATCTGTAGAGCCGAGCCCATGCTCGGCTGCCTTTCGTCAAGGCGTACCGGTGCCTGGCGCATCGTGCCCACCAAGGTGGGCACCTACCGAAGACGGGGATCAGGCCTCCGCCAGCGCCTGCAAGGCCATCCCGGCCACCGCCTCATCGACGTCCGCCGGGTCGCCGTCATCTCTGAACCACACCGCTGACAGCCCGGCACTGGCCGCGATCCAGCGCAGCAGCCGCGTGCGCTCGATATCGGCCAGCCGGCAGACCTGTTCCACCCGGGCATGGAACCGCTCGGGCCGTGTCGCAACGTGGATGCCCGGTCCGCACAGGTCGGGGTTGCTGAACATCGTGGTGTAGTCGAACGCACGGTCGCCCATCAGTCGCTTCGGGTCGATGGCCAGCCAGCCCCGCGCGCCGAAATCCAGCACGTTGTCGTGGTGCAGGTCCCCATGCAGCGGCCGTATCTCCTGCTCGTTCTCCAGCAGTGCCATCGCCAGCGATCTGCACTGTTCCAGCAATGGCGGCAGCGATGCCCTTGGTTGCAGCAGATCCGCGAACCATCTACGCAGGTAGACCAGGTCTTCTGGCGGTGCGCTCCGTGGCCGGTGCAGCTGCTGCAGGACCTGACACAGGATGGTGGTGCAGGTGTCGTCCTCGCCCCCGATCGAGCGTTGCCGCAGCGAATCGCCGTGCGCCCGCTCGATCAGGATCGCCGGTCCGTCGTGGGCCAGCAGGCGTGCGGCACCGGCACCGTCCCACCAGCGCAGCAGGCGATGGCCGTTCTGTTCCTCTGTCTCCGTGCTCACCTTCAACATGGCCGCCTCGCCAGAGGCGGTCAGCACCGGCCAAAGCCGGGCATGGGGGGTGCGGATCGAAGGACCATCACGTCGCAATCGCCAGCGGCTCAGGTAGGGTTCGCTCATGGTGAGTGTGCTGTCCTGGAGTGAACGATGATCAAGCGGTTCGTAGCGCTAACGCCATCTGAACGTCGCAATCCGCTAGGGTGATGGAAATCGCGTAGTCAGGCCGCATATTGTCCCCAACTGCCGCCGGAGTAATCCATGTTCAGCAAAGACCTCGAACACACCATCGGCCAGTGCTACAAGCGCGCCCGTGAGGCCCGACATGAGTTCATGACGGTCGAACACCTGCTGTTGGCACTGCTCGACAACCCGTCCGCCCAGGCCGTACTGAAGGCCTGTGGCGCCGATGCCGACCGCCTGCGCCAGGAGCTGGAGCAGGCCATCGAGGCTTCTGTGTCCCGCCTGGCCGAAGATGATGGCCGCGATACCCAGCCGACCCTGGGCTTCCAGCGCGTGCTGCAGCGGGCCGTGTACCACGTGCAGTCCTCCGGCAAGAAGGAGGTCACCGGCGCCAACGTGCTTGTCGCCATCTTCGGCGAAAAGGACTCCCACGCCGTCTATTACCTCAACCAGCAGGATGTCACCCGGCTGGATGTGGTCAATTACCTGTCCCACGGCATCGCCAAGCTGGGCGAGGAGGGGGAGCAGCCGTCTTCGTCCGAGGGTGAGGGCCGCATGGAAGGGGGCGAGGGCGAGCCCAAGGGCGATGCCCTGACCGAGTTCGCCAGCAACCTCAACGAACAGGCCCGCGCCGGTCGCATCGACCCCCTGGTCGGCCGTGCCGACGAGATCGAACGCACCATCCAGGTCCTGTGCCGCCGCCGCAAGAACAACCCGCTGTACGTGGGCGAGGCCGGCGTCGGCAAGACCGCCATTGCCGAGGGCCTGGCCCGACGCATCGTTGAAGGCTCGGTGCCGGACGTGTTGGCCGATGCGGTCATCTATTCGCTCGACCTGGGCGCGCTGGTGGCCGGCACCAAATACCGTGGCGACTTCGAGAAGCGCCTGAAGGGTGTGCTGACCGCGTTGAAGAAGGTGCCCAATGCGGTGCTGTTCATCGACGAGATCCACACCATCATCGGTGCCGGTTCGGCGTCGGGCGGCACCATGGATGCCTCCAACCTGATCAAGCCGGCGCTGGCGTCGGGCGAGCTGCGCTGCATCGGCTCGACCACGTTCCAGGAATACCGCGGTATCTTCGAGAAGGACCGGGCGCTGGCCCGTCGCTTCCAGAAGATCGACATCGTCGAGCCGACCGTGGGTGAAACCTACGAGATCCTGCAGGGCCTGAAGTCCAAGTACGAAGCCCATCACGGCGTCACCTACGCCGATGAAGCGCTGCAGGCTGCCGTCGACCTGTCGGTCAAGCACATCGCTGACCGCCTGCTGCCGGACAAGGCCATCGACGTGATCGATGAGGCCGGTGCCCGCCAGCGCCTGTTGCCGGAAGGCCAGCGCAAGGAGCTGATCGACGTCGAAGAAGTCGAGGTCATCGTCGCCAAGATGGCGCGCATCCCAGCCAAGCAGGTCAGCGCCACCGACAAGGATGTGCTGCAGCATCTGGAGCGCAACCTGAAGATGGTGATCTTTGGCCAGGATCCGGCCATCGGCACCCTGGCGTCTGCCATCAAGCTGGCGCGCTCGGGCCTTGGCAATCCGGAAAAGCCGATCGGCAACTTCCTGTTCGCCGGTCCCACCGGTGTCGGCAAGACCGAGGTGACCAAGCAGCTTGCGCTGCAGCTGGGCATCGAACTGGTCCGTTTCGACATGTCCGAGTACATGGAGCCGCATTCGATCAGCCGCCTGATCGGCGCGCCTCCGGGCTACGTCGGCTTCGACCAGGGTGGCCTGTTGACCGAGAAGATCGTCAAGACGCCGCACTGCGTGCTGCTGCTGGATGAAATCGAGAAGGCGCACCCGGACATCTTCAACATCCTGTTGCAGGTGATGGACCGCGGCGTGCTGACCGACACCAATGGTCGCGAAGCCAACTTCAAGAACGTGGTGCTGGTGATGACCACCAATGCCGGCGCGGCGCAGGCCTCGCGGCGCTCGATCGGTTTCACCAAGCAGGACCACGCTACCGATGCGATGGAGACCATCCGTCGTGCGTTCACCCCGGAATTCCGCAACCGCCTCGATGCGGTGGTGCAGTTCCAGCCGCTGGGCTTCGAGCACATCCTGCGCGTGGTGGACAAGTTCCTGATCGAGCTGGAGATGCTGCTGCAGGAGAAGCACGTCAGCCTGTCGGCCACGCCGACCGCGCGCGACTGGCTGGCCCACCATGGTTTCGACCCGCTGATGGGTGCCCGCCCGATGGCGCGGGTGCTGCAGGACAAGGTCAAGCGCCCGCTGGCCGACGAGCTGTTGTTCGGCAAGCTGGTCAACGGCGGCAAGGTCAGCATCGACGTGCGCGACGACGAACTGGTGATCGAGGCGCAGGCCGAGCCGGAGCGGCTGTTGCCAGCCACGGTGGAGTAAGGGGCGCCGGGCATGGCCCGGTAGTGGAGGCAACGACAGGGCGGCTCAGGCCGCCCTTGTCGTGTCAGCCCTTCAGTGGCTGCGCTGGCGCGCCATCCGCTTGAAGGTGGCGGCTTCCAGCGGCTCGATGCGCTCGACCGCGCAGTTGGCGCGGTCGGTCTTCAGCTCGCTGCGTGAGCCGTCGCACAACTGGTTGCTCTCGCCCTGGGTTTCAAACGCCAGCCGGCGCGAGGTGACGGCGCTTTTGCAGGAATTGGTGAACACCACGCGGTAGTGCTGGTCACCATTGCGCAACAGCACATCACGATCGGCGCCGGCACGGACGATCTGCTGGTCCTCGCTCAAGGCAATGCAGCTGTCGCCGGTGGTTGCCGACGGCGAGTCGGCGGCCCGGGCGACGGGCGCGATCAGAGCGGCAGCGACGAGTGCGAGGGCGGCGAAGCCGGCGGGCAGGGAAGACGTGTTCATGGCGGGGGGCAGGGGTGGCGATCCGGACTGGATCGAATGCCACGATGCCGCCACCGGCGCGAATGCGAATCTGCCGCAAGCATGGCTGACCGATGTCACGGTGCATTCGGTCAGGGTGCCGTCCGGCAGGGTCGGATCGCAGGCATGACAAAAGGCCAGCGTCCAGGGCTGGCCTTGTCGGGGTGGCGCAATGCGCCAGCCGCTTACTTCATTCGGTAGGTGATACGACCCTTGGTCAGGTCGTACGGGGTCATTTCAACCTTGACCCGGTCACCGGTGAGGATGCGGATGTAGTTCTTGCGCATGCGGCCGGAGATGTGGGCAATGATTTCGTGCCCATTTTCCAGACGAACGCGGAAAGTGGTGTTCGGCAGCGTCTCGCTGACGGTGCCCTCGAACTCGATGGAATCGTCTTTCGACATGTAGTCCTGTGCGGTTCAGAAAACGGCCACGTTGGGCCTAAGGCGCAGCATTTTACGCGTCAAACGCCCAGCTTGCAAAGATTGCGTTATTCCCCGGCAAAATCCGTTGCCGGCACGCGCCCGACCAGCCGGGTCCAGGCGCCTTCCCGGCCCGGCGCCTGTACCGCGCTGCGCACCTGTTGCAGAAACGGCGCGCGCGGCAGGTGCTCGGCCCCCATGCGCAGCAGGTGCGGATTCTCCACCTGCGCATCAATCAGCGGCCAGCCCCAGCCGCGCAGTGTCGATGCAAGTGCGGCCAGCGCCACCTTGGAGCCGCCGCTGGCGCCGCTGAACATGCTTTCGCCAAAGAACATCGCGCCGATGGCCACGCCATAGATGCCGCCGACCAGCGTCTGTCGATCCCACACTTCGAAGGAATGCGCGAAACCCAGGTCGTGCAGCTGACTGTAGGCATCCACCATCGCCGGGCTGATCCAGGTGCCGTCCTGGCCGGGGCGGGGCGCGCTGGCGCAGGCACGCATCACCTGACTGAAGGCGGTATCGGCGGTCACTTCCCAGTGGCTGCCGCGCAGTTGCCGGCGGAACCTGCTGCTCAGGTGCACGCCATCGGTGCGGAACACCATGCGCGGGTCCGGCGACCACCACAGGATCGGCTCGCCCTCGCTGAACCACGGAAAGATGCCGCCGGCATAGGCGTTGAGCAGGCGCAGCGGGTGCAGGTCACCGCCCACGGCCAGCAGCCCATCAGGTTGGCGCAGCGCGGTCTCGGCCGGCGGGAAGGGGGCATCCGGCGCATCGGCCAGGCGCCAGGGCAACTGACGGGTCATGCCGGCATTGTATTCGCCGTGGCGATGCGCGATGTCTGGCACCATCACGCTTCACCGGCAAGGAGCCCCGCATGAGCGACACGATCACCGCCATCCTTGATGCGCACGACGCGCCGCGCACACGCAATGACAGCCTGGGCATGCTGTTGACCCTGGCCAGCGAAGACCGCTCCCAGCTTGGCGCGCTGCTGTTGCAGGCGCTGGATCGCCGCTCGCCCAGCTCCACCTTTCTCGATACGGCGCTGGATCTGCTGCCGGATGAAGCTGTCGCGCCGGTCTGTATCGATGCCTGGCGGCGCTATCGTGAGGGCGAGCGCAGTGAGCTGCTGACCAGCGTGCTGGAATTCGCCAGCTACCAGGCGCCGCACACGTTGCAGGGCGATTGGGAGGCGCTGCTGGAGGTCGCCATCGAGGATGACATCCAACTGGCCCCGCAGGTCTGGCAGGCACTGCCGCCGCCGCTCGCGGCGCAATGGGCGCACCGGTTGACCGAGGCCGACGACGATCGCGAACTGGAACGCGCCAAGGCAGTGCTGTTGGCCACCCAGCCGGAAACCCATGCCGCCGCCCGTGGCTACCTCGCCGACTGGAGCGATCTGGATGCGGAGGTCTGGGCGCACTGGGCGGGCCTGGCCGATGGTCCTCGGCTGCACCGCCTGCATGGACAGCAACCGCTGCACCTGCGCTTCGGAAGCAAGCAACATCGCGCGCAGGTGGCCGAAGAACCAGGCTGGCGCAAGCGGATCTGGCGGCTGCATCCCACCTGGAATGGTGGCCAGGTGCAGCATGCGGGGCGCATGGGCGGCCCGCTCGATGCCTCGTGTGGCAGCTGTCATGCACCGCTGCAGCGCCTGCTGCAGACCGATGCTGCGGCGCTGGTGGACGGAACGACCGGCTCGATCACGCTGGGCCTGTGCCTGGACTGCTGTGGCTGGGAAGACCCGCCCGTGCGTTTCTATCGTCACGATGCGGAGGGCGTGCCGAGCTGCCACCCCAGCCAGCACTGCGAAGTGCCGATCAATCCCACCGACAGCGGTGACCTGATGCAGGCCGAGGTTGGTCTTGCCGCGATGGACAGCCCTCGCTGGCAGCAGCAGGACTGGGGTCAGTCCAATCATCGGCAGAACCTGTCACGGGTGGGTGGCGCGCCAAGCTGGGTGCAGAGCGCGCACTACCCGGCGTGCATCGACTGCGGCGAGCAGATGCCTTTCGTGATGCAACTCGACTCAACGTTGCCGACCACCAATGAAGGCATGTTGCTATGGGGGAGTGGCGGCATGCTCTACAGCTTCTGGTGCGCGAAATGCCGGGTGAGCGGGCACTTCTGGCAGTGCACCTGAGCGCAGCGTCCTCGCGATTGCCTTGGCGGGTGCCATTGCTCTGGTAGATGCCAACCTTGGTTGGCGCGCTTCGCACGCACCTTCTCTGCTCTGGTAGGTGCCAACCTTGGTTGGCACGCACTGATCTTCTCAAGTCGTCCCGACGCTACGGCTCCGCACGAAACGGGCTATGCCCCTGCAGCTCCTGCTGGTATCGCCGCACATCCCGCCGCTCCTGTCGACACCAGTCGCGCAGCGCCTCGGCAAACTCCGCATCGGCCACCCAGTGCCGGCTGCGCACGATCGTCGGCAGGAAGCCGCGCGCCAGCTTGTGCTCGCCCTGCGCGCCCGGCTCGAAGCGGGCCACACCCTCGCGCAGGCAGTATTCGATGCCCTGGTAGTAGCAGGCCTCGAAGTGCAGGCCGGGCAGGGTGGCGCCGCCCCAATAGCGGCCGTACAACGTGTCGCCGCCGCGCAGGCACAGCGCGCCGGCGATCGGCTCACCGTCCTGTTCGGCCAGGAACAGCACCAGCCCGCGGCCCAGTGAAATCGCCAGGTGGCGCAGGAACGCCTCGGTCAGCGCTGGCGCGTTGCCGTATTCCAGGAAGGTCTGCAGGTAGAAGCGATACATCGCCTGCAGATCGGCGCGGCTGGCTTCGTCGCCATGCACTACCCGGAAGCTGATGCCCTGTCGGGTGACCTTGGCCCGCTCCTGGCGGATGTTCTTGCGGTGCTTGTGGTTCATGGCGTCGAGGAACTGCTCGAACGTGCTCCAGTCGCCCGGGTTCTGCCACTGGAACTGGATGTCCTCGCGCAGCAGCCAGTCGTCGCCGAAGGCGGTCTCGTCAGCTGCCGTGTGGAAATTGATGTGTGCCGACGACACGTCGAGTGCGGGCATCTGTTCGCGAAGTGCCGTCAACAGCGCGGTGCGCTGCGAATCGTCACGGGCCAGCAGTCGCGGGCCGGTCACCGGCGAGTACGGCACCGCGCCGAGCCACTTCGGGTAGTAGTCGCGGCCGTGGCGCGCATAGGCATTGGCCCAGGCGTGGTCGAACACGAACTCGCCGTGCGAGTTGGACTTCAGGTAGCCGGGAATGGCGCCGACCAGGGCCTCGCCGTCCCACAGGGTGAGATGCTGCGGCTGCCAGCCCCAGTCCTCGCGCAGGCAACCGTAGGTTTCCAAGCCGGACAGGAAGGCATGGCTGACGAACGGGTTGCGGCCGTCGTGCAGGGCATCCCAGTCGGTAGCAGGAACGGACTGTAGGGAGTCGAGGAAGCGGGCGCTGGGCATGGGGGAAAGGATAGGGCAGGTGGGGTGCGAGCTGGGTTTGCGTAACCGGTCCAGTTTGTTGCGGTCAGGGTCATGCTTGCCAGGCATGGCCTGGCACTACTGAAAAGAACCTGGCGCTACTGAAAAGAAAAGGCCGGCGCTTTCGCGTCGGCCTTCCCGGTCAACCATGACTCAGCGCTACAGAAGCCAGCCTCAGCTGGCCTTGCCTTGTGCATCCAGGTAACGCTCTGCATCCAGTGCGGCCATGCAGCCGAAGCCGGCCGAGGTGATCGCCTGACGGTAGTGCTGGTCGGCCACGTCGCCGGCGGCGAACACGCCTTCCACCGAGGTCTGGGTAGCGTTGCCGCCCAGGCCCGAACGGATGTCCAGGTAGCCGTTGTTCATGGTCAGCTGGCCATCGAACAACTGGGTGTTCGGGTGGTGGCCGATGGCCACGAAGAAGCCGTGCGCATCGATGTCGCGGGTGCTGCCGTCCAGGGTCGACTTCACGCGCACGCCGGTCACGCCGGCCTCGTTGCCCAGAACTTCCTCCACCTGGTGGTGCCAGACGGTCTCGATCTTGCCGGCGGCAACCTTGGCAAACAGCTTGTCCTGCATGATCTTTTCCGCCTTCAGGGTGTCGCGGCGGTGCACCAGGTAGACCTTGCGGGCGATGTTGGACAGGTACAGCGCTTCTTCCACGGCGGTGTTGCCGCCGCCGACCACGACCACGTCCTGGTCACGGTAGAAGAAGCCGTCGCAGGTGGCGCAGGCGGACACGCCGCGGCCCTTGAACTCGTCTTCGGTCGGGATGCCCAGGTACTTGGCGGTCGCGCCGGTGGAGATGATCAGGGCATCACAGGTGTACTCGTGGCTGTCGCCGATCAGCTTGAACGGGCGCTGCGACAGGTCCGCGGTATGGATGTGGTCGAAGATGACCTCGGTCTCGAAGCGCTCGGCGTGGGCCTGCATGCGTGCCATCAGGTCCGGGCCCATCAGGCCATGGGCGTCGCCCGGCCAGTTGTCCACTTCGGTGGTGGTCATCAGCTGGCCACCCTGCTGCAGGCCGGTGATGACGACCGGCTTCAGGTTGGCGCGGGCAGCGTAGACGGCAGCGGTCCAGCCGGCCGGGCCGGAACCGAGGATGACAAGACGCTGGTGGCGGGAGGGCAGGCTGGTGCTCATGTAGACTCGCGAAAAGGTAGATGGGACAAGGCGCGGCGATGTTTGCACAGCATCCTTGGCTGGTCATAGAGTGGCGGCTGGGGCAGGGCGATTCAAGCCGATGAACAGAACAGCGCCATCCATGGGCGGTTTCCGCCCCTGTCCTCCCCCATGCGGCAACGGATAACTGAAAACTGACGCCGTCTCGTTTATTATCAAACACTAACAGCGCATTCCAAAGGTATGGTCTAAGGTGGCGAAGCAGGTCCCCGAACGCTCCAAGTCCGACGACAAAAAGGCATCGCGTCGCACGGCGGCAGCGGCCACGACCGACAATCCACGCCGTCAGCGCCTGTGGCGCGACCTGGGTCTGATCGCCATCGCGCCGGCGCTGCTGTATCTGGCTGCCAGCCTTTTCACCTATTCAGCGACCGATCCGGGCTGGTCACATACCGGCAGCGTGGTCGCGCCGGTCCACAACATGGGCGGCCGCGCGGGCGCGTGGATCGCCGACGTGCTGCTGCAGCTGTTCGGCTACATCGCCTTCCTGCTGCCCGTGGTGCTGGGCGCACTGGCCTGGATCGCAATGTTCGGCCTCAAGCGCGAGAGCAAGGGCGAGAACGATCTGGACCCCGCGTTGCGACTGGTCGGCCTGGTCGGCTTCCTGATTGCAGGCACCGGTTTCCTGCACGTGCGCCTGTTCAGTGGTGACGTGTCCCATGCCGGTGGCATTCTCGGCAAGCTGGTCGGCAATTCGCTCAGTGTGGGCTTCGGCGCGCTGGGCGCAAACCTGTTCGTGCTGGTGTTGCTGCTGGCCTCGATCACCCTGGCTACAGGCCTGTCCTGGTTCGTGGTGATGGAGAAGATCGGTCGCGGCGTGATGTCGCTGGCGCCGTTGTTGGAGCGCAAGAAGGAGCAGGCGACCGAGTGGCAGCAGACCCGCGTGATGCGCGAGGAGCGCCAGGAAGTGCGCAAGGCCGATGCCGAAGTGCGCGCCAAGCGCGAACCGGTGAAGATCGAACCGCGCCCCGAGCCGGTGATCGAAAAGAGTGATCGGGCCAAGCGCGACAACCAGATCCCGATGTTCCGCGGCGTCAACGGCGACGGCTCGGACCTGCCGCCGCTGGCCCTGCTGGATGATCCCAAGCCGCAGCCCGTCGGCTATGACAAAGAAACCCTCGATGCGCTGTCGCGGCAGATCGAGTTCAAGCTCAAGGATTTCCGCATCGATGCACAGGTGGTCGGCGCCAACCCCGGCCCGGTCATCACCCGCTTCGAGATCGAGCCGGCGCCGGGCATCAAGGTCAGCCAGATCAGTTCGCTGGACAAGGACATCGCCCGCGGCCTGTCGGTCAAGTCGGTGCGTGTGGTCGATGTGATTCCGGGCAAGTCGGTGATCGGCCTGGAAATCCCCAACGTCACCCGCGAGATGATCTACCTGTCCGAGCTGCTGCGCTCGAAGGAATACGACAAGTCGGCCAGTTCGCTGACCCTCGCGCTGGGCAAGGACATCGCCGGCCGCTCGACCGTGGCCGACCTGGCGCGCATGCCCCACCTGCTGGTGGCCGGTACCACCGGCTCGGGCAAGTCGGTGGCGGTCAATGCGATGGTGCTGAGCCTGCTGTTCAAGGCGTCGCCGAAAGACCTGCGGATGCTGATGATCGACCCGAAGATGCTCGAACTGAGCGTCTACCAGGGCATCCCGCATCTGCTGGCGCCGGTGGTCACCGACATGAAGGAGGCCGCCAACGGTCTGCGCTGGTGCGTGGCCGAGATGGAGCGCCGCTACAAGCTGATGAGCGCGGTGGGCGTGCGCAACCTGGCCGGCTTCAACAAGAAGGTGAAGGACGCGCAGGACGCCGGCCAGCCGATGATGGACCCGCTGTTCAAGCCGAACCCGGAGCTGGGCGAGGCTCCGCGGCCGTTGGAGACGCTGCCGTTCATCGTCATCTTCATCGACGAATTCGCCGACATGATGATGATCGTCGGCAAGAAGGTCGAAGAGCTGATCGCGCGCCTGGCGCAGAAGGCGCGTGCGGCGGGCATCCACCTGATCCTGGCCACCCAGCGTCCGTCGGTGGACGTCATCACCGGTCTGATCAAGGCCAATATTCCCACCCGCATCGCCTTCCAGGTCAGCTCGAAGATCGATTCGCGCACCATTCTCGACCAGTCCGGCGCGGAGACGCTGCTCGGTCACGGCGACATGCTGTACCTGCCGCCCGGCACGGCGATGCCCGAGCGTGTGCACGGCGCTTTCGTGTCCGATGAAGAAGTGCATCGTGTGGTCGAGCACCTCAAGGCAATGGGTCCGGCCGACTATGTCGACGGCGTGCTTGACGAAGTGCAGACGATGGGCGATGGCGTGGTGGTCGGTGCGACCGGCCTGCCGGAGACCAGTTCCGGCGGCGGCGATGAGTCCGACCCGCTGTACGACGAAGCACTGCGCGTGGTCACCGAGACCCGTCGCGCTTCGATTTCCGGCGTGCAGCGTCGCCTGAAGATCGGCTACAACCGCGCGGCGCGACTGATCGAGGCCATGGAAGCGGCCGGTGTGGTCAGTTCGCCCGAACACAACGGTGACCGCACGGTGCTGGCACCGCCGCCGCCGAAGTAAGCCGTGTTGCTCTCCCGACGTCCAAGGAACCGACGCATGCTTCAACCCGTTTCCTGCGTGCTGGCGCTGGCCTGCCTGCTGGCAGCCGGCCCGGCGCTGGCCGATGCCGCCGCGACGGCTGCACCCGCGGTCGCGCCGCCGTCCACCGGCAGCGATGCCGAGGCCAGCAACAACTTCAGCTTTGTCCGCTATCGCGCCGACTACCAGGTGCGCGCCGATGCCGGCAACGTACAGACTGAAACCTACGAAATCCTGCTCAAGACCAAGGCAGCGGTGGAGCAGTTCAGCCAGGTGCGGTTGAGCTACAGCGAGAAGATGGAAACGCTGGATGTGGTCAACGCCTACACGCTGACCGCCGACGGCCAGCGCCGCGAGGTCCCGGCCGACCGCATCTACACCCAGGAAAGCTATTCCAGTGCCTCGGCGGCGATGTATGCCGACCGCAAGGTGCGGGTGATCGTGTTCCCCAATCTGGCGCCGGGCACGCGGCTGTTCTACCAGGTGCGGCGCACCCAGCTGACGCCGTACTTCCCGGGCTACTTCGGCCTGTGGGAAACCTTCAACGTCTTCACCCAGTACGACGATGCCGAGGTGACCCTGAGCGCGCCGGCCAACCTGCCGATGCATGTGGACAGCCGCGGCGTGCAGGGCAGCGATCGCCCGGTGGTCAAGAACGGCCAGGCGACATGGCGCTGGCGCTACCAGCGCCGCGAGCCGATGCAGGCGCAGAACTGGTCCGCGGCGGTGTGGGAGTTCGGGCCGAACATCATGGCCAGCACCTACCGCGACTGGGCGCAGATGGGCCGCGCCTATCAGCTCAAGGCAGGGCCGGCGGCGCAGGTCACGCCGGAGATCCAGGCGCTGGCCGACGAAGTCACCGCCGGCGTCAGCGATCGACGCGCGCAGGCCGACGCACTGTACCGCTGGGTCGCGCAGAACATCCGCTACGTGGCGGTGTACCTGGGCAATGGCGGCCTGGAGCCGAACAGCGCGCAGAGCATCCTCGACAACCACTACGGCGACTGCAAGGACCACGTGACGATCCTTGAAGCGTTGCTGGCGGCCAAGGGCATCACCAGTTCGCCGGTGCTGATCGGTGCCGGCGGTGGGCCGACGCTGCCGAAGATTCCGCTGCTGGGTCGCTTCAACCACGCCATCACCTATGTGCCCGAGTTTGATCTGTACCTGGACTCGACCAGTGCCTGGGCGCGCTTCGGCCAGTTGCCCGACGGTGACCTTGGCGCGCCGGTGCTGCACACCCGCGATGCCACCCTGGCGCGCACACCTGCCAACGACCCGCAGCGCAACGCCACGGTGATGGACGTGCGCTTCACCTTCGACGCGCAGGGCAATCTGCGTGGCGAGACGGTGCCGCAGCTGAGCGACAACGCCGAGATCGGCATGCGCGCGCAGTTCGCCCAGCTCAATGCGCAGAACCGCGCGCGCGCTGAAGAATCGATTATGGCCGCGTCCGGTTTCGATGGCCGCGGCCAGCTGCAGCTGCAGGGTGTGCCGGTCGACCTGACCCGGCCGTTCGGCTATCGCATGGCGTTCCAGGCCGAGGATTACGTGGACTTCGACGTGGCCGGCGGCATGGCCGTACCCGATCCGCCGGGCGGCGAATCGGTGCGCGGGCTGTATGCCAGTGCCTCGGCACCGGACAACGAGACGCCGTTCTACTGCAATGCCAGCCTGCGCGAAGAAACCTATCGCCTGCAGTTCCCGGCCAATGCCCCGATCATCGCGATTCCCGGCAGCCAGCGGTTTGCCAATGCGGCCGGCGAGTACCGGGTCGACTGGAGCCGGCAGGGCCAGGAAGTGACCGTACATCATCGCCTGCAGCAGAACGCGGTGCGCGGCGCCGAGGCGCTGTGCCAGCCGCAGGACTATGCCGCCTTCCGCGCGCTGTTCCGCGAGGTGCGCCGGGGCTTCCGTGGCCAGGTGCTGTACGGCAAGCTGCCGGGCGCTGGCAGCTGAATCGCCGATCGGCGTTCAGGGCGTCATAATGGCGTCCTGATCGCCCATTCATCTTTTGCCGGGCACACTGGCACCCAACTTTCCTGGCCGCGCGCCCACAGGATTCCTGCATGAACCTTCGCCTCCGTCGTTTCCTCGCCACCACCACCCTGGCCGTGGCCTGCGCCGCCGCCGGCAGCGCCTGGGCCGGCGCCCGTGATGACCTGAAGACCTTCACCACCGGCCTGAAGGGCCTGGATGGGCAGTTCAGCCAGCAGGTGTTCGACAGCCGCGGCAAGGTCAAGGAATCCACCAGCGGCCGCGTTGCCTTGTCGGCGCCGCGCCTGTTCCGCTGGGAATACGTGCGCCCGCATGAACAGCTGATCGTGGCAGACGGCAAGAAGGTCTGGATGTTCGAGCCGGACCTGGAGCAGGCAACCGTGCGCGAGCAGGGCAAGGAAGAGCAGAACAGCCCGCTGACCGCGCTGATCAACCCGGCGCTGCTGGAGCAGCAGTACGACGTGAGCGAAGAGGCCGCCACCCGTGATGGCCTGCAGTGGCTGTCGCTGTCGCCGAAGCGCGATACCGAAGCCAGCTTCCAGTACGCCGCACTCGGCTTCAATGCCCAGGGTCTGGCGAAGATGGAGATCACCGACGCCGTCGGTCAGCGCACCGTGATCAGCTTCAGTGGCTGGAAGCGCAACCCCAGCTTCGCCGCCAACACCTTCCGCTTCACCCCGCCGGCCGGCACCGACGTCATCGGCAACTGATGCGTGACGCCGGGCGTGGCCCGGCGCTACCTGCTCCGGGGCGCTACCTGCTCTGGTGGGTGTCAACCTTGGTTGACACGCTTTTGATCTGCCGGCCAGCGGCCGGCATTACCGCTGCCCCGACCCATCGCTCCGGTAGGTGTCAACCTTGGTTGACACGCCCTTGGCTGGTTCATCCGTTGTCTGGATGAAACATGACCTGCCAGCTGTTGCCATCAAATCGCGCCAGATCCCAGGATGTCAGCACCCACAGCGCGCCATCGACGGAGCTGATATCGACGGTGGTTGCGTCCCTCAGCTCCTCTGGCAGACCAGTCGACAGACGCTCGACGCCTCCAGTTTCGAGGCAGTAGGTGTACAGCCCGCTCTCTGACCCGATGTAGATCAGCGAGCCATGCTGGCAGGCGCAGTAGAAATCGACGTCCTCGCTGATCTCGTGCGGCACGCATGCAAAGCCGGTCGTGATGTCGCCCATGACAATGGTGGATTGGTGGCCTACCAGGAAAATGCCACCTGCATCGGTCACCATTGCATGCACCAAGTGGGAGGTGGTTAACGGCTCCGGTAGCTGCCAGGTCGAACCATTCCAGTGTGCGATCAGTCCATGAAGGCCGACCGCATACAGGTCGTCATATCCCGATCCACACAGACCATTCAGCATTTCCGCGGAAAGGGCCTCGACCTGTTCCGTAATGGAGCGCACGCCTTGATCGCGGAGCTGGGAGCGCGTGTCTTCAAACAGTCGTCGAAGAACCGCTTCGCGCTCCGCAGGGTTCTCTGGTAGTGGGTTGGCGTCTACCGCTTCAAACAGGTGACCGACGCAGTCGAGCCAGCTCTCGAAGTCGTCAACAACGTCATCGCCCCCGGGCTCCATCCGCTCACGCGCAGGGAAGTTGGTGGGAAGCTGCCGCCACCCACTTGCGGTGCGATGGAAGATCATCCCGCCGACGCCACAACAGAAAATCTCCTCGCCCACCCGTCGAAGAGCAGTAAGGCCGCCCGAAAATCCGGGGCCCTCGGGCGAGATGTACTCTATCGTCGCGCCGGCTCGGGAGTAGTCTTCCAGCTGCCCATGGAAGTCCAGCGCAAGCACTCGGCGAGGGCGGCTGTTCTTCTCGGGTACAAGTTGCACGGACATGACCTGAAACTCCGGCAGGTCATGGTAGAACCACTTTTCCTCTGTCTGCCGCTGATAGAGAAACATGCGGGTCGGCGGGCCTGGATCTGGATCGTAGTACTCATGCCCGGGGCCAAGCGTGGCGGCGAGATAGTAGATATCCGCATCGACAGCGCAGCCGGCAACGAACTCAAGGACATTGGATTCGGGATCGCGCACGGGTGGATCCTGGATGGTTGAGTTCCGGATTCTCGGTCGCTGGTGTCGGCGCGTGGTGCCGCGGGGAAGTGAGATCTTTTGAATCAGTAGCTTACCGGTGGATTGGCTGCGACGGCTACGGCTCATTTCCGACAATTTCCGAGGTTGCCGGCCAGCGGCCGGCACTACCGATCCTGATCCGCCGGGCATGGCCCGGCGCTACCGCCGTTGGCAGGTGCCAACCTTGGTTGGCACGCTCTCGCGGTACAATGAGCACGTGCCAAGACATCGCTCCACTTCATTCCCCGGTCCCGATCTGCTGAGTGTCGATCGGGAACACATGCGCCCGCTGGCCGAGCGCATGCGCCCCCGCACCCTGGACGAAATGGTCGGGCAGAAGCGTCTGCTCGCGCCGGAAAGCGCGCTGCGCCGCGCCGTTGAATCCGGTCACGTGCATTCGATGATCCTGTGGGGGCCGCCCGGCTGCGGCAAGACCACGCTGGCGCTGTTGCTGGCTGAATATTCCGACGCCGAGTTCCGCGCCATTTCCGCGGTGCTGTCCGGCCTGCCGGAAGTGCGCCAGGTGCTGGCCGAGGCCGCGCAGCGCTTCGCCGAGGGCCGTCGCACGGTGCTGTTCGTCGACGAAGTGCACCGCTTCAACAAGGCACAGCAGGATGCGTTCCTGCCGCATATCGAGCGCGGCACCATCCTGTTCGTTGGCGCCACCACCGAGAACCCGTCGTTCGAGTTGAACTCCGCGCTGCTGTCGCGTTGCCGTGTGCATGTGCTGGAAGGCGTCTCGCCGACCGACATCGTTGAAGCGCTGGAGCGTGCACTGGGCGATTCCGAGCGCGGACTGGGCGAAGAGCGCATCGAGGTCGCGCCGGAACTGCTGCTGGAAATCGCCACTGCGGCCGACGGCGATGTCCGCCGGGCGCTGACCCTGCTGGAGATCGCCGCCGAACTGGCGGGCGGGGAGGGCGGGCGCATCACCCCGCAGACCCTCACCCAGGTGCTGGCCGACCGTACCCGCCGTTTCGACAAGGGCGGCGAGCAGTTCTACGACCAGATTTCGGCACTGCACAAGTCGGTGCGCAGCTCCAACCCTGACGCCGCGTTGTACTGGCTCACGCGCATGCTCGATGGCGGCTGTGATCCGTCGTATCTGGCACGTCGGCTGACCCGCATGGCCATCGAAGACATCGGTCTGGCCGATCCACGCGCGCAGAGCATGGCGCTGGAGGCGTGGGACATCTACGAGCGGCTGGGCAGCCCGGAAGGCGAACTCGCCTTCGCCCAGCTGGTGCTGTACCTGGCCAGCACCGCCAAGTCGAATGCAGGCTATGCGGCTTTCAACCAGGCCAAGGCCGATGTGCGCGACAGCGGCACCGAAGAAGTGCCGCTGCACCTGCGCAATGCACCGACCAAGCTGATGAAGGAGCTGGGCTACGGCGCCGAGTACCAGTACGACCACGACGCCGAGGGTGGCATCGCGCTGGACCAGACCGGTTTCCCCGACGCGATGGGCGAGCGGGTGTATTACAACCCGGTGCCGCGCGGGCTGGAGATCAAGCTGAAGGAAAAGCTGGACCGGCTGCGCGCCGCGCGCGAGGCGGCGAGGGCGGCCAAGGGCGCATAGCCCGGCTCGCTTCATGCAAGGTTTCTCATTGCCCTGCCTGTACGCATTTGGCAGACTGCGCGGCCCTGTTTTTCAAGAAACGATGCCGTGCAGGAAATGATTCTGCCATTGAAGCGCTACGCCCAGTTCGAGGGTCGCGCCAATCGCCGCGAGTACTGGATGTTCCAGCTGTTCCTGTTGCTTGCGGCAACCGTGGTAGGCACGCTTTCGCTCACGGTGGCGCTGGTTGCCGGCCTCGTTCTGGAAGCCGATTCCAGCTGGATGGCCGGAATCACGATCGGGGCACTGGCACTGGTGGGTCTGCTCTGGCTGGCCACGATCGTGCCGCTTATCGCAGTGACTGTGCGCCGCCTGCATGACTGCGGCCAGTCCGGCTGGCTGTATCTGCTGGCGCTGGTGCCGGGTGGTGGTCTGGTGATTTTGATCTTTGCGCTGCTGCCAGGCACGCCGCAGGACAACCCGTACGGCCCGGTGCCTACTGGCCCCTGAGGTTGCCAACGTCGCCCCATGCAACGAAGCCGGCTCTGAGCCGGCTTCGTCATTTCTGCGCTGCTGTCAGCGGGGCCGGACCGATTACTGCAGAACGCAGTCGCCCAGCGCCAAGTAGTCCGAGCCCGAGCTGAACTGCAGCGTGCAACTGGCGGTGAAGGAAACGCCTTCCTCCATCGCGGCAAGCTTGGCGTTCTGCTCGTCATCGGAGGCGGTGAGACGGGCCAGCACCTGGCCATCTTCGTCGCCCGCCTCAAGGACCGGCTCGCCCTGCAAGTTGCTGGAGACGCCCAGGCTCACCGCCGTGAACTGCACGGTCTGGTTGAGCTCTTCCAGGCCAAGGGAGGAATAGCCGGCGTCTTCATAGGCCGAATACAGCCCGGCAAGGCTTGGCGCGGCGTGGCCGGCCAGCGGGGCGAGGAGGCCGGCAACGAGTGCGATCAGTGCTTTGTGCTTCAAGGTGTTCTCACAATCATGGGATCCGATCCCATGGCGGTTGTGGAGCTGATGGGCAGGGGCCGGGCAGGCACCCGCGAGGGCGGGGCGATTCCTGCGCCCCGATGGCAGGAAAAGTAGATGAACCCGGACTTCTGGCGCAAGCGTTGGCGCACGCACTGTCGCGCGCGTGATACACAGCGTGACGTTTGATCGATGTGATAATCATTCGCGTTTAAGGTAGACTGCGATCCCTTGTGAACCGGTGGCCGTGTGCCGCTTTCGCCGTCACTGATGAAGTCTTCCGTCCTGCCTCCGCGCCGTGGCCCGCTGCTATCCGGCCTGGCCGCCTTGATGATGGGTCTGCTCCTGGCTACCCCGTACGCATACGCGCAGCAACGCAATCCGCTGCAGAAGATGGGCCAGACCGTGCTTGATGCGCCGGCGGCCAGCTATCGTTTCGAGCGTTTCGTGATCGACAGTCCCGACCAGCAACGCCGCTGGCGGGTGAATGTAGTGATTCCAGCGAAAGCCTCCAAGGCGCCATCGCCGGTGCTGTACGCACTGGACGGCAACGCCGTGGCGATGGTGCTGGACCAGCCATTGCTGGCCGAGCTGGCCGCACGCAAGGCGCCGCCGGTGCTGGTGCTGATCGGCTACGACAACGATCTGCGCATCGATTCGGCTGCGCGCACCCGCGACTACACCGCGTGGATAGATCGCGCCGATGACGAAAGCGGCAAGACCCAGGCCGTCGGCGGCGGGGCAGCGGCGTTCCTGGACATGATCGAGCGCCGCATCAAGCCTGAAGTCGAGCGCCGCGCCACTATCGATCACCAGCAGCAGGCGCTGTGGGGCCACTCGTTGGGCGGTCTGTTCGTGCTCAGCAGCCTGTACACCCGTCCGGCGGCCTTCCAATACTACCTCAGCGCCAGTCCGTCGTTGTGGTGGAGCCAGGGCGCGCCGCTGGGCGACGTCGAGCAGCAGTTCGTGCAGAACGCACACGGTCAGCCCGCGAAGGTGTGGCTGATGCTCGGCGGCGCCGAGCGCGTCGGCGACCGCGGCAAACGCGATATGAGCAATCCGCGCGTGGTCGCGCATCTGCGCCGCATTGGTGGCGCCACCCCGGATGCGGCGATGCAGCTGTCCGAACGCCTGGGCCAGGTGCCGGGGCTGAGCGTGCAGTACCGCGAATTCCCCGGCCTTGGCCACGGCCCAATGCTGCCGGCGTCCTTCCACGCAGCCCTGCATGAGCTGTACGGCGTGACCGATCGCAGCGCCGGTGACGGCCAGCCAACCGGTGGTGACAACGCCGCCGAATGAATCCCTCGCATGGCCATGCCGTGCGACCCCACTACCCAGGCGGACTGTCGATGTGCAGCGGCCAAGGCAACCGATGAATCCCGCGCCACGAGGCGCGGCCTACGTGTGCAAGGAGCCTTCCATGTCGTTCCGTCCGTCTTTCCGTCTCACTTCCCTGGCTGCCGGCCTGCTGCTGGCAGTGACCGCCACCGCACAGCCGGTGTTCGACCAGCCGGCCAGCGCCACCTTCAAGGGCCAGGTTGTCTCACGCGGTGAGAACGTGGTTCCCGGCAGCACCGCCGACGTCACTGGCCGCGGCTTCGTGCCGGGCCAGCAGGTCAGCCTGCTGCGCGGCGATACCGTGCTCAACAGCCAGCCGGTGGTGGTCGATGCCGATGGCCACTTCAAGACCCAGCTGGCCATTCCGGCCGACGCGGTGCCGGGCACCCACCCGGTGGTGGTGCGCGCCAGCCAGCCGGCCGCCGCAACCGTGCTGAAGCTGCGCGTGTCGCCGCAGTTGCCGCTGTCGGGCCAGGCGCAGTTCGCCACCCAGTCCAACAAGCTGGTGCCGGGCCTCTACCAGTCGGCCTACAGCGCCGCCAGCAACGCGGTGTTCGTGACCTCGGCCGTCGGTCGCCCGCCGGTCACCCAGTCGCAGCTGCTGAAGCTGGACCCGAAGTCGCTGAAGGTGACCAAGGCCATCACCCCGGCGCAGGTGCCGGGCAGCACCAACGGTGCCGTGTTCGCGGTGTATGGCGTGGGCGTGGATGATGCCAACGGCAACGTCTGGGTCAGCAACACCCGCCAGGACACCGTGGCCGTCTATCGCCAGGCGGATCTGTCGCTGGTCCATCAGTTCCCGGTCGGCACCGTGCCGCACGCCCGCGACGTCGTGGTCGACAGCACGCACGGCAAGGTGTTCGCCTCGGCCGCTGGCGAAGACCACCTGTCGGTGTTCGACGCGAAGACGCTGAAGGTGCTGGAGCCGATCACCCTGGCCTCCGGCGTGGACGACGAGAAGTTCGTGCCGATGAGCCTGGTGCTGGATGAGCCCAGCGGCAAGCTGTTCACGGTCAGCATCGGTACGCCGGAAGCGGCGGTGATCGATGTGGCCAGCGGCAAGGTCGACAAGGTCATCGACCTGGGCAATTCGATCAGCGCCTCGGGCGTGGCCTTCGATGCCCAGCGCAACCGTCTCTACGTAGCCTCGCAGGGTACCGACAACCTGCTGATCGTCGACGTGGCCAGCGGCAAGGTCGTGCACGACGTGCCGGTCGGTGCCGGTGCGCTGAACGTGGCCTTCGATGCGAAGAGCGGCCTGGCCTACGTCACCAACCGCGGCGCCGGTACGGTCACCGCCGTTGATCGCGATGGCAAGGTAGTCGGCAACCTCGATGGTGGCACCTTCCCCAACCATGTCCGCGCCGATGGCAAGGGCAATGTCTTCGCCGTGAACAAGTCGCGTGGCGCTGAAGATCCGAAGGGTGACCGCATCACCCGCATCAGCCTGCGTCAGCCGTAAGCCACAGGGCAGGGCAGCACTCCGCTGCCCTGCCAGCAAGGAGAACCTGCATGAACATCGCTTCCCGCCTGCGCCTGTGCGCGCTCCCGCTTGCCGTTTCATTGGTGCTGGCCGCCTGTGGCGACAAGGCGCCGCCGTCTTCGGGCAGCCCCGACGCAGCTGCACCGACTGCCGCCACCACCGAGGCCGGGGCGCTGCCCGCAGGCTGGCAGCGTGTGGCGGACAATGACGTGCCGACCCTGCCGGGGCAGCAGGCGGTGCTGCCGACCAAGGTCCAGTCCGACGATGGCGCCGGTGTGGAGGTGGATGACACCAGCCGGATCATTGCCGGCGGTGACGACATCATCGCGGTGATCGAAGCGCTGGGGCTGGGCAAGCAGGTGTTCGCCGCGCCGACCAACACCACGACTCAGGCAGGCCTGGCCGCGCCGCACCAGTTCTTGTTCAACCGCACCACCGGCGTGGAGGGCGTGCTGAGCCTGCAGGGCTCGCTGTTCATCGGCAACAGCCTGCGCCGGCACACTGAACTGGCAAAGAAGCTGCGCGAAGTGGGCGAGCCTGCAGTGGTGATCGATGACCTGCAGCCGGCACCGGACAAGGTGCGCAAGATTGCCGCCGTGCTCGGCGTGGCGGATGCAGGGCAGACCCTGGCCACCCAGGTGCAGCGTCAGCTGGATGAGGCTGCCGCGATCGGCAAGGGCCTGGGGCATGCGCCGCGGGTGATCCATGTATCGGCGACGGGTGCAGGCGGTTCACCGACCGTGGCCGGTGCCGATAGCGCGTCGGCCAAGCTGATCGCGCTGGCCGGCGGCATCAACATCGGCACCGAGGCCGGCGTGGCCAACTATTCGCAGCTGAGCAACGAAGGCGTGGTCGCGGCGGCACCGGAAGTGATCCTGGTGACCGAGCATGATCTGCAGTTGTTTGGCGGTGCCGAGGGCCTGTGGAAGGCCTATCCGACGCTGAAGCAGACCCCGGCCGGGCAGGCCAACCGGGTCTGGGTGATGCCGGATGCACAGCTGAAGTACGCCAGCATCGGTTCCGGTGCGGGCGCGTTGGCGTTGGCCAAGGCGCTGGCGGCGCTGCCGAAGGCATGAGTCCTGCGGATCGACGCCGCCGTCGCGGGCGGACGATGTTGTTGATTGCACTGGTCGCGCTGCTGGGCGCGGTGCTGGCGTCGTTCGCCGTGGGGCCGCTGCGGTTGCCGCCTCTGGAGGTGATGCAGGCGCTGGCGGTAAAGCTGGGCCTGCTGGATCCGCAATCGGTCAGCAGTCGTGACCTGGCCGTGGTGTGGCAGTTGCGCATTCCGCGTGCGCTGTTGGGGGCCATGGTAGGAGCGGCGCTGGCGATGGCCGGTGCCAGCCTGCAGGGACTGTTCGGCAATCCACTGGCCGATCCGGGCATCGTTGGTGTCAGCCAGGGCGCTGCATTGGGTGCCGTGGCGGCGATCGTACTCGGTGCCGCGGGTGCAGCCGGCTGGCTGGTGCCAGTGGCGGCGTTCGGCGGCGGTGCCGCCGCGATCGGGTTGACCTATGCGCTGGCACGGCCGGGCAAGGGTAGTGGCAACGCCACGCTGTTGCTGGTCGGTATTGCGATGGCCGCCTTCTGCTCGGCGTTGATCGGTTTCCTGACCTACATCGCCAACGAAAGCGAGCTGCAATCGCTGGTGTTCTGGCAGATGGGTTCGCTGGCGCGGGCCAACTGGGCTGATGTGGTGGCGGTGCTGCCGCTGTTCGCCATTGGTGCATTTGCGCTGCAACGCTTGGCCACGCCGCTGGACATGCTGGCGCTGGGCGAGCGCCAGGCGCAGCACCTGGGGCTCGATGTGGCACGTACACGACGCCTGCTGGTGGCGTTCAGTGCGCTGTTGGTGGGCTCTGCGGTGGCGTTCGCTGGCTCGATCAGCTTCGTCGGCCTGGTGGTGCCGCATGTGGCGCGGTTGCTGGTCGGCCCTGGCCATCGCTGGCTGCTGCCGTTGTCGGGCCTGCTGGGTGCGCTGCTGATCGTGGTGGCCGACACCGCTGCGCGCACCCTGGACCCGCCTGCCGAGATTCCGCTGGGCCTGTTCTCGGCTGCGTTGGGCGCGCCGTTCTTCCTGTGGCTGGTGCTGCAGCAGCGTCGCAAGGCAGCCGCATGAGCGCATTTCTGCAATTGCGCGACGTGGTGGTGCGCCGTCAACAGCGCGAGATCCTGCATGGCATCACCCTCGCATTCCAGCCGGGCACGGTGACGGCGCTGGTGGGGCCCAATGGTGCCGGCAAGTCGACGCTGCTGGGGGTGGCGGCCGGCGATCTGCGCGCCGACGGTGGCGACGTGCATCTGCACGGACGCCCGCTGCGTGACTACAAGGCCGGGCCCCTTGCACGCGAACGTGCGGTGATGCCGCAGGAACATGGCGTGCGCTTCGCCTTCAGCGTGGAGGAAGTGGTGGCGATGGGGCGCCTGCCGCATCCGCCGGATCCGCAGGTGGACGATGCGCAGGTGGAACGCGCGATCGATGCTGCCGAACTGCAGGCGCTGCGCCTGCGCGAAGTGCAGCAGCTGTCCGGGGGCGAATCGGCGCGGACCACCTTCGCCCGTGTGCTGGCACAGGACACGCCCTTGCTGTTGCTGGATGAGCCTACGGCTGCGTTGGATCTGCGCCACCAGGAGCGCACTCTGCGCAGCGTGCGTGCATGTGCCGAGGCTGGTGCGTGCGTGATAGTGGTGCTGCATGACCTCAATCTGGCGGCCGGCTACTCCGATCGCATTGTGCTGCTGGAGCAGGGCAGGGTGGCGGCCGACGGCACGCCATCGGAGGTGCTGACCGAGGCCAATCTGCAGCGTGTCTACCAGCAGGACGTGGTGGTGTTGCAGCATCCACGTCGCGGTGTGCCGTTGGTGGTGGTTACCTGACGCGAAGCGGGCATGCCCGGCCGTGCCGCGTATCATGTGCGGCTCGATTTTTTGCAAAGGAATGGCCTGATGAATCTCTCCCGCCCGCGTTGCGCGCTGTTTGTCGCCTTGATCGGCGTTGTTGGCGCCGCAAGCGCCGCTGCGACCACCAAGGTCTCGTTGATGACTGCATCCGAGCAGGCGTCGCTGATCGAGACGCGCCATTCGACCGGCGAGGGCGCAGCGGTTTCGTCGTTCACCACCGAGTACTTCGGCAATGGTGAGATCGGCATGGCCTGGGAGGACAAGCGTGTGCTGCTGTTGTGCAAGAAGGCGGCCTATCTCAATTTGCCTGGCATGAAGCCGGACGCCAGCAAGCTGTCGGTCGAACAGCGGCAGATGGTGGCCTACGAGGCGATGATGGCTGGCTTCGGCGGCATCGCTGCGCTGGGCGCGGTCACCGGCGAGTCGATCGAAGTGGCCGATGACGGCACCGAGACGCGTCGCCCCGGTGAATCCACGTGGGCCTACGGCGTGGAGCGCTACGAAGTGGCCACCCAGCGCATGCCGGACGGCGCCCTGCGTGTGCGCGTTCGCAAGCAGGCGACGGTCAACAACGCAAAGCCGTCCTCGCCGGGCGACACCTTCAGTACCGATGAAGACCAGGCCGCGCGTCTGGCCGAGCTGGCACCCACCGGCAGCTGGACCGAAGTGCTGATCCATGGCGGTCCGCGCAAGCCGCGCACCGACCCTGCGATGCCCTTGAAGGGCTGGGTGTCGACCGTAGAGCAGCATGCGGAGACCGTGGGTGATGCCCGCCGTCTGCATGACTGCAAGTAAGGGCGTTTGGGGAACTCAAGATATTCAGTCTTGAGGCGCGGTCCTGGCTGGGTTCATGGGCGGAGCCGATGTGGAGCGTCAGGAGTGCCTATGTTGTACTGCTGAATGCCCAGTACGCGCGGCTGGCCTGCTCGGGCCCAAGGCTATGATGTTGACGGCAGTGGCCGCACCTTTCTGCGAGGCGCGGCTAGTTGTAAAGGAGTGTCAGGCGCTCCTCTGTCATTCTGCGATGGCAATTGAGAGCGTCAATTTTCTCAACGATCGGCAGGGACTCGTAACCTTTTCCATCAGCATCGCTGCAGGTTCTCACCTTCTCGACAATCCACTCGCGCTGCGACCTCCGCATGCGTAGGCGCTGCTGTGTCGAGAGCGCTCTCCAGAAGGAGTTGAGGTCTTTATCCACAATGTAGAAATCGGCAGCGACCACTGCCAGACGACGCTCAAGGATGATGTCGCTGTCCGCTATCGTGATCGCAATGGTTGACAGTAGGACTTGTGGAAATTGCAGGCCAGACAGCTCGACAATGGCTGGCCTCCTTCCGTCAAATTCAACCCCAAATCTAAAATTGCCCCAGAAAATTCCCTTGTCGGTGAGTTGCGCGTGGCCGCGTGTCGTGACGTCCTTGGAGCGTTGATCCCTGCGTATCACATTCATGGTGTGATCCGGAATTTCAAACTCTATCGTGGCTTCACACTCGATGAGCGCAAAGGCGCTTTCTGACGCTTTGGTCTGGGTGACTCTGAGATCGATTGGAATCGAATCAACCAATTCCTCCAGGTCGTCGGTTGATCTGCGGGGCGTTGAAAGCTGGGAGAGTCCCTCTACATACATGCGATCGCGGGCTTCGGATCTTACTTTTTCCACTGCTTTCGCGATTACATCAGGCTGGTTGCAGTGGAAGTTTTTTGGATTCTCTCGGACAAATTCCGGTCCAGTGGTGAAGATGTGAATGAGATTGGTCGATGTCAGTATCAGGGCGAGGATATTCAAAGTCAGGCCGTTTGCTTCTCGGGATCGATCTTCGGGTGCTTGCGCAGGTGGCGTACGAAATCATTGGGTGCGCCTGGTCGCCCAGGCAAGTGCTTGTAGCCTTGTGCGCAGATCCAGGTCTGCCATCTGCCCGATAAAAGCGTGGTTGCACGGATCTTTGCGCTGTTGCGACGTCCAAGCGAGTGATCCGCAGGCAGGCTTTGCGGCGGGGCTTTAGCGACATCCTTGCGACGAGGGCTTGTCTGGCCAACCAGAGCTCACCAAGTAAGCGGCGGCGAAACGGCATGAGTCGCCATATGCCATGGGGTGAGATTGCCAGTAACTGGCAGCTGGACCGAAGTGCTGATCCATGGCGGTCCGCGCAAGCCGCGCACCGACCCGGCGATGCCCCTGAAGGGCTGGGTGTCGACCGTAGAGCAGCATGCCGCGACCGTGGGTGATGCCCGCCGTCTGCACGACTGCAAGTAAGCCGCCTGGCGTCCTGGGTTGCAGCCACCCATGCGGTGGCTCTGCTTTGGGGCTCATCGTTCCATCCATGTGCGCAATATTCACTTGCGCGCCAGATTCACAGGTCTAGAATGCGCCGCATGAACCGGATGCCGCTCCTGAAGTTTTTCACCCTGACCCGCGCAAGCGCGGAGCGGGCGTGCCTGCCTGGAGCCCCACGAGGCCGCTGATCGCGGCCTTCGCTGGACCATCCACAGAGCGCCCTCCGGGGCGCTCTTTTCGTTTTCGCCCTCCCTCTACCCGCTTCACCCGCAAGGAGAACGTGCCATGCACCAGATCGCCGAGACCGAACGCCAGCCGCACACCCTGTAGCCAACCGGGGTGTGCGGCCCCCGAAGTTGGCCCAGCAGGAACCCATCTCATGAACACCCATACTCTGTCGCGTCTTCGCAACCTCGGCATCATTGCCCACATCGACGCAGGCAAAACCACGCTTACCGAACGCCTTCTGTGGAAGACCGGCGAGATCCATCGCGTCGGCGAAGTGCACGACGGCAACGCGACCACCGACTTCTCGGCGATCGAACGCGAGCGTGGCATCACCATCGGCGCTGCTGCCGTGCACGCCCAGTGGGCGCCGCGCGATCTGCCACTGCATCAGCTGACCCTGATCGACACACCAGGCCACATCGACTTCGCCATCGAGGTCGAGCGCTCGCTGCGCGTGCTCGACGGTGCCGTGGCCGTGTTCTCGGCCGTGGACGGCGTGCAGCCGCAATCGGAGACCGTGTGGCGCCAGGCGCGCCGGCATGGCGTGCCGTTGATTGCGTTCGTCAACAAGATGGATCGCATCGGCGCCTCGTTCGAGCGCGTGCTGGAGCAGCTGCAGGACAAGCTGCGGGCGCGCCCGTGGGCGCTGGGTATGCCGCTGGGCAGCGAAGGCGAGTTCCATGGCTGGGTCGACCTGGTCGATGGCCGCGTGCTGCACTGGCAGGACGGAGGCGCAGCGACGGTGACAGCCTGGAGCGATGCCGAGCGCGCGCAGTGGCGGCCGCAGCGCAATGCGCTGGTCGAAGCCGTGGCCGACCATGACGATGTGCTGGCAACGGCATGGCTGGAAGGTCGCGACATCGACGCGGCGATGCTGCGCGCCGCGATCCGCCGCGCGACGCTGGCCGGTGCTGGCGTGCCGGTACTGGCCGGTGCTGCCTTCAAGGACAAGGGCATCGAAACGCTGCTGGATGCGGTGGTCGATTACCTGCCGTCGCCGCTGGATCGTCCTGCCGCTACGGCCGAAGGCGAGGGCGGCGCCGTGCTGCTGCCGCCAGACCCGGACGGCCCGTTGGCGGGCCTGCTGTTCAAGATCACCCACCAGCAGCACGGCGCGTTGAGCTTCGTGCGGCTGTACTCGGGCACCTTGAAGGTGGGCGACAACGTGGCCAGCTCGCAGCATCCGCAAGGGCGCCGCATCAGCCGGCTGGTGCGCGTGCAGGCCGACCAGACCCAGGACATCGGGCAGGCCGTGGCCGGCGACATCGTGGCGGTGCTGGGCTGGAAGGATGCGGTCAGCGGTGAAACGCTGAGCGGGCGAGGGCAGCCGTTGCTTCTGGAGAGTATCCAGGCGCAGGCCCCGGTGCTGGCATGGCGCTTGGAGCCGGCACGTGCGGCCGACCTGATCCGGCTGGCGCAGGGTCTGGCCAGCCTGGCCCAGGAAGATCCTTCGTTCCGGGTGGAAACCGATCGCGATACCGGTGAAACCCTGGCCTGGGGCATGGGCGAGCTGCACCTGGAAGTGATGGTCGAGCGCCTGCGCAGCGAATGGAAACTGGACATCGGCATTGGCGCGCCGCGCGTGGCGTATCAGGAGACGCCGCAGCGTGCCGTTGAAGGTGTTGTGGGCCGGTTGGTCAAGCAGACCGGTGGCCAGGGCCAGTTCGCGCACGTGGTGCTGGATGTGGCGCCGCGCGACGACGGCGAGGTCGTGTTCAATGACCGCATCGTTGGTGGCGTGGTGCCGCGCAACTTCATCGCCGCGGTGGAGAAGGGCGTTCGTGCCGCGCTGTCGGAAGGGCCGCAAGGCCACCCGGTGGTGGGCATCGAGGTCAGCCTGGTGGATGGCCAGACCCACGCGAAGGATTCGTCGGAGATGGCGTTCCATCGGGCGGGCAGCGAGGGCATCAAGGCCGCGCTGGCGGCCAGCGGTACGCAGTTGCTGGAGCCGGTGATGGCGGTGACGGTGCATTCGCCGTCGACCTCGGTGGGTGACGTGGTAGGCGATCTGAATCGTCGCCATGGCCGCGTCGCCCGCATCGACGACCAGGATGGTCGCGCCGAAGTCAGCGGTTTCGCGCCGCTGGCGCAGCTGGTCGGTTACACCACCTCGTTGCGTTCGCTGAGCCAGGGCCGCGCCAGCAGCGAATCGCATCTGCATGGCTACGAGCCGGTGCGTGCATCGTAAGGAAAGCGCAGGGGAGCCCGTTCGCGGGCTCCCTTTTTTTGCGCGCTGGCGGGATCCGTATCCACGCATGGCGTGGATCTACTGCAAAGCTGGCCTTGCTGGCCTTCGGTAGATCCACGCCATGCGTGGATGGGTGCCATCCGTGCACGACGCACTTGCACTGCATTGCAACAAAACTGCAGAAAAAGCTGGATTAAAGTGATGCCTCACGATAAATTGCGCACCCCCCATTGCTTGCCGCCGCCCGCACCCTGCCCATGCGTGATGACAATGATCCCGGAACCCTGGAGCTGACCCTGCCGCGCAAACGCGGTCGGCCGCCCAAGTTCGGGTACGCAATGAGCGATGCGCAGCGGGCTGCACGCTACCGGGCGCGTCGCGCGGGGCAGGCCAATCACGCCGACGTGCGGCACTGCAGCGACATGGTCCTGCTGGACAAGATCCGCGCGGCGGTCAGTGCACGCGACACCGAATTGGCCGGCTTTCTGGTCCACGTTCTGTGGCAGCGTTACCCGTTGCAGCTGAAATAAGTCGGCTGCGGGGTGGCCGTTGTCACCTGCCTTGTTGATAATGCGGGATTCAGGTTGTTCCCGCTGGCGCGCCCGGGATGGCAGGCGCGCATGATCGACATGGTTTCCACGATGACCACCACCAGCGACACCACCACCGAAGCTGCGCCGAGCAGCGCGCCCCTGTTCTACACCCGTCCGGTGCCGCTGCAGGCCGATCTGCACGCCGATCTGCGCATCCTGCCGGGCAAGCTCGAGTTCGCTGCCAACGCCAACTCCATTCCACTGGTGCTGGGCGAATTCTCGCTGGCGCTGCACCACTTCCCGATCCTGTTCGCAGGCCCGAGCGCGGTGCCGATGGCCGCCGTGGGTGTGACCACCGACAACCTGTTCATCACCGATGGCCTGTGGGACGACGAGACCTACATCCCGGCCTACCTGCGCCGTCATCCCTTCATCTTCATCGATACCGGCGCGGACAATGACTTCCTGCTCGGCATCGACGAAGACAGCACGCGCATCGTCCGTGGCGGCGAAGAAGGCCAGCCGCTGTTCGTCGATGGCAAGGCCACCGACATGGTGCAGCAGGCACTCGAGTTCTGCGGCCAGTTCACCCGCGAACACGAACAGACCCAGGCGTTCTCCAAGGCGCTGGTCGACAACGGCCTGCTGGTCGAGCGCAATGCCACCGTGCGCCTGCCCGACGGCCGTGAGTTCAACCTCAACGGCTTCTTCGTGGTGGACGTCGAGAAGTTCATCGCGCTTCCGGACGCGACGGTCATCGAATGGCACCGCAACGGCTGGCTGGCGCTGATCCACCAGCACCTGATGTCGCTGGGCCGCTTCAACGACCTGACCCGCCGTCAGGCGGGCCGCAACGCCGCCTGATTCAGGGCGCTGGCGCGGCTCCCGCAACCCGGGAGCCGCGCCAGGTTTGTATCTGGGCCAGCAGGTGGTCCGCCTCGGTCCACCTGGGTGGCATGCGGTCGCCCAGTTCCCAGAGTGCGCCGGCAAGCGCCGCCATGCCGCCCTCGCCAAGCATCTGCAACGTACCCTGCAGGCGATGCGCGTGATGGCGCAGTCGCGTAGCGTCACAACTACCGATCGCCTCCTGCAGGCACTGCAGTTCGTGATCGATATCCTCTTCGTAGGCGGCCGCCAGTTCGTGGTCAATACCCTCGCCGGTACGGACGGGTGCAGGCTGATCCAGCGCCTGTAGCAGTGCATCGATCTGCAGCGGCTTGACCAGCACGGCGTCGATGCCGGCAGCCTGGCAGCGCAGCGCGTGGTCGCCACCGGTGAAGGCGGAGAGCGCAAGCAGTCGGGCGCGGGGCGCGCCTTTTGCCTCATGCAGCCGCAGTTGCTGAGCCAACGCGTAGCCATCCATTCCCGGCAGACCGATGTCGAGCAGCACCAGCGGGCAGGGTGCCTTCGCCTGCATCGACAATGCATCGGCGGCAGTTGCCGCCTCAAGCACGGTCGCGCCCCAGCGTCGCAGCTGCGCTGCAATGACCTGTCGGTTCAGTGCGTGATCCTCGACCAGCAGAATGCGCGCACCGGCCAACGGCGGCGGGGCAGGGGCTGCCGGAGTTGCCGGCACGTCTTCCGGCACCCGCTGTGCCGGCAGACGAAGAATGAAACGGCTGCCGCGACCATGCACGCTGTAGGCGTCCAGGTTGCCGCCCATCGCTTCGGCCAACGTGCGGCAGATGGACAGGCCCAGCCCGCTGCCACCGCGCTGCCTGCCCGCATCGGCCTGTTGGAAGGGCTTGAACAGGTCACGCATCTGCGCTGGCGCAATGCCGATGCCACTGTCGATGACTTCTATCAGCAGCGACGCGGCCTTTGGCGGCGGATCAAGCTGGAGGCGTAGTTCAACGCCACCTACGTCGGTGAACTTGACGGCATTGCCGAGCAGGTTGTCGAGCAGTTGGCGCAGGCAGTCCGGGTCTGTCAGCAGGGTGGGGAAGGTTGCCTGCGGCGCGGAAAACTGCAGGCTCAGTGCCTTCTTCTGCGCCTGTGGCGCAATGGCCTGCAGCGCCTGCGTGCAGAGCGCGGGAACGTCGCAGGGCACCCGCCTTGGCCGGAAGGTGCCGCTGACCAAGTGGGAGAAATCCACTGCGCGATTGAGCAGTCCGCGCAGTGTATGACCGGCATTGGCCGCGGCGGTCACCAGCTCGCGCTGGCCTTCAGGCAGTTGCGCTTGGCCCAACAGGTCGATTGACGCCATGACTGCCTGGGCGGAATTGCGCACCTCATGGCTGATGATGCCCGTCATCTGCGCCTGCCTCTGATCGCGACCATGCTGCTGGCGCCGTATGCGCATCGCCAGCAACGGCAGCGTCAGCAGCAGAGCCACCACTGGCAACAGCCAGAGTGCGAGGCGGTCGACACCTTCGCGTACTGATTGGCCGAACGCGATCGGCAGCGCCTGCTGGGCCCAGCGGCGCAGCAACTGGGCATGCTCTTCGATGGTGATGTCATTCAGCGCCACCTCGATGCGCTCAAGCAGCCCCTGGTCTTCGCGCCTGGCCAGGAGATACAGCTGGGTTGGAAAACTGGCATCAAGCACCTGCAGGCGCAGGCTGTGGGAAAAGTGACGCCGCGTCATCGCGCCCGCCGTGGATTCCAGGCCGATTGCCGCATCGGCAATGCCGGCATCCACCGCCGCCAACGCTGCCCGCATGCTGGGCTGGGGCAGGACGGCTACGTCAGGGTGCCGATCGGCGAGCCACGTCGGGTAAGGGCCTCCTGCAACGGCAGCGATCCGCAGCGTGCCGACATCGGAAACACGGCGCGGCAAGCGCTCGCCAATGCGACCGGCGAGCACGCTTGCGCCACCCGGAAAGCTGCGCGAGGGCGCCAGGCTGGGGCAGGGTAGGCGTGCGCCATCGCCAGCGCCCTGCACCAATGCCAGATCAGCCCGTCCCTCGCAGACGGCAATCATCGCCGCGAGGGTACTGGGAAAAGGGATTTCGACGAAGGCCAGGCCGGAATGACGGGCGACGAGCGCGGCATAGCCATGCGCCAGCGTCTGCAGCACCTCGGGATCGGTAGCGTCGTCGGGAGCCGGGTGCAGCGTGGGTCCTGCGGCCACCCGGACCTCGCGTCCAGAGCCCCATTCTTCATGCTGGATATCGCCCGCAGACGTGCACGGAAGCAGGGTGAGCAGCGCCAACAGCATGGGGTTGCGGACGCGCCTCGGCAGCGCGATCACAGGGCCTCCAATTGCTGCCGCATCGCGAAGATCTCCGCATCATTGCGCAGGCCCAGCTTGCGCAGGGCGGCAACCTTCTGTGTGCTGACGGTCTTGACGCTGCGGTGCCTGTGCAATGCAATCTCCGAAACGGTCAGCCCATCCAGGACCAGGCGCATGACCTCGCGCTCATTCCGGCTCAGGGCATCACAGGGTGTCAGCAGCTTGCACGAAGGCGGGATGCGGCAAAGGCCCTGGGCGACGCGCACGATCGCGTCGGAAAGTTCGGCCAGCGGCTCGGATTTGCCGACAAAGCCGCTGATGCCCGCGTCCAACAGGTGATTGATGACCGCTACCGAGTTCTCGCCGGCAAAGCCAAGCAGCGTTACGCGCGGCAGCGACCGCCGCAGATGCTGCACCAGCTCGGCACCGCTGATGTCGGCGGGCGCAAGGGTGATGTCGATGATGGCCACGTCTGCGTGGCACTGCTGCAGGGCCAGTATGAAAGTCTGGCTGTCACTGTGGCTGGCCACGATCTTGAAGCGACTGTCGTTGCCCAGGTGAAAGGCGGTGCCGCGGCGGACGACGTCATGGTCATCGAGCAGCGCCAGGCGAAGCCGGCGCGGTGCAGGGAATCCGTTCATGCGCGGGGGTGTTGTCAGCGCCGAGTGGCGTGGCGACCATTCTGGCGCTGCTGTCGCGTCGAGCATCGAAAACGCTCAATTTTTGAGACTTTTCCTAAAGGGAAAACGAGAAAAGTTGGAGCGTTGTGTCGTGATCGGCGCGGGGTTTGCGCAGCCTGGTGGCCGGCTGCGTCTGCTGGCGTTGGATGCTCTGGATCGTTCGCCGGGGCTGGTGAGGACTGTTAACGTGACGCGTCACGACGGATCTGCGTTTGAGCGTTGTTGAAATCTGCAGGGCTGAGGGGCTGGATGGCGCTCAGAATTCAACGTTGACCGGGTGCAAAGTGCGTGGTCGGCTGCTGGTACACGTGCGTTGATGCAGGGATGTGCTGCCGAGCCACGTTGTGGTGACTGGATCTGGCGTTTCCGACGGATGTGGTGACTCGGAGGCTGGCAGTGGCGGACTTGGTGGTGCCTGGGGCGCTGGGGGCGGCAGACTGAGTTGCATCGGCTACGGCCTGCTGCTTTGAACATAATATACATTATGCGAAATGATACATATCTGGCGCAGGCTGGGTCGTTGGGCTGCTTTGAGCAATCGCCCCCGCTGCAGCAGGCATTCGCCCCAACTGCTTCAAAAGTTGGCTACATTTTTGCCGAAGCGCCCCAAGAGTCACCCCGTAGTCTTCTGTACAGACTGCAAGGCAGGCGATTTGTTGACTCGCGGTCGTGTCCGCTGATCTCCACGCCATCATCCTTGCTCAAGGCATCAAATGAGCTGCCTGCAATCGTTCTGATAGCTGCGGCCGTTGATGCTCAGTGCCGTCGTGGCTCTGCATGATGCTGTACCACCATGGGGCCGTCGGCAATGCAGCCATGTAGCCCGCACAACTAGCCAGGCGTTGCCGGACCAGGCTGGCACCTCGAAGTGGCATCGTGCAATGTGGACTTTTAAAGATGTCAATTAAATCAATACGTTATTTGGCACAACGCATCTTATGTTTGCCAGGGCTATGTAAGTGTCGATGTGACTTGGGTTTTTGCCGGATGCTGCCGATCTTTCATCGAGGTGCGGCTTTCCCTGATAGACACTCGGGATTTCCTCTGACAGATTCGCTTGGCCAATCCAGGCGCAGCTAGGGGAACTTGTATGGCAGCTCGATATGTTCTGAGTCGTTCGGGAGCGCAGTACCGCTTTGTCCTTAAGGCCGGCAACAACGAGATCATCCTCACCAGTGAGTTGTACGCTTCAAAGCAAGGGGCACTGACTGGAATTGCTTCAGTCAAGACGAACTCTCCTGACGATTCGCGCTATGAGCGCAAGAGCGCGGCCAACGGCCAACCGATGTTCAACCTCAAGGCCGCTAATGGCGAGCGCATTGGTACCAGTGAGACCTACTCATCCACCCAAGCCCGCGAGGCAGGAATCCAGGCTGTTAAGAACAGCGGGCCAACTGCGCTAGTTGACGATCAGGCTTGAGTTCCAAATGGGGAGCGTGCCGCTCCCCATTCTCGGCACCCCCGCCCTGCCCTCGGGTGCCTGCCACACGCGCCGGCCAAGGATGCGAATGCCAGGCGATGCCGGATTTTGTGGGACCGGAGTTCGAAATCATGCTCCATCGGCATGACTTCTGCTTCTATGAAGTCTCGCTTCAGATTGCCAGGGGCGCGGATCCATTTCTGTTAGTGGCGGTCATGCTCACCAGCCTGAGTCGCGGATTCGCTCAGGGGCTGGAGGCGGTGCCGGCCCCGGGAACATGCAAGCAAACGCGCCGCCGGCGAACCCGGTCAGTCACCGGGCGCTAGGATTCTAGCTACGCTCTGAAGCAACTACTTCTCCACTCTTGGATGGGCAAGTTGTAGTTGGAGCCAACAACGCTTTGCCAGGTGCCGAAGTTTGTCGGTTGATCTCGCCAGCCACGACGAAGGTGCCAAGAATTGTCAGAAGCAGCGTGATCAGCCCAAATCCACGAATAATGACGATCGGTAAGGGCTGTCCCTTGACGCTGAATCGGTGACGGGCATAGATCAGGGCAGAGGCCATTCCGGCGGAAAGTCCCAGCGTTGCGCATGCCCACGGGCCGATGACGCGCAAGGCAGTTGGCATGGAGCTACGCATAACGATGAACGCTCCACCAAGCATTGCCAAACCCAGCGCGAGGCCCTTCATCAGTTCTAGAAAGTCACGCAGTTCCTTCTCAAATTCATCGTCCTTTGTAGTCACCTTGGGAGCGACGCTGGAGTTGTCACCGTGGCCTCGTGAGGCGGCACTACTCGGTCGCTGACTCACCTTTCTCTTCTTGCCCATTCGTGCGTACTTCTGGAAGTTGAAGGGCATTCATCGGCCGAAATCGCGCCACCTTGAGGCCATATTCGATGTTCGGTCCAAGGGCGACTGGCCACCGCTAAGGCCCAGCGCACCTTGTGCGATGGGCCTCCAGAACAGGCCGTCGGTGAACCCGAAAGGCGTCAGATTTCTGGGGTGCACCGGCGTTACGCGGAGCCAGCTCTACCGGACGCCGCATAGGTGCATAGGTAGTGAAGAGATTAGAGCCTGAAAGAGCAGCAATCATGCGGGACACCTTTGCTGTTGCCCACTGCAGCTAAACCTGAAGCAGGCACTGGCTAGTCCAGCGCGCAATCGTGCTCGATCGCACTACCAAGCGCGCAGCATCAAGTGATGTTTCACTCTAACGATAGTGTCTCTCGTTGGCGTGCTTTCCGCATGCCAGACAGGTTCGATGAGGGCTGAATGGAGCATGCTTCACGAAGCCGAGAGGTCCGCTGCACCTAGGGCATATGGGCCCCTCGCCGCGCTCCGCTTGCATAAGGCGCCAGGTAATCCAGCCACCGTAAAAAACTCCGAAGCCGATCCCGGCAATAGGCAGCCATTTCAGCAGGTCGAAAATGCCAGCTGTCAGCGGATTTGCCTTTAAGGGTGCGAAGAGAGCCATCGCGATGAACGAGCTCCCCAGCGTTACAGTGGCTGGCCAGTAGATGCGAATTGTCTTCAGCCAATCCATAGTGCCCTCGCCGTCCTCTGATTGAATTCATTCTACCTCCGTCTAGTCGCAATGACTGAGACGCGCCCAAACGAATAAGAGCCCTGGCGCAATGCCGCTGGATCACCGGCAATCAGGTCGAATCATCGGTCGCTCCCTCACTGATTAGGGGGCACATCTTCCGCCGCATCTGCCAATGCGGGGCATCTAAACCTCCACTCATGGATTAGGGGGAGACTTTTCTGCCGAGCTACGACGGAGAAGTGGTCGCGATCCAGGCGGCTCTCTTAGGCAAATCAAGGATTTGCAGCGGGGCGTCTCTTCTACGTCAATCAGCAATGGCTGCGGCTGACGGGACAACTAAATCTGTACTTCTGCGCCAAGTAAATTTGTACTCTTCGGCACGACTGCGTTTTCGCTGGCGGCGCAACTACGTTTGTACTTTTTTGCCCTGACTCCGCAGCTCGATCTCGCGCCTTGACAGGATATCCTCTCGGCGCAGCAGGCCTGATTCCCAAGCACTGAGCAGATCTATGAGCCTTCGCCACGGACTATCCATCGGGATTGTGGCTGCCGCCAAGCACGGTGAGCGCTCATCGCTGGCGCCCGTGGTCACAGGCCCAGCGCTCGTTTTTGCGCCAGCGCCGCCTTGGCGCGCCAGCCCATCACCGCTCCGCCGGCTGCGAAACCGATCGCGTAGTGCGGGCCGACGTTGGGTGTGATGCCAAACAGTGCAATCACGCCACTGACCAGCCCGAGCACGGGATACACCATCCCCACCAGCAGTACCCGCAATGAACGGGACCGTTCAATGCCCGCCACACCGGCGTGGCGCCAGCGCACGAAGCCATCGTGGAGCAAGGCGTGGCTAAGCGCGGCGATCCCGCCGAGCAGCACGCCGGCCAGAACGTGATACAGCTCGTTGGAAACCCGGGCATGCAGCGCTGACATGACCGGAAACAGCGCGGTGAAGAGCACGAGCATGGTCATGTCGGCTGCGTGCGCGCGTCGGGAAATGGTGGATGTCATCGGGGTTTCTCCTTCTGTCGTGCGATGAAATGGGCGATGGCGTCGGGGTTCTCCCATAGGGGTCTTACGTGTGCTCGGTCAGCCTGCCGCTGTGCGGCTAGGGCTTGGTCGCGCGACCAACCGTGTCGTGCTCGCCAGGCCTTTGACGGACGATAGAAGTTGGCGTGCTGCAGTTCGATAAACCCTTTGCGTCTGAGGAAGGCGGGCAGCCTGGGATTCTGTACGCGCTCCACAAACAGCGCCGGCCACGGAATCAATGTATCGCACAGCTCAATGAATTCGGTCAGCCAACCGCGGCCTTTGAGGCGGGGGTTGAGCTGGATGTTGCTTAGGGTCAGTACGGGGACGTCATCACCCAGTCCGGCCAGCACCAGTCGCGCGTGCTTGATCCAGATCCGGGTGCCTGCGCGCTTGAGCTCAACACAGTCGGGGATCTCGTCGGCCTCGACAAGCGAGATCCATTTGAAGAGCTGCAGTTCGATGCCGGGGATTCGGTTCAATTGGGCGTTGCTCATCATGGAACGGTTACCTTTGCGGGTCTGGTGCGGCGAGCAGAATCTGCGGCGGCACCGCTGCCCTGCCCCGCCGGCGGGTGATTGCGCTGATGCCCCGCGACCAGCAGCGGGGCGTTCGACACTGTGGGTGGCATCGGGCGCGTCAGGTAGATTCCGCCCGATGGCCTCTTCGGCATTCGGTACCGCCCCGAACGGCTTCTGCCACAACGAAATCCAGCGACATCTACCTTGCCGAGGCGCTCAGAATTCGCCAGAAACGGCGGTTGGGCGTGGGTGATCGCGGCCCCGCCGCCGAACCCTCCAATGTGGTCTATATGGACCGTGGGCCAAAACCATACCGGCACGGGTGACGCGTCTTCGCAGGGGTGCCGCCCCTACACCCTAGATCATTCGGCAGTGGCGGGCTCCGTGGGACGATAGTCTTCTGCAGTCCGAGAGATGTAGGCGGCAGCCCTTACTATTCCGAAATTCAATCTGCGTGTGCGCGAAACATCTTTCTGATGATGCGGCTTTCCCTTGGCGGGCATTGCATTCAGGAAATCATCGATTCTTCTCTCAAGGATAGACAGGTCCCGTCCATGGGCAAGCTCGTTTCGAGCGGAGTTGAGTTTTTCAAGTGCGGGCCAGATGTCGAGACTCCTGCCAGCCACTGCCTGTGCAAGCTTCATTTTGGTCCAAAAACTTAGCCTTGCCTCGATTACAGCCTCGGGCTCTAAAAACACGGACATGATAATCACTTCAAGTTGCTCTTCTATGAAAAGGTGGCCTTGAAGGAGACTGTGCGCGTATGGGTTCGGATTGTTATAGCGCTCAAAGAACTCACTTCCACGCACGTCGCGAAGTCGGTTCGACTCTTCCTTGCTGATAGTCATTTTGCACCTGAGATTAACTGCGCGCTTGTGGGTGCAGCATAGTGCTCACTTCAAAGCGCGTACAGACGTGACGAATCACGCCAATCGAGGCTGGCCAGTTCACATGCGCGCCGCCTCCCACATCCCTCCCTCCGAATCACTGCTCGCGGCAGCGCTGCCAGCCGCCTGCGGGAGCGTGGATCTGCTCCCAGCCGTTCGGCAGTTTTCGGAACGCCTGACCGCCGATGCAGGCGGTTCCCGAACGCCTGGAAGCCTCAGAACCTAAGGGCGGCAGGCCGATAACGCTGTTCGACGGACCTGGACGCCCTGCGCGTTGGGCTTCACTCGACAGAGTGCGTGCCTCAACTTGTTCGCAGTAGGCCTTCATACCCGGATGCGGATGATTCGGCCATGCCAATTCTTGGCAGTTGAAGGGCGTGGTGCTCTTCGACATTGAGTTGTAGGCAGCCTTGGGCGCGGGCGGCAATGGCTTGGCTCTTGGGCCCGTTGCGGACTGCAACTGAGCCTGCGCAGAGCAGGCAAGCGAAATAAGCAGCAATCCTGCTGAAATCCTTTTAAGCATGAGCTTCCCCTTAAAGCTGCGGGAAGCTTATCGCCTCAGCCCTGCCGCTGGCGAGCGAACGCCCGATCCATAGCGATGCTCACGCTTCCGTTGCAGTGGGTGGCGTCGCTTGGCAGCAATGCGAAATCTCCATCTGCTCAATGGCCTCGTTTGTGTCATTGGAGATCCAATTGTCCGGTTAGGTAATGGCACGCCGGACATAATCCGGGAACCTGATGGAGTGAGGGCTGGTGAAGATCGCAGGGCGTCCAACGGGAGTGCGGCACCGAAGGCCGAGCCCCCGGCCGACCACTGTTTCCACGCCTCGGCCTGCGCTACGCTTGGCATATCGCATGAGGCACTTGGACAGGAAGTCATGAACGGCCAAAACTCGCCTGAGGACGGATTTCAGGATGCGTCGATCCCCTCCCTCAGCTCAGATGCTGTATTCGTAGAAGCCGCTACTGGGAAGGAAGAGCACGAGTATCCGGAGGAGCCCCCTCCCTTGGGGTTGTTGCCTCTTACCCCAGAATACGAGGAAGCTGACCACGGGGTGTACTTCAGAGAGATTCAGCATGCGCTCGGCAACCAGAGCGTGCGCAATATTGCCCTTTCTGGCAACTATGGCGTCGGCAAGAGCAGTATTCTCAAGCGTATAGTGCAGCAAGCGCCTGACAAGGTCGTGGAGATCTCCCTTTCAGCACTTTCGCCTGCGGCTCCAGGACTGGATCCTGCAGATGTATCCAATAGTGTTACCAATCGAATTCAGCGCGAGATCGTCAAGCAGCTTCTCTATCGGGAAGATCCGCGGAAGACGCCAGCCTCCAGATTCAAGCGAATCGAGCACTTCGACACGTCCTGGGAGGTCGCTGCCGCGTGCCTGATAGGTGTCGCGGTCTCAGTTGGATTTATGCTTCTGGGGTGGTCAGACAAGCTTGCCGACGCACTCAGCTGGAGTGGCTCGTCCCAATGGGCCCATCTCAATGTGTTCGCCGCGTCGGCAGTTTTCGCCTTTTCATTCAGGTGGCTTACCTACGGCAGGTTGACGGTAAAACAGCTTTCGGCGGGACCGGCAACTGTTACGTTGGATAAGCACAATCCGACTTACTTCGACCAGTACCTTGACGAGATCTTCTACTTCTTCGACGTGTCCGGGAGGAACATCGTTGTCTTTGAGGACATCGACCGGTTCGACGATACGCACATATTTGAGACACTGAGAGCTCTGAATACCTTGCTCAATGCTCGTCGCAACAGCCCAGTGCGCTTCATCTATGCAATGAAGGACAGCATCTTTGAGAAGCTGGGCGCGGACGCCGAGGCGGAGCCCGTCAAAGCGACGCATTTTACCGACGGCACGAATCCCGATAAGGGCTCGCCCGGTGAACAGAAGCCGCCGACGCACTGGATACAGGAGGTCAACGGACTTATTGGACTGGATGGCGATGACGCTGCAGAGTCGCATCTGGAGAGCAGTCGTGCGAACAGGACCAAGTTCTTTGACTTGGTCATTCCTGTTGTTCCGTTCATAACTCATTACAACGCCAAGAACGTTGCTATCCGGCTCTTCGGCTCCAACGACTTTGAAATCAGCCCTGAGCTAATCGATCTGGTCAGTCGCTACGTGCCAGACATGCGCCTACTCAAGAACGTCCGTAACGAGTTCATCTTGTTCCGCGAGCGGATTCGATCAGGGGACGGAAAGCGCCTTCTTATATCTGAAAGCGAGCTGTTTGCAATGATGCTCTACAAGAGCACGCACCTATCTGACTTCGAAGCCATCCGTCTTGGAGCGAGTCGCCTTGATGCACTCTACAGGGTTGGACGAAAGTTGTCGGGCGATGGATTGCGGTCGGTAGCGATTGAATCGGCGAGCCTGTCTGAGCGCTTCTCCACCATCGATGGGATTGAGGGGCGGAGCAAAGTCTTAGGAACGAAGCTCTCGGCGTTTGTCCAGCAGGTCGCCAAGGCGAGCGAGTACGCCTTTGATCGCATTTTGCTGCTTAGAGGCGGGAGCTCTGTTTCGGACGAGGACGTCCAAGGCGCTTCGTTCTGGCGCGATTTCATCGAGGCTACAGACGACACTTTGATCCAGGCGCAGCTGTATTTCCGTCAAAGTCACATTGCCACTCTATCGTTTCAACGTGAAAACCTTCAGGCAGCCATCGGCCCCTTTTCTAAAGACGAGTGGGACAAGAGCGATCGCGACTCCGTTGTGGCATCCCTGTCCGCGCTGGGGGACGTTGCGGGATTCCTTCGGCGCGCGGATATCCATGAGCTGATAGCGCGCCGTGATCTATGGCCGCGCCTCGGTGTCGGTGACCTGCGTGAGTTGGTGCGTAAGGTGCTCCCCTCTCGGCTTGCCTTTGAGCTGGTGCGTGCGGGTCACATCAATCGCAACTTCGCGCTCTGTACCGCAATTTTCCACGGAACTCGCACCACATCTGCCGCGATGAACTTCGTTGTTCATCATTTTCAGCGAGCAGAGGCAGATATCAATTTCCAGCTGGAGGAAGAGGACGCGAAGGCTGTCATCCTCGAAGTCGGTGCGGGTTCCCTAGCCGATTCTGCGCTTTACAACATACGACTTCTTGATTACCTCCTGCGTGACAAGGCTCGCGCAAGCCTCGCGAAGGTCATGATCGAGTCCATTGCTGAAGGTGGAGAGGCTCAGCTCGCCTTCGTGAGAGCTTATGTGAGTGGCGGTGAGTTCAGCGGCGAACTCATCCGACAGCTAGCGCCTCTAACGCCTAGTGTTCTCACATGGTTGGTCGCGCTTGACCCGATCACCGATACTCTGCAGAGAGAGCTGGTCGGGATTGCCCTGGCTTCGTTGAAGGCTGGCGTTGACTACAAGACTGATCTGCCCGTCCGCCATTATCTGGCCGAGAACTACTCCAAGCTCCCCGACCTATTGAGCGAGAAAGTACAAGTTCAGGATGTTGCCGCAAGGGTCGCATGGCTTTTCGCGAAAGCCCAGTTGAAGCTTGTTGATCTGACCCCGCTGCCTCGCGCATTGGTCCAAGAGCTTGCGTCACGCAACCTCTATGCCATCAGCCGGGATAACCTTGCGCGCATCAATGACGGAGATTTAGATATCGCACTGGATGTTCTGCTCGGCAAGCGCATCTATGTGTACAACTATCTTGTCGCCAATCTTCCAGTTTATGTCCAGTTGCTGGAGCCAAAAGAGCGGTCCATTCGATCTGTCGAACGATTCACTCAGATCCTTCAGGATGTCCGTCAGCGGCCCATGCCGCTGATTGCCACGCTCGTAGAGCACTCTTCTACCGAGTGTGTCGTGGATGACTTAAGCAATGCACCACCCCCCGTGTACCCTGTATTGGCCGCCCAACGAAGATTTCCTGCGTCCCTTCGCAATGTTATTGCCTATCTTGATCACTACGGTAAGGTTGATGAGGGTTTGGCTGCGGTGCTGAAGCGCGAGCGTGGCATCAGAGTGGAGAGCGATTCGGGGTCGGAGCAGAAGTCCAGGGCGGCCATGGCAGTGCTTCAGGCCAAAGCTACGCTTGCAGCCAAGCTGCGCGCCTTGATCGTACGGAAGCTTGACGTAGTGTTCGCCGCAGAAGATGTGCCGGTTGAGGATGGGGACCTGTTCCCGCTCCTTGTAAAGAACAAGATCATTAAGGACGAGGCTGCGACGTATGAGCATCTGAGAGCCGCTTCGTGGGACACCCGGGAGCGCGTCATATCAGTGTCGAATGGCTTTGTGCAGTATATGAGCCCGGCCTTGGTTGGACCTGACCTGCCCAAGCTGATGGCAAGCGCCTTGGTCGACGTGACTGTAAAGCATGCGGTAATGGAGAATTCTGTTACGTATGCTGAGGGAACAAGCCTGCCAGCGATGGTGGAGATCGCTCGGTATGCTGCAACGGATGGGTGGGAACTTCCTTTAGAGCTAATGATCAAGTTCGCCCAGGCCGGAGTGTCTCCGACCCTAATGGTTCACTTGCTTGGGGATCACTTGGATAGCATCGCGGAAGATCAACTGAAGGCGATACTTGTTGGCATGCGTGATCCTTACCGAAAATTAGCCAAGCCTGGTCGAGACAATCCTAGCGTGCCGGATGATCCGGCCCATGTTGCCCTGCTTACGCACCTCAAGATTCGAGGAATCGTTAGCACTTGGAACCCGAAGAAGGGACGGCTCATCGTTTTCAAGAAGCGGCGCTAGTAGCTGCGCTGGCTGCTGAGGAGGCTATGCTAACTGTCCCTTCCGATACATGTCTTGCGCTTTTGCAAGCTGAGCCCGAACCTCGCTGTTGCAGAACAAGGCTGAATCGCGAACCACGCGATCATCTTCAATTAGCGAGCGAAATCGTGGGGTATGATGGACGAACGCGCTCCGCCCTGCCTTGTCTCGCCAGTTGAAGATCTCTTCCCATAGCAAGGATGCCTGCCTTTCAGCACCGATAAGCTTTGGAAGGAACTCTGTGAACAGACTGTCGTAGCAGTTTAATGCTAGCCGGATCTGCTCTGGCTCTTGCGAAAGAACAAACTGAGTTTGCTCAATCTCTCGCCTTGCAGCAGAGAATAATTTGCGACTTTGCTCGACCTGCACTAGTAATTCGGATCTGTCGCGATCAAAGGCCAAGCTTGACTCCAGATCGTGAACACTAACAGAGTGCTTGAAAGCCCTAAAACTGATGTAGGCAGAAGCAAGGCTGACCATCAACGCCAAGGCCGCAATTGCGTCTGAAGTTCCCATAGACCCCTGACTATCTGTTGAATGACTCTGTATTTCAGCTCGATCTTAGGGCGATCGGGTGCGGCTAACAAGCGATCGTATCGCCTAGCTCTGTGGTGGGGTCCAATACCGTCTAGCTGGATCGAGCTAAGGCGACGACAAAAGAGCTTCTAACGGGCCCCGACTCTGCTGACCAGTTGTCGCATCTGCCCCGCCCGCGGGACCGTAAGATGGGCGGCAGCAACGACGTCCCCAGTAAATGGCAATAGTCGACAGCCCTTGCAGGCCAAGCCTCTAGCGCCCTTCCCTGCCATGCAACAATTCTGAAAACGTCGAAAACGGTGACGGCATTGCCCTTACTGTATTGGCATCGCACACAACCGGGCGTATTCCTTGCCATGCCACCGAGCATCGGTGGCCGGGATTCGAAACCCCGATTGTGTGGATGTAGTTTGCGCTTGCCAGCCGGCACCGCCCCGCGCGGTGTCGGCTGGCAATCCGTCTGCCGGCTATGGCGGGCGGTGCGTGGAGGCCTTGCGCCTGCCCGGTCATCCACACACGGGGTTTCGAACCATGCACCGTCCGCCACCTTTATCGGTGGCGGCTTCTGCCTGCACGCAAGGAGCCCTGCCATGACCACGTCTTACTCCCCTGCCCCACAGCCTATCAACGAGGCGCCCTCGGCCGAGCCCGCCGTGGATCCCAACACCCTCATCGCGCTGCTGCACAGCATCGGCTCGGGCGTTGCCGCCAACGGCCAGCCGTGGCCAGAGCGCCATCAGCTGCGTGGCCGGCAGATGGCGCTGGCGGACACCGACTGCTCGCTGACGGGTCTGCGGGTGGTGCTGGAAGTGCTGCTGGCGGCGGAACGCACCCGCCAGAACGGCGAGCCGGACCAGTACGTCGGCGACCGGGTGATGGAGGGGCTGATCATGGCCGGTATGGGGCTCGCAGCCCACGCAAGCGAACGGCTGCAGCCGGAAGGCTGAAGGCTGCCCTGGTGAAGTGCACGCTCGTTGTGCGCCCTCCGCAGATAAAGGTGCACCACGGGATGATGTGGGTGCTTTTTCTGGCGCTGGTCGTTGCAGCTCTGATTCATTGGCCAGAGCCTGAAGAGCCAGAGATCCTCGCGTACCGGGGCGTATCCGATGAGATGTTCTCGACGCTACGCCGCCACGCACTCCGATTCGCAGAGGCGCGCGCACGGGATGGTTTCGAGTTCCTGGATGGGCCGAACGCAGCGTCTTCCTTCCAGATTCAGTGCAAGGGTGTGCCCGTTCTGTACGTGGAGAGGCAGCAGTCCCTTCTGTTGATCAGCCTGCCACTTGGGGCCGAACGACGGGCGCCGGCGATCTTCTACCTGCAGGCCACGCTGGAGTGGCCACTGCAGCCATTGAGCTATCTGGAGCAGTTCCTGGCGGGCGTGCAGGAGCCAACCGTGCAGGATCGATTGCTGCTGATGGTCGCTGGCGGCGTGCCTGAGGAAGAGCGTTGTGAGTGACGAGCGCTATCGCGCCAGGGCCTCGGCTAGCACGCTCCCCATAACGTCAGATGTTGGCATTCGGCTCACTGGGATTTCGGCTTGCTCAAACCACGCTCTGCCAGCCTCCGGGTGCGGGCCAGTCAGAACAACTTTTCCCGAGCCGTATCGGTACGCGGCGGCGCTAATGTCGCCATTTTCATAGTGCCCAAGCGCCTTGAACCCAGCTGAGGGGGATGCAGGGAAATAGGGCCCGTCCTGGAAGAACATCTGATCCTGATGCCCAAGCCACTCCACGGCAACGGCGGCGTCGTCAATCGAATGCACCGGGAAGCCGGGACGGCCGACGGCACTGTCCAGTTCTTCGTCAATCAAGCCCAGGTTGTTCGCGTCCGCCAAATACGCGCCCATACATAGGCCAAGGTAGTGACCGCCTTGATCGACGTACGCCCTGATGGCGTTTGAACGCTGCCCGCCCAAAGCTCGAAGCGCAGCCGGGATGTTCTGGCCTCCGCCAGGCTGGATGTAGAGGTCGAAACGCTTCAGGTTTTCAGGGGTAACGTCCAGCGGCTCATCCGGCCCGACGTACTCCACTTGGTACTTTCCCGATGCTTCGATCGAGCGTCGAACGGTCTCTGAGCAGTCATCGCATCCCGCCTCGCCACGATAGACTGCGATACGAGGAGGCGTCGAGGATATGGCCGCGCCCGAGATCAGTAGCAGCGCTGCCAGGAGGGCGCCTGTCCGCAGGAATTTAGCCACCGAAAGATCTCCGCTGGTTCACTGAAAACGTCTGCATAGGATGGTGGTTGAGAGCGGTGGCGGGTGGCCGGATTACGCTGGACTGCGCGTGAATTTGCTCTGAATCCAATGGGCAGAGGTGATGCGGGAGCATGTCCATTGCGCCCTCTGCCCCGCTGGGGTTTGTGGCGGGCACCACATCGTGGGCGGGACTGGATTGGGGTGGCGTTTTGCCGGCCAGCGGCCGGCACTACCCGTTGCATTGTGGGGTACGGGGATCGGGATTACCGTGACGCGTCACGCGTGAATGGCATGAACCATCTACCGGGTATGATGCCGGCTTTCTCGCACTTGCCGCGGTGCAGCGCGCGCGTTGCTGTTGGCTACGCGCCGGTGCAGTTGAGACCCCACCTACTCCATGCTCGCTTCCTATTCCCCCCTCATCATCTGGGCGGCCGTGGCCGTTGCCACCGTCGGCCTGCTGTTCCGGCCGTTCCGTATTCCGGAATACGTGTGGGCGCTGGGCGCGGCCGCGCTGCTGCCGCTGCTCGGGGCGGTGTCGCTCGGCACGACCTGGCACGCGGTAGCCGAAGGGCGGGATGTGTACTTGTTCCTGATCGGCATGATGGTGCTGGCCGAGCTGGCACGGCGCGAGGGTCTGTTCGACTGGCTGGCGCTGTATGCGGTGCGGCATGCCGGCGGTTCGGGGCGGCGCTTGTTTGATCTGGTGTTCCTGGTTGGCACGGTGGTGACGGTGTTCCTGTCCAACGATGCCACGGCGGTGGTGCTGACGCCCGCCGTCTATGCGGCATGCAAGGCGGCCCGCGCCAATCCCCTGCCCTATCTGTTCGTCTGCGCGTTCATCGCCAACGCGGCCAGCTTCGTGCTGCCCATTTCCAATCCGGCCAACCTGGTGGTGTATGGCAGCCACATGCCCTCGCTGCTGCAGTGGCTGGCGCAGTTCGCGCTGCCTTCGTTGGCTGCCATCGGCGCCACCTATCTGGTGCTGCGCTGGGTGCATCGCCGCGAGATCGCGCAGCCCTTGGCCGCCGCACCCGCGCACCGCCCGCTTACCGAGGGTGGCCGGCTGAGTGCGTTGGGCGTGTTGTTCACCGGCACGGTGCTGCTGGTGACCTCCGCACTGAATGGCCCGCTGGGCCTGGCCACCTTCTGTGCGGGTGCATTGAGCGTAGCGGTGGTGGCGATCCGCCAGCGCCGCGGCCCGCTGCCGCTGTTGCGTCACGTGTCGTGGGGCGTGCTGCCGCTGGTGGCCGGCCTGTTCGTGCTGGTTGAAGCGGTGGCGCAGACCGGTGTCATCCAGACGGCGGCCAGCGCCCTGCAGACGCTGGCACAGACCTCGCCGCACCAGGCAGGCTGGATGGCCGGCGCCGCAGCCGCACTGCTCAGCAACATAGCCAACAATCTGCCGGTCGGCCTGGCTGCCGGCTCGCTGGGGCAGATGGCCGAGCTGCCGGCGCAGACGCGTGCGGCGTTGCTGATCGGCGTGGACCTGGGCCCGAACCTGTCGGTGACCGGCTCGCTGGCCACCATGCTGTGGCTGGTGGCGCTGCGCCGCGAAGGCGAGCATGTCAGCGCGCTCGACTTCCTGCGGGTCGGCGCGTTGGTGATGCCACCCGCGCTGATCGGGGCGTTGCTGCTGCTCTGATCAGGGCGCGGGCGCAGTGCTGGCCTAGAACGCCACCTGCAGGCGGGTGTTGAAGGTGGTGCCTTCGTCCTTCCCCGGCCCGGTGCCGCTGCGGTTGTTCGTCTGCCAGCGGATGGCCTCGAACATCACGCGACTGAAATCGTTGAGGTACCAGTTCGTGCCTAGCGTCCAGGCATGGCCGGTACCGCCGCTGGGCAGTTCGGCGTAATCCACGTCTTCATAGCGTGCCTTCAGCTCCCACGCGCCCCTGCCGCCGCGCGTGACCGGGTCGGCCACCTTCACCCGGCCCCAGGTGCCGGCCTTGCCCGAATAGGCTGGCGTGGCACCAGCCAGGAACCAGCCGGCCGAGACGGCCCAGGCCTGATGGTCAAGGTCGTAGCGACCGCTGGCATCGGCGCCGCGCAGGTTGCGGGTGCCCCATTCGCCGGTCGCCCAGGCCGGGCCGAAGAAGCCCGCCAGCTCCGCGCCATAGGCGGTGCTGCGCTCAGCGCCCAGCAGCGCGCCCGGGGTGATCTTGACCAGATCGTTGAAGTGCCCGGTGATGGCCGAGCTGCGCACCACGCTGCTGGCGCCGGCGGCGATCTCCTCGTGGAAGGCCCATGCGCCCAGATGCACCGTCGCGGTGGAGCTCTCGATGGGATTCCAGTGCACGCGCGTGGCCCAGGTCTGGCTGTCGTTGTCGGTGCCGGCGTTGTTGAGGTCATTGCCTGCCACCGAGAGGCTGGCGTGCCAGCCCTTGCCGTACACGCGCTCGGCAAGGCCGACACCGAACAGCCCGCGCTGCGGCAGCATCAAGGTGCCCACCACGTTGCGGTCCTGGAAGGGTGTGTTGGAGGTGCTGCTGGAGCCGTCGATGCCGCGATCGTTCAGGCGGTTGCCGACGGTGAGGTCGGCAGGCAGTCCGAACAGGCGGTGATCGACGGTGGCATAGACCGATTTCCAGGCCACGACGTTGTCGGCGAAATCGCCTTCGACGGCCCAGCCGAGGATGCCGTAACGTCCTTCGGCGCCCAGGCGCACCGAACGGATTTCGGTGCCGGACAGGTTGCGGTCGTTCACCGCGGAACCGTCGGTACTGGAGGCATCAACAAACAGACGCCCGCGCGGCCGGAAGGTGACACTGCCGTCGGCGCTGCTGAACTCCGGCGCCCCCTTCGACCAGGACACTTTGGGCTGTTTGGACTGGCCCGATTCCAGCGCGGCAACCCGGGTTTCCAGCGCGGGTGCGGGCGTTGCCGTTGTCGGTGACTGGGCTGCAGTGCCCTGCCCACCCTCGACAGCGCGCAGGCGCGCCTCCAGCTGCTGGATCTGCACGGCCTGCTGCTGCACCAGTTGCGAGAGCTGGGCCTGGCTCAGTGGCGCAGGCGGTGATGACGTGGACTGGGCGCCGGCATGGCCAGTGGCCAACAGCAGGCCAAGCGCGATCGACAGCGCTGCCGGCAGCAGCACGGTGGAATGGTTCATGGTCTCTCTCTCCGGCCAGCCGGCCCCCTGGCCTGGCGCTGGCCTGTTGCGGTGGTGCGGGGGAAGATCGGGGAAGGAGGCGCGCGCCGCCGGATCAGCCCGGCGGCGCGGCAAGCGGGCTCAAGCGGCCGCGCTCAGCTGGTGGCCTGCGTCTGCGCGTTCGGGCGCCAGGTGATCAGTTTGTTCTCGACCACATCCAGCATGGCGTCGATGACCAGCACGAAGGCGGCCAGGATGATGATGCCGGCAAACACGCCCACGGCATTGAAGTTGCCTTCGGCCTGGGCGATCAGGTAGCCCAGCCCTGCCGAGGCACCCAGGTACTCGCCGATGATCGCGCCGACCACGGCGAAACCGACCGAGGTGCGCAGCGAGGACAGGATCCAGCTGGCCGCAGCCGGGAAGTACACGTGACGCAGCAGGTCGCTGCGGCCTGCGCCGAGGATGCGGGCATTGGCCAGCACCACCGGGTTCACTTCGCGCACGCCCTGCATGGCGTTGAAGAAGGTGGTGAAGAACACCAGCGTGACCGCCAGCGCCACCTTCGACCACAGCCCCAGGCCCAGCCACAACACGAAGATCGGCGCCAGCACCACGCGCGGAATCGCATTGAAGCCCTTGATGAAGGGATCGAGGATGCGTGCCGAACGGCGGCTCAGGCCGAGCCACACGCCACCGGCCACGCCCAGCCCGGTGCCGATGATGTAGCCCAGCGCGGTTTCGGTCAGGGTGATGTAGACGTGCTGGTAGAACGATGTATCGGACAGCCAGGTCCAGGCCTGCTGCACGATCGCCGTTGGCGAGGGGAAGAAGAACGGATCGATCACGCCCAGCGCGATGCCGCCTTCCCAGCCGCCGAACACGGCGACCACCAGGGCCAACTGGATGAATTTGTCAGTCTTGGCGTGCATAGCTCTTCTCCACTTCGCCGCGCAGGCAGGCCCAGATGTCGCGGTACAGGTCGGTGAATCGTTCGTCCAGCTTGATTTCGGCTACGTTGCGCGGCCGCTCCAGGTTCACGTCGAAGCTGCGCACGACGCGGCTGGCCGGGCCGGAGGACAGCACCACCACGCGGTCACCCAGCGCGATCGCCTCTTCCAGATCGTGGGTGATGAGGATCACCGAGCGGCGATCCTCCTGCCACAGCCGCAGCAGTTCGTTCTGCATCAGGTGGCGGGTATGGATGTCCAGCGCCGAGAACGGCTCGTCCATCAGGATCACCTTCGGCTCGACGATCAGCGCCTGCGCCATCTGCACGCGCTTGCGCTGGCCGCCGGACAGCTGGTGCGGGTAGCGGTGCTCGAAGCCCGTCAGGCCGACCTTGGCCAGCCAGGCATTGGCTTTGGCCTTGCGCTCGGCTTCAGGCACGCCACGGAAGCGCAGACCCAGTTCGACGTTCTGGTAGGCGGTCTTCCACGGCAGCAGCGCATCCTGCTGGAACAGATAGCCGACCGATTCCTGCACGCCGCTGACCTTGCGGCCATCGATGGCGACATCGCCGGACGACGGCGTCAGCAGACCCGCCACGGAATTGAGGATGGTGCTCTTGCCGCAGCCGGTGGGGCCGACGATGGCAAGGAACTCGCCGTCGCCCACCTGGATGTCGACATCGCGCACGGCGGTGAATTCGCCGAAGGACATGGTCACCTTGTTGATGGCGACCATGGTCTGTGCAGGCTCCAGCTGCGGCGCGCCGTTGAGCTGGCGCACGGTGGCATTGAGGGCCATGGGGTTACCTCCGCTTAACGTTGGGCTGCCGGCGCCGCAGCGTGGGCACGCTCGACGAAGGCATTGGTGTAGGTCCTGGACAGATCGATGTTGGCCTTGGCAACGTCCGTGTTGAATTCGCGCAGCACCTTCAGCGGCGTTTCCAGATCGGCCGCGGTGAAGTGGCCATCGGTGGTGAAGATCGCGCGGGCGTTCTCCACGGCGCGGGCATAGGTGGCGCGGTCGCCGGAGACATAGCTGTCAGGCAGGGCCGCGACGATGTCCTCGGCGCTGTTGTCGGCGATGAACTTCAGCGCCATCTGCTCGGCACGGGCGATCTTTTCGGCCGCTTCCGGGCGCTTGTCCAGGAAGCTCTGGTTGGCGTACATCACCGAGGTCGGGTACAGGCCGCCATAGACCTGGCGGGCGCCGTCATCACTGCGTGCGTCGAGGATGATCTTGCCGACCTTGCGTTCGGTGATCAGGGTGGCGGCAGGATCGTAGTTCACCAGCAGGTCGATCTTGCCCTGCTCCAGCGCGGCGACTGCAGCGGCACCGGAACCCACGCCGATCAGCGAGATGCTGTCGACCGGGATGTCATGCTGGGCCAGGAAATGCCGCACGAAGAAGTCCGACGAGGAGCCCGGTGCGGTGATGCCGACCTTCTGGCCCTTGATGGTCTGCGGGCGCGCCGGATCGAACGTGGCGTCTTCGCGGCCGGCCATCACCAGGCCGGAATTGCGCGAGAGCAGCACGAAGGCGACCACGTCCTTGCCCTTGGCCTGCATCTGGATGGTGTGGTCGTAGAAGCCGACGGCCACGTCGGTGGAGTTGGCAACCAGCGCCTGCAGCACCTTGGAGCCACCCTGGGCGAAGTTCTCGGTCTTCACTTCCAGGCCGACGTCCTTGAAGTAGCCCTTGGCGTCGGCGATGAAGAACGGCAGGTTGTTGAGGTTGTAGGAACCGACGCTGATGCGCACCGGGGCATTGTCGCCGCCGCGCGCGGCACCGCCGGCGGCAGTGGCGTCCGGCTTGCTGCATCCGGCCGCGGCCAGGCCGACCGCGCACAGCGCGGCCATGAAGAACTGCTTGTACATCATCCCTCCCAGGAGTGAAGCATCTACGTTGTGGTGGCGGGCAAGCACCGCTGTGCCGGCCCGGCCGGTTTCAGATCATGCCGCTGACGTCCATTGGCGGGCTTGGGTAGCACTGGCCCTGGCGGGCGCGGGCGACGTGGCGAACACGCGACCTTCAAACAGACGACGTGCGGTGCGCACCACGCTGGCGACCACCGGCGCATCGTCCGAGCTGCGACTGAGGCCCACCTCCAGGGCCCCACTCGGATGTTCGAGGGTAATGCTGCCGGGCAGCGGCAGGCACCCGACCAAAGTGTGGGCCAGCGTGCCCGGGGTGACGGCGGCGGTCGCGATGCCCACCGCACCGGTAATGGCCAGCGCGGTGTGGCACTGGTGCGGCATGAAATAGCGCACCTGCAGCTGCCCGCCGTGTTGTGGTGCGGACAGCAGCACCGGCTTGGGAATGACCTTGGTGCCGGCGTCGGCGATGCCCATGCGGGCGCCGGCTTCGATACGCAGCGCCTCCAGCCGTGCCATGAACGCAGCGTCCGCATTCAGTTCGGCAGGCGAGGCATCGCCGCGTATGCCCAGGTCTTCGGCCTGCACCAGCATCAGCGGCATCGCGCAGTCGACCAGGCTGACCGGCACGCCGTCGATGGTTTCCCGGGCATGGCCGCTGGGCAGCAGCTTGCCGGTGCGTGCGCCGGCCGCATCCAGGAAGGACAGCCGGACCGGAGAGGCCGAGCCCGGTGCGCCGGCAATGCGCGTATCACCCCGGTAGACCACGTTGCCGCCCGGCGTTTCCACCGTGGCGATGATCAGCTTGCCGGTGTTGACGTTGTGCACGCGCACTTCGGTCTGCGGGTCCTGTGCCTGCACCAGCCCGCGCTCGATCGCATACGGGCCCACTGCCGCCAGCATGTTGCCGCAGTTGGGTGAGGTATCGACCACCTGCTGCTCCACCCGCACCTGGGCGAACAGATAGTCCACGTCGGCATCGGGCCGGCAGGAGCGGTCGATGATGGCCACCTTGCTGGTCAGTGAGTTGCCGCCGCCGATGCCGTCGATCTGCAGCGGGTGGCCCGAACCCATCACCTCCAGCAGCAGGCGATCACGCTCGGCGGGATCGGCCGGCAGATCGCTGGCCAGGAAGAACGGTCCCTTGGAGGTGCCGCCGCGCATCAATACGCAGGGAATGCTGAGCAGATCGTTGGACATACGTGTGATAGATTGATGCGTATAGGGGATGAATGACCCCTCTGTGATTCGATACTGGCATGACCTCAATTGATCTGTGAATTGCTGATTTTTGGATGATTGATACCTGATGAGCATCAATTGCGAAATTCTGGATCTGCGCGCGTTCCTGCTGGTGTCGGAAACACGCAGCTTCCATCGCGCTGCCGAGATCCTGCATGTCTCCCAGCCGGCATTGAGCCGACGCATCCAGAAGCTTGAACAGGCGGTGGGCTCGCCGCTGCTGGAGCGCACCACGCGCAGCGTCAGCACCACGGCCGTGGGCGAGAACCTGCTGCCGCTGGTGCGGCGCATGCTGGAAGAGTTCGATGGATCGCTGTTCTCACTGCGCGGCCGCGAAGACACCCGCGGCGCTACCGTGACCATCGCTTGCCTGCCTACGGCGGCGTTCTATTTCCTGCCCAGCGTGATGGCGCGCTTCCACGAGGCGCATCCGAACGTGCGCTTCCGCATCCTCGATATCCCGGCCACCGAGGGCCTGCAGGCGGTGGAGCGCGGCGAGGTCGAGTTCGGCATCAACTTCATGGGCGCCAACGACCCCAATCTCGATTTCGACGTGCTGGCCGAGGACCCATTCGTGCTGGCGTGCCGGCGCGATCATCCGCTGGCCCGCAAGCGCACGGTGGAATGGGCCGATCTGGCCGGGCACCAGCTGATCACCGTGCATCGCACCAGTGGCAATCGCACGCTGCTGGACGGCGCATTGGCGCGCGAGAACCTCAAGCTGAGCTGGCATTACGAAGTGACCCACCTGTCCACGTCACTGGGCATGGTCGAGGCCGGCATCGGGGTATCGGTGCTGCCGAAAATGGCGACCCCTGATGGCGATCATCCGACGCTGGTGACGCGTTCGATCGGCAACCCGGTGGTGTCGCGCACCATCGGTATCGTGCGCCGTCGCGGTGCCCTGCTCTCGCCCACCGCAGAGCGGTTCCTGCAGATGCTGATGAGCCAGTGGCGCGCGCAGACCTGAGCGCGGCTTAGTCCGCAGGGCGTGGTGCAGCTGTGACTTTCTGGCCGCCATCAACTGCGCTGCTGGCCAGCAGCTGTTCGGCCAGCCCGCGGTAGATCGGCACCCGGCAGACCATGCCGGACACGCCCCGGGCAATCAGTACGGTGGCCAGGATCGGCAGCAGCAGATCGCCGCTGTCGGTCAGTTCCAGCGAGATCACCGCCGAGGTCAGTGGCGCCTGGGTTACGCCTGTCAGGTAGGCGCACATGCCCAGCAGCACGAACGCCTTCGGGTCCACCGCCGGCATCAGCACCGCCAGGTTGTGCCCCAGCCCGGCCCCCACCGCCAAGGCGGGTGAGAACAGACCGCCGGGGATGCCCGCCACGTAGGACGCCAGGTTGGCGAGCAGCTTCATCAGCCCGAACTCGTGGCCGACGATGGCCTGGCCCTGCACGAGACTGCGCGCCTGCTCATAGCCGGTACCGAACGCGCCGTCGCCGAAGATCAGCGCCAGTACCACCACGATCAAGCCACAGGCCGCGGCCAGTAGCACCGGATGGTCCCGCTTGAGCCTGCCCAACCAGCGCGGATGACCGGACATGGTCAGCAGTACCACCCGGGCGAACAGTCCGCCCAGCAGGCCGGCGACCACGCCGCACAGCACAATGGCGCCCCACGCCTGGCCCAGGGGCAGCAGCGCCGAGACGTGGCCGAAGTAGGTGTAGTTGCCCAGCAGGCCGAGGGACACCACGCCGCCCACGATGACCGCCGTGAGCAGGGTGCCCGAGAAGCGGTGCTCAAAGCGCCCGCTCAACTCTTCGATGGCGAACACGATGCCCGCCAACGGCGTATTGAAGGCCGCAGCGATGCCGGCCGCGCCCCCTGCCAGCAGGAAGTGCGACAGCTCGCGGGGATCCTTGAACCCGAACCAGCGCCCGAACAGGTACATCAGGCTGGCACCGACGTGCACGGTGGGGCCTTCGCGGCCAACCGATGCGCCGCCAAGCAGGGACAGCGAGGTCAGCAGCAGTTTGCCCGCCGAAACCGCAGGCGAGAGGTTGACCTGCCGGAATTCCGGGTCCGGCTGTTCCAGCGATGCGATGACCTGCGGAATGCCGCTGCCACGGGTGGGCCTGAGCGCACCGGCGGTCAGCCAGGCCAGCAGCGCGAAGATGCCCGGCGTGAGCAGCAACGCCCACCAGGGGGAATGGGCAATGACACGCTGGAAGACATGGAAGGCGGCATCACTGGCCTTGGCGAACACGATGGCAACCAGCGCCACCGCCACCGCCCCGCTCCACAATGCCGCGCGCCGGCGCCATCCTTCGGTCAGCACCATCGCTGAAATACGGGTGCGGAGACGTTGAAGATCGAACATCGGGCGATTCTGCGAGCGCCGGTGGCTCCAAGGAAGTGGCGAGTGTGGCGGTTGGTCCTGCTGCATCCGGTGAAATGGCAGGCTGCTTCCCAGGCGCTGCTGCCGGAGGCAGGAAGACACGCAGTCGACCCGCTCCTGAGGCGGATTCTGCCCAGGCCTGCCCGGCCGCCATGGTCATAAGCCAAGGCCCCGGAGCGGCTGCGCGACTCCTGGGGCCCTCTGCCGCAATCTCTAGCGACGCAAGGCGTCGATGATCACGCCGGTGGCGATCTCCACCAACAGATAGTCTGTATCGGACTGCCGTACCCAACGCTGGCCGCGGCCGGGGTCGCGCAGACGGTAATGCGCGTAGTCGTCCACCCAGTAGCGCCGGTCGACCTCGGCCCACGGCAGGCGGTCACCACGGCGCCATACTTTCTTCTGCCAGCCCGGCGGTGGTGCGTCGCGCTTGTGAGGGCCGCCTGCATGGGGCGGCGGTCCGTTGCCACGTGCATGATGCGGCGGATCGGCCCAGGCAGGGGCGGCAACCAGGGTCACTGCGGCGCCCAGGGCAAGGCCAAGCAAACGTCCGGCTTTCATGGGGAGACTCCCGGTGCCGCCGCAGTATGCGGCGTTGTGGCCCGGAATATAGAACAGGGCCTGTGAATGAATGCGTGCGCTCGAACGGAACGGGCGTTCGCAAGCCGGCGCCTCGCGATGCGCCCCCTCATCGCCGAACCTGGGTGGGGTTCAGGCCCAATCGCCTCTGCAGCAGTCGCCTGAGCGTCGCAGAATCGCCGAGTCCCACCTGCGCGGTCACCTCTTCCACCGAAAGCCCGCCGCTTTCCAGCAGCACCCGCGCCCGGTTCAAGCGCACCGACTGGATGAGCTGCTGCGGCCCGTAGCCGAGCGCTTTGTTCACTTGGCGGTTGAGGGTGCGTGTGGACATGTTGGCCCGCGCTGCAAGCGTGCCCACCGTGACTGGTTCCGGCAGGGCTTCTGCAATGTGGCTGGTCAACAGCGCTATCAGATTGTTGTCGGGCACCATCATCGCCGGCGACATGTACAGCGACTGCAGGCGACGCTGCTCGACCAGCAATGCCTGGCCCAGCATGGCAGTGAGCTGCTCGCCGAAGCGCTGGCGCAGGACGTAAAGCACCAGGTCCATGTGTGCCATCGCGGCGCCGGCGGTGACCAGCGGGCCATCCGCATGCACCATGCGATCGGGTTCCACACGCGTAGTGGGCGCCACGCGCCGCAGCGCAGAGGCCAGCCACCACGTTGTGGTCACGCAGCGTCCCTCCAGCAATCCGGCGGCGTTGAGCAGAAACACGGACGAACAGGAGCCTGCAATCGTGCCGCCCGCCCTGGCATGGCGACGCAGCGCCGCCAGCAAAGGCGGGATGTCCGGCTGGCTCAGGCGAGCATCGAGTTGGCTGGCATCGTCGATGTCCAGGCCCGGCAGGATCCAGCATTCGTGCGCAGAGGAACGCACAGGCAACTTTTCCACCTGCAGTTGCAGGCCGTTGCCAAGCGGAATGCATCCTGGCGTCACCGCACAGACCCGCCAGCGCGGCGGTGCAACCCCGACCCGGCACGCCAGCTTGGTTGCGGTGGTCAGAAGATCGAGAGTGAGGGTGACGCTGGAGGCAAAGGGGGCGTGCGGCACCACCAGGACGAAATCATGCATTGGCCGATTGTGCGCGATTGTTGGCAAATCAGCCACTTCAGGTCCGCGCCGTCGCGCGGTTGAATGGGCGCTCCCTCACCCACGAGCGCTATCCATGCCCACCATCCTCATCAAGACACCCGCCGACGCACTGACCGCTCTTCAGCGCGAGCGGATGATCGCCGCCGTGAACACCGCTGCAACGCAATGCAGTGGCCTGGGACCTGATCCTCGCCAACGCAGCCTGTGCTGGGTGATTGCCGAGGAGGTGCCGGCCGGCTTCTGGCGCTGTGGCGGCAGTGCCGACTTCCTCCACGTCATTCCGTGCCTGGTCCACGTCCTGGCCCCTGCCGGCGTACTCGACGAACAGCACCGATCCCGTTACGCGGCGGTTGTGCACCAGGCCATTGTGGAATCGCTGGCCTTGCCGGATACGCAGCGGCTGGCCGCTTCGATCATGGTGAGCGATGTTGCCGATGGCACGTGGGGGCCCAACGGCCAGCTGTGGACATTGCCGCAGTTCGTGGAGGCCGCGGGGTATTCCCATCTGCAAGTGCCGGTGAACCGCTGACGCCGCAAGCCCTTGTCAGCAGACTGCACCAACGATCATGTTCAATCGCCCTCTGGTCGCCGGCAGTAGCGGGCAAATTCCCGAAGAAAGGCCTCCGCCGGTCCGCGATTGACCGGCTGCCTTACGGCATCGGCAATGGCCTCCGGCTCCATCTTCATGAAGGGGAAGCGCAGGAACAGTGCTTCGTTGAAGCGGGAGCTGATTGTCGATAACACAAGCCGCAGAGCCGCGAGCATGTCTTCGCCGCGATGGGATGCATGCACCAGGGCGATGGGCTTTGCAACCACAAGATCGCCCGAGACGAGCCAATCCATGGCGTTCTTCAAGCCGCCTGGAATGCCTCTTGCGTACTCGGGGCTTGAAATCAGAATGCCATCACTGGCTTCAATGCATCGCTTGAAGTGCACGACGCTGTCAGGCAAGGGCAGATCTTCAAGATCGGGAGAGAAAACGGGCAGTCCGCCAAGGTCAGCGTAGGTACTCAGCGCGATATCCGGCGGGGCAATTTCTTCCAGCGCCCTCAGCAATGCAGTGTTGGTGGACAGCCGGCGAGCGCTACCGGATACGGCGAGGATCTTCATCCCGGCACGCTATCACAGGCACCTGCCGCCGTGTCCGGCAATGACCCGCAGCGCCCCGTTGCACGCCATTCTGCGGGACCTGATGCTGCCCCGCCTTTTCATAGAGACACCGATCCTGCAGAAACAGGCGAAGACCGTCCTCCACGATGACGGTGAACAACAACCGCAGCCTATCGGCAGGCGCCTGCCCCCTGGGTATCGCCCCCACCTGACGGCTACTTGATCTTCAGCGCCGGCAGAAGTGGGTCAACATCGACCAATTCCAGTGACTTGACCATGTGCAGCGTCCCGTTCTTGTATTTCAGGAAATGCGAACTCTTCACATGCTGTTCGTAAGCCTGCCGACTCGCATAGATTTCAAGGATGGTCAGCCGGGTCGGATCTTCCTTGTCAAAGACCGCGTACAACGACAGCACGCCTGGCTCCAGCTCCATGGAAGCGCGAACTTCTTCAGCCAAGGCATCCCGATAGGCCGGCAGATGGTCTGCATTGATGGTGAGCTTTGAGAGCCTTGTCATCTGTGCCTCCTGCGCGCCAACACTGAAGGAGCATGCCACCATGCTGATCAAGGTGCCGATGATCATCTTGTTCAATCAATTCTCCAATGCGCGCGCGCCATTCGACGGTATCTCCTGCTTGAACATCATTCGTGCCGGGCCTCAAGCTGACGGTGAATGCTGACACGAACACGTTCCGCCGCCTCCAGGCCGAAGCGTGCTTCGAGAACAGCAGCCAGCCCATACAGTTGCTCTGGGCGAAGTCCTATGTTCATGCTGATGCCAATGTGAGACTGCAACTGGGGCTCCACCCCGGACAGCGCAGCCAGCATGCTGACCGTGGCCAACTCGCGGCTTTGCCAATCAAGGTTGTCGCGCTCGAAAATGTCGCCAAACAGATGCGTACGCAAGTACTCATTTGCCTGGGGTGCGAAATCGAACAATGGCCCTGAGACCGGGCCGCCAGCCAGCCTGGTCTGATTGGCCGTGCCTGCAGCGAGCAAGGCGTCGCCTTTGGGAATCGGCCTGCCGGGCTCGCGGCCGGCCTCATCCTGGATGCCCCGCTGCCTGCGTGCCTGTGCCACTTTCATCAATTCGCTCAACGCATTCAGGCTCCGCGGAAAGCCCGCATACGCGTAAACCTGCACAAGGACTTCGCGCACTTCGACCACGCTCAGCCCTGCGTCCAATCCCTGATTCAACCACTGCCGAAGGCCGGTCATGTCGCCGGCCGCTGCGGAGGCGCTGAGTGGAATGATGGCTTGCTGGCGGGAATCCAGTTCGGTGGCAGAAACCCCGTTGTATTTGATGTTCATAGCTGCTCCTTCGTGTGCGCCAGAGGTGAGCACCCGCCGCTGGCCCGCCGGCTGAGCGTGATACGCCGACTGCGCGCGCGGCTCGACGCCTGCTGCAGCGGTCGTGTGCAGGGGGATACGGCCGGACGGCCACTCGAACTCGATGCGTGCCTCCACCGGCCCCGCCGTGCGAAGAGCCTGCAGGCCCCCTTCGATACGTCCCAGCAGCACCAGCCCCTTCGAGTAGCCGAACGGTCTGTGGAAGATCGCCAGATTCCCCCACGGCGCGTAGAAGGCGATATCGCCGGCCACTGGCGTGATCCCGTCTGGTTCGCCGGCAATGTTGAGGCGGTGCGGGAGCTGCGCGATCTTCTCCGTAGCAGCATAGTCCTCAAGCTGAAGGGTAATCGGCAACTGGGCGGCGAACTCGCGTGCGGGAACGCTATCCTCCAACGTGGCCGACAGCGTCTGGTCGTTGATGATCAGCCGGATCTTCATTGCAGTGACCTTCGGGTTGGGCGCCGTTTTCATGAGCGCAACGGCGTGTTGATTCTGCTCGGCAGAACATGCAGACACCGCCGCGAATGCAAGGCAAAGCGAAAGCAACTGCCCAATGATCCACGCCGAACGTCCCATCAGCCTCGGGCTTCCGCGGCAACCGCCGAGCCGGACGCGGATGCAGCATCGGCGGCCGTGACATAGGCAAGCAAGGCCGCGAGCAACAGCAGGCCTGCACCGGCCAGGAACGTACTGGCGAAACCAGCGCTGTCCAACAGCAGGCCACCGAGGGTGGAACCCACCGCGATCGAGCACTGCACCACCGCTACCATCAGCCCCCCGCCCGCCTCGGCGTTGCTGGTGAACGTGCGTGCCAGCCAGCTCCACCAGCCCACCGGTGCAGCCGTGGCCAGCAGCCCCCATACCGAAAGCAGTACGGCGGTGGGCCAAAGGTGTGAACCCAGGGGCACCAGCGTTACGGCAATCACCGCCATCAGGATCGGGACAGCCACCAGTGTGCGGTAGAGGCCACGCCTGATGAATGCCCCGATCGCGAGCGTGCCCACAAAGCCGCTTGCACCAATGGCCAACAGCACCAGAGGAACCGCGGACTCCCCTGCCCCCGTGACCTTTTCCAGGAACGGGCGCACATAGGTGAACAAGGCAAACTGCCCCATGAAGAAGGCGCCGCACGCCGCCATGCCCAGCATCACTACCCGCCGCCGCAACAGGGCCAGTACCCCGCCGTGGGATTGCCTTCCTTCTGCGGGCATGGAAGGAAGACACAGCCACTGCCATGCCAGCGCGATGGCTGCCACAGGCAGAAGGCACAGGAACGCACCGCGCCATCCGATCACGCCGCCAAGATAGCTGCCCAAGGGTGCAGCCACTACCGTCGCCAGCGCGTTGCCGCCATTGAAGATCGCCAGTGCTCGCGGCACCTGCGCTGCAGGCACCAGGCGCATGGCCGTGGCCGCAGACAACGACCAGAACCCACCGATCACCACGCCGATCAGCGCCCGGCCCATCATGTACATCGGGTAGCTGGGAGCCATCGCCACCACCACGCCCGACACCGCCATCACCGCGGTGAGCGTCAGCAGCAGCGTCTTCCGGTTGATGCTGACGGCCAACCGGGAGATCGACAAGCTGGTCAGCACTGCGAAGGCGCCGGAGATGGCAATTCCATACCCGGCCAGCCCTTCGGACACGCCGAGGTCAGCCGCCAAGGGCGTGAGCAGGCTCACCGGCATGAACTCAGAGGCGATCAGTGCGAACACGCACAGCGTCATCGCCAGCACACCTCCCCAGTTGGCCCGGTCAGCCGTTGCGTCGTTGCTGCTCATTTCCCAGCCAAGCCTTGCTGGAAGAACGTCGCCAACCTGGCGAAGGGAATCAGGTCGGCGCGGTCATACAGGTCTACATGACCGGCATTTTTCACCCAGTACAGTTCCTTCGGATGCCCTGCCCTGCGGTACGCATCCTCGCTGAACTCACGGGAATGTGCGTGGTCGCCCGAGATGAACAACATCGGCCGAGGCGAGATGGTCTCGATATCGTTGAAAGGATAAAAATTGACGAACTTGACCAGGCTGCTGAACAGCGGCTGGGTGGTTCGTTCGGGCTGCTCGCCTGCGGCCGCATAGGCACCGCGCGGCGTACGGTAAAAATCGAAGAACTCACGCTGCACGTCCGGCGTATCGGCATCCAGCGTATTCACGGTGCCCGGCACATAGGCGGCCTGCCCACCGTTGAACTCAACCAGGCGCTGCTTCGTCGCCGCGTGGATCATCGCTTTGCGCTGTTGAAGCGACTGCGTGTTGTTCAACCCCTGGCGCACAGCGGCGCCCATGTCATACATGCTGACCGTCGCGATTGCCTTGATGCGTGGATCGATCTTCGCAGCGCTGATCACGAAACTGCCACTGCCGCAGATACCCAAGCCGCCAATTCGTTCCGGGTCCACGAACGACTGCGCGCTCAGGAAGTCCACCGCCGCGCTGATGTCATCCGAATAGATCTCCGGCGACACCAGGTGCCGAGGCGTACCGGCGCTTTCACCCCAGAAGGACAGGTCGATCGCCAGCGTAACGAAGCCCTGCTCAGTCAGCTTCTGCGCGTACAACTGTGAACTCTGCTCCTTCACTGCGCCCATCGGATGACCGACTACCACGGCTGGCGCGCGGGCACCCCGCACCTGGCCCTGAGGCCGGTACAGCGTTCCGACCACCTCCATCTGGTATTGGTTGCGGAAGCTGACGCGCTCGCCTTTTACGCTGGCGCTTCTGTAGAAATTGTCGGCGCCGGCGGTTCTTGCGGTGACCGGTGCCTCGGCGGCCACGGCCGACTGCGGAACGAAATGGCTGGCAATCAGTGCCAGCAGCAGCGTGGTGGGTTTCATGTGCGGACGGCCTCAGTGGGAACTCAGGTCGCCACGATAGGCGGCGCCTGCTACCGCGATAAGCCGGCTGAAAGTTGATGCATTACTGAGTTGAGCTCACAATTGACCCATGAGCAGCGTGAAGACCAACGACCTGCAAGCCTTCCTGGTGGTGGCACAGGAGCAGAGTTTCACCAAGGCTGCTGTTCGCCTGGGGGTGACACCCTCTGCGCTCAGCCACTCGATGCGGCTGCTGGAGGAGCGCCTGGGCATCCGGCTGCTGGCCCGGACCACGCGCAACGTCTCCCCGACCGAGGCGGGCGAGCGCCTGATGCGCTCCATCGCACCGCACTTCGAGGCGATCGGCGCCAGTGTGGAGGCATTGGGGGATCTGCGCGATCGCCCGGCCGGAACCCTGCGGATCTCCTGCACGGACGATTCGATGGAGACCATCATCCGCCCTCGCCTTGCCGGATTCCTCGCCGAGTATCCGGACATCACACTGGAGTTCTACGTCGATTACGGCTTCACCAATGTGGTGGAACAGCGCTTCGACGCCGGCATCCGGCTGGGTGAGGCGCTCAGCAAGGACATGATCGCGGTCAGGGTCGGGCCGGATTGGCGCCTGGTGGTGGTTGGATCGCCCGATTATTTCGAGAAGCATGCCAAGCCAAGGAAGCCTGCCGATATCACGCAACATCGCTGTGTGCACATCCGACATCGGCCGAATGGCGCCATCTATGCGTGGGAGTTCGAGGAGAAAGGCAAGGAGTTCACCGTGCGCGGCGACGGACCACTGGTGTTCAACAGCATGATCCACGTGATCAATGCCGCCCTGGACGGCCTGGGCCTGGCGTACGTGCCTGAGCCGATGGTGGCCGATCACATTGCCGAGGGCCGGCTGCTTGCCGTGCTCGACAAATGGTGCGTGCCTTTTCCGGGCTATCACCTGTACTACCCGAACCGCCGGCAGCCCTCGCCGGCATTTTCGGCGCTGGTGGGCTGGCTGAAGCGGGACGCTTAAGGTCCGCGGTGGTGCCAGGTCGGACCGAAGCACGGCGGCCTGCATCGCGCGCACCGGCTGACGGCCCAGACGCACGCGCGCAGGCGCGACTCAGGGATCGGATGCATCCGGCAGGCGCGCCAGGACAGCCGCCCGGCACGCATCCAGGATTTCGTCCGCCAGCGGCGAATCATCCGGACAGGACCGGGACAGCACCACCGCGCCCACGGCCATGGCCATCAGGGCTATCCGGCGCGCACGCGCCTCCGGGCTGGCGTGCTCGCCCATCGGCTCATCCTCGCCGGCAGGGCGCCCTATCTGGGCTTCAATGCCGGCGGCAAAGGCTGCCTTGACCGTTGCCGGCTGGCGCGCGGCGTCTGCACTCAACGCGGCCATCGTGCAGCCGTGGCCTGGGTCATCCCGATGCTCCCGGGAAAGGTAGTAGCCAAGAAATCCAGCCAGATCCATGCCCGCCGCAGCGTCGGCAGATTGCGCCAGGCCGCAGATGGAGGCTTCGGCCATGAGGTCGGTCTTGGAGCCGAAATGCTTGTAGAAGCCACCGTGGGTAAACCCTGCAGCCGCCATCAGGTCTGCAACGCCCACACCGTCGTAGCCCCGCTCCCTGAAGAGCGTGGATGCGGTTTCGACAATGTGCGCCCGGTTGGCCTGCGCTTGTGCCTTGGTGACCTTCATGACCCGATGCCCCAGGGGCTGTGCTGCGGAAGGACGGCAGTCTAGCACATATGGATTACGTTCATCATCAAACCATTGACATCATGGATTATGGTCATCATCATTGTGGCAACGACCACCAGCCCCACATCAGATGACGACCACGACATTGTTCCAGCCCTACCCCCTTGGCCCACTGACGCTGGCCAACCGTATCGTGATGGCACCGCTGACGCGCAACCGCGCCGATGCCGGCCTGGTGCCCAGCCCGCTGGCGCCCACCTACTACGCCCAACGGGCCTCGGCCGGCCTGATCATCACCGAGGCCACCCAGATCTCGGCCCAGGCCCAGGGCTACCAGGACACGCCCGGGCTCTACACGCAGGATCAGATCGACGGCTGGCGCCAGGTCACCGACGCCGTACACGCACGTGGCGGGCACATCTTCGTGCAGCTCTGGCACGTGGGCCGCATCTCGCACGTGGATCTGCAACCCGGCCACGCCGCACCCGTCTCCGCCTCGGCCATCCGTGCGCAGACCAAGACGTTCGTGCACAACGGCTTTGTTGATGTGTCCGAGCCGCGCGCATTGGAGATCGACGAACTGCCGGCCATCGTCAACGACTTCCGCCAGGCCGCCGCCAATGCCATCGCCGCCGGCTTCGATGGGGTCGAAATCCACGGTGCGAACGGCTACCTGCTGGAACAGTTCATCAAGGACGGCGCCAACCAGCGCACCGATGCTTACGGCGGTTCGGTCGAGAACCGCGCACGCCTGCTGCTGGAAGTCACCGCCGCCGTGGCGCAGCAGATCGGTGCCGACCGCACCGGTGTGCGCATCTCGCCGGTTTCTCCGGCCAACGCGATTTCCACCGTCAGCGATCCGCAGCCGCAGTACGACTACATCGTCGATCAACTCAGCGCACTGGGCATCGTGTACCTGCACGTGGTGGAAGGTGCTACCGGCGGCCCGCGCGACGTAGCGCCGTTCGACTTTGACAGCCTGCGCCGACGTTTCACCGGCACCTACCTGGCCAACAATGGCTACGACCTTGAACTGGCCAACGCACGCCTTGCCGCTGGCAATGCAGACCTGATCGCGTTTGGCCGCGGCTTCATCAGCAATCCCGATCTGGTCGAACGCCTGAAAACCGGCGCGCCGTTGAACGCGTTGAATCCAGCGACGTTGTACGGCGGCGGTGCGGAGGGTTACACCGACTACCCCGCATTGACCGATACGGCGCCGCAGTAACCCGTTCGACAGCGCCGCGCTGCACACGCCGTTCGCCCCTTCCAATTCCACGAGACACACCATGAGCCAGCTTCCCACCGTCCTCATCACCGGCGCCTCCAGCGGCATCGGCACCGTTTACGCCGAACGCTTCGCACGCCGCGGCCACGACCTGGTGCTGGTTGCGCGCGACAAGACGCGCCTGGAAACACTGGCCGCGCGCCTGCGCCAGGACACCGGGGTCGCCGTAGACGTCCTGCCGGCCGACCTCACCCAGCGCAGCGATCTGGCCGCCGTGGAAGCCCGCCTGCGTGACGATGCCCGTATCGGCATCCTGATCAACAACGCAGGCATCGCGCAGTCCGGTGGCTTCACCGCGCAATCGGCCGACAGCATCGACCAACTGGTGACACTGAACACCCTCGCCCTGACGCGCCTGGCCGCTGCCATTGCACCGCGATTGGCCACCGCCGGCGAAGGCGCGATCGTCAACATCGGCTCGGTCGTCGGCCTGGCACCGGAGCTTGGCATGACCGTCTACGGCGCGACCAAGGCTTTCGTGCTGTTCCTCTCGCAGGGTCTCAGCCTGGAACTGTCGCCCCAGGGCGTCTACGTGCAGGCCGTCTTGCCGGCGGCCACCCGCACCGAGATCTGGGAGCGTGCCGGCATCGACATCAACACGCTGCCCGAAGTGATGGACGTTGGCGAACTGGTTGATGCCGCCCTGGTCGGCTTTGATCGCCGCGAGACCGTGACCATTCCGCCGCTGCATGTGGCCGCACGCTGGGACACGCTGGAGGCATCGCGCCAGGGCCTGCTCTCGGATCTCCGCCAGGCGCAGGTTGCGGAGCGTTACCGCGCATGAAAGCCTTCCTCATTGACCGGTATGGCAAGAAGGAAACGGGGCACGTCGGTGATGCACCAACGCCGCCGCTGCGCGACGGCGATGTGCTCATCCGCGTGCACGCGGCCAGCGTCAACGCGCTGGATACGAAGATCCGGCGTGGCGAGTTCAAGGCGGTCCTGCCGTATCGCCTGCCGCTGATTCTGGGCAACGACCTGGCCGGTACGGTGGAGCGTGTGGGCGCGGGCGTTTCCCAGTTCAAGCCGGGCGATGAGGTGTATGCACGTCCTGACGATGATCGCATCGGCACGTTCGCCGAGTTCATCGCGGTCAAAGCGGGCTCTGTAGCGCCCAAACCCCGCAACCTCAACATGGTGGAGGCCGCCTCGCTGCCGCTGGTCGCACTGACCGCGTGGCAGACGCTTGTGGAAACCGCGCAGCTGAAGCCGGGACAGAAGATCTTCATCCAGGCGGGATCCGGCGGCGTCGGCACCGTGGCCATCCAATTGGCCAAACATCTGGGAGCCTTCTTGGCGACCACGACCAGCACGGCCAATGTCGCATGGGTGAAGGAGCTGGGCGCGGATGTCGTCATCGATTACAAGCGGCAAGATTTCGCCTCGGAACTCCGCGACTACGATGTGGTGCTCAACAGCCTGGGCAAGGATGAACTGGAGCGCTCTCTGAAGATCCTCAAGCCGGGCGGACATCTCATCTCCATTTCGGGTCCGCCCACGCCCGCCTTTGCGACAACGCGCGGGCTCGCCTGGCCGCTCAAGCAGGTCATGCGTCTGCTCAGCCGTGGCATCCGCAGGAAGGCCAAGCAGAAGGGAGTGACGTATACCTTCGTCTTCATGCGAGCCGATGGGGCGCAATTGAGCACCATCACATCGCTTGTGGAATCCGGCGCGATCGCACCGATCATTGACCGGGTGTTTCCGTTCCAGGACACCCAAGGCGCGTTGGCTTATGTGGAGAGCGGGCGGGCGAAGGGCAAAGTGGTGGTGGAGCTGTAAAGCCGGGGCGGCTCAGGCGCGCGCTATATCATCTTCGCCTTGCGCCGTACGTTCAGGAGCAAAGCTTCCCACCCCTTGCCAGACAGCTTGCCGAACGCATCAATGAGCTCGGCACGCTGGTTGGTTTCCGCGAAGAGAAACGCGATCGTGGCATCCTGCATGTTCGTGCAGGAGAACAACGATGCGGGCGACGGGACATCTTCTTGCAGCAACGGCTGTCACGCTGAAGGTCGGCGTGGTGTTCTGGGTACTGGTGGCCTGGCGGACGCCAGGTGGCGAGCCTTGGGACGCGCCTGCATTCTGGACCGTCGTCTATCCCATCGCACTGGGCATCGCCGCCGTTCTAGGCGCCTGTTTTCCCCGCAAGGCGTGGCTATGGGGACTGTTGCTCATGGCGCTGCAGGTGCCGGTGGTGGCCGTGGTCTCGGGCTTTGGCCCGTTGTTGCTGGCCGGACTGGTGTATGCACTGGTGCTGGCGGTGCCTGCGATGGTCGTCGCGGCGGCGGCAGGGGCGCTGCGCCGTCGCCTGCATGGGAGGGTCTGAGAAGCTCAGCGCCTCGCCGGCTGCCACCCTGCGCGCATTGCATCCCCGGGGCTGCAGAACATGCGCTCGCCGCGACTCAGGTCGATGCTGGTGCGCTCGTAGTCCCGCTGGCCGGGCACGTGGTAGATCTTCTTGCCCTGGCGGGAAATGTTGCCCTTGATGCGGCATCCGCCCGGCGCCGGCTGCGCGGCCACCGGGGCTTGTCGTACCGTCTGGTCACGCTTGCTGCGACGAAAGTCAGCTGGCATCTGGAACGGCCCCTGCCAGAGGTTCCGCTGATGCTGGCGCGCGTCGGCTTCGTCTGCGATGAATGCCGTCGCGTATTGGCGATACGCGACCGCCCAGCCGGAGCGCACCATCCACCGATTGACCGACGTCCCTTGGACAAAGCACTCCGCCACCACCCTGCCGTAGCGGTCGGTGTCCTTGGGCTGGCAACGAATGGTCTTGTCCAGCAGATACGCGTCCAGCACGCCGGCGGACCGCCGGCCACAGGGCCAGGGACGTCCGTCTTTGGCGGTGCATTGCTGGGCGCTTTCAGGCGCATCGATGCCCCAGAGGCGGATGCGCTGCTTGGCCACGGTGAGGGTGTCCCCGTCCGTCACCGTCGCGCGGCCGACCAGCTCTGCTGCCACACCAGGAACCGACGCAGAAACCAGAAGCAACACCACCAAACCCTTCAACACAACAACGACATCCTCTAAGCGCATGCTCGGGTGCGAGCGCCAATTCAAACGGGGTGCGACACTCTAGCGGAAGTGGTCGGATGTCGCCTAAATATGAAGCGCCGGACCTGCCGACAACGTCGCCGCGCTCACCCTGACCCGGAATGCAATGAGCAGGCTGGCGAGCAGCATCACCGCCGCTGCAACGGTGAGAACGGCAACAATGCCCCCCAGCCCGAACACCAGACCGCCCAAGGCGGCCCCCGCGGCGATGGAGGACTGCACAGCAGCGACCACCATCCCGCCGGCACTCTCGGCCTGGTCAGGCACCGCACGTGCAACCCAACTCGACCACGCAACCGGCACGCCACCGAAGGCCAGGCCCCACAGCGCGACCAGCATCGCCAGCCCGCCAACGCCCACCGGCAACAGGACCATGCCCAGCGCGGCTACCCCAACCAAGGCAGGCATGATCACCAACGTGACTTTCAAGCTGCGCTCCATGAGCCAGCCGGCCAGGAGTGTGCCGACAAAGTTCGCCACGCCGAATCCGAGCAGAATCAGCGCCACGCCATCGGCGCTCATCTGCCCCAAGCTCTCCAGCGTCGGGCGGATATAGGTGAAGAGCGAGTACTGACCGGTGTGCGCCAGAACACAGCCCAACATGCCGACCGCAACGCCTGGCCGGCGCAAGAGCCTCACCACCGACTCTGGGGCTGCAGCCTTGCGCGGGGCCATTCGGGGCAGCGTGAACCACTGGAACGCAAACGTGAGTGCACCTACCGCCGTCGCCGCCCAGAAGGCGCTGCGCCAACCCAGCAGCCCGCCGAGGTAGCTCCCCAAGGGAACCGACACCACCGTGCCGACCGCAATGCCGCTGAAGATGATGGAAAGCGCGCGAGGCACGCGCTGCGGCGGCACCAACCGCATGGCCACGGCCGCTGCCATGCTCCAGAAACCGCCCAGCGCGATGCCCAGAAGGACGCGCATCACCAGCAGGACGCCCATGCTGGACGACAATGCCACCAAGGCATTGGAGAGGATCATCAGACCCGTGAAACTCAACAGCACCAAGCGCCTGTCCATCGAACGGGTCAGCCGGGGCACAAGCAGGCCGGCGAACAGCGCCACTACCGCGGTGACCGTCACGGCTTGACCCGCCAGCGCCTCCGACACATCCAGGTCCGCCGCCATTGGTGTCAACAGGCTGGCAGGTAGGTATTCGGCCGTGAGCAGCCCGAAGACACCCATGGCCAGCGAAAACACGGCCACCCATGCCGATGACGACGGCTCCCCGCTATCCCGGGTCACAGAATCAGGCGCGACCGCGGTATCCACTACGTTATTGCTCATCAAAGATCCCAGTGCATTCGTGCAGCCGAGAGTCTAGGGAGCCATGGCAGGATGATCTATGATTGTTCGGCCTGCATTTTTGATCGAAACCCCGAGTCGTCTCCATGAGCCACGCCCCACACCTGCCCTCCGACCTGATCAGCGAGCTGCTGACCGGCATGCGACTGCATGGCGTTCAATACCGACGCATTCAGACCGGGCCGACCTTTGGGCTTGGATTTCCGCCGAAGCCAGGGCATGCCTACTTCCATTACGTGGCAGTGGGCACTGCGATTCTTCGTGGCGAGGACGGCAGCCAACACGTGCTCTCCGCCGGGGATGTCGTGCTTCTTCCCCGCGGAGAAGGACACGCGTTGCTGTCGGGCGAGAACCATCCCGTCCAGTGCCTGGAAACGATAGACGCCGCTCCGCTGGGTGACACGGTGAGCGGGATAGACACGTGCCCGAGCACCCATGCCGTGCCAAGCGCCGTGCTTTTCCACGGATGCATGGTGTTCGATCTGGGTGGCATGCAAGGGTTGAGCAAGGTGATGCCGGCGGTGATGTTGGCCGATGGCAACGGCACTCAGTTCCCCGGGCTGTTGCCGATGGTCGACGCGATGAAGCGCGAGGTGTGCTCCGGACGTATTGGATTTGCAGGAATACTCGCCCGACTGGCGGATGCCGTCGCCGCGATGATTGTCCGCGACTGGGTCGAGCGCGGTTGCGACGGCGCATCCGGCTTGGTCATGGCCATGCGCGACCCTCGTCTATCGCTGTCGTTGCTTGCCCTGCACAAAGACCCTGGGCGTGACTGGACCGTCGAAGCGCTGGCTGCAGAATCCAACATCTCACGTTCTGTCTTTGCAGACCGGTTCCAGACCGTTGTTGGAACCGCGCCCCTGCGGTACGTGACCGAGCTGCGAATGCAATTGGCGAGTCAATGGCTGACCCACCAAAGCCTCTCCATCGAGGTAGTGGCAGAGCGTCTCGGCTACGCGTCGCAGGCAGCGTTCAGTCGCGCCTACAAGCGCGTCATGGGGCACTCTCCTGGGGCGACTCGGCGCGGGCGCCCCTTGGCCTCGCCATAGTCCGCTCCCGGCCACAAGGCAGCCAATGGCCCAGCCGCCGATCAACAACCCATCCAGATCCGCCCTCGACTCAGTCGCCCTGCCCCAGCTCCCGCGCAAGGAAGGGCGCCGTCCTGCTGCCCTTGGCGCGGGCGACCTGCTGCGGCGTTCCCTCGGCCACGATGGTGCCACCCGCAGCGCCGGCGCCAGGCCCGAGGTCAATCACCCAATCCGCCTGCGCGACAGCACGCATGTCATGCTCGATCATCACCACCGTATTTCCGGCTTCAACCAGCCGCTGCAGCTGGGCCAGCAGCCGGTCCACGTCCGACGCATGCAGGCCGGTGGTGGGTTCGTCCAGCACGTAAAGCGTGCGCCCACGCTGGCTGCGCTGCAGCTCGGTCGCCAGCTTGATGCGTTGTGCCTCACCGCCTGACAGTTCCGTGGCCGGCTGGCCCAGCCTCAGGTAGCCCAAACCGATTTCCTTCAGCAGCTGCAGCGGGCGGGCAATGGCATCCTCCTCGATGAAGAACGCATGCGCCTGGTCAACCGTCATCTGCAGGACTTCGGCGATGTTGCGGTCGTTCCACAGCACCTTCAGCGTGGCCTCGTTGTAGCGGGCGCCGTGGCAGGTGGGGCACGGTGCATAGACGCTGGGCATGAACAGCAGTTCGACGCTCACGAAACCCTCGCCCTCGCAGGTCTCGCATCGGCCCTTGGCAACGTTGAACGAGAAGCGGCCCGCATCGAAACGCCGGCGGCGTGCGGCCGGCGTCGCGGCGAACAGCTTGCGCACGTGGTCGAACAACCCGGTATAGGTGGCCAGATTGGACCGTGGCGTGCGGCCGATGGGCTTCTGATCCACCTGCACCACCCGCTGGATGGCGTCCACATCGCCTGCCAACCGACCTCGCGTCACTTCGATCACTGTTGGCCCGTCCGTGGACGCGCCCTCGGCGCCATCGTCCGCGGGCTCATGCCCCAGGTGCAGCAGCATCAGCTCAGGCAGCGCCTGCGCCATCAGGCTGGACTTGCCCGACCCCGAAATGCCGGTCACTGCGGTCAGTAACCCCAGCGGCACCTGCGCATCCACGCCCTGCAGGTTGTGGCGGTGGATGCCCTTCAGCTCCAGCCAGCTGTTGGCGCTGCGCTGCCGGCTGGCGGCCGCCGGCATCTGGTCGAACAGATACAGGGCGGTCCGGGACTCCTTGACCAGCCGCAGACCGTCGGGCTCGCCACTGTAGAGAACGCGCCCGCCATGCTCGCCCGCGTCTGGGCCGACATCCACAAGCCACTGCGCGCGGCGCATCAACTCCAGATCATGTTCAACAACGAAGACCGAGTTTCCGCCGTCACGCAGCCGGTCGAGCGCGTCGTACAGCGCCTGGCTGTCGGCGGGATGCAGGCCGGCCGATGGCTCGTCGAGCACGTACAGCACGCCGAAAAGCAAAGAGCTGAGCTGCGTCGCCAGCCGCAAGCGCTGCAGCTCGCCGGCCGACAGTGTCGGCGTGGCGCGATCCAGCGAGAGATACCCCAGGCCCAGGCCACGCAACTGCCTTACACGCGCCATGACCCCGCTTGCGAGCCGCTGTGCAGCCAAGCGCTTCTCTTCCGACAATGCCGAGGTCAGTCGTACGTCGGGGGCCGCGGCATGGCTGGCACCACCGCTGGCCGCTCGCTGGGCGCGATCGCGGCGTGTGGCGGCCCCTTTGTTGCGTGAGCCACGGCTGTGCGCGCTGAAATCGCCGTGCGCGATGGGCTCAAGCAGATCCGCCAGTTGATCCAGCGGCAGCCGCATGAATTCACCGATATCCACACCGGCGAAGGTGACCGAAAGCGCCTCCGGCTTCAGGCGCTTTCCGTGGCAGGCCGGGCACAGCTTGCCCTCCATGTAGCGGGAAACCCGCTTGCGCATCAGCGCGCTCTGGGTATTGGCAAACGTGTGCAGTACGTAGCGGCGGGCGCCGGTGTAGGTGCCCATATAACTGGGCTCAAGTTTCCGCTTGAGCGCGGTACGGGTCTCGGCAGGCGTGAAGCCGGCATAGACCGGCACGGTCGGCGTTTCCTCGGTGAACAGGATCCACTCCCTGTCCTTCTTCGGCAGCTTCTTCCACGGAATGTCGATGTCGTAGCCGAGCGTGACCAGGATGTCGCGCAGGTTCTGGCCATGCCAGGCCGGCGGCCAGGAGGCGATGGCGCGCTCGCGGATGCTCAGCGTCGGATCCGGAACCATCAACGCTTCGGTCACCTCGTAGACGTGCCCAAGGCCGTGGCAGGTGCTGCAGGCACCCTGTGGCGTATTGGGTGAGAAGTCCTCGGCGTACAGCATGGGCTGATTGGCCGGGTATGCCCCCGCACGCGAATACATCATGCGCACCAGGCTGGACAGCGTGGTCACACTGCCCACAGACGAACGTGCATTGCTGGCGCCACGCTGCTGCTGCAGGGCCACTGCCGGTGGCAGCCCATCGATGGCATCAACATCGGGCACGCCCGCCTGGTCGATCAGGCGCCGTGCATACGGCGCAACCGACTCGAAGTAGCGCCGCTGCGCCTCAGCGAAGACCGTCCCAAAGGCTAACGATGACTTGCCCGAACCCGATACCCCGGAGAACACCACCAGCGCATTGCGCGGAATGGAGACATCGACATTCTTGAGGTTGTGCTCGCGCGCGCCGCGCACCTCGACGCAGCCGCCGGCTGCGGCAGCGCACGAGGATTCTCCGAAAGGGTTGTTGGACATCGTTGCGTTCCTGCAGGCAGTGAGCGGTGCGCATCAAAGCGCCCCCAAGGATGCATTTTCGCTGCTGCGAGGTGAATGTGGCGAGGGCGCGACCGAAGCGCGTGCACCGCCCCTCATCCTGGGCTGGACTCAGCCCGCAGGCTGCATCCCGCTGGGCGCCGCCCGGCGCAACGCGGCCAGATAACGGCAGTACTTGCCGATGAAGATGCCGGTGAATCCGCCAGACAGCAGGAGATAGGCGGCACTGAAACCTGCGTTGCTGCTCAGGCCGGGCGCCACGGCGAGCGCCGTTTCAAAACCGTACTTGATGACGAACGTGACCAACAGCAGTGGCAGCAGGCTGTAGTCGGCACTGCGCCACAGCGTGCCCGTGGAGGCGTCCACGGTCAGCGTCGCCCGGCGCAGCAGCAGCCAGCCCAATGCCGCGCCCGCGCAGATGCCGGCCAGCCACTCGCCCCACGCCACTGGCGAGCCGCCATAGCGATGGCTGATCGACCAGATGCCCCAGACGCTGAACAGCGCGGGCACGATGGCCAGCTTCCGCAGCGAGGTCTGTCCCGGTCGCATGGCCGCGATGCCGCGCGAGACCAGGAACGCCAGAAGCACCCAGACCCAGATGGGGGTCTGCGAGAGGAGTTGCTGCAGCAGGTTCACGGGAGGTCCTTTCGGTGAGCGCCGGCCAGGGAGGCGGCGGTGGCGCTCACTATTGGCGGTACGCATTGCCCGGACAAGTGACAGGTGTCAGCGATACAGCCTGCACCCTCCCCTCTGCACTGCAGCAAGGCGATGCAGGAATGCCTACTTGCCGGTCATCTTCAACGCGGCCTCCGGCAAACGTGCGCCACTGATCCTGATCTGCGTCATTTCGTTATCGATTTTCGCCAGGTCGGCCTTATCGAGCACCAGATCCACTGCGCCCAGATTCTCATCCAGCCGATGGAGCTTGGTCGTGCCCGGGATCGGCGAGATCCACGGTCGCTGCGCCAGCAGCCAAGCCAAAGCGACCTGGGCCGGCGTGGCGCCCTTCTCTGCAGCCATCGCTTTCACCACCTCCACCAACGCCATGTTGGCCCGGCGTGATTCGGCGGAGAAGCGCGGCACCGCATTGCGGAAATCCGTTGCATCGAACTGCGTGTGCTCGTCGATCTTTCCGGTCAGAAAGCCTGCACCCAGCGGGCTGAAGGGTACGAAGCCAATGCCCAGATCCTCAAGCAAGGGAAGAAGCTCTGCTTCCGGCTCACGCCAGAACAGCGAGTACTCGCTCTGCACAGCCGTCAGCGGCTGCACTGCATGCGCCCTGCGGATTGTCTGCATGCCTGCTTCGGATAGGCCGAAATGCGCAACCTTGCCCTCTGCAATGAGCGCCTTCACGGTGTCGGCAACCTCTTCGATGGGCACCGGCGGATCAACACGATGCTGGTACAGCAGGTCGATGCGCTCGGTGCGCAGCCGCTTCAGGCTGGCTTCGACAGCGGCCCGGATGTGTGCAGGCTGGCTGTTGGTGCCTGCGCCGCGGGCACCGGTGACCGGGTCGATGTCGAAGCCGAACTTGGTGGCGATCACCACCTGATCGCGAACGGGCGCCAGTGCCTCGCCGACCAGTTCTTCGTTGGCAAAGGGCCCGTAGGCTTCGGCGGTGTCGAAATGGGTGATGCCGTGCTCAACCGCTGTGCGGATCAGCGCCTTCATCTCCTGCTTGTCGGCGGCCGGGCCATACGCCGAACTCATGCCCATGCAGCCCAGGCCGAGGGCGGAAACTTCAAGGCCTTGTCCAAGGGAACGGAACTTCATGGTCGAATCCTCATCGGGCAGTGTTCGGAGTGGCCAACCAGGCGTTGACGCTCTCCATGGTTTTGCGCTCCTGGTCGGCCTGCATCACGAATGCCTCCAGGAAATGCCCGGCGACCAGAGTTGAGGGTTGGAATCGTCATGGCGCCAATCTACGCCCCCAAAACACATTCCTGCAGAGGCATAATCGGATATCGTTTATGCCCGGTGCGCATCAATGAGTGTCGAGAATTACGATCAGCTGGCCATGTTCGCGCTGGTGGCGCGGGAACGCAGTTTTACCCGGGCCGCTGCCCAGCTGGGCATGTCCCAGCCTGCCCTCAGCCGATCGATGCGCCAGCTGGAAGAGCGCTTGGGTGTACGCCTGCTTGCGCGGACCACCCGCAGCGTTTCGCCGACAGAGGCCGGCGAGCAGTTGCTGCGGGTGATTGCACCGCGCTTCGAGGAGATCGATAGCGAGCTTGCCCAGCTCAACGCGTACCGCGACAAACCCGCCGGTCGCCTGCGCATCACCGCAGGCGAGCACGCTGCGCTCACCGTGATGCAACCGGTACTGGGCAAGCTGCTCCCGGCCAATCCCGACCTGAACATCGAGGTGATTGTCGACTACGGGCTGACCGACATCGTGGCGGAGGGCTTCGATGCCGGTATCCGCATGGGCGAGCAGGTAGCCAAGGACATGATTGCCGTGCGCGTCGGGCCCGACCTGCGCATGGCCGTGGTCGGGTCGCCTGCCTACTTCCAGCGCCATCCGAAGCCTAGATCACCGCACGACCTGACCCGGCACAACTGCATCACCATCCGCCTGCCAACGCACGGTGGCATTTTCGCCTGGGAGTTCGAGAAGAAGGGCCAGGAGCTTAAAGTACGCGTGGAAGGCCAGCTGGTGTTCAACAACATTGCCCTGCGGCTGGGCGCCGCGCTGGAAGGCCTGGGGCTGGCGTACATGCCCGAGGATCTGGTGCGCCCCCATGTGCAGGCAGGCACCCTGGTCCATGTGCTGCAGGACTGGTGCCCCTCCTTCCCCGGCTACCACCTGTATTACCCCAGCCGCAGGCAGTCATCGCCTGCGTTCACGGTGCTGCGTGACGCGCTGCGCTATCGGGATTGAACGGCGGCACGGTCATGGCGAAGGTGCCGGGGTCTGTTCCAGAGCCTGCACTGCGCGGGCAGATGCGGCCGCATATCCGCTGTGTGCCAGCAGCTGGGCGAGGTGCTGCAACTGTGCGCGGCTGAGGCCCACGCGCTGGCTGGCCGCCATGTGTGAGCGCAGCTGCGCTTCCACGCCGGGCATGGCGGCCAGTGCGCCAACCGTCGCCAGCTCACGGCTCTGCCAGTCCAGGTTGTCGCGCTCGAAGATGTCGCCGAACAGGTGTGTCTGCAGGAACTGGTTGATGACGGGCGCGAAGTCCATGACCGGCCCGGTCACCGGGGCACCGGAGATCCGTGTCTGGTTTGCGGTACCCACGGCGCGCAATGCATCGCCCACCTGGGCCTTCCCGGTGGGCGGCTTCCCGGGTGCGCTGGCGATACCCTGCTCCTCGCGTTTGCGCACCACGTTCATCAGTTCGCCCAGGGCATTGAGGCTCTTTGGGAACCCCGCATAGGCATACAGCTGCACGAGCACTTCCTTTGCCTCGCTCACGGTCAGGCCGGCATCCAGCCCCCGGCCCAACGCGGTGTTGAGCTGGGGCATGTCACTGCTGGCCGCAGCGGCGGCAATCAGCGGGATCGCCTGCTGCCTGGGCGAAAGAGGCCCGGCAACGGGTGCCTCGATGCCAGCTGATGCCTCACGGTACTGGTCATCACTTACCTGCTCCAGCCAGGCCACCGATTTCCCATCTGTCACGCTGGTTACTGCGAGGTGGGTCATTGCGCTGTGCGGCGCGGCACCGTGCCAATGCTTGACCCCGGCCGGACACACCACCACATCCCCGGCGTGTATCTGCTGCACCGGCTTGCCCCATTCCTGGGTCAGCCCAACGCCGGAGGTAACCACCAGTCGCTGACCGGCGGGATGGGTGTGCCAGGCAGAGCGCGCACCCGGTTCGAAGCTGACGTATGCGGAAGAGACGCGCACCTGCTCGTCCGCCGGGAACAGCGGATCTACCCGCACCTTGCCGACGAAGGTCGCTGCCGGACCGGCAACGGACGACTGCGTTCCCGCCCGGGTGATCTGCTGCGTGGGTGTTTCGACGGCGCCAGCGAACGGTGCCGCGACGCTCAATGCAGCGCCCAGCAGCGCAGTCTGCGCGGGAGATTTGCGAGGCGGGGTCATGGTGCAAGCGTCCGGGTATAGAACGTGGTGAGCGAGGCGACGGCAGCATCCACGTACTTCGGCACCCAGTAGGTCTCGATGTGCGTGGCCCCCTCCAGCAGCACCAGCTGCTTGTCGGTGGTACCGGTTGCTTTGGCGAAGGCATCCTGGGTCATGTACAGGCTGTCCGCCTTGCTGCCGGCAATCATCAGCAGTGGTTGGTTGATCAGTTCGATCTGGTTGGTGGCGTCCCAGCGCATCAGGTCCAGCAGGCTGCTGGTCGTGTAGCGGAAGGTGGAATTGGGATGGGCATGCGTCTTCCAGTAGTACGCATAGCCCTGCCGATACAGATCGAAGGGAAGCTTGGCGATCTGCTCGTCGCTGAGGTTGGCGTCGCCGGAGTACAGCACTTCGCCGCCGGCGGCTTGCTGTGCGCGCGCCTGCGAAGCCTGCTGCAGGCGCTGCGGGACGGTGTCCAGCTGCGAGTCCGCATAACCGTTGCGGCGCACTCGGCCAGAGTTGAACATGCTGATCGTGGCTACGGCCTTGAAGCGCTTGTCGGTCTGCGCGGCCGCCAGCGAGTAGCCGCCGCCACCACAGATGCCGAGCAAGCCCAGGCGCGTGGTGTCGACCCAGGGGAATCGACTGATGAAGTCCGCCATGCCGTGGATGTCTTCGATGCGGTGGGAAGGCATGTCCACGCTGCGCGGCTGGCCGCCACTCGCACCCTGATAGGCTGCATCGGCGGTAATGGCGATGTAGCCCTGCTCCGCCAAACGCTGCGCGTACAGGCCGGACACCTGCTCCTTCACCCCGCCATTGGGGTGGGCAACCACAATGGTCGGGTACTTCCGCGAGGCATCAAAATTGGCGGGCGTGTAGAAGTTTGCCGCGATCTCGATTCCATTCAGCGGATAGGACACCGAATGGACGTTGACCTCACTGGGCACATTGCGCGTGATCGCACCTTCGTAGGCCAATTTGAAGGGGTTGAGCGTGTAGTCGGCAGCGGACGCGTTGCCTGCTGCCAAGCCAAGAGACATCGCCAACAGCGTGGCGCGCACGATGTGCTTCATTGAAGTGCTCCGGGTTTGTACGTTACCCCTGCCGGCGCGTGTTGCGGACCGACGTTGGTGGGGTTCAGGCGTTAACCTAACGCCCGTGCACTCATGGAAACAGAGCATCAGCCGGATATCACTCATGCATGCATGATATGAATGGCGAATTGGCGAGCGGCGCAGCATCCAAGGCGCCGCACGCCATGGCGTGATTGATGCACGGGGCGGGCCGGCTCAACGATCCAGATGCTTCTTCTGCAGGAACTCACTCACCAGATCGGCGATCTGGTCGTTGTTGAGGTCTGAGAACAGGAAGTGGCTGTTGCCACGGATTCCCATGTCCGGCAGATGGATCAGGGTGACATCACCGCCCTGCCGATTGACGGCATCACGCCAGGCGCGGGCCATTTCCAACCGGGCCCGCCAACTGTCCTGAGCGGGCAGGTCAACGGGCTTGTCAGGGATGTTGTCGCCATACAGCACCAGAATCGGAATCCGGGTCAGCGCCTTGAATTCCGCGGGCGAAACCAGCGCGGGGGCGACGGTATCGAACGCGCTGGGAATCGGTGCCGGCGCATCGTCCTTTGCGAACACGAAGCTGCTACCAGGCTCGAACGCGACGATTGCGCGGACGTTGGGGCTCTTTATGGCTGTCATCCAGCCAGGGCCGCCCGCCTGCGAATGGGTAAACAGAATCGCAGGCCCTGTCTTCTGCAGCACGGCCGCTACCCCATCCGACACTACGCCGAGGTCGAAGGGGCCGGTGTTGGGCGTGACCGAGCGGAAGAACTGGTCAAGCGTGGCCTCCCCTTTCGGGAATTGGCTGCCACCGAAGTAGTTCGGCCAGAGGCCGATCCGGAACTGGTTGAACCACATCTGATCGTCCGCCACGGGCTTCAGCGTCGCCTCGACCATGCTTCGGCCGGCTTTGCCTCGCCGTGGCTGATCGATCAGGTAGGTAGTGAAGCGACGACGCAGGAACAGGTTCTGGAAGCCCTCGCGCCCATCGGCCGTCGTCTCCCAGCTTTTGGAAGACTGGCCCGCACCGTGCCACATCACGATCGGCAGCGAACGCGCATTCACCGGCTTCTGGTAGAAGGCATAGACGTGATCACCGTGGTAGCTCTGGCCCTCCGGATGGGAGGGCTTCAACGAATCGAACGTGCCAGATTCCTTCTTTGTCGTGCCACCTGCCAGGAAGCTCCCTTGCGAATCGATCTGCAGTGGCTCGTTGGCCATGGCGGTCGTGGTGCAGAGGGAAACCGCAGTCCAGAGCAGTGTGGAGGAGAAGCCGGGCACCAGAGTGCGAAGGCGCGTGCGAGTCTGCATGGGTCACTCCGTGACAGATTGTCAGGGGAATCTACCCTCCGGGTCATGCGGGGAGAAGATCGGGAATGCATATGCCCAATGCATGGAAGATATAGATGTCTGTCCATCGTGTGGCGTGGCATCACGCGCAATTGGGTATTCCTTGCCATGCCAGCGAAGACGGGAGGCCGGGCGTCGAAACCCGGTCTGCAGGATCAGCCGCTACTGATACTTGCGATTTAAGCGCCAGGGGATGGGCGCCATGGCAGCGCCGACCACGCGAACCAGACCCGGCCTTCACAGCTACCACGGCACCCGCAATGCAACCATGCAGGACGCGACCTGCCTCCCCTCGGTAACCCATGCCCCACCTTCGTCGTCTCTTTGGTCGCTGGCTCCGTCTGCGTCGTCTTGTCCGTTGGCGCTGGCGTGAGCGACAAGCCTCGGTCCCCGCCATCGAGGCCACCGAGGGCCCACTGCGTGCCGCGCTGTACAGCGTTGAACAGATGGAGGTGTACGGCCGCGCGCTCGCACGCCAGCATCGCGTGCGGTTGCGGCCCAGCCCGGAGCGCTTGCTTGATCGCCTGCAGGCCAACGAGCGTGTGCTGGAAGACGCCAACACGTTGCTCAGCAGCGTGGTGCGTGAACAGCGGCCGGTAACTCCGGCGGGGGAATGGCTGCTCGACAACTATTACCTGATCGAAGAACAGATCCAGACCGCGCGCCGCCATCTGCCGCGTGGCTACAGCCGGCAGCTGCCTTCACTCGCCTCCGGCCCATCGGCCGGGCTGCCGCGGGTGTATGAACTGTCGATGCAGGCCATCGCGCACGGCGACGGCCGCATTGACGCCGATACGCTGGGCCGTTTCATCGCCTCATACCAGTCGCTTGCGCCGCTGAGCCTGGGTGAGCTGTGGGCGGTGCCGATCATGCTGCGCCTGGCCCTGCTGGAGAACCTGCGGCGAATGGCGGCGCGGGTGATGCGCGATGGGACCGACCGTCGCCTCGCTTCGCAATGGGCGGACAACCTCAATCAAGCCGCTTCCGAGACGCCTACCGATGTGGTCCTGGTGGTTGCGGACATGGCACGTTCCGCGCCGCCCTTGACGGGTGCGTTCATCGCAGAACTGACGCGCTCGCTGCATGGGCGCGGTGGTGCATGGGCCATGCCCGTCGCCTGGCTGGAACAGTGGGCGGCAGCGGCTGGGCAGCGCATCGACGAACTGGTCGCCGCCGAGGGCCAGCAGCAGGCAGCCGATCAGGTATCGATCGGCAACAGCATCGGCAGCCTGCGCTTTCTGTCCACCATGGATTGGCGCACCTTTGTTGAAGAGATGAGTGTGGTGGAGCAGCGGCTGCGGGAAGACCCGATGGCCGTCTATGCGCAGATGGATTTCGCCACCCGCGATGCCTATCGCCACGTGGTGGAGAAGATCGCCCGCGGTAGCCGCATGGCAGAGGAGCGCGTGGCCACCATCGCGCTGGATCTGGCACGCGCGGCGACACCGCCGGATGGACCGCGCACGCACGTGGGCTACTGGCTGGTTGGCGAAGGCGTGGACGCCACCGTTGAAGCGGTGGCCGAGGCCGCACCGCGCCACCGCAAGGCACGGCGACTGGCACATCGCGTGCCGCTTGCGCTGTACCTGCTGCCGATCACCCTGCTGGCGGTCCTGGCCACCGCTGGACTGCTGGCAACCGGCAGTGGCGCGGTACCCCTCTGGCTGGCCGCGCTGCTGGGGCTGCTGGTTTTCAGTGAGCTGGGCATCGTGCTGGTGAACTGGACCGCGACGGTGCTGGTCGCACCCAGGCCGCTGCCCAAGCTGGATTTCAGCGAGGGCATCCCTGCCGCCTGCACCACCGTGGTCGCGGTCCCCTCGATGTTGTCCAGCACCGACGGAATCGACGTGCTGGTCGAAGCGCTGGAGGTCCGCTTCCTGGCCAACCGCGACCCTCAGCTGCGCTTCGTGCTGCTGACGGACTTTCTCGACGCGGCGGAGGCCACGGCGGCGACGGACGACACCCTGCTTGCGCACGCCACGGCACGGATCGAGGAGTTGAACAGGCGTTACGCGCCCGAGCGCGGTGATCGCTTCTACCTGCTGCACCGCTCCAGGCAATGGAACCCGGGTGAAGGCGTGTGGATGGGACACGAGCGCAAACGCGGCAAGCTGGCCGCACTCAATGCCCTGCTCCGCCTGGGTGATGCGGCCGCGTTCATGCGCATCGTCGGTGACGCCGCCGCGCTGATCGGCGTGCGTTACGTCATCACGCTGGATTCGGACACGCAACTTCCGCGGGATGCGGCACGCGCGTTCGTCGCCACCCTGGCGCACCCGCTCAACCGCCCGCGCTTCGATCCGACGCTGCAACGCGTGGTGGAGGGCTACGGCATCCTGCAGCCCAGCGTGGGTACCAGTCTGGGCCGGCGCCGCACCTCGCGTTTTGCCCGGATGTTCGGCAGCGAGCCCGGCATCGATCCGTATACGCGCATGGTCTCGGACGTCTACCAGGACCTGTTCGACGAAGGCTCGTTCGTCGGCAAGGGCATCTATGACGTCGAGGCCTTCGAGCATGCATTGGAGGGCCGCCTGCCCGAGAACCGCATCCTCAGCCACGACCTGTTGGAAGGCTGCTATGCACGCGCGGGGCTGGTCAGCGATGTGCGCCTGTACGAGGACTACCCCGAGCGCTACGCCGCCGACGCCAAGCGCCGTGCGCGCTGGATCCGCGGTGACTGGCAGCTGTTGCCGTGGTTGATGCCGTGGACGCCGCGCCCGGGCCCGGGATGGGAACGCAACCGGCTCAGTCTGCTGTCACGCGGCAAGTTGCTGGACAACCTGCGCCGCAGCCTGGTGCCGATCGCTGCCCTGGCCTTGCTGGTGGTGGGCTGGTTGTATGCCGGAAACCCTGTTGCATGGACGGCGTGGGTGCTGGCGCTGTGGTTCGCGCCGCCGCTGATAGGCATGCTGCGCGATGCCCTGAGCGTTCCGGACGACACGCCGCTGGAAGCGCATTACATCAAGGTCGGGCGCGGTACGCTGCAGTCGTTGCTGCGCGCGGCCACCCAGGTCGCGTGTCTGCCATTTGAGGCATTGCTGGCCAGTGACGCGGTGCTGCGCACGCTCTGGCGCATGGCCATCACACGCCGTCACCTGCTGCAATGGAACCCCTCCAGCGAAGTCGAACGCCGCCTGGGCAGCGACCGTGGCGCGGAATGGCGGGTGATGGCGCCGGCCTCGCTGCTGGCGCTCGCGCTGGTGGCCGTGGTGGCCAGCGTGCGTCCGCAGGCACTGCCGCTCGCCCTGCCCTTGCTGCTGGCGTGGACCTTTGCGCCCGCGTTGATGGCGTGGCTGGGCCGGCCGCCGGTTGCGAGCGTGGCGGAGCTTTCCGTTACACAGCGGGCGTTCCTTGGCCGGCTGGCGCGGCGCACCTGGTCGTTCTTCCAGGCCTGGGTACGCGAGCAGGATCATTGGTTGCCACCGGACAACATCCAGGAGCATCCGTCGCTGGTGGTGGCGCGGCGTACCTCGCCAACCAACATCGGCCTGTCCCTGCTGGCCAATCTGTCGGCGTGGGATTTCGGCTATCTGCAGCTGGGCGCGGTTGCTGAACGTACCGCCCTCACTTTCGATACGCTGGACCAGCTGCCGCGCCATCGCGGCCACTTCCTCAACTGGTACGACACCGAAACCCTGGCGCCACTGCCGCCACGCTACGTTTCCACTGTGGACAGCGGCAACCTGGCCGGGCATCTGCTGACGCTGCGCCAGGGCCTGCTCGCGCTGGTGGACGCGCCGGTGTTGGCGCCGCACACGTTCGACGGCCTGGCCGATACGCTCGGTGTACTGGAAGAGGAACGGCAGCGTCATCGCCCCGACGATGCGGCACTGGGCGGGGCGCTCAACCACCTGCGCCAGCGTCTGGCGTCAGCGCGTGTCGACCGCCCCGTCGGAACGGCGCAGATCCTCGCCCGCTTGCAGGAGCTGGTCGGTCTAGCCGACGCCGTGTTGGCGCAATGGCCAGCACCGCCATCGCCCGAGGACGGTGAGCTGCACTGGCCAGCCCTGTTCGCCGCCGAATGCCATGCTGCCCAGGCGTCGCTTGCCGACCTCCCCGCCGATGCCCATGCGGACGACGAAGCGCAGGTGCCGAGCCTTCGCCAGCTGGCCGCGCTGCCCGGTACCGTCGGTGCGGATGCACGCGCGCGCATCCAGCAGTTGCAGGCCTTGGCGCACCGCGCCGGGCAGTTCTCGCTGATGGAATACGGGTTCCTGTTCTACCGCACCCGCAACCTGCTCTCGATCGGCTACAACGTCGACGACCACCGCCTCGACAACAGCTTCTACGATCTGCTGGCCTCCGAAGCGCGGCTGTGCGCCTTCGTCGCCATCGCCCAAGGGCAGTTGGCGCAGGAGAGCTGGTTTGCACTTGGCCGGATGCTCACCGAGGTCAACGGCACGCCGACGCTGTTGTCGTGGAGTGGCTCGATGTTCGAGTACCTCATGCCGCAACTGGTGATGCCCAGCTATCCGGACACGCTGCTGGACCAGACCGCACGGCATGCGGTCGAGGCGCAGATCGTCTACGGTCGCACCCTGAACCTGCCATGGGGCGTGTCCGAATCCGGTTACAACGCCGTCGATGCCCGCCTGAACTACCAGTACCGGGCGTTTGGTGTGCCGGGGTTGGGGCTCAAGCGTGGCCTGGGCCAGGATCGGGTCATCGCGCCCTATGCCAGCATGATGGCGCTGATGGTGGCGCCGGAAGCGGCGTGCCAGAACCTGCAGGTGCTGGAAGGACTGGGGTTCTCTGGGCGCTTCGGCATGTACGAGGCGATCGACTACACCCCCGCCCGGCTGCCGCCTGGGCACGATCACGTGCTGTTGCGTTCGTTCATGGCCCACCACCAGGGCATGGGCCTGCTGTCGCTGGATTACCTGTTGCGTGACCAGCCGATGCAGCGCCGCTTCCTTGCCGATGTCGAGTTCCAGGCCACCTTGCTGTTGCTGCAGGAACGCATCCCGCGCATCGGCGTATTCCATCCGCATGAGGTCGAAGCCCTGGGCGAGCACTCGGCCATGGCCGAGCACGAGACGTCCCTGCGTGTGCTGCGGGACCCGGGTGGCCCGCGCCCGGAGGTCCAGCTGCTGTCCAACGGCCGCTACCACGGCATGCTGACCCATGCCGGTGGCGGCTACAGCCGCCACGGCGACCTGTCGCTCACCCGCTGGCGCGAAGACGGCACCACCGATGCCTGGGGGTCGTTCTGCTATCTGCGCGATGTGGACAGCGGCGAGTTCTGGTCTGCCGCGTACCAGCCAACCTGCGTGGCGGTGGACAATTACGAGGCAATCTTCTCGGATGCCAAGGCGGAGTTCCGTGGTACGCGCCGCGGCTGCGAGAGCCACCTGCAGGTGGCCATCTCCGCCGAGGATGACATCGAGCTCAGGCGCCTGCGTCTGACCAACCGCAGCCGTCGCCAGCGTACGGTGGAAGTCACCACCTATGCCGAAGTGGTGCTGGCACCTGCGGCGGCCGACGATGCGCATCCGGCCTTCAGCAATCTCTTCGTGCAGAGCGAGATCCTGGCCGCCAAGCAGGCCGTGCTGTGCACGCGCCGGCCCCGTTCGCACGACGAAGTACCGCCGTGGATGTTCCATCTGGTCGCGGTGCATGACGCGGAGGTGGTGTCGATCTCCTACGAAACCGACCGTGCGCGTTTCCTTGGCCGTGGCAACACGCCGCGGACGCCGCAGGCGTTGACCACCGATACCGACCTCTCCGGCTCGGATGGCTCGGTGCTCGATCCGATCGTGGCGATCCGCGTCCGCGTGGTGCTTGAGCCCGAGCAGACCGTGCAGCTGGACATGGTGTACGGCGTCGGCGCCGACCGCCCCGGTTGCGAGGTGCTGGTAGACAAATACCGTGATCGCCGCTTGGCCGACCGCGTCTTCGACCTGGCGTGGACGCATAGCCAGGTGGTGCGCCGGCAGATCAACGCCAGTCAGGCCGAGGCGGCGCTGTACGAACGCTTGGCCAGCCATGTGCTGTATGCCGGTCCCCTGCTGCGCGCGGGTGCCGGCGTCCTCCTGCAGAACCAGCGCGGACAATCCGGGCTGTGGAGCCATGCCATCTCCGGCGACCTGCCCATCGTGCTGCTCAAGGTGACCGACGCGGACAACGTGGAACTGGTGAGGCAACTGGTGCAGGCGCACGCCTATTGGCGCCAGAAAGGACTCAACACCGACCTGGTCATCTGGAACGACAGCAAGGCCGGCTATCGGCAGGAACTGCAGGACCAGATTCTGGGAATGGTGGCCGCCAGTTCGGAGACCGGCCTGCTCGACCGCCCTGGCGGCATTTTCGTTCGGCCGGTGCAGAACATGACCCACGAGGACCGCATTCTGCTGCAGGCGGTGGCGCGGGCGGTTATCAGCGACGAGGACGGCACGCTGGCTGCGCAGGTGGGGCGTCAGCCCTTGCCCCCGCGACGGATCCCGCCACTGACGCCACAGGCAGTGCAGCAGGAGCTGGCACTGTCGCCGGAGCCGACCACTGGGCTGCCCATCGTCGCCGATTCGGGCCCCGACTTCGGGTTGCCCCCGGGCGCCGAACACGATGAAGACGTGGACGACCCGTGGCCTTTCCTCCCCTACCGCGGAGCTGGCCAGTTCGACAACGGCACCGGCAGTTTCAGCGAGGACGGCCGCGAATACGTCGTGGTGCTGCGCGAAGGCGCGCCGACGCCAGCGCCATGGGCCAACGTGATCGCGAACGCTCGCCTGGGCACGGTCGTCAGCGAGAGCGCGCCAGGCTACACGTGGTTCGAGAACGCACACGAGTTCCGCTTGACGCCCTGGCTCAATGATCCGGTGTCCGACACGGGCGGTGAAGCCTTCTACGTGCGCGACGAGGACACCGGCCGTGTCTGGTCGCCGATGCCGCTGCCATGCCGGGGCACCGGGGCGTACCGTACCCGCCATGGCTTCGGCTACACGGTCTACGAGCACATCGAAGACGGCATCGCCAGCGAGCTGTGGGTCTTCGTCGATGTCACCGCACCGCTGAAGTTCTCGGTCCTGCGCTTGCACAACCTGTCGGGCAGCACACGGCGGCTGTCGGCCATCGGCTACGTCGAATGGGTGATGGGTGACCTGCGCGCGAAGTCGCGCATGCACGTGGTGACCGAACGCGACCACCAGACCGGGGCGCTGCTGGCGCGCAACGCCTACAGCACCGATTTCGGCGGCCGGATGGCCTTCTTCGACACCGATGCCGATGGCTGCGGCTGGACCTGTGATCGCCTGGAGTTCATCGGCCGCAACGGCAGCCTGCACGCACCGGCGGCGTTGCGCCGCGAACGTCTGGATGCTCGGGTGGGGGCGGGCCTGGATCCCTGCGCGGCGATCCAGGTGCCGCTGGAGCTGGCCCCGGGCGACCGCAGTGAAACGACCTTCCGCCTTGGCGCAGGGCGCGACCGCGAGGAAGCGCTGGCGTTGGCACGAAGCCGCCAGGGCGCTCAGGAGGCCATCGACGCGCTGGACGCCGTGCGCATCCATTGGCGCAATGTGTTGGCCACGGTGCAGGTGCGCACGCCGGACCCGGCGTTGGACGCATTGGCCAATGGCTGGCTGGTCTATCAGACCCTGGGTTGCCGCTACCTGGCACGCAGTGGCTACTATCAGTCAGGCGGCGCGTTCGGCTTCCGCGACCAGCTGCAGGACGCGCTCGCCCTCGTGCACGCGCGCCCGGACCTGACCCGCGAACACCTGCTGCTGTGCGCTGCACACCAGTTCACCGAAGGCGATGTGATGCACTGGTGGCACCCGCCGCAAGGTCGCGGCGTGCGCACCCGCTGCTCGGACGATTATCTGTGGTTGCCCCAAGGCGCATGCCGTTATCTGGAGGTCACCGGCGATGCCGGCGTGCTGGACGAAGTGGTTGGCTTCATCGAGGGCCGCGCGGTGACGCCGGAAGAGGAAGGGTATTACGACCTGCCTACACCGTCGACACAGCGCGACACGCTGTATGCGCACTGCGTCCGCGCCCTCGAGCGCGGTTGCCGGTTGCTCGGCGAGCGCGGTCTGCCATTGATGGGGAGCGGCGATTGGAACGACGGCATGAACCGCGTCGGCGACCAGCAGCGCGGCGAAAGTGTGTGGCTCGGGTTCTTCCTGCATGACACGCTGCAGCGCTTCATCGGGCTGGCCAACGCGCGTGGCGATGCCGCCCGTGCGCAGTGGTGCCAACAGCAAGCCGAAAGCCTGCGCCAGAACCTGGAACAGCATGCCTGGGACGGCGCGTGGTACCGCCGCGCGTGGTTCGACAACGGCGCAGTGCTGGGCTCGTCACAGAACCAGGAATGCCGCATCGATTCGATTTCCCAGAGCTGGTCGGTGCTGTCAGGTGTCGCCGCGCCTGAGCGGGCTGAGCAAGCTTTGGATTCGCTCTACACGCATCTGGTGCGAAAGGACGCCCAGCTGATCCAGCTGCTCGATCCGCCCTTCGACCAGACCACGGAAGACCCTGGTTACATCCGTGGTTACGTACCGGGCGTGCGCGAGAATGGCGGCCAGTACACCCACGCGGCCGTGTGGGCGGCGATGGCATTCGCACAGCAGGGCGATGCGGCGCGTGCCTGGGAGCTGGCCGGCATGATCAACCCGCTCAATCACGCGCTGGACCCGGACGCGGTCCAGACCTACCGCGTCGAACCCTATGTATTGGCAGCCGACGTATACGCCGTGTCTCCGCATGTCGGGCGCGGCGGCTGGACGTGGTACACCGGCTCGGCCGGCTGGATGTATCGCCTGCTGGTGGAGTCCCTGCTGGGCATACGTCGTGAAGGGGATCGCCTGTCGCTTGCACCGTGCCTGCCCGATGACTGGCCGTCCTTCGAACTGAGCTACCGCTTCGGTCGCAGCTTCTATGAGTTCGTGGTGACCCGCACTGCGCAGGGCCAGCCAACGCTGCATGTGGATGGCGCCTTGCAGCCGGACCTTACCGTCCCGCTGCGCGACGATGGTCATCACTACCGTGTTGCGCTTGATCTTAGTGCGGCCCCGGGATGAACGTCCGCCCCGAAATACAGGTGCAGCTTGATGCGCTGGCCGACATGCTGGTGCACTGGTTGGCGCAGGTGCGCCATCCGGCACAGTTCTGGCCGCAGTTTGAAACGCTGGCTGCAGAGATTCTGGACCAGTGTGAGCACGCGGAAAGAGACCAGGCGCACGCGTGCATCCAGGCCATGCTGAAGCGCCATGCGCTGGAGCTGCCGCTCTGGCACGAACGCGACGACTGCGTGCCGAATCCTCGCCACTGAACTGTGGCGCGCTGGGAGAGGAGCCCGGTTCGAACTTTGTTTGTGGCGGCGAAATGCGTTTCATCGGCAAGGGCAGCGAAATCGATACCATTACCTTCAGCCCTACTCTCCGCTACGAGGAGGATGGGCGCATCGCGTTCTACGTCGGCGATGACGAGGAGGGCGAAGAGGTCTGGCGGGTTCCCGCCCCGCGGTCCACCTCGACAACATGCGCGATGCGCTGAACGCCCAACCGCGACTACCCCTCAAAGAGTGAGGCGAACTGAGGATCAGCGTGACGCATCATCGCTGGTGCGCACTACGCTCTCGATCCAGTCGATGTAACGCGATACACGTACGTTGTAGACAACCTGGCCATAGAAGCCCGCTTCAAGCGCGTGCTCGGGAACGGCCGTGATCCAGGAACCGAGGCCCACCAGCTACAGGATTCCGTGATTATTGATGAGCAGTGGGCTACCGCTGTCGCCGTTTCCCAGTACGCCTTCAAGCGGCAGACCATGCGGAGGAGCATCGAACCGGCACCAGAGATACCGATCGTTACCGCCAGTAATTGCGTTGTATGCACGCCGCAGCGTCGTGCGATGCGGACCGCCGGGCACCAGCCCAACGGCGCCATTGCCTGTGGCGCCCTTCCCTATCAGCGCTGCGATCTGTGTGACCTCAGCCGCACCGCGATAGAGAGCGACCGGCCTGACATTGTTCACCGGTGCCGCAAGCCTGATCAGTGCGATGTCATCCGACCCTGCCAGGAAAGCGTGGATTCCGGAGGGATTTCCCGTCGCCAGGGCCTCTTTACCCAAGGCTTCGGGCATCCTTCTGTAGCCGGGATGCAGGAACACGCGCTCGACGCCGTACGTGCTGCCATTGACGGCGATCGTTGCGCCCATCCCCTCCATCGGTGCGGCATGCGCTGCGGTCACCACCCACTGCGGGGCAATGAGCACGCCATGGCCCTCGCCCGGCATGTCTGCCAGTGCGGGAAAAACGGACCCTTCGATGCGATACCTCGCATCGTCAACGTCATCGCGGATGACGACCGCCCCGGCGGCGAGCGGGAGTGCGGCACATAGCAGAAAGAGCCAGCGGTTCATCGTTCATCCTTGTGGTCATCTGCGCAAGCCTAGCCGAAGGCATCAACGCCGGCGATGGATGTGCGACAGGACCCGGTGGGGACTGATGAAAGGATGGAAACGACGGCTGAAGCCCAGAAGCCCTTGAACGCCACGCCCGTGTCTTGTTGACTCCCTGGGGCAGGCCGGGGAAAACAGGTCTGGGAATGGCTCCCCGATGAGCGTACCAGACGCCGGCTCTCGCGCACTCTGACATGTCGCTGCACGTAGATCTGCACTGCCCTTCGCCGGCTACCTGATCGGCTCTGATAGGACTCCGGACCTCACCGTGTGAAGTACAGGCACCCGGCTACGGCGATCGGCTCTGGGTCGGCCTCGATGCGCTGGGCCACCAGTGCCGTCACTTCAATACCGTCGCCCTGGGCTTCCGGCGTTGACTGGACGACGCGCATTCCTGCGGGGGCACCCTGCGTCCCCGGCGCGTCGAGGGACAGGGCCTTGGTGAGGTCCGCAGCAAGGGCTTCATCAAAGACAGCCACTACGGAGCTGCGCGAAAGTATCAACCGTCTGGACGGATGACCGAAGACGAGAACCGGTGCTGGAAGCTGCATTTCCGCGACTACACCGGGCATATCGCCCAGTGCGTTGCTGTAACCGCCACCTTTGCCGGCGATCGACTCCCAGCCAGCCGATGACTTCCCGCTGGTTGCGATGCCGCGCATCTGATTGGCCAAGGTCCGGAATGCGGTGTGATCTGCCTTGCAGGACACGAGCGCCAGCGCTCGATCGATGTCTTCCTGTTTGGGAACGGCCTTGCGGATCGATTCTGCTGCTGGCGCGGTGGGCGCCATGGCAAGTGCAAGGCCTGCGAACAGCAGAACCTTGTTCAACGTACGGGTGATCAACGCGAAATGCTCCTGCCTGGGGGTGCCAACACCATTCGGCACTACACCGGACAGACGGAGATTACAGTCTCTATCGGGAAACTTCACTGCCAGCGGCAGCCTCCCGCGCGGCGATCCTCTCGACCAGCGTATCGATCGCCGTCTCCATGGCGCGCGCCGTCTGGTCACCGCTCTGGTTGGTGATGACGAAGATGCCAAGATCGTACTTCGGCATGATGTAGATGTAGCACTGCGAACGGGGCACGCCACCATGATGGGCGTAGTAGACGCCCTTCAGCTGATCGCCGGCGACGATGTTCCAGAAGTAGCCGATGCTGAACTCGGAATCGAATTTGACCAAGGGCCGATGCGATTCCTTTACTACGGGCCCGTTGGCCAGCTGGAACCTGAGGTACTTCACCATCTCCGGGACAGTCGCCTTTACGTTCCCGGATGCGCCCCACGGCAACTGCGGCATCGACGTGGTCGGCACCGGGTTGTCGCTGTGATAACCGACTGCAAGCCGCGGCGCCTCGTCGTCGCTCAGCTTGAGCTTGACGCCGGTCACTGCCGCGGAATCGCCAAGGAATCGGCGCAGCAATGATTCGTAGTCGCTCTTGTAGACGGTTTCCAGGATATGCGCCGTCAGTTCGGTGCCGGCACTGGAGTACGCGTAATCCTTGCCGGGCGCTTGGCCAATCTCAACGGCGTGCAGATCCTTGAAGAAATCAGCCTTGCCGTAGTGCGCGTAGATGGCGTTGAGTTCGCCGGGGGTACGATGATCGGTGAAGTCCGCCAGCACCGTGTTCGCACGCTCCGGCAACATGTTCGGCAGGCCGCTGGTGTGCGAGAGCAGATGGCGGACACGGATGGGCTCGCCGTTGTACTGCAGGTTCGGATAGTCCCCCTGCAGGTACTGTCGAACATCGTCGTCCAGACCCACCTTGTGTTCCAGGACAGCATTTGCCATCAGCGTGCCCGCCAAGGTCTTGCTCAACGAACCGATCTCGTAGAGGGTCGCATCGGTGGGAGGGCCTGGCCTCACGGTTTCCATGTCGCCGCGATGACGGATGAATTCCTTGCCCCGGTACACGACGCCGATCGAGGCCGAATGAAGCAACGGCTGCTGGATCAGCGTTGCGGCAACCTCATCGATCTCCGCACCCAGATCCTTTGTTGGAGCCGCTTCGCTGGCGCAGCCTGCAGCCAACAGCGCGGCGGACACCACGAGGCAGCGGAGCCATCTCCTGTTTCGGACACTCATCGAAGTCGCGTGCATGCGTCGCCGCTGGAAGGGAGGTACGGAATGGGGCCCTAAGATAGCCGATGGCCAATGCCCACGCCTGTGCCTGTTCTCACGGCTGGGCAGGCTCGCCCCCTACTCCGCCGCCAGCGCCTGGATCGGGTCCAGCTGCGCGGCACTGCGCGCGGGGAAGTAACCGAAGGCCAGGCCGATGGCCGACGAACACGCCAGTGCGACCAGCACCGGTCCAGCGGTGAACAGGAACGGCATGCCCAGCGACAACACACTGGAAAACGCGCCCACGCCGAAGGCCAGCAGCACCCCCAGCACGCCACCGAACAGGCAGATCAGCACCGCCTCGATCAGGAACTGGCGCAGGATGTCGCCCTGCCGCGCGCCCACGGCCAGGCGCACGCCGATCTCGCGCACGCGCTCTTTCACCGACACCAGCATGATGTTCATCACCCCCACCCCACCCACCACCAGTGCCACCGCGGCAATGGCCGACACCAGCGCGGCCATGGTCTGGCTGGACTTCATCACCGCCTTGCGGATCTGGTCGGCGTTGTAGATGAAGAAATCGCGGCCGCCGTGCCGGCGCTGCAGTTCGGCGCCCAGCAGGGCTTCGGCGGCCGTGGTCGACACGTTGTCGCGCACACGCACGGTGATGCTCTCCAGGCGCTGGCTGCCCAACAGACGTGAGGCGGCCGAGGTATGCGGCACATACACCGTCGGTGTGGCTCCACCGGCGAATGCGCTGGCCCCCACCACGCCGATGACCTCCACCGGCATGCCGCCCAGCAGCACGGTGCTGCCGATCGGTTCGCCGCTGAACAGCGCCGTGGCCGCTTTCTGGTCGACTACGCCCACCGCACGGTACGCCTCTACTTCGTGCTCGGTGAAGAAGCGTCCGGCCTTCAGGCGCAGCCCACGCACGCGCGGAAGATCCGCACCGACACCCAGCACCTGGGTGTTGGCACGCCGGCTGCCCTGCAGCGCGGGCACCGATCCGCTCAGGTTCGGGCTGACGCTGTCCACGTAGCTCAGCGCTGCCAGATGATCAGCATCACCAACTACCAGGGTTTCGATCTCTCCCGAGCGTGGATCACCAAAATCGGCGCCGGGGAATATTTCCAACGTGCTGGCACCCAGCTCGTTGATCTGCGACTCGACCTGCGCCTGTGCACCCTTGCCCAACGCAACGACCGTCACCACTGCGCCTACACCGATGATGATGCCGAGCATGGTCAGCAGGGTGCGCAGGCGATGCGCCAACATCGAGCGCACCGCCATGCGTGCAGCCTCGCGTACTGCATCCAGACGCGAGCGGCGTTCGTTGGCGGGTGACCCTGCGGATCCGGGAGCAGAACCGGTGTGCACCGTCACTCGGCCGCCAACCGCGCCGTCCGCGACGACCCTGCCGTCGGCAATCTCGATCACGCGGGCCGCATTGGCGGCAATCGCCGCATCATGGGTCACCAGGATCACCGTGTGACCCTGCGCATGCAGGCGTTTCAGTTCTGCCATCACCTGCTGACCACTGGCATGGTCCAGGGCGCCGGTGGGTTCATCAGCCAGCACGATCTCACCGCCATTCATCAGCGAACGGGCAATGGACACCCGCTGCTGCTGGCCACCAGACAACTGGCTCGGCCGGTTCGCGACGCGCTCACCCAAGCCCAGCGTTTCCAACAGCACGCGTGCACGCGCGTTGCGCCTCTCGGCATGCACGCCCGCATAGACCGCCGGCAGCGCCACGTTCTCGAGGGCGCTGAGGTTCTCCATCAGGTTGTAGCGTTGGAAGATGAAGCCAAAGTGCTCGCGGCGCAGGCGCGCGAGCTCGTCCGGCGGCATCTGCTCGGTGGCCGCACCGTCCACCTGGTAGCTGCCTGCGGTCGGCCGGTCCAGGCAGCCAAGTATGTTCATCAGGGTCGACTTGCCCGAGCCCGACGGGCCGATGATGGCGATGAACTCGCCGGCGTCGATGCGCAGCGATATATTCTTCAGCACCACCACGTCACCGGCGGCCGAGCGATAGGCACGAGATACATCGTGCAGTTCAAGCAGAGGCGTGGCCATGCTCACGTCCCCAGCAGGCTGGTGGCCTGCGGTTCGCCGCCGCTGGGTGCCTGGCCGATCACCACGTTCTCACCGGCCCGCAGCCCGGACAGGATCTGCACGGCAGTGGCGGTGCGCAGGCCGGTCGTCACCGCGCGTTCGTGGGCGCGCCCCTTGGCGTCAACCACGCGCACGGTGCCGCGATTGTCATCCTTGCTGTCCACCCCGGTCAGCGCCGTCAACGGTACCTGCAGCGCGTTGGTGGCCCGTGCCAGCTGCAGCGTCACTTTCACCGTCATCGAAGGTTTCAGCTTCAGGCCAGGGTTGGGCACATCAAACAGACCTGCGTAGTACACCGCCTTCGGCGTCTGCGCGGAGCCGCCTGTGCTGCCGGCAGCGACGTCGGCAATCGAGGATGGCGCGGGCTCCAGCTGCTGCAGGTGGGACTCGTAGCGTCGCCCGCTCGGCCCCAGCGTCGAAAACCACAACGGCTGGCCGGGTGCGATCAGCTCCACATCGGCCTCGGCGATCTCGGCACGTACGGTCATCGTGTCCATCTGTGCCAGCATCACGATGGTCGGCGTGGTCTGCATGGAGTTCAGCGTCTGCCCGGCCTTGGTGACGATGGCGACGATGTAGCCGTCGGTTGGCGAGAGGATGCGGGTGTAGCCCAGGTTGATCCGTGCCGTTTCCACCTGGGTCACCGCCTGGTCGATCTGTGCCTGCAATGCCGCCACTTCCGAGCGTGCCGCGTCGCGTGCCACCCGCGCGGCCTCGAAGCCCTCCTGCGAGACCAGCCGCGATGCCACCAGTTGTGACTGGCGCTCATGCATGCGACTGGCCTGCACATAGCGGGCCTGGCTGGCGGTCTGCTGCGCGCGCAGCGCATTGGTGGACGCCTCCGCACTGCGCAGGGCGATACGCTGCGGCTGCGAATCGACCTCGGCGATCAGGTCGCCGGCGTGCACGCGCTGGCCCAGCACCACGTGCAGGCGTTTGACCTGCCCGGACACCTGCGCGCCGACCGCCACCAGTTCCTTCGGATTGACCCGACCCACCGCCTGCACGGTCTTCTCCAGATCCGCTACCCTTGCCGGCGCGGTGATCAGGGCGCCCTCATCGCCATCGGCGAACGCCCACCACCCTGCGCTGCCCGCAAGGACGGCTACGGCGGCGGCAAACATCAGAGTCCTGCGGGTGTTCATCAAGATGCCCGGCTGCTTGCGGTCACCCATCGCGACCGCCAAGGCCCCAGTGTGGAAGCGGCAGGTGGACGTTCTTTGGAGCCAGTGTGGAGATCGCGTGGAGCCCAGGCGTGCGTTCAGGTGCACCACCGGCCGCTGAATCCCCCGGCCCGGTCCACACAATCTCGACACAATCTCGACCGTGCCTCCATCAATCGGCGCTAGCCTCGCTGGGGTCGTCAGCCCCCTGCCCTGCAATGAAGCGCGATATCCGCACCCATCAGATGCCGTTGATCCTGATTGCCGAAGATGAAGGCGAGATCGCCGACATCCTCGGTGCTTATCTGGCGCGTTCCGGCATGCGCAGTTCGCGGGCCATCGACGGCGAGGCCGCGCTGGCCAGCCACCGCCAGCTGCGCCCGGACCTGGTGCTGCTGGATGTGCAGATGCCGAAGCTGGATGGCTGGCAGGTGCTGAGCGAACTGCGCCGGCGCGGCGACACCCCGGTCATCATGCTCACCGCGCTCGACCAGGACCTGGACAAACTGACCGGCCTGCGCGTAGGCGCCGATGACTATGTGGCCAAACCGTTCAACCCGGCCGAGATCGTCGCGCGTATCCAGGCGGTGCTGCGGCGTAGTGCCACTACTGCGTCAGAGGCGACCGACGGTGTGATCCGCCAGGGGCCCTTCGAAATCGACCTGCGCAGCCACGACGTGACAGTCCATATCGAAGGCCACGGACATGCGGTGACCGTCACCCTCACCGAGTTCCGCCTGCTGGTGCACATGGCCCGCGCGCCGCGCCAGGTACATGCACGCGCCGATCTGCTGCACGCCTGCCTGCCTGAGGGCGATGCCCAGGAACGCACCGTGGACAGCCACGTAAGCAAGCTGCGCCGCAAGCTGGAGGACGCAGGAGTGACCGGTATTCCTGCCACCATCCGCGGTGTTGGCTACCGCTTGCTGGGCTGACGGATGACTACCAAAGGCAAGAGCATAGGTCGCCAGATCACGCTTTCGATCGTGGTGGCATCGCTGTGTTCGACGGTGCTGTCGATCGCCGGCTTCTATCTGTTCTATTACCTGATGGAAGTCTTCTACCCGCGCTGGTACGACACCCCGCAGACGATGCTGCCGTCGGGGCTGGAGTGGCTGTGGATCGGCCTGACCGCCATGGTGGTCATCATATTGGCGTCGCTGATCGCTTCGCGCCTGACCTGGCGCATCATCACCCCCTTGAACTCGGTGGCCGAAAGCCTGCGCCGGGTGGCCACCGGCGATCTGGATGCGCGTGCGCGCGGCGATCATACCTCGATGACCGAAGCGGCCACGCTGGTCAGCGACTTCAACTCCATGGCCGAGCGCCTGAGCCGGATGTCGCAGAACCGGGTGTTCTGGAACGCGGCCATCGCGCACGAACTGCGCACGCCGATGACCATTCTGCGCGGTCGTCTGCAGGGCATCGCCGATGGTGTGTTCGAGCCACGGCTGGAGCAGTTCACCAGCATGTTGACCCAGCTGGAAGGCCTGACCCGCATCATCGAAGACCTGCGGGTGGTGAGCCTGGCCGAAAGTGGTCATCTGGACCTGCGCCTGCAGCGCAGCGACGTCAGCGTGCAGGTGGCTGCGGTAGTGGAAGCGATGTCCGATGCCTTGGCCGAGAGTGGCTTTTCAGTGACGCTGGAGGCGCGCGCCGCGCTGGCGGACTGCGATCCGGCCCGCATCCGCCAAGCCGTACTGGCCTTGCTGGAAAACGCGCGCCGCCACGCTACGCCTTGCCCGCTGCGGGTGTATGTGAAGCTGGCCGAGGGTCACTGCGCCGTGACCGTGGACGACGGCGGGCCCGGCGTGCCGGATGAACTGCGCGACAGCATCTTCGATGCCTTCCAGCGCACCGATGTGTCACGGTCGCGGCAGAGTGGCGGCTCCGGGCTCGGCCTGGCCGTGGTGCGTGCGATCGCCGTGGCCCATCACGGAACGGCACAGTGCCGTCCGAGCGGACGGGGCGGCACAGTATTCGAGATCCGCTGGCCGGTGCACGCCCGTCGCTGAACGCCGCCGGCATCTCCACGCGATCTCCATCGTTCCTCCATGCCCACTCCAAGGGGCTGCAGATACTGGCAACCACCAGGGAGATGCCAGGCATCCGCCCCTGCCCTGCCCCCGAACCGCCCAGGCGTTCCCATGAAACACCCGCACGATCCGGCCACCGCGGCCGGCAGCATCGGCCAACAGAATGCGGCCGCTACATTGAAGGTCATTCTGCGCACCTATCCCTGGCAGCTCACCGGCACCTTCTCGCTGGTGGCGCTGGAGAATTCGCTGCTGCTGGCGTATCCACTGTTCGCAGGCTTCGCGGTGGATGCGATCATCCGTGGCAACGTCGGCCATGCCATTTCCTACGCGGGCGTGGTGCTGCTGTTCTGGCTGGTGGGCGCCGCCCGCCGTGCTGTCGATACCCGCACCTTCACCCGCATCTATGCCGATCTGGCGGTGAATGTGGTGCAGGCACAGCGGCGTCTCGGCCAGGCCACGTCCACCTCGGCGGCGCGCGTGGTACTGGCCCGCGAGTTCGTCGACTTCTTCGAGAAGCACGTGCCGATCATCGCTACGGCGCTGGTCTCCATGTTCGGCGCGGCGGCGATGCTGTTGGCGATCGAACCCTTGGTTGGCGCGGCCAGTCTCATTGCCCTGCTCGGTGCGCTGTTGTTGCTGCCCTCGTTCGCTCGCCGCAACGAGCAGTTGCATGGCCGCCTGAACAATCGGCTGGAGCATGAAATCCGGCTGGTCGACCGGGTCAGTCCATCGGTGCTGCGCCGTCACTACGCCACGCTGTCGCGGCTGCGCATCCTGCTGTCAGATCGCGAAGCCAGTGCCTTCGTGGTGGTCGGCGCGGCGGCCGCGGTGCTGTTCGCCTTGACCATTGGCCGCCTGGCCACAACCGATGGTGTGACCCCGGGTCACGTCTATGCGGTGATGACCTACCTGTGGACCTTTGTCGGCAGCCTCGACGATGCACCGTCGATGGTTGACCAGCTCGCCCGCCTGAAGGACATCGGCCGCCGGGTCAGCCCGGGGATGGACGATGCGGAGAGCGACGTCCGTCCTGGGTCATGAGCTCATCCGCATGCCTCCGGTAGTGCTCCACCCAGTCCATGGACTGTGCGATACCGCCGAAGGGAAACAGATGCGGGCTGACCTGCCCATGGGCTTCGGTCAACCCGTCCACCAGGCGATCCACGAACACATCCGGCCCAGCACTACCCAGCAGGCGGCCGATGGAGATGCCGTACCGCGACAGCATCGAGGTGCTTGCAGCTACGCCGCACATTGCCGCATAGCGTACAAGTCGCGCGATGCTGGCGGGCCCGGGAGCACCGACCAGCACCGGATGGCTGATGCCACGTGCGCGCAGTTCATTCAACCAGGTCAGAACGATATCGGCATCGAATGCGAACTGGGTGATGACCGACGGTGCCATGCCTCGTGCTTCAATGCGCTGGCACTTGCGTTCAAGCACGCGCCACCGATCGACGCTGCTCATCACCGGATGGCCTTGCGGATGCCCGCCCACAGCCACAACCTTGATGCCGGCGCGCTCGAGTACGCCGCTCTCGATGATCGATGCACTATCGGCGAACGGCCCGGCAGGTGTGGAGAGATCCCCCGCGATCACCAGACAGCGCTCGACGCCGGCGTCGATCACGGCACGGTCGATGAAGCGCTCAAGCGCTGCCCGCGAGCCGATGCGGCGTGCCGAAAGGTGTGGCATCGGCTCGAACCCCAGCTCGCGCACCGTGCGTGCTGCAGCCAGCCGGGCGGTGTCGTCCTCGCTTGGCAGGTAGGGAATGGAGACCGTCGTGCCCTGTGCCATGCGCGCGGCCTCGGCGTGCAGCGCAGGCATGGCCTTGGCGCTCACCTCCAACGAAACGGCGCTGACGAAGGCCTGCGCCCGCTGCGCGCGGTCAACAGGCCCTTTCGACGGCTGCCCCAAGCGATCAATGCCAGCCGACATCAGCCGGCTCCACGCAGGATGCCGGCGCTGGTGGAGCTGTGCCGTGCCAGCTCGACAAACGCCTGCAGGTAATCGATGCCGGTATCCGCCTCGCGCGCGCCCAGATAGATCTGCTTGGGAATGCCTTTCGCACCCAGCCGCACCGGCACCACGTCCATGCGGGCGGCATACTCCTCCACCAGCCAGCGCGGCATCGCGGCCACGCCGCGACCGCTCGCCACCATCTGCATCATGATGTCGGTGGTTTCGATGGTCTTGTGGCGCCGCGGCGTGACACCGGCCGGCAGCAGGAACTGGTTGTAGATGTCCAAGCGCTCGAATGGCACCGGGTAGCTGATCAGGATTTCCTGGGACAGCTGGCGCGGCTTCACGTAGTCCGCCTTTGCCAGGGCGTGGCCTTTGGCCACGACCAGCACCTGCTCATAATCGAAGACGGGAACGAACTTCAGGCCCGGCTTCAGCAGCGGGTCGGGGGTAACCAGCAGGTCGATTTCATAGCCGAACAGCGCGCCGATGCCGCCGAACTGGAACTTTTGTTTGACGTCCACATCCACGTCGGGCCAGGTGGCCAGATAGGGCGAGACGATCTTCAGCAGCCACTGATAGCAGGGATGGCATTCCATGCCGATGCGCAGCGCGCCGCGCTCGCCCTGCGCGAACTGGCCAAGCCGCTCTTCGGCCAGGTCCAGCTGCGGCAGCACCCGGTTGGCCACCGCCAGCAGGTACTGGCCCGCCTGGGTCAGACGCAGGCTGCGGCCTTCGCGCAGCCAGACGTTGGTGCCCAGCTGCTGCTCCAGCTTCTTCATGCTGTGGCTCAGGGCTGACTGGGTCAGGTTGAGCACGCCTGCGGCAGCGGTCAGTGAGCCTTGCTGTTCGACCTGCTGCACGATGCTGAGATGGATCCGCTCCAACATGACGATGAATCTCACTCATGGATTGGTGAAGTAATACCATTTTACGTCATGGGAAGGGCTGGCTAGCATCGGCTCATGCCTTTGGATGCCTCCAGCCCGGTCACCCCGCCGGCCTGCAGGACTGCGCCCTTGCAGATCACCCGAAGGTGCCCCTCCCCTGCTGAAAGCGAAGAGATGACCCGCCCCCTCCGTATCGTCGCCGTTTCCGGCGGGCTGCAGCGCCCCTCACGAGCCGCGACCCTGGCCGAGCACCTGCTGGACCTGATCGGCGAAGGCATTCCCTGCGACCCGCACCTGATTGAACTGGGTGAGCTGGCGCCGCAGTTGGCTGGTGCGCTGCGGCGCTCGCAGTTGCCCGAGACCGTGGAGCGGCAGTTGGCCGCTGTCGAGCAGGCCGATGTTCTGGTGGTGGCCACGCCGGTCTACCGCGGTTCGTACACCGGCCTGTTCAAGCACTTCTTCGATTTCATCGACCAGGACGCGCTGGTCGATACCCCTATCCTGCTCGCCGCCACCGGCGGCAGCGAGCGCCACGCGCTGATGATCGACCACCAGCTGCGGCCGCTCTTCAGCTTCTTCCAGGCCCGCACCCTGCCCTTGGGCGTCTACGCGACCGACCGCGATTTCGCCGACGGCCGCGTACACGACGAAGCGCTGATCCAGCGGGCGCGCCTGGCGGTACAGCGGGCCATGCCGTTGCTTGCCCTCTCCCATCGCGCAGCACCTGTTTCCCTTGTGGCCGCTGCCGCTCTCTGAATGCCGAATGCCATCGACCTGCATTCGGGTGTCACCCCGCAAACCGGAACGCCGCCCATGACGACCAACAATTTCACCTTCAGCATCACCCGTATTCCTTTCAACGAGGATTACCAGCCTGCTGATGGCACGCGCATCACCACCAACTTCGCCAACCTGGCCCGCGGCGAATCGCGCCAGGAAAACCTGCGCAACACGCTCGGCATGATCAACAACCGCTTCAACGACCTCGCGCACTGGGACAACCCGAGCGCGGACCGCTATGTGGTCGAGCTGGACATCATCTCCGTGGAAATGCACATCGATGGCAGCAACGGCAGCGATACGTTCCCGTTGATCGAGGTGCTGCGGCCGACCATCGTCGACACCCTCACCGGTACGCGCACCGAAGGCATTGTCGGCAACAACTTCTCGTCGTATGTGCGCGACTACGATTTCAGCGTGGTACTGCCCGCCAGCAACGAGGGCAAGGCCACCTTCGGCATTCCCGACGGCTTTGGCGATCTGCACGGCAAGCTGTTCCAGCACTTCCTGGAGTCGGAGGCCTACCGTGCGAACTTCAGCAAGGCGCCGGTCATCTGCATCAGCGTTTCCAGCAGCAAGACCTACCACCGCACCGAGAACCACCATCCCATCCTCGGCGTGGAGTACCGGCAAGGCGAGTTCTCCCCCACCGACCAGTACTTCGACAAGATGGGGCTGAAGGTGCGCTACTTCATGCCGCCGGGCAGCGTCGCGCCGCTGGCGATCTACTTCCAGGGCGACCTGCTGGGTGATTACTCGAACCTGGAACTGATCGGCACCATCAGCACGATGGAGGCCTTCCAGAAGATCTACCGCCCCGAGATCTACAACGCCAATTCCGTGGCCGGCAAGGTCTACCAGCCCAGCCTGAAGCATCAGGACTACTCCTCCACCCGCATCGTCTACGACCGCGAGGAGCGCAGCCAGCTCGCGGTCAAGCAGGGCAAGTTCACTGAAGAGCACTTCATCAAGCCGCACCGCGCTGCGCTTGAGCAGTGGGCCGCCCGCTGATCCATCGATTTTCCATTCGCCCCCAGGACACAAGACGCAATGTCGACGAAGAAACTGCTCCCCACCTCCACCGCCGGCAGCCTGCCCAAGCCCTCTTGGCTGGCGGAGCCCGAGAAGCTCTGGTCGCCCTGGAAGCTGCAGGATGAAGCGCTGAATGAAGGCAAGCAGGACGCCCTGCGCCTGTCCCTGCAGGAACAGCAGCACGCCGGCATCGACATTGTCAGTGACGGCGAACAGACGCGGCAGCATTTCGTCACCACCTTCATCGAACACCTCAACGGCGTCGATTTCGAGAAGCGTGAAACCGTCCGTATCCGCGATCGCTACGACGCCAGCGTGCCCACCGTGGTGAGCGCTGTCAGCCGCCCGAAGCCGGTGTTTGTGGAAGACGCGAAGTTCCTGCGCAGACAGACCACGCAGCCGATCAAATGGGCACTGCCGGGCCCGATGACCATGATCGACACCCTCTATGACGCGCACTACAAGAGCCGCGAGAAGCTCGCATGGGAGTTTGCGAAGATCCTCAATGAGGAAGCGAAGGAACTGGAGGCCGCCGGCGTGGATATCATCCAGTTCGATGAGCCGGCATTCAACGTGTTCTTCGACGAAGTGAACGACTGGGGTGTAGCCGCCCTGGAGCGCGCGGTCGAAGGGCTGAAATGCGAAACCGCGGTGCACATCTGCTATGGCTATGGCATCAAGGCCAACACCGACTGGAAGCAGACGCTGGGTTCGGAATGGCGGCAGTATGAGGAATCATTCCCGAAGCTGCAGACGTCCAGCATCGACATCATCTCGCTGGAGTGCCACAACTCGCACGTGCCGATTGACCTGATCGAACTGGTGCGTGGCAAGAAGGTGATGGTGGGCGCCATTGATGTGGCTTCCAGCACGGTGGAGACGCCGGAAGACGTGGCCAACACCCTGCGCAAGGCGCTGAAGTTCGTGGATGCCGACAAGCTCTACCCCAGCACCAACTGCGGCATGGCGCCGCTGTCGCGTGATGTGGCAAGAGGCAAACTGCGCGCGCTCAGCGCGGGCGCACAGATCATCCGCGAGGAGCTTCTGGCACAGCGCTGAGCGGGACGAGGCCGCGCGCCAGTGCGGGAGCCCTCCACTCCCGCACTGGCGCCGCCTCCCCTACCCTTGCGCCCCGATATTCAGCGCTGCTGATCCTTCAGGAACAGCCACGTGATCAGCGTGGCATCCGGCCCCTTGGGATCGGTGAACGGCAACCCGGACTGGCTGCCGCTCCAGGCATGACCCATGCCCTGCACCACGTAATGCTGGACCAGCGTCCTGCCACCGTAGGTGTAGGTGTCGACCGTATAGGCACGCCCACCCGGCACCTGTCCGTGGAAAGTGTTGGTCGGCACATACTTCACCGAGTCGTTGTCCAGGCCATCGTCGGCCAGGTCATTGGTTTGCAGGAACTGGCGCACGGCCTGCTGTCCATTCACCGGGTTCACGGTGGCGTCGGCGGTGCCATGGAACACCAGCACCGGGATCGGTCGCGGTGACGGCGAACCCGAGCACTGCCAGGCCAGCCGCCCGTTGCTGTCCGGTGAGTAGATGCTGCCGGCCAACAGCGCGTAGGCGCTGCCGGAGATCGTGGTCGCGCCCTTGTACATGCCGCCGGAATGGATCGCGCCCGCAGCGAACACATCCGAATAGCAGGCCAGCATGATCGAGGTCATCGCCCCGCCAGCGGAAATACCGGTGACGTAGACCCGATGCGGATCAACGCTGTAGCCCGCCTTCACCTTATCCACGATGCCGGCCAGGATCGAGGCCTCGCCGCTGTCGCGCGCCTGGTTGATCGGCAACTGCCAGTTCCAGCAGCGTGCCGGATTGGAGGTCACGTTCTGCCGCGGGTAGACCACGATGAAGCCTTCGGTATCCGCCACCTCATTGAAGCCGGAGGCCTCGCCCATCAGGTTCGGCCCGGTCACGCAGCCGTGCAGCACCAGCAACAGGGGCAGCGGCTGCGTTTCGTCGTAGCCGGCGGGTACCCATACCTGGTACTCGCGGGCGCCGAACAAATTGCCGTACAGGCCAACATCCCAATGCCCGGCGGGACCTGCTGCGAATGCGGCACCCGTCGTGGCCAGCCAGGTGCACAGCAGCAGCGTCAGCGCCTTGATTGAATCGATTCCAGATTTCATGACCAGATCCTCATGCATGAGTCGTGGATGAAGTGGTACCGGAAATCCTCGTGGACCGACCTTCCAGAGGGTGCTGCGACGCCGCTGTCAAACCCAGCCGGTGGCGTAATAGATGCCGATCACCACGAACACCGCGAGGGTCTTGATGATGGTTACTGCGAAAATGTCCTTGTAGGCCTGGCGATGGGTCAGCCCGGTCACCATCAGCAGGGTGATGACGGCACCGTTGTGCGGCAGGCTGTCCATGCCACCGGAGGCCATCGCGGCAACGCGATGCAGCACCTCCATCGGAATACCGGCGGCCTGTGCATTGGCGATGAAGGTCTCCGACATTGCCGCGAGGGCGATGCTCATGCCGCCCGATGCCGAGCCGGTGACGCCGGCCAGGCCGGTTACGGTCACCGCTTCGTGCAGCAACGGATCCTTGATGGAGCCCAGCGCGTTGGCCACCACCATGAAACCCGGCAACGCGGCGATGACCGCGCCGAAGCCATATTCCGAGGCGGTGTTCATGGCTGCCAGCACTGCACCACCGATCGCCGCCTTGGTGCCGTCGGCAAACTGGGCGACCACCGGGCGCCAGGCCAGCGCCAGCACCGACAGGATGCCCACCAGCAGCGCACCCAGCACCGCCCAGATTGCAGTGATCTTCGCCACGTTCTGCACCACCGGCGCGGCGCTGCCCATGATCGACGGTACGAAGCTGTGCTCGGCGCCGTACCAGTGCGGCATGCCCAGGGTAAACAGCTTGTTGGAGACGAACACCAGCACCAGCGGCAGCACGGCAATGCCCGCATGTGCCAGATGAGTGCCGGCGAACGGCGTGGGCTCGTTCACCAGGGTGGCCGGATCGCCGTAGCCTTCGCCATTGCGTAGCGCAACGCGACGGCGCCACTCGAGGTAGGCCATGCCAACCGCCAACACGAACATGCCGCCAAGCGTTCCCAGCACGGGTGCCGCCCAGGTATCGGTGCCGAAGAACGTGGTTGGAATGATGTTCTGGATCTGTGGCGTCCCCGGCAGCGCGTCCATGGTGAAGCTGAAGCCGCCCACCGCCAGCGTGGCCGGAATCAGGCGCTTGGGGATGTTGCTCTGGCGGAACATCTCGGCGGCGAACGGATACACCGCGAACACCACCACGAACAACGACACGCCGCCATAGGTGAGCAGGCCCGATACCAGCACGATCGACAGCATCGCCCGCTGCGGGCCGAACAACCGGATCGCAGCACCGACGATGGAGCGGGAGAAGCCGGACAGTTCGATCAGCTTGCCGAACACTGCGCCCAGCAGGAACACCGGGAAGTAGAGCTTGAGGAAGCCGACCATCTTGTCCATGAACAAGCCGGTGAACATCGGTGCCACCAGCGAGGGATCGGTCAGCAGCACGGCGCCCAGTGCGGCGATGGGCGCGAACAGGATCACGCTGTAACCGCGGTAGGCCACCAGAATGAGGAAGGCCAGCGCTGCAAGTACGATCAGTAACGACATACGGCGCTTCCAGGTGGGGACGCGCCCAGTATCCGGATCTGGCGACCGCTGCCGACTGGACCTAGGTCCACTCGCCGGTGTGCCACGGCGCCGCTAGCCTAGGCAGCATGGGTGGCAATGGGCCATCTGCCTTGGGGGAGGACCGAATGAAACGGAATTGCTTGAGCCTGATGATCGGCACGCTGTTGGCCACCGGGCCGGTTCTGGCGCAGGAAGCACCGCAGGGCACGCCGGCGGCAGGCCGGACCGCTTCGGCGACCAACCTGGACAGCATCACGGTGACCGCGCGCAAGCGCGAGGAAACCCTGCAGGAGGTGCCGGTTGCCGTCACCGCTTTCACTTCCGAAGCCTTGGACAAGATGAATGTCCAGGACATCAGCGACCTGGATGGACAGGTGCCCAACCTGACCATCTATGCGGCGCGCGGAGCCAGCAGCACGGTCACGGCCTACATCCGCGGCGTCGGCCAGTCCGATCCCACCTGGGGCGCTGACCCGGGCGTGGGCATCTACCTGGACGACGTCTACATCGCCCGCCCGCAGGGTGCCTTGCTGGACGTGTTCGACGTCTCGCGCATCGAGGTGCTGCGCGGCCCGCAGGGTACGCTGTACGGCAAGAACACCATCGGCGGTGCCATCAAATACATCTCGCGCGGCCTGCCCACCCAGACCGAAGGCTTTGCCCAGATCACCGTGGGCAACTACAGCCAGCTCGACGCCAAGGCGGCGATCGGTGGCCCGATCGGCGGCGCCGACAGCGGCCTGCGTGCGCGCGTGGCGGTAGCCAGCATGAATCGTGACGGCTTCGGCGAGAACACCTTCACCGACCAACCGGTGAGTGACAAGCAGATCAATGCTGCACGCTTCAACCTGGGTGCCTATGCGGGCGATGATTTCGACGTGCAGTTCGCCCTGGACTGGATCGATGACCAGTCCGGTATGCGTGGCTCTAAGATGCTGGCGCCCAATCCGTTCGTGCGCGCCTACCCGCCGATGGATGACCGCTACGACATCCGCTCGGGCATGCGCAACCTCAACAGCGTGGAGACCAAGGGTGCCTCGGCCACGGTGAACTGGCGGCCCAGCGAGGACGTTGCACTGAAGTACGTGGTGGCCAAGCGCGAATCGGACAGCGAAGCCAATATCGACTTCGACACCACGCCGGTGAAACTGGCCGACGTGGGTGGCATTTACCACGACGACCAGGTCAGCAACGAGGTGCAGCTGAACTACGATGCCGGCGGACGCGTGCGCGGCGTGGTGGGCGTGTACCAGTTCAGTGGCGAGGCCGGTGGCCAGATCCGCAACAACTTCTTCAACCTGCAGTTTGGTGACACCCGTGGCAAGGTGCTCACCGACAGCATCGCGGTCTATGCCGACTGGACGTTCGACCTGACCAGCCGCCTCAAGCTGGATGTCGGCGCGCGCTACACCGACGAGGACAAGCGCGCGATCGTGCTCAACCGGTTCTACTCGGATGCGACGTTCACCCGCCCGATCGCCATCGCCGCCGATTTCGACAAGAAGACCAACTTCAAGAACGTCTCGCCGAAGGTGTCGCTGGACTACCAGATCACCCCGGACATCATGGTCTATGGCCTGGCCACGCGTGGCTTCAAGTCCGGCGGCTACAACATCCGCGCCAACGCTGTGGCGGTGCCGCGCTCGGCCGAGCCGTTCGATGACGAGACCGTGGACAGCTTCGAGATCGGCAGCAAGATGGCCTTCCTCGACCAGCGCCTGTTCCTGAACCTGTCGGCATTCCACAACAAGTACAAGGACATCCAGCTGTCGGTGTTCACCGGCATCGATACCAATGGCGACGGCGTCGACGATTCCTTCTTCGGCGACTTCACCAATGCCGGCGCCGGCACCATCAACGGCCTGGAAATCGAGTACCAGTACCTGCCCAGCCAGCACTGGCTGATCTCCGGCAACCTGGCATGGCTGGACGCCAAGTATGACGAGTACATGGATCGTGGCGTCAACGTGGCCAAGCAGATGAAATTCACCAACGCACCGGACTTCTCGGGCGCGTTGAACGTGGAATACCGCACCGACCTGGCCAATGGGAGCAACCTGTCCGCACGGGTGAGCTACAGCTACCAGAGCGAAGTGTGGCCAACCACCGACCTGAGCCCGGTGATCCGCCAGGATGGCTATGGGCTGGTCAATGCCGGCGTGATCTGGAAGCTCGACGATGCTTGGACGTTCTCACTGCAGGGCACCAACCTGGCCGACAAGGAATACCGCACCACCGGCTACAACATCCCGGCGGTCGGCACGCTGATTGGTTTCTATGGGCCGCCGCGCCAATATAGCCTCAGCGTCCGTTACGATTTCTAGGAAGCGTCTGCATGACACCGTCTTACGATGATCTGTACTGGAAGAGTGACGATGGCCTGCGCCTGCATGCGCGCGACCATGCCCCGGGCGCGGGGCAACCGCCCCGTGGCACGGTGGTCTGCATCCCGGGCCTGACCCGCAATGGCGCCGACTTCGATGCCCTTGCACAGTCGCTGACCGCCGTCGGCTGGCGGGTGATCGCCGTTGACCTGCGCGGGCGCGCAGGCTCGGAACGTGCGCTGGACCCGTCCAGCTACAACCCGCGCGCATATGCCGACGACATGGTGGCCCTGCTGCGGTCGCAGAACATCGACAAGGCGGTGTTCGTCGGCACCTCGCTAGGGGTGCTGGTCACCATCACCCTCGCCTCGCGTGCGCCCGGGCTGATCGCCGCTGCGGTGCTGAACGATGCAGGCCCCAAGGTGCCGCGCGAAGCCTTGGCGCGGATCGGCAAGTACGCCGGCAAGCCCGTGCCACCGATGGACCTGGCACAGGCCACGACGTATGTGGAATCCATCGGCAAGGCTGCCTTTCCGCGCTTTACCACCGACGACTGGCGCGCGATGGCGGTACGCACCTTCCGCCAGCGCAGCGATGGCCTGCTGGAACTGGACTACGACCCGGCGGTGATCCGCACCACACGGCCGTGGGTGCTGTGGCTGCTGCGCCCGGTGCTGTGGCGCGCGGTGCGTGGCCTGACCGCGCGCGTGCCGGTGCTGGTGGTCCGCGGGGCGTTGTCGGACATCCTGCCTGCCGATGTTGCGCGGCAGATGGAAGCCACCTCGCCCACTGCCCGCCTCGTTGAAGTGCCGGAGGTGGGCCATGCGCCGATGTTGTCCGAACCCGAGGCGCGTGATGCGATCCTGGCGTTGCTGGAGCGTGTGCGATGACTGCCGACGTTTCAACGGATGAGTTGCCTGCTGCCCTGCAGGCACTGCGGCAATGGGCAGCAAGCGAGCGGCTGAGCGGCAGCACGGGCATCACGCAGTCGCGCATCGATGCCTTTGCCGACGCCACCGGTGACCACAACTGGATCCACACCGACCCGGCCCGCGCACAGACCGGCTTGCCGGGCGGGCAGACCATCGCGCACGGCTTCCTTCTGCTCTCGCTCACTGTCGAGGACGACGTGGCGGCCCTGGCCGGCTTCCCCGGCATCGCCCACGTACTCAACTACGGTTTGAACAAGGTCCGCTTCCTGGCGCCTGTGTCCAGCGGTTCCGAGGTGCGGGTGCGCTCGCAGCTGCTGTCACTGGAGGCACGCAGGCCCGGGCAGTGGCTGCTGGCCCAGCACAAGACGGTGGAAGTGATCCCCACCGGTGAGGTGGCCGTGGTCGCCGAACAGCTGTCGCTGATCGTGCTCGCCGACTAGCGCCGGCCGGCTGCCCGCCCGCCGCGGTTCTCTCTACACTGGAGCGATGTTGACGCCCTCCATCGTCCTGTTCGCCTGCATCGCGTGGACCGTGCTGCTGTTCGGCGTCGCCCTCTGGGGAGAGCGCCAGGGGCATCGGCTGTCGAAGGTCTGGCCGGCCATCTACGCGCTGTCGCTGGGCGTGCACTGCACGGCATGGACCTACTACGGGGCCGCCTCGCAGGGCGTGCAGTGGGGCTTTCCGATTCCGCCGACACTGATCGGCATGGCGCTCATTTTTGCCTTCGGCCTGCCGTTCCTGGTGCGGCTGGGACGACTGGCCAAACAGCACAACAGTGCAACCATCGCCGACCTGGTGGTCGCACGGCTGCGTGCCGACCAAGGGCTGGGCATCACCATCACCCTGGTCGCGCTGTTCGGCATCATTCCCTACATCGCACTGCAGCTCAAAGCAGTCAGCCAGGGCCTTGGTGCCTTGCTCGGCGACCAGTTCGCGCCCGTCGGCTGGCAGCTGGACATGTCGTTCTGGTTCGCTCTGACGATGGCGGCGTTCACCACGTTGTTCGGCGCACGCAAAGCGTCGGCGACCGAACACAACCGCGGCATCGTAGTCGCGCTGGGCGTGGAATCGCTGTTGAAGCTGACCGCGCTGCTGGCCATCGGCCTGTATGCCGCGCTGTCGGTACACAAGGCCGGCACGCCGCTGCTTGAGAAAATGGTGCACCTGCCGCCGCAGGCAGTGGTGCCGGACTACCTGACCATGGTGGCGCTCGGTGCGATGGCCGCGTTTACCCTGCCCCACCAGTTCCACGTGGGCGTGGTCGAACTGCGCCAGTCGTCGGACCTGAAGACGGCGCGCTGGCTGTTCCCGGTGTACCTGCTGTTGATCGGCCTGCCGTCGGTGCCGATGGCACTGGCCGGTGCCGCGCAGTTGCCGTCTTCGGTGTCGCCCGACCTGTATGTACTGGCCCTGCCGCAGGAACGCGGCCACCACCTGCTGGCGCTGCTGGCCTACCTGGGCAGCCTGAGCGCGGCCACCGGCATGATGATCCTGTCCGGGCTGACCCTGTCGATCATGCTCGGCAACCACGGTGTGGGCTCGCGGCTGTTCGCCGGCGTCGATGGCGGCGTCACCACCGCCGATCTGCGACCGCGCGTGCTGGCCTTCCGTCGCGCCGGCATCCTCGCCGTGTTCCTGATGTCGTGGCTGTACAGCCGCGCGATGAGCGGTACCGAAGCGCTCAGCGATTTCGGCCTGATGTCGTTCACCGCCCTCTCGCAGCTGGCCCCGGCAGTGCTGCTGGCGGTGTACCGGCCGCGCACGCCCTCCCTGGCCATCATCGCCGGCATCGTGCTGGGCTCACTGGTCTGGCTGTGGCTGGTGCTGCTGCCGATGGTGATCCCCGCCCCGCCGCCGTCGGCCAGCCCAGACGGGCTGCACTGGCTGGCGATGTTCTCGCTGCGCATGCAGCCGGGCCATATCGCCATCAGCATGGGCGCAAGCCTGGCGGTCAACCTGGTGACCGTGGTGCTGGTGTCGCGTGCGGTGCGCCCATCGATGCCTCGGCAGCGCGACGCGGTCGCCGCCGCATCATTGCGCAAGACGGCCGGTCGCTTCCTCGGCCAGGAACGGGCACGCCAACTGATGGACGGGCATGCCGGGCAGATGCTGGATCACGACCGGGTCACCGCCATCGAACGCGAGCTGACCGCCGTGGTCGGTGCGGGCATGGCGCGGCTGCTGGTGGAGGCGGCCCGCGATGGTGGCGCTGCGCCGCTGGACGCCGTCACCCGCGCGGTCGGTGAGGCCACCCAGGTGCTGCGCTTCAACCAGCGGCTGCTGGAGGCCGCGCTGGAAAACATGAGCCAGGGCATCAGCGTGGTCGATGCGCAGCTGCAGCTGGTGGCCTGGAACAGTCGCTATGCCGCGTTGTTCAAGTTCCCGCCGGAGCTGCTGCAGGTGGGGCAGCCGGTGTCGAACCTGACGGCGTGGGCGCTGGGACAGCTGAAGATCGGTGACACTCCTGGCGACTCGCGCGACAAGGCGCTGCAACGCCGGGTGGTGCACATGCGGCGCGGTACCCCGCATCTGTCCGAGCGGATCTTCCCGGACAACACCATCGTCGAAATCCGCGGCAACCCGATGCCGGGTGGCGGCTACGTGGCCACCTTCACCGATGTCACCGCCTTCCGTCGGGCAGAGGACGCGCTCAAGCGCAGCAACGAAACCCTGGAGCGCCGGGTGCAGGACCGCACCGCCCGGCTGGAGCAGGCCGTGCATGAAGCCGAGCGGGCCAACGTGGCCAAGACACGCTTCCTCACCGCCGTTGGCCACGACCTGATCCAGCCCCTGCATGCGGCGCAGCTGCTCACCGATGCCATGTCGCAACACATCGAATCGGAGTTCCTGGACAGCTTCCTGCGCCAGATTCGTGGTGCGCTGGATTCCACCGACGACCTGCTCTCGGGCCTGCTTGATATTTCACGACTGGAAGCCGGCGGACTGGTGGCCGATCCGCGCCCGTTCGCGCTGTCGACCGTACTGGACCCGCTTGCACAGGAGTTCGCCGTGCTGGCAGCGGCGCGCGGCCTGCAGTTCCGCCATGTGCGGACCCGTGCGTGGGTACACAGCGACCCCTTGCTGCTGCGCCGCGTGCTGCAGAACTTCCTGGCCAATGCCATCCGCTACACCCGCCATGGCGGCGTGCTGCTGGGCGTGCGTCGGCATGGCCAGGCGCTATCGATCGGCGTGCATGACAGCGGCCCCGGCATCGCGCCGGAGCAGCAGGCGGTGGTGTTCGAGGAATTCCATCGTGGTGACCGCAGCAACGGCCAGGGCCTCGGTCTTGGTCTGACCATCGCGAGCCGCATCGCCGACCTGCTGCATGCGCCGCTGCAATTGCACAGCGTGCTCGACCGCGGCTCGACCTTTTCAATCACCGTGGCGCGGGCAGTACCGCCTGCGGCACCGCGCACTGAACCCGCCGCTGGCAACAGCAGCATCAGGGGCATCCGCGTGCTGGTGGTCGACAACGATCCGGAGGCGCTGGAGGCGATGCGACAGATGCTGCTTTCCTGGGGCTGCGATGTCATCGCGGCGCGCGATGTCAATGCGCTGGGTGCTTCAGCACAGGAGGCGGCACTGTGGCTGTTCGACTACCACCTTGATGATGGCGATACGGGCGTCGCACTGTGGAAGCGCCTTGTCGCCGTCCACGGAACGCGGCCGACGGTGATTCTCAGCGCCGACACCGGCAGCGACACCCGCGAGGCAGTGCGCAGCGTGGGCCTGTCGCTGCTGAACAAGCCGTTCAAGCCGCTGGCCCTGCGCTGGGCGATCAACCATCTGCTGGCAACGGCCGCTACGGCAAAGGCCTGACCAGGCGTCAGGCGTCCTGCGTCTCTTCGATCTGCCGCGAGGGATCGGTCAGCCCCATCTCGTGCAGCACACGAATGGCCTGCGCACGATTGCGCACGCCCAGCCGGCCCATTATGCGGGTCATGTGCGCCTTGACCGTGCGCAACTGTACGCCCAGCCGGTCGGCGATCTGCTTGTTGAGCAGCCCTTCGGCCACCAGGCTCAGCACCTTGTACTGATGCGCGGACAGGCTGGACAAGCGTGCGGCAAGATCGGCGTCCTTGCTGAAGGGCGCGACCCGCGCCACCGGCTCGCGCAGCAGCGCCGGAATCCAGCGCTCGCCCTCCAGCACCGTCTGCAGCGCGGACTGCAGGTCGGTCAGCCCTGAACTCTTGGGCAGGTAGCCGGCTGCGCCCAGGTCGATGGCACGACGGATCACGTGCGGCTCTTCATTGGCTGAAACGATGATGATCGCCAGCCCCGGTTGCAGTGCACGGATGGTCGCCAACCCGGCAAGACCGTGGTTGCCAGGCATATGCAGGTCCAACAGCATCAGGTCGATCTGCTGGCTCTCGATCGCTTCAAGCACGCTGTGCAGCGAATCGGCCTCGCTGATCTGCAGGTCCGCCACCGCCTCTTCGGCCGCGCGATGCAGCGCCGCGCGGAACAAGGGGTGGTCGTCGGCGATGAGCAGGGTCGGCATGTCCAGCCGAGGTTAGCAAATCGTCCGCGCCTGGGCACGGGTACCAAGGTACGCTGGCGTGTGCCGCCCGGATTGCTAGGGTGGAGCAATGAACATCCATCGCCCCGTTACGCTGCTGTGCGCCACGCTGCCGCTTCTTGTGGGCAGCATTTCCGCCGCCCAGGCTGCCGCGCCCCGCCCTATCACTGCTGTTCCGGTGTTCGAGCAGTGGCGGCAAACCGTGCATCGCGGCAACGATGAACTGCTGACCGCGGGACTGGATATCGACGCCCTGCGCTCGGCAGCCGCGCCAGCCTTCAGCAACCCGGGCCAGCCCACGGCCGAAGAGGCACGGCGCCGTGCGATCTGGAGCACCTGGCGTGGCATCGCCGACCTGACCCCCGGCGGTGGCTTTGGCGATGTCTACGGCAGCCTGCAGGCGGTACCCGGCCGCGAGTTCTCGGCCTATGCGCGCATTCCTGGCGCACGCCAGCCCCATCGCGTTCTGGTGCAGGTGCCTGACAACTTCGATGCCTCGCGGCGCTGCCTGCTCGTCGCTGCGTCTTCCGGCTCGCGTGGCATCTATGGCGCGATTGCGGTTGCCGGCAGCTGGGGCCTGGCCCACGGCTGCGCCGTCGCCTACACCGACAAGGGCGCCGGCAGTGACTATTACGATCTGGACGCCAAGACGGGCTTCCAGGACGACGGCACGCCCGCAAGCCAAGGTGCGCTGGCCTTTGTTCCTGCGGGTGCGGCAGCCACCCAGGGAATCGCCTTCAAACATGCCCATTCGGGTGACAACCCGGAAGCAGACTGGGGCGGGCATCTGCTGCAGGCGCTGCAGTTCGGCCTGCAGGCCCTGGAGCGCGCCTACCCGGAATCGACGCCATTCACGGCAGCCAACACGCGCACACTGGGTGTGGGCGTATCCAATGGCGGTGGCGCCGTGCTGCGTGCGGCGGAGATCGAAGGCGACTGGTTCGATGCAATGGTGGCCGGCGAACCCAATATCTCGGTGGCAGGCGCACCGCCACTGTACGACTTCGTCACCCAGGCCGCGTTGCTGATGCCCTGCGCGCTGCTGGCAGACGATGATCTGCCGCAACCGCCGATGCGAGCGCAGGCTGTGCCGGTGTGGACCCAGCGATGTGCCACGCTGAAGTCCGCCGGGTTGGTGCAAGGTGATGACACCGCGGCACAGGCACGGTCGGCACGGCAGCAGCTGCACGACACTGGCTTGAGCTCCGATGCACTTCGCGCCGGTGCGTTCTCGACCGGGTTCGATCTGTGGCGCGCCATCGCGGCCACCTATTCGTCGGCCTATGGGCGCTACGGTGCTGGCGAGCATCCCTGCGCGTACAGCTTCTCGGCCGCCGGGGCAGACGGCACACCGGCCGCAGCCGCAGCCGAAATGCGTGCAACCTGGTGGAGCGAGGGCAGCGGCATTCCGCCGGGCAGTGGCGTGATGCTGGTGGATGGCAATGCTGCCGGCGCGGAAGCTGACCCCCTGCGTGGCCTGAACTGCCTGCGTGCACTCGGAAATGGCGATAGCGCCGATGCACGGCGTGTGCGCGCCGGCATCGCCGCGGCCACCGCCCAGGCTCCGCGTCGCGGCCTGCCGATCGTGGTGATCCATGGCATCGACGATGGGCTGGTGCCGATCAGCATGACCAGCGATCGCTACGTGCCATTTGCGCGCAAGGCGGGGGCGCAGATCGCCTATTGGCGGGTGAACCACGCACAGCACTTCGACTCGCTGCTGGGCTTCCCGGATTACCGCAAGCGCTACGTGCCGCTGCTGCCCTACCTGTTCGCGGCACTGGACCAGGTATGGGGTCACCTTGAGGACCCAACGCAGGCACTGCCGAAGGATGCGCTCATCCAGCCGAGCCCTCGCGCGGAAGCGCCCTTGATGCGCGAGCAGCTGTCCATTCCCGCGATCCAGGCCACCCCGAGCCGCTGACACGCCGCCCACCAGGAAGTCCTTACATGTCATTCGCCACCGCTACAGACGCGTCCGCCGCCGAGGCTCATGCCTATCCCCTGCTGATCAAGCAGCTGCTGCTGACGCCGCTGGCCGTGCGTCCGCAGCAGGAGATCGTCTACGGCGACAAGGTGCGCTTCGACTACCGCACCCTGCAGGCGCGTATCGGCCAGTTGGCCGGGCTGCTGACCTCGCTGGGGGTCAAGCGCGGCGATACCGTGGCAGTGATGGACTGGGACAGCAACCGATACCTGGAGAGTTACTTCGCCGTGCCGATGATCGGAGCGGTGCTGATGATGGTGAACATCCGCCTGGCGCCTGAGCAGATTGCCTATACGCTCAATCACAGCGGCGCGCGGGTACTCCTGGCCAACCGCGAGTTCCTGCCGGTGCTGGAAGCCATCGACGAACAGCTGCCGGATCTGCGCACGCGCGTGCTGCTGGACGAAGAGGATGGCCCACTGCCAGCAGGTTTCGTGACCGAGTACGAAGCCGGGCTGCGCGAGGCCACGCCCATCACCCACTTCCCCGACTTCGACGAGAACACCCGCGCCACGACGTTCTATACCACCGGCACCACGGGCCTGCCCAAAGGGGTGTACTTCAGCCATCGGCAACTGGTACTGCACTCACTTGCGGCGATGGCCGCGCTCGGCAGTGCATCCAGTCAAGGGCGCCTGCACCGTGACGATGTCTACATGCCGATCACCCCTATGTTCCATGTCCACGCCTGGGGCATGCCGTACGTGGCCACGCTGCTGGGCATCAAGCAGGTCTACCCCGGACGCTATCTGCCGGGCACGCTGCTGGCGCTGATCGCCCGCGAGAAGGTGACGTTCTCGCACTGTGTGCCGACCATCCTGCATATGCTGCTGGGGCATGCCACTGCGGCCGATACCGACCTGCGCAGCTGGAAAGTGATCATCGGCGGTGCGGCACTGCCGCGGGCACTGGCGCAGCAGGCACTGGCCCGTGGCATCGACATCTTCGGCGGCTACGGCATGTCCGAGACCTGCCCCCTGCTCACCGTCGCGCAGATTGATGCCCACGCCCTGGACGACCCGGATGAGGAGCTGTCACTGCGCACCAAGGCCGGCATTCCGGTGCCATTGGTGGACCTGCGCATCGTGGACGAAGACATGAACGACGTTGCCCACGATGGCATCGCTACCGGCGAAGTGGTGGTACGCACGCCCTGGCTCACCCAGGGCTATCTGCACAACCCGGATGCTTCGGCGGCCTTGTGGGCAGGCGGCTACCTGCATACCGGTGACATCGGCAACATCGATGGCGGCGGCTACCTGCGCGTGGCCGACCGCATCAAGGATGTGATCAAGACCGGCGGCGAATGGATCTCCTCGCTCGCCCTGGAGGACATCATTGCCCTGCATCCCGCGGTCAACGAGGTCGCCGTGATCGGCATCAGCGATGAGAAATGGGGTGAGCGACCGCTGCCGCTGGTGGTCAGGCAGGAAGGCAGTGATGTGACGGAAGCGGAGATCATCGAGCTGGTCGCAGCGCGCAGCCGCTCTGGGGATATCTCCCGCTACGCGATACCCGACCGCGTCAGCTTTGTGGATTCGCTGGAGCGCACCAGTGTGGGCAAGATCAACAAGAAGAGACTGCGCAGCCTGCATGATTCGGGTGGCGCCACCGATGCCCGCTGAGGCCAGCACCTGCAGGGCGAAGACGGTTCTGCGGAAACCCGCACGATGCGGGTTGCAGCATCGCAGAGCCCGTGCACCTTTCGCCCATCTGCATCAGGGCCTGTACCCGGTGCCTTCGAACGCGTGTTCGTAGGTGGACAGTGCTGCAGCGGGTTCTACCAGCCCGATCTTGCTATCCAGGGTGAGCGCGGGCCCTGAACTGCGAAGATCGACGATGGCGACCGAGCCGACACAGTCAGTGATCAGTTGGCAGGCGCCGGCAGCTTCGTCCACGCTCAAGGAGTCGCCGCTGCCCCCGTCTTCCGTCAGCCACGTCATCAGAAGCGTGCGAAGCTCGCCTGTGGGTGGTTCCAGACGTTGCCTGCTACGCCCAAGCGTTTCCCCGGAAGCCGTATCCTGCTGCGCCACCGGCGCTGTTGCAGGTCTGTTGCTCTCAACCAGACGCTCCAATCTGGCATGGGCCACGGGCGCATAGGTCACAGGCTTGCCGGTCTGCTCTGGCCACAGCACATAATTCACGCTCGCCGCCGCCGGCCTGTTGAACTTGTGCCTCAGCCTGAGGGAAAGGATGACCAGTTTGGTAAGTTGCCAGCATTTGCCAGGCTGTCGCTGTTCGATCTCCGAAAGCTCGTCAGCCGTAAGCACGGCATCTGTTTTCTGTAACCACCCAAGATAGCGTTCAAGCTCGGCGTCGGCTTCCGCCACACGCTTTGCCTTCAATTCCTTGTTCTGTTGCTCCTTATCGGCCTGGCTGGTCGATGGTGGAGCCACATTGCCATCGGGGCTTTCACCCAGATCCCAGGTGGGTGCCCTCTTCAGGTCAACAGGAGACCCATCGCAGCGTTTGGCCTGGAAGACCGCCAACCGGTAGCGCTCGTCCTGCCCAGGTGCCGCGATAAGCAACGCAAAGTCACTGCCAAAAACGTTCTCTGCCGGGCGGCTGTAATGGAGCCAGCGGAGACCTATGCGATTGCCGCCAACGTCGCCTGCTGGCCAGATGCAGCTTGCATGGCGGATGCTCGACCCCAGGTGCCCCAGGAACAGGCTGGTAAGCGCTTCCTCATCAAGCTTCCTTCCAATGGAAAGCGCGTTGAAGTCATCAAATGCTGCGCAGACTGCAAGTAACGGCAGGCCCACACCATTGGTCGCGGGCAGGCCTTCAAGGCTCTTCCGGAGCGTATCCAGTACCAGTTCCTGGCTGATTGGCGAGCTCATCTGCGCAGTCCTTTTGATCTTGCCCAACGATTTATCCATGGAATTGCTTCCTCGCATCTTCAGGGGCCAGGACATGGCTGCGGATGTTCCTGGCTCGCATGAAGCGGGCCGTCCCACCCATCGAGGAACTTCGGCAGCGCATCTGCAACGTCGATGACACGCTCCCGATAGAACAGATGCATCGTTGGCGCAAACGCTGCATCCAGTACGCCATCAGCAGCTCGGGCAACCACAGCGTTGGGAACCACGCGCATGCCCAGGCGATTGGTGCCAAACAACACATCGCCACAGTTCAGGCAGAAGGTCTTGGAAAGCTGTTTGGACGGATGTTGAAAGCGCGCGTTGTTCTCTCCTGAAACGGCCACCGATCCAGCCGACCATGCGGTGGCCGAGAGCATCGCAACGCCGTAGAAATCCCTGCACGTTGCGCAATGGCAGTTCGCCTGCGCAGCGGGAGCACCGTGCAGTTCAATGACATTTGCGCCGCACAGGCAGGTGATGCGAACGGCCATGGACGTCTCTTGAAGGGAATGGCTGGCGAGGAGTGTGCTGTTACCGCGCGCCGTTCACAAGAGGCCGTGGAAGGTTGAAGCCGCCGCGCCCTGGCCCTGCTGCACGCCAGTGCGATGGCGCCGACCGCAAGGCGCAGCCACTGCTTGCTGGCCGGCTCCACGACAACGTACTGGTAGTGCCAGCCACGGTTTGAAGATGGCGTCGCCATTGCCGAGCGTGACTTCGATTGCGGGCGTATTATCGATCCAGCGGACGTTGGCGCGGGTGTATCCGGATACATCCGGCAGATTGCGGTGGACGACCAGCTGCTGCCGGTCGTAGTCGATTTCGACCACCTTCCCTTCAAAGAACTTCCAACCCAGAACCGCATCAAAGGGACGGTTCCTGTAATCGACCACTACAGGACCCGTGCGCGTATCCAGCCCGCCGATCTCAACGTCGTTGCGCGTGCTGTAGTCCAGCGTGGTGACACCGTCTGAACCCGTATTTTCAGTGCGATCATCGATGACCACCGAGGCCTTCGGCACGATGCTGCGCGATATGGCCAATCCGTCCGCGCCAGTGTCCACGCGGAAAGGGTTTAAATCGATGCCGCTGCTGCGGGTGATGCTGACCGACGGGGCATCACTGCGGTGGCGCTGACGGAGCGGGTGCATCGCGCTTTTCTGGCGGCGGCATATCGGCCGTCGCATACTCGCGCGCCTTTACACGAAACGGCGCAATGCAACCCGCCAGGCTGATGCAGATGGAGAGGGAAAGTGCGATCAAAGCCAGTGTTTTCATCGAGCTGCCAGGTTGCGGGGGTATTCTTGGAGCGCCATGGTCAGGTGCTCGTGGCTATAAGTCCATAGCCATCTGCCGCTGCCGTCTTACTGCCCCGTGATAGGCTGGCCCAGCAGAACCTGCGCACGATCTCCCAGCTGCGCTCCCTTCCGGGCTACTTCCATGAAAATCCCGCAAGCACCTGCTGCCCAGTCGAATCTCAACATGGACGGCGCCGCGACGGATCTGTTCGTCGCCCTGCGTGATCTATTGCTTCCCTACAAGACCGATCTTCTCGTCGTGCATGACGAGGACGATCATTTCTACGCCAATTGCAGGAACGTAGACGCCAAGGGCAAGGCGCAGTTCTTCGGCGCGGTGAAGGCGTCGGCTCGCAGGCATTCGTTCCACTTCATGCCCATCTACACCTTCCCCGAGTTGCTGGCCGACATCAGCCCGGCCCTGAAGAAGCGGATGCAGGGAAAGTCCTGCTTCAACTTCGATGCTTGGGACCCTGTTCTGCTTCATGAGCTGCAGGTGCTGATCGAACTGGGTGTCTCCCGCTACAGAGTGGCCGGCAAGCTTTGAGCACACCACGCGGCATCTGCCGCCGGTGTGCCCCCGGAGCGGCCGCACCCGCCATGGCGGGCGCGGCGTGGAGTCAATGCAACGGCACCTTCAACACCGATGGCGCTGACGCGGGCGAACTGAAGGTCACCGCCCCGCCCAGCTGACTGATGCCTGCGTAGCGCAGGTCCACCGTATCGACCACCAGCGTCAGGCGACTGCCCGCCGGAATGTTCCAGCTGCTTGCTTCCAGTCGCAGATCGAGGGTGGTCGCCTGGCCCGGCGCAACGCCGCGCAGGGTGTAGGGCTTGTGGCTGATCAGCTGACCATTGCCCAGCACATCTTCCGCGTACAGATAGGCATACAGCGTGGTGTTGGCGCGGCTGGGGGTGACGGTCACGCGCACTTCCGGCGCGCCATCCAGACGGCGTGCATTCCAGTAGATCGGGCCCTGCCAGACGCCGGCGGCGTTGCGCCCGATGAAAGGCACGTATGCGCCCGGCGGAAGGTTGATCATCTGCAGTGAGCCGGACACCATCGCCACGCCGGAATTGGCGGCGGTAGGCAGGCCGCTGCCGATGCGGTAGTTCCAGCCATTGCTGCGCCCGTTTTCAGCCAGGCCTCCGGTGGGCAGAAGCAGGCCGCCGGGCGCGGTCAGCGCGTAGCTGACCGCGCCGCTGTTGGTCGCCTGCCAGTTCGGGTAGCGGCTCCAGCTGCCCTTCTGTGACTTCAGCTGCACCGCCGGTTCGCGGTCGATGCCATTGGTCACGCCCTTGAGGTAATGGTCGAACCAGTCGCCCACCGAGTCATAGACCTCGTTGGGAATGCCCAGTGCGCCCAAGGCCTCGTTGAGGGCATGGTCGCCGTGGCGCAGCTGCAGCTGCTTGGGGCCTTTCAGCTGGTTGAAGAAATCCACCAGCTGACCCGGCGGGAACAGGCTGTCGTTGAAGGCGTTGGCCAGGAATACGGCGGGCTGGTTGGCGTTGATATCGTTGATGCTCGCAGCGGGGCTGCGGATCGCGGCCACCGGCAACAGCGATTCCACTGCGCCCTGATAGTTGCCGACCACGACGTTGCGGTTGATCGTGGCCAGCTCGGACCCGGGGCGACCGGTGACCAGGCCGGCAGCTACCAGCAGCGCGATTCCCTGCGCACTGGGGGTCTCGTTGGAGTACAGCGACGCCTGCAGGTCGGCCCATCCGCTGAGGGCGGCCACCGCCTTGATGCGGGGATCGCGTGCCGCCGCCAGCAGGCTGGTGCCGGCGCCGTAGGAGATGCCTGAGACGCCGATCCGCGCCGGGTCGGACTGGGTGTTGTCCAGCGCCCAGTCGATCAATGCGCTGACATCCTCGACCGTGGCTGGCCCGGCAATATCGATGGCCCCGCCGGACTCCCAGAAGCCGCGCGAGCTGTAGCTGATGACCACATAGCCACGCTTGGCCAGCGACTGCGCCACCCCGACGTACTCCACGCTGGGCACGGCCCAGCTGCTGGGCATCACCAGCAGCGGGTACTTTCCGCCACCCGCGTCCTGGGGCTCGATGACAAAGACCCCAAGGGGTGTGCCGTCCCAGCTGGGAACGGTGCGGTGGGTGGTCTTGACCGTGGCGGCCCAGGCGGTGGGCGCCAGTCCGGTCAGCAGGATCAACAGCAGCAATACCTTGCGCATCGTCGTCTCTCCCCGTCGTTGGTGGTGCAACGGGTTGGACCGTACCAGTGCGAATGGTGGCTGACACCTTGCGCCGCAGCATGGGGCGGCGGGCCTGCCGCCCCGCGCCGCGGGTCTGAATACGCCTACAGCGTCGCCTGCGCCTGCAGGGTGAACACCCAACTGTCGGGTCGGCTGGCATAGGCGCCGGGCCGTGCCACGTACTGCACCGCCGGCCGCAGCACCAGCCACGGGGCGACCTGCACACCGTAATTGAGCTCGACGAACTGCTCGTTGCTCTGCACATCCTTTCCGGTCAGCTGCTGATGCCGTGCGAGCCGGTCGGAGATATCCAGCCGGTTCCAGGCCAGACTGAGCACATCATCCTCGCGCGACGCGATCACGCCGCGCCAGCTCACGCCCGCTTCCCACGAGTAGCGCATCAGGCCTGTTTTTGCGTCGGCACGGGTGGCCACGCCAAACACCGAGATGCCGCGCACCGTATCGCCCTCGGGCTTCCACACCCGCTGCGCGGCCTGCACGTACGAACCGCTGCGATGCGAGGCGCGAGGCGCGGCCGGATTACCAATGTCATCGGCATTGGAGGTGTCCAGGTAGTAGCCGATCTTGTAGGTGCCACCGTAGTCCGCACCGGACTTGCCATGGCTGTAACCCACTTCCACAGGCAGGAACAAGCCGGTCTTTCCCTTCGTCGAAACACGGAAGCCACTGTTGGCCTGCTTGCGCGTTGGATTGACGTCGTAGATGCCGGTCTGCGCGTACCAGCCTGAGGGATCGTTCCACTTCACCCGCAGGCCCCACTGGCCCGTGGGGTTGTCCAGCCAACCAGAGCTGTAGATCGGGCCCAGCGGATGCCCGCATTGGCCGTTGTTGTTGAAGTTGCAGGTGTAGGGCAAGCCACCGAAGTCGTTGCCCATCGAGTAGAAACCCCCTTTCAGGCTCAGCCGCTTGTCCAGCAGCAGCCGCTCGTAGGAGAGCTCGTTGAAACGCAGGTTCTGGCCCTGGCCATAGAAGGCCTGGTTCTGGATATAGGAGCCCGTGGATCGCTCGTTGATGGCGTTGCCGAAGCGATCGGAGAACACCACCCGCAGCGTACCGTCGAAGCCGAGTGCTTTGCCGGTATCGATCGTCGCGCCCAGGTCGATGTGCTCGGCGGTGGACCAGCCACTGCCTTTGTAGCCGTCGCTGTTGACGCCAGTGCCGATCACGATGCGTGCGCTTGGGGTTACGCCGCGGTCCTGCAGCCACAGGCGTGCGGCCCAATCGGCACTCAGCGGCGTCTGTACGATGCTGTCCACTGGTTTGGGTTTGGCGGGGGCACTCGCTTCGGCGGCCGAGACCGTCCCGTTGACCGCGAGCAGGAGCAGCCCGATGCCGTTCAAGGAGAGCAGCTTCATGCTGCAGCCCTCCTGTCCTTGCGTTTCTTCCAGGCGCGGCGCACCAGCAGCGCAACGCCTACCAGCGCCAGCCCGGCAAGGATGAGCATCGGCAGCCACAAGCGTGCGATCTTCGCCAGCAGTGGCTTTTCGCCGCCGGCACGGGTCAGCGCCACCTGTGCCTCGGTGACCTGGTCGCCCGGCCCGAACTGTGTGCGCACGTAGGTCGCCACCGCTGCGATATCGGCGTCACTCAGGTCCTGCACGAACGAGCCTTTCGAGAAGTGCGGCATCAACACGTGTTCGCCATGCACATCGCGGTCGATGCCGCCGATGATGGTGGCGATGAGGTTCTGCGGGCGGGTCATGCCGACGGTGGTGTTGTGCACCAGGGAGGGGTAGTACCCGTCCCTGCTGCCCTCGCCCCGCGATCCATGGCAGCTTGCGCACAGGCCCGAATACAGCACTCCGCCCGATGCCAGTGCGGCGCCTGTGCCGCGTACTGGTTGCTCGCCCGGCGTGGTGGCGACATCGCCCCAGGCGAAGGCGGCCCGCGTGGCGTCAGGGTCGGCCACGGCTGGTACCGTGCGCAGGTAGGCGACGATGGCGGCGATGTCCTCGTCCTGCAGCTTGGACAGGCTGTTGCTCACCGCTTCGGCCATGCCGCCACCGGCCTGTGCCTTGCCGGCGACGCGGCCCGTCTTCAGATACTGGGCCAGTTCTGCATCGCTCCAACCACCGATACCGCTGGTGGGATGGGAGGTGATGTTGGGTGCATACCAGTCACCCAGCGAGCCGCCGGCAAAGGCCTTGCCGCCCACTTCCTGCATCATCAGCCCGCGCGGACTGTGGCAGCTGGAGCAATGCGCCAGACCCTCCACCAGGTACGCGCCGCGATTCCATTGCGCACTCTTGCCCGCATCGGGCTTGAACGTTTCCTTGTCCAGGAACAGCAGGTTCCACACCGCCATGGACTGCCGGATGCTGAAGGGGAACGGCAGCTCGGTCGCGTGCGCTTCCTCATCGACCGGCGCCACCTCCTTCATGAAGTAGGTATACAGCGCGTGGATGTCCTCGTCGGTCAGCTTGGCATACGAGGTATAGGGCATCGCCGGATACAGATGAGCGCCGTCCTTGCGCACGCCTTCGCGCACGGCCTTGGCGAAGTCATCTTCGCTGTAGAGGCCGATGCCATGGCTCTTGGAGGGCGTGATGTTGCTGGCCCAGATCTCACCCAGCGGGGACGCAATCGCGTAGCCACCCGCGTAGGGTTTGCCCTGCTTGGGGCTGGTGTGGCACGCCACGCAGTCTGCGGCGACCGAGAGGTAGCGCCCACGTTCGGCGACCTCGTCTGCGCGCGCGGATTGACTGGCTGCAGCCAGCAGCATCAGCAGAGCCGACGCGAAGGTCTTCATGCCGCACGCTCGATGGCATCTGCAGCCCGCAATGCCAGTGCGGCCATGGTCAGGGTGCTGTTGACCACACTGGCCGACACCATCGGGCCGCCGCCTGGCAACCACAGGTTCGGGTGGTCGTGCGCGCGGCATTCGCCATCGACCACCGAATCGCGCGGATCCGCACCCATGATGGTCGAGCCCATGATGTGGTTGTTGGCATTGAGCGCGGTGGTGATGACGAATTCTTCGGCGTTGAACAGCGAGCCGATATGCCGCAGCTGTTTGCAGGACTCGTCATAGCCCTTTCGGGCGTAATCTCCCAGCGAGTAGTGGATATCCGGGCAGGCCAGGCCATGGCCATCAACCCGCGTTTTCGACAGCGTCAGGCGATTGCTCGGGTCCGGCAGCGGTTCCAGGCTGATCGAAAGATCGACGCCGAAGATTGCGCGACGGCGGATTTCCGCATCCAGCGCGTCGCCGACGAGCCCCTTCTGCAGCGCCTGATCGGTGGCGATCGCCACGCGACTGATGTTGTTGAGGATGATCTTGGTGGCCGAGTACTGCGAACGGAAGGCGCCATCGCGCGGGCCGACCATGCAGCTGGACTGCGCCGGTCCGCGTCCCAGCCAGATCGGGCGATCGGCAATGAACGAGCAGTGGAAACCGGAATGATCAAGCATGTTGCGCCCGACCTGGTCGGAACTGTTGGCGATGCCGTTGGGGTTCTGCTCGTTGGCGGCAAGCAGCAGCAGGCGCGGAGTTTCCAGGGCGTTGCATGCAATCACGAAGCTGCGGCCGGTGGCCTTGTGGCTGACCTTGTTGTTGTCATACCAGTGGATGGCCGTCACCCGGTTCTGCGCATCGGTGTCGATCTTGTAGGCCACGGCTTCGGCCAATACCTGCGCACCCAGCTTCTCGGCCGCTTCGATGGTATGGATGCCATTGTACATCGCGCCGATCGGGCAGATCGGCTGGCAGTTGTTGTTGCCGCAGCAGGCGGGCCGATCATTCCAGGGCGTGACCATGCGGCCCTGCGGAATGGGCACCAGGTTGTAGCCGTGCGGATTGACCACCTCGGCGAACACCTTGTCGCCGTTGCCCCAGGGAATCATGTCGGCCAGGTAGGGCTTGGAGCGCTCGGAGGGGCTCTGCCTGCCCGGGTCGTTCGGCCCGGAGACGCCCATGGCCTCCTCGGCGCGGCAGTAGTAGGGCTCGATGTCGTCGTAGCTGATCGGCCAGTCGCGCCCTACCCCATAAGTGGACTGCATCTTGAAGTCCACCGGCAGGTGGCGCCAGCAGGAGGCAGCCCAGTGCCAGGTGGTGCCACCCACGGCCTTGATGAAGCCCTGGTGGAAGCTGCTGGCATCGGGGCCAGTCAGACCCACGTAGTCGTTGGCCGGGAAATACAGCGGCGCAGTGGCCAGCGGCGACTGCGGATACGGCCCCTGGAAGTCGCTGCCGATGCGTCGCTCGAAGCTGACGTTCCGCCAGTTCTCAACCACGTCGGAACGATGCAGGCGGGGGCCGGCTTCAAGGACCAGAACCGATTTTCCGGCACGAACCAACTGATGGGCGATCAATGCGCCGACGACGCCCGAACCGACGATCACAACATCGGCATCGGCATCGCCATCACGGAAAACCGGAGCTTTCATGAGGGGAATCCAGATCAATTACGGGAAAGAGATGTAAGCGCTGGCTCAGCCGTGCGCTCGTACCGTCGGCGGCGGCGCAGCCGTCCACCACGCAGGGCCGCCTTGTGCGTAGGTCGGCGGGAACAGGCCATCGTCCACGGGGCGCTGCATCAGCGCGTCGCGATAGGAAACGGTAATGGCCTGCGGGCCCTTGCCGACGCTGCCGGTGTACCAGGCGGTGATGATGGCCAGTGCTGTAGCGCGTGCATCGCCTGCCGCCTCCAGCAGTGCTTCAGGGCCTTGCACGTATTGCGCCTTCGCCGCGAGTGCCGGGAACTGGGCGTGCATCTCGGGATGCAGCTTGGCGAATGCGGCTTCGATGCGCCCGGCGGTCGCCGGATCGAGATCGGTCTTGCCCGTCAGCGCCTGCGAGAGCTGCAGAAAGCGTCCGTCCGCCTGCTTTGCAGGGGCGGCACTGGCAACAGTTGCTGGCGCTTTGCCGTTGCAGGCAACCAGCAGTGAAGCCGAGCCGACGGCCAGCAGGAAGGTTCTGCGCGTCAGGCCTTGCCCACTCCCTTCCAATCCCTCGGGAACACTCATGATGTGGACTCCTGATGCGTCACGTCTTCGGCTGCCCCTGACCGCGACGCGGGGGGCACCTACGAGAGAAACTGTAGCGCACCTGCTCGTCGTGACGGGGTGAGCGGGACGGCCCTTGAAGGGCAAAGCGGCGTCCATTTCAGCGCCAGGAGTGGCATATTTCCGCCGGCGGCGAAGCGGCCCCGTCACGCCCGGACAACGCGCTCAGCGCTAGAAACAAGGGGCTTTCCACTCTGGAGTCTGACCATGCGGGTACTACTGCTCTGTGCCGTGGCGGCGATGGCGTTGTCCGCCTGCGATCAGGGCGAACGGACCGATAAGGCACAGCATGCCGATGCGGTTCGGCAAACCCCGCCAGCCAGTGAACCGGCGCGCAACGTGCCCGGCGGCGGAAGTGGTACCGCTGCCTCCGAGGAACAGGACTCGGGAGCGGGCGCTGCCAGTGAGAACAAGGCGCCAGCGCAGTCACCGCCAAAGCAGTAAGGCACAGCCTGCAGGCGGGCAACCCGCATCGCTTCAAGTCAGCGCTGAGATCTCCTCCAGCGTGCGCTTCCGGCGTTCGCGCGTTCTCCCCCCCCGGCACCTGCGGGCTCAGCGTCACCCTCCGTTACAAGAAGCTCGTGTGCTGGCGCTGGCTACGATGCCCGCAGGCTGCAGCCGCAGGGGCGTGGAATGCCTGCTCGGCGGCGCAACGCGCTCGTGGGTGGCAGCCAGGAGCTGGTTCACGCAATGAACCATGCCGCGACCTGCGGGCTCGAGCCCGATGAGATAGACAAAGCGGCCGTCGCAGCGTGACTGCGCCGATTCGAGTCCCTCGGTTTCTGAAAGGACGCGTTTCAGCGCCTTCTCCCAGGCTCTGCCGGGAGCCGACACCAACTCCACCACCACGGCCGTTTCACCGCAGTCCAGCGGAATCACGTCCACACGCAGGATGCGCGGCGTCATGACGGTCTGGGCGCTGCCCATTTTCGATCCTCCTCGACGAACGACGGCGGAAGTATCCACGCCCGCTGCCAAGGCGGCGTCAAGAACCCAGGGACGGAGCGCGCAGGTGCGCCTTTGTCCAATCTCGTGCGTCATGTCGACGATGTAGCTGGGCTGGCCCGCCTTGATGCACCCGCGCTGTGGGGCCGCTACGGGGCATCTGGCCGTGCAGACCTGGCGCCTGTGATGCATCACGTTAATTCTCGGCAGACACCCTGCGGACAGGTATCGCCCAGGCACGCCACTAACAGGTCTTCCTTTCACGCATGGGCGCCCTGATCTGACAGGAGCCCAGTGCTTGCGCGCAGTCACACCTTCGCACTTTGGTCGTTGACCTGTTGGCGCCAAAAAATGACGCTAACGACACCGCGACAGCTTTCCTGACGCCAGTGCGCGGTCGAGATCCCAGGCAATACCGGCCACGGCCGGGTCGCGTCCCCAATACCTGTCACCGCATCGTCCTTCACACGGAATGGCCTGGCCCGCCGTGGTGGACGACTGCGCCTTGCCCATATCCGTGGAGATCCGCAATGCGCCTTGCCACGTTTTTCCTTGCCCTTGTTTTCAGCACTTTTGCCGGGGCCGCACATGCCCAGGTCGTGACCCTCAACAAGGGCGGGTTCGTGTTGACCTATGACTGCAGCATCCACAGCGCGACCCGGTACGAATACACACTGGTGGCGGACACCGGCTCAGCCGCGCGACCGTCCAGTTTCTACCGGGACCCGGACCTGCCGGCAGGCTGCCTCGGCCAGACCAGCACGGCGTCCTATGCTAGCGTGCAGTCCGGCTACGACCGCGGCCATCTGGTGACGTCCAATCACATGGACTACGACGCCACTTACATCCGTCGCGCCAACTACATGACCAACATCGTGCCGCAGGTTTCCAGCTTCAACCAGGGCATCTGGGTCAAGGCCGAGAACGTGGCCGAATGCTATCGGGACATCGCTCCGGTCGACGTCTATGGCGGCGTTGTCTACGGCGATGCGTCCAATGACTATTTCCTGGCCAGCCATGGCATTCCGACCCCGGAATTCTTCTGGAAGACCATCATCACCAAGGATCCGAACACTGGTACCACCAAGGCCATCAGCTGGATCATTCCCAATGAAACGGGACTGGGCAGCCTGGACAGCTATCTGGTCACCATCGCGGATCTGGAAGAACTGCTGGGCGCCAGCTACGTGGCGATCAATGCGCCGGCGTCGTTGAAGAACATGTTGCCCAGCGCCAGCTGGCCGCAGCCGAGCGGATGTGATCTGAGCTGAGTATCCGATGGCCCGGCGAAGTGCACTCCGCCGGGCCATCGCGCCTTACAGCTCAGCCTGGATGACCTCTGCTGACCTGCCTCAGGGGGCAGCCTCGGCACGCGAGCCGACAGATCCACGCCAGTAATGCAACGCAAACAGATACAACCCCGTGAACAACTGCAGGAACAACGGCGGCAGCGGCGAGTACGTGATCCACGCCGGGGGCTCGCCCTGCCCCATCCCGCGTGCCACGAAGTTGGCGATCACCGCCAGTGTAAAAACGATCGAGGTCCAGCGATGGACGGGACGCGCCCAGCCGCCGGCCCTCATTGCGGCGTCCTTGCGGGGCGCTCGATCATTTTCCAGCCATTGCCGGACGGATCGCGGAAGCCGGCATCCACCGCGCCAAAGCGCTCCACCGGCTCCTGGGTGAATTCCACGCCGCGTGCCCGCAGGTTTTCGTAGCTGGCGCGGCAATCGTCCACCGCCAGCACCAGGGGTGGCATCGCGCCCTTCGCCACCATCTGCTGCAGGGTCAGCGCAGTGGCGGCGTCGTGCACCGGCGGCCCCGGCTTGAACAGGCCCAGCTGGAAGCCATCCTTGTCGCCGGAATGCACCGTCAACCAGCGATAGTCGCCGCTGCCAACATCGGTGTGCACCTGGAAGCCGAGCGTGTTGACGTAGAAATCAAGCGCCGCGTCCTGGTCGTGCACGTACAACCCCACCACATTCACCATGCCAGTCATAGGATCCTCCCTCAGGTGGGATCTACGCTAACAAGACCCTTGCGGCGGCGCTTCTCCAAAACTGCGATCTTCAGGTCAGGGCGCTGCGAGGCACGCGCATGGCACTCGGGTACAGGGCCCTGGCCCGGGGCACTGGCACGCTCGCGGTCGCGGACGGCACCCGGACTGTCGCCGGTGATGTCGCGGAAGATGCGGCCGAAGGTGCCCAGGCTGGCCCAGCCGGTCTGCAGCGCGATCTCGGTGATCGGCAGGTCGGTATCGCGCAACAGAGCGACCGCGCGCTCGATGCGTCGACTGAGCAGATAGCGGTGCGGCGGCACCCCGAACGCGTCCTTGAAGGAGCGTGCGAAATGGGCGGCGGAGACCGCACTGACCTGCGCCAGCCGTGCCACCGGCCAGTCTTCGTGGCTGGCGCGGTCCATGTGGTCCTTGGCGCGCAGCAGGCGGCGCAGCAGTTCAGGGCTCTGGGACATGTGCCCAGCGTAGCGCAGAAGGCCGCGGCGCTTCCGATGGGGGGCGGGCAGTGGGATACTGCGCCTGCCGGGGCCGGCTTGAAGCCATTTCCGGCCCCCAATTTCAAGGACGATCCCGATGCGCAGGATGCACTTCGTCGGTACGCTGTTGAGCGTGGCCTGTCTTTCCGTTTCGCCCGTCCGGGCTGCGGAAGATCCCGATTCACTGGCCCTGTGCGAGCAGGTGGCACAACTGATGGACGCCGACGACTTCAAGGCGCTGGATGCCATGGCCGAGCGCTTCCGCAAAGGCCAGCGCAACGCCAGCGGCTATTCCAATCTCGGTCGTTTCTACATCTGCATGTCGCGCCGCATCGGCACCGCGCATCAGGACGTACAACAGTGGAATGACTGGACCGCGTGGGCCGCGCGGTGGATCCGGCAATCACCGCGTTCTCCGTCGGCGCACCTGGTCGCCGCGCGCGTGCCGCTCAACCTTGCCTGGAGTTTCCGTGGCGATGGCTATGCGAACGAGGTGGCGGCGCAGGACTGGCAGCAGTTCAACGAGTACAACGCGGTGGCAGCAGCCTATATGCAGGAGCACAAGGCGATCGCCAAGCGCGACCCCTACTGGTATGAAATGTCCATCCTGATCGCGTTGCGGCAAGGGGTGGACGAAGCCGCGTTCATGGCGCTGGTCGACGAAGGCAGTACACTCTTTCCCGACCATGACCCGCTGTATCTGATCGCGATGCAGCGCTTCACCCCGCACTGGCAGGGCGATGCGCAGCAGATGGAAGCCTTCGCGCGGCATGCCATCGCACGAACATCCAAGCGCCGCCGCGCCAGCCTGTATGCACGCCTGTACGCATCGGTCAGCGAAGGCGTGTCGGGGCAGCAGCTGTTCCAGAACTCGGCAGTCGACTGGCCGCTGATGCGACAGGGGTGGCAGGACATCCTGGCCGAGTACCCCACTGCATGGAACCTGGAGGCCGCCGCCCGCCATGCCTGCCTCAGCAGTGACGTGCCCGCCGCGAAAGGCTGGCAGCGCCGGTTGCTGGCCGCACAGGGCATCGACGAACCTTACCTGGGCATGGTCGTCGATTCGGCCGAGCACCAGTGCCCGCCGGAGGGCTCATTCGCGCGATGACCGCGGCCGGCCCGTGCGCGCGTCAGCGCGCCATGGCCCGCGCGGTCTGCTCCTGTACGGCCTGCTCCTGCTGCCGGGCATCCTGCTGCGCGGCGCCACTGCGCTCGGGTGCATCCTGCAACTGACGTACCTGGTCCTCAACCGGCGTCGCCACCGCCTGCGCGGTCTCGGCGCGGGCGATCTGCCGATCCGCAGCGTGCGGCTGGCCCTGCACGGCGAACGCATACCTGCCGTCGTCACTGAGCACAGCTTCGTCGATCCGCTGCAGGCCTTTGTCCTTGGCCGCTACCAGCAGTGCCATGCCAAGGCGTTCGCTCATTTCATCGGGCTGTCGCCCCATTGCCTGGTCGAGGCTACCCACCGCGCCTTGGCTCTGCAGCCACATGCCATGGTCCGGGCTGGCAGTGTGCCGGGGGTCCTTCAGGGGCAACAGCGGTGACGGCGGCGCCAGTGACTGCAGGTGCTCGCCCTGCACGCCAGCGTCGATCTTCTGCAGATCCCTGCCGCCAGCCGCGGCGATGTGGAACATTCGCTCGGCCATGCCGTAGGTGGATTGCCCCTGGTTGCGCGCCAGCCCCAGGGCGAAGGCGTCCACATCCTGCTGCGGCTTGCCGCTGCCGTCCTCTGCCAGGACCTGCCAGGACGGACCCAGCATCGGGTTGTCCTTGACCATCGACTGGGTGCGCTCCATCAGGGTGCGCATCTGGGCCTCGCTGAAACTCAGTGTGTTCAGCTCGCCGGTCTTCACCGGCCCGCGATCACCTGCGGGGTCACCGGACAGTGCCGCATTGACCATGCCGGCGATCTGCTCGCCCTGCGCAGGCTCGCGCAGGTCGAACGTGAACTCGTAGCGGCGCTGCGCCGTGTCCTCTTGGCCATCGGCGCCGTACGCGCTGACCCGGGCTGCGGGCAGGTTGCCGTTGTACTGCACACTGCGCACTTCGGTGCGGCTGCCGTCTTCGCGACTGACCTGCACCACGTCACCGCTGTTGCGTGCACCCGCCAGATCCATGCCAAACGTGTCGCCGTAGCCGACCTTCAGCCGGGTCTGCGAACTCATGCCCAGCCGCTCGACCGTGGCCAGATCCTGCACGCCCGGGGTCTGGCCACTGATCGTGCCGTTGTCGATGAACTGTTCATAGGCCTGGCGGCCTTCGGGTTGATTCATATCAAAAGAGGCGGTGCGTACGGCGGAGTGACCGAGCGCATCCTGGCGACCGGCAATCGCGCTGAACCTGCCTGCGTTGAAGCCCATGCCATTGAAGGCCTCGACCGCCTCGTTCGGCCCGGTGGTAACGCGCACCCGGCCATCATCCAGGCGATCCACGCGGTAGCTGGCACCGCTCGCCTCGGTCGTCTGGCTCTGCATGGCGATGTTGCGGAAACTGCCTTCCAGTGCGGTGCCGGTGAACTGCTGGCCATCCAGGGTGACGCTGCCACCTTTGGGAATGGTCTGCGGATCAAACGGGTTGATGCGTGTGGGATCGACGTCCAGGGCGTCGCTGGGCAGGGTGACCCTGTAGCGCCCGCGCACACCGGTGCTGCTGGTGTCCTGGAAGCCGGCACCCTTCACGCTTGCACCCACCACCGACTCCATCGTGAGCAGGTAATCCCTGCCGCCATCGGCTGTCGGGCTGCCCGCCATGTTCAGCGACGCACCTTGGAACTGCGATGCAAGACTGGACGCGGAGCGCTTCTGCTCAGCGCCCACTTTCAGCGCGCCGTCACCTTCGTTCAACGTGACCGAGTAACCGCCGACGGAAGCGCGGACCTCGCTGTTGGCCGAGGTGTAGGTCGGATCGAACGACGCCGTGGCGGCATCGCGCGGCGCATCCGGGGTTGCGCCTTCCTTGCTGGTCTGGGCATTCATGCCGTGACCTCCTTGAACAGAGACGTGCCGATTATAGGACGCTGCGTGCGCAGCACGTTCACATCACGCCGCAGCAGCATCCACGATAGTGATGGCCATCCCACTCCACCCCGAGGGTCCATGCCCCACTCCCTCGCCCGCCCGCAGCGCTGGCTGCACTACGGCCGCACGCTGCTGCCTTACCTGCTGGGGCTGTATCTACTGTATCTGCTCGCAGGTAACATTTTTCTCAATACCCCCCTGTTTGATCAGGTCACCAACCGCAAGCCGCACAAGTTCGTGATGACCACCGGGCCTGCGATCACGCTGCTGCCGGGGCATGTCATCGCCTGGAACGTGCAGATGCGCGGCCACGTCAATCACACGGTGTATGTACTGCGCGCGGACAGGGCCAGTGCACGACTCGCCGTGCTACCGCTGTTCCAGCGCGAGGTGCGCGTGCCGTCGCTGCACGCGACCGGTGTAGCCGCCGAGATCGCGCGCGTGGATGAGGCCATTCCCTCTCCACCGCGCGGCGACCGTGGCTGGACGTTGCGGTTCGATGCCATCCACAGCGAAAGCATCCGCAGCGTCCGCGTCGGCAAGCTGTTGATCGTCGGCCAGGGCAGCGGCACCGTCGGCTTCGTCAAGCAGCTGCGCGGCGGACCATCGGAGCTGCTGGACTCGAAGGTGGCCTTCGCTGATGCCGATGTCAGCCTTGCCGGCACCCAACTGCTCGGCGACATGCAGTTGAAGACGCATTTCTCCTATCCACGGCACTATCGCGACCAGGCGCCGGGGCTGGCAAAACTGGGCCTGTTGCATGCTGCGCTGGAGATGCAGGCGCGCAGCCAGGGGTTGCGCCTGGATACGGACACGCAACGACCCGCCGTTGCCAGTGCCGCCGTACCGGGGCAGCTGCAGGCCTCGATCACACTGGACCAAGGCGCACTGCAGCCAGGCAGTCATGCCGTCTGGCGGGTTCCGTTGCAGGTAGGGGCCGGCGCACCGGATCGAGGAACGCTGGCGATACAGCTGGATGCCGCTCGCGATATCCGTCTGCAGGCGCGGTTGCCGCAACGCGAAGGAATCGCCGCTGCACTGGACGCGGACCTGAGCATCGCCGGGCGACAGATTCCATTTGATGATCCCAGCGAGATGCTGGGACGCACCTCTGGCACGGTCAAGGGCGAATGGACCTTCACATCGCTCAACTGGATTCCCGCACTGTTCGTGCAGAAGCCCTGGTTCCAACTGCAGGGCGGTGGCGTGCTGCGCGCGGACCTGCGCCTGCAGAACGGCGAACTGGCCGCCGGCAGCAGCGTGGACATTCCTGCGGCGCGGGCAGTAGCCGAAGTGGCCGGCGTGCACATGCAGGGAACCGCCAGCGCCCACGGCCAACTGCAGGCCGGGACGCCGACGCGCGCCGTGCTGGCAGTGAAGCTCCCCACGTTCAATGCCCGTGCGGGCGGCGCCAAAGGCGCCACGCTGTTCGATGGGCGCGACCTGGCGCTGACACTGACCGGTGACGGGCGCCTGCGCGAGCTACGCAAGGGTGTGCGTGCGCAGCTGCGCTTCGATGACGCGACCATTCCAGACCTCACCGCCTACAACCGCTACCTGGGCAGCGGCCAGGTGCGGCTACTGGGAGGCGCCGGCCAGGTGAGCGGCGATGTTCAGCTTGATACACAGGGCCGGGTCGGCAACGGCAGTGTCCGCCTGCGCAGTCAACGCGCACGCCTGCAGGTGGCCGGGCTCGACCTGCAGGGCGACGCCCGGGTTGATGGCAGGCTGAAGCGTGGCGATTTCAGCCAGCGCCGGTTCGATCTGGGCGGAAGCGTGATCGAACTGCGTAACGTGCAGGTCGGTGACCAGCAGCGACCACAACCGTGGTGGGGCCGCCTCACCGTCGCCCGTGGCGACATCGATGCGCAGTCACCCTTCCAGGTGGACGCGCGTGCGGACCTTGCCATGCGCGACGCCGGCCCGCTGCTGGCGCTGTTTGCCGAACGCAGCGATTACCCGCGCTGGGCTTTGTCCCTGCTCGATTCCGGCCAGGTGGACGCGCATACCCGACTGCGCTGGCGGGCCGGGCATCTGGTACTGGATGGGCTGCAGGCGGAGAACGAGCGTCTTTCGCTGCGTGCACGGCTGGATCTGCTGGACCAGCGCAAGCGCGGCGACCTCTACCTGCGCTGGGGCCTGCTGGGCGCCGGCATCGAGCTGGATGGCCAGCGCCGGCAATGGCATCTGGCCGGCGCCCGCGAATGGTTCGATGGTCGGCCTGCGTTGCTGCCAGCCCCTGCGCAGTCCAGCGCCGGCGGCACGGCCGACTGACCCGAAGACCGCATCCAGTCGCGACGCATCTGCGTACAACGCGCTGTCACAACCGGTGGCAGTGCTGAAGGAGATACACCATGAATGTCCGCAGGCAGGTTGTTGGTCTTCTGGGCTGGGTGTTCGTCACTTTTCTGGCAGCAGCGCTGGGCGCCCGCGCCTCGATCTCGGCAGCGGACTTCTACGCTGGACTCGTGTTGCCTGCATGGGCGCCACCTGCCAGCGTGTTTGGTCCGGTGTGGACGGTGCTGTATGCACTGATGGCGCTGGCGGCGTGGCTGGTCTGGCGCCAGGGCGGGTGGCGCACGGCCACACCTGCGCTGGCGCTCTACCTGCTGCAGCTTGCCCTCAATGTGTTGTGGAGCTGGCTGTTCTTCGGCTGGAAACAGGGGGCGTTGGCGTTCGCTGACATCCTGCTGTTGCTGGCGCTGATCGTGGCGACCGTGGTGACCTTCCATCGCGTGCGCCCGGCAGCGTCGTGGCTGCTGCTGCCTTACCTGGCATGGGTGGCGTTCGCCAGCGCGCTCAACTACGCCGTGTGGCAGGCCAATCCGGCCGTGCTCTAGCCATGCACCGTTTACGGAGCGTTGGATGCCTGGCGCCACTGACGCAGCGCGCTGCCCCTGAAGGCCTGCTCACCGCAGCCGGTCGGACAACGCAGCACGCGTGCGGCAGAGGTGCTGACCAGTCCATCGCCTTCCTGTGCCTTGAACACCAGCTCACAGCACAGGCAGCGCGCCACCAGCGAATAGAGATGGACGATGCGACCGCTGCCGGGATCCTGCAGCGCGTTGACATCCAGCAGGTCGAAACGGCCGTTGTCAGGTGCGGGGCGCGATGGGCGAAACAGGGAAGCTGATGGCTGCAGGTTCACGTCGATGCGTCACAGAAGGATGATCGACGACTGTAGTTCCGGCGATGTGCAGCAGATGTGCACCGCGCCTGTCAGGAAGCAGCAGCGGCACCCAGCCGATTGATCTGCGCGCATTCCAGCACCGGTGGTGGGTCAGGCATCGTCGCCAGCACGATCATCGCGCGGCCGATGGCCTCGTTGCTGGTCACCAACGAGGGCAGCATGCGGCCGGCTGCCGCCATCAAGGGGCCGCCAAAGCGATACAGCGGCTTCAATGCTGCATGGCGGGTGCCAGTCCCGGCGACAGGGCGTACCCCGGCAGGGCGCAGCATGACGGTGCGCACAGGGAGTTGCGCCAATGCAGTCTCGGTCTCGCCCTTGATGCGCAGCGGCATGATCCGGCTGTGTGGATTGGCGTGGGCGCCAGAGACATACAGGAATCGGCCGTCCGGATTCGCTTCCGCCCACGCTGCAGCCACAGCCAGGGTGGCATCGAGCGTCACCTTCCGATACTCATCCTCGGCAGTGCCGACTGGTGGCGCGCCGGCGCAGTAGAAACAGGCATCGAAACCTCCCAACTGCGGGCTGACGTTGCGGGCCTGCTGGAAATCCACCAGCACGATCTGCTCGATTCGAGCGTCGAGCCCGGCCTTGCTGCGGACCAAGGCTGCGGTCCGCGCAACCTGCGGCGAAGCGAGGCAGGCACGGGCAACGCCCTGCCCGACCAGTCCAGTTGCACCGGTCAGCAGAATCCGCAGTGGGCGTGTTTCGTGCATCCGTTTACCTTGAATAAGACTAGAGTTTGACGAAGCGCTGGATTTTGCGTGCCAGCCAACCACTGAACACCAGTGGCGCGTCCAGCGCGGACACGCAGATGCACGGTACACCAGGCGCCGTTACCGGCTGGTGCTCGACGTCCTCGTCCAGGTCTGCAACATCGCCCGGCGCAAACAACCCCAGCGCATCATTGTAGGAGCCTCGCAGGATCTGGGTCAGTTCGCTGCGGCCGTGGCTGTGCATCGGCAGGCATTTGCCCGGCGCGATCTTCAGCATGATCAGCGAAGGCATCTGCTCGGCCCGGATGCAATGCACGCCCGGCGCCATCCAGCGCCAGTGCAACCGGCCCAGCGAATCGCCAAAGTAAGGATGCAGCGACTTCGGCAGATGGTCCGGGTCCGCCTCGGGCCGTTCCGGCGGCATTGACCGCAGCGGGCTCGGTACGATGCCGGCGTGGTCCTCACCGAGCTGCGCAAGCATTGCGGCGCGCAGCCCTGCCCGCCGCGCCTCAGCTACCGGCGGCTGGGTCTGCTCCAGCAGTGCGGCACCGATGGCCTCCGCTTCGCGCAGGCGCTGGCGGCAGTGCGGGCACTGTTCCAGATGCGTGCCGGCGACGATGCTCAAGGGCGTCGGCAGGGCACCGGCGGCGTAGCTCATCAACGTCGACTCATGCAGGTGATGGTGCGGGTTCATGACGCACCCCCGACCTTCGACTGCAATTGCAGGAACGCCCTTCGCAGGTGCGATTTGACCGTGCCCAGCGGCATGCCCAACGCCTGTGCGATCTCACTGTGGCTCTTTGCCTCGAAATAGGACATCCGCACCAGGCGCGCCTGTGTGGCCGGCAACTCGTTGATACGCTGGCGCAGACGGGCATGGTCGGCAAACTGTTCGGCGCTGCTGCGTTCGCTTACGTCACCAGCAGCGGCATCCTCCACCGCTTCCTGCACCTGCATCCAGCTGCGCTCACGGCGCACGCGGTCGATGTGCAGGTTGCGGCCGATGCGGTACAGCCAGGTGCTCAGTGCGCCCTGTGCGGGATCGAATTCGGCTGCGCGCAGCCACAGGCGCAGCAGGCACTCCTGGGCCAATTCTTCGGCCACCGCCGCAGGTGCGCCAAGGCCGCGCAGATAGATGCACAGGCGCGGCATGAAATGGTCGTAGATGCGCATGAAGCAGTCACGATCGCGCAGCCGGGCGACGCCGTCCATTTCGCCGTTCCAGTTCGTCGGCTCGTTGCTGGGCTGCTGTGAACTGGACACGATCCGCGCGGTGTCGAAGGAAAGAGAGGGGCTGGCGGGAGGACGGTACATCGGCGGGGGCAGCCGTTGAGTGAAGAGGAGTCCTTCCCTCTACGCACAGCAGCGCCGGTTGGATGCACCCCGGATTGCTGCCAGCGTGCATCCAGCCGGCGCTGGCGTGCGTACAGCCTGGCAATCCTCCCATGGATCGCCCCGATGCGTCTTGCCTGGTTACTGCTGTTCACGCCTTGCGCCGTCGGCGCCGCGCCGCTGTTGCGTTCGGAAGGCATTGCCACCCTGCCCGGCGGCGCCACCGCCTACCGCGAAGTGCATTGGCAGCGCGGAGCCGGCGATGGCAGCGAGCGCTGGGTGGACTACCTTTGCCCTGCGGGCCAACCGTTCGCCCGCAAGCAGATGCCGGCCGCCGCACGGCCGCAAGCGCGGGGCTATGTGCTGCAGGACGCGCGCAGCGGCCAAGCGGCCCGCGTGCTGGTCGACCGTGACGGGGTCCATGTCGACTGGAAGGAAGATTCCTCCGCGCGCTCCCGAACCAAGCAGTTGCCTCTGCCGGCGGATGCCGTGATCGATGCCGGCTTCGATGCCGCCGTACGGGCCCACTGGCAGACGCTGCTGGGTGGTACGCCGGTCAGCCTGCCTTTTCTGGTGCCCGGGCGGCAGCGCTTCTATCCCGTGCAGGTGCAGTACCGCGGCCCCGTGCGCTGGCAAGGGCTTGCCGCTCACGCCATGGACGTCCGCCTTGATACCTGGTTCGGTGCGGTGGCCCCGCGCCTGTCACTCGTCTATGCCGATGCCGATCGCCGTCTATTGGAGTTCCGTGGCACCAGCAACCTGCGCGATGCACGTGGCGACTATCCGCAGGTGACCGTGCGCTTTGCCGCCGCCGCCACCGAGCAGCCGGAGCAACGCTGGCGTATGGAACAGCAGCGACCACTGGTAGCGAGTTGCATTGTTACGGCCAAGTGAAAGCGCAGCCGGCTGCAATCCACTGCATCCAACCTGCACTGCAACGCGTAGAGGTAGGCAATCGACTTCCTCGGGCTTCCGTCCATGGCATCCGCAGCGCCTCCACTCCGCAGACGTTCGCGCCTGTTGCGCACCTTCCAGCGCTGGTTCGATACCGATGCCGGAAGCGAAGTGGCGGCGGACGGCGGCCAGGATGACCGCATCGACTGGCTGCGCGCCCTGCCCTTCGCACTGCTGCATGTGGCCTGCCTCGGGGTGATCTGGGTGGGCGTGTCCTGGACGGCCGTCGTCGTCGCCGTGTTCCTGTACGCGATCAGGATGTTCGCCATCACCGCGTTCTATCACCGCTACTTCTCGCACCGTACGTTCGAGGCGTCGCGCACCGTGCAGTTCGTGTTCGCAGTCATCGGTGCCGCCAGCGTGCAGCGCGGCCCGTTGTGGTGGGCGGCACACCACCGCCATCACCACCGCCACGCTGATCAACCGCAGGACCCGCACTCCCCGCGCCAGCGCGGATTCTGGCGCAGCCACATGGGATGGTTCCTCACCCGCGGCGCCTTTGCCACTGACCTGCAGCGCATCCCCGATCTGGCCAAGTACCCGGAGCTGCGCTGGCTGGACCGCTTCGACACCGTGGTTCCGGTGGTACTGGCCGCTGCGCTGTATGGCCTCGGCGCTGTACTCGAGCGCATGGCCCCGGCCTTGCATACCTCCGGCCCGCAGCTGCTGGTCTGGGGCTTCTTCATCTCCACCGTCGTGCTGTTCCACGCCACGGTCACCATCAACTCGCTGGCGCACCGCTTCGGCCGGCGCCGCTTCGAGACCCATGATGACAGCCGCAACAACCTGTGGCTGGCCCTGCTGACCTTCGGCGAAGGCTGGCACAACAACCATCACTTCTTCCCCGGCACCGCGCGCCAGGGCTTCCGCTGGTGGGAGATCGACATCAGCTGGTATGGCCTGCGCGTGATGGCCGTGCTGGGCCTGGTGAAGGGCCTCAAGCCGATCCCGGCCTGGGTGCTGGCCAAGGCGAGGCACTGACATGCGCATCGCGATCATCGGCTCTGGCATCGCCGGTCTGGCCAGCGCGTGGTGGCTGGACGGCGAGCATGACGTCACCCTGTTCGAGGCCAACGACTACCTGGGCGGCCACACCCATACCCATGATGTGACGGTGGATGGTCGCAGGATGGCGGTCGATACCGGCTTCATCGTCTTCAATGCCCTGCACTACCCGCTGCTGTCGGCCCTGTTCGATGAACTGGGGGTGGCCTCGCAGCCCACCACGATGAGTTTCTCGATGCACAGTGAGCGCAGCGGGGTGGAGTACAACGCCACATCGCTGGGCGGGCTGTTCTGCCAGCGCCGCAATCTGCTCTCGCCGCGTTTCTGGGGAATGCTGGCCGACCTGCGGCGTTTCTATCGTGACGCACCGCTGCTGCTCGGCGAGGAAAATGGCCCGACGCTTGGCCAGTACCTGCACACCCAGCGCTATGGCGAGGCGTTCGTGCAGGAGCATCTGCTGCCGATGGCCTCGGCGCTGTGGTCGTCGCCCACCGCGCAGGTGCTGGACTTCCCGGCGCGCTACCTGGTGCAGTTCATGGCCAACCACCAGATGCTGCAGATGACCGGACGTGCGCCGTGGCGCGTGGTCAAGGGCGGCTCGGCACGCTACGTCGATGCGCTACGTGCGCGCTGGCGGGTGCACGAACGGCTGGAATGCCCGGTGCACGCGGTCGAGCGCATGCCATGGGGCGCGCGCGTGCACACCGCGACCGGCGTTGAAGGGTTCGATGAAGTGATCCTGGCCTGCCACAGCGACCAGGCCCTGGCCCTGCTGCCTGACGCGGATCCAGTTGAGCACGCGGTGCTTGGCGCGATCCGCTACCAGCCCAACGAGGCCGTGCTGCATACCGACGCCTCACTGCTGCCGGCCAATCGCAAGGCGTGGGCAGCCTGGAATGCGCATGTGCCGCGCGATCCGTCCGCGCCCTGCACGGTCAGCTATTGCATGAACCAGCTTCAGGGGTTGCCCGGCGACACGCCGTTGGTGGTGACCCTCAACCGCAGCGAGGCCATCGATCCGGCCAAGGTACTGCGTCGCCTGCAGTACGCACATCCGGTACATGACCACGGCGCAGTACAGGCACAGCAGCGTTGGGCCGAGGTGCAGGGCCATCGCCACACCTGGTTCGCCGGTGCTTACTGGGGCTGGGGTTTCCACGAGGATGGCATCCGCAGTGCCCGCCGCGTGGTCGACGCGCTGCAGGCGCGCTCATCCCGAAGCCACTGTGCACAGCAGGCGGAGGTGCCCGCGTGAGCGCCAGCGCCATCTACTTCGGGCACGTCGAGCATCGTCGCTACCACCCGCATCCGCACGCGTTCCGCTACCCGATCGCGCAGCTGCTGCTGGACCTGGACGAGTTGGACCAGGTCTTTGCCGGGCGCTGGCTGTGGTCGGTCGGTCGCCGCAACGTGGCAGAGTTCCGCCGCAGCGATTACTTCGGCGATCCCGCGACCTCCCTGGCCGACGCACTGCGTGACCATGCAGCGACGGTACTCGGGCGGCGTCCCGACGGCCCGGTGCGGCTGCTGACCCACCTGCGTTTTGGTGGCCACGTATTCAACCCGGTCAGCTTCTATTACTGCTACCAGGCTGACGGCGAAACCCTGGACTGCATCGTCGCCGAGATCACAAATACGCCCTGGAAGGAGCGACACGCCTACGTGCTTCCGGTCGAAACTGCGATACGGCAGGGCCGCGCCCTACGCTGGCAGTTCGACAAGGCCTTCCACGTTTCACCTTTCATGCCGATGGATTGTGCGTATGACTGGCGCTTCACCGCACCTGCTGACGACCTTCGGGTGCACATGCAGGTCTGGCGCGACGGCGAGCGACAGTTCGATGCGACCCAGAGCATGCAGCGGCGGCCCATCGATGGCCGTGGGCTTGCCCGGGTGCTGGCCTGCTACCCGCTGATGAGCGCACAGGTGGTTACCGCCATCCACTGGCAGGCCTTGCGCCTCTGGCTCAAGCGCAACCCCGTGCACGACCACCCTTCCCTTGCCGAGAAACCGCGATGAACGAAATGACCCCCTCGGCCGCCCTGCCCCTGCCCGGCACGCTGGATGCTTTCCTGCGCCGACGCCTGCTGGCCCAGCTTGCGCCGCTGCGCAGCGGTCGCTTGTGCGTGCGCGACGCGTTTGGCGAGGTGCAGTTGGGCAGCGCAGGCAGCGACCTGCACGTGACCGTGACCATCGATGACCCGGCCTTCTACCGCAAGGTGGCCGCGAACGGCAGCGTTGGCGCCGGCGAGAGCTACATCCACGGTGATTGGCGCTGCGGTGACCTGGTGGCGCTGGTGCAGTTGCTGGTACGCAACCGCGACCTGCTCGACGGCATGGAACGCGGCCCGGCACGGATCGGTGGCTGGCTGCTGCGCGGCTGGAACCGGCTGCGGCGCAACAGCCGTGAAGGCAGCCGTCGCAACATCGCCGCCCACTACGACCTGGGAAATGACTTCTTCGCCCTGTTCCTGTCGCCAGACCTGATGTACTCCTCGGCGCTGTTCACCGATGCCGGTGACTCGCTGGAAAGTGCGTCGCGGCGCAAGCTGGACCGCATCTGCCAGCAGCTGCGACTGCGGCCGGGTGATCGCGTGGTCGAGATCGGAACCGGCTGGGGTGGCTTCGCCGTGCATGCCGCGCAGCATTACGGCTGCCATGTCACCACCACCACCATCTCCGCCGAGCAGCACGCACTGGCCGCGCAGCGCGTGCGCGAAGCCGGCCTGCAGGATCGCGTGACGTTGCTGATGCAGGACTACCGCGACCTGCAAGGACAGTTCGACAAGCTGGTGTCCATCGAGATGATCGAGGCCATCGGTGCCGAGTACCTGGACACCTACATGGCCACCCTGCAGCGGCTGCTGAAACCTGAGGGGGTGGCGCTGCTGCAGGCCATCACCATCGAGGACCAGCGCTATGAGCAGGCGCGGCGCAGCGTGGACTACATCAAGCGCTTCGTGTTTCCGGGCAGCTTCATTCCCTCGATCCACGCCATCCTGGCTGCCAAGACCCGGGCCAGTGACCTGCAGTTGATCGCCCAGCAGGACTTCGGCCATTCCTATGCACTGACCCTGCGCGCCTGGCGGCAGCGCTTCCTCGCACAGTTGCCCGCGGTGCGCGCGCAGGGCTTCGATGAGCGATTCTGCAGGCTGTGGGAGTTCTACCTGGCCTACTGCGAGGGCGGCTTCCTGGAGCGCTCCATCGGCGTGTCGCATCTGCTGCTGGCACGCCCTGGCTACCGCCCCGAAGCGGATGCCCATGGCGAACGGATCGGCTGACATGCGCCGCACCTGGCTCAACGTAATCGGCAACCAGATGGTGTGGCTGTGCGCCGTTGCCGGCGCAGGCCGAGGCTGGCAATGGCCTGCCCTGCTGTCAGCCACCGTGTATATCGGCAGTCAGCTGCTCACCTCGTCGCAGCCCCGCCTGGACCTGCGTCTGCTTCTGCTCGCGCTGGCCTGTGCCTGGCTGGTGGATGGCTGCGCTGCCGCCAGTGGTGGCGTGCAGTACGCCGCTGCGCCGCTGGGTTGGGTGCCGCCTCCATGGATTTTCGCCCTGTGGGCTGCCTTTGCGATGACGCTGACTGCGTCGATGGCCTTCCTGCAGCGGCACTGGCTGCTGCCTGTGGCCCTCGGCCTGCTGGCGCCGCTGGCCTATCTGTCAGCGTCGCGCGGCTTCCAGGCAGTGCATTTCACCGCCCCGGCCTGGCAGGGCGTGGCAACACTGGCGCTGGGCTGGTGCGTGGCGTTGTCGCTGCTGTGCGCAGTGGCCCGCCGCGGAACGCCCGGCAACCCCGACACCCCATTGATCGGAGCAACCTGATGAACAGCGTGTGGTGGGTACTGCTGTACGCCGTGCTGATCATGGCCTGGGGCTGGGCGTGGCAGCGCAGGCACCAGAACATCGGCATCGTCGATGTGCTGTGGGCAAAGGGGGTGGCGGCAGGCGCCCTGCTGCTTGCATGGCTGGGCGATGGCGCGCTGCAGCCGCGCATTGCGCTGGCGGTGCTGGGTGGGCTGTGGGGAAGCCGCCTTGCGCTGCATCTGTGGCGCCGTGTGCGCAGCGAAGCAGAGGACGGCCGCTACCGCTATCTGCGTGAGCACTGGCACGGCCACCAGGGAAAGATCTTCGGCTTCTTCATGGCGCAGGCAGCGCTGGTGGTGCTGTTTGCGCTGCCGTTCGTGGCCGTGGCCAGCAACCCGCGCAGCGACATGCCTGGCTGGATCGCAGCGGCGGTCGCCGTGTGGCTGCTGAGTGTGGGTGGCGAAGCGCTGGCTGACCGCCAGCTGGCACGCTTCCGTGCCGACCCGGCCAACAAGGGCCGTACCTGCCGCCAAGGGCTGTGGCGGTATACGCGCCACCCCAACTACTTCTTCGAGTGGCTGCACTGGTTCACCTATGTACTGCTGGCAGTGGGGTCGCCGCTGTGGTGGCTGGCCTGGACCGGGCCGGTGCTGATGTACGTATTCCTGCGCTACCTCAGTGGCGTTCCCTTTACCGAGAAGCAGGCGCTGCGCAGTCGAGGTGATGACTACCGCGACTACCAGCGCAGCACTCCGATGTTCTTTCCCTGGTTTCCGCGCACCCCCAAGGAGCATTCCCGATGAGCGCCACCCCTTCCCCTGCTTCGGTTGCCGATACGGAAGCCGGCCTCACCGGCTGGGCCGAGCGTGGCTGGCTGCCCGATGCGGCGCTCCGCGCGGGCATCCGTCGCCTCTGCGCACAACGTCTGGCCGAAGAGTCGGCCGGCACCATGGAGGAGCAGTCGCAGCGCTTCAGCCGCCGTATCGCCGAACTGGCCAGCAGCCCGCTGGCCCTGCACGTGGATGCAGCCAACCGCCAGCACTATGAGGTTCCCGCCGCCTTCTTCCAGGGCTGCCTCGGGCATCGCCTGAAGTACAGCAGCTGCTATTACCGTACCGGAAGCGAGACGCTGGACCAGGCCGAGGACGCGATGCTGGAGTTGTACGGGCAGCGCGCCGGGCTGGCCGACGGCCAGCACATCCTGGAACTGGGGTGCGGCTGGGGCTCGCTGACGCTGTGGATGGCCGAGCGCTACCCGAGCGCGCGCATCACCGCCGTGTCCAACTCGCATAGCCAGCGCGACCATATCCTGGCGCAGTGCGAGGCGCGCGGGTTCGGCAACGTCGAGGTGCTGACCCGCGACGTCAACCAGCTGGACCTGCCTGCTGCTGCATTCGACCGCTGCGTGTCGGTGGAGATGTTCGAGCATGTGCGCAATTACGACCGCCTGCTGGGCCGCATCGCCCGCTGGTTGAAGCCGGACGGCGCACTGTTCGTGCACATCTTCGCGCATCGCACACTGATGTATCCGTTCGAGACCGAGGGCGACGACAACTGGATGGGCCGCCACTTCTTCACCGGCGGCCTGATGCCGGCCGCAGACACGCTGCTGCACTTCCAACGTGATCTGGTGCTGGACCAGCGCTGGCTGCTGGATGGCACCCACTACCAGCGCACCGCCAACCATTGGCTGGCCAACCAGGATGCCGCCCGCGAACAGCTGCTGCCGATCCTGACGCAGACCTATGGCGACGAGACCGCCGCACGCATCTGGTGGCAACGCTGGCGCATGTTCTGGATGGCCTGCGCCGAGTTGTTCGGCTACGACGACGGCCAGCAATGGCTGGTCGCCCATTACCTGTTCCGCCCGCGCTGAAGGAGACTGCCACCATGCGTATCGCCCCACTGTTCACGCTGCTGGCCGTGGCCCTGTTCGGCGCAGGCTGCAGCAGCCACGACACCCGCCCCATCCCGCTGCCACCGAAGGTGGACGTGCCCCGTTTCATGGGCGACTGGTATGTCATTGCCCATATTCCTTCGTGGCCCGAACGCGAGGCCTTCGACGCCGTGGAGAGCTACGCGCTGCAGGCCGATGGGCGCATCAAGACCACCTTCACCTATCGCAAGGGCAGCTTCCAGTCGCCACAGAAGTCGATGCACCCGGTAGGTCGGGTGGAGAAACATGGCAATGGTGCGGTCTGGGGCATGCAGTTCATCTGGCCCATCCAGGCCGAGTACCTCATTGCCTGGCTGGACGAGGGCTACACCCAGACCATCGTGGCCCGCAGCAAGCGCGACTACGTGTGGTACATGGCGCGTACGCCGCAGGTGAGCGAGGCCGAGTATCAGCAGGCGGTCGCCCGCATCAAGGCAATGGGGTACGACACCGAGAAGCTGCGCCGGGTGCCGCAATCGGTGCGGTGAAACGCTCTACAGCTGCTGCGGGCTGCGGCGGGGCCTCCAGGCGCAGCATGCCTGCAACGGCGAGATGAATGGGGGCTCGCCCGGCCGCTAGCCGGGCGTAGCCTGCCTCCTCTATAGTCAGCCGAGCACGACAGGCGTGGTGCCTGTCCGGCAACTACAGGGAGTGGGTCATGGGTCTGGTACAAGCGGTGAAGGGTGCAGTCGGCGGCGTGCTGGCTGACCAATGGAAAGACTTCTACACCGTGCCGACCGGCCTGCCGTCCACGGCAGCCCTGTTTGCAGCGGTGCCGCAGGGCACCAATGCCGGGCGCGGCTCGAACACCAGCGGCTCCTCCAACATCATCAGCAACGGCTCGAAGATCGTGGTGCCGGAAGGCTATGGCCTGCTGCTGTTCCAGGATGGCGCGATCACCGCCTTCGTCGCCGAGCCGGGTGGCTACGAGTGGCGCTCGGATGATCTGAACTCGCAGTCGATCTTTGCCGGCGACGGCCTGGTCAGCACCTTCATCAAGCAGAGCTGGGAGCGCTTCAAGTTCGGCGGCCAGCCGGGCTCGCAGCAGGCCGCCTTCTTCGTTTCGCTGAAGGAACTGCCGGACAACCGTTTCGGCACCCAGTCGGAAATCTACTGGGACGACGGCTTCCTCAACACCCAGGTAGGCGCGGTCACGCGTGGCTCGTACACGCTGAAGATCGTCGACCCGATCCTGTTCGTGAAGAACTTCGTTCCGGCCAGCTACCTGCAACCGGGCCAGGTGTTCGACTTCACCGATCTGGACAACGCCGCTGCCAGCCAGCTGTTCAATGAAGTGGTGGGTTCGCTGGCGCCGGCATTCAGCCTGTACACCAACGATCCGGGCAAGGGCAACCGCATCACCAAGCTGCAGCAGGATTCGCTGGGCTTTGCGCAGAGCCTGTCGGCCGCCGTCGAACAGGGCTACCAGTGGAAGTCCGATCGCGGCCTGGCCATCGTCAAGACCGCCATTGTCTCGATCGAGTACGACGCCAACACCCGTGAGCTGTTGAAAACCGTGCAGCGCGCCGATGCTCTGTCCGGCTCGCGCGGCAATTCCAACCTGCAGGCCAGCGTTGCCCAGGGCATCCAGTCCGCAGGCGAGAACGGCGGAGCTGCCGGCCTTGTCGGTGTGGGCATGGCGTCGGGCATGTTCGGCGCGGGTAACCTGCAGCAGCCAGCCACCCCGGCCGCTCCGGCTGCCGACGACCCGGTGGCCAAGCTGAAGAAGGCCAAGGAAATGCTGGATCTGGGCCTGATCACCCAGACCGACTATGACGCGCTGAAGGCCAAGGCGCTGGGGCTGTAAGAAGACGCAGGACGCGCAACTACCATGTCCGATCCCAGAAACACGCCTCCGCCGCTGCCCCGATCCGCTTCAGCACCGCCGCCCCTGCCGGCGGCGGTGCTGGACGGGCCGGGTTCGCCGCAGGACGTCCCTCCCCTGCCCGGCAGCTTCCCGCTCGATACGTCGAAGCTGCCTGAGGCCATCCGCAACGAGGTCGAGGCGCCCGACCCGGTCGCCATCGATACCTCCGCGGCCGAACTGAAAGACGGCCTCAACCGCTGCCCGAAGTGCGGCGCTACCGATATCCGGCCCAAGCTGGGCACCGATATCCTGGTCTGCCTGTACTGCCGTCACGAATGGCATGGCGCACGGGTGGAGGAGGAATTCGGGCTTGGTGAAGCCATCGACCAGCTGCGTGGCACCGTCATCGCATCGGGCGCACGCGATATCGATGCCGACACCTCGGCACTGATGACCTTCAAGTGCACCGGTTGCGGCGCCGAAGTCACGGTCAACACCGAAAGCACGATGACAGCGCGCTGCCACTGGTGCCGGCACGTGTTCGGCGTCAACGAACAGATCGCCAACGGCGCCGTGCCTGACGCCGTGCTGCCGTTCCACATCAAGAAGGAGGATGCAGTCGCGCGCATCCGCCAGTTCGTCGACAAGCGCCGGATGTTCGCGCTCAAGGCGTTCAAGGAGCAGTTCACCCCGGAAAATGTGGTGGGTGTGTACCTGCCCTACATGATCGTCGACGGCAATGTCAGTGCGGCCGTGGCCGGCAAGGGCGAGATCAAGACACGCGAATACACCCGTGGCAGCGAAAAGAACAAGCAGACCTACTACGACGCCGATATCTACCAGGTGGAACGCCAGGTCGATTTCACCGTGGACGACCTGCCACTGGAATCGTCGGCCGAGCGCGGCAACCTCGACACGCGCGCCAACACCAACAACATCATCAACACCATCCTGCCGTTCGACACCAAGAACGCAGTGAAATGGAACGCCTCCTACCTGGCGGGCTTCACTTCGGAAAAGCGCAACCTGGATGTCGAAAAGCTGCGGCCGCGGCTGGAAGACCAGCTGCTGTCGATCGCCCGCGCGCAGGTGGAAGGCACGGTGCGCCGCTATGACCGTGGCGTTCGCTGGGAACAGGAGCAGCTGGAGGTGCACGGCACCCGCTGGGTGGCCATGTACCTGCCGGTGTGGCTGTACTCGTACCACCAGCCCGGCAAGAACGGCGGCATGCTGCACTACATCGCGGTGAACGGCCGGACCGGTGAAACCATGGGCAGCGTGCCCGTGCAGCAGTGGAAGATGCTGCTGGCGGCGCTGACCGCCGGCACCATCATCGAAGCCCTCGCAATTGCCTTCCTGGTGGCCAGCACATGAGTGATGACAGTGGTCTTTGGTTGTTGGCTGCAGGCCCGGCCGGCGCAACCGCGCTGTACTGGGCGCTGTACCGGTTCTACCGGAACACCGACAAATCGCATTCGTTCGAACACGAAACCGCTGTCGAGGCGCAGCCGGTGACCGGCTCGGATCGTCGCGTGGACAGCATCAGCGGGACGCAGGAAAAGCGGATCCGCGGTGACAACGTGTATGAGTATCGAAAGCGTGTGGCGCGGGTGAAGACCGGCCCGGAATAGTCGAACCGGCCGGCCAAGGCCGGCCATGACTGTGGCGTACTGCCCAGATCCGGGCGCAATGCCGTGCCTATACTGCTGCCGCCTGGTCCGGCGGCGCCTTCGCGCCCGTCGATCCGGGCGGCGGGGCTGGATGTCTCCGTCCGGCCCGTGGCAGCAGCCGCGGGCCCTTGCAGTGATTCGTAACCCGACGCGGTTGAACCAATCACCAGGGAGGACGCTATGCGTTATACACGCCGTGATTTCCTAGCAACCACTGCCACCGCCTCATTGGCATCGCTGTTCGCGCCCAGTGCCTTGGCCAGTGCCCAGAGCGCGACCGACGGTACCGCAGTGGCGCGCTTCCACCGCTACAACGTCACCAGCCCTGAAGGCCAGCGCATGCTGGCCAGTTATGCGCGCGGCATCCAGGCAATGCTGGCGCTGCCGGCTGACGACCCGCGCAACTGGTTCCGCAATGCGTTCGTGCACCTGATGGATTGCCCTCACGGCAACTGGTGGTTCTATGTCTGGCACCGCGGCTACGTAGGCTACTTCGAACAGACCATCCGCGAGCTCAGCGGCGATCGCCAGTTCGCCATGCCGTACTGGGACTGGACTGAACTTCCGCAGATTCCGGTTGTGATGTTCGACGGTCTGTTGACCCCGACCGACAAGGCCTATACACCCTACACCCGCAACCTGGCGGTGTTCACCCAGTTCATGAAGCCTGCGTTGCAGCGCCACTGGAACACCCTGGACAGTGGGCAGCGGCAGCAGCTGTCGCTGCGAGGCTACAACAGCGCCGAAGACGTCTGGAACGATGTCACCGGCTACAACGCCAAGGAACAGACCGGCATTTCCGGCAATGCGGCGTACGCGGTTACCTGTGGCGCCCGTTATCTCTGGCGCGAGCACCCGGGCTTCGACCCGAAGACGGCCTCCGCCGTGTCCGCCGACACCATCCGTGCCGGCCTGTCACCGGTGGAGTTCAACAACCCTGACATCAGCCGCAGCTTCACCAGCTCGCGCACCACCTCGCACGTGCTGCAGCCCGATGGGGCCACCAAGTTCTCGGTGCTGGAAGGCTTCCCGCACAACAAGGTGCACAACTGCATTGGCGGTGTCGGCGCCGTCGATCCCGGCCCCTACGGCAACATGACCAACTTCCTGTCGCCTCTGGATCCGATCTTCTACCTGCACCACGCCAACATGGATCGCCTGTGGGATGTGTGGACACGCAGGCAGCAGGCCTTCGGCCGCCCGATCATGCCGACCGACGCTGCCGAACGCCGGCAGTTCATGGACGAACCGTTCCGCTTCTTCGTCAATGGCCAGGGCCGCTACGTCGGCACGCGCCCGGCCGCGGAATTCTTCTCCACCACCGCGTTCGACTATGACTACGTCTATGGCCGCGGTGTCCGTGCCGCAGAGCAGGCCGCAACGGCTCCGAACGCCGCGAAGGCCGCGCGGCTGGTGCGCGGCAAGCGGACCGACGGCGCCGTGCGTGTAGCCGTGCCCAACGAAGCGGTTCGTGCGCATCTGGCGGCCACCGGCCCGCGCATGCTGATTGCGGAGGTGACCCTCGAGCGTCCCCATGGACTGCACAACACGCGCGAGTTCGACGTGCTGATCAATGCACCGGCCGACGTCACCTCGGTCAGCGCGGACAGTCCGTACTACGCCGGCACGGTCTCATTCTTCGGGCCGAGCATGGCGGCCATGGGCCACGATCATCCAACGACGTTCGCCGTACCACTGCCGCAGACGCTGGGGGCGCTGCGCGCGGATGCTGCCGGCGGCGGTTCGACGACGCTGGAGATCCGCCTGGTCGCCTCGTCGGGCCAGGCACCGCAATCGTTCCCGGTGCTCGACGCTGCGATCCTGGTGTCCCCGAACTAGCGGGCACCCCGCCGGGTGGCGTCGCCACGGGGCGGCGCTCCCCGCGCCCGCACCTGCAATCGACGCAGCGAACCTACCCCGCTTCCTGGCCCCGGCACATCGCCAACGCGCCACGTATCAGCGCCTGCATGCCACGATCGAACTCGGCCTCGGCTTGCTCCGGGTCGTAGGCGCGGCGTGAGGTGTCCACCGTCTCGTGCCGTGCATACACCGTGTCAGCCAACGCCACGCAGTGGTACGCCACGGTGGACAGCAGCCAGGCGGCCTGTTCCAGCGGCAGGTCGTGGGCACGCGCAAATGCGGCGTGGTGCTGGCGGATGCGTTCGACCATCTCCGGTGTCTTTGCACCATGGCTGACCAGGAACGGCGCCAGGCCCGGGTTATGTTCGACCAGCATGCGCAGCGATCGATGGAAGGTGAACAGATCACCCTCGATCGTCGCGCCCTTGCCCGTGGCCAACGGCGGCGCCTGCCAGCGCTCGAAGATGGCCTCGGCCACCTGCTCGCGCAGCGCCGCCAGGTTGGCGACATGCTTGTACAGCGCGATATGGCTGACGCCCAGCAACGCGGCCACGCCGACGAAGCTGAGCTTCGGCAGTGTCATCTCGATGCCGGCGTCGGCAATCCGCTCACGGGTGATGCTGGGCGGTCGTCCGCGCGTCGAGCTCTTCTTCGGTGCAGCCATGGAACTCCGGTGCGCGGCATCTGGATGGATTACACGCCATGGTGGTCAGCGCCGGCGGATTGGTCAATGCGCCGGCAACCGCATTGTTGCGGCAGCGTGAAATTAGTTTACTATGATGTAACTAATTCGCATTCGCGCAGTTCCAGGCCCTATCCGATGTCCGACACCTCCATTGCCGAAGATCCGCGCGGCCCTCTCCGCGGCGCGGACCACGATCGCGGCCTGCAGTCGTTGCGGGTCGGCGTCGTCGATGTAGCGCGACCGGCCGGCAGTCTGCTGCGGGTGACCGCGCAGCTGCCTGCGCAGGCCGATCTGGCACCCTGGCTTCGCGCGAACACGGCGGTGCGGATCGCGCTGGGTGCCACGTTCGGCAATGTCTCGCGCATCTATACCGTGCGCAGCGTCGACCCTGCCGCAGGTCGCTTCGTGTTCGATGTGGTGCTGCACGCATCTCCGGGGCCGATGCTGGCCTGGGTCGCTGCGTTGCAGCCAGGCGATACATTCACCCTGACCGGCCCGCGCCCGCATCTGCAGGTGCCACACAGGCAAGGCGCCAGTGCGCTGCTGTTCGCCGACCAGAGCGCCATTCCCGCCCTGTACGCGCTGCTGCAGCAATGGCCTGAGGGCCTGCGCGCCGAGGCCTGGATTGCATCGGATGAACCGCTGCCGGTGGCCGAACTGCCTACGGTTGCCGGCGTGGTCCTGCACCGTATCGAGGCACCCTCCACAGCTGCACCGACGCCGCTGCTGCGCACCGCGCGCGCCCGCAGCACCAGCGCGGCAAGCGTGGTGTGGGCGGCCGGCGAGCGTGAAGAAATGCGTGAGCTGCGCCGCCATTTCCTGCATGACATCGGCCTGGATCGAGCGGATGTCGCAGTTGCCGGCTACTGGAAACGCGGCGAGACCACCAGCGAGACCGACCAGCGTCGCCGCCGCAACTACGAGCGCGTACTCGCACGTGGCGGTGGCCTGCAGGATGTCGACGACCTCGCCGACGACATCTGATCCGCCCCTCATCCACCCGCTCCATCCTCCGCGCCCCGAAGCACGGAGATCGTTCCACCGAGCCACAGATCGCCGATGTCCCCTGCCCGTCGCAGGGTGTTGCGTGCCCTCTGCCAGCCATCCCTGCAGCCCGCGTCGTCCTGCCCCCAGGTCATCGACGGCGCCGCGCTGGCCGAACGCACCGCTTCCCACGACGAGTACCCCCATGATCTGCCTGACATCCATCCCCACCCTTCCTCGCCTGCGCTTGCTGGCTGGCACCGCACGGCTGGCACTGCTGCCATCGCTGCTGGCAGCACCGCTGGTACACGCGGCCGAGCCCGATCAGGGGGCCACGCAGTTGCCGTCGGTGAACGTCCGTGCCGACAAGCGCTCACCGACGTCCCCGTACGCCGGAGGCCAGCTCGCACGCGGCAGCCGCGTCGGCCTGCTCGGCGCCCGCGATTTCATGGATACGCCGTTCAACACCACCAGCTACACGGCCGAGTTCATCGACAACATCCAGGCACCGGACCTGGTGCGGGTGATCGCGCTGACCGATCCCAGTGTCTACAGCAGCGGCTCGAGCGGCGGCATCACCGACTACTTCAACATCCGCGGCTTCGGCGTGGCCTCGTCGGACATCGGATTTGGCGGCCTGTACGGACTGATTCCCTACTACCGCGTAACACCGGAGCTGGCCGAGCGCGTCGAAGTGCTGAAAGGACCGTCGGCGCTGCTCAACGGCATGCCGCCCGGTGGCTCGGTGGGCGGCGCGGTGAACCTGGTGCCCAAACGGGCCGACGAGACGCCCTTGACCCGCTTCACCGCCAGCTACGGCAGCGATGCCCAGTTCGGCGGTCATCTTGATATCGGCCGCCGCTTCGGTGCCGGCAAGCAGTTCGGCGTGCGCCTCAATGCCGTGCACCGCGATGGCGACACCGCGACGCGCAACCAGCAGCACAGATCGCAGCTGGCATCGCTGGGGTTGGACTGGCGTGGCGAGCGCTCGCGGGTATCGATGGATCTGTTTGCCAGCCGTGACCATGTTGATGGCCTGAATCGTGGCGTGTCGCTGGCGGCGGGGCTGGCGGTGCCGCGCCCACCAAAGGCAGACACCCTGTTCGCGCCGGACTGGACCTTCAGCAACGTCAAGGACCAGGCAGCGGCGCTGCGCTGGGAGTTCGACATCAACGAGCAGCTGTCCGCCTACGCAGCCTACGGCCATGGCCACACCGACTTCGATTCCATCGCCAGTGGCACCACGCTGATCGTCAACAGCGCAGGTGACTTCCGCAACAACTTTGCCCATCAGCGTTTCATCTACAGCAAGGACACGGCCGAGGCCGGTCTGTCCGCACGCTTCCGCACCGGTCCGGTCGACCACGCGCTGGCGCTCAGCGCCGCGTGGTATCACCACGACTACAAGTTTGGCTTCCAGCGCAACCTGCTGCCGCGGGACTGGCTGACCAACATCCACGACCCGCACTGGGGCCCTGCGGTGGATCGCAGCTTCAGTGACGCCTCGCTGCCGAAAACCGGCGAAGTGCGCACCACCAGCGTCGGCATCGCCGACACGCTGTCTTTCGCCGGCGACCGGCTGCAGCTGACCGTGGGCATCCGCCGCCAGACCGTGCTGAGCGACACTCTGGATGGCGCAACCGGCAAGCGCACCGCGCGTTACGATGCCAGCGCCAACACGCCCGCAGGGGCGCTGCTGTTCAAGGCCAGCGAACGCCTGTCGCTGTATGCGAATTACATCGAAGGCCTGAGCCAGGGCACCACGGCACCGGTCACTGCCGCCAATGCCGGCGAAGTGTTCCCGCCCTACAAGACGCGGCAGCGCGAGATCGGTGCGAAGATGGATTTCGGCCAGTTGGCCAGCGCTTTCAGCGTGTATGAGATCGAGAAGCCCGGCTCCTATACCGACCCGGCCAGCAATGTGTTCTCGTTCGGTGGCCAGCAGCGCAACCGCGGCGTGGAATGGACCGTGTTCGGGCAGGTCAGTGACCAGCTGCGCCTGCTCGGCGGCATCGGCTGGCTGCAGCCGAAGCTGACCCGCACTCAGGGCGGCATCAACGAGGGGCGACTGGCCACGGCCACGCCGCAATGGCAGGGCAAGCTCGGCGCGGAATGGGACGTCCCCGCCCTGCCCGGCCTGACCCTCACCGGCAACGCCATCAGCATGTCCAAGGGCTACCTCAACGCCGACAACAGCCAGTGGGTACCAGGCCGCACGGTGTTCGACCTGGGCGCGCGCTACGCCACGCAGGCCGCTGGCCATCCGCTGGTGCTGCGGGCGAGCGTACAGAACCTGACCAACAAGTCGTACTGGGCCGGCAGCCTCGGTTCTGGACTGGGCTCGCCGCGCACTGCGCTGCTGTCGGCCACCGTTGATTTCTGATTGCCTGCCAACCCGCGCCAGGTCCTCGGGCCTGGCGCGCTGGAGTTCGTTTCCGTGAATGCTCGCTGGATTGTTCCGGTAGCCGCATGGCTGCCGCTGATGTCACGTATCGCTGCTGCACTGTTCGGCGGCTATGCCCTGGCTGCGCTGTGCAGCGTCGCGGCCCTCGCATTGCCGATTGATCCGCAACAGGCCGTGTTTACCGGCATGCTGTCCAGCTTTTTGCTGTATGCCGGCGCGGTGATCTGGGTATTCGCGGTGCGCTCGGCGGCACGGGCCTGGCTGGGGTTGGGGATCGCCGCCATGCTGTTGCTGCCGGCGGTCTACCGGGTTTCTGCCGGAGCAGGCCCATGAGGTCGTCCGCCGCCCGTGCGGCGATGCCGCGAGGCATCCGCCAGACCATGTCCGACCTGCACATCTGGGTGGGCCTGCTGGCAGGCTGGATTCTGTACGCGATGTTTCTCACCGGTACCGCCAGCTACTTCCGTGATGAGATCTCCCGCTACACGCGTCCGGAAATCAACACACCGCAGGCCCTGCCCGCTGCGGCAGACATTGCCACGCGTCTGACATCCCACGTTCTTGCCAACGCGCCTGCGGTCACCCAGATCAACATCACCCTGCCCAGCGAACGTACGCCGTGGGCGTCAGCGATGTGGGCCAGCCCGGGTGGGCGCGGTCGCCACGGGTTCGATTCGGGTCTGTTCGACGCCGCCACCGGCACGCCGTTGCAGTCACGCGATACCAGCGGCGGTGACTTCTTCTACGCCTTCCATTTCAACCTGCATTACATGCCAGCGATGTGGGGTCGGTGGATCGTCGGCGTGTGCGCGATGTTCATGCTGGTGGCCATCGTCAGTGGTGTCATCACCCACAAGAAAATCTTCGCCGACTTCTTCACCTTCCGCTGGGGCAAGGGCCAGCGCTCGTGGCTGGACGGCCATGCGGCCGTTTCGGTGCTGGGCCTGCCGTTCCACCTCATGATCACCTGGAGCGGGCTGGTGATGCTGGCGGTGTTGTACATGCCGTGGGGGCTGTCGACACTGGACGACAAACGGCAGCAGGCCGAAGTGGTCAGCGAAATGCGGCTGTTCCTGCCACCACATCCCGCCGCCGGAAGCGCTGCGCCATTGGCGGATATCGGCGCGATGGTGCGCCAGGCAGAGCATCGCTGGGGCACTGGCGGCGTGGGCGGCATACAGATCCAGAACCCCGGGGATGCACAGGCTCGGGTGGCGGTGGTGCGCGCACAGTCCACCCGCGTATCCACCACCCCGAACTACCTGCTGTTCGATGGCAGCCACGGTGAGCTCCTTCTGGCAAAGGAGTCCTCGGGCGCCGCTGCACAGACCCAGGGCGTTCTGTACGGCCTGCATCTGGGCCGGTTTGCCGATGCGGCCACCCGCTGGCTGTACTTCCTGGTCAGCCTAGCTGGCACGGCGATGGTCGGCAGCGGGCTGGTGCTGTGGACGGTCAAGCGACGCAGCCAGCTGCCCGATCCGCAACGCCCCTACTTCGGCTTCCGGCTGGTCGAATGCCTGAACATCGGCACGGTGGCTGGGCTGTCAGTGGCGATGGCGGCGTTCTTCTGGGCCAACCGCCTGCTGCCGGTCGCGGTGGCCGGTCGCGCGGCGTGGGAAGTCCATGTGTTCTTCCTGGCGTGGGCGGCAATGTTCGTCCATGCCCTCCTGCGCCCACCCAAACGTGCGTGGGTCGAGCAGTTCGCGCTGGCGGCCATCCTGCTTGCCTTGCTTCCCGCACTGACCGCGTTCAGCACCCCTCATCCGCTATGGCGGTCCTTGGGCGCTGGCGACTGGGCGTGGGCCGGCGCGGACCTGGCCCTGCTGGCGTTGGCGATGCTGCATGCGTACATCGGATGGCGCGCCTGGCGCTTCACGCCCAAGACCCGACGGCCGCGCGCATCGGCCGCGCCGCAAAGCGCATCCGTGCGTTCGGCAGCGGAGGTCGGGTGATGGTGCATGCACTGTTGTTCGTGCTTTCGCTGGCAGGGTTCGTCTGCCTGGCCCTGGCGATGGAGCGCCACCAGCGCGATCTGTGTGGCCATACGTTCGCGCGGCATCGCAGCCGTCACTGGCGCATTGCCGGCTGGGCATTGCTGCTGCTGGCACTGGCCACGGCAGTCCTCGCGCAGGGCGTTGGCTTCGGCCTCGCCAGCCTGTCCGGGCATACCAGCATCGCTGCGGGTGTCGTGGTGCTTGCGCTGATGCTGCGTGCCCGACAGCGTCCCTGACCCGCAGCGGCGGTCCTGCACACCACCGGGACAGCGGCAGCGCGATCATCGGCCATCGCTTCCACCGTCGCGCTGCCATGTCCCGTCCCACCGGCTCACGTCTGGTCATCTATGCTGCACTGGCAGGCAACCTCGCCATCGCCATTGCCAAGTTCATCGCCGCCGGCCTGTCCGGCAGCTCGGCCATGCTCAGCGAGGGCGTGCACTCGCTGGTCGATACCCTCAACGAAGTGTTGCTGCTGTACGGTCTGCGCCGTGCCGAGAAGGCCCCCGACACCCTGCACCCCTTCGGCTACGGCCGCGAGCTGTACTTCTGGAGCTTCATCGTCGCCCTGCTGGTATTTGCCGCAGGCGCCGGCGTCTCTGCCTACGAGGGCATTCAGCACATCCGCAGGCCGGAACCAGCCACCAATCACGCCATCAGCTACAGCGTGCTGGGCATCTCCATCCTGTTCGAAGGTGCTTCATGGTGGGTGGCGCTGCGCGAGTTCCGCCGCAGCAAGGGCTCGCTGGGATATTTCGAGGCGTTCCGTCGCAGCAAGGATCCGTCCACCTTTACCGTGCTGCTGGAAGACAGTGCCGCCCTGCTCGGCCTCGGCTTCGCCCTGGTCGGATTGCTGGCCGCGCAGTTGCTGGAGATGCCGGTGCTGGATGGGGTCGCCTCGCTGTGCATTGCCGGTGTGCTGGCGCTGACCGCGTTCCTGCTCGCGCGCGAGACCAAGGGCCTGCTGATCGGTGAGCCGGCCCACCCGGCGGTGGCGCAACGGATCATGGCCGTGGCCGTGACCGACCCGGATCTGCGCCGCGCCAACGGTGTGACCACCCTGCAGATGGGCCCGGAACAGGTGGTGGCGATGCTCAGTGCGGAATTCGAGGATGATCGCACCACGCCGCAGATCGAGGCCTGCATCACCCGCATCGAGTCTGCGGTGAAACAGGAGTTCCCGGAACTGGTGGCCTTGTTCATCAAACCGCAGACGCCGGAGGTGTTTGCCGCGCGCCGGGCCGCGCTCGATCGTCCGGCCACGGCGGACTGACGCCGCACTGGCGACAGCTTCACCGCTGACAGGCGATGATTCCAGCATGCCGAAGCAAATCGATCCAGATGCCACGTTCGCCGCGCTGCCCATTGACGGGGCCCGGCTCCCGCGCGCCTTCTATCAGCGGCCTTCAACAGTGGTCGCACCAGAGCTGTTGAACAAACTGCTGGTGCGCAACGATGGCCGCGTGGCACGCATTGTCGAGGTCGAGGCGTATGCCGGCAGCGACGATCCGGCGGCGCACTCCTGGCGCGGCATGACCGCGCGCAACGCCAGCATGTTCGGCGAAGCAGGCCATCTCTATGTCTACTTCACCTATGGCATGCACTGGGGCAGCAATGTCGTCTGCGGAGACGTCGGCGAGGGTGTTGCGGTTCTGCTGCGTGCCGCCGCGCCGGTCGCCGGGCAGGAACTGATGTATCCGCTGCGACCTGCCGCCCGCCGCGACCACGACCTGGCCAGTGGCCCCGGCAAGCTGTCGCAGGCGTTTGGCCTGGACCGGCACTTCGACGGCGCCGACCTGGTAACCGCCAGCCACGGCATCACGATACTGGACGACGGCATGTCGCCGCCGCAGGATCCGGTGGTGGGGCCGCGCATCGGCATCACCCGCGCCGTGGATTTTCCCTGGCGCTGGCATGTGCGCGACCATCGTCACGTTTCGGTACGCGCGCCCCGCGCGGCAACGCGAAGGAAACCTGCATGAAACCCATCACTGAAAAAGCATTGACACCAGCATCACTATTCCACGCAACGGCATAACGTGCCGCGCCCTAGCGTGATCGCTGTGACCTGCCCTTCCCTGCCGGAGACGCAGTGCCTGCCATGGATGAAGCTTCCAGACTCCTCGAGATCGACCGCCTCGGTGTTCTCGATACGCCGCCAGAGCCCGTGTTCGATGCCATCGTTGCCGCCGCGCTCGCCGCCACGGGCATGCCCATCGGGCTGATTTCCATCGTTGCCGCGCAACGGCAATGGTTCAAGTCCAGCATCGGGCTCGGAGACATCACCGAAACGCCCCGCTCGATTTCGTTCTGTTCGCATGCCATCGAGCAGGACGAGCTGCTGGAGATTGCAGATGCGCGGCAGGACCCGCGGTTCGCCAGCAGTCCACTGGTCACCGCAGGGCACCGGGTACGCCACTACGCCGGAATAGCACTGACCACCGCCCATGGCGCGCGCATCGGCACACTGTGCCTGCTCGACACGCTACCCGGCGTCTTGTCGCCTTCACAACGGGAACTGATGGTCCATCTTGGCCGGGTCACCACACAGGTGCTTGAACAGCGCAGTGCACTGCTGCAACAGATCGACCAGGCACAGGCACTGCATCGCGATCTGAAGCGCAGCGAGGACTTCCTGCAGCGCACCAACACCGCGGCCAAGGTCGGCGGCTGGGAACTGGACCTGGACACCAGTGAGGTGCGCTGGACGCGCGAGACCAAGCAGATCCACGGCGTGCGCTCCAGCTACCAGCCCACACTCGAATCGGCCTTGTCGTTCTACCGCCAGGACAGCCGCAGCATCATCCAGACTGCCGTGCAGCGTTGCATGGAGGATGGCACGCCCTGGGAGGTGCAGCTGCCGATGAGCACAGCCGATGGACGCAGCATCTGGACCCGCGTGGTGGGCAACCGGCAGCAGGTGGAGGGCCATCCGCGGCTGGTGGGCGCGATCCAGGACGTCACCGAAGAGCGCGCGGCGCTGGACGCCCTGGAAGCGAGTGAGGTGCGCTATCGGCGTCTGTTCCACTACAGCCTGGGGCTGATCTGCACGCATACGCTGGATGGCACGCTGACCTCGGTGAACCCAGCGGCGCTGCAGTCTCTGGGCTATGAGGAACGCCAGATCATCGGCCGCAGCCTGTGCGACTACATGCCGCCCGAGCGCCGCGATGTGTTCAATGCCTACCTGAAACGCATCGAAGCCAACCACACCGATGCCGGCGTCATCGAACTCATTGCCGCCGATGGAACGCTGCGCTACTGGGCCTACAACAACGTGCTCGACAGCGAGGGACAGCCGCCCTTCGTGCTTGGCCACGCCCAGGATGTCACCGCACTGCGCCTGCAGGAGCAGCGCCTGCGCGAACTATCTCTGAAGGATCCACTCACCCAGTGCCACAACCGCCGCTACCTGCACCGGCTCGACGAGATGACCGCCGGAACGTGGGCGTGCCTGGTATTCGACCTCGACGATTTCAAACGGATCAATGACGCGCAGGGTCACCGCCGCGGCGACGCGATCCTGGTCGAGTTTGCCGCCTTCCTGAAGGCGCCACTGAGCGCGGGAGAGACCGTGGTCCGCCTGGGCGGAGACGAGTTCCTGGTGGTGTTGACCGCATCGGCGTCCGAACGCCTTGCCCTGCTGGAGGGCTGGTACGACACCAATGCAGCACAGTCGCCGACGGCGTTCTCGATGGGCGCGGCGGTCAGCGCGCCGGGTGAGTCCGTAGCTGACACCATCCATCATGCGGACAGCCAGCTTTACGACGCGCGTGCACGGGTGCGCACGCAGCGGCGCGACGACTAGCAACAGCGCCCGCTGTCACCTCAAGGCAAGACTTCATCCGGTGAGGAATCGCGTCATCCGCTCCAGTTCGTCATCCAGCGCATTGCGGAACAGAACGTCCTTCATGGGTGAGGCACTGGCGAATCCGACATCCGGCTGCAGAGCGCCATCCCTGGCGGTGACATTGGCCCAGCCGACCACTTGGTCGCGCCACAACAGCGGCAGCGCGTAGTAGCCGAAGCGACGCTTGGCCGCCGGCGTATAGGCCTCGAACTTGTAGACCCAGCCCCAGAGCAGCTCGAACCGTCGCCGATCCCAGGCCACGGGATCGAACGGTGCCAGCAGCCGCACCTGTTCATCGGCCTGGTAGCGCCGCGAACGGGGGTTCTCCTCGGCCGGCCAGTACCAGCTTGTTCCGTCGATGATGCAGCCAGCCAGTCGCTCGCGCGCCAGCCGCAGTGCCTGCTGGATCTCAACGGACAGATGTGGAGCGCCATAGCCAAGCAGCCGCGCCAGATAGGTGAGGCTGGCCGAAGGCATCGGCGCGTACTTGCGCACCACCAGGTCGATCAGTGCGGTGGCGCGCTGCAGGCGTGCGGCCTTGCCGCCCTCGGCGAGTGCATGTGACGCAACGGCGTAGATGCGGGTACCACTGTCACGACGGGCGATGCGCAACATGCCGCGGTAGTGCATGCCGTCCAGCAGGTGGGTGCTGGCATTGCTGGTGCCGCCCCAGTAGTTGGTCACCCGGCCATGCGCGAACGCCTGATCGACCTCGCGTGGATGCACCGCACCCCGCTCCTGCACGAACGCCAGCACCTCGGCCGCCTTGCGTCGCGTGCCGGCGTCCCACGGCCTGCGGGACACCCGCGGATGCATCAACGCCAGGTGTTCGCGCGGCAGGAAACCGTAGTTGACCAGGAAGTCTTCCTCGATCGGCAGCCGGCTGTAGCGGCGCTCCAGGTCCCCGGCCTGATAGCCCTTCACCCGATGCCGCAGGGTCAGGTCCTGGGCACGCGCGGGCGCACGGATGGGGTCGGCCTGCACGAAGCCCAGGCGACGGATCGCGGTCAGCAGCGTGGTCGGCGTGAACAGCGTGCGGGCTACGGCGTAACGACACAGATCTTCGAGGGTTGGCGTGGTCGGCATGGGCCGATTGTAGAGGCGAGCGTGCCAGGCGTGCGTTGCGGCCTCGCATGACACCCGCGACGCGATCGGGGCAGCTCACCACTGCGATGAATGGCGGTACTCAGCGCAGCCACTGCGCATAGGCCGCCAGCACCGCCAGGTGCGCCACGTAGTACACGTAGAACGCCCATCGCGAGCGGGGCACCGCCCATGGCACCTTGGCCAATGCCAGCACCAGCGGTATGGCCAGCAACGCCCATCCGTTGCCATTGACCCAGCACAGCCCGCCGAATCCGAATGCCAGCAGCCAGTACGCCCGGTGCCGGAAGGCGATCCAGCCCAGCATCACGAATACGACGCCCGCCCATTGGTAATCCACGACGAACGGCAGCAGGCCTGCGGTAGCCAGCAGCAACAGCTGCCGATTGTTGCTCAGCGCATGCACCGCCACGGCGGACAAGCCGAAGGTCAACAGGATGTTCAGGGGCAACCAGTGGCCGAAGGCCAGCGCGTGCACCGGCTGCGCAACCAGGCCCCAAGCGAACAGGCGCCGGATCGACTTGCCCAGATCTGCCCCCGGCTGGGCAAGGTTGCAGGCCATCACCAGCGCGAACAGCGGGAAGGCGATGCGCCCCAGCTCGCTGACCACCGGCACATAGCCACCGAATATCACTTTGGCCACGTGGTCACCGGTCATCGACAGCAACGCGAGCCACTTCATCGACTCACGGGCGCCGCTGCTGAGGGCGCCGCCCGCCGTGGGGTATCGTGCAGCGACATCCTGCGCGCTCATGCCATTCATCCTCTGCTTCCTGCCGGGTCCATATCGCCAGGAATCGACGGCGCTACCCCTTGAACGCAGAGAGTACTTGAACATGAGACGGATGACGCTGGCCGATGCGCCCCGCTATCCTTGTACACCCCGCTTGTGAGGCATCGCCATGCGCACGCTGTACCCGCCGATCACCCCGTACCGCGAGCACACGCTGCCCGTCGATGCGCTGCACACCCTGCATGTCGAAGAGTGCGGCACACCTGAGGGCATTCCCGTGGTGTACCTGCACGGCGGCCCCGGCGCCGGCATCTCGCCCACGCATCGCCGCTTCTTCGACCCGGCGCGCTACCGCATCGTGCTGATCGATCAGCGCGGCAGCGGCCGCTCCACGCCGTTCGGCGAACTGCGCGACAACACCACGCAGGATCTGGTGGCCGACATCGAGAAGGTGCGCGAGCACCTGGGCATCGATCGCTGGCTGGTGTACGGCGGCTCGTGGGGCTCGACGTTGTCACTGGCCTACGCACAGGCGCATCCCGATCGCGCCACCGGGCTGATCGTGCGCGGCGTTTTCCTGGGCCGCGAGGAAGAGAACCGCTGGTTCGCCGAACTCAACGGCGGTGCGCGCTGGATCTTCCCGGAGCGCTGGGATCGCTACGAGGCCCACATCCCGGAGGACGAGCGCGGCAACATGCTCGAAGCCTACTGGAAGCGCCTGGATCACGCCGACGAAGCCATCCGCATCGCAGCGGCACAGGCCTGGCTGGGCTGGGAAGACAATGCCGCCACGCTGGTGCATGACGTCGACGCGGTGTCCGCTACCGATCCGCTTGATACGCTGGCCAAGGCGCGCATCGAGGCGCATTACTTCCGCCACAACACCTTCCTGGAACGCGGCCAGCTGCTGCGCGATATCGAGCGCATCCGCCACCTGCCGGGCGTCATCGTGCAGGGTCGCTACGACATCATCTGCCCACCACGCAGCGCCTGGGACCTGGCCAAAGCCTGGCCGGAAGCCACCCTGGAGATGGTCATCGCCGGCCATAGTGCCAACGAAGCGGCCACGACCGATGCGCTGGTGCGGGCCACCGACGCTTTCGCCGACCGCAGCTGAACAAAAGGGGCCAATGGCCCCTTTTTCTATACCAAGGTATAGCCGGGCTAACCCACGGGCCTCTAGGCCTGCTGAATACGAGCGCGGACAATAGCGCCACTGGCCAGCGACTGGCCGCCCCACGCGGAAACGCAGATGGATCCCGACCCTGCCGGGCGCGACGCGCGCCCTTGCCTGTCCCCTTGTTTACTGCTGGCGACTGACGGCCGGTTCCTGTCCGTGTAAGCGATGGGAGCCCCGGGCAGCGCCTGCCCGGAGGAATCCCATGTCCTACAAGATTCTCTACATCACCGTCCGCCGCCTGATCGGTGAGCGCGATGTTTCCGCCCTGCGCAGCCTGCTGCTGCAGCACGGCCCTGTCCTGTTCGCCCGTTCGCTGGCCCTCGGCTCGCCACGGGTGGTGGCCGATGCGCTGTCGCTGCTGCCGATCAGCGAGCGCATCAATGTGCTGCGCCACCTGCCCTACCCGCTGCGCGATGCGATGAAGCCGCTGTGCATCGGCGGCAGCCAACGGCTGCGCATGCAGCCCTGGTCGCCATCGGTGCTGGCCATGCGCCACGCCTGACTCCCCGCCCCTTCCGCTCCACGCGCCGGTTACGCCCGGCGCCGCTCCAAGAGGACCTTCCCATGAGCCTGCTCAACGCCTGGTTCAACGCCTTCCTGCGCAGCCGCCGCGCGGGCAACCTGTTCGGTCGCCGTGCGATGCCCGAAGCTGGTTACGGCCGTGGCAGCACGCAGGCCGCGCCCGCCACGCTCACCGCTGGACTGCTCGCGCTCGCACAGGGCAGTGAAGCCGATGCGCTGGCCACCCTGCAGTCGCACGTCGATGGTCTCAGCCCGCACGAAGCCGAAGAGCGCCTGCTGCGCTTTGGCCCGAACGAGGTCGACCACGAGAAGCCGCTGCCGTGGTGGCGCCATCTTTGGCAGTGCTATCGCAACCCGTTCAACCTGCTGCTGACGGTGCTGGCCGCCGTGTCTTGGCTGACCGACGATGCCAAGGCGACGGTGGTGATCGGCGCTATGGTGGTGCTGTCCACCTTGATCCGCTTCGTGCAGGAGGGTCGCTCCAACCGCGCTGCCGAACGGCTGAAGGCCCTGGTGGGCAATACCGCACGCGTGCTGCGCCGCGCTGCGGGCACCGAAGCGGCAGAAGTGGCCGACCAGTACTTCGGCGCACAACTGCACAGCCGGCGGCCGGCACGCCTGCTGGACCTGCCGATCCGCGACCTGGTGCCGGGTGACCATATCGTGCTGTCGGCCGGCGACATGATCCCGGCCGATTGCCGCGTGCTTGCGGCCAAGGATCTGTTTGTCGCGCAGGCCGCGATGACCGGCGAATCGTTGCCGGTGGAGAAGTTCGTGCAGGCGGGCAACGCCGAGGCTGGCCTGATGGAACAGGCCAACCTGTTGTTCATGGGCACCAATGTGGTGTCCGGCACGGCAACTGCGTTGGTGCTGGCGACCGGCAACAGCAGCTACTTCGGCACCCTCGCCCAGCGCAGCAGTGCCAGCGATCGTGCGCCGACAGCGTTCCAGGCTGGCGTCAACAGTGTCAGCTGGCTGCTGATCCGCTTTGCCCTGGTGATGGTGCCGTTCGTCCTGCTGGTCAATGGCTGGACGAAGGGCGACTGGACCGCAGCGTTCCTGTTCGCGCTGTCGGTGGCGGTCGGCCTGACCCCTGAAATGCTGCCGATGATCGTCACGTCCACGCTGGCCAAGGGCGCGGTGCTGTTGTCCCGGCGCAAGGTGATCGTCAAGCGCCTGGATGCGATCCAGAACTTCGGCGCGATGGAAGTGCTGTGCACCGACAAGACCGGCACCCTCACCCAGGACAAGATCGCGCTGGAGCGGCACACCGATGTGTTCGGGCAGGATTCGGAGGATGTGCTGACCTTCGCCTACCTCAACAGCCACTTCCAGACCGGCCTGATCAACCTGCTCGATCGAGCCGTGCTGGAACATGTGGAGCTGCAGAGCTCGCTGCGCCTGTCGCAGGACTACCGCAAGGTCGACGAGATCCCGTTCGACTTCGAGCGCCGCCGCATGTCGGTAGTGGTATCCGAGCGCGAGGACCATCACGAATTGATCTGCAAGGGCGCGGTGGAAGAAATGCTGGCGGTATGCAGCACCGTACGCGAGAACGGCCAGGACATGCCGCTGGACGAGCAGCGCCTGGCCCGCGTGCGGCAGACCACCGAGGAACTGAACGAACAGGGCCTGCGCGTGGTGGCCGTGGCGATGAAGGAGACTGCGGCCACCCAGAGCGTGTACTCGCAGGCCGACGAGCGCGATCTGACCCTGGTGGGCTATGTGGCCTTCCTCGATCCGCCGAAGGAGTCGGCAGCGCAGGCCCTGCAGGCGCTGGCCGCGCACGGCGTGGAAGTAAAGGTATTCACCGGCGACAACGAGCTGGTCACCGCCCGGGTCTGTGCCCAGGTCGGCCTGGACGCCGACACGATCGTCACCGGCCCGCAGATCGAGCGCATGGACGATGCGGCCGTGGCGCGTGCGCTGCAGGAACACCGCGTGTTCGCCCGCCTCACGCCGCTGCACAAGGAACGGCTGGTGCGCGAGCTGCGCGCCCAGGGCAAGGTGGTCGGTTTCCTCGGTGATGGCATCAACGATGCCCCGGCGCTGCGCGCGGCCGACATCGGCATCAGCGTGGACAGCGCGGTGGACATCGCCAAGGAGGCCGCCGACATCATCCTGCTGGAAAAGAACCTGATGGTGCTGGAGGAAGGCGTCATCCAGGGGCGGCGCACCTTCAGCAACATGTTGAAGTACATCCGCATGACCGCCAGCTCCAATTTCGGCAACGTGTTCTCGGTGCTGGTGGCCTCGGCGTTCCTGCCGTTCCTGCCGATGCTGCCGTTGCAGCTGCTGGTGCAGAACCTTCTGTATGACATCTCGCAGATCGCCATTCCCTTCGACAACGTGGATGAGGAGCTGGTACGCAAGCCGCTGAAGTGGAACCCGGCAGACATCGGTCGCTTCATGGTGTTCTTCGGGCCGATCAGCTCGATCTTCGACCTCAGCTGCTTCGCCTTGATGTGGTACGTGTTCGATGCACGCACCCCGGCCGACCAGGGCCTGTTCCAGTCCGGCTGGTTCGTGGTCGGCCTGCTGACCCAGACCCTGATCGTGCACATGATCCGCACGCCCAAGGTGCCGTTCCTGCAGAGCATCGCCGCGCCGCCGCTGCTGATGATGACCGGGGCGATCATGGCGATCGGCGTGATCCTGCCGATGAGCCCGTTGGCGGGCTACTTCAAGCTGCAGGCACTGCCGGCCGGCTACTGGCCGTTCCTGGTGGCGATCCTGTTCGGCTATGCGGTGCTGACTACCGCGCTGAAGAAGCTCTACATCCGCCGCTACGGCTGGCAGTAAACGCGCCTGGCGCAGGGAGAACCCTCATGGACCTCAACCCCCATCTGCCCGCGTTCAACGCGGGCGCCACCCTCAGCTCGCTGATCAGCCTGTCCGTCGCCTTCGTGCTGGGCGCGCTGATCGGCCTGGAGCGGCAGTTCCGCCAGCGCACCGCCGGCCTGCGCACCAATACGCTGGTGGCGGTGGGCGCCGCGGTGTTCGTCGACCTGGCCGTGCGCTTCCACGACATGTACGGCGGTCCGCCATCGCCGCTGCACGTGGTGGCCTATGTGATCTCCGGTGTCGGCTTCCTCGGTGCCGGCGCGATCATGAAGGATGGCGCCCAGGTATCGGGCCTGAACACCGCAGCCACCTTGTGGGGCTCGGCGGCGGTCGGCGCCTGTGCCGGCATCAAGCTGCTGCCCGAAGCGGTGCTGGCTGCGGTATTCGTGCTGGCCGCCAACACCCTGCTGCGGCCGGTGGTGAACCGTATCCAGCGGCAGCCGTTGCCGGAGGCGTTCAGCGAGGCAACCTACGCGATCAACGTGGTCTGCCAGCGTGAGCAGCAGGCCGAGGTGCTGGACCGGCTTCTGCTGTTGCTGGAACAGGCACAGTACCCGGTGCGCGCGGTCGACCAGCGCCCGTTCGGCGAGCGCGATGTCGAGATCGAAGCGGTGCTGTACGCCACCACGGTCGATGGCGGCGAGCTGGATGCCGTGCTGGCAACGCTGGCGGCCACGCCGGGTGTACTGCAGGGATTCTGGAACGCCAGCCTGGAGGAATGACGCCCGGTAGCGCCGGCCGCTGGCCGGCAACCTCATGAACTGCGGGAACATCCTGCGGATGCCGGCCAGCGGCCGGCACTACCCTGCATCCCTCTGGTGCATGCCGACCAAGCTCGGCATCGACCGGACAGCGCTTTGCTATCCTTTCCACCCACGCCAGGGAGCCGTCCCGATGCCATCGCTGTCGCCCCGCCGCCCCTTGGTCGTGCTGGCCCTGATCATCGTGATGGCGGCCATCTTCCTGGTCGATACGGTTACCGACTACGCCGTTGCCGCCGCTTGCTTCTACGCGGCGGTCATCCTGGCGGCCTCGCGGCGGCTGCCAGCACGCGGCCTCATCCTGCTTGCGGCAGTCTGCATCGCATTGACCGGCCTCAGCTTCTTCCTGACCCGCTTCGGCACCTACCGCATCGGCCTGGTCAATTCGGCGATCGGCATGCTGGTGATCGGCATCACCACGTATCTGGCATTGAAGATGGAAGCGGCCAAGGCTGCGGTGCAGGATGCACAGGCGCGCCTGCTGCGGGTCGCCCGCGCCTCCACCGTCGGCGAGCTGACCACCTCCATCGCGCATGAGGTGAACCAGCCACTGGCGGCCATCGCCAGCAGTGCCGAAGCCAGCCAGCGCTGGTTGGCCCAGGATCCGCCGAACCTGGACAAGGCACGTCAGACCATCGCCCGCATCGTCGCCGACGCCCATCGCGCCAGTGACGTGATCGGCCGCATCCGCGGCCTGACCCAAGGGGCTGCGCCAGAGCGCCAGGCCTTCGACCTCAATCTGGCCGTGGAAGAAATGCTGGCGCTGTCGCGCAGCGAACTGGAGCAGCATGGTGTGACGGTCGCGCTGGTGCTGGGCAACGATCTGCCCCCCGCCCATGCCGATCGCGTGCAGGTGCAGCAGGTGATCGGCAACCTCATCCTCAACGCTGTCGACGCGATGGCTGGTACGCCCACGGGCGAGCGCAGGCTGTCGCTGCTGACCACGCACGATGGGCACGGCCACGTCTGCCTGAGCGTGCGCGACCGCGGTATCGGCCTGCCCATGGATCAGCCTGACCGCGTATTTGATGCATTCTGGACCACCAAGTCGAACGGCCTGGGCCTGGGCCTCAGCCTGAGTCGCTCGATGATCGAGGCCAATGGCGGGCATATCCGCGCCGAGCGCCCCACAGGCGGCGGCGCCTGTTTCATCTTCGAGTTGCCCACGCACACGGAAGGTACGCATGCGTAAACCCATCGCCACAGCCGTTGAACCCGCTCCCATCGTCTATGTGATCGACGACGATGCATCGGTGCGTGCCGCGCTGGAAGACCTGCTGGCCTCGATGGGCCTGCAGGTACGGGCCTTCGCCTCGACCGGCGACTTCATCGCCCACACCATCGACGACGCCCCGGCCTGCCTGGTGCTGGACGTGCGCATGCCGGGCCAGAGCGGACTGGACTTCCATCGCACCATGGGCAGCCACGGCCTGCAGCTGCCGGTGGTGTTCATCACCGGGCACGGCGACATCGCGATGGGCGTCAATGCGATCAAGGAAGGCGCCATCGAATTCCTGACCAAGCCTTTCCGCGACCAGGAGCTGCTGGACGCCATCCACAAGGGCATCGAAATCGATCGCCAGCGGCGCCGCGAGGGTGACGTGCTGGGTGCACTTCGGCAGCGCTGGGACACCTTGAACGCCGGGGAGCGCGAGGTGGTTGCCGGCGTGGTACGGGGCCGGCTCAACAAGCAGATCGCCGCTGACCTTGGTGTCAGCGAAATCACAGTGAAGGTGCGTCGCGCGCAGTTGATGCGCAAGATGGGCGCGCGCACTCTGGTCGACCTGGTGCGGATGTATGACCGGCTGCAGGGCAGCGCGCCATGACCGCCTACGTGGCCCTGCTGCGCGCAGTGAATGTGGGTGGTACGGGCAAGCTGCCGATGGCCGAACTGGTGGGTATGTGCCAGGGCGCAGGATTCCGCGATGTCCGCACCTATATCGCCAGCGGCAATGCCGTGTTCAGCAGCCCGCTCGACGAGGCGGGTGTGCGCGACACCTTGGCACAACGCCTGCATGCCTATGCCGGCAAGCCGGTGGGCGTGCTGGTGCGTACCGCTGCCGAGATGGCCGTAGTGGTCGCTCGCAACCCCTTCAGGGATGCTGCCGGCAACCGTGTCGTCGCCCTGTTCATGGATGAGCCGCTGCCCAAGGACCCGCTGCACGGTGTGACGGGCATTGGCGAAGAGCAGCTGGCGCTGGGCCAGCGCGAGCTGTTCATCCACTACGGCGATGGCATGGCCGGTTCGCGCCTGCGCATCCCCTTCGCCGCACAAGGAACCGCGCGCAACATCAACACCGTGAGCCGACTGGCGGCGATGGCTGCGGAGCTGTGCTGAGCTGAGGTCTGCCGGGCAGACCATCACTTACGTGCGCGCCGCTGCGATGCTCCGCTTCAACCGGGTATCGGCCAGCCCCACCGCCAGCAGCACCATGCTGGTCAACCACCCTGCGGCAAGCAGGTGCATCCATGGCAGCACGAAGCCGAGCACGATCAGCGCCGCCGCCCCTGCCAGATGGGAGCGCGGCACGCGACCGTAGACCGCCCGCTTGTACAGCGCGCTGCCCAGCAGGTAGATCAACGGTCCCGCCGCCAGCATCGCGGCATACGGCAGGGTCACTGCCGCCTCCGGTTCGTCCATCACCAGGTCATTGCCGACGGCGGTGGCGATGATGCCGGCGATCAGCAGCGCGTGCACGTAGTGGAAGTAGGCGCCGATGCGGCCCGGGTCATCGGAACGGGTAATGGTGTCGGTAGCGTCCCGGCTGGAGATGCCGAAGTACAGCCACCACATCGCGATCGTACCGGCAAAGGTCGCCAGCACCGCCGAAACCACCTCTCCACTCCAGTGCTCCACCTCGCTCAACACGCCGCCGGTTGCCAGCAGCGTCTCACCTAGTGCGACGATCACGAACAGCTGGCAGCGCTCGGCCAGATGCCCGCCTTCGATGGTCCACTCGCGGGTACGCGAGCGGCCGAGGCCGGGAAACGCGAAGCCGAACATCGGCGAGATGTATTCGCAGGCGACGGCCAGTGCCCACAGTGCCAGCCGCGCATTGCCCTCGACCGCTGCACCGGCCAGCCAGAAACAGGCCGAAACGCTGACCCAGGCCAGCATGCGCCTGAAATTGGCGGCCAGCGGGTGCGCGCGCCCTACTTCCAGCAGGACGAACAGCGTCCGCCCCACCTGCATCGTGGCGTAGGCGCCAGCGAATATCCACGCGCGTCCGGCAAAGGCTTCGGGGATGGACGAAGACATCAGCAACGCCAGCAGCATCGTGACGAACAGCAGGCCGCGGATGCGCGGCGCTTCCGGGTCGAACCAGTTGCTGACCCAGCACGCGTACTGCCAGCCGAGCCAGACCGCAAACCACAGCACCAGCGTCTGCAGCACGCCCAGCAGGCCCAGGTGGTGCAGCAGGTGGTGGCTGAGCTGGGTGACGGCGAACACGTAGACCAGATCGAAGAACAGTTCTTCGTAGGTCACCCGCGCATGATGGCCGTCGCGACGACGCAGCGCAGGAAGACGGGGTGTTGCCGGCATCGCGGATCCTCGGTTCAGCGGCCCAGCCGCCAGAAAATGACGCCGGCTACCAGCGCCGGAACGGCAAACACCAGCAGCAGGATCGGCAGCTCCTCGCGCACCGCATAGCCCGCCCGGCTGACCCCCACCCACAGATTGGCCACCGACACCAGCAGCCAGGTGCCGATGAAGGCCAACAGCGCCGTTGGCAGCTGTGAGCTGCCTGTGCTCCAGAGCCTGCCGAACAGGACGAAGACGCCCAGCAACAGGAACCCGCCGACGATCACCAGAAGCACGTGCATGGTCACTCTCCCCGATGGCTGCCCTGCAGCCTATCTGCGGCCGAGTGTGCGCTGCAGAGGGTGATCGTGGATTCACTTTCCGGCGGCCACGAACAATCCCGCTGTGGCACACCTGATAGCAAATGCGAACAGTTCCCATTACTATCGTGGCGCCGCGCAGGGCTGACCTTGCGTGGCCCCACCCTTCCCGCCTGCGCCGCTTTCCCGGATGTCCACGCCACCGCACTCCCCACCACCTGCGCTGCCGCTGGTGTCCTCGCTGGTGCGCCACTACGAGGATCTGGTGGATTACCTGCGCCGTCGCTTCGCCTCACCCGGGCTGGCCCGCGAGGTGGTGCACGATGTCTGCATCCGCCTGCTGGAACGCCCGGCCCCGGCCGATGTGCGGCAGCCGATGGCGCTGCTGCGGCGGATGGCGCATGACGCCGCGGTTGATCGTTGCCGTGCCGAAGACTTGCGCCGCCAGTGGGTGGAACCCCGTGCCGAACTGCCCGATGCCGCCAGCGAAGGCGCCGGCCCTGCCAGGCAGGCCGTCGCCACGCAGGAACTGGAACGACTGGTCGAGGTCATCCGTGCGATGCCCTGTCGACGCCGCCAGGTGTTCATCCTGCACAAGATCCATGACGTGCCTCAGGCGGCGGTTGCGCGGCGCATGGGCATCGGCCTGAAGGCCGTCGAGCGGCATCTGCGGTTGGCGATGGTCGATTGCCGGCTTTTGCTGGATGTGCGGGGGCTGACGTGACAGCACCACGCCGCCCGCGCACGCCACGCCCGGACAAGACCGGCGCGCCTTCGCCCGATCGTGTGCTGGAACAACATCGGGACACTCTCAAAGCATTGTTTCCGGTGCCCGATCCGGTGCAGTTGTATCGGCCTCATCGCAGCCGGCGGATCGGCGGCGCCGTGCTCGGCCTGCTGTTGGCAACCGGACTGGGCGGACTTTACGCTTTCGATCCCGGCTGGCAACAGCACGATTACCAGACGGCCATCGGCGAGCGTCGCAGTGTGCTGCTGGCCGATGGCAGCCGCATCGAACTGGATGCAGACAGCCATCTGCAGGTGCGCAGCCATCTGCGTTCACGCCGAACGGTGCTGGTCTCCGGACGCGCCCGCTTCGATGTGGCGCCGTCGCGCTGGCGCCGGTTCCAGGTCGATGCCGGACCGGTACAGGTGCGCAACTACGGTACGGTGTTCGATGTGGATCGACGCGGTGACCGCAGTGAAGTCCGCCTGTGGCGCGGCAAGGTCGGCGTGCGCGTGGCTGGCCGCGATGACGAGCAGCGCCTGCACCCTGGACAACAGCTGCTGGCAGGGACGGGGCCGGTCCAGCAACCGCAGCCGATCGCCACCGGCAGCGGGGAATGGACCGAGGGCCGGCTGCAGTTCGCGCAGACCCCGTTGAGCGAAGTGGTGCGCAGCCTGCAGCGCTATCACCGCGGCGCGATCGTACTGGACGAACCCGGCCTGGCCACGCTGCAGGTTTCGGGCGTGTTCGATGGCGACCATGCCGCCACCGCGCTGGCGCTGCTGCCGGAGATCCTGCCCGTCTCCGTCCATCCCCGCGACGATGGCAGCGTGCACATCTCCGCACGCCGTTGAATCACGCCGTTGAATTCCGCACCAAAGGGTGGGTTGTGGCCCGTCTCATCCGGCTGCTGCATGAATCCCTCTGAAGGACCCCGCATGACCCGCATTGCCCTGCCCGCCGCCCTGCGCTGCCTGACACCTGCTCTGTTGGCCGTCAGCCTGTGCGCCGCCCTTCCGGCCGCGGCGCAATCTGCCCCCACCACGGTGGACATCGATCTTCCAGCCGCCCCGCTGCAGCAGTCACTCAATGCGGTGGCCAGGCAGAGCGGCGTCCAGTTGCTGTTCGCTGCGGACAGCGTTGCCGGCCGCCAGGCACCAGCGCTGGACGGCCGCTATGCCCCACGCGAGGCGCTGCAACGGCTGATTGCCGGCCAGGGTCTGGACGTCGAGGAACGCTCGCCAGGCGTATTCGTGATCCGCAGTGCGGTCGCAACCGCGACGCCGGCGGCAAAAGCGGACAGCCCGCGCACGGCAGCAGCGCCGGCAGCCGCGACTTCGCTCGGCAGAGTGACCGTGTCGGCGTCCACCGCGCGCATGCCGCAGGGCGAGACCGCCATGCCCAACACCATCACCGTGCTCACCCGTGAGGACATCCAGCAACAGCTGGCACTGGGCTCGGATGTGTCCCGGGTGCTGTCCTCGCAGATCCCGGCCTTCGCCCCGGCGCGCGAGAAGATGTCCAACTATGGCGAAAGCATGCGCGGGCGCGGCATCCTGTACATGGTCGACGGCGTGCCACAGTCCACGCCGCTGCGCGATGGCTCGCGTGATTCACATACCATCGATCCGGCGATGATCGAACGCATCGAAGTGATCCACGGTGCCAACGCGCTGCAGGGTATCGGCGGCACCGGTGGCATCGTCAACATCATCACCCGCAGTGCGCCGAGCGATCCAGGCGCCTTCCTGCTGGACAGCAACCTGTCGCTCACCGCCGCTTCGCCAGGCCGCCGCGATGATGATGGCCAGCGTGCTTCGGCACTGGTGGGTATCCGCGGCGAACAGTTCGACCTGGTGGCCGGCCTGGCCCATGAGCGGCAGGGCCTGTACTACGACGGCGATGGCCGTGCGATCGGCACCAATGCGCAGGGCGAACTGATGGATTCGACCTCGACCAACATCTTCGCCAAGCTTGGCTGGAACATTGCTGAGGGACAACGCCTGCAGTTGATGGCCAATCGCTATGAACTGCGTGGCATGGACAACTACCTGCCCGTGGATGGCAACTTCCGCACCGGTCGCCCGGCCACATCGGTACCCGGCGATACGCCGCTCGATCCGCCGATGAACCGCTCACGTTCACTGACCCTGGACTACAGCAATGCCGACCTGTTCGGCGGCCAGTTCCTGGCGCAGCTATTTGCGGTGGATTTCGAGGGGCGCTACGGTGCCAGCCAGTGGGACCCGTGGGGCAACACGGGTGCCAACGCCGCCTGGGACCAGACCCAGAACGAATCGGACAAACGCGGCTTCAAGCTGACCCAGAGCTGGCGCCGCATCGGCGACACCTCGCTGGACGTGACCCTGGGCCTGGACGGCCTGCGTGACCGCACCCACCAGGTACTGCTGGCCAGCGGCCTGAACTGGGTACCGCTGACCACCTACCAGAGCCTGTCGCCGCTGTTGCAACTGCAGTGGTGGCCCACCGACCACGTGATGCTGTCCGCTGGACTGCGTTACGAAAAGGGCGAACTGGAAGTGGGCGACTACACCACCCTGCCCCGCTACGGCGCACGCAAGGTGGCCGGTGGCAAACCGACGATGAGCGAGACGCTGCCCAATTTCGGCGCGGTCTGGTACATCAACGATCGCCTCAACGCTTACGCGTCGTATTCGGAAGGCTACACCGTGGCCGACGTCGGCCGCGTGCTGCGCGCCATCAACCGCGATGGCCAGCGCGTGGACAACCTGGTGGACCTGTCACCGGTGGTGTCGGACAACCGCGAGATCGGGCTGGAATATGACGATGGTCGCGTCAGCGGCGATATCGCGTACTACACCTCCGAATCCAAGCTGGGTTCGGTACTGGTCTATGACGCAGGCATCGATGCCTACAACGTGCAGCGTCAGGCGACGCGGGTTGAAGGCTTCGAGACCAACCTGCGCCTGCGCCTGGGTGACAGCCGCCTCGGCCTCGGTTACGCCCGCGCCAATGGCCGCTACGACGCCAACCTGGATGGTCAACTGGAAAGCGACCTGGCGGGCGTCAACATCGCCCCGAACCGGCTGACCGCGTTCTGGGAACAGGGCTGGACCTCGCAGTTCAGCACCCGTCTGCAGGCCAGCCATGCCTTCGATCGCGACTTCGACCTGCGCGGCGCGCCGGTGGCCAGCTTCAGGGGCTACACGACGTTCGACCTGGTCGCCCGCTATGCGCTGGACAAGAGCAGTTTCACCCTGGGCGTGCAGAACCTCGCCAACAAGCAGTACATCACCTACTACTCGCAGACCACGCCGTCCAACCCCAGCTATTTTGCCGGGCGCGGACGCGTGCTGACGCTGGGGTGGCAGTACCGCTACTGAGGACGCCAGGAACGTGCGGCCCCGGCAACTTTGCATGCCGGGGCCACACGGTCGGATCAGGCCTTGTAACGCCGCACGCCCTGCAGCCAGGTTTCCTGCACCGTAAGGCTGCCGACCTTGCTGGGATGAACACTCAGCGGATCCTGGTCGAGGATGACCAGGTCCGCATACTTGCCCGGCTCCAGGCTGCCGACGATGTCATCGGTTCGACACTGCCAGGCGGCATCGAGGGTGACCGCACGCAGCGCCTGTTCGACACTGATGCACTCGTCGGGATTGAGCACTTCGCCACCATCGAGCATCACCCGGTTCACCGCATTGTCGATGTAGCGCAGCGGCGCAATGGTGGTGACGTTGAAATCCGAGTGCAGCGAAATCCGCAGCCCGCCCTTCAGTGCAGACCGGCACGGATCGTACAACGCTGCCCGTTCCGGCCCCAGGATGTCATCACGGAACGCTCTGCCCCAGTAGTGGACATGGCCGATCAGGAACGACGGCGAGACCTGCAGCTGCGACAACCGGGTGATCTGCTCCCGATGCAGCACGCTGCAGTGTTCGATGCGATGCCGATGATCCTTGCGCGGTGTCTTCTTCAACACCGCCTGGTACACATTGAGCGTGGTGTCGATGGCCGCATCGCCATTGGCGTGGATGCCGATCTGCCAGCCGAGGTCGTGCGCCCGCTGGACGCCGGCGACCAGCTCGTCCTGGGTGTAGTTGAGCGCGCCACGCTTGTCAGAATGCAGATAGTGCTCGCGCTGGTAACCGGTCTGCGCCTGGTTGGAACCGTCGGACCAGAACTTGATGCCGGTCAGGCGGAACGTGTCGTTGCCGTGGCCCGGCTTCAACCCGAGCCTGACCCAGTCATCCATCAGATCCGAGGTCAGGAAGCCGGAATACCGCACCGGTGGATTGGCCGCCATCACGGTGTTGAGCAGATCGAGGTCGGAGACGCCACCGGTGCCGATGCCCGCATCATGCAGGCTGGTACAGCCCGCCTTGGCTGCATCGGCGAACAGCTGCTGGACCAGTTCGGCGTAGCGCGCCTGGCTGGGCATCGGCACAACCGCCATGAACGGCTTCATCGCCGGGGACTCCTCCATGCGCCCGGTCAGCCTGCCATCCCTGCGGATGTACCTTCCCTGGTCCGGGTCCGGCGTGGCGTCGGTCACTCCGGCTGCGGCAAAGCCCTTGCTGTTGCTGTACGCGATATGGCCGTTGGACTCCAGCACGAACACAGGATTGTCCGGTGCGGCCTTGTCCAGTGCCGCCATGGTGATCGGGTCACCGTGCATCAGCGACGGGTCGATGCCCTGCGCGCGCAGCCATTCGCCGGGCCTGAGCGCGCTGGCTGCCATGCTGATCTTCTCTATTGCATCGGCCAGCGTACGCGTGCTGAACGGAGTGACGTCCAGCCACTCGGACAGAATGGCCATTGCCGAATGCATGTGCGGATCGATGAAGCCCGGCAGCAACGCGCGGCCCTTGAGGTCGACCAGCTCAGTGTTCGGCCCGTGATGCTGCCATACCTGCTCCTTCGCGCCCACCGCAAGGATGCGGCCATCGCGCACGGCCACCGCCTCGGCGCGCGGGTGCGGGTGAGGAGCCATGGTGATGATCGGCCCGTTGTGGAAAATCTGGTCAGCGGGCCCTGCGGAAGCGGCCGCAACGGCGCCTGCTCGGGCAGCAGGTGACAGCGCAGCGCCACCGACGGCCAGCACGCCCAGCCCCACCATGGCGCCGAGAAACTCACGTCGTGCCTGCAGATACGCTGCGGCGCCCGGGTTGCACGCGATGCACATGCGTCTTCTCCTTCCTTGTGGTCCGGGCAGGTTACCCCGCCGGCGGTCGGCGTGCTGCGAACGGCTTCGCCCTTTCACCCCGCCGTCCTGCACCAGCTCCCCTGCGCATGCAATGCAGCTCATGCCTGCCATTAGAAATGTGCGAAACGGGCCTCCAGCACTGCGTGCTAGCCTCGTTTCACCTTCTCCATCAGCCATCGCCATGCGCCTGCAGAGTCTCGTCGTCCCCCTCGCCACCTTCCTCGCCGTTGCCAACGTTGCCGCCGCCGAACCAGCGCTTCCGCAACTGCGCGCCTACACAGTAGATGCCTCCTGGCTGCAGCCGATGGCACCGCTGCAGATTGCCGACCACACCTGGCAGATCGGCACCGAAGACCTGACCGCGCTGCTGGTGCAGACGTCGCAGGGCGCGGTGCTGCTCGATGGCGGCATGCCGCAAATGGCCGACCATCTGCTGCGCAACATGAAAGCGCGCGGTGTTGCGCCGCAGGATCTGCGCCTGATCCTGCTCAGCCATGCCCACGCCGACCACGCCGGCCCGGTTGCAGCGCTCAAACGCAGTACTGGTGCGCAGATCGCGGCCAATGCCGAATCGGCGGTGCTGCTGGCACGCGGAGGCAGCAACGACCTGCACTTCGGCGACGGCATCACCTATCCGTCGGCAACCGCGGACAGGATCATCATGGACGGCGAGATGGTCTCGCTCGGTGGCATCGACTTCACCGCGCACTTCGTGCCCGGCCACACCCCGGGCAGCACCGCCTGGACCTGGACGGACACCCGCGAAGGAAAACCCGTTCGCATCGTCTATGCCGACAGCCTGAGCGCACCGGGCTATCAACTGCAGGACAACCCGCGCTACCCGCACCTGATCGATGACTACCGTCGGAGTTTCGCGACGGTGCGCGACCTGCCCTGCGATATCCTGCTGACCCCGCATCCCGGTTCCAGCGGCTGGAACTACAGTGCGGGTGCATCGGCGGCAGCCAAGGCAATGACCTGCAAGGGCTACGCTGACACGGCCGAACGCAATTTCGATGCGCAGCTGAAGAAGGAACGCGAAAAGCAGCGTTGAACAGACGCGGCGGCAATCCGCCGCCGCGCCCGCTGAACCTTGTCAGCCACCCTGCCCGTGCTGAGCGAAGGGCTGGGTGCTGCCATCGGCCAGCACCAGCTCTACCGTATACGGCTGCACATAGCCATCAGGCATTTCCATGCCCGGAGATCCGGCCGGCATGCCCGGCAGCACCAGGCCACGCGCCGTCGGCCGTTCCTTCAGCAGGCGCTTGATGTCGCTGGCCGGAATATGGCCTTCCACTACATAGCCACCGATCTCGGCGGTATGGCAGGACGCCTTGCCGGCCGGTACGCCGAGGCGCTGCTTGACCGGATGCATGTCATCGGTGTCGCGTATCTCAACCGGGAAGCCTGCGGCCTTCAGGTGGTCGGCCCACACGCCACAGCAGCCACAACTGGCCGTCTTGTGGACGATGGCCAGCGGCAGTTCTGGATCGATCGTCGCCTCAGCCGTCACCGCGACTGCCGAGGCGGCTGCGGTTGCGGTTGCGGGCGAGGACACCGCCTCTTCGGAGGCGCGCGCGCAGGCGGTGCCAAGCAGAACGGTGGTAAGCAACAGGCTCAGGGAAAGAGTGCGGTTCATATGTCAGGTTGTCCTTTGCAATCGCAGGCGCGAGCGCCTGCCACCCACACGACGGATTCGCGTGGGCCAGGTAGATGAGGGGGGTATTGCAGCGCCGCAGGCACGCAATGCCTGCGCGCGATCAGGCGATTGGCGGACGGATCAGGTGCGGCAGCGCAGGCGCGGGATGACCCATATGCAGCGCATTACCGGGCACTGCACGCAGCGGCCATGCAGCAAGGCTTGCCGCCGACGACAGCATGGCCACACTGGCCGGCACGCATTCGCAAACCTCGCTGATGCACGCGCCTGCGTCCTGGTCATCGCAGCATGTGGGCGCGGCAGTGATCCCCGTGTCGGCGCTCTCGTGGGGTGTACCGCAATGACCATCGCTGGCCTGACCGTTGATGCCGCCCGAGGCAAGCGCCAGCGCCGGTGCGTTCAGCACCAGGGTCAGGAGCAGCATCAGTCGCAGCAGCAGGCCGGATATATCCACGGGCTGATGATAGCCGACGCACGACGCGCCCGTCGTCGCTGCCTGGTGTCATCATGGACGACGTTCACCGGAGCTTTTCCATGCCTGTCCGCTGCGCCCCTGCCGCCCTCCTGCTGTCTGCGTTGCTGGGCCTTCCGGTCATGGCAGGCGAACGCCAATGGACCGTGCTGTCCAGCGGCGATGCCGACAACACCCATGAGCGCTGGCAGGTGGGCGCGACGCGGTTGCATACGCTGCCCGCCTTCGACCCGGCGCGCACCGAGCCGCCACTGTCGGTGCATCAAGCCACGGCAGCAGCGTTGGCCCACATACGCCTGCGCTATCCCGGCGATGACTTCGTGGTCTCCGAGGTGAGCCTGCAGCGGTTCACCGCCGACGCTGCGCCGCCTACCGAAGACGCAGCGCGCGGCTGGGTGTACCTGGTCAGCCTCGACTACAACGCCAAGGGCTGGACCCAGATGGTTCCTGTGCTGCTGGATGGCAGCATCGTGCTGAGCGACAACGAGAAATCGTAAGGGCGGGGCCTTACGCGGGCACCTCGACCTGCGCACGCATCCGCACCGGAATGGACTTCGCCGCCGGCGTGCCGCTGATGCGGTCGTAGTAGTCCAGCGGCAGCAGCGGGTTCAGCTCCGGGTAGTAGCCGGCCAGCGCACCGCGCGGCATCGGATAGTCAAGCACGGTCAGGCCTTCGATGCGCCGCGTCACACCATCGTCGCTGATCGTTTCCAGGCTCACCAGGGCTTCCTTGCCGAGCCCGCGCGCCAAACGGTCTTCGATGTTCATGAACACCACCATGCGGTCGTTGTACACACCGCGGTAGCGATCGTTGTAGCTGTAGATGGTGGTGTTGTACTGGTCGTGCGAACGCACCGTGGCCAGCCGCAGCATCTCCGGGTCATCGACCACCGTGTTCACTTCCAGGCCCGGCATGACCAGGATGTTGGCCCTGCCGTTGGGCGTCGGCCACACGCGTCGGCGCGGCGGAATGTCCAGGTGGAAACCGTGCAGTGCCTGGATGCGTTCGTTGAAGCCCGCGTAGATGTCCGGGTAGACAGCCGCGATCAGGTCGCGGATCGGCCTGTAGTCATGCATGTAGGCGGCCCAGTCCACCTTGCTGTCCGGCAACGCTGCCATCGCCATGCGGCAGACGATCTCCACCTCCGGCAGCACGTGCTCGCTGGCCGGCTCCAGCACGCCGCGCGACGCCGTCACGTTGGACATCGCATCTTCGATGGTGACGAACTGCTCCCCCAGTGGCGTGCGGATCCACTCCGAGCGCGCCACCACCGGAAGAATCAGCGCGTCGCGGCCATGCACAAGATGACCTCGATTGAGCTTGGTGGCGATGCCAACAGTCAGTTCCAGCTTGCGCATGGCTGCATAGGCGCGTTCGGTATCCGGCACCGCATGGATGAAGTTGCCGCCCATGCCGATGAACACCTTGGCGCTGCCATCCAGCATCGCCGCGATCGACTCGACCACGTGGTGGCCGTGTTCGCGTGGCGGATCAAAACCAAATACCTGCTGCACACGATCCAGGTAGCGTGCCGTGGGCTTCTCATCGATACCGACCGTGCGATCGCCCTGCACGTTGGAATGCCCGCGGATCGGGCCGATGCCCGCACCCGGCTTGCCGAAGTTGCCGCGCAGCAACAGCAGATTGGCCACCTGCTGCAGCAGCCGCGAACCCTGCTGGTGCTGGGTCAGGCCCATTCCATAGCAGATGACCGTCGCGCGCGAACGGATGTAGATCTCCGCGCAGCGCCGTATCTGCTCCTGCGCGATGCCTGACACCCGCACGATCTCATCCCAGTCCTGCGCCAGCACATCCTCGCGCAGTGCCTCCAGGCCAACGGTGTGCTCGGCCAGGAAGGCATGATCCAACACCTGCTCGCCCTGGGCCTCGCGCTCGAACATCACCTTCATCATGCCCTTGATCAGCGCCAGGTCGCCGCCGATGCGGACATGTACGAATTCGCTGGTGATCTCGGTGGAACCGAACGTGGCCATCTGCACCACGTCCTGCGGTTCGGTGAAGCGGATCAGCGCACGCTCCGGCATCGGGTTGACCGCCACGATCGGCACGCCACGTTTGCGCGCCTCCACCAGGTTGCTCATCATCCGCGGCGAGTTGGTGCCGGTGTTCTGGCCCATCACGAAGATCGCCTCGGCGTGTTCGAAGTCGTCCAGCACGATGGTGCCCTTGCCCACGCCGATCACCGGCGGCAGGCCACGGCTGGTCGGCTCGTGGCACATGTTCGAGCAGTCCGGGAAGTTGTTGGTGCCGAACTCGCGCACGAAGATCGAATACAGGAACGCCGCCTCGTTGGGCGTACGGCCGGAGGTGTAGAACTCGGCCTGGTCGGGGTTGTCCAAAGCCTGCAGATGGCGGCCGATCAGCGCGAACGCCTCGTCCCATTCGCAGGGAACATAGTGATCGGTGGCGGCGTCGTAGCGCATCGGCTCGGTCAGCCGGCCCTGTAGTTCCAGCCAATAGTCGGTCTGCGCCATCAGCTCGGTGACGGTGTGCTGGGCAAACAGCTCGCGGGTCACCCGGTGCTGGGTCGCTTCCCAGGCCAGGGCCTTGGCGCCGTTCTCGCAGAATTCCAGCTTCTTGCGGTGGTCGGCATCGGGGAACGCGCAGCTGGGGCACTTGAAGCCGCCCGGCTGGTTCATCGCCAGCAATGCCTTCGATCCCTTGCCGATCACGCTCTGCTGCAGCAGCACCTTGGCAGTCGCACCGGCGGCCCCCCAGCCGCCTGCCGGTTGGTTGTAGGGCTTGTAACGCGGCGGCTTCTGTTCGGACATGGTCGGGAACCTGCGTTGGAACCTGCGTTGGTGGAGTGCCTGCCTGCAGTGCCGGGCCCGCGCCCGGCTGCCGTGGCCAGTCAAGCACGCCGGCAACCGCGGCGCCATAGCCCGGCTGTGGTACCGCAGGCTGCCATGGCAACGGTTACCGCCGCGTCTTCACTGGAAGGCTGCGCTATTCTGCGGGCGTAGCCTGCCCTTCTGCTTTGCCCAGGATGTGCCGCATGCCCGGATCGACGCCGCCTTCTCCTCCGCCCGCCGGCACCGCACTGCGCACGTTGCAACGCTGGCGCAGCACAGGGCAGGAGCAACAGGTGGACGTGATCGCCGAAGAAGTGCCGGTGGTGATGCGCTACAACGGTGCCGCCTTCGCGGTGATGATGGCCACGCCATGCGACCTGGAAGATTTCGCCCTGGGTTTCTCGCTCAGCGAAGGATTGATCGAGCGCCCCGATCAGCTGCTGTCCGCCGAGGTGCAGCCACAACTGGAAGGCATCGAGCTGAAGATGACCGTGTCCGCCGACGCCCCTGGCGCAGGGCTGGACCCCGACAATGGCCGCCTGCTGCCTGGTCGTGGCGGTTGCGGGTTGTGCGGCGCACGTCAACTGGAGGACGTGCTGCGTCCGCTGCCCCCGGTAAAAGACCGCCGCATGTATCAGACGGCTGCACTGCAGCGGGCGCTGGCCGGGTTGGCCCCGCACCAGCCGATGAATGCTGCCAGTGGTTCGACCCATGCAGCGGCGTGGGCTGATGCCAGCGGCCGCATCGGCTGGGTGCGCGAAGACGTCGGCCGTCACAACGCGCTGGACAAGCTGATCGGTGCGCTGCACCACAACGAACACAGCATTGATGGCGGCCTGCTGGTGGTGTCCAGCCGTGCCAGCTATGAAATGGTCAGCAAGGCAGCTCGCGCCGGTGCCAGCGTACTGGCGGCCGTCTCGGCGCCCACCGCGCTGGCCATCGATCTGGCCCGCAGTGCCGGTCTGTGCCTGGTGGGCTTCGCTCGCGAAGGGGGCTTCAACGTGTACACCCACCCGGACCGGTTGCAGGGGGATGGCCTGCACGGCCACCCGCCTGCCTGACGGCGCGACCTCAGCGCAGCGCCACCTTCGGGAAGTCCACCGGCACGTCAAAGGCCACGTTGACGTAGTTGGTGAACAGGTTGAGCGCTATGTGGGCCAGGATCTCTACGATCTGCTCGTCATCGAAACCAGCCGCGCGCAGCACCTGCACGTCAGCGTCGGCAATCTGCGCACGCTGCTCGACCACCTTCAGCACGAAGTCCAAGGCGGCGGCGGTGGCCGGATCGCTGGACTGGCCGATCTGTGCAGCGGCCATCTGTTCGCCACTGGCGCCGGCCTTGCGCCCCAGCGCCGTGTGCGCTGCCAGGCAGTATTCGCACGCATTGCGGTTGGCGATGGCCACCGCGATCTGTTCGCCCAGCAGCGGCGACAGACGGCCGGCACCCAGCGCGCCAAATGCGCCCCACATGCTCTGCAGCGCGGCAGGCGAGTTGGCCACGGCACGGAACATCGCCGGCGTGGCGCCGAAGGCAGCGTGGACCTGGCCCAGCAGGGCCTGGCGCTCGGGCGTGGTCGAGGTCGGGTCGATCAGGGGAATGCGGGACATGGGGTACTCCTTGCGATAGCGCCCGGGATTGGACGATGGGCTCATCGTAGGTAGACTCGCAGGACGAATAGAGCATTTATCTCCAGATATGTTGTCCATTCATCCATGATCACCACCTCGCCCTCATCCCCACCGTCCGACGATGTGACCGACCGGCTGTCGACCCTGCTCGAACGGTTCCGGGTGCAGGCAGCGCTGTTCCATTCCGGCCCATTGTGCGGACGGCACGTGTTCGAACCGCAGCCGGGGCGTGCCTTCCTGCATATCCTGCGAAAGGGGGAAATGGAGGTGCATCACCCCGACGCGAACTGCATCACGCGCCAGCTGAAGGTCACCGCCCCCAGCCTGCTGCTGTACCCGCAGCCACTGCGGCATGTGTTCCTCAACGCGCCGCTGGACGGTCCTGATTTCACCTGCGCCACGCTCGATTTCGATGGCGGCGCGCGCAATCCGGTCGTCCAGTCGCTGCCGCCGGTGATGGTGGTGCCGCTGTCGGCCATCGGTGAACTGGACGGCACCCTGCACCTGCTGTTCGCAGAAGCCGACCGGCAACGCTGCGGCTCGCGCCTGCTGACCAACCGGCTGTTCGAGGTTGCCCTGATCCAGGTACTGCGCTGGGTGATCGATCATCCCGATGCTGCAGGGGTAAGCCACGGGTTGATGCGCGGGCTGTCCGATGCGCGCTTGGCACGCACGCTGGTGGCCCTGCACCAGTCGCCGCAGCAGGCCTGGACCCTGCCGAAGATGGCGGCCATCGCCGGGCTGTCGCGCAGCGCGTTCGCGGCGGTGTTCAAGGACGTGATGCAGACCACGCCGGCCAGCTACCTGCTGGATTGGCGTTTGAGCCTGGCCTGCACGCAGCTGCGCGCGGGGGCAGCGGCCAAGCAGGTGGCGACCGACGTCGGCTTTGCCGATACCGCTTCATTGTCCAAGGCGTTCCGCAAGCGCCTGGGGCTCTCGCCCCGCGCGTGGCTGGCGGCGCTGTAGCGCGCGGCTAGTCCTTCGGTGACCGCTCGGGAGAGAGCAGCCCGCCGATCCGATCGGTCAACTGTGCGCGCACGTTCTCGTCCAGCTGCCCTTCGTACATGGCCTCGTAGATCCACAGGCCGTCTGCGGCCAGCCGCGCCACGAAATTGTCCAGCGCCGCAGGGTCGTCGCTGCCAGCTGCCGGTGGCGAAGGTGCCCAGCGCTGCACTACCGGCGCCCACGGCCGGTCGCTGGGGAACTCAGGGTCCACCGAGTCCAGCATGAACATCAGCTCGGCGCGGGTGGCGCTCTGCGCCGAAACGCGCACGAAGGTCTGGTAGCGCTCCAGCGCAGTGGCCTCGCCGGCGGACTTGCCCAGCAGCGCCTCCATCGATGCTTCCCAGCTCTGCACCAGGTGCTCGTCGATGCCGCGCAGCAACGCTTCGCGCGAGGGGAAGTGGTACAGCAGGCCGCCACGGGTCAACTGCGCCTCGGCCGCCACCGATTCAAAGGTGACCGCACGCACGCCGTCGCGGTTGATCACGCTGACGGCGGCGTCGAGGATGCGCTCGCGCTTGCTGGTTCTCATTGCCGCTATTTTACGCGATCGGCAGCGCCGTCGCGGCCACCGGCACGTCCACGCAGCAGGCGCGCGATGATCACCGCGCCGGCCGCCAGCACCGCGCTGATCACCAGCAGCACGATCTGGTAACCGCGATCGTAGGCCGCGGTGGCCAGGGCGAACCACTCACCCTGACCCGTGTCACGCGCCACGTGCAATGCCTGGGTGAAACCCTCGCGCGCGGCGACCGGAATGTCCGCCGACTCCGGCAGGAACGCGCCGTACATCGCAGCGCTCAGGCTGCCCAGCAGCGCGACCGCCAGCAGGCCACCGAACTCGTAGGACACCTCCTCCACCGACGAGGCCATGCCCGCACGATGCGGTGGCACGTTGTTGAGGATGGCGGTGGACGCCACCGAGATCGCAGCACCCATGCCGAAGCCGGTGATCGCCATGCCGGCCACCACCCAGCCCAGGCCGTGCGGGAAGCCCAGCGCCACCACGCCGACACCCACCGCGCCAGCCGCAAGGCCGCCACAGATCAACGGGCGCAGGCCGACCCGATGCAGCACGCTGCCGCCCAGCAACGCGCTGGGCAGGCTGCCCAGCGCCGCCACCGATACCAGCAGGCCCGCCTGCAACGGACTGAGGCCGGCCACCAGCTGGAAACGCTGTGTGGTGAGCAGCTGCAGCCCGGCCATCGCAAACAGGGTGAACACTGCCGAGAGGGTGCCGGCAAGGAAGGCCGGGTTGCGGAAGATGGCGAAATCCAGCAGCGGATACGGCAACCGCTGCTGGCGACGGCTGAAGGCGAAGCCGGCGATGAGCGCCAGCAGCAGCGAGACAGCGCCCACACCGTACGAGGGCGGCGTGGCGATCAGCGACTTGATCGCCAGTACCAGGCCTGACAGCGCGGCCAGTGCCAGCAACGAGGACAGCAGGTCCCACGGCCGCGTGCTGTCGCGCTGCCCCTCCGGCGCCAGGAGCAGGGTCGCGATGAAGGCGACCACCACCACCGGCACGTTGATCAGGAACACCGAGCCCCACCAGAAGTGCTGCAGCAGCAAGCCGCCGATGATCGGTCCCAGGGCTGCACCGACGATGGCCACCGAACCCCAGATCGCGATGGCGATGTTGCGCTCGCGCTCTTCATGGAAGCTGAGCCCGATCAATGCCAGCGTGGCCGGCATCATCGCCGCCGCACCCACCGCGAGGAAGGCACGCGCTGCAATCAGCTGCGCGGCGGTCGCAGAGAACGCGGCCGCCAACGAGGCGATGCCGAACACCACCAGGCCGATCAGGAACATCCGGCGGTGGCCGATGCGGTCACCCAGGGTGCCAGCACCCAGCAGCAGGCCGGCCATCACCAGCGGATAGGCGTTGATGATCCACAGCGCCTGCCCAGCGCTGGCCGAGAGTTCCTCGGTCAGGGTGGGCAGCGCGGTGTACAGCACCGAGTTGTCCAGCGTGACCAGCAGCAGGCCGGCGGCAACGGTGAACAGCAGCGACCAACGGCGGGCGCGCGACAGGGACGGAGCACCGTCCAAGGGCTGGGAGAGAGCCATGGGAACCTGGATGGGAAGGGGTACGCCCATAACTATACAGGACGTCCTGTATAGTTATGGGCGTCCCAGCGAACCCCATTCAGCTTCCGGGAGGTGCGATACCCGCTGCCGAGAGGCCCTGGCTTACCTGCACTCTGCGGGCAATGCCGCGACCGCCTGCACGATCGGGTCCTGCATGGCCTGTCCCACCGCGGCATCCAGCTCGCCACGCAGATGGCCGTGCTGCCGCTGCATCTCGTCTTCGCACAACGCGCGCACCCGCGCACGGGCGTTGCTGCGCAGCGTGCTGCAGCGCCAATCCACCCCTCCCAGCGGCAGCACCGAATAGACCACGCTGTTGCAGGCGTTGCCGGCGCGTTCTGGCAGCGGGCGCCCGCCGAAGTCACGTGGCGCACTGCTGCGCTGTGGATCGAAGTAGCTGTCCGGGAAGGTGCGTGCGTACTGTTCGATATCCACCTCGACACTGCCGCCATCGCCTGCCGGCAGGCGCAGTGGCTGGCCGCAGCCGGTGGCATCGGCGCGGTGCTGGATGTACTGGTAGATCGGCCGGTCCAGGCTCGCATCCTGCGTGGTCACGGTGCTGACCGCCGCCAACACCGGCAGCGACGCACGATTGGCCATGCGTGCCAGCACTCCCGCCTGCGCCGGTTCGCAACGGTCGCGCAGCGTCGCCACCAGCAGGAACAGCAGGTCATCACGAAAGGCCTTGTCGGCAGCCATGTGATGTTCGATGCGTGCCTGCGCTTCCGCCGCCGGTGCGGGAAATGCCACTGCCGGTGGCGAGGGCGCGTGCGTTGCGTTCCACAGCAGCGCCACGCCGGTCCCTGCCAGCAGCAGCACCACCATCAGCAGCGCGACGGTGCGTGCGCGGAGCCTGGTCATCGGGTGATCGCGGAAAGCGTCGCCGCGGCTGCGTCATAGGACGCGCTGGCGATATCCGCCTCGAAGTGCTTCACCTGCAGGCGCCCTGACAGCCGGTAGGGATCCCACAACGCGCCCATCGTGATCGGAGTGGCCAGGGTCACATGGATGATCTGGTTCGGCGGTGGCGGCGGTACGTGGATGCACGCGCCATAGAACGGCACGAACAGCAGTTCGTCCACCTGCCCGGCGTCGTTCATCGCCAGCGGCACCACATAGCCATCCAGGTCCAACGCCCGTCCATCAACGCCATCGACCACCGCCGACGAGCCGAACTGCTGCGCGCGCAGAGGGCTGGAATGATCGATGGCCTGCCCCGGCAGCGAGCCCGAACCGGTGTCGTCGATCAATCCGCCTACCCCATCCAAACCGTTACCACGCGACAGCCCGATCTGCGGCGGTGGACGCTGGAAGCTGTCCTCCCCGGGCATCAGCGCGTCCCAGCGATCGATCACTGCAGACGGCGCCGCTGGCGGAGCGGCAGCGTTGCTGGCCTGTGGCGGGGTCTCCACGGCGGGCCGGCCACAACCCGCCAGCAGGACAGCGGCAAACACAGCGGCAAACACCTTCGCGCTACGGTTCATAAGGCCTCAATTCGGCGCCGGCCATGCTGTAGGCCGAGCCTGCAAGATCATCGTCCACCCGCTCGGCACGCAGCACGCCGGCCAGGAAGAACGGCGAGTACATGTCGGGCATGGCAATCGGCCGCGGCAGCACCACGTGCACGATCTGGTTCGGTGGCGGCGGTGGCACGTGGATGCACGCGCCGTAGTACGGCACGAACAGGAATTCGAGCAGTCGACCATCTGCGGCATTGGCCAAGGGCACGACATAGCCCGGCAACCGCACCGCGCGATCCAGTACCGCGTCCACGGTACGGAAGGTACCGAACTGGGCCATGCGCCGGTTGCCGCTGTGCTGCACCTCCGGCCCCTCACCGCGCTCCAGTGCTGCCAGTTCATCGCCCGGCAGCATCTGCAACCAGTCCAGTTCCTGCTCGCTCTCGGCACGGGCACTGTCTTGCACCGGCGACGGCGGCAGTGCCTGCATACCGGTATCGGTCGGCCGCGTGCAGGCGACCAGCAGCATTGCCGCAGCCAGCAGCAACCCGCGGACGCCCATGCTCATGACGCAGGCGCCAGGCCATCGGCCAGGGTGCGCCGGTAGGCCAGCAGCGCAGGCAGCAGGCCTGCGACCGCGCTGATCAGCAGCACGCCGCCCACCCAGGCCAGTTCGCGCGCGTCCGGCCAGACGTGGGTGATCGACAGACCGAAATTGGCCAGCGCCCAGCTGCGCCCCACCACGCTGGCGCAGGTCAGCACCGCCAGCGCCAACGCGCAGGCCATCGTCGCGGTGGCCACGGCTTCAACCACCAGCAGGCAGGCGACATAGGCCGGACGCGCACCGGTAGCACGCAGCACCGCCATCTCGCGGCGGCGCTCCTGCAGCGTCGATACCAGCAGCGCCATCAGCGAAACCATGCCCAGCAGCACCACCATCGCACTGATCAACTGCAACGCGCGCTCGGCGGTCCCCAGCGACTGCCAGAGCTGCTGCAGGGTCACGCCGGGCAGGATCGCCTGCAGCGCTTCGTCTGAATACTCGTTGATGCTGCGCTGCACGCCGAACGTTGCGATGCGCGAGTTCAGGCCCAGCATGAAGGCGGTGATGCTGGTCGGGGTCAGGTCGAGCTGGCGTGCCTGTTCGGCGCTGACATGCTGGCTGCGAAGCTGCACGCCGGAACGCCAGTCGACATGGATCGCCTCGATCGCTGGCAGTGACACCAGCACGGAAGAATCCACCGGCGTGCCCGTCCGCTGCAGGATGCCGACCACACGGAACGGCTTGTCCGCATGCGTGGCCAGGGTTACCGCACCGGTGCCATGGGCCAGCACGATGTCAGCGCCCACGCCGATGTGCGCCGCCTGTGCCACTTCAGCACCAACCACCGCGTCATACAGGTCGTCGAACGGCTTGCCCTGTGCGAATGCCAGCGGATGCCCTGCGCCATGCCGGTAATGTTCAAAGTATCCGGCAGTGGTGCCGATCACCCGATAGCCACGCCAGGAATCGCCCAATGACAGCGGCACTGCCCATTTCACCTGCGGTAGCGCGGACAGTTCCTGGTAGGACTGCCAGGACACGTTGTTGGTCGGGTCGCCGATATGGAACACCGAATACAGCAGCAGGTTCACCGGCCCCGAGCGCGCGCCCACGATCAGGTCCGTGCCCGAGACGGTGCTGGCAAAGCCCTCGTGGGCCTGCGTGCGGATGCGTTCCACCCCCAGCAGCAGGACGACGCTCAGAGTGATGACCAGCACGGTCAGGCTCACGCTCAAGGCGCGGCTGCGCAGGCTGGCCCAGGCCAACTCAAACATGTGCACCCCCTGCCCGGTTCAGATCACCCAGCGACAGCACCTGGTCGAACAGCGGCTGCAGGCGGTCATCGTGGCTGACCACCAGCGCGGTGGTACCGGCGGCGCGGCACTGCGCGGACATCAGCTGCAGGAAGGCCGTGGCCGCGTCGGGGTCCAGCGCCGAGGTCGGTTCGTCGGCCAGCAGTACCGCTGGGCGGCCGATCAAGGCACGGGCAGCGGCAACGCGCTGCTGCTGGCCGACGCTGAGCGTGCCCGCCGCACGCGGCATCAGTGCCGGGTCCAGCTGCAGCGCGCGCAGCAGGCGCGCGATCTCGGCATCCAGCCCACCGTCGATGCGCGCATTGCGCAACGGCGAGAAGCGCACGCCCAGGGCGATGTTGTTGCGCACGCTCAGGAACGGCAGCAGGTTGAATTGCTGGAAGATCACGCCCAGCTGGTCGGCGCGGAAACGATCGCGCGCGGCGGCACCGAGCGTGTTCACCGCGTGGCCGGCGACACGGATACTGCCGCGGCCCGGCAGCAGGATGCCTGCCAGCAGGCCCAGCAGCGTGCTCTTGCCCGAGCCGCTGGTGCCGCGCAGCAGCACGCTGCTGCCCGCGCGAACCTGCAACTGTGCGATGTCCAGCACCGCGCGCCCTGCATAGCTGAACTGCACGTCCTGCAGGTCGATGATGGCGGCCTCGTTCATGGCGCCAACGGCACCCGCAGGCTGTCGGCAGTCACTACGCTGCGGCCTTGCCCGGTCGACGTTGCGGTATTGACGATCACCTCATGCAGACCCGGAAACAGCGTCGGCAACGGCAATGCCAGCCCACGCAATGCCGCCGGGTTGGCGCAGTGGTAGCGCAGTGCTACGGTGAATCCGGCGTGCGTGTGCTGGCCTGGCGGCGTTGCCACTGCCACGGGTGCAAAACCCTCCGCAGTGGCCTCGGCATGGTCCAGCCGGCACTGTGCAGCGCTCGGCAACGTGACCCAGCTACCGCTCTGCAGGATCGATCGCGCCCGCGCCAATGCGGCCTGTTCGCGGCTGTCGGCAGGTGGTCGTTCGAAATCGAGGATGCCGATGCCCGGCGCACGCAGTGCCAGTTCCAGCGTTCCCTGGTCCACGGCCAGATCGACATCGGCCTGGCCGTGGACATGTGCATCGTGATGGCGCACGTCGTGGGCATTCGCAGAATGGGCAGCAAGCAGCAGTAGAAGGACGGCAGAACGTTTCATGGGGCGACTCCGTATTGTTACTATGTAACATTATGGACCACATCCCGACCTCGCCCGCAAGGGCCCGCGCCCAGCCGCCAGCTTCGGCACGCTGGCATCCCCGCTTCGATCTGGCAGGCGCCTGGCTGTCGCTGGCCTGTGCCGCGCATTGCGTGGCCCTGCCCTTGCTGCTGGCGTTCACGCCTGCGGCGATGATGGCGCTGCGCTCGTTCCAGCACCCTGGCCACGGGGTGATGACCGCGCTGCTGGTGATGTCGCGCTGGGAATGGCTGTTCGCCCTGCTGGCCTCGACAATCGCTCTGCTCAGCACCGCCGCCGGCCAGCGCCGCCATCGACGCGCCGTGCCGCTGTGCGTGGCCATGGCAGGCGCGATCCTGCTGCTGTCCGCCTCGCTGTACCTGCCATTGAAGGAATCGCTGCTCTGGCATGGCGCTGCCACCGCCTGCGGTGGGGTGATGCTGGCCATCGCACATCTGCGCAACCGGCGGGCCCTGCGGTCCGCCGGCTGATGACCCTTCAGAACCGGTAGCCGACCTCGGCACCGACAATGCGCGGGCTGTCCACCGGCCCGTAGTAGTTGCCATCGCGGCCGAAGGCCAGGTTGTCGAAGATCAGGCCGTTGATGCGGCGCTTGTCGGTCAGGTTCTGCACGAACACGCGCGTGCTCCACGGGCCCTGCTCGTAACCCAGTTGCACGCCCAGCACGGCCACGGCCGGCTGGAACGCGCGGTTGCGCTCGTCCAGCGCGCTGGAACCGGTGAACTGCGATTCCACCCGGGCATAGATGCCGGAATCGAACTGATACCGCGCCGCCAGGTAGCCGGTGTAGTGCGGCGTCAGCTTGACCCGCTTGCCGTTCAGGTTCTCCTGCGGGCTCACCCACAGCTTGGTGTACGTCGCATCGACATAGCCGACATTGGCCATCACCGTGAACCCGGGCGCGACTTCAAACACGCCTTCCAGCTCTGCACCACGCGAGCGTATCGAGGCATCCGAGCCCACGTAGTCGGAGGAGATCGGCCGGCCGTTGGCATCGGTGGCCACCTGGATTTCCTGCCAGTTGTCCGAGCTGATATGGAACAGCGCGCCGCCGATATGGCCACGGCCGCCCGCCAGGTTCATCTTGAAGCCCACTTCATGGCTCCACATGCGTTCGGATTCGTAGCGGAGCACCTTGTCGTTGATCACATCGCTCTGCGCGGCGGCCAGGTTGAAGCCACCGGGGATGTAGCCCTTGGCCGAGGCCGCATAGAACGAGAGGTCATCACTGGCGTCATAGCGCAGCGAGACGCGCGGCAACGTCGCCGAGAACGTATGCGCCAGGGCGGCGTCGCGGTAGCGCACCAGGCCCCCCGCACCCAGGTCGAGGAATCCGGCACGCTGCTCGGTGGAACGGCGGGCCTGCTCGTGGCGGATGCCGAGGCTGGCAGTCAGCTTCGGCAGTGCCGGCAGCGTGTAGCTGGCGGTCGCGAAAACACTGTAGTCCTCACCCTTGGAGGTCTGCCGCGGCGCCAGGTTGTAACTGTCCAGCCCGCGCAGCGCCGGGCCGACGAAGGTGCCCTGGATCGAATCCTTGTCGATGCGATAGGTTGACACACCGGCCATCCAGGTCAGCGCCTGATCGCTGGGCGAGCTGAAGCGCGCCTCGGCATTCCATGCATTCTTCTTGTCGTAGATGTAACCGGCCAGCGCGGAGCTGGCCGTCATGTCGAAGTCGTAGCCGGCCGAGGTGGTTTCCTCGCTGCGGTACGAGGCGGCAACATCCAGGGTGCCTGCCTGCAGTTGCCACTGCGCGCTCAGACCTGCAACGGTCTCGTCCTTTTCGGTGCGCTTGGGCGCGTCGTTGATGTAGGTGAAGTCACCTGCGTGGCGGCCACCATTGAGGCGCTCGCCATAGGTGCGGTTGTACAGGCCGGTATCCAGCGGCAGGTACTCGTACTCGAACATGCCCGGTGCGCGCGTGCGCAGGTGATAGGCCAAGGCGTTGACGGTCACGTAATCGCTGGGCCGCCAGCGCAGCTTGCCCTGCAGGTAACCCTCTTTCACTTCGCCGCGCGCGCCATACGGGGTCAGGTTCTTCAGGTGGGCATCCTCATCGGAGCCCATGAACGCCACCGACCCCGACAGCGTGCCGTCCTTGCTCAGCGGGCCTGCCAGGAAGCCATCCACGGCCGTACCGTTGCCGTTGCCGAACCAGGTGCTGCGCACGTTCAACTCGCCCTCGCGGGTATCGGCCGGGCCACGCGTTCGCACCAGCACCAGCCCCGACTCGCTGTTGGCGCCGTACAGGGTTCCCTGCGGCCCCCGCAGCACCTCAACCGATTCGACCTGGTTGAGTACCGCGTTGCTCAGCTCGCGGAACGGAATGCCATCGATGTAGACCGACGCGCGGTTGACCAGGAAAGGATTGGATTCGATGCCGCGGATGGAAATGAACATGTTGCTCAGCTGGCCCATCACGTTGAACTTCACATTGGGGGCCAGCTTGTCCAGGTCACGGAACTCGGTGACACCGGCTTCTTTCAGCGCCTGCCGGTCAAGCACGGTCACCGACAGGTCACTCTTCAGGTAGGGCGTATCGCGCTTGGAGCCGGTGACCACCACGCCATCGAGGGTGGTGGCATCGGCGGACTGCGCGTGGGCGGGAAGAGCAGGAACGAGCAACGACGCTGCGACGAGGGCAACGGAGGAAACGGGGGCTTTCAAGGGAAACCTCATGAGGAACGGAAACGCGCCTGGCGGGCCGGTTGGCGCAAACTGTTATCATGTAACATTCCGCATCCGCCGCCACTCCATTGCAGTCAGCGCTGCTCCATTCCTGGACCTGCCATGCCCGCCCTCGCCGACCAGTTGCACCGGGAAGCCACCCTGCCCATGGAAGGAACCGTGACCAGCGAGGATGGCTCGGTCGTTCTGCTACGCCATGGCTTCCAGGCCAGCGAAGGCCCCATGGGGCACCCGCACCAGCTGCGGCTGGGCCTGCTGCTGGCCGGTGGCGGCAACCTTTACCAACGCACCAGCGCCGGGGTTCTGCAGGCGGCGTGGAATCCAGGCCAGTTCAACGTGGTACTGCCCGGCGATCATGGGCATTACGCCAGCCCTGCGGTGGAGCTGCTGGGAATGGCCATCGATACCGCGCAGTGGCGTGATGCGCCTGGCGGCTTCCCGGACATTCCTTCCCTTTCCCTGCGACTGCATCGCGACCCGGTCATCGCCTCCGTACTGCAGGCGTTATGGTCCAGCGCACAGGTTGACGCCTGCGTGCCCGGGTTCCTGCAGTACGGTGCAGAGGTAGTGGTGCGGCGACTGGCGCAGCTTGCCGGCCAATCGCCCGCCCGGCCGCGTATGCCTGCGCCACTGCCATCGCGGCAGCTGCGCCAGCTGCAGGACTTCATCGATGAACACCGTTCCCAGTCGCTGGATGTCGCAGCGCTGGCAGACGTACTCGGCATGGAACCGACCACGTTCAGCCGCGCCCTGCGCGCCGCTACCGGCATGCCACCGTATGCCTACCTGACCCAGCGCCGGATGCACTGGGCGCAGTACGCACTGTCCAAGGGGCAGCGCGTCACCGAGGTCGCGCTGGCCTGCGGCTACGCCAATCCCAGCAAGTTCGCGGCGGCCTTCCAGCGCGTGGCCGGTTGCACGCCCAGCACCTGGGCCGCGCAAGGCACCGGCCGCCAGGACGCTATTCGTCGAACGGGCGTTGACCCAGCGTCTGCGTCACGTGATCGACGAAACAGGTGATGCGCGCGGCCAGCGCGGTGTTGCGGTAGTACACCGCGTTGATCGGCTGGCGGACCTCCTGGGTCTGCTTGGCGAACAGCTGTACCAGGCGCCCTTCGCGCCGGTCCTCGCGGGTCAGGAAATCGGACAGGCAGGCGATGCCCAGCCCGTTCACCGCCATCTGCCGCAGCGTTTCTCCGCTGGAAGATGCAATGGCCGGCTGGATCACCAATGGACCGCCATCGGCATCGGTCAGCGGCCACTCGTTGAGTGAACCCGGGTGGGTGAAACCCAGCGGCGTGTGCGCGCGCAGCTGCGCGATGCGGGTGGGCGTACCGTACTGCCGCAGGTACTCCGGGCTGGCGACCACGCGGATGCGGCTGTGGCCGATCGGCCGCGCATGCAGGGTGGAATCGCGCAGCACGCCGATGCGGAATGCCACGTCGGTGCGCTTCTCGATCAGGTCGGTGATGCCCTCGTTGGAGTTCAGCTCCAACTGCACCTGCGGATAGCGCTCGCGGAAGCCGGCCAGCAGCGGCACGATCACGTGCAGCATGAACGGCGTGGCTGCATCCACCCGCAACCGTCCTACCGGTTGTTGCCGGCGCGCCGCCATCTGTTCCTCGGCTTCGTCCACCGTGGCCAGGATCGTGCGCGCGTAGTCCAGGAACGCCGCGCCCTCTTCGGTCAGCTCCAGCCGTCGCGTGGTCCGCCGCAGCAGCGTGGTCTGCAGCTTGTCCTCCAAGCGCGCCAGGGTACGGCTGGTGGCCGAGATGGTCAGTCCCAGCGCCTCGGCGGCGGCGGTGATCGAGCCGCTGTCGACCACGGCGACAAACGCCTTCAGCTCATCCAGGGTCGTTTTCATTCTTTACCTCCGCGCAAAAGCATTTCCCGTATACACGGCTTAATCTGCAAATGTAAAGCGACCAGACTGGCCCCCATCGGAGCACACCGCTCCCTACCCAGCTGGAGTTCCCATGAGCCTTCCTTCCTTTGGCGTCGGCACGTTCCGCCTGACCGGCCAGACCGTCATCGATTCAGTTCGCAACGCCCTCGAGCTCGGCTATCGCGCGATCGACACCGCGCAGATCTACGGCAATGAAGCCGAGGTCGGCCAGGCAATCGCCGAATCCGGTGTACCGCGCGACGAACTGTTCATCACCACCAAGATCTGGGTCGACAACCATGCCGCCGACAGACTGCTGCCGAGCCTGCGCGAGAGCCTGGCCAAGCTGCGCACCGACCATGTCGACCTGCTGCTGATCCACTGGCCGGCACCGGGCAGCGCGGTCGCGCTGCGCGAGTACATGACCGCACTGGCCGAAGCGAAGACGCTGGGCCTGACCCGGCAGATCGGCGTATCCAACTTCAACATCGAACTGACCCGCCAGGCCATCGCCGTCGTTGGCCAGGGCCAGATCGCCACCAACCAGATCGAACTCAGCCCCTATCTGCAGAACCCGGCATTGACCGCTTTCCTGCAGGAACAGGGCATCGCGGTGACCTCCTACATGACCCTGGCCTACGGCAAGGTACTGAAGGACCCGGTGCTGGCCGCCATTGCCGACAAGCACCAGGCCACGGTGGCCCAGGTCGCACTGGCCTGGGCGCTGCAGCTGGGTTACGCCGTCATTCCCTCCTCGACCAAGCGCGAAAACCTGGCCAGCAACCTGCTTGCCCGCGAGCTGCGGCTGGATGCCGAAGACATGGCTGCGATCGCCGCACTCGAGCGCAACGGCCGCGAAGTCGACCCGCCGGGCCTGGCGCCTGCCTGGGACTGAGGAGCACGCGCTGATGGCTACTGCGTTGACACGACTGCAGGCGGGCGGCTTCAGCATTGGCATTGAAGCGCCGCTGGACAACGACTGGACGCCGCTGGGCGAACAGGCAAGACGCACGGCGCGCCGCCTGCCGGGCGAACCGGACCTGCAGCAGCACGCCGACCTTGCCCGGCTGGCCGACAGCCTCGGCTTCCGTGCGCTGTGGGTGCGCGACGTGCCGGTGTACGACCCGGCGTTCGGCGATGCCGCGCAGGTGTTCGAAGTGTTCACCTATCTCGGCTACCTGGCCGGCATCACCGAAGAGATCCTGCTGGGGACCGGCGCGGTGGTGCTGCCGATCCGCGAACCTCTGCTGACGTTGAAGTCGGCACGCAGCGTACAGCAGCTCAGTGGTGATCGCCTGCTGCTGGGCGTTGCCAGCGGCGACCGGCCGGTGGAGTATCCGCTGTTCGGCCGCGACTTCGACACCCGTGGCACGCGTTTCCGCGAGCAGATCGGGCTGCTGCGCGAAGGCACCGCTGCACGGCTGCCGCGGGGACTGGAAGTACTGCCTGCCGGTGGTCCGGCGCTGCCGCTGCTGGTGGCCGGCCTGGCGCAGCAGCAGCCGGCCTGGATCGGCGCGCATATGGACGGCTGCCTGGCTTACCCCGGCACGCCCCAGGAACACGCCCACCGCGTGGCGGCATGGCGCGCGGTGGCCGGCAGCAAACCCTATGCCAGCTTCATCCACCTGGATCTGCTGGAACAGGCCGACGCACCGCTGCAGCGTTGGCGCTTCGGCCTGCGCGGCGGCCGCAACGCGCTGCTGGCCGAACTGGAGGCGATGCAGTCCGCCGGCGTCGATCACATCGGCCTGCAGTTCCGCCGCAACGAACGGCCTTTGGCCGAGACCTTCCACGAAATCGCCGAGTACGTGCTGCCGCAGTTCGCGGCGCACGCGTGACCGACACTGGAGCCCCGCAATGAACATTACCTCTCTGGCCCTGCTCGCACTGGCCGGGCTCCCTCTGCCCTCCGCCGCTCTCGCTGCGGACTGGTATCCCTCCGTATACGGCGCGAACGATGAGATCGGCGCGGCCAACCTGCTCACCGCCGATGTGGTCAAGCAAGCGGTGTCGCTGGTGAAGACCGGCCAGACCTATCCGCTGGCGGTACCGGTGGACAAGAATCTGCCCGCCTTCCGCCATCGCAGCTTCCGCCTGTACAACGTGCAGGTCGGGCAACAGGCGGGCAAGTCTTTGGGCCCGAACAGATTCACCTTCAACGATGAACTGGTGAACGCCTGGACCGGTGTCGGCACCCAGCTCAACGGCATCGGCCACATCGGAATCGACAATGTCTACTACAACGGCAACAAGGCCGCCGACTTCGTCAGTGTCGATGGCGTGCGCAGGCTGGGCGTGGAGAAGGTGCCGCCGCTGGTCACACGCGGCGTGGTGCTGGACATGACCGCGCACTACGGCAAGGACATCGTGCCCGGCGGTACCGAGTTCAGCGTTGCCGACATCCAGACCGTACTGAAGCGGCAGCACCTCACCCTGCGCAAGGGCGATGTGGTGCTGTTCAACACCGGCTGGCTGGAGCTGATCGGCAAGAACAACACGCAGTTCCTGGAAGTCGAGCCGGGCATCGGCATGGACGCGGCGAAGTGGCTGGCCGACCAGGGCATCGTCGCCTTCGGCGGTGACACCTGGGCCTCGGAGGTCTACCCCAACCCGCACGGCGCCGAAGAGTTCCCGGTGAACCAGTACATGCTGGCCAAGCGCGGCATCTACAACCTGGAACTGATCGACAGCCGCGCGCTTGTGCGCGACAAAGCCTGGGAATTCCTGTTCGTGCTCGGCCAGCCGCTGTACGTCGGCTCCACCCAGGTCAACATCAACCCGGTGGCGATCCGATGAGTGCCACCCCTCCGATGTTCGCCGGTCGCCGTTTCCGGGTCAGCTATGACGGCCTGGCCGCCGACAACCGCTACAGCGCTGATGGCCATCGCGTGCACTACGCCATCGTCTCCGGTGCCTATGCCGGTGCCCACGGCGAAGCCAGCTGCGAGTGGCGGCAGGTTGCGGAGGGCGTCTATGCCATTTCCTGGCAGGAAGCCGACGGTGCCACCGTGGTGCACGTCGATGACTTCCTGCACGGCCATTCGCTGGCGTGGTTCACCGCCACCGATGGCCGCTTCCACCGCATGCAGGGCACGCTGCAGGCGCTGCCCCCCGCACGACTGACTGTCCCTTCCCCACGAGATTCCCATGCGACTTTCCATTCCCTCGCCCATCGGCTTCGGCACCGCCCCGTTGGGCAACATGTACCGCAACATCCCCCAGCAGGAGGCGCTGGATACCGTCGAAGCAGCCTGGCAGCAGGGCATCCGCTACTTCGATGCCGCGCCGCTGTACGGCGCTGGCCTGGCCGAACTGCGCCTGGGCGAGGCCCTGCAGCATCACGACCGTGATGCCTATGTACTGAGCAGCAAGGTCGGCCGCCGTGTGCTGGACGAGGTGGAAGACACCACCCAGCGCGACCTTGGTGAGAAAGGCGGCCTGTTCGAGCATGGCCTGCCCAACCGCATCGTCTACGATTACAGCGCCGACGGCACCCTGCGCGCGATCGAGGAGAGCCTGCAGCGCCTGCGTACCGATCGCCTGGACATCGTCTGGATCCACGATCCGGCGCGTGACTTCCATGGCGATGCCTGGAAGGAGGTCTTCCACCAGGCGATGGACGGCGCCGCCGTGGCGCTCACCCGCCTGCGCGAGGAAGGCGTCATCAAGGCCTGGGGCCTGGGCGTCAACCGCGTGCAGCCCTGCGAAATGGCGCTGCAGCAGGCCGACCCGGATGGTTTCCTGATTGCCGGGCGCTACACCCTGCTCGACCACGAAGAGGCCCTGCAGCGGTTGATGCCGGCCAGCGTTGCACGTGGAGTCGGCATCGTGGTCGGCGGGCCGTACAACTCCGGCGTCCTCGCCGGCGGCGCGCATTACGAATACCAGACCGCCACGCCAGAGGTGCTGGCCCGCGTACAGGCGTTGCGCGGGGTTGCGGCAGAACACCAGGTGGACCTGCGCGCCGCCGCGCTGCAGTTCTCGCTGGCGCACCCGGCAGTGGCAGCGGCGATTCCCGGTGCAAGCCGTCCCGAGCGCATCGCCGAGAATCTGGCGTTGGCCGCGGCGACGATTCCCGCCGCGTTCTGGCAGGCATTGAGCGACCGCCAGCTGGTGTCATCGCACGCGCCGCTGCCCGGCCTGGGTTGAGCGGCAGGTCGGCGTCAGCCTGCGTGCTCGAACACTGCCGCCACCCAGTCGATGAACACCCGCAGCCGCGGCGATGGCGTGCGGTTGCGCAGATAGACCAGGCTGACCGGGCTCGGTGTGGGTGGCATCTCGGGCAACAGCTCGAGCAACTGCCCGCGCGCGATGTAAGGGTCCATCCGGTAGCGCGGTGCCTGGATGATGCCCAACCCGGCCAGCGCGGCACCGAGGAAGGCGTCGGCACCGGAGACCCGCACGCGTGCCGGCAGCGGCACGTGGCGAACCTGCCCACCCTGCTGGAACTCCAGCGGAATGAGCTGGCCGGTGGCGCTGGAACGGTAGCCGACCATCTGGTGTCCCGCCGCCAGCGAAGCGATGTTTTCCGGCCGCCCGTGTGACTGCACGTAGGCGCGCGAAGCTACCGTGACCTCGCGCAGCAACGCCAAGCGCCGCGCGGCCAGGTCGCTGTCGGCCAGGGTGCCCACGCGGATGGCCCCGTCCACGCCCTCCCGCAGCAGGTCGACATAGCGGTCACCCTCGCTGACTTCCAGTTCGATATCCGGGTAACGCTGCAGGAAATCCGGCAGGTGCGGAAACAGCAGGTGACGCCCCAGCGTACCGTGCACTTCAATGCGCAGTGGCCCGCGCGGTGACACGTCACGGAACGCGGCTTCGGCATCGTCCATGTCCGCGATCAGGCGCAGACAGCGGCCATAGAACGCCTCACCTTCCAGCGTCGGCACCACCACGCGCGTGGTCCGGTGCAACAGACGTGCGCCCAGGCGCTGCTCCAATGCCTTGATCGCGTCGGTTACGGTGGCCCTCGGCAGCCCCAGGTCTTCGGCGGCACGGCTGAAGCTGCGGCGCTCGACGATCCGGACGAAGGCACGCAGGGCGGTGAATCGGTCCATTGTTCGGCTGGCCGGATGATGTTTCCGGATTATCCATGATTATCCGCGACAGCGGAGAGACGAAGATGGCCTTGCGCCATGCCGGCGCGACCTTCTGGAACCTGCCATGACGTCCCCTGCTTCCGTTCCTGTCGCCCTGGTCACTGGCGGCTCCCGCGGCATCGGCGCTGCCATCTCGCGCCGTCTGGCCGCCGACGGCCACGCCGTGGTGATCAACTATGCCGGCCGCCGCGACGAGGCCGAGGCACTGGCTGCCGAACTGACCGCCAATGGCGGCCACGCCGTGGCCCTGCAGGCCGATGTGGCCGACCCGCAGGCTGTGCATGCCCTGTTCGACGCGATCGAGGCGCGCTTCGGTGGCATCGACGTGGTGGTCAACAGTGCCGGCGTGCTGCAACTGGCCACGCTGGCCGACAGCGATGATGCACTGTTCAACCGCGTGATCGGCATCAACCTCAAGGGGGCATTCAATGTGCTGCGCGAGGCCGCGCGGCGCATGCGCGACGGTGGCCGCATCGTCACCCTGTCCACCAGCGTGGTTGGCATCAAGCTGGAAAACTACAGCGTGTATGCCGCCAGCAAGGCCGCGGTGGAAACCATGTGTGCGATACTCAGCAAGGAACTGCGTGGGCGCGGCATCACCGTGAACACGGTGGCGCCCGGGCCGACCGCCACCGATCTGTTCCTGGACGGGAAGTCGCCGGAGCTGATTGAACGGCTGGCGAAGATGAATCCTTTGGAGCGGCTGGGTACGCCGGAAGACATCGCCGGTGCGGTGGCGTTCCTTGCGGGTGCCGATGGTGGCTGGATCAATGGCCAGGTGCTGCGGGCCAATGGTGGGATGGTGTAGATCGCATGCCAACCAAGGTTGGCATCTACCAGATCACGCCACATCGGTAGTCGCCCACCTTGGTGGGCGCTGCGTCACGGGCTCATCGAATACGGTGCCTGCGCGCCCTGCCCCGGCCAGTCCTTGTTCGGTTCGGCCTGCATGGTGAAATGCAACTCGCCACCGGCCAGGATCTCGTCATGGCGCAGGAAGGTGCGCTGCAACGGCTTGCCGTTGAGGGTCACGCTGCCCACATAGGTGTGCTTGTCGTCCAGGCCTTCGGCCACGATGGTGAAGGTCTTGCCGTTCGGCAACCGCATTGCGGTCCTGGGCAGGAACGGGCGGCCGAGGATGTACTCACCCGAGCCCGGCGCCACCGGGTAGAAGCCCAGCGCGGTGAACACATACCACGCAGACATCTGGCCAACGTCATCATTGCCGGCCAGGCCATCGGGGCGGTCGGCGTACTGGGTGTCCATGATCTGCTTCAGGCGTGCCTGCGTGCGCCACGGTTGGCCGGCATACGAGTACAGGTAGGCCACGTGGTGGCTGGGCTCGTTGCCATGCGCATACCAGCCGATCAGGCCGGTGATGTCTTCCATGTGTTCGAAGATGGCCGGATCGACCTTGGCGTTGAACACCTCATCCAGGCGTGCCAGCAGTTTGTCACTGCCACCATGCGCTGCTGCAAGGCCTGCCACATCCTGCGGCACGTACCACGAGTACTGCCAGGCATTGCCTTCGGTGTAGTCGGTGCCGTAGCCACTGGCGCTGGGGTCGAACGGCGTACGGAAGCTGCCATCGCGCTTGCGTGCGCGCATGAAGCCGGTGTCCTTGTCGAAGGCATTGCGCCAGTTGCCCGCGCGCTTGTCGAAGGTCGCCGCCACATCGGTCTTGCCCATCGCCTGCGCCATGCGCGCGATGGTCCAGTCATCGAAGGCGTATTCCAGCGTCTTGCTGGCTGCTTCACCTTCTTCGTCGATCGGCACGTAGCCCAGCTCACGGTACTGCGCGATGCCGTCATACGGTCCGTAGTTGGCGGTCTCCACCATCGCCTTCAGCGCCTTGTCGGCGTCGAAGCCACGGATGCCCTTCACGTAGGCATCGGCGATCACCGGCACCGCGTGGTAGCCGATCATGCACCAGTCTTCCAGGCCGTGGAACGACCACACCGGCAGCATCCCGTAGGGGCTGTGCTCATGATGGGCCAGCATGGAATTGACGAAATCGCTGTTGCGCTTCTCCGGCTGCACCAGGGTCAGCAGCGGATGCAGGGCCCGGTAGGTATCCCACAGCGAGAACGTCGAATAATTCGTATAGCCCTTGGCCTGGTGCACGGCGTTGTCGGAGCCACGGTACTGGCCGTCGGCATCCATGAACAGCGTCGGCCCCAGCAGCGTGTGGTACAGCGCGGTGTAGGCGCTGCGACGTGCGTGCTCCGGCGCGTCGATATCCAGCACCGACAACGCCTGCGTCCACTCCTGTTTTGCCTGCGCGCGCACGCGGTCGAAATCGAAGTCGGCCACTTCGGCATCAAGGTTGGCGATGGCGCCGGCCTCGCTGACCGGCGAGATCGCCACCTTCACCACCAGTGGTGCATCCAGTTTGCCGAAGTCGAAGGTGCCTACCAGCTGCCGCCCCTCGATCTGCGCGCGCTGCGTCGGGTCCTTCTCGCCGGGGGGTGCGAAGCCCTTGTAGACGATGTCCTGTTCGGTGTTGTGCAGTTCGTGGCTGGCCAGCGGCCGCGAGAAACGCATCGCGAAATACAGCTGGCGGCCAGCGGCCCAGCCGCGGGTCTCGCGGAAACCGGTGACGGTGCCATCGCCGCGCACGCGCACCCGCGACCACAGGATCTTGCCCGGGTAGTCGTACATGCTGGTGCGCATGTCCAGCAGCACCTTGGCGTCGGTGCCCTTGGGGAACGCGTAGCGATGCACGCCCACGCGTGCGCTGGTGGTCAGCTCTGCGCGCACCTTGTAGTCGTCCAGGGTGACCGCGTAATAGCCCGGCTCAGCCTTCTCGGTATCATGACCGAAGCGCGAGGCATACCCGCTGCGCGGTTTTTCGGGGTCGCCGCGCTCCAGTCCCGGGTTGCCGGTGAACGGCATGAGCAGGATGTCGCCCAGGTCTGAATGACCGGTGCCGGAAAAATGCGTGTGCGAGAAGCCGACGATACTGCTGTCGTCATAACGATAGCCGGCCGCCCAGCCGTAGGCCTTCTCACGCGGCTGGATGCGCGTATCGGGGCTGAGCTGGACCATGCCGAACGGCACCGTCGCGCCGGGGTACGTATGCCCTTCGCCGCCGGTACCAATGAACGGATCGACCGAGGCATAGGCCTTGTCGGCGGCAGTCCTGGCCGGGGCGGCCACAGCCAAGCCGGAGGCGAACATCGCCGTAGCGGCGACAGCGATCAGGAGACGACGGTCCAGCGTGGGCATCGGCATTTGGATCGATTCAGGTGGTGATCAGATCCTAGCACCGGGATGAAGCGCTGGCATGCTGCGGTGCGGTTGAGTGACGTCAGGGACACCGGCAGGCAACTGCGTCCGGCCGCGGCAGGCGCTTCTTCCCGTTTCACGAAAGGTCGCCCGTCGCACACCGCTCTTTGCAACAAATTGCATGGCGCCTGCGGCCCCTGCGTTCAACACTGTATCGGCTCGAGCAGCGCCACTCGCGCATCGGCTGGGGCAAGCCCCCCCCGTTCAAGAAGATCAACACCATGGCAATCCGCCCGATGCCAGTTTTTCCGCACGCACGAACGCTGCCCATGGCACTGATGGCCGCGCTCGTCATCCCTTCGCCCCACGCGCTGGCTGGCGCCGTATCGGGGCCTGATGCAAGCCATGTTGTCCAACCCGGTGATCGAGCCGAGGACTGGTTCATCAGCGATGGCGCGCTGCTCGAATTGTCACCCCAATCCCGAGCCCTGATCGCATTCGTGAGCGATTCCCGCCTCAAGGCAACCGATGCCCACATCAATGAAGTGATCGCCACGCGCGGGCATGTCGAAGTCCGTGGTGGAACGTTGGGTACTCTCGGCAGGGGCACGGTTGCTGCGCGTTTCCGCTACAGCGTGGGCCATCTGGAAGATCTCGACATCATTGCAACGGGCACGGGCATCGAGGCGCTGCGCAGCAGCACCGAGGTGCATGTCAGCCGATCCACGGTGACCGCCAATCAGATTGGCGTGGACGCCGCTGACAACGCACAGGTTTTTCTCGATGATGTGCGAGTGGAGGCTACCAACTACTTCGCCAGTACCGGGGTGAAGCTGATGGACAGCAAAGCCTGGATCACCGACAGCCACATCCAGGCCGGCGATGTCGCGATGACCATGACCGACAGCAGCGCCGAGATCACCAACAGCACCCTCAGTGGCCGCAGGCTGGGGCTGCAGATCATCGACAATGCGACTACCGCGCAGGCGCACGTGATGGGTACCTCTGTCCTCGCGACGGATGGCATTGCAGTGGCGCTGTCTGGGACCGCCAGTCTGACGCTCCGTGACAGTCACCTGAGTGGCGAGGGCTCCAACGGCATCGGTCTACGGCTACAGGGCGGCAGTTCGCTCGCCGCATATGGCGGTCATATCCACGGAACCCTTTCGGCACTGCGCGTGGATTCCAATCTTCAAGGCAGCCGCATCCTGCTGGACGGTGTCCAGGTCAAGGCAAGCGCGGGGGATGCGATCCTGGTGACCCCTGCTGCCTCGGCGGTCATTCCAATCGAATTACGCGGCGGCACGACACTGAGCGCAGGCAGCGGCACCCTCCTGCGCGCGCAGGCTGGCGCCCAGGTGGACCTGTTGGTGTCTGCCTCTCATCTGGTGGGCAACCTGGTGGGCCACTCAGGTGCCGCGCTGGATGTCACCCTGCGTGATGGCGCTACGTTGATCGGGCAGATCGACCAGGCGCGGGCAGTTGCTGTGCAGGATGCGCGGTGGCAACTGACTGCCGACAGCCACATCGATAGCCTGCGGCTCGACCAGGATGGCCTGATTGCGCTTGGACGGGGGGATACATTCCACGTCTTGAACATACTCGGCGATTTCACCGGCAGCGGTGGCACGATTGTCCTCAATACCGTGCTGGCCAGCGACAGCGCAGCCACTGACAAGCTGATCATCGGCGGCGATACCAGCGGCACCGCCCATGTACGCGTCAACAATGTGGGCGGTGCCGGTGCGCAGACCGTCCAAGGCATCGAGCTGATTCAGGTGGGCGGCGCGTCGAACGGCACGTTCACCCTGGCTGGCCGTGCCGTGGGCGGGCAGTACGACTATTTCCTGCACAAGGGAACGGGTAGCGATGGCAACTGGTACCTGCGCTCACAGCTACCGCCTACACCCGATCCGTGCGACGTAGATCCGAACAGCTGCACGCCTCCGGTTGATCCGGTTGATCCGGTTGATCCAATAGATCCGCTCGATCCAGTTGATCCAATCGCCCCGACGCCTGTGCTGCGCCCCGAACCCGGCGCCTATCTGGCCAACCTGCAGGCGGCGCAGACGATGTTCCGCCTCGGCTACCACGAGCGCGAGGCTGGCCAGAATGGTGGCCGTGCGTGGGCACGCGTGGAGGGTTCACGCAGTGGTTTCGAGGCGGTCAGCCGTCAGCTGGTCATCCGCGGCAACAGCCAGTCACTGACCGTAGGTGCCGATGTGTGGCGTCACGATTCCGGCAGCAGCGTGGGCCTGATGCTGGCCAGCGGCAATGCCAGCAGCACTTCCACCAACACGCTTACCGGCTACTACGCGCGTGGCAAGGTGGAGGGGGAGGCGCTGGGCGTATACGGCACCTGGCGCGGCGGCCACGGCGTCGACCCGTATGCGGGCTTCTACGTGGACGGCTCGCTGCAGCGCGCGCAGTTCCGCAATCACGTGGAAGGTGTGGGGCTGGTTGACGAGCGCTATGGCACCCGTGCATGGCAGGGCACCGTTGAAGCCGGCTACGCCTACCGCGTGGGTGGTACCAGCAATGCTGGCATCTTCGTGGAGCCGCAGCTGCAGTTGGGCTACAACCGTTGGCACAGCCACCGACACACCGAAGCCAACGGTACGGTGGTGAGCACCGACGATGCCGACGGTCTGTTCGGCCGCGCCGGACTGCGCCTGTCCGGCGCGACGCGTTGGGGTGATGGGGCCACCGAAGTACAGCCATACATCGCGGCCCACTGGCTGCACACCCGCGCCGAGTCGCAGATCCGCATGGACGACGAGCAGGTAGACGCACGCATTCCACGCCGTCGTGGCGAGTTCAGTGCCGGTGCGTCGCTGACGTTCGGCAACGGTGTGGGAGCATGGGGCGGGCTGTCGCTGCAGAAGGCCAGCGGCTTCCACCAGACCAGTGCGCAGGTGGGTGTGAGTTACAGCTGGTAAGGGGCTTCTCACCTTGCGGGCGCGGCTGGGTGCTTTCGGTGTGTTTTGGCACTACGGCAACTGCCGGAACGAGCCGAGCGTGGGCTCGGCTCTAGAGGAGGCTTTCAATCCGGCAGCGCGCTCTGCAGCGTTGCAAGGTCTGCTGCATCCACCGGCCGTACCACGCGCGCCACTTCCTTGCCGTCACGCAACAGGATCACCGTCGGCCACAGCTTCACCTGGAACGAGCGGCCCAGCGGCTTGCCCTTGCCGTCTTCGATTTTCCAGTGCGGCAGATCATGCGCATCCACGAAGGCCTGCAGCGCCGATTGCGCGGCCTGGCAATGGCCGCACCACGGCGCGCCGAATTCCAGCAGCAACCAACCGGACTGCGCATCCACCTCAGCGCGGGCCGGCTCGGCGGCTACATGATCACGCATGAAGGGCATGCCGGTTACGCCTGCAGCGTGCGCTGGATGTCTTCCAGCGGCGCGTTGGTCAGATCCTTGGCGATGTCGACCAGCAACCGCGCCTGCGTTTCTTTGTGCAGCAAAGGACGGATGCGGCCCAGCGTGGTGGGATCGGCGATCAGCACCAGATGCGCGTAGCGGTTGTTGAGCGCATCTTCGTTGAGCTGTTCGGCCACCTGCTTGGCGAAGGTCGCTTCGTTGAGCTGCGAAATCGACATGTCCTTGGGCACCGCGCCGGAAGGCCCCTGTCCGGACACACCCTGCTCGCTGATGTCCTGCAGGCGCAGCTCGCCTTCCTGTTTCAGGGTGAGCTTCTGCTCGCTGCCGACGTTGGTGAACACGCGGGCCGAGCCACCATCGGCGACGATTACCAGGGTACCTTCGGGAATGCGACGGGTCATGCGTTACTCCTTGCGTTGGTTCATGACCACCGTAGAAGGCATGGCGTGAGCGAGGTGAGCACAACATGTTCATTTGATGTGCGCGGGTCATCTGCATGAACAGGCAAGGTGGAACGCTGCGTTCATACAGGTGCGATTCTCGGCACGCTCACACTGTAACCGTTATCATGAACGCATGATCGACACGACCCACTGCGCGTCAGCACCTGTTGCTGGCATGCGGGAAGCACTGCCGACCGGCGCTTCGCTTTCCATCATTGCTTCCCCCTCGCCTTTCCATCGCCTCGCGCTGGATCCCGGCGGATGACGCCTGCGGGCCCTGCCCCGCCTGCCCCCTGCGCCTGCCACCACCACACGTGCACTGACGCGGTCTGACACGTAATCGGACCCATCCGATTGTCCCGCGTTCTGGCAGCGGGCAATGCTTGTTGCGTGCGCGGCGTTTGATCGCACACACCTTTATTGCACACACCTTTCGCCCCGTTCCGGGCCTTCCATTCGATGCCCCTGCGCCTGCTGCGCCAGCATCGCCGTTTCCGACTTTCGGGACATCCGTACCGCCCATTCCACTCCATTTCCATTCTTCCAAGGGAGTCCCCATGCAGGACAACTCCGATGCCCACGCCCATTTCGGCTGGTTCAAACGCCGCCGCCATCTGAAGGTCGACGAGATCACCGTTGTCGACAAGCCCATGCTCAAGCGCGCCGTCGGCGCCGCTGCACTGGGCAATGCCATGGAATGGTTCGACTTCGGTGTCTATGGCTATCTTGCCGTCACCATCGGCCAGGTGTTCTTCCCGTCCAGCAACCCCACCGCGCAGGTGATCGCCGCGTTCGCCACGTTCACCGTGGCCTTCCTGGTACGCCCGCTGGGCGGCATGGTCTTCGGGCCTTTGGGCGACCGCTACGGGCGCCAGAAGGTACTGGCCTTCACCATGATCATGATGGCATTGGGCACCTTCGCCATCGGCCTGATTCCCTCATACGAACGCATCGGCATCTGGGCGCCGGTGCTGCTGCTGCTTGCACGCGTGGTGCAAGGGTTCTCCACCGGCGGCGAGTATGGCGGCGCGGCAACGTTCATTGCCGAGTACTCCACCGATCGCAACCGCGGCCTGATGGGCAGCTGGCTGGAGTTCGGCACGCTGGGCGGCTACATCGCCGGTGCCGGTACGGTCACTGCACTGCACATGCTGTTGAGCAGCGAGCAGATGCTGGACTGGGGCTGGCGCATTCCGTTCCTGGTGGCCGGCCCACTCGGTCTGCTGGGCCTGTACATGCGCATGCGGCTGGAGGAAACGCCGGCGTTCCGCGCCTATGCAGAGGAAGCAGAGAAGCGCGATCACGAGCGCCCGGGCCTGGGTGAGCTGCTGCGTGTGCACGGTCGCCAGCTGATCGTGTGCATGGGCCTGGTGCTGGTGTTCAACGTCACCGACTACATGCTGCTGACCTACATGCCCAGCTACCTGAGCGTGACCATGGGGTATGCCGAGAGCAAGGGTCTGCTGCTGATCATCATCGTGATGCTGGTGATGATGCCGTTGAACATCGTCGGTGGCCTTTTCAGCGACAAGCTGGGCCGGCGCCCGATGATCATCGGCGCCTGCATCGCGCTGCTGGTGCTGGCGGTGCCGAGCCTGCTGCTGGTGGGTAGCGGCAACGACTGGCTGATCTTCCTCGGGCTGATGCTGCTGGGCCTGGCGCTGGTGTGCTTCACCAGTTCGATGCCCTCCACGCTGCCGGCACTGTTCTATACGCCGGTGCGCTACAGCGCGCTGTCCATTGCGTTCAACGTGTCGGTGTCGCTGTTCGGTGGCACCACGCCGCTGGTGACCGCCTGGCTGGTGGAACGCACCGGCGATCCGCTGGTGCCGGCCTACTACCTGATGGGCGCAGCGGTGATCGGCCTGATCACGATGATCTTCGTGAAGGAAACCGCCGGCCTGCCGCTGCGCGGTTCGCCGCCGGCCGTGGGCTGCAACAAGGAGGCGGCCGCGCTGTTGAAGAGCGATGCGCCGGTGACGGTGGACCGCGCCCTGCCGCCGTTGCCGGACGCAGCCGAGCCGGAACAGGTGACCCCGGCCTGAGTGGTTGAGGTGGCGCCAGGTATTGCCTGGCGCTGCCGTCAGCGCAGCGCTAGTCGGCGCGGGCCAGCTTGCCCGGCGTCCAGCGCAGAGTCCAGACATAGTCGCCATCCGGCGGGCAGACATGCTTGTAGCCCACGACATCGCAGGTGCTCGCTCCGGCAACGACCTTGAACGCGACGATGATGCGGTCACCTTCGATCCTGATGGAATGCACGGCACCCGGAATCTGCTCGCCCGCATCATCGCCGTAACCTGACGCGCGGATGGCGGCGAAGTCCTCTGCTTCCACCCGCGACAGGCTCTTGGGGTTTTCCTTGCCGCGTGGATCATCCGCTCCCAGTTCCGTCATCACCGCAATCACATTGCTCTGTGCAAACGAGCCACCCGTATAGGTCGACGTATAGAGATAGATGACCTCTGCATGACCATCACCGTCCAGATCGGCAACGGCGGTCCACACCGGGCGGAAATCACTCTCGATGTCATCGCCAGGGATCAGACGCAGCGACGCTTCGGCTGCGTGGAACGCCTGTACCAGGCTCGGTGGCGATGCGGTCGACGCCGCAGATGCCGGGTTACCGCCAACCAGCGTGCAAAGTGCGAATACGGCGGGCAACAGGATGGAACGGGAAAATGCAGGTCCGTGCATGGTGTTCTCCTTGGTGAATGCCCTGCATCCGCCGGGCATTGCCCGGCGCTGCCGGTGATGCGGATTACTCGGCGCGGGTCAGCTTGCCCGGGGTCCAGCGGTACACCCAGGCATGCTGCCCTTCCGGTGGGCAAGCGACCTTGCCACGCACGCACAGCTTTGAATTGCGGGTGCTGTTGAAGGTGACACGGATACGGTCGCCGTCCATGGTGATCGTTTCCATGTCGCCGGGAATGTGCACGGCAGCGTCATCGGCGTAGCCGGACGCGCGGATCAACGCGTAGGTTTCGTCGTCATAGGCGGATTTTCCCGGTGACGCGGCCTGGACCCGTACATCGCCTTCGGCCAGCGGGGTCATCACCACCAGTTCGTTGAGCTGCATCGCGCTGCCGGTCTGGGTCGCGGTGTAGAGATAAACGATTTCCGCGCGCCCATCGCCATCAAGGTCGGCATTGCCGGCCCACAGCGGGCGGTAGTCGTACTGGCTGTCGGTGCCCGGGTGCAAGCGCAGGGACGCCTCGGCTGCACGACGTGCCTTGTCGTAGCTCATCGGCTCGTTCTTCGCCTCGTCCTTGGCGTCAGCCGGCGTTGCATCCTGGGCAAGCAGCGGCGCCGCCACCGCCAATGCCATGGCCGCCACCAGCGCGCGCAGGCCAATGGCCTGCCAGTGCTTCCGCTCGTACATCCCTGTCCCTCGATCAATGAATCTGCGGAGTCGGATCATCGCACAGGCGGGCCGGCAAGCGGCGTGCTGTCGGCATGCAGTTCCATCGCGCGCATGACGATGGGCTTGGCCCAGTCCGGGGTGTGCAGCAGCTCCACCACCGACACCGGATACTGCAGGCCCTGCCGATCCAGCGCCAGCACCGGCAAGGGGGCAACACGTCCGTAGCGATCCGCTGGCGCGCTGTTGTCATACACATGCAGTTCGGCCAGGTGCGGCATCAATGCCAGCAGGTTCTCGCGGGCGGAGTCGAAACGTGCGCGGATCTTGTCCTGCGGAATGTCGTGACCACCCCCAGCAACGCGGGCCGCAACGCGGGCCACGTGCAGTTCGACAGTGGCCAACCCGCAGAACCAGATCGCCACGTCATGCTGGCTGCAGGCCTCCCGCAACAGACGCGGAATGGTGTTGCCGCCCAAGGTGGTTTCAAAGGCGAAGTCGCTGCCGTCGGCGATCGCCTGGCGCAGCCGTCGTGCGCCCTCCTGCCACGCTTCAGCGTTGGCTTCGGCCAACGGCCAGCCCGCCTCCACCAGCCGTCGGGTGAAGCTGTCCGGGTTGTACCAGCCCAGGCCGTCGGCCTCCAGCCAGGTCCCGAGCAGCGAACTCTTGCCGGCGCCGTTGACGCCGGCCAACGCCAGGATCCGCCCCATGAGTCAGAGCGGACGGCCGAGCGCGACCTTGTGGCCGCGGCGGATCGGCTTGCCCATCACCTTGCCCAGCCCCTCACCCTGCTGCAGCCCGGCCAGCGCCTGGTCGAACTCGGTACGCAGGCGCGAGAGCACGTCGCTGCGCTCTTCGGTGTCGCTGCCGCTGGCCCTGGCCAGCAGCTCCTGGTAGGTCTTGATGTCCACGATCACCGCTTCGGGGTGATTGTGGTTGGTGATGACCAGCGCCTGCTTCTCGCGCACGGTACGCATCAGGCTGGGCCAGCCACGGGTCTTGACCGAGGATGCCGGGGCCTTGTCGAGGCCGGGCAGGTCGAGCGGGAGGGTCATGGCACGGCTCCAGCGGAAGGATATGAGGCCACTATACCCAATTTGGCCAAATTGGGGATAAATGGACCGTCCCGCCCTCCCGCCCCGACGGGTCAGAACGCCCGCTCCCATTTCAGGCTCAACAGGCTGCGGTCGTGGCTGTACAGCCAGTCCACGTTGCTGTCGATGCGCGCGTAACGCAGGCTCAGGCTGGGCACCAGCCCGGCTACGGCCAGGCGCTCGCTGCGCACGATGGCGATCAGGTTCTGCTCGCTGTCCAGCCGACGCGCTTCCAGCAACGGGCTCCAGGCATCGTAGTCCCGCTCGCGCAGCGACACGAACACGGTGGCCGTGGTGCCGCTCCACTGGCGCGCTGCGCCCAGGCGCAGGCCGCGTTGCCGGTAGCCATTGGCGGGATCGGCGGCACTGCTGTCACTCAGGTCGACCCCGGCAAACACCGTCCAGCGCGGGTTGAGCGCACGGAACCAGGTGGCATAGATCGCCGCCAGTTCACCGTCGTAGTTGCTGGCCAACCCCTGCTGTCGATAGCGCTGGCGCTTCCAGTCGGCTTCCAGCTTCAGCAGGCTGCGTGCATCGACGGCGAACTGCCATTCGCCATGCAGGCCGGCACCGCCCTGCAGCGCGTGGTTGCCCAGCCCCTGGTAATCGTAGCTGGGTGCAAGCAGTACGGTATGCCGCGCGCTGCGCCAGCTGTAACCCGCCTGCACGCTGGCATTGAGCTCGTTGTAGTCGCTGTGCCCGCGCCACGCCTGGCCGAACGCCAGCCCGCGCAGGTACAGCCCATGGTGGCCGGACAGCGGCAAGCGCCGTTCCAGGCTGGCGTCATAGTCCAGGCCGAACGCTGCCTGTGCATCGGGCAACCGGCGTTCGATGAAACAAGTGGTGCCGTCACCGAACAGGCAGGTGCGGCTGGCCGAGCTGCGGTTGATGTTGTCGCTCCAGGCGGGGCCAGCGGCGATCCCTCCCTTCCAGCGCTGGCGCGCCTGCAGGGCCTGCAGGTAGCCGTCCACCCGCGTACGCACGCCCGTCGTTGCAGGGTCGTCGCCATCGATGCCGGCTGCGATCGCCCCGAACAGGGCGATGGCATCGCGGTCGCGCTGGTCTTCGGCGTAGACACGCGCCAGTTCCAGCCGCGCCGGCAGGAAGTCCGGCTGCGCGGGGAGCACGGCCTCGTATTCGGCGGCGGCCCTGCGGTGCTGGCCAGCCACCCGCGCCACCGCGCCCTGCGCGTAGTGGCGCAGCAGCGGATCGTGGCCGGGCAGCTCAATGTACTCCGCCAGGAAGGCGGCCACGGCCTGCCATTGCTGGTGCTGCAGCGAGAGATAGAGCGCCTGGCCGAGGTCGTCGACAGTGCGCTCCACGCGGTACTGCTGGCCATCGAGGGTGATGGTCGGCCGCTCGTGCTCGGCCTGGCGCAGGCGTTGCTGATCCTGCTGCTGATGACGCAGCTCGCTGCCCTGTTCGAGCACGCGGCGCAGGTCATCCTGCTGGGCGCGGGCATCATTGAGCGGCCATGCCAGCAGCAGGACGACAAGAAAGAGAAGGTGGCGCATGTTCGATCCGGTTGAAGCACTATCGCGGGCCGAAGCAGGGACTGGCGGATCGCGGCTTGTCCCTGCCCTGCCCCGTCAGGGGCGTGGCGATCAGTTCTTGCTGCCGCCGAAGGCGGTGTCGTACTGGCTGTTGCCGGCGAAGGTGGCGATGCCGGCCAGGGTGGCGGCGTTGGCGCCGAAGAACTGGCCCTGACTGGTGCCGGCAACCGTACCGTTGGCCGTGGCCGAACCGGCGAACGACGCGTTGGCGCTGTTGATCGATGCAGCCACGGCCACGGTCAGGCCCGAGCCGGCCAGCGCGCCGTTGAGGCGGCCGGTGCCGAAGTCAGCGCGGAAGGTACCGCTGAGCAGGTTGCTGCCGTTGAACTTGTTGAGGCCTGCGACGGCGTAGGTGGCCACGCCTGCCGGCAGCGTGGTGCCCGCGCGGTCACCGGCGAAATAGACCTGGCGGTTGTTGAAGCCGCCAGCCGCGCCATCCTTGGACCATTCGCCGAACCAGACATCGCCGCTACCGACCTTGACGAAGTTGAAGTGGCCCATGCCGGCGTGGCTGCCCGGGGTGCCGGTGATCGGCATGGCGAGGGTGCGCACGGTGGTGCCGTTGATGACGGTGGGTGCCGAGTAGGCGCTCAAGCCCTGGAAGTCCACACGCGTGCCACCCGAGACGGTGCCGACGCCAATACCGGCCTTGCCTGCCGAGTGCGGGCCACCATTGACCTGCGATTCGCCGACGTTGACGTTCAACTGCGGATCGGTGACGGCGCTGGCCGCACCGACGATATCGGCAGCGTGGGCGGCACCGGCCAGGGCCAGGCTGGCGGCGACGGCAAGCAGGGAACGGGAGATCATTTTCATGGAAAAACTCCTTGGATTGAGGGAACTACAGGTACAACGCTTGCAACGGTGGAACTCAGAAGCGCGCAGTGAGCGCAAGCTTGACGGTGCGACCCGGCGCCGGCAGCGTGGAGCGCGTGGCCGGGTCGACGTAATAGCGGTTGCCGAGATTGCTGCCGACCAGTTCAACGCTGGCGTGGTCGTTGAAGCGCCAGCGCGCATAGGCATCCACGGTGGTGATGTTTCCCCAGGTGAACGGCACGTTCTGCCAGAGCAGGCTGCTGCCACCTGCCAGCAGACGATCGCGGTAGACCTGCAGGTCGGGGTTGTCGTGACGCCGGTAGTGCACGATGCGGCTGCCCAGTTCCAGCCGCTCATCGAACAGGCGCGTGCCCAGTGACAGATTCACCGACAGCTTGGGAATCGCCTGGGTCAGCAGGTAGCCACCCACGAAACCGTCCTGTACGCAGTTCGGCACCAGCCCGCGGTTGGCGTCGAGCAGCACCGCGCTGCTCTCGTCGCACACCTCGTTTTCCAGCGTGCGCGCGATACCCAGGTCGCTGAAAAAGCGTCGATTGTCGAAGCGCGCCTGCAGTTCGATGCCACGGATGGTCTGCTTGTCGATGTTGTCGAACAGGAAGTAGGCGTCGCGCTCGATCACATCGCGCGTCTTGTGCACGTAGTAGGCCAACTTGACGTCGGCATCGGCGGTGCCGCCGAACAACGCGGAGAGATTATGTACATAGCCCAGCTCGTAGTTGTAGGCGTGCTCGGGCTTGAGCGCATACAGCGGATTGAGGCTGCTGGAGAAGGCAATGGTGCTCTCGAACATGCTCGGGAAGCGCACCGCCTCGCTGTAACGCAGGTAGATGCGCGCGGCCGGCGACAGGTTTACCGTTGCCGAGAAGGTGGGCAGCCAGGCATGGTCGCGACGGCGGGTATTGCGTCCATCCACCGGCCGCGACTGCACTGTGTTGCGGATGCTGCAGACCTGGTCGCTGCCGGGGAACAACGGCAGCGCGCCGGGGATGGCAGCCACTTCGCCATTGAGGCACGGATTGGTGGCACGGGAGTAGTTGCCGTCGGCATCGGGCAGCCAGGCGATGGTGTGCTCCACCGGCTGTGGCGTCTGGTAACTCTGCAGCAGGCCACGGATCGCATCGTCGACGAACCAGCCCATGCCGATGCTCTCCCAGAAGGCGCGCTCGGTTTCGAGCGAATCCACCTGCGCCTGCACGCTGGCTGGGCGCTCCGGCAGCTCATTGACCCGGTAGCTCGCCTGCTTGCCGCCCACCCCGCGGGTCAGCAGTTCGGGATGCTCGCCGAGGAAGTCATCAAAGGCCCAGTAGCGGCTGTAGCGCACGCCGGCATTGAGGGTGAGGAAATCGACCGGCCGCCATTCCAGGCTCAGGTAGCCCTCGCCTTCCTGGCGCCGCCCGGCGCGCGGGTACATGCGCCAGCCGTCGGTCACGCCGAAGTACGGATCGCCTGAACGCAGCGTTTCATACTGCCAGTTGCCGCCCACGGTCAGGTCAAGCGTGGAATGCAGGCCGAAGCGGTTGCTCAGGGTCAGACCGGTACGGTCGTTGCGGGCATTGGCCAGAGCGGTGTTGCGCAGGATCGGGCTGCGGCTGGAATCCCAATCAGGGTTGCCCGAGGCGAAGTTGGGGAAACCGCCGGCGGTGTAGGTATCGCTGTTGGTTTCAGTCCGCCACAGATTGGCACGCAGGTCGAGCCAACGACTGCCGGCCGGCTGCCAGCGGTATTCCAGGTTCCAGGCATCGGAATCGACCCGGCTGAGCGGCCACTGGATGCGCCCGTAATCCGGTGCGGACAGGATGCGCGAGGGCATGATCTCGCCATAGTGCGAGAGCGTGTGCCGCCAGGTGGCCTTGAGCTGCTGATCGTCGGTGATCTGCCAGGTGGCCTTCAGCAGCCACGACTCCTGTTCGCTGGACGTGTTGGGGACTTCATCACCCGGCTTGAAGTAGCGCGCCAGCGTGGTGATGTAATCGATGCCCTGGTATTCGTACTGCTCGCGCGGGTCCTGGTCGTAGTAGGCACTGCCCTTGCTGCCCGAAAAATAGTTGCCGCGCTTGCGCCACGCGTAGGCCGCCATCACGTCCACCCGCTCACCGCGCCAGCCCAGCGCCAGGCGCCAGGCCTGGTCATCGCCATCGAGCGGGTTGTCACCGCTGCGCGATTTCACCGGCACCACCAAGGTGCGGTCAGCATAGGGCGAGTTCGGCGACTGCTGCGGGAAGCCATCCACCGTGCGGTAGTCCTCACCGGTGTGCAGCCGTGGCAGCCGCGGTGACACCGCATTGCTGCTGCCTTCGATCTTCAGCTCCCCGCCGAAGCGCTCGCCGGCCGGCACGATGTCGTCGACGTCGAGGGTCTTGATGACCATCGCTCCGCCGATACCGCTGTGTACATCGCGCACCAACGCTGGCCCCTTGATGACCTGGATGCCACCAATCAGGTTGGGATCGATGTAGTTGCGGTTGCTGACGCCGTTGTAGCCCCGCCATACGGTCAGCGCCTGTTCGCCACCGTCGATGCTGACCGGCACCCGTCCCGGCCCCTGGATGCCGCGGATGTTGAGGTCCAGCGCGCCGCTGTTGCGGGCGTCGCCGCTGAACACACCGACCAGGTCCTTGACCACGTCGGCCGGGTTGGCGCCGCGATAGCGCTCCACGCGTTCGCGCCCGGAATAGGCCGTGCTCAGGTCGAGCGCGAACACGTCGTCGTATCCCCAACGATCACGTGCTTCGCCGCCGTCGGCCTGCAGGCGCCCGCCCACTTTCAGGGTGTCGGTGACCACCACCCCGCCGTCAGCGGCGGCCTGCAGGGTCCAGGTGCCGCCCGGTTCCTGCTGCGCGCGCAGGCCACTGCCCTGCAGCAACTGGTCCAGTGCTTCGGTGGGGCTGTACTGGCCCTGCACTGCACGCGAGCGCCGCCCTTCCACCAGATCGCTGCGGAACACCACCTGCACCTGCGACTGGCGGCCGAAGCTGCGTACTGCGTCGGCCAAGGCCTGTTCGGGAATGGCATACGTGCGTACGGAGGCGGTAGTGGCCTGGGCATGGGCGGTCGGCGCCCATGCGAAGGGAACCAGTGCCGTGGCGATTGCAAGGGCGAGGACGGTGGCGCGGCGATGACGGGCGGATGCCGGGAACGGCATGAACGGTGACTCCTCAAGGTGGCGGGACCGTGCGCACATCGGGTGCACGCGGTTCGGTTGGCTTGAGAAGAAACGCGGTTTCGCTCTGGCTATACCACTAAAGACACGGTGGGGCCGGATCTGCCCACGGTTTTTTTGGTTGATCGGCAGATCATCCACGCATGGCGTGGATCTACCCGGGCTCTTGATAGATCCACGCCATGCGTGGATGGGCCCACCCGCAACCCCTCGACATCACCACAACAACAACGCGCCGCCCGGCAGACGCTGGCTGCGCAGGCCGGCCTGCTGTGCCACGGCGGCAATCGCCGCATCCGGCTGCTGCAGATGGAACAAGCCGCTCACCGCCACCTGTGCGCCCTGCCCGCGCAGAACCCAGACCGGCGCACGCCGATAGCGGGCAAGGCGCTCGATCGCCTGTTGCGCAGGCAGATCATCAATGACGATCTCGCCGCGTCGCCACGGTGCGATGGCCTCCACATCGGTCAGCTGCAGAGGCTGCAGCCAGCGGCCATCACGGAACGCGCGTGCCTGCCCGGCCTGCAACCGCTGCGCAGCGACATGTCCCGGCCGGATCTCGACTTCGCCCTGGCTGACCTCGGTGGTCACCACGGCATCCTGCAATGCAACGCTGAAGGCCGTGCCGATGTCACGGACCTCGCCACCACCGGCCTCCACCCGGAACGGTCGTGCTTCGTGCGCGACCTGGAACCAGGCGCTGCCACGCAGCAACTGCAGGCGGCGCTGGCCGGCGCTGAAATCAAGCGCCAGCGCGCTGCCTGCATCCAATATGGCAGTGCTGCCATCCTGCAACTGCACCGTGCGCGGCGCATTGCCGCTGCGCACATCGCTTCGGACCAGCAGCCACGCCTGCGGCCCCGCTGTCACCGAAAGCAGCAGCACCGCCGCACTGGCCAGCAGCCAGGGCAGTCGACGACGTGCCTGCAGCGGCCGCAGCGCGGGTTCGGCGGTCAGTTCCGGAAGCGCAGCCAGGACATCCGGACCGGCGGCATCCAGGCCTTGCCAGAAGGCCTGCTGCTGGCGCCAGGCATCGGCATGCCGGGAATCGGCCTGCAGCCAGCGTTGCAGGGCGCGTTGCTGGCGCTCCGGCAACCGGCCCGCATTGCACCGTATCACCCAGCGCAACGCCTGCCTGGCCTGACGCGGCGAGGGTATGGACGTAGTCATGATTGTGGCCTGCGGCACCACCAACGGGTGCGCCTTACAGTTGAGACAACGGCGAGCGGCATCTGCCCACGGCACCTGCAGGTCATGCGTGGCTTCCCCGCTGCTGTTGCTGGATGAGCAGGGCCGCGCGCAGCACGTACTTGCCCACCACACTCTTGGAAATACCCAGGCGCATGGCGATCTCGCGCTCGCTCAGGCCCAAGTAACGGTTGAGCACGAAGCACTCGCGCACCTGTGGCGGCAGCGCCAGGATGGTCTGGCTGATCTCGCGCAGCTGGGCCTGGTCCAGCGCCTGCGCCTCGCCATCATTGCTGGCATCGGCCAGGTCGCTGGCGTACTCCGCCATCGCCCGCCGTTCGCGTGCGTCGGCCTGGCTGCGGTTGAGCGCGTGGTGATAAGCCATGCGGTACAGATACCCGCGCGGTTCCAGGATCGGCGGGTCGCCGGGCACGCTGCTGGCCTTCAGATAAAGGTTCTGCAGGGTGTCCTCGGTACTGGCCGGGTCGAGGTAGCGGGCAATGAAGCGGGACAACGCACGGCGCTCGCGGATCAACAGCTCGATCAGCGCCAGGGCATTGGGAGACATAAGTGCCAAGGCCGGACCGGGGAATGATGGGCGTGATGGCGACGGTCCGGACGTGGATTGTGGGCCGCGCGGCGATGCGCGGCAAGCGAATCCCCGAACCTCATCCATGCATTGCGTGGATGTGTTGCCTACGGTTCCTGCAGCGCCTCGAAGCGCTCGGCCAGGTAGTCGATCAACGCGCGCACCGCCGGCAGCAGGCCGCGCCGTGAGGGGAACACGGCATGCACGATGCCGTGCCTGGGCTGCCACTGCGGCAGGATCGGCACCAGCGCGCCGCTGGCCAGTTCGTCGGTGATCATCATCCGCGGCAGCATCAGCACGCCGACACCTGCCACCGCTGCACTGCGCAGGGCGATCATGTCATCGCTGACCAGCCGCGGGCGGTGGTGCACGCTGGCCGTCACCTCCTCTGGCCCGGCGTATTCCCAGGCATGCACCTGTGCTGGCGATGCCAGGTCCACGGTCGGCATCATCGCCAGATCGGCCGGCACCTTCGGCGTACCCAGGCGCTTGAGCAGGGTCGGACTGGCAGCGGTGCACCAGACGCGACGGGCCAGCACGCGCACCACCAGATCACTGTCTTCCAAGGGTGGCGGGCGCACACGGATGGCCACGTCCACGCCCTCGCCCACCACGTCCACGCGACGGTTGGTGGCATCCAGTTGCAGGGTCACCTGCGGATGCAGGGCCAGGAAGTCGGCCAGCATGTCGCCAATGCGCGCGTGCAGCAGTGCGATCGGACAGGCCAGCCGCAGAGTACCCCGTGGCTCGGCGCGTGACAGCGCGATGGCCTCCTCGGCGGCTTCGGCCTCCACCAGCATCGCCTTGCAGTGCCGGTAGTAGTCCTGGCCGATCTCGGTGACCGAAAAGCGGCGGGTGGAACGTTGGATCAGACGGACCCCCAGCCGTTCCTCCAGCAAGGCAATGCGGCGGCTGAGCTTGGACTTGGGCATGGCAAGTGCACGCCCTGCCTGCGAGAAGCCGCCATGCTCGACCACCATGGCGAAGTAGAAGAGGTCGTTGAGGTCGCAGCGGCGGATGTCGGCGATGAACACGGGACGATCTCCTGCGGCCCTTGCCGGGCCTTCATCGTTCACGAAATAGGACTATGACGGCAAATTCTGCCGACTACCGAGGCCATTGTCACGGCGATATCGTCTCCGCAACGAAAAACAGCGACCGGTTGCCCCGGTCAGGAGATCGCCATGAAGCGTGTCACCGGTACCTACAGCGCCCCCCGCCCGCATTGGGTGGGCGACGGCTTCCCCGCCCGTTCGATGTTCTCCTACAACACCCACGGCCAGCACCTGAGCCCGTTCCTGCTGCTGGACTACGCCGGGCCGTACAGCTTTCCGCCCAGCGAGACCCCGCGCGGGGTCGGCCAGCATCCGCATCGCGGCTTCGAGACCGTCACCATCGTCTACGAAGGCGAAGTCGCCCATCGCGACTCGACCGGCGCCGGCGGCACCATCGGCCCGGGTGACGTGCAGTGGATGACCGCTGCCTCCGGCATCCTCCATGAAGAATTCCACACACCGGAATTCAGCAAGCGCGGCGGCACGCTGGACATGGTGCAGCTGTGGGTGAACCTGCCGGCCAAGGACAAGATGGGCGCGCCGGGCTACCAGACCCTGCTCGATGCGCAGATTCCTTCGGTGGCACTGCCCGATGGCGCCGGCCGCGTACGCGTCATCGCTGGTGCATTCGATGGCCATGCTGGACCGGCTCGTACCCATACCCCCATGGATGTGTGGGACATCCGCCTGCTGCAGGGCCAGCACGCCGAATTGCCGGTGGCCGATGGCCGCACCCTGGCGCTGGTGGTGCTGAAGGGCACGGTGCGGATCAACGGCGGCCAGGCAGTCGGCGAAGCACAGCTGGTGACCTTCGACCGCAGCGGCGACGACGTGTTCATCGACGCCGACAGCGACGCCACCGTGCTGCTGCTCAGCGGCGAACCGATCGACGAGCCGGTGGTGGGCTATGGGCCGTTCGTGATGAACACCCAGGCCGAGATCAGCCAGGCCGTCAACGACTTCAACGGCGGCCGCTTCGGCCAGATCGCGCACTGATCCAGTGCCTTGCGGCGGGCAACCGGCCCGCCGCATTCCGGGCTTTCGCCCCCTAACCAGGAAACTGACCATGAGTACCCCCTCCAACTTCAACGGCGCCCGCCCGGTGATCGACCCGGATAACGCCGCGATGCTGCTTATCGACCACCAGAGTGGCCTGTTCCAGACCATCGGTGACATGCCGTTCACGTCCGTGCGCGCGCACGCCACCGCACTGGCGAAGATGGCCACGCTGGCGAAGATGCCGGTGATCACCACCGCGTCGGTACCGCAGGGACCGAACGGTCCGCTGATCCCGGAGATCCACGACGCCGCACCACATGCGCAGTACGTGGCACGCCGCGGCGAGATCAATGCGTGGGACAACCCCGAGTTCGTCGCCGCGGTGAAGGCCACCGGCCGCAAGCAGCTGATCATCGCCGGCACCATCACCAGCGTATGCATGGCCTTCCCCTCCATTGCCGCCGTCGCCGACGGCTACCAGGTGTTCGCGGTGGTCGATGCCTCCGGCACCTACTCGAAGATGGCCGAGGAAATCACCTTGGCGCGCGTGGTGCAGGCCGGCGTGGTGCCGATGGATACCGCTGCGGTCGCCTCGGAAATCCAGCGCACCTGGAACCGTGAGGACGCCCAGCAATGGGCTGCGATCTACACGCAGATCTTCCCCAACTACCAGTTGCTGATCGAGAGCTACCAGAAGGCGCAGGACGTGCAGAAGCACCACGAGCAGCTGGATTCGCAGCGCAGCTGAGCCCACTGCATCCACGGCGATTTCCGCCTGCCGGCACGCCACCGGCTCCACCGCAAGCCAACCCCGACCAGGACACCCTCATGGCCAGTGAACCGATCCGTGACCCCGTCAGCGACCACCTGCTGACGCCGCAGAATTCCGCCTTCATCATCATCGACTACCAGCCGGTACAGGTGAACTCCATCGCATCGATGGACCGCCAGCTGCTGGTCAACAACATTGTCGGCACCGCCAAGGCGGCGGTCGCCTACGGCCTGCCGATCGTGCATTCGACCGTGAACGTGCAGACCGGCCTGAACAAGCCGCCGATCCCGCAGCTGCGCAAGGTGCTGGGCGACTACCCGACCTACGACCGCACCACCATCAACTCCTGGGAAGACGTCGAGTTCCGCAAGGCCGTGGCAGCCACCGGCCGCAGGAAACTGATCATGACCGCGCTGTGGACCGAAGCCTGCCTCACCTTCCCGGCACTGGATGCGCTGAAGGAAGGCTATGAGGTCTACGTGGTGGTCGATGCGGTGGGCGGCACCTCGCTGGCCGCGCATGATGCCGCGCTGCGCCGCATCGAACAGGCCGGGGGCCAGTTGATCAGCGTGACGCAGCTGTTCTGCGAACTGCAGCGCGACTGGGTACGGGCGGAGACGGTGCCGGCCTTCATGAATCTCTTCATCGAAACCGGTGGTACCGCCGGCATCCAGTTCTCGTACGATCGTACGGAGTGATTCCGTGGCGGCTCCGGCGTCGGCTGGCGCCGCCTTCTCCTGCAGCCGGGCATGGCTCGGCGCTACAACCGGGGATTCCCATGGCCTACGCACGCATTGTTTCAACCGCCGACAACTACCTGCACCACATCAGCAACGGCCATTTCGATGTTGCGACCGATGAGCCCGCCTCGCTCGGTGGCCAGGGCAAGGGCTTTGCCCCGTTCGACCTGTACCTGGCCTCGCTGGCCGCGTGTACCGCCATCACCCTGCGCATGTATGCCCAGCGCAAGGGCTGGGAGCTGGGCGAGTTCCACGCCGAGCTGCGTTCCGAACGCGATGCGGACGGGCGCTTCCATGTGCACCGTGTGCTGCATGCCACCGCCGAGCTGAGTGATGCGCAGTGGCAGCGCCTGCTGGAGGTGGTGGAAAAGACCCCGGTGACGCTGGTGATGCGCGAGGGTGCACGGATCACCAGCGAGCGCGGGGCGGCAGCATAAGCCCATCCACGCATGGCGTGGATCTACTGGCCCCTCAACGCCGTGAATGCAGCACGGTGCGCTGGCGCATGGCGTTGAACTCCTGTTCGACCTGCTGGATGTCTTCGGCCTGGAAGCCGGCGGCATCGAGCAGCTGATCGGCGGCAGCGGCAGCCAGCGGATCATCCTCGCGCTGCCGCCAGCAGCGTGCCGGCAGGAAATAGCCGACCTCGCTGCGCCCGCGCATGATGACGACCGGGCGCCCTGCATACAGCAGGAATTCGGCCAGGTGCTGGCGCAACCCCTCCACCGAGACATAGGCCGGCCCGATGCCCAGTGTCTGTGCGGCGGGCTCGGAACTCTCGAACAGCTTGCGACGGCTCATCCACTCCTCCTTTGTGCAACGCGTGGTCTTCCTTCCTTAGACGGGCGCATCGCCGCGCCCCCGCCACGCCTGTCGTGACTGCGGTCACGCTGTCCGATCAGAAACCGGTGTTGAACTCCAGCTGGAAAACGTCGATCGACAACGGCGGGCCCGACACTTCCTTGGCCGCCATCCACTTGCCGCTGATCCAGCTGCGCGCATCCAGCGCATAGGCACCGCCGACGTAGTAGCCGCGCGCATTGGTGCCGCCCAGGTGGAAGTTCGGATCGTTGTAGGCGTCAGGCAGCGCATCGGCCTCGATCCGCTTGTAGCCCAGCAGGGCCTGCCACTGGCCCTTCTCCTTCAGCTCGGTGGCACCGAAGGTGGCCTGCAGCATCCAGGCGGTGTCGCCGCTGCGGAAGGTATCGATGCTGGCAGTGCCACCGGCGCCATAGTTGTTGACGATGCCGTTGTTGGCCCGGGCGAACATGGCCTGCTTGTCATAGGCGAGGTTGCGGATGTAGTCCGCGTCCAGGCGCATGCCGATGTCCTGCGCAAGCTGTGTATCCCAGCGCAGGTTGAAGGTCGCCAGACGGAATGCCGAGGCCAGGCCCACGTACTGCGGCGTGGGCGTGTTGGCCGGATCCAGCGGATTGCGGGCGATATCGCGGATCAGCATCAGGGTGTTGCCCTTCTGCATGAACGCCGGCCGCGACCAGTCGGTATCGCAACCGACGGCGCCTGCATACAGCGCGCACGGCGACGACAGGCGCCCACTGATGTTCTTGAAATCGTAGTAGCCCAGCGCTGCACGCAGGCTGTTGTCATCGTTGAAGCGCCAGTTCACCCCCACCTGTGCACCGGACAGCCACTTGTTCTCGTTGGGCGTCTTCACCCGGCTCTGGCTGGGAGCGCTGTCGGAGGTGTACTCCAACGGCACCACCGCCAGGTTGCCGAACAGGCCGACGTCGTCAGCGATGTCGTACCTGAGGTTGGCCGCCAGGCCATCGAAGTTCAGGTCGTTGGAGAACAGCGTGTCGCTGGTCCAGAATGGATTGCCGAAGCGTCCGCCACGCACCGTCACCCAGTCGGCCGGGCTGTAGGCCAGCCATGCCTGGTCCAGCCACACGTCCTTCTTGCCCAGGCCGCCGCCCAGCTGTTCGGTGGTGGACACCGGCCCGTTGCTGCTGCCGCTGGCCAGGCGCACGCCTGCGGTGGTGTGCTCGCCGATCATCGCTTCGACGCCCAGCCGTGCCCGGATGCGCCACAGATTGCGGCGGTCCTGGCGGGTATTGAGCAGCGGCGGCAGCTGCAGGTTGGTATTGTTGTTGGTATCGAAACCGCTGCCGGCATTCACCGAGGCCCAGTTGGTTTCGATGTCGCTGTTGCGCTCGGAGTAGAAGCGCGACTCGCTGCGCACGCGCATGTCACCGGTGACCTTGATGCGCTTGGTCCACTCGGCCACCTCGTTCGGCGCGGCCCAGCCCTCGGCTTTGGCCTGCGCCATCACGTCCTGGCGCACTTCATCGCGGATGCCATCACGCACGCTCTGCGGCACGTACGGTACGCGCACGTCGCCCGCTTCCAGCGCCACGCCGCCGCTGTTGGCTGCGCCGCTCGCAGTGACACGTTGCGCAGCCGCCGCTTCTGCTTCGGCCTGTACCAGCAGGGCCTGGCCGTCTTCGGGCTTGAGTGCGCCACTGGCGATCAGGCCCCTGATCAGCTTGACCATGGTGGTTTCGGCCGCCATCGCACTGGCGGGCACGGCCAGGCTTAGCAGTACGGCGCAGCACAGCAGCGCCCGTCGGGCCGGCCGCGGGCGGCGGGATGCGGTTCGAGCGCGGTCGTGGTCGTTCATCACGGTTCTCATCGAAAGAAGGGAAATCACGGAAGTCATCGGTCAAGCGCCGGGGCGGCGCCCCTGGATCAGCACGCGCGCGGGAAAATCCAGCGACGCCGGTGGCATCTGGTCGACTTTGCCGATCTGCCGCAGCGCATCGAGCACGGCCAGATCGGCCTCTTCGTTGCCGCTGCCACGCACCAGCTCGACCTTCTCCAGCCGGCCATCCGGCGCCAGCCACACATTCACCTGCAGCTGGAACGCCAGGCGCTTGACCCGCGCATCGCGCGAGATCGCCTGTTGCATCAGATAGCCCAGGTAGCGGCCATAGCTGGCATTACCGGCACCGCCGCGGCCAACGCCGGACGAGCCACCGCCGCTGCCCGACTGGATGCCGAAGCTGTCTCCGCCTGCCTGTGCATCGGCGTCCATGGTTACCGGGTCGGCATTGTCCGGCGTCGGCGTCGGCTCTTCGGCCGGCGTTGGCTGGTCCAGCGGTTCCGGCTCAGGCACGGTCTCTTCCGGCGGCGTCTCCGGCTCGGGCGGTTTTTCCGGTGGCGGCGGTGGTGGCGGCGGTGGTGGCAACGCCAGCATCGGCGGCTGCACCACCGGCCGGCGGGTGCTGGCGGTGTCCTTGAACAGCAGCCACCACAGGGCAACACCCAGTACCAGCAGCGCCGCCAGCACCAGCGCGATCGTCACCAGCAACTGGCGTCCGCGCGTACCCGGCTCCTGCAGGGGGGGGCGATGGCCGGCCATGCCTCAGCCCTGCGCCTTGCCGGTGACCAGGCCGACCTGGGCCAGCTCCAGTCGCCGCAGCAGGTCCAGCACCTCGACCACACGCGCGTACTGCACCTGCGCATCACCGCGCACGATCACCGGGAAATCCGGCGAGGTCGCACGTTCGGTACGCAGGCGGTCCTCCAGCTCGGTCATCGTCACCGGATAGGCATCCAGGAACACCTGGCCGCTGGGGTCGATGGTGATCGCCTTGGTCTTGGGCTTCTCCAGTGCGGTGCTGTTGCTGGCCTTCGGTAGATTGACCTCGATGCCGGGAATGGAGGCGTTGCTGGTCAGGATGAAGATCACCAACACCACCAGCAGCACGTCGACGAAGGGCGTCACGTTGATGCCCTTCTCGCGCTTCTTGATGCCGAATTTCGCCTTGTAGGCCATGGCCGGTCTCTCAGCCCTGGACCGCGGCCGGGCCGCGCCCGTCCTGCTCTTCGGCCAGGCGGGCGGCGAACTCGTCGATGAACACCGCCATGTCGGCGCCGATCGCTTCGGCGCGTGCGCCCAGCCAGTTGTAGCCGAACAGTGCCGGGATCGCGACGCCCAGGCCGGCGGCGGTACACAGCAGCGCTGCCGCCATGCCCGGCGCCACCGAGTTGATGTCCACCGCACCGGCCATCGCCGCCACCACGAACACCAGCATGATGCCGATCACAGTGCCGAACAGACCCACATACGGCGCGCCTTCGATGGTGGTCGACAGCCAGTTCATGCGCCGTGCCATTGCTTCCTGTTCGCGCACCATCACCGCATCCATCGACGCGCGGATGGCGGCGATGGTGGCCGCGCTCAGATAGCCGGAGTTGCCGTCGCGCTGATGGCGCTGCTGCATTTCATCGATGGCCACCTGGTAGATGCGCCACAGCGAGCCGTCGTGCATCGCCGTCGGCACCTTGCCCTGCCGATCCATCTCGGACAAGGTGCGCAGCGGCACGCCGGAGAGCTTGCTGAAGCTCTCGGTGAACACTGCATTGGCCTTGCTGGTGCGGCCGAAATGACGGCTCTTGGCGATCATGATCGCCCATGACAACAGCATCATCAGGCCGAGGATGGCGACCACCACCCAGGCGTCGAACGGCATCGCCTTGAGGATGAAGGCAAAGTGGCTCTGTCCGGCCGATTGCTCGTCAGCACCGTAGCTGATCAGGCGCGAATCGGCGCCCTGCGCGGTGGCATCGGCGAGCAACAGCGCAGCCGGGCGCGCCACCCGTGAGATCCGCAGTTCATCCAGCGCACCATCGAAGTTGGCCAGCGGCTGCGTCGCACCCGGTGCGTCGGCACCCACCACCGCTGCGGTGGCCAGTGCTGGCAGCTCACCACTGAGCTGGGCCACCACGCGACCGTTCAGATACAGCTGCAGCGCCCCCTTCTCGGCGGTAAGCGCGAGATGCGCCCACTGTCCTTCCGGGATCGGTTGTGCCGGCGTGCTGCGTTGACCGTTGAGCTGCACGAACGGCACGCGGTTGTCGATGCCCAGCACCAGCTCGGCGCTGCCATCGCGCCGGGCATAGATCGCCTGCGCGGTGGTCAGCGCGCCCGGCTTGATCCAGGCAGAAACGGTAAGCGGCGCACCCGCTTCCTGTGCCAGCGAAGCACTGGCCGGCAGCGGCAGTGGACCAGCGCCCAGCTGCACGCCCCGCCCGATCACCGTACTTTCCGCCGCAGGCACTACCGCCCCGGCCGTGTTGCCGTAGGCCGTGGTATCACGCGCCGGCGCATTGGCTTCGGCAAAGTGGTAGACCAGCGTGTAGTCCGGATCGAACACCTGCTGGCCATTGCCGCTGTCCGGCGCCTTCGCGTTGCCGTAGTACATCCAGATCGTCTGCGGCGCGGTTGCGGTCAGCGCCGGAACGTCCACCCAGACCAGCGCCAGGCCCAGGTTCGGGTCGAACTGCTCGATCTGATGGGCCAGCACGGTGCGACCGTCAGCCGAAACAAAGCGCAGGTCATTGCCCCCGTCCTGGGTGCCATCAAAACCGAAATTGCCCGTATGCAGGCGCAGCAACAGCGGCGTACGCCCGGGATTGCCGGCCAACCCCGCCCCCTGTGGACCGGCATCGACGGTGATCGGCTTGCGGTACTTCCATTCGGCCTGCCACCAGTTGGCATCGGCCGCGGCGGCGGGCAGCGCGATCAGCGCAGCCAGCAGCAGCAACATTCGGGAAAGCAGACGGTCCATGCAAAAGGTCTCCGGAGAACGCATCTCGAGGGAAGGGTCAGTAGCTGGTGCTGATGTTGAAATGCAGGCGCGGGTCGTCCTTGCGCGTGACCGGGCCATCGGCATAAGGCCAGGCGTAGTCCAGGCGCAGTTGCAGGTGTTCGCCCAGGCGAAGCTGCGCGCCCAACCCGACCGACGCCAGGTTGTACTTGTCGCGCTGTTCCGGCAGTGGCTGACGCAGGCGCAGGTAGGCCGCATCGGCGAAGCTGTACAGCCGCAGGTCGGTACCACTCCACAGCGACCATGCCGGCGTACGCCATTCCAGGTTGGCCAGGCCACCGTAGTCGCCGATCGCTTCGGCCGACAGGTAGCCACGCACGGTGTACATGCCGCCGGCGGCGAACTGTTCGGCCGAGACCAGCGGCGCATCGGTCACCTGCAGCGAGCCGCGTGCATACCACTGCCAGTCGTTGCCGAAGGTGTGCGTGTTGGAAACATCCGCCTTGAACGCAACGAAACTCGGGTCGGCCCAGTAACGTTTCTGACCGAAATCGGTGGCGTTGCTTCCATAGCCGAACAGACGCCGGGTTCCGGCCACCAGCTGCGTGTTGATGCTCAGCTGATCGTTCTCGCCCTGGCGCACGCCGACGAAGGCCAGCGTGACCGGTGCGTACTTCAGCGGCGTCTTCAGGCTGTCCTTGCCCATCTGCGTGTCTTCTTCGGTGTCCTTGAAGTCCACGCCGAGGCTGAGCTGGCGCCACCACTGGCTGCTGCCGATCAGGCGGTAGTTGAGCTTGAGGCCGATCGAATGACCGTTACCGATCACATTGGTGCCGGTACCGGTACCGACCTGCCCGCCTGCATTCAGTACGCGGCTGTCGGACTTGTAGCCCGATGCCTCCAGGCTCCACGGCGTGCCTTCGAACGGCATCGTGTACGACGCCGAGAACACCTTCGCCTGTTTGGTGTCTTCCGGCGCAAGGTACACGCCGATGTTGGCGCTGTGCCCGCGCTTCCACAGGTTGTCGTGGGCCAGCGACGCGCTTAGGCGCAGCTTCTCGGTATCGGCGCTGTGGTCGTTGTTGAGCGCCGCACTGGCACGCCAGGGCGACTTTTCTTCCACCTGCAGGTCCACATCCATGGTGCCCGGCACCTGGCCTTCGCGTACCAGCGGCAGCACCTGGCGACGGCCACCTTCGTTCAGCGCAGTCAACTCCCTCTGTGCCTGGTCGAAGTTGGGCACGCGCCCTTCAGCCAGCGCCGGTACCCGTTCGCGGATGCGTTCGGGTGAGTCATGGCGCGCACCGACCACGCGCAGCTGGCCAATGGGCGTCTGCTGCACCTTCAGCAGCACCACACCCGCGTTGACCTGCTGTTCGGGCAGCTCCACATAGACCGATTGGTAGCCGGCCTGCTGGTACAACGCGTTGACTGCATCACGTGCCTTCTCGACATCGGCGAGCGTCTTGCCGGGGCCGAGGAAGGGTTCGACCGCACGTTCGATCTGACGTGCATCGAACACGGTGTTGCCGCGCACGATGTACTCGTTGATGTTCACTGTGGGCGCTGGCGCGGCGTCCTGCGCGAGCGCTGGAAATGGCAACGACGACAGGGCCAGCAGCAAAGGATGCAGGCGCAGCGGAAGGCAAGCGGCACGGCACGGAACGGGAGTCATCGAAGGCATCGCGTCGTATCGAAGGGAATGGCCAGGGAGCGGCGCGTGGGTCTACCAACAGGACGTGCAGGCCGCGTCAAAACCGCCAACATTTTTGTGACAGCACTGTCATCTGTTGACGATGCTGAAACAGACGCAGGCGGACACTGCGCATGGCACACGTCTTCATTGCAGAGCCCTTGCCGCCTCGGGAGATTCAAGATGCACATCACCCTGCTCGTGCCGATCCGCCCTGCCCTCTGTCTGGCGTTGGTTCTGGCTCTGGCTTCGCCTTGGGCGCGGGCCGACCAGGCTGCCAAACAGGCAGATGCAGCGCCATGCATCGAAGTACAGGTCAATGGCGAGCGCATCCCCGCTTGGGACTGCCTGCAACGCAAGCTGGCGCCGGCACCAAACGCAGCCGCCCGCCCTGCTCTTCCCGAGGCCGAACGCTTGATGCGCAAGCCCGGCAACCAGATGCTGCAGTACAACCTGGAGGGCACACGGCAACGCATGGGTGATGCATTCGGGCGTTCGGTGGTGCCGCAGCGTCCAGCGCGCTGAGCCGTGTTCAGTGCCGCCCCACTGCGGCGGGGACGATGCCATCGGTGGGCAGCGGCGGCAGTTCGGGCACGGGCAGCGAGCGCGGTTGTCCTGCCTGCTGCAGCTCAACCGCGTTGGCGCCGATTGCTGCCAGCACGGTGGATGGGCCCAGACGCTGGCCCGGTGCATAGGCCTGGGCAGGTGCGCCATCCACCGACAGCAGCGCCAGCGGCGCATGTGGCCCAGCCATTACGCCCAACACGGCCACGTCAGTCTGCACCGCACCCGGCGAGAGCAGCCGTACCAACGGCGCGCTTGCGGTGCTGTCGAAGGCCGGGCCAGCGGGCACGGCAACCTGCGTAGCGGCGGTGGCAACGTGAGCCGGCGCCATGAACAGGGCCATGCCCCAGTATCCCGCTACGGCCAGCAGCAGCATCGCCGCCAGCAGGGTCAGCATGCGATTGCGATCCCAACACCTGCCGTCCATGTTCCGCACCTTCGCCAGGGTCCTGTGCGGCCACGCTAGCAGCTGTCGCTGACGCTTTTGTTTCATCATCCGCGCCTACGCTGGCAGCTATCGGCAAGGACGGGAGGCGATGTCCGATGCAACGCAGGCCACGCGGCTTCACCCTGATTGAACTGATGGTGGTACTGGTCATCATCGGCATCTGCACGGCGGGCATCGGTCTTGGCCTTGGCAGCCTGCTCGACCCTGCGCGGCAGCTGCGCCAGGAAGCGGAGCGGTTGGCGCAGCGCTTGCAGGTCGCCCGCGATGAAGCACGCATCGATGGTCGGCCCATCCGCTGGCAGGCCAGCGCAGAAGGCTATCGCTTCAGCCGCCGCGACAGCGAAGGCTGGGTCGAGCTGCAGCGCGATGACCTGCTGCGTCCCCAGCAGTGGCAGACCCACGGCATAAAAGTGCAACCGGCTGCCGCCATCGAGCTGAGTCCTGAATGGATCGGCGTGCCGTGGGAGCTGGCGTTGTCGCTGGACGGTCGTCGACTGCGTCTTCGTGATGATGGCAGCGGACAATTGCAGGTCGTGCAGTGAAGCGGAAGCAACACGGATTCACGCTGATCGAGGTGCTGATCGCGTTGGCCATCGTGGCGGTCGCACTGGCAGCGGTGATGCGCTCGGTGGCGGTGGCGACCGATGACCAGTCGCGCCTGCGTGACCGTCGGCTGGCGCTGCTGTGCGCGCAGGACCGCTGGCAGGAGCTGCGCCTGGCCGCACAGCCGCCCGGCGATGCACGCCTGCTGTGCCTCCAGGGGCGCACGCGTTTCCTGGTACAGCAGCACCTCGGCAATGGCGCCGACGGGCAACCACAGCTGGAGCTGAGCGTGGTGGCCGAAGATGCACCGAAGCAATCGCTGGCGCGCCTGCAGCTGCCATGGACGGCGGCGCCATGAAACGCGCTGCGGGTGGCTTCACCCTGATCGAAGTGATGATCGCCATCACCATCATGGGCGTGCTGGCGGTGATCTGCTGGCGCGCACTGGACAGTGTGGCCAGCACCGATCAGCGCCTGCGCCAGGCCGATGCCGAAACCAGCACGGCGATGCGGGTGCTGCAGCAGTTCCAGCGCGATATCGAGATGCGGGCCGACGATGCGCTGATGAACGGCGCGGTACGTCCGGCCGATCAGCCTGCGCGGCTGCTGCCGCCGTCGTTGACCAGTGAGCGCCACCCTGATGGCGGCTTCACCTTGGAGATCACCCGCAGCGTCGGCAGTGACGGGCTGCAGTGGCAGCGCGTTCGCTGGTGGCGGCAAGGCAGCACGTTGTGGCGTGCCAGCGGTGCGCCGTCCGATCATTATCCGCTGCCTGCGCCCGAGCCAACGCGCGGGCTGATGGTGGCGCGTGATGTGCAGCGCTTTGAGGTGCGGGCGTGGCAGCCGGGGGTGGGTTGGGCGATGCTGCCGAGCCAGGGGGAGGTTTTGCCGGCGACCGGTCTGGAGTTGAGGTTGGGGTTGCGTGATGGACGCGGGCCGTTGAGTTACCGGCGGGTGTTGGCGCTCTGAGAGGAGCATCCACGCATGGCGTGGATCTACTGAACTGCGTCCACGCATGGCGTGGATCTACTGGACTGCATCCACGCATGGCGTGGATCTACTGAACTGCATCCACGCATGGCGTGGATCTACTGGGCTGCATCCACGCGTGGCGTGGATGTTGTTCACCAGCCCCTCCGGTCGCCGGGCGCTGTCCCGCGCCCGGCGACGCCGTGTCGGTGGTCCTCACCGCTGATGGCTGCTCCCTGCCCTCGGAGCCGTCCTGGCTGGGGCCGCCACCGCTCCCTGGCAGCTGGCCCGATCCTGTGTGCTGCGCGTGGTGTGTGCGGACCTTGGTCCGCACCGTTCCTCCATCCGCGCGTGGCGTGGGTCTACTGGGTCGGCTGCTTGCCTGCGTCTGCCCGCGCCTGCGGGAACTGGAAGGCGCTGTTGACGTCGTAGCCCGTGGCGGCGGCCGTGTTTCCGCGTGCTGGCGGGTCGATGCTGCTGCTGGCACTGCCGAAGCCGAGAATCTGCACGCTGATCACCGACGGCTGGTTGCGCCGCGCATCGTCCTGGCTCTTGCGCATCACGTCCTGTGCGGCCTGGCTGGCACTGTTGGCCGCAGCGCTTGCCGACGCCAGCGCGTTGACGTTCACCGAGGCCAGTACCGGCAGGCCCTTGCTGTCGCCCTGCACCTGGATGTTGGCGGCGTTGAGCACCTGCAATGCCGCCAGGTTGATGTTGCCCGACACACGGATACCTGCCTCACCCGCGTCGATGGTGCCCAGCGGCGCGATCAGGTCGACATCGCCCGGCGCCACTTCGGCGATGGGGTTCAGCGTTGCAATGCCGGCGCCGCTGGCCGGTGCCTGCGGCGACAGAATCACGTTGCCCCAGGTGTCGTAGGCGCGACGCGGCGGGGTGTACAGCAGCGTGGTCTGCGAACCACGGCCGGCGTTAATGTCGCCCTGCTCGGACCAAGCCAGGATGTCACCACCAAAGGTGGTCATCACCCGCGACAGGCCCAGCAGCACGCTGTCCTGGCTGAACAACCGGATGTCGCCCTGGCCCTGGGTGACCAGGCCCGCGCTGGCCGGAGGCACCACGCCCTGCACACCCACCACGATCTGCCCGCCCGGTGCCATCAGCTCGATGTTGCCACCCGCTTCGGTGCGCACACCGGAGCCGCCATACATCAGGATATCGCCAGTACGGTTGATCGTTGCGCCAGTCGCATCCTTGTCCGGCATCAGCGTGGCGATCGCTTCGCGCCCGCGCAGATAGGAGCCGAAACGCGACCCTTCTGCATTGGTGTATTCACGACCACCTTCGCGCAGTTCAGCGTAGTAGACCTGGCGCAGGAAGATGCGCTGCTGCTCCTTCGGCAACGCATCGAACGCAGCCAGCGCATGCGTGCCTTCGGCAGCGGTGCCGAAGCGCTGCTGCAGCCACTGCTTCAGTTCCTTGTCGTAGATCTTTACCGCCTTGCCAGGCTGCGCCGCCAGTGACTGCGCCGGATCGGCCAGGTTGGCCGGGTCGAGGTAACGCACGCGAAGTGCATCGAAGTCGATGTTCTGGTTGCCCGCCGTCACCGCAATGCTCGCACCTGGGCGGGTATCACCCTGCGCGACGCCTCCCAGACTGACGATGCTTCCGGCCTCTTCCTGGCGCACTTGGCGGCCGGCATTCACCTCGACATTGCCGGGGCCGGCCACCGTCAGGTTGCTGCGGATGATGTCCCGCCCAGCGTCGATCCCGCTGATATCGGTACCGCTGGTGTTGAGCGCGGTGACATTCGCATTGATCACATCGCGACCGGCGCGCAGTTGTACCGCCGATCCCGCTTCATACCAATCAAACAGGGTCCGGTTCGCGGTACCGGTGTTCTGCATCAGCTGTCGGCGGCCACCACTGCTCAACCCGATGATGTCACCGGCAACGGCATAGAACCGGCTCGCCACGGTGGGAGCGTTCGGCAGCAGTGTGCCGAGCGCTGTATTGGGACCGAACGCGAAGAACGGCAGCGATGTCTGAGGACTCACGCCGGTGCCGTCCACGGACACATTGCTGCGCACTGTCCCCACGCTTCCTGGTCCCTGCGCGATGAAGCCAGGATCAAACGGCGTGGGAATGCGCGCATCGCTGCTGGAGCGTGCGATCTGGGTGGCACGGTCGGCGGCCAGGATGGATCCTCCTGCCAGCACTTCCAGCCGACCCGTCATCGAGGGCGCCAACAGGATGATGTCCTGGGCATCGGTGCTGCCGATGCTGCGCAGGCTCGCAAGATGGATGTTGCCGGAGGCGGCAACGGCCGAGAACCGTGATGGATACAGCCAGTAGTTGAGGTAGATGTCCCCATTGCTGGGGCGGACGTTCAGCTCCTCCTTGCCCTGGTTGCTGCCCGTGGCGTGCTGCGTTCCCACCAGGCCAGGCGAGAGATTTCCACCTGCGGAGAACAGGTCGAGCGCAGTACGCGGCGTCCACAGCGAGAACCAGCTCGAACCGGCGGCATGACTGCCGTCATCCAGCACGATGTCGTTAAAATTGGCCACCGGCACGCGGCCTGCGTCAGCGGCACTGCCCAGTACCACATCACCTCGCGCCTGCACTTGTACGGTGGAATCACCCAGCACCAGCACCGGACCGGCCATCGCAGCCGGGCTGTCGGCCATGAACGGGTCCTTCAGCCCCAGTTGCCCGTAGCTGGTCTGCACGGCGCTGATACCGCCGATGCGCGAGGCATCGATGCGCGTATTGCCGCGGGTGTTGGTCAACGCGCCGTTGATGTCCAGGTCCTGCAGATCAGGCGCACCGCCGCGGCTGCTGGCGCGCAGGCCAGGATTCAGGGCGCCGCCACCGCGTAGTTCCAGGTCACCGCCACCGGTGAGATGCAGCACCCCGCCCACCACCCGGCCGGTGGAGCCGACCGCGGCTGACAGCGCGCTTGAATGGGGTGAGATCTCATAGCCCAGCGCATTGCCCATGCTGTCCAGCATGCCCATGTGACGGCCTGCATCCAGACTCAGGTTGCCACCGCCCAATGTGCCGAAACCGGTGAAGCCGACCAGGCGTGGCGTCGCGTCCCGTTCGGCGCCGACGGTGCTGTAGGTTCCGAAGTTGATCCACCAGCTGGTAGAACTCTGCACGACACCACCGGTGGTCCCGGAGCCCTGGCGCCAGAGCCAGTTGCCCACTGCAGCGCTGGAATGCCGGGCCTGGTCGCGCTGCGATGTTCCCGATTCGGCACGGAAGCTCCAGGTATCGCCAATGATGTCGCGGCCTGCTTCAACGCGCAGATTGCCACCCTGGTCCGGATACCACGCCCGGTAACCGGCGATGGCCGCGTTGTAGGAGCCCGACGCCTGCGTCGCACCCAACAGCAGCGTGTTGCCCGGCGCTGCCGCGCGCGCCGCATTGAACTGCGCATCCGCGCCATCTCCCAGATGGGTCGGCGCGCCTGCGGTGTACACACCGAATCCGGACTTCATCCGCACGTCCTGTGCAGCCAGCAGCGCGAGGTCACCCTTGCCGGTTCGCAGCACGCTCCAGGCAGGGGCGCCAAAACGCTTGCCGTAAGTGGTCACTTCGGTCAACGTGCCGCCGCCGTAGCAGTAGCCCATCGTCGCGCAGACCTCTTCTTCGGACATGCCCAGCTCGACACCCAGTTCCGATGCCGGCTTGCCGACCCACGATTCATCGCCCCACCACTGCAAGGACCCTTCCTTGTCTACCAGGCGCGGTGCCGCAATGCAGTAGGGGCCGTCGCTGCAGACCGATTCTTCCAGCACCCCCAGAAGCTCCGCGACTTCCTTGGGCGACTTGCCGACCAGGCTGTCATCTCCCCACCAGAACAGCGACCCTTCGAGGTTGAGGAGACGATCCCCTTTCCATTCCGTCGTCGTGGTCACCGTGCCGATGGTGCTGTAGTGGCTGTCCGCCAGCACGATGCTGCCCTCGCTGCCCCAGCGGCGGGTGCGCGGGTCGGCGGCGGTGGTATCCGCACCCGCCACCGCGGTCAGATCCCACGACGTGGTGCCTTCGGGCAGCATCGCCGCCAGCGCCCAGTTGCGTCCCTGCCGACCGCTGGCATCCGCAGTCCGCAGCTTCACCGGCGCGTCGCCGGCAAGCTCCACCCTGGTCATCGACGGGATGATCGCACCGGCGTGCAGATCCAGCGCACCGGAGAGTTTCATCGCCATCGGCAGGGCAACGCCGGCCGGCCACACCTGTGCGGCCACCGGCGCTGGCGTGCGCAGGCGGAAGCCCGCGCCCAAGCGCGCACCGGCCCGCAGTGTCAGCGCCTGGGCAAGTACAGTGCCGGCCGCCATCACCTGGCCGCCATCGGTTGTCACCGTTGCGCCCAGCACCGTACCCGCCGGCAGCAACAGCTGCCCGGACAACGTCATTTCCGCGGGCAGCTCGGTTCCAACGGGCAGCGTCACAGCCTCGAACGGCAGTGCATAGTTCAACGTGGCGCCCGCACGGAACTCGGTGCCGCGCTGCAGCTGGACCCCCTCCCCAGGCACGATCAGGTCGCCGCCAAAGGCCGTGTTGGGCGAGCCTGCGCTGCGCCCCTCCAGCAGCACCCAACCGTCCTCATCGGGATTGGCCGGCGGCGGCGCAAAGCCGTCGTTGATGCTGCCATAGATATTGATATCGCCCTCGGCACGCAGCACCAGCGCGGCGGATTCACCGAAGCCCCGGCGCGTCGGGTCGATCCGGTTCGACTGCGGACCGTAGCGGTAGCCGGACAGATCGATATCGCCGGCCACCACCAGATCGCCGCGCGGATTGTCGGCGCTGGTCCGCGCCACGATCTGCACACCCGGGCGCAGGCGGTAGCTGCCCAAGGCCCCAGTGCGCTGCTGCAGGCCGGTGTTGACCAGCGCGCCGTTCATCCAGACGCTGTTGTCCGGGTCCACCACCGTATCCAGCCAGCGCTGGTTGATCACCTGCGGGCGATGGCCATGCACGTCCGGCGCGCTGGCCAGCGGCGCCGAATCATAGATGCGCACTGCGTTGACCTGGATATCGCCGGCACCGACGATGCGGATGCCGTTGGCCACGTCGATGGCCGCATCATCGGTGCCCACGCGCGGCACATTGAGCTTGACGCTGCCGCGTGCACGTCCATCGTTCTGCCCCGCAGCGGTACCAGCCGGCACCGAGGTGCCGGCACGCAGATCCAGCGCCGACGCACCGCCCAGCTGCAGGCCCCCGTTGGCCGAAGTCAGCTCGATCGTGGCCCGGTTCGGGCTGTCGATGATCTTGCCGTAGCTGTCCACGCGCAGGCCGCTGCCGTGGGCATCCAGCGTGCCGTCCACGCGCAGCACATCGCGTGCCGACAGGCGGATGCTGCCGACCTGTTCGCCGCTGGCATCGATGCGGCCGCTGACCTGCAGGCTGCCGCCATCAAGGCTGATATCGACGTGGCGGGCCTTCACTTCATTACCGATCACCAGGTCACCTTCGCTCAACTGGAAGGCACGGCCACCCGTAATGCCACCGCTCGTCAGCCGTGTGTTGAGCCCGGCAAAGTCCTGCAGTTGGCGTGCACGCAACACCAGTTCAGCGCCGTCGTAGGGCACCTCGGTGCCGCCGGCATCGTAGCGCCCGCTTGCACCGCCCAGCAGTGTTCCGGCCAGCGCCACGCGGCCCCCCTGCTTGCCCAGTGCCTGCACCGTCAAACGACCGCCACGGTTGTTGCGTGCCGATACGTCGATGCGCGAAGCCGCATCGGCGCTGATATCGCCCTCGCTGGATGACAACGTGACATCGCCACCCCAGCTGTACTTGTCCACGTCGTACAGGCTGACCTTGCGGCCGGCCAGGTCCAGCACGGCGCTGCCGCCCAGCGAAATTCCCTCGCGTGCATTGGCATCGAACCGGCCGGAGGCCAGCGCCACCCGGCTGTCGATCGCGATGCGGTCGGCCTTGATCGACAGCTCCGCCCCCAGCGCGTCATTGCCTGCGGTGGCGCCTGCGCCGCGCAGCTGCACGTTGCCGCCACTGCGTATCGCCAGTTGCGCGCCTGCATCGCCTGTCAGCAGCGGCGTGACGATATCCAGCGCGCCTCCCGTCAGCTGCCAGCCGCTGCCAGCCACGTAGTCGCCTTGCTGCTGGAAAACATCGAGACTGCCTTTGCCCGAGAACAGCATCCGCTCGGACGCTGCCAGCGTGACCCCGGCAAAGCCGAGGACCTGGCGATCGGCGGCCACCGACGAATTGGGCCGGGTAAACGGCGCTCGCCCCAACTGCAGCGTGCGCGTGTTGATCTCCAGCTGGCCACTGCCGAGACGACCGACCATCGCCTCCCCGCCCGGCTGTGCCTGTTCGCCGCCCGGCAACGTCGTGCCCGCCAGCGTACCGTCCCAGACCAGCGTATCGGCAAAGATGCGTGCGCGGTCGGTGGCGGCACCGTAGCCGTGGATGGCCGGTGCACCCAGCACCAAGCTGCGCAGGCTGCTGCGCCCGGTCGCGCTGTCACGGGTGTCCAGGTCCACGCTGCCGAACACGTTGATCGCATCACGCGCGGTCAGGCTCAGTGCTTCCAGCGCAGGCGCGCCAGACGCAGTGTTGCCGCGCAGCAGCCGCTGCAGGACATCCTGGTTCATGGTCATGCCGGCCGGCAGGCCGCCGGCCGCCGCCGCCGCTGCAATGGCCTCGGCACTGCCCAGGTTGAGCGCAGACATGCCCAGGCCCAGCTGACGGGTGCCATAGCTCACCGCATCACCGATGTTCAAGGCGCCGTCGGTGACCACATTGATGCTGCCAGCAGACAGCAAACGGGTCTGCCCACTGCAGCCCGCCGCACAGCCACCGATATCGATCGCCACCGCCCCTGCCGCCGAACCGCCCTGCGCGCTCAGCGCTGTCAGGCGCTGGTTGGACACCGCCAGCAATCCACCCGTGACCAGGTAGGGCGCCGTGGCCTGGTCCACGCGCGAGGGATCGGCCTGGGACAGGGTGTCGATCGAGGCCCCCTGTTCCAGCAGAATGCCCTTGCCGCCGAAGGCAGCCGCGAGCAGCACCTCCTGCGCCAGCAGATTGACGCCGCTGCGCACGGCCAGGCGCGTCGCGTTGCCTTCCACTGTGCTGGTGGTCGCATCGCGGCGGAACGTTCCGCCGATCAACAAGGTTGCCGGGCGCAACGCATTGAGCGCTGTATCGAAGACGGTGGCACCGCGTTCGGTGCTGGGCACGCCGCGCCCGTCGCCGACGATCTCGAGCAAGGCATCCTGCGGGACAAGGAGGTTGACCGAAAGAATGCCACCGCGTCCCTGCGCGCTGCCTGGGCTGAAGCGGGACAGTCCACCAAAGGTGACGGCCGGTGTGCCCATGCGACCCGCGCCATCGCCGAGCATCAGGCTGAGGTTGCCGGCATCCATCGGTCGCCAGCGCAGCGCTTCACCGCGGCGTTCGGCCACGCCCTGCACGAATGCGCTGTAGGGTGTTTCGTTGTAGCTGGCATGGCGCCGTACAGTCTCCGCGGGCGTCAACAGCAGGTCGGTGAGCAGCGGCGAGACCGCGCCGCCGAGACCCTGACCCTGATGGCCGCTGAGCCGCCAGGAGCCGGTGCCTGTCGATACCGGCTGGGCGCTGCCGATCGCACTCTCTGCCCCGATCTCGACACGGAACGCGCCGGGCTGCAGGGCGTAGGTGGCCGGCAGCAGCGTATAGGTGCCGGCCGGGAGCCCGGGCACGCCTGCAGGCACGGTGATCTGTTGACCCACACGCGGGTTGGTGCTGCCGTCGGCTGTCGCCAGCGGTGCCTGCGCGTCTGATCGCCCCGGCACGATGGCATAGACCGCGTTGCCAGCGCGACGGAAGCCATAGCGCGGATTCGCGTCTGCCAACGGGTGTCGCAGGATGTCGACCGAGCCGCCGCGCCCGGCCACGAAAGCAGCGCCGGACAGCTCACCTCCGCCGGAAACATCCACGACGCTGCCTGTGGCGCCGTTGAACGCATTGGCTACGATGTCCACACCAATCGGGATATTGACCGATCCGGGGCCAAGCACATCGAATTCGGCACCGCCTCTTCGCCAGGTCACACCGTCCACCGTGCCGCCGAATGGCAGCGCCAGGCCGGCGCCACTGATCGAGGTCACGCTGCCGGCAAGCAGGTCGACCCGGCTGCCGCGGTTTGCGTTGAACTGACTGCCACCAAGTTGCACCCGGCCCCAGGGAGCCTGGACATTACCGCCCTGTACTACTGTCGCCGCGACCAGTTCCAGGCTGCCGAAGACCGAATCCGGTACCGGTTGCGGGGCACCGCCAACACCATGGATACGTAGTACGGCCTCTGGATTTTCCCAGGACGGCAATCCAGAAGGGCCGATGGTCGGAACGCCTGCAACGATGCGACCCTTGGCCTGGGCCGCCGGATACAGGCGCGCGGCGCTGATATCGATCGACCCCGGGCCTGCAAGGGTGGATTCCTGCGAACTGCTGGCGACCGGGGCCAGCATGCGTATGTCGCCGCTGCTGCGCAGGTCGACGTGATCGAAGCCGGCCAGCCAGGTGACATCGCGCAGGTCGATCAGGTCAGCCGTGAGATCGAAACGATGTTGCTTGCCCGCGTCGAACGATGCCTCCAGCGGGCGCAGCGTGCCTTCGCCTGCCGGCTGCCACCAGCGCCCCTGCGCAAGGCGGACGTAGGGCGCACTCAGCTGCAGGCGACTGCCCTCGCTGTTGCCCGGTGCGAACCCCAGTGAGCGCTCGTTCACGCCGTGAATCCGCAGGCTCTGGTCCATGCGCAGATTGACGTCGCCCTGCGCCCGCACATCACCGAACAATGAGAGATGATCAAAGCCGCCCGCGTTGATCTGCTGAACCGACAGCGCAGCGTGACCGTACTCGAGGCGCGCGGGCAGGACCTCCGTCTGCCGCGTGTTCTGGGTGAGCGTGATCAGCCGTGGCGCCAGCACCTCGGAATCTTTTGCCGTGCTGCCATAGGTGCCGCCCCAAAAGGCCACGCCCAACGTGCCGCCACGCGCCTGCTCGCCACCTGCCGCCGCCTCAAGCACACCGTGCAGATACAGCGCATTGCCCGCGCGCAGCACGATACTGCCGCCGTCACTGTCCACCCGGATACGCCCGCTGCCGTCGATATCGAGCAGCGCCGATGCTCCCGAGGCATCCAGTCGCGCCCCGCGCTCGACCACCACGAAGGTGTCGGGTGGCAGGTGGCGCACGCTGTCCTGGTCTTCCCAATCCAGTGCGCCGCCGATCTCGATCGTGCCACCCTTGCGCAGCTGCCCGCGCAGCTGCCCGCGCGCATCGGCGGCGGAAACTGCATCGCCGCTCACATCCAGCAGCGCCCCGTCGGCGATCGTCCAGCGGCGTTCGCGCCGTCCGTCGGCACGCACCGTCGATGGATCGAAGGCTTCATCCAGACGGATGCGACCGCCCGCCGCCTTCAGCGTGCCCGCTACATTGATGTCGCCGGAACTGAACAATTCGATCGACTGCCCTGGGTCGACGTTGAGCACGGCATTGCTGCCGATGTGCAGGTCACCGGCCGACAGCAGATGCCCGGCGCGCAGCGTCAGGCTCGCACCCGCGCGCTGGCTGACGCGACCGCTGGCAGGATCCACCATGTACAACAAGGGTGACCATGCCTGCAGACCCTGCTCACGGCTCGAGGCACTCTGCGCACCCTCGGCCAGGCGCAGGAACGGTTGTTCCACATTCAACTGCACGCCGTCTTCAACGGTCAGCCCGTTGTGGCCACCGATGTCGTAGCGGGAAAAGCCGCTGCTGAACAGCGGTGCCTGCAACCGCAGCGCTTCCGACGCCGACGCCGCACCGCCAATGGCGACCCTGCCCCCGGTCGCAAGGGTGAAGGCGCCGCTGCCGCTGCCGAGCGCACTGAAGCGGACGCCATCGCTGATACGCAGCCGGCCACTGCCATCGGTGGCGACATCGGTGCTGGCCGCCAGCAGGCTGACGCTGCCGCCCTTGCCTACCCGGCCCTTGCCCTTTGCATCGATGCTGCCACCCGCATCCACCGAAATACGTGCGCCCTCAGCCACGGTGATGTCATGGCTGACATTGATGCGCAGCTGTCCACCGTCAATCCACGCCTGCGTGTCGCCCCCATCCGACACGGCAAAGGGATTGCTCCAACCACCAGCAAGATCAAACCCCGCACCAGAGGCAACATCGACCGCGCCACGCCCGGCGGACAGCAACGCGGTGGGTCGACCGAGCACCGGAAGCAGGTTGCCGGCCTCCACCTGCCCACCCGCGATCTGCACGGTACCGCCGAAGCTGACGCGGCTACCGGTGAGAGCAAGCTGCCCGCCCTCCTGCAGCCTGAGCGTGCCATCCAGTTCAATACGTCCCGCCGTGGCGATGTCGACGCGGCCCCAGCGCTGTGCGCTCAGGAGATTGCTGTCCAGCGACACCGTGCTGCGCTGTGACTCTTCCACCGGCGCCTGCAGCGACCAGGGGCGGCCGTCGGCGGCGATCTCGCCAATCCGCACGTGCGAGTCGTACACCGCATTGCGCCCGGTGTTGTCGTAGCGGCCCAGCCAGAGTTGAGCGTTGCGGGCAGCCGCCGTCTGCGCCTGCGCGTATCCATCCTGCCCCTGATCGGGTCGCCGTGTCTGTTGCAGCCCTTGGAAGGCGGCCGTGTCCACCTGCCCCTGCAGAACGGCGGTAGGCGCCGAGATCAGCAACCGACCCGCATCGCGCCCCACGGTGTAGCCATTGTCGTAGCGTTGCGCCGGTGCCACCAGCGGATTGCGGAACGATTCGGTGACGCCCCAGCGCTCCTGCTTCACCTCAAAGCCCCGGTACAGGCCGTCGTACAGCATCTCTGCCGGGGCATCATCAAGACGGTACAGCTGGCCATCGCGGCCACGCAGCCAGCTTTGCTGGACCACGCCGGACTGCACATCGAGGCTGCCACCTGCCAGATTGATACGCGAACCGGCGTGGCTGACGACTTCCTTGCCAGCCAGCTGGACGGTGCCACCCTGCGCGGCCCATTCGCCTATCGAATGTCCCTGGTTGTCGAGGTAGCCACTCACTTCCAGCAAGCCGCCACCGGCATACCAGCGAGTGCCTTCATAGCCACCCGTGCCTGCGGCCACCTCGGTCAACTGGCGACGGTCGATCCACACCTCGCTGCTGATCAGCTTGCCGCTGTCACGGTTGTCGGGCGAATCGCGCAGTTCGTTGCCCTGCACCTTCACCTTGACGTTGTTGCTCTCCATTGCCACCTGCACACCGACCGCACCAGACACGTCGACGCGGGCGCCATCGTCCAGATAGCTGCGGCGGCTGGCATCGGAAATCACCTGACCACCGGTCGCCACCGCCAGCGAGCCAGCCTGGAAGTTCACGTCGCCGCCGGAGACGATCTCGATGCGCGACTGCTCGCGTCGATCCTGCAGGCGCGAGAGGTTGTCGAAGGTGCCGCTGTTGCTGGCCCCGCGCAGCTTGTCCTGTTCACCGGACTCCTTGATGAGCGCATCACGCTGGCTGTCCAGCGCAGTGGTCTTGCCGTCATCTTTGATCAGCACCGCCGTCGTCGAACCCGTGGCCAGAGTCACGCTGCCCTTGCTGTCGGAGGACGAACTCAGCAGATGCACGGTACCGCGCTGGTTCAACGTCGTGGTGGCCACCGCTACACCGGTCTGTTCGACCGTGCGGCCGGCAAGAGTGACGTCGCCCTCGCGCGCTTGGATCAGACCGCTGTTGCGAACGCTGCCGGCCGTGCTGTCGGCGACGAAGCGCGGAGCGATCTCATTGCCCCGGGTGGTCGAAGCCGTGTTCTGCGCCGTGCCCACGCCGCGACGGATCACGAAGCTGTCACCGGCCGCCAGCTGGGCCTGGCCCTTGCGCGTCTCGATCTGGCCCGCGTTTTCCACGCTGTGGCCGGCCAGCAGCACATAGCCACCGCCGCGCGTTGCGCTGGTGGGCTCATGGGTGGTGATGCGCGCGCCACGTTCAACCATGACCTTGCCCACCGCATCGGTGAGGGCCGACGTATTCGCGTCGGCGCTGTACAGGCCGTTGTCACGGAACTGCGCGTCGCTGATCCGTGCTGCGGCGGCGACCAGGTTGCGGACGTTGACCTGGCTGTTGTTGCCGAACACCACGCCGTTGCGGTTGGCAACGAACACCGTGCCGTTGGCCTTCAGCTGGCCCAGGATCTGGCTGGGCCGTGCGTTGGGGTCGTTGACCCGGTTCAACACCGCCCAGTCCGGGTTCTGCAGGAATTTGAGGGTGGTGTTGCCACCGATGTTGAAGGTTTCCCAGTTCAGGATCGCCTGGTCAGCGGTCTGCTCGATGCTGACCTGCACCCGGCCGTCGGCGCCCTGCGACTGGATCGCTTCGCGGGCATTGATCCAGCCACGGGTCAGCGGATTCCCGTCCACCTTCAGGCCATCCTTGCCCAGCCCATCGGCCACCACGAAGCCCGCCTCGCGCCGCGCCTGCCTGGCCTGCTCCTGCATGCGCTGCTGCAATGCGATGGCCTGCGCGGCCGTGCCGAGGTTGTCGATCGACTGCTGCAGCTTCTGTCGCGCCGCATCCTGCTGCTGTGCAGGCAGCTGGAACTGGATCGGCACGCCATTGGGCATGCGGCCACTCTGCGCTGCCGCGCCCTGGGCGGCGCCGCGGTCGGCGAACCAGCCGGGGCTGAACGCCTGCTGCGCCTGGCTGGCAGGAGCAACCACGGTGCCCAGCGCCACGGCCACGGCCCAGGCCATCGGGTGGCTGCGCCACAGGGAGGCGGAGAAACGGGCAGCGGGCGAATGCGGGTGCGACATCGGGGACCTCGTCAACCTGATGGGCCGCGTTGGCGGCGGCGAGTACGAAGGGGGCCTGCGCTACGCATGCCCTGCACCTGATAGACGGTGGCCGCGGCGTGAAGACGACAGTTCAGCGCGGATGCGGTGCCACCACGAAAGAAAGCGCCGGCATTTCGGCCGGCGCTTCGATCAGCAGGTGTTGCTTTGCAGACAGTTACAGCGGACGGCCGATGCTGGCGCAGGTGCTCGGGTTGTTCACGGCGCCGGCATTGCTGGCGGTCGCGAAGCGGGTACGGACCGCATCACGCCAGGCCTTGGTCAGCGGGATGAACTTGTGCGCGCGGATGGCCGCATCGTTCGGGCCCTGCTCGACGCCGGCGACCACGACGCTGCCGTAATGGCGGGTCAGGAAGCCACGGACGTTGGCGCCGACAGTGGCGTTCTTGTAGCACTGACCGAACACGAAGTTGGTGTAGCCAGCGATCGGATAGCCAGCAGACGGGTTGCCGAACACCGGCACCCAGTTGGCGGGGTTTTCAGCAGCGGCGCCGGTCGGCGGAGCAGCGGTTTCCAGGGTCGCCTGCACGCTCACTTCATCCGGCGAGAAGCCCTTGACCTTGGCCACCTTGGTGGCGTCGACCAGGCTCGGGATCACGTCCGGTCCAACGTAGCCAACGCGGCCGTCAACGGCGTACACCGCGTTGTACAGCGAGGTGCCACCGGTAGCCGGAGCGGCGATGAAGTTCGACGGAACGCTGGTGAACAGGTTGGCGAAGGTCGACTGCACCGAGAACGCCGGCACGCCGTTGGTCAGCTTCAGGGTGGTACCGGAGACGTCGGCCGGCTGGCAGGCGCTGGTCAGGAAGCGGGCCAGCAGCTCGCTGGTACCGCTGCTCTCGCCACGGTAGACCACCTGGATGTTGCCGCTGCGGTTGCTGTCGATGCTCGACCAGCTGGTGATCTTGCCCGAGAAGATGCCGCAGATCTGGGCAACCGACAGGTCAACCGCCGAACCGGCCTTGTTGAACGGAATGGTGACCGAGGTGGCGACCGAGGGGATCTGCACCAGCGCGCCGTAGCGGTTGGCATCGGTGGAGACGTTGTAGGTGCTGTTGTAGGTGCTCAGCTCGGTGCCGCTCAGCACCGAATCGCTGCCAGCGAAATGCACGGTGCCGGTGGTCGAGAACAGCGCCGAGTTGTTTTCCAGGAAGGCCTTCTTGCCAGTGCCCGAACCGGTCACGGCGTAGCTGAAGTTGGCCGGCAGGATGCTGTCGGTCTGGCCCTTGTAAAGGTCGGCCGGCAGCGAGGCGCCGCCACCGGTGACAGCGGTCTGGGCCGAAGCGGCGCCGACGGTGGCGAGCAGCGCGGTAGCAACCAGCGCGGCCAGGGTCTTGTACTTGTTCATGATCTTCTCCTGAAGGGTTTACTGCGAAGGTGAAACACCAAGGGAGGAACGGTCACTACACGCCTGCTGCCGCCGAGGGCCTCCCAGCCCACTCTGCGGCGACAGGGACATGCTGGTCGTCGCCGATGACAGGCCGCTTAAGAAACCTGTGGAAGATCGGAAAAAGGTGTGGAGGATTGTGTGGAGAATCCGGACGTCGGTGGATCCTCGCCATGCGTGGATGCACGTCATTGCACCAACTGGTTCATTTCCATGATCGGCATCAGCACGGCCAGCACGATGGTCAGCACCACGCCGCCCATCACCAGGATCATCGTTGGCTCCAGCAATGCCGTGAGTGCCATCGCGCGGCGTTCGATCTCGCGCGAGATGGTCTGTGCGGCGCGGTCGAGCAACGGTGCCAACGAACCGGTCTTCTCGCCACTGGCCACCAGATGCACCAGAATCGGCGGATACACCTTCTGCACCTTCAGCGCAGCGCCCAGCGCGGTTCCTTCGCGCACGCGTGCGGCCACATCATCCGCACAGCGCGCCAGCAGCGCGTTGCCCAGTGTCTGTCGTGCGGCATCCAGTGCGCGCAGCAAGGGCACACCGGCATCCAGCAGGATCGCCAGTGTCGATGCAAAGCGAGCGCTGTTCACGCCCAGCACGAAGCGCCCCACCATCGGTACGCGCAACAGCAGGCTGTCCCAGCGCAGGCGCAGATCCGGTCGCCGCAGTGCCAGCCGCCAGCCCACCACGAGTGCGCCGATGCCTATCCCCGTCCATACGCCCCACGCGCGTACGAAAGCACTGGCCGCCAGCATCACCTGGGTCAGCATCGGCAGCGTCTGCCGCGCCTGCACGAATGCAGTCACCACCTGGGGCACCACGTAGCTGAGCAGGAAGATCACGATCGCCACCGACACCAGGCTGATCGCTGCCGGGTAGATGAATGCCGTCAGCACCTTCGCCTGCAGCGCGTTGCGCTCTTCGATGTAGTCGGCCAAGCGCTCCATTACCCGGGCCAGATCGCCGGAATCCTCGCCGGCACCCACCAACGCACGATAGATCGCCGGAAAGTCGCGTGGCCGCGCCGCCAGCGCCACAGTCAGCCGCTGACCGGCGCGCACATCGCCACGCACTGCGGTGAGCGCCTGCGCAACGTGCGGGCGTTCGGCCTGTTCGATCACCGCGCTCAATGCGCTTTCCAGCGGCAGGCTGGCGGCCAGCAGGCTGGCCAGTTGCCGTGTAGCCCAGGCCAGTTCGCTGGCCGACAGCCTGCGCGCGCCCCAGCGACTTCCAGCACTGCGTGCGGCTGACACCTGTACCGGTGTCAGCCCACGCCCACGCAGTTGCTGGCGCACGCCGCGCGCACTGTCGGCGTCCAGCTGCCCTTTCTCGATGCGCCCCTGTGCGTTGGCGGCCTGGTAGTCGAACAGTGCCATGCGCGCCTCAGTCGTCGCCGGTCACGCGCAGGATTTCCTCCAGCGTGGTCACCCCACTGTCGACCCAGCGCTGCCCATCCTGGCGCAGGGTGCGCATGCCGGCACGGCGCGCGGCCTCACGCAGCGCCGGTTCGCCCTGCCCTTCATGGATCAACGCCCGTACGCGCTCGTCCACTACGAACAGCTCATGGATGCCGGTGCGCCCGCGGTAGCCGCTGTTCGCGCAGGCGGAGCAGCCTACCGCCCGCCACACGGTGCGGCCCTCTGTATCGAGTTCGGCACGCCGGCACTGCAGGCACAGCCTGCGCACCAGCCGCTGCGCCAGCACGCCGCGCAACGATGAGGCCAGCAGGAACGGTTCCACGCCCATGTCGGCCAGTCGGGTCACCGCCGAGATCGCATCATTGGTATGCAGTGACGCCAGCACGCCGTGACCGGTCAGCGACGACTGCACCGCGATCTGCGCCGTTTCCAGGTCGCGGATCTCACCGATCATGATGGTGTCCGGATCCTGGCGCAGGATCGCGCGCAATGCCGTGCCGAAACTCATGCCGATGCGTGCGTTGACCTGGATCTGGCCGATGCCGGCGAAGTCGTACTCCACCGGATCCTCCACGGTGAGGATGTTGCTGGTGCTGCTGTCGAGCTGGCCCAATGCGGCGTACAGCGATGTGGTCTTGCCACTGCCGGTCGGCCCGGTCACCAGCACGATGCCGTGCGGCTGGCGGATCAGCCCGGTGAAGGTGGCCAGGGTGTCGTCGGCCATGCCCAGCCGCTGCAGCTGCAGACGCCCGGCATCCTTCTCCAGCAGGCGCAACACCGCGCGCTCACCATGTCCGGTCGGCACCGTGGACACGCGGATGTCCAGTGGTCGGCCGCCCACGCGGATGGCGATGCGCCCATCCTGCGGCAGGCGCTTCTCGGCGATATCCAGGTGGGCCATGATCTTGATGCGCGATACCAGCGCCGCATGCAGCGCACGCCGTGGCTGTACCATGTCACGCAGGGTGCCATCGACGCGGTAGCGCACCACCGAATGCGTTTCGAAAGGTTCGATGTGCAGGTCGCTGGCGCCATCGCGCGCGGCCTGCGCCAGCAGCGCGTTGATCATGCGGATTACCGGTGCGTCATCCTGCGCATCCAGCAGATCGGTCACCTCGGGCATGTCCTGCATCAGCCGGTCGAGATCGACTTCACTTTCGGCCGCGCCGACCACCGCAGCGGCATCGCCACCGTCACGATACTGTTCGCCCAACCGCTGCTGCCAGACCGCTGCATCCAGCACCTGGAACGGTACTGGCCCATGCCGGCGTCGCAGCTCGGCCACCGCCCAGGCGGCGGTCTCGGCGGTGCCCAGCAGGACCGGCGCGCCACCTGCTTCGGCCAGCATCACCCCGTGGCTGCGCACCCAGGCGTACGGCAGCAATGGCAACGGCACGGGCATGCTCATGGCCCGATGACCAGTTCCGGGGTGTAGCCCAGCCCGCGCAGCTGCTGCAGTGCCGGGTCGAGCGTGGCCGGGTCGCGCGCCACCCGCACCCGCAGACGCTGTCCCGTTTCGCCCGGCGCGGTCTCGGCATAAGCCTGCAGGCCAAGCGCGCGTACCTGTGCCACGGCCTGGGTCGCACGTGCCGCATCCAGCCCCTGCGCGTACTGCACCACCTGCACATTGCCCTCGCCGGCCGGATACAACGCCGCAAGGCTGCCATTCTGCAACGGCTGGCCCTGGCCATCACGCGCATTGCCCTGGCCAAGCACCGACAGGTCCTGCGGCGGCAGCTGCGGTGCCGACAGTGCGGGCAATGCCCAGCTCTGTACCGGTTGTGCAGCGGCCTGTGCATTGCGCATGTAGTCATAGCGGTCGCGGGTCAGGCGCTGTCCAGCGGCCGGGTCACGCACCACGTGCGGGCGCAGGAACACCATCAGGTTGGTCTTGGCCCGCTTGCGCGTGTCGCTGCGGAACAGCGCGCCCAGCACCGGAATCTTCCCCAGCCCCGGCACGGCATCGCGGCCATGGCTGACGCTGTCTTCCAGCAGGCCGCCCAGCACCATGATCTGGCCGTCATCGAGCAGCACGCTGGTATCCAGCGCCCGCTTGTTGGTGATGATGCCCGCGCTGCCCGAGCTCTGCGCATCGATGCTGCTGACTTCCTGGTAGATGTCCAGCTTCACCGTGCCGCCCTCGGAAATCTGCGGGCGCACCCGCAGCTTCAGGCCCACGTCCTCGCGTTCGATGGTCTGGAACGGGTTGTTGCTGCCACCGCCACCGTCGGTCACATAGCGGCCACTGACGAAGGGCACGGTCTGCCCGACCATGATGCTGGCCGCTTCGTTGTCCAGGGTCATCAGGTTCGGCGTGGAGAGGATGTTGGCGCCGCCTTTGCTCTGCAGGGCGTTGGCCAGCGCCTTCATGTTGAGGATCTGGCCGACGCCCGGCAGGTTGATCGTGCCGTCGATCACGCCGATGTTCAGGCCGTCCTTCGGCAGTACATCCAGCGTGGTGCGCGCAGTGGTGCTGATGCCACTGCCCCCGGTGGTACCGCCGAAATGGGTGCCACCGAACGTGCGGCCGTTGCCCAGCATCCATTGCACGCCCAGTTCAGCGGCATCGGTCTGGTTGACCTCCACGATCAGACTCTCCACCAGCACCTGTGCGCGGCGCTGGTCGAGCTGGTCGATCACCCGCCGCAGGTTGCGGTACACCGGCTCCGGGGCAGAGATCAGCAAGGTGTTGGTGGCGATGTCTGCCTGCACCGAGATGCCGTTCTGGCTGAAACCGCTGCTGCCGGCATCGATCGGCTCGCGACGACCCGGGTCAAGCCGCGGCGATTCCAGCGCATTGCCCTTGCTCTTGCCCTGCGCAGGTTGCGCCGGCGTGCTGGCGCTGCGGCTGGTCTCGCCCGGCAATGCGGTGATGCCGTCGCTGCTGCCCATCGCCGGCGCATCGCTCTGCCCTGCCACCACGCCACGCAGCACCCCGGCCAGCTGGGTGGCCTGGGCATTGCGCAGGTACACCACATGCAGGTTGCCGGACTCATCCTGGGCCTTGTCCAGCTTCTCCACCAGCTGACGCGCCAGGCGTGTCCGGCCCGGGCTGCTGGAGCGCAGCAGCACGCTGTTGCTGCGCGGGTCGGCCATCACCACCACCTTCTGCGCCGGCTCCGCGCCCTGCGCATCCAGCAACGGGGCGACCATCGCCGCCACGTCCACGGCAATGCCCTGCTGCAGCTTGACCACGTCGGTGTCCATGCCGGCCGGCGTATCCACGCTGGCGATTACCCGCGCGATGCGCTCAAGGTTGTCGGCGTAGTCGGTGATGACCAGCGTGTTGTTGCCTGGATTCGCCGTAATCGGATTGTCCGCGGTGATCATCGGCCGCAGCACTGCCACCAGCGCCGCCGCACTCTCGTAGCGCAGGGCAAACGTGCGCGTGGTTATCTCGCCTCCCGCGCCGCCAGCACCAACACGACCGCCCAGCAGCTTGGCATCGGCCTGTGGCACCACCCGGCTGACGCCCCCGCCTTCAACCACGGCAAAGCCGCGCATGCGCAATGCACCCAGCAGCAGCTGGTAAGCCTGCACACGGCTGACCGGCCCATCGGAGACAACGGTCATCTTGCCGGTCACCCGTGGGTCGACCAGGAACTGGCGGCCGGTGAAGCGTGCCGCCATGCGCAGCACCCCACCGATGTCGGTGTCCACCAGGTTCAACTGCACGGGTTCGCCACTGGCGTCCTGCGCCTGCACCGCCGGAAGATGGGCCAGGCCCACCACCAGTGCCAGTACCGCGCTGCAGCCCAGGCTGCGCATCGACTTCATGGATGGCCACCGCCATTGGCGGCCATCACGATGTTTCCGGAAATCCGTGCCGCCGGCATGTTCGCGTCCCCTGTGCGTTGCAGTTGCAGTTGCTGCAGTTCGATGGCCGGATCGGCCAGCAAGGGCAGCAGCCAGTTCCAGAGCGCATCGGCGGGCACAGCCTGCACCTGCAGGTGCCAGCGCCCGTCACGCGTTTCGATATGCAGACTGCCAGCCAGGCCGGCAGCGGCGATCTGTTGGCGCAGCCCGGCAAGCGTAGGCCGCTGGCTGCGCACCTGCTGCTGTTGTTCACGGGCGCGCAGCAGCGGTGCAAGTGCCGCCGACTGCGCCTGCAGCCGTGGCAGTTCAGCCTGCCAATGGCTGCGCTGTTTCAGCAGCGGCTGCAGCCAGCCCAGCCACAGTGCAGCCGCCACTATCGCTGCAGACATCATCAGCAGCATCGCGCGCTCGCGCGCCGCCAGCCGCTGCCAACGCTGCTGCAATCCACGCAGAGAGGCCGCTGGGCGCAACCCGGCTGCGGTCATGGCGCGGCCCCGCTGCTGATCCGCAACCGGCCACCGGCTTCGCGCGCAAGCTGCAGCCCCTGTGCCTGCGTCGCCTGTTGCCAGCGCTCCAGCCGTTGCGCGTCCTCGGCCAACGCCTGCGCGTCGGCGTCCAATTCCATGTCCAGCTGGCCCGGCTGATAGCGCAGGCTGCGAACCTGGCCAGCCAACTCAGGGATCGCCCGCAGCACGCTGGCAACCTGCTGCTGCACGGCAGGAAGTGCGCGTGGCGCTGCCGGTACTGCCAGTGCCCGCCGCGCCTGCAACACCGGGTCGACCACATCGTGGATCTCCGGGAAGTGCGTGTTGAACTGCCGCGCCATGTCCTGCCGCAGGTCTTCACCCTCGCCATGCCAGCGCGATACCTGAAGTTGCAGACCCATCGCAGCCAGCACTACCGCTGCCAACGCAAGGCCGATGGCCAGACGCGGCGCACCTGCTCCCGTGGCCGGAAGCGGCAACGACCAGCCCGGCAGCGGACCGCTGGACTGCACCGCCTGCGCCAGTACGCTGGCTGGCAGGCGCTCGGCCCAGGCAGTGGGTACAGCATCGATCCATTGAACGGCCTGCACGCCAGCCTGCTGCAGCCGCGCGGCAAGCACCTGCATCACCGAGGCCAGATCACGCCCACTGCACCATTGCACGAAGCCACGATCACGGCCGCAGCGAACAAGCACGTGTTCGCCACACACCTGCAAGGTGGCCTGCCCGGCCGACCACGGCAGCAGCAAGGGCGTTGGATGCAGCGCCTGCAACTGCAGCCCACAGTCCTGCAATTGCTGTTGTACCCGCGCAATTGCCTGCAGACCAAGCCACGCCACCGCCACCGTGCCATCGGCCGCCTGCGTGCCATGGCCCAGCGCGACCTCCTGCAGATCATCCAGCAGCATCGCTTCCACTTCGCCCTGCAGGGCCGCCTGCAGGCGTCGCCCGGACAGCGGCGGCAGCTGCAGCTCCAGCAGGATCAGGTCCTGCGGGTCCAGGCTCGCATGCACCACCGCCTGCGGAAAGCGCTGGCCCAGCGTCGACAGACGGTCGTTGCCCGTTGCCAGCACACGGTCCTTGTGCAGCTGCGTCCACTCAACCGCGCTGTCCCCATCCAATCGATCCAGCGCCGGCAGGCGCATTCTCAGCTGCGTGCTCATGCACCGATCCTTGTCCATACCCGTTGCACACGTACGCTGTCGTCGCGGTACTCGCGCCAGATCAATGCGCGGAAATCCACCGAGGCTCCGTCTGCCTGCACCTCGCCAACCGCCAGGAACCACTCGCTGTGGATACCCAGCGGCATCAACGCCATCTGTTCGCTGCTCAGCTGCAGCCGGTTGGCGATGTCACCGCGATTGAGCAGCCAGTGGCCACGATCGCGCTCGCCCAGCAGCGCCTGCAGGCGTGGGGCGTCCACCCCGGGTGCAATCGCCTGCAGTACGGCGATATCACTTGTATTGGCGTTGACCAGGGTCTGCGCAGGCAGCACCACCGTACGCCGTGCCAGTGCCTGGACCGCCAGCGGATCGGCGCCGGCCAGCACCTGCTCGATCAGCGACTCGCGCGGCAACGGTGCGCGCGCCTGTCGCTCGCCATCGCGCAGGCGCGACTGGATCTGCGTTGCGGCGCTGGCACATGCGCCGCGAGGCAGCCCCTGCCCGGCACACAGGGTGGTGAACGCGCGCATCGCTTCTGCCGCAGGCTGGCCGTCGGCCAGCAGCGTACGCAGGTTGAACATCGACTGCGCGTCCACCAGCTGCAGGTGCACAGGTAATGGCACCTGCAGTTGCAGCGGCCGTGCCCAGCGTCCACTGCCAACGGTGGTCAACTGCTCACGCGCGTCGTCACGCAACTGCTGCGCCGCGCGCTCCAGCGTCGCATCCACGGTCATACGCACCTGCATGCGCAGCTGATCGCTGCGTACCGCACGCAGCTGTGCCGACTGACGGGTCAGCAGCGCGGTGGCGATCATCGCCACCAGTGCCACCACCAGCATCGCCACGATCACCGCCATGCCCTGCTGGCGGGCAAATGAATCTGGAATTTTCCGGCGTGCCATTGTCTGGCCTCACAACTGCCAGGAGCCGATATCCGCGTTGCCGGCCTCACCGCCGGGCTTGCTGTCGGCCCCCAGTGAGAACACATCGATATCACCATGCGCACCGGGGTTCTGGTACTGGTACGGGTGCCCCCACGGGTCATCCGGCAGGCGGTCGAGATACGGCGTGACCGGCATCGCAGCACTGCCCTGCGGTGGCTTCACCAGCGCCTGCAGCCCCTGCTCGGCGCTGGGGTAGCGACCATTGTCCAGCCGATACAGCTTCATCGCCTGCATCAGCGCGGCGATGTCCTGGCGTGCAGCCACCACGCGGGCCTGATCAGGGCGATCCATCAACCGGGGCACGATCAGTGCAGCCAGAATGCCGATGATGACCACCACCACCATGATCTCGATCAGGCTGAAGCCCTGCTGCCGAGCCCTGCGACCACCCATCTGCGTTGCCATTGTTCCGCCCTCATCATCCTGGAAGAGACCGCTGCCCCATGGTCAGCGGCGCATGTGTCAGTACGATAAACATCCTGCAGAAATCCGCTGTTCCTGCAGCCGATCACCCACGCGGCGTGCATTGGCCACGCAGGCAGCGTCCAGCAGCGACGACGGAACACGCGCAAGCGTGTCGTCCACGCAGTGCTGCAGCAGTGGCGTGGCGCACGCCTGCAGCAGGCGCATGCACTGCAGGGGCGACCAGGCCATGCCATGGTCGAAGCCGATGAACTGCCGGTACACCTGGTGATAGCGAAGATCGTCGTGCAGGCGTTGCGCACTGCCGGGGGCACGCAGCGCGACCAGCAGCACCGCACGCTGCAGCATGCGCATCTCCCCGCACTCCTGTGCAAGCGTGGCCATGGCCGATTCAGGCCATGGCTGCAGGCGCGCGTCCAGCACCTGCCGCAGCAGCATCAGCGGATGCCCACTGGCATCCAGCGCCGACCATCGCGCCGCATCGGCCCAGGCATCGCTGGACAGCATCCACACCCATGGCTGTCCGTAGCGCTGCACATTCAATGGCGCATGCCGCGCCTGCTCCAGCGATTGGCTCAGGTGGCGATCCAGCTCCAGCATGCTGATCCTGCGACTGTCGTTCATCGGCGTCGCCTGCGCTCCGCGACGCGGGAGCGTCGTACTCTGCAGAAGACGTCAGCAAGGCAACCGAAGCGACAGCACGAACGCGATGTTGAGCAGTGCGTGGCAGCATCGCGGGAATGTCACCGCAGCGTCATCCGCCTGCAGGCTTCCAGGTCCAGGCGCGGAGCATCGCCACCACAGCGCCGGGCCAGCACGGCAACGTCGCTGCGCTGTGCGAATGCAGCCAGTGCGTGCATCGCATCAGGGTCATCCAACAGTGCCGCCATCGACGCCTGCAGCAGCGGCAGCTGCCATCCCTCCATCTGCGCATCGCTGGCGGCCACAAACCAGTGCCACAAGCGGTGGTAGCGCACGTGATCGTGAAGCGCCGAAAGTCCCTCGATGCCATGCATCGCCATCAGCAGCAGCGCGCGCGCCAATGCCGCTGCTGGCAGCGCTCCCGATTCGGAAAGCGGCAGCGCCTGCCGCTGCAGCCGCAACAGCATCGCCAACGGATGGTCCTGCGGCTCGAATTCCAGCAACACCGCCTGCTGTCGCCACTGCGGGTCAGATACCACGCAGACCCACGGCGCGCCGTAGCGGTGCACCATCAGCGGCCGCCGCTGGGTGGTTTCCAGCAGCGCCGACAGATTGCGGCGCAGATCCAACACACCGATGGTCTCGTTGCGCATCCTTGGCCTCTCCATGCATGCAGCGACCGCGCGCGTTGCGCGCAGCCAGGGTCTTACCCCAAGACGGCAATTCCACCGGGAAAGCGACGCAGGCCGAGCGACATGGTCTGCCCGAGCTGCTCCAGTGCGGCATCCGGATCATCGATGCGGAAGCGGCCGCTGACCGGGGCGCGCGCCAGTGCCGATTCGCCCAGCAGCACCTTGCCGCGCCGGTAGCGGTTGATCTCGGCCACCACCTCACGCAGCGGCGCGCGGCGGAACACCAGCATGCCTTCAGTCCAGGCGCTGACTTCGGCCGCTACGGCTTCGGCCACCACGCCGCTGAGGCGCTCGTCATACACCGTCTGCTGTCCGGCCTGCAGCTGCAGGCGACCTTGCGGATGCTCGATGCGAACGCTGCCGCGCAGGCAGGTCACGCGCACCTGGCCATCGGTGTTGCGCACATCCAGGCGTGCTGCACCTTCGTCGGCCACCAGGCAGCCCGGACCGGCGAACAATGCCAGACGTGTCCCCGCTGCGGCGTCGATCGCCGCCTGTCCCTGCACCAGCTCGAAGCCCTCACCCAGCGCGTCTGTGCGCCGGCGCAGGCTGCTCTGCGTATCCAGTTCGATCTTCAGATGCGGCGTCGGCGCAACCAGCAGCCGCTCGCCGGTACCGGTATGGAAATCGGCCGTCATCGCCGTCACCGAAGGCCACAGGCCCAGCGGCGGGTGCAGCGCGGCCACCACGGCCAGGCTTGCCGGTGCCGCCACGGCTGCACCAAGGAACGCGCGCCGGCTCCAGCGTTGCGCCGGGGTTGCCGCTGGCGGCTGGCGTGCGGCGGCAGGCACCTGCTCACCGGCCAGGCGTACCTGTTCCCATTGCCGCTTCGCGCGGGCAAAGGCGTGCCGATGGCCAGGATCGGCCTCACACCATTGGCGGAATTTCCGGCCATCGGCCGCCGTGGCCTCGCCCGAGGTCAACCGCACCACCCACGCGTGGGCCTGGCGCTCCACGGCGTCGAGCGGGCGGTGTGGTTGATCGTCAGCGTCCATGAGGGCTCTTGCCGTCCCCGCACGCTGCGGGGTTCTGCTCGGCGTCAAAGTGTAGACGGATGCCGTGCCTCAGAACCGCACCTACCGCCCCTGCCCGCTGCGTTCGGCCAAGTAATCCTGTGCGGCTTTCAGCTCACGCTGCACCAGCCGCAGCGACACCCCCAGATGCTCGGCCACATCGCGCTGCTGCAGGCCGTCCACGCGGATCGCCAGCAGTATCCGGCGACGCCGCTCGGGCATCCGCTGCAGCAGGCCGACCATGTCTTCCAGCGCCATCTCCTGCTCGGCCGCCTGTGCCGGCCCCGGGCCGGGATCGGCCATGTCCATCAGCGTATCCACTTCTTCCAGGCTCAGCAGGCGATGGTCGGCGCGCTGGCGGTCGATCACGGTGTTCATCGCCATGCGCAGCAGATACGCCGCAGGGTTCTGTACCGGGTCCAAGCGGTGTCGACGCGTACTCAGGCGCATCCAGGTGTCCTGCAGCGCGTCGCCGGCCAGCTCTTCCGAGCCCAGCTTGCGCACCAGTCGGCGCTTCAGTTCGTCGTAGGCGCCCAGCAGATGGTCCATCAGGTCCACCGCCCCAGCCGTGCTGTTGCTCATGTTCGATTCCTTGACGTCATGGTTGGGGCGGGCGCCGGCCACAGTCGTGGCCCGCGCTGGAAGGACGGATCTGCAGGGTCACCGGCTGCGGCAGCGCGGCAGCATCGGCGCCCAACCGCAGGGCCTGCATCGCCTGCAGAAGGCGCGCATCGCGGCGTGCGCTGCCGCTGCCGCCAAGCAGTTCGGGGTCCAGCACCTGTCCATCGTTGGCAATGCGGAAGCGCAGCGTCGCCGCATAGGCACCCGGCGCCAGGTCAGGGTCGCCACAGAAAGCGGTGCGCAGCCGTTGCTGCAGGTCGCCGAAGCGGCGACGCTGCCCCGGGTCGGCGGCCACATCGGTCAGGGAGGATCCGGTGGCCGCGTGTGCACCGCGGCGCAGCACCACGCGTTGTGCACCGATCAGCTCGGCCTCGACACCCGTGTCCTGCAGCACCACCTGCAACGCCTGCAGTGGCGGCAGGCTGGCCTGCACCGGATGGCTGCTGCGGCCGGTGCCGAGATCGCCGGGATACATCACCGACCACCCGCTGACGACACTGAAGCGCTCGACCGCCTGTTCCAGCGGTTGCGCGGGAATGTCATAGGAACGGATGTCGTCCTGTGCGGCAGCAGCGAAGGCGAACAGCAACCCGGCGGCGGCCACCCTCCAACGTCTGATTGCATGCTGTCCATTCAGCCCCCTGACGTAGAACACATGACCCTCGGCAGCGACATCGGCTGCAGCGGCGGAACGCGGTGCGACCAGGTGGGTCGACCTGCACACGGCCGGCAAGCGGGTCAAACCGTAGCGGCGTCACGTGTCATTGCGATGACGGCGGGGCGCAGGGGACGCGCAGGGTCGGTTCAGACCGGCAGTTCAGTGGTCTGCTTGATCCGCTGCATGGGGATTTCGGTCTTGGTGTTCTGCACCCCGGCGATGCGGTTCAGGTGCTGGATCTGGAACTGCCGGTACGCGTCGAGATCGGCCACCGCCACCCGCAGCAGGAAGTCACAGTCGCCAGCCATCAGATGGCATTCAAGCACTTCCGGGAAGGACTTGATGCTGTTGATGAAGTGATTGGTGGTGTCCTCGTCCTGGCCGCGCAGCCAGACACGCACGAACACGGTGAACCCCCGGCCGATCCTGGCCGCATTCAGCAGCGCCACGTAGCGATCGATGTAACCGCCTTCTTCCAGCAGGCGAACCCGGCGCAGGCAGGCCGACGGCGAGAGCCCCACCTGGCGGGACAGCTCCAGGTTCTGCAGGCGACCATCGCGCTGCAGGGCGTCCAGGATGCGACGATCCAGGTTGTCGAGCTGGTACTGCATGGAATTTCACTCCTTGACCGGATCACCGCATGATATTGCACCTTCGGCCGAACCAATGGCATCAACGCAACCCGATTTCGTGAACAGGCCGTTAGCATGGGTCACCCCCACTCGTTGTTGATCCATGGACGCCCGAACCACCCTGCCCCTGCCTGATCCCGCCTGCGACACCGCACCTCGCGCCGAATTCCTGCGCGGTCTGCGCGCCGCCGTACCGGTGATGATCGGCTTCATTCCCTTTGCCCTGGTGCTCGGTGCCCAGGCCGCCCAGAAGGGTCTGTCGGCGCTGGAAGTGCCGCTGATGACCGGCCTCAACTTTGCTGGCGGGTCTGAATTCGCCGCGGTCGAACTGTGGACCTCGCCGCCGCACATCGCGCTGATCGTGGCGATCACCGCACTGGTCAACAGCCGCCACCTGTTGATGGGCGCCAGCCTGGCCCCGATGCTGCAGCACCTGCCGCGCCGTCGCGTGCTGCCGGCGCTGTTCTTCATGTGCGACGAAAGCTGGGCACTGGGCGTGGCCGATGCGCGCCGCCGCGCACTGGGCTTCAGCCTGGCCTACTACCTCGGCGTATCGGCCGGCCTGTACACCGTGTGGGTGCTGTGCACCGCGCTGGGCGCGATCGTCGGCCCGCTGCTCGGCGACATCCATGCCTACGGCTTCGACATGGCCTTCCCCGCCGTGTTCCTGGTGCTGCTGCGTGGCATGTGGCAAGGCATGCGCGCCGCCCGGCCATGGCTGGTCAGCCTGGTGGTGGCAGCGGGCACGTACCTGCTGGTGCCCGGCGCCTGGTACGTAGCCAGCGGCGCGCTGGCCGGTCTCGCCGCGGCCTGGCTGCTGGCGGAGAAGGACGCATGATCTTCAACGGCCTGATCCACTGGACCTCGGTGCTGACCATCATCCTGATGGCCGCCGCCACCTATCTCACCCGCATCATCGGTTTTCTCGCGCTGCGCAACCGTACCCTGAGCAAGCGCGCGGTGACGGTGATGGAAGCCGCCCCGGGCTGCGTGCTGATCTCGGTGATCGCCCCGGACTTCGTGTCCGACCAGCCAGCCGATCTGGCCGCGCTGGCAATCACCCTGATTGCGGCCACGCGGCTGTCGATGCTGCCGACGGTGCTGATCGGCGTGGTATCGGCGGGTGTGCTGCGGTATCTGATGGGGTGAGCAGGATTTCCTGTAAAGCCGAGCTCTTGTTCGGCTTTACAGACCATCAACACCTGGCCTGCGACAGCCTGTCGCAGGACCCTCGCGGCACACGCTTGACCTATATCAATCCGCCCACCGCCGCGGGCGCGTATCTCTATGCAGGAACCCAATACGCCGGCGTCACCGGCATCCAAAGGACCTGCGATGAGCTACACCCCCGACAACGCCCAGCTGCTCAATGCCATGCAGAACGTGATGGTGATCTCCACCACCGACCTGCAGGGCAACATCACCTATGCCAACGACCTGTTCTGCACGCTCACCGGGTTCGCGCGCGAGGAACTGATCGGCCAGCCGCACAGCATCGTCCGCCATCCGGACGTGCCCAAGGCCGTCTACAAGGACATGTGGGACACCATCAAGGCCGGCAAGACCTGGACCGGCATCGTGCCCAACCTGGGCAAGGGCGGCGTGCTCTACGTGGTCGACACCACCGTGCAGCCGCTGTTCGATGCCGATGGCAACATCACCTCGTACATCAGCATCCGCCGCGTGGTGAACGACCTGATGCAGAACTACGACCTGGTTGAGTTCAGCAAGGAAAAGTTCGACGACTTCTACGAGGCTGCGTGAACGCCATCCCCTCACGCATGCCCATCAGCCGGCTGCTGGTGGGTTTTGCCTCCGAGTCGGGCAACGCCCGCGCCCTGGCCCAGCGCCTGGGCGCAGACCCGGACCTGCAGCCGCATGGGCCGCAGGTCCTTCCGTTCAACGACATCGATGTGGCCAGTCTCGGCCACGGCGATGTGCTGCTGGCCATTTCCAGTTCGTTCGGCGACGGCGAGCCGCCGGCCAATGGCGAGAGCTTCTTCGAGTCGCTGCGCCAAGCGCCCGCCCTGCCCGGTCTGCGCTATGCGGTGTTCGGCCTGGGTGATACCGGCTACCCCAGCTTCTGCGGTTTCACCAAGGCGCTGGATGCAGCGCTGAGCGAGCGTCAGGCCCAACCGCTGCTGCACCGTGTCGATGCCGACCTCGGCTACGAGCAGTTCTTCCAGCAGTGGCGGCCGGTGCTGGGCCAGGTACTGCAGGGTGATGCGGCTGCGGGCCAGGATCTCCGCCTGCAGGTGACGGCCTATGGCGAAGACAATGCCTTCAACGCTCGCATCGTCGAACGGCGACGCCTGAGCCATTGTGACCCTGCGGCCTGGCACCTGCAGCTGGACATCGCCGGCAGCGGCATGGTCTACCGGGCCGGCGACACCCTGCATCTGGTTCCGGAAAACGATCCGGCATTGCTGCAGGCACTGGCCACCTGGCTGGGTGATTCCAGCGCCGTCGATGCCCTGCGCGACCGCGAGCTGCGCCTGCTCAGCAAGGGCGTGCTGCGCGAGCTGGCAAAGCTGGGCGGCAGCGAAGTACTGAAGGGCCTGCTGAAGATCAGCCAGAAGCGCGAACTGGAGGCCTACCTGCATGGCCTGGACCTGCTGGACGTGCTGCAGGACCACGCCACCCCGGACAGCGTGCCGCTGGCCCGCCTGCGCGACATCCTGTCGCCACGCCTGCCCCGTGCGTATTCCATCGCCTCGCATCCGCACGATGATCAGCTGAGCCTGTGCGTGCGCGAAGTGCGCTACACCCTGCGTGGCCGCGAACGCTTCGGCACTGCCACCGGCGGCCTGCTGCACGGCGGCGAAACCGCCCGCGTGTACTGCCGCTCCAATCCGGGCTTCCACCTGCCCGACAGCGGCAATGCACCCCTGCTGCTCGTCGGCACCGGTACCGGCATCGCGCCGCTGATGGGCCTGATGCAGGAACTGCAGGCCACCGGCGATGCACGGGAGGTCCATCTGGTGTTCGGCGAGAAGCACCGCGAGCACGACTTCCTGTACCGCGAGCAGCTGCAGGACTGGCAGGCGCGTGGCGTACTGGCTGGTCTGCACACCGCGTTCTCGCGCGATGCGGCGCAGAAGGTCTATGTGCAACATGTGCTGCAGCAGCAGGGTGCGCAGATGCAGGATGTGCTGGCCCGTGGCGGCCACATCTACCTGTGTGGCAACAAGAGCCACCTGGAAGGCGCTGTGCGCGACGCCATCGACGCGATCGGCGGTGAGGGCCATTGGGACGCCCTGCGCGGCGAGGGCCGCGCCCACTGCGAGCTGTATTGAGGGGAGCCTCCCTACCGGGTAGAGCCGGCCGCTGGCCGGCTGCTCTCCGCACTACCAAGCTGCCGGCCAGCGGCCGGCACTACCGCCACGCGTCAATCATCGACGATGCGGCCATCCGCCACGCGTCAATCGCCGACGATTCGCCCATCCACCACGCGTGCCACCTGCTGGCCGAACACCGCCACATCCTGCGGATCGTGGCTGATCAGCAGCAGCGGAATACCGGTTTCATCCAGCACGGTTTCCAGCTCCTGACGCAGGTGTTGGCGCAGGTCGTGATCGAGCGCTGCGAACGGCTCGTCCAGCAGCAAGGCCTGCGGCCGCGTCACCAGCGCACGCGCCAACGCCGTACGCTGGCGCTGGCCACCGGATACCTGTGACGGCAGCAGATCCGCCACATGCTCGATACGGAACGCCTGCAACCACTGCTCAACTGCCTCGATGCGGGTCCCGCGCTGCGGGTTCAACCAGCCGCGCTGCAGCCCGAACGCCACGTTCTGGCGCACGCTCAGGTGCGGGAACAGCGCGTAATCCTGGAATACGTAACCCAGTCGACGACGCTGCGGTAGCAGATCGATCCCAGCATCTGCATCGAACAGCGTCTGCCCGTGCAGGCGCACATGTCCATGCTCCGGGCGCAACAGGCCGGCCACCGCTTTCAGCGTCAGGCTCTTGCCGGCACCCGAGGGCCCGAACAGCACCACCTGCCGCTGCGTGCACTGCAGTGCCACGTCCAATTCGAAGGTCTGGCCGGACGCCTGCAATCGTCGCTGTACCTGCAGGTCAAGCCACATCGCGCAGCTCCCGGCGGCGCCCACCCACCAGTCGTGCGGCCAGCAGCAGGATCACGATGCATACCACCGACGTCAGTATCACCAGCGCATTGGCCTTGCCATCCTGCCCCGCCTGCACCGCTTCATAGATGGCGATCGACAGCGTCTGCGTGCGGCCGGGAATGCTGCCGGCCACCATCAGCGTGGCGCCGAACTCACCCATCGCCCGTGCGAACGCCAGCAGCAGACCAGCCAGAATTCCGCGCCATGCCAGCGGCAGGGTGATGCGGAAGAACACCGCCGCTTCGGACACACCCAGCGTGCGTGCGGCCTGCTCCAGCTGACCATCTACTTCTTCAAATGCGGCGCGTGCCGGCTTGAACACCAACGGCAGTGACGCGACCGCGGCAGCGATCACCGCCGCCTGCCAGGTAAACACCAGGTTGATGCCGAACCACGATTGCAGCCACGCACCGATCGGGCCATTGCGCCCGATCAGCACCAGCAGGTAGTAGCCCAGCACTGTCGGTGGCAGCACCATCGGCAGGGTCAGTATCGAATCCAGCAGTTCCCGACCGGGAAAGCGCCGTCGCGCCAGCAGCGCGCCAAGTGCCACGCCTGCAACGAGATTGATCGCGGTAGCCCAGCCGGCCACCTTCAACGACAATCCCAGTGCGCTCCAGTCCAGGTCCATCCGTCAGGGCTTGCCGAATCCGTGCTTCTGCAGGATCGCTTGGCCCTGCGCCGAGCGCACGAAGGCAGCGAAGCGCTTGGCTTCCGCTGGCTGCGTGCTGGCCTGCACCACCGCGAGCGGATAGGCGATGCGTCCGGCAACCGGAACCTCGAACGCGCGCCGCACGCGATCCGGCATTGCCTGCGCGTCCGTGGCGTAGACAAAGCCCGCATCCACCTCGCCCCGTGCCACGTAATCCAGCGACTGCCGCACGTTCTGCGTGCTGATCACCTTGCCCTGCACTGCCGGCCACAGCTTTGCGGCCAGCAGCGCACCCTTTGCATAGCGACCCACCGGCACGCTGTCCGGGTTGCCCAGTGCGATGCGCTGCACGGCGGCACCCGCCAGATCGGCCAGTGCGCGCGGCGGCGCCTTCGCCTGCGGCGGCACGACCACCCACAGCGCGTTCACTGCGAAGACCTCACGCGTACCCGCTGCCAGCAGCGTCTGCTGCGCCGCCTGGTCCATCGTTGTTTCATCAGCCGAGGCGAACACATCCACCGGCGCGCCCCGCGCGATCTGCTGCAGCAGCACGCCGGAGGCAGCAAAGTTGAAGTCGACCTTGCTGCCCGGGTTTGCCTTCTCATAGGCTGCGCCCAGCTCGCGGAAGCTCTCGGTCAGGCTGGATGCCGCCGACACGGTCAGCTCGGCCGACCACGCTGGCAGTGCAGCCAGCATCCCCAGCAACAACACGCCCAGCGTCTTCATATCGGCTCCTTGGCCGTGTTCAGTCCGGTTCGGAATCCCTGGCCACGGCCAGCGCCGCCAGCCGCTCGGGTTGCAGCAGCAGCATCTCACGTTGATTGACTGCAATGACACCCTCATCGCTCAGCCGACGCAGCACCCGGCTGACCGTCTCCGGCGCCATCCTCAGGTAGTTGGCGATTTCGGTGCGGGCCATCGTCAGGTTGAAGCGGGTCGCGGAGAACCCGCGCCGTGCATAGCGCTCGGACATGTCCAGCAGAAAGGCCGCCATGCGCTCGTCGGTGCGATGATTGGCCGCCAGGGTGGCGACCTTGCCGATCTCCGCGCTGAGCAGGCTGAACAACTTGGCCTGCAGACCCGGCATGCGGGTGGCCAGCAGGCTCAGCTTGGGGAAGGAAATGCGGCACAGGTACACCGTGTCCAGCGCGACCGCGTTGCACGGAAACCGCGAGCCGTGAATGGCGTTGAGCCCGATCACCTCGCCCGGCAACGCGAAGCCCAGCACCTGCTCGTTGCCCTGGCTGTCGTCGACGAAGGTCTTGACCATGCCCGCGCGCACCGCCGCGATCGAGTCGAACGGCTCGCCCGCACGGAAAAGGTAGTCGCCGGCATGGAACGGGCCGACATGGTCAACCAGCACATGCAGCTCGCCCAGGGCAGCCTTGTCGTAGCCCTGCGACGTACACGCATCCGAGAACGCGCACGTACTGCAGAAATGCAGTGCATCGCCGTCATCGGCGGCAGCGGGATTGGGCGTTGCCCTGCCGGGGCGCAGCTGCGGGGGCGGCATCGAAGACATCACAACAACGCTCGAACGGAAGCGTCCATCATACGGCACGGCCCGCCGCCGCCCGGGCGTTGCGTGCGTCACGCCGCGGGCGGGGTCCCGCGTCGGCCCGGGCCGCGCTGACGCACGCTGTCGCGCACATCCACATCGAACTGCAGCTGCAGCGTGGTGCCGTCATCCAGGTACAGCGCAAAGGCCAGGCCATCGCGGCACGGCAGGCGTCCGGCAAGATCCTCCACCGCCGACCGTGGCAGCACCAGGCGGCAATCGGTGCCGCTGTCGAGCAGCACGGCCGATTCGCCACCATGCAGCGAGACGGCCGTACCCCAGCCGCCGCTGCCGCCGAACCGGGTCAGGTTCTCCACCGTTTCACCCACCAGCAGCGTGGCCAGCTCGGCCTCGTCCAGGCGCAGGCGCATTGTCTGTTCCTGCAGCTGCACCTTCATGAGACAACGCCCTCCCATTGAGTAGGGGTGTTGCAGTTGACCAAGGCGCCTTCATCGGCATGGGCCAAGCGCAGGGTCTGCGCATCCAGCCGGTGTTGCAGGGCCTGCAGGGAGCGCGGGCCTAGGGGATCGTGGATCATGGTTTCGAGGATCGTGCGGCTTTCGTTGCCTACATTAAACAGCATCGGAAGCGGATGACCCTCAAAGATCGTGCAAGCGCCGCTGTGCCGGTCACACAACTGCTGCAGCAGCGCTGGCGTCAACCGGGGTGTATCCACCGGCACCACCCAGGCCGGGCCATCGGGCATCTGCATCGCCACGCTGTACAGGCCGCCCAGCGGCCCGCACCGTGTGATCTGATCGGGCACGCCGCCGAAGGCCGGGTAACGTCCGCTCACCCAGACACGGTCTGCCCCTGCCAGCCGCAACGTGCCGCGCATGTGCTCCAGCAGCGTGCGCCCCTGCCAGGGCAGCAGCGCCTTGTCGCGGCCCATGCGGCTGGACAGGCCACCGGCCAGCACGATACCGGCGATGGGGCTGGGCAAGGTCATACTCACGGTAGAGCCACGCCATGTGTGGCTGCTTCCGCCGGGCGCGAGGGGAAGGCGCCATCCACGCATGGCGCAACCGTGCAGGTACGCCTCAGTAGAGCCACGCCATGCGTGGCTGCTTCTGCCGGGCGCGCGGAGAAGGCGCCATCCACGCATGGCGTGGATCTACTGCCGTCAGTGGTGCTCATGTGCCGGTTCACTGTCGGCGCGGCAAAGAGTGCAGCCTTCGCTCCACTCGCTGTCGCCGTCTTCGTAATGTTCCTGTTTCCAGATCGGGCACTGGTGTTTCACCGCCTCGATCAACTGTCGGCACGCGCGGAACGCTTCATCACGGTGCGGGCTGCCTGCGGCCACCACCACCGCCACATCGCCAATGCCCAGACGGCCCTTGGCATGTGCCACATACAGCTTCAGCTTCGGCCCGAACGTCGCCTCGATCTCTGCCGCCAAGCGCTGGATCTCGTTCAGCACCAGCAGTTCGAACAGGTCGTAGGTGATGCCGGTCACCGGCCGCCCCACATTGAAGTCGCGCACCTTGCCGATGAACACATCGATGCCGCCGAATGCCGGGTCGGACACCGCTGCGATGCCTTCGGCCGGGTCGATGGCGCGTTGCGCGCGGTCCACCACTTTCGCAGTCACGTTGCTCATGGCTCAGCCCCCACTCACCGGCGGCAGGATCGCCACCTTGCCATCGGCGGGCAACGCTTCGTGGTCACGCAGCACGCGCTGCTGGTCGGCGAAGGCCGAATAGTCCAGCAACCCGGCGCGGAAACCGGGAAAGCGCACCGGCAACAGCTCACGCAACGCTTGGCGAAGATCGGCCACGGTGCCACCGGCCACCTCCAGCGCGATCTCGCGGCTGGCATCCAGATCGGAAAACGCACCGAACAACTGCAGATTCACCTGTTTCATAACGACTCCTGGGTCGCCAGCTGCAGCGGGTCCTGATGGCCCCAGCCCTGCACGCGCACCGGTGTGCCGGCCGTGGCGAGGTCACCCTCGCCCTCCAGCACCACCCAGGCGTTGGCCTGCAGCATGGATTTCAAACGGAACGATTCCTGGCCCGCCAGCACGCGTGCGCTCAAGCGCCCCTGCGCGTCCACTTCCACCCGCGCCCGCGCGTGGAAGCGCAGGCCCGGCGGCTTGCGCACGTCGGCCTGCAACGGCAGCTGCAGCAGTGGCTCGGCGGCCAGGCCCAGCAAGCGACGCAGCACCGGTTCAACGAAAAAGCGCTGCCCCACTGCCGCCGACACCGGGTTGCCCGGCAGACCGAAATACAGCGCGCCATTGGGCAGCACCGCAAACAACAGCGGCTTGCCCGGGCGGATCGCCACTTTGTGGAACACGATGCGGGCGCCACGCGCGCGCAACGCATCGGGAATGAAGTCGTAGCGGCCCGCCGACACCGCACCGGTACTCACCAGCACCTGTGCCCCTGCCGCCAGCGCGTCATCGAGCACTGCATCGAAGGCAGCCACCTCATCACCTACCGTGCCCTGCCACACCACCTCGGCACCGGCGGCCTGCAGGCGGCCGATCAGATAGGGCCGGTTGCTGTCACGGATCTGTCCGGAGTCGAGCGCCTGCGCCGCTTCGGTCACCAGCTCTTTGCCGGTGGCAATGACAGCGACCTTCGGCCGTGCCACCACCGCCACCTCGGCCACGCCGATGGCGTGCAACAGGGTGCGTGCGTTGATGTCCAGCGCCTGCCCGGTCTGCAGCACGCGCTCGCCCTCTTCCACATCCTGTCCACGCAGGCGCACGTTCTGGCCAGGCTTCACCGCGCTCTTCAACGCAATGCGGGTCGGACGGCCATCCTCGCTGGCGAGGATCTCAACGTTCTCGATCGGCACCACCGTATCCAGCCCGACCGGCATGCGCGCGCCGGTCATGATTTCCCATGCGCCCTCGCCGCCCTCGACACCGGCATCGCCTGCGGCCTGCCAGCCCTGCACCGCAAACCCGGTACCGCTTTCGAAGGGCGTGCCATTGGCGCGCAGCGCGAAGCCGTCCATCGCCGAATTGTCGAACGGCGGCAGCGACTGCCCGCTGATAATGTCCGTGGCCAGGATGCGACCACCCGCCTCATGCAGCGTCAGCCGCTCGGCTGGCAGCGGTGTGGCTGCCTCCATCAGGTGCTGCAGCGCTTCGCTGTAGGCGATCATGCGTGGCCACCGCCATCGACCATCGCCAGCGCGTGGCCCAGCACCGGCGCCAGAATGTCCAGGCACTGCGCAGCCGCACGCGGGCTACCCGGCAGCGCAAATACCAGCATGTCATCCAGCTGCACCACCTCAGCGCGGCTCAGCCAGGCCATCGGCGTGTGCTGCGCACTCAACGCACGCACCATCTGCGCCAGCCCGTGCACCGGTCGCGCGTTCAACGAACGCAGCGCCTCCGGGGTCAGGTCGCGCGGGCCCAGCCCGGTGCCGCCGGTACACAGGCACAGGCGCACGCCCTCGCCCGCCAGCGCACGCAGGCGTCCCGCCAGCGGCTCGATGCCATCGGGCAGTACCTCGGCAGCCACCACCTCGCCACCGAGCGACTGCAACCCGCTCACCAGCTTCGGGCCGGACTCGTCGGCATACGTGCCCTCGCTCGCGCGATCGCTCAGGGTGATCACCGCACAGGCAGCACCGTTCAAGCCCTTCGGCGGGCGCGGCCTGAAGCGCTCGCGCTCACCGTCGTCCATACCATCCGGATGCAGCCACAGGCCACGCTTGCCGCCTTCCTTGAACAGCAGACGGATGCCCTCGATGCGCAGCGCCGGCTCCACCGGCTTGCTCAGGTCGTACAGGGTCAGCAGTGCGGCGTTCACCCCGGCCAGTGCTTCCATCTCCACACCGGTGCGGGCCTCGCTGGCGCACTCGCACCACACGCGGATCGACTGCCGCTCCGGCACTGGCGCGCAGTACACCTGCACCAGCTCCAGCGGCAGCGGGTGGCACAACGGCATCAGCATCGAGGCCATCTTCGCCCCCTGCAGGCCGGCAATCTCGGCCATCACCAGCGCGTCGCCCTTGGGCAGGCGGCGCTCGACAATCAGCGGGTAGGCCACCGGGCCAGCATGCAGTTCGCCCACCGCCACCGCGCGGCGGCGGGTAACGCGTTTGTCGCGCACATCGGCCATGTGGAAGGCCGCAGTCAATTCACCACTCATCGTGTTCCTCATCCTCCGATCGACGCCAGGTGCGGGGTCAACCCGGTCTGGCCCTGATGCAATCCATGCCCGGCCGCTTTCAGGCCGAGCTGTGTGGTGATGCGTGCCAGCAGCGCGTCCTGGTCGTCGTCGCTCTGCAGCAGCGGGCGCAGCGGCACGCCGAATTCGCCGAACAGGCACAGCCGCAGGTCGCCCTTGGCGGTCACCCGCAGGCGGTTGCAACCCTTGCAGAAGTCGCGCGAGTACGGGGCGATGATGCCCACCGTGCCGCGATGCTGCGGGTGGCTGAACTCACGCGCCGGGCCGGCATCGGCCGCACGCGGGCGCTCATGCCAACCGGCGGCATGCAGCTGATCGATCACGTGTTCGGCACGCAGGTGGTGCCGCTGGAAATAGGCTTCGTTGTCGCCGGTACGCATCAGCTCGATGAAGCGCACGCTGAAGGGACGGTCGCGCAGGAAGTCCATCCACTGCGGCAGCTCGTCGTCATTCAGGCCGCGCAGCAGCACTGCATTGAGCTTGATGGCCGGCAGCCCCAGTGCCTGCGCCATCTCCAGCCCCTGCTGGATTTCCGGCAGGCGATCGTGGCCGGTGATGGTGCTGAAGCGCTCGCGCTGCAGGCTGTCCATGCTGACGTTCAGCGCGGTCAGGCCGGCGCGGTGCCAGCCCGGCAGGCGACGCGGCAGCAGCGTGCCATTGGTGGTGATGGCTACCTTGCGGATGCCCGGCACGGCTGCCACCGTGGCGATGATTTCGTCCAGATCCTTGCGCAGGCTCGGCTCACCACCGGTCAGGCGGATCTTGGTCATCCCCAGCATGGCAAACGCGCGCACCAGACGGGCGATCTCGTCCACCGCCAGAAAGCGCGGGCGGCCATCGGCCTGGTAGCCATCGGGCAGGCAGTAACTGCAACGAAAGTTGCAGGCCTCGGTCAACGACAGGCGCAGGTAGGGAAAGCTGCGCCCGAATCCGTCGGTGAGTTGGCTCATGGCTGTTTCACCTCCTGACTCCACCGTGCCGCTGGGCGCCTGAACGGGTTGTCGACCCGAGCACTCAGAGTGCGCCGGGGCGCTGAAAGCGTCAACCCGGAGCCCCGACTGCGAATGCACCGATTGGTAGGGCCGTCAGCCCTGTCGTTTTCGAACCGCCTGCCGTCCCCCACTCCTTCACCCAACCACGACGCCTGTCGCAGATTGCCTGGTCGCGGTGGATCATCGCGGCAATCAGCGCTGCCAGTACTTAACAGCGTGGTTCAATGCCGAAAGCGTCTCCAATCTTGAGCTATTTGCAACTCTTCTGATTGGCATTGCCCAGCGACGCGGGCTCAGATGGCGTGCCACCGAAAACGGGTGGCCGGGTTTCGAATCCCGTGTTGACCTTGAGTGATTGCGCTTGCCAGTCGGCGTCCACCGGCTGGCAATCCGTCTGCCGGCTATGGCGGGCGGTGCGTGGGGGCGTTCGCGCCCGCCGGCTTGAGGTCAACCCGGATTCGAACCACGTACCGTCCGCCACCTCTGTGTGGCGGCTACCGAATGCCTTGCACGGAGCCTCGCCATGAACGGATCTGATCTTCCCCACCTGCACGCCTACCGTGACCCGGCCAACGCCGATGACCTGGCAGAGGCTGTGCCCTGCGTGGATGCGAACACCCTGATTGCCAACCTGAAGCGTATCGGCAAAGGCGCTGCGGCCGACGGGCAGCCCTGGCCGGAGCGGCATCAGTTGCCCGGGCGCTGCATGGCGCTGGCCGATTCGGATTGCGCGTTGGCCGGGTTGCGGGTGGTACAGGAAGTACTGCTGGCGGCAGAGCGGACCCGTCAGAACGGCGAGCCCGAGGACTATGTGGGGGACCGGGTGATGGAAGGGCTGATGCTGGCGTGCCTGGCGTTGAGTGCGCAGGCTGTGGGGCGATTGCAGGTGGAGGGGTGATTGCCACGCGCAACGCTTCAGCGAAGAGCGCTTTCAGCAGGCGTCAGTGCCCTCTGAAAGCCCTCCTCGGATCGACGCCGATGATCGAGAAGTCCACCTTCCACAGTTTTCAGCTCGAAGAACTGATCCTGCTAGGTGGAAACAGCACATCCCCGAAATGGCGGGCTAGGTGATCTTCGTCAGCCTCGCAACGCACCACATCATGCAAGACGCTCTCAAAGCGCGCCCCACATGATATGGGCCAACGTTGGCCCACGCGAGTTGATCGATAGGATAACGAGTAATCTCATTTTCCCCGTTCTCTGGGATGCCAATGAGCGCCCTCACCCATTGCGGGCGACCTGGCCGAAGCGATTCACTGTCCTTTCCTAGCTAGCGGTAGACGAGTCTTTGCGACGAAGGCTAACAACTGGCGAGAAATCAACTTTCCATATATCCAATTCGAAAAGGTCCCCATAATTGTCCAATGAAAGAGTTGCTATTACATCAACGCCATCCCGGTCCACGAAGACTTCTCTGGCAAGATCCTTTCCAAGACAGCGATCGGGCTTACCTGACTGAAACAGTAGGCTCCCCATCCCTCCGTCATCCATTCCCTCAATCTCAACCACTGATAGCGCCTCCGGAGTGATTTTCAGAGGATGCACATCCCGAAGCATCGTTTGGACTATCCATTTCTCGGATTCTGACAGGTGTCTGGGCATACGTTACTTCCTAGGCGGGGTAATTCTTCCCACATTGATACTTCCGTCTGGCAGCTTATAGGAGCTGTAGTCAACTTTCACGCCGTCGACCATCACTGATCCAGAGTATTGCCCAGGTGGAAGATTCGCCCCAATTCGTTCCATGTCGGCAGTGATCGCCTTCTGCACACTTGCGCTGTCCAATCCAGCCCTTTCGATGTGCCGGAAAGCGTGATAGGCCTGGTTCTCCACTCGTCCAAATGTAAGTAGTACCCGACCCGCCTTTACGGGAAGCTTGATAAGTTTGAGGGGACCAATGCCGATTGCCGCCATGGCAATGTTGCCCGGCGTGGGATTTTCACATGCTTCATAAACGCCCTTGACCTCTCCGACGCCTGGAGTCATGTCCGCCACCCATGGAAGCAGCATCCTGGCTTGAGACTCATCCAGCGGATTGGCTATCTCTCTTGGGCTTCCGATAACCTGAAGACCCTGCGGATCGATCGAGAAGGTTGGCTGAGAGCGAGCATACGAAAACGTTGAAATCCCGCCATCCAACCCAATCGGATCACTTTGCGAATACCGCCCCACTACCGGGTCGTATTCCCGCTGGTAGTTGTAAAACAAACCACTCGCATCCGTCGCCTGCTGCCCCGGGAAGCGCAGCGAGAGCTCAAAAGCTACGCCATCGCCATCTGGATCATTGGCCGGCGCCTGATCGCCAAAAGCCTCGCTCTTGTTGCTCCACTCCCAGATCGCGACATTGCGCGCAGGGTCGATCACAACACGCGGCGTACCCAGATGATCCGGCTGGACGTAGGCCCGCTCCGGCACGCCGCTGCTCGGCAGATTGATCAACGCCACCGGATAGTTGTCCAGCCAGATCGCCTGCTGCTGCGCCTGGCCCGTGGCCGAGTAGTTGCCCAGCCACTGCCCTGCTTCGTCGTACAACGTGATCTGAGTCGCACCACCGGCCGGGGTACGCAGCACGCGCTCGCCGCGATGGTTGTAGCCGTAGCTCTCCAGTGTGGCGTTGCCCTGCTTCACCGCGTTCATGCGGTTGGCATCGTTGTAGGTGAACATCTTGCTGCCAATGCTGGTGGTGTTGCCCGCCGCATCATGATTGCGTGGCTCACCATCGACCGCCGTATGCCGGTGGCTGGTGGCCAGATAGGTGTAATTGGCAGTTCCTGCCGAAGTGGTCAGCGAGGTGCGGTTACCGGTAGCGTCGTAGCCGTAGGTTTCGATCGGCGTGCCGGTCGCGCCGTCCTGGGTCTGGGTCAGGCGACCCAGCGCGTCGTAGGCGTACTTGGCCAGCACTTCGGACCCTGCGCCGTTCTTCAGCTCGGTGATCGAACCGACCGGGTCATAGCCGTAGCCCAGCGACAGGCCGCCTGCCGCCGGGTCATGCACGGCCTGCGGACGGTAGTCCAGGTCCAGCGGGCGCTGCAACTGGCGGCCATTGCCGTAGGTCCACCCTGTCGCAGGGCCGAAGGCCGCGTAGGTCACGTTGTTCACCACGATCTGCCGCGACTGCCCAGGGCGGGTCAGGCCGATCTCGCTGATGCGCCCCTGGGTATCGCGCACGTAGTCGGCCACATTGCCGTCCGGGTAAGTCAACGCCGTCAGGCGGCCCGAGTTGCTGTAGGCATATCGCAACGTGCTGACGACACCGTTGACGGTCTGCACCTTGCGGGTGATCTCGCCGAAGCGGTTGTGGCAGTACTGCGTGCTGCCATTGGCGTGCAGCACCTGCCCCAGGCGCCCCTTGGCAAAGCGCTCGTCGGCGGCGCAGGCAGCCGGTGCCACGTCATAGCTATAGCCCACATCCAGGTTGGGGTCTGGGTAGGCGATGCCGATCAGGCGGTTGAGCGCGTCGTAGCTGTAGGTAGCGGTGATGCCCCGCGCATCGGTGGCGGTCTTGCGGTTGCCAGCCACATCAACGGTGAAGCTGCTGGCGCCACTGTCCGGACTGACCTGTCCAGTCAGATCACCGAAACCGTTATAGGCATAGGTAGTGTGCAGGCCCTTCGGGTCAGTCACCTGGGTGACCTGGTCCAGCGCGTTGTACTGGCTGCGGATTTCCGCAGCAACACCTCCCACGTCCTGCAGGGTCCGCGCCAGCCGGTTCAGGGGATCGTACTGCTGGCTGGAGACGCGCTGCAGGGCGTCGGTCACCGTCTGCGGGTTGCCGTTGGCATCGTAGGTGAAGCCGGTAGCGTGGTTGCCGGCGTCCTTCAGCGCCGTAAGTTGGCCAATCGCGTTGAAGGTGCGTGCCAGGGTGCGGCGCAGGGTACCGCCCGCATCCAGGGTGTCCTCCTTCAGTCGATTGCCGACATTGTCCAGCGTGTAGTGAATGGTATTGCCCGCGTTGTCCTCGATATCGGTCAGTCGCAGTGCTGCGTCATAGACGTAGGTCACGCTGCCGCCATCGGGCTCGGTGATCTGCTGAACCTGGCCGGTCGGCCAGTAGCTGATCTGGGTGGATCGATCCTCGGCGGTGGTGGCGCCGCGTACGGTCACCGAGGTGGGCCAGCCACGAGCATGGTAGGCGTAGTCGGTGACCACGCCATTGGCATCCTTCACCGACAACGGTCGCCCGTAGGCGTCGTAGGCCAACGTCTCCACCGTCTGACCGAGTGCATTGGTGACGCTGCGCAGGTCGCCCTTGCGATAGGTGCAGGCCCCATTGGTCGCGCACCCTGCGTCGTCTGCGGCGTAGTAGGCATAGGTGCTGACGTCGGCCACGTCGGTGCGTGCGCCGTCCACGCTCTTCAGCAGCCCCTCCACGGGGCAACTGCCGGCTGCGGCTACATCCGCGGCCTCGCAATAGGTATATGTGGCCGTACGCGTCTGCCCGGACGCCAGGTCCTTCAGGGTCACGCTCACCGGCTGTCTACGGGCGTTGTAGGCGGTACGCGTCTCACGCTGAGCGATGGTCGTAGCCAGCACCGCGTTGGTCACACTGTCGCGCGTGGTCTGCGCAACACGCTGCTCAGGCAGGCCGACCGCATCGGTAATGGTATGGGTGTTGACCGGTCGGCCCGTCACCGCGTCGACGCCTTCGCTGTACGTGTGCTTGGTCTGGGTGCCACGCCGGTCCGTGTAGGTATCCAGACGCCTGCGGAAGTCGGCCGCACCGTCATAGTAAGTGCGGCTGACCGAACCTTGGGCGTCGGTCGTGCCCGACACCTTGCGGGGAGGCGCGCTGTCGCCACCGGGTGTCAACGTGTAATCGGTCTGATGGCCCAATGCATCGGTGACTACGGCACCGCCATTGGGGCTGTAGGCAAGGGTTACGCCATCGGCACCGCCCGCGTGCTGGCTCGAAATGACGCGACCGATGGTGTCATAGGTGAAGGTGCTGTAGCGGCGCCCGTCCTCGGCGGTAATGCCGGTCAGATGCTGGGGGAAATCCAGATTCTCGTAGTGATAGGTGAGCACCCCGCCGCCCGCGTAGGTGACGGTAGCGACCTGCCCATGCGCAGTATAGGTATAGCTCGCCTGCGGCACGCCCGCGACCAGAACGGAGCTGATCAGGGCCTCGTAGTCGTTGGACTGGTAGACGAATTCAAGCGTACGGCCGCTGCTGTGCACGACGGCAGCGAGGCGCTGGCTGTCGTCATAGACGAACGTGAGCGAGGTACCGTCCACGAAGCGCTTCGCGGCGAGCCGACCCGCGTCGTCGAACGTCGAAATGGCATCCGCTGCGTACAGCGTCCAGTTTCCGTTCTGGACCATGCGATCGCCACTGCTGTCAGCAGCCTCGTACACCTGGCCGATCTTCTTGAAGGCGCGCTGGAAACCAGTGGCTTCAACGATGCCAGCACCGCCCGCCCCATCCAGTGCGAGCTGGGCGCCAAGCGAGTGTGTCCAACCGTGGCCGAAGCCTCCGGATGAGGTGGATATTCCCGAATGGTAATAGCGCGTCAGTGCAATCCAGCCGAGATCGAAATCCTGCGCGATCTCGTACTTCTCACCGGTCTTTACGTCACAGGGGTTGCCTACGGTGCCGTTGCACGGGGCCTGATCCTCATCGGGGCAGCCGGCGCTACCCCCATCCTTGTCGCACTGCGTCGTCTTGGAGGTAATGGTTGCTACGAACTCTTCGCTGACACACGCCTCATGCTTGTTGGACCACTGGGTGAGGGGGACCGGGCAGTTCAGACGCCGGGTCCGCGTCATATGGGCATCGCTTGGATAGGGCGTGCACGGCGACTCCGCCGTATTGTAGCCGGTCATGTAAGTCGCTTGAAAATCGCGGATCTCGATCGTCCCTTCCATGTCGGGGCTGAGTGCATACCATTCACTCGTCGGGGTGACCGCCGCTCCGGGACATACAGGATTTGCCTCCTGAACTTTGGCCAGGTAGGCGGCAACCATCGCCTCTTCGGTCGGGAATATAGCGGTACTCAGATACGACCAATCAGGGTCGGAGGGCTGGGACTTGCCCATCCAGTACGTGATTGAGGTATTTCCCTCCAGGTCCACGACCTTCGACTTGATCGAATTGACGGACTGCCAACCGAACTGGAGCTCAGGCGGGAACGGACTCGGCGCGGGCAGGCTCTTGATCGCCTGCACTGCCTCCTGCTGAGTCTTGTACTGGGTCGAATTCCCGCTTGGCTGGGAGATGCGCCAGGTTGTCTTGCTCTCCTGCGCCTGCGCGGCAAGGGGGGCCGCGCAGCCAAGCGCGACCATCGTCAGCGCCACACAAGACAGCTTCATTGTCCGTCCGAACATCCGTGTTCTCCTTCCTGGGCGAATACCGCGCCGGGAGGGACGAAGGCGCACAGGCGGATCACCGCCCTGTCGCGCCCTGCTTCGGATCGTCCCTGTTCCGGAATGCGGCACCGCCGCATGGGGCCTTTATCGCGCAAGCCGATTACATAATCAAGTCAAGCCATGAGATACAGGTCACGATTATCGATGACGGTGGCCGTCCCTGGGTCGGGGTCAGCCCCTCCCTTTCCAAAATGCGTCCCACCCAACATCCGTGATAGCGTGCGCCATCGAACTTTCCATCAGGTGCAAGGATGCGCAGCAGGATTGGATATGCCCTAGTCATCACCTCCGCTTTCCTGGCGGCGGACGCGACGGCAGCACAGCCGGCCGCAACTCCCAGAGATCGGGCCCAGGACTTCGTGCAGACACAGGCGATTTCGGCGCGCTGCCAGAAAATTCTGCCGGGCCTGAAACTACAGTTGCAGGACGGCCGCGAACGGTGGCTGTCGACCTTCGAGCCCGCGCAGCTTCAGGTGGCACAGACGTACGCCGCCAGCAAGGAGGGGAAGAAGCTCGAGAAGGACGTAGAACGTGACGCCTCCCGTGCTTTCGGCCGCAATACGCTGTCTGCCGCCGCGACCTGCATCAGCCTGCTGGGCGAGTATTCGCCGGCCCATCCGCTGCCGACAGGCTCGGCAATGCCAGCCGAGAGAGTGCAACATTACATGTTCCATTTCGCGCCGATGGCACTGGCAAGGCTGCAATGCGCGCGTCTGGACGGGATCGATGTGGCAACGCAGGCGGACGGCACAGAAACCTGGCAATACCGGGCCTGCGGCCGAGTGGAGACCGTGCGCATGGTGCCGGCCGGGCAATCGTGGTCGATGACCGATGCGGATCGAAACCGTCTTTTCGAGGCATTGACCCGGTAGGTCGCGAGGCAAGGCATGGCAGCAATGACGTTCCGACAACTCGCCAGAAGCAGCATGAGACCGCCCATCCTCTTCGCACTCTGCTTGATACTCACCTCCTGCGATCTGGTGATGGACAGGTCCTACGCCACGAAGCAGGAAGCCGTCGACGCCGAGATGATTACCAAGGGCTGGATTCCCGCGTGGGTGCCCGAGGAGGCGACCGACCTGCGTGAGGTGCACGACCTCGATTCAAACGTGAGCGCGCTTGCCTTCAGCACGCCACGCAGCAAGCAGCTGTTGTTGCCGTCCGGTTGCCGGCCCGTCGATCACAGCGCTACCCAGCCGGCACCGTTCAATCGAAGCTGGTGGCCGAGTGAGGCCGCTCTGAAGCACTCCTACTCCTTCTTTCGTTGCGAGCCAGAATTCGGCAAGTCGATCTTCGTCGCAACAAACAGAACCGGCGATCGTGTGCTCTTCTGGCGCACTTACGCTCGCTGATGCGCATGCCCGCCCTCCCCTGCAACCCGACACTACAGATGCACACTCCAGGAACGGTCCTCACCGCCCTCGCCCTTTGCCTGTTGGCCAGCCTTCCGGCCTACGCAGAGCAAAGCACGCCTGCCGATGTGGAAGCGATCGAGCAGGTAATCGAGTCCTTCCGTACCTCGCTGATGAACAAGGACAAGCCAACCTACATGGCGCTGTTCTTCTCTGACAAGCCTGAGGATATCGGCTGGCAGTACGTGTCCGAGGATCGGCGATTGGCGGACATCCGCCGGGCCAAGCCCGATGCGCTCAAGGCGCGGAAGATCCCATCGAACAACTTCATCTCGCTCATCGATGAGGCCGTGGCCACTGCAGAGCCACGAGAGGAGAAGTTCTTCAACACGAAGATCGACACAGACGGAGATGTGGCATCGGCATCGTTCGACTACAGCTTCCACGCCAACGGTGCGAAACAAAACTGGGGCAGGGAAATGTGGCAACTGGTCCGCACCGAGCAAGGCTGGAAGATCTTTTCAGTGATCTATTCGATACGCGACAAACGCAGCTCCGTGGAGAGCTGATACTCCGTTTCAGCCAGTCAACGTCAATCGCCACGAGCAGCAGAATCCTGATTCCGCAGCCGCGCCGCAAAATACCGCGTAGGCGACTGCCCCAGCGCTTTCTTGAACATCGTGATGAACGCTGTCACCGACTCGTAGCCCAGGCTTTCAGAAACCCGCTGCACCGCCGCGCCACCTGCAAGCTCGCGAATCGCAACGAGCAGATGCAGCTGTTGCCGCCAGCGCCCGAACGACAGACCGGTTTCCCGATCAATCAGGCGTGTCAAGGTGCGCTCGCCCAGCGCCAGGCGTTTGGCCCATTCACTGATGGTGCTGCGGTCCGCCGGATTGGCCGACAGCGCTACAGCCAGCGCACGGATCTTCGCGTGATCGCTCACCGGCAGGTACAACCGCTCGGCCGGCATCTGCACCAGTTCGTCCAGCAGCACACGCGCCAGCCGCTCGATGTGCCCGCCGCGCGGGTAGTCCTGCGGCACATCGGCCAGGTGCAGGATCATCTCGCGCACCATCGGTGAGATCGACAGCGTCACGCAGTGCCGTGGCAGGTCGACGACGCCCGGCTCGACGAACAGATAGCAGAGGCGCGCGTTCGCGGTGGCGCGATTGCTGTGCGGCATGCTGCCGGGAATCCACACGCCGCACTGCGGCGGCACGATCCACAGGGCATTGGCCACCTCGCAGGTCACCGCGCCATGAAGTGCCAGGATCAGTTGTCCCTTGCGATGGTCGTGGACCGGAATCTCGGCATCGTGATCGGCCACCTGCAGGCGGCTGGCCACTGCAGGCCGATCCGTCGCGTCCGGGTCCAGATCAAAGCCAGGCAGCGAGATGCGAGTCATTCTCAATGACCAGATTCAGCGATAGGCTGGCATTCTAGCGAAATTCGGCTGCGGTCCTCGCTGAATACGATGGCGGCATGCAGATTCCCGCCCCCACCCGCCCCTGGCTTTCGCGCCCCAGTGCGCTGCTGACGTCGCCCACATTGAAGGTCGACCGCGAAGCGGTGCTGTTCTCGCTCAAGTGCCTGCTCGCCGCAATCCTCGGGCTGTATGTCTCGCTGCGCATCGGCCTGACCCGCCCATTCTGGGTGATCGGCACGGTCTATCTGGTGTCGCAGCCGATGTCCGGCGCAACGCTCAGCCGGGGCCTGTTCCGCCTGTTGGGCACCGTCGGCGGCGCGGTTGCTACGGTGCTGCTGGTGCCGCGTTTCGCCAACGCGCCCTTGGTGCTGAGCGTGGCGCTGGCGGCCTGGATGGGCCTGTGCCTGTACCTGGCCATGCTCGACCGCACACCGCGTGCGTATGCCTTCCTGCTGGCCGGGTACACCACCAGCCTGATCGGCTTCCCGGCGGTGATGGTGCCCGGTGAAGTCTTCACCATTGCCATCACCCGCGTGCAGGAGATCTCGATCGGCATTCTTGCGGCAACGCTGGTCCACGGGCTGGTGCTGCCACGCCGGGTCTCGCCGCGTGTGCACGCGCGTGTGGCGTCGATCCTCGGCGATGCGGAACGTTGGACGCAGGACATGCGCGCAGGCGCCAGGGACACGGTACTGGCGGAGGACCGCTCCAAGGTAGCCGCGGACCTGCTCGAACTGCACACGCTGTCCATCCACCTGCCATTCGACAGCGCGCACGGCGTTGCCCAGGTGCAGATCCTGCGCGCACTGCATGACCGGATGCTTGATGTGCTGATGCTGTCCAGCGCGGTGGATGAATCGATGGCCCAGCTACGCGCGCAGCCTGTTGGCACGACAGACACAGCATGGCCGGACCTGTTGCGTGCAGCGCTTTGCACACGTCAGGCCGAACTCGATGCTGCCCATCACGACTGCCGGCTGCTGGAAGAGCAGCTGCACGACGCCCGCCCGGACTGGCGCCGGCGGGTGCCCGTGCACCTTGCCAGCAAGGCGAACGGCCATGTGCTGCATCGTGATCACCGGGTCGCCCTGCGCAGCGCTTTGGGCGCCTTCGTCGGCATCGTACTGAGCTGCGCGCTGTGGATCGCTACCGCGTGGTCCGATGGTGCAACTGCCGTCTCCATCATCGGCACGGCCTGCGTGTTGTTCGGGACCGCCGAGGCACCTGCCGGGCATGTCATGCGCTACCTGATCGGGTCGACCATCGGCGTGGTCATCGGGCTGTTCTACGCGCTGGTGATTTTTCCGGGCCTGTCCGATTTCGTCGGCCTGGCCATGGCGCTGGCGCCCGCGCTGCTGGTGTGTGGCTCGTTCCTCGCCCGCCCACCGTTCATCATGGCGGCGTTGGGCGTAGTGCTCACCTTCCCGCTCATTGCAGGATTGGGCGCGACCAATGCCAGCAACATCGTGGGTGCGCTCAACAGCGGCGTCGCGCTGTTCGTCGGCACGGCGGCGGCGCTGTGCAGCATGTCGCTGTTGCAGACCCTGGACAGCAATCGCAGCCGCGCGCGCCTGCAGGACGTGATCAGGCGGGACATCGCGCGTCGGGCGGCCGGGCAGGTGCGAAATGCCAGCGACTGGACCAGCCGCATGGTGGATCGGCTTGCGCTGCTTGCTCCTCGCCTGCGCGGCCATCCGGATGCGGCCCGCACATTGCGGACGATGTTTGCAGACATGCGCGCGGCCAGTGCCGTGGCCGAACTGCGCGTGATCGGCAGGAAGCTCAAGGACCGGAGCAGCCGCGAGTGTCATGCGCTGCTGATGCACAGGGCCACCGCCCACTTCCGCACTCCCACTCCGCGCCTGGTGAATTCGCCGCTGCTGGAATCGCTCGAGAACACACGCTACGCCATCCTCGCTGGCAACCCACCCGAAACCGAGCGCGTTCTCGCGCTGCTCTCCGGCCTGCGCCGCGACCTGCTCGTTCATGAGGACTGATGCGATGTTCTCCGATATCTCCATCGATGGCGTCTTCGTTCCCGGCCTGCTGGCGGTGGCGCTCATCGCGCTGGCCCTGTCGATGATGGCCTCGCGGCTGCTGGCAAGCCTCGGGCTGTACCGGCTGTTCGCCTATCGCCCGCTGGTGGGCCTTTCGTTGTTCGTGATCCTGGCGGAGCTGTTGATCCAGCTCGCGCCCCTGTTAGAGAAACTGAAATGAAACACGTGCTGAGTGTCCTTGGCCGCTGGAGCGCAACGCTCTGCCTGTTCGCCGTCGCCGTCATCGCTGCCCTCTCCCTCTGGAACCGATACGAAACGCAGCCCTGGACGCGCGATGGCCGGGTACGCGCGGATGTGATCCGCGTGGCATCGGACATGGGCGGACTGGTGACCCAGGTGCTGGTGCAGGACAACCAGCGGGTGGAAGCCGGGCAGCTGCTGCTGGTGCTGGACCAGCCGCGCTACGCCGCTGCGCTGGAGAAGGCGGATGCTGCGGTGAGCAGCGCGCAGGCCACGCTCACCCTCGCCCGCCGTGAATCGAAACGGGATCTGGCGCTGGGCAACCTGGTCGCCTCGGAGACACGCGAGCGCAATACGGCCAAGGTTGATACCGAAGTTGCCGGTCTGGCGCAGGCCCGCGCGGAGCGGCGGGTGGCACTGTTGAACGTGCAGCGCACCGAAGTGCGCGCCAGCGCCGATGGCACCGTCACCAATCTCGACCTGCACCCGGGTGACTTCCTGCAGCCCGGCGCGCAGGCTCTGGCCCTGATCGACAGCAGCAGCCTGAGGGTCGAAGGCTATTTCGAAGAAACCAAGCTCAACTGCATCAACGAGGGCGATGCCGCGGTCGCCCACCTGATGGGCGATGGTCGCGAAGTGCGTGGGCATGTGGAGAGCATCGCTGCCGGTATCGCCGACGACCAGCGCTCGAGCACCCACAACCTGCTGCCGTCGGTCGCGTCGACCTATACCTGGGTGCGGCTGGCGCAGCGGATACCGGTCCGCATCCGCCTGGATGACGTTGCACCGGATACCCGCCTGATCGTCGGTAGAACCGCCAGCGTGACCATCACCCCGCGTGCGCCGGGGGTCTGCAAGTGATCGGCAACGCATCGCGCGCAGGTGTGCTCGCCTGTGCGCTTTCGCTGGCGGGCTGCTTGTCCGGCCCCGACTACACACTTCCGGCCAACGCGGTCGCCGCGGCCCCGGCGGCCCGCCGCACATTCGTATCGGGACACGAAGCTGCCTACATACAGGCCGAGCCGCCGGACCGCTGGTGGCAGCTGTACGACGATCCACGGCTCAATGCCTACGTCAGCGAAGCGCTGCGGGCCAATACTGATCTGCGCGCGGCCGACGCCAACCTACGGCGCGCCACGGCGCTGGTGCTGCAGGTCCGGGCCGAGGGCTCGGTAGGCACCGACGCCGACGCATCGGCCACGCTGGCCCGCGCCGGGGGATACACCTCGCCTTCCTCGCCACCGCAGCTGTACGCGCTCGGCATCCACCTGTCCTACCCGCTGGATCTGGCCGGTGGCATCCGCCGCGGTATTGAAGCGGCCAGTGCGGATGCAGAGGCCGTCGCTGCAGCGCGCGACCAGGTGCGGGTGGTTGTCGCCGCCGCCGTCACCCGCGCCTATGTCGGCATCTGTTCGACCAACCTCACCCTGGCGGCGACGCAGCGTGTGCTCGATACGCAGCGCGCCACGTTGGACGCCACCACCCGCTTGGCCAACGGCGGACGCGGAACCGAATTCGACGTGAGCCGGGCGCGCGCGGCGGTCAACCGCAGCGCGGCGGCGGTGCCGCATCTGGTTGCCGAGCGGCAGGCAGCCCTGTTCGAACTGGCAGCGCTGATGGGCCGACTACCAGCGGACTACCCGCAGGACGTCGCCAACTGCCAACAACCGCCGCGCCTGCAGCAGCTGATTCCTGTCGGCGATGGCAGCCAGCTGATCCAGCGTCGCCCGGATATCCGTGCGGCGGAGCGCAGCCTGGCGGCCGCCACTGCAATGATCGGCGTGGAAACGGCGGCGCTGTATCCACAGGTGAGTATCGGCGCGTCCGCTGGCATGGCAGGTTCATTCAAGAAGCTGCTGGGCAGCGACAGCATCGGGGCGTCCATCGGACCGCTGCTGTCGTGGCGCTGGCCGAACCGCCGCGCAACCCACGCACGGATCGACGCTGCCGGGGCCAACGCCGATGCCGCGTTGGCCTCGTTCGATGGCGCGGTGTTGGATGCTCTGCGGCAGACCGAAACGGCGTTGTCGGCCTATGCACAGGAGATCGATCGCGGGCGCAGCCTTGCCCTGGCCCGCGACGACGCGGCACGTGCGAGCGACCAGGCCGGGCAGCTGTACCGGTTCGGCAGAATCGGCTTCCTCGATGTGCTATCTGCCGAGGCCGCGCTCGCCGATGCAGAATCCGCACTCGCAGCGTCGCGTGCGCAGCGGGTGGACCGTCAGGTGGATCTCTTCCTGGCGCTGGGTGGGGGGTGGGCAGTGGCAGGCAACCGGACACTCGCCTCGGGTGGTACACAGGACTGATGGACGAGCGGTTCACGTGCAGCCAACCATGCCTGCCGGAAATTTTCGCAACACACTTGCATCGGACGTACCGCGCGGCGACGATGCGGTTCGGTTTAGGGGAACCCTGCATGGAACTGCTGACGCTTGACCATTTCGCCCGCCACGTCGATCAGACCTTCTCGGCGGTCATCAACGACGGCGAGGTTCCGTTTGTGCTTGTGGAGGCGCGGGCGCTGAATCCCTCGCAACTAACGCCGGGCGCGGCGCGGGTGCCTTTCTCGCTGCTGTTCCGCAACGGCTCGGCCTTCCTGTTCCCGCAGCAGATCTACCAGATGCGCCATGCCGACGTCGGTGAGGTGGGCATTTTCCTGGTTCCGGTCGCGCGTGAGCAGGCCGGATTCCTGTATCAGGCGATCTTCAACTGAGAATGTGAGCCCGTGGCTAGGCATGCGGCGGCGTGTCGCCGGCTCAGTCCGGCGCCCAACGCAGCAGCAGATGCGAGCCTTGGTCGTGGATCACGGCGAATCCTGCACGCCGGTACAGGCGCTGCGCAGCGACATTGTCAGCCTGCACGTGCAGGGTCACGCCGCAGCCCAGCGCGGCGGCCTCGTCTTGGCTGTGACCAATCAGCGCTGCGGCTACGCCGCGACCGCGCTCACCGGGAAACAAACAGATATCCACGATCAGGTGATCCGGCGCACTGCGCTGCAGGTAGTAACGACCCACCACCACGCCGTTGCGTTCGATGGCCAGGAAATCGGAGTCGCTGTAGTGCGCTTGGTAGTGCTGGTGCTGCAACGCGAACTGGCTGTCGAGAAATGCGCGCTTGCTCGCTTCGGGCCAAGGCACTGACGCCAGCTCCTCCGCGCGGGTGCTGGCGTACAGGTCGCGCAGCCAAGGCAGGTCATCGTCGCTCAGCGGCCGCAGGACGTACCCGCGCTCGCCAAGGGGCGCGGGTACGGCCAGGCGGTCGTCGCGGCCCGCCGGGAATGAAGTGAGCCGCGACGAAGCGTGCATACCTTCAGTTGAAGCTGGGGAACACACCCTGCAACGCGATGCAGAAGTTCGTCGCGAGGTAGGGCTGGCGGTTTTCGTGGGGCTGGCCGCCACCGGACGGACCGATCATGTTGGGACTGAACTGTGCGTTGGCGGTGGCGTTGGGCACGAACGGTGCACCTGAGGTCGGCAGGCCCAGGTAGTTGCCCGCGGCCGGGGTGCCGGTGCGTTTGGTCTGGTCGGGCTGGTTGTAGATCGTCAGGGCGTGGTTGTGCGACGGCATCTCCATGGTGGTCAACGTCACCGAATTGCTGCCATAGACCTCGCCGATGGTACGCGGGGTCAAGCCGGGGCCCTGGCCCTGTTCGGTAGCCGCGCGGTTGACGAAATTGGGCAACTGGAAATTCGTTCGTCCGTCGCCACCGTACTGGGTGCCCAGCAGCGAAAACAGCGCAGTGTTCTGCTGGATCGGCAGGGTGACGCCATTGCAGCTTGCCCAGCCATAAGGCGCGAAGTTGAAGCCGAAGATCTGGATTTCGCCGATGAAAGGTTGGGTCATGGTCGTGTCCTGGAAGCGGATATGCGCAAGTGGCGGCTCAGCTTTGCGACGGATAGATGCCGGCCCAGGCGATGCAGAACTGCACCGTGAGCGTGGGCATCTCGTTGTCGTGTGGCTGGTTGCCCCCCTGGCTGACGATCGCATTGGCCGACAGGGTCGCGCCGTTGGCCCCGGTGATATCGGTGACGTACATGGTCTCGCCTGACAACGCTGCCGGCACCACGGTAGCGCCAACCGCACCGGTGGTGGCCAGGACGGTGGCGGCCATCAGCGACGGGGTATGTTGCGGCAACTGCGTCTGCAGCAGGGTGACACTTTCGCTACCCGCTTGCTGCCCCATCACGTAGGTACTCAATCCCTGTCCGCGGCCTTGGTGGATCGGCACGCGGCCACGCAGGTCAGGTACGCCGAAGGTATTGATGCCGTCGCCGCCGTAGGTGGTGCCGATCACGGTGTACAGCACTTCGTACTCGGCAATCGATTGAAGCGAACCGTTGCATGCGAACCAGCCGTTGGGCACGCGCGCAAAACCGAACATCCGGATTTCTCCGATGTAAGGGGTGCTCATGGGGAACTCCTGTAATGGGCGTCGGAAGAATCAGTTGCGCGACGGGAAAATGCCGTTCAGCGCGATCACGAAATTGATCACGGTGTAGGGCTGCAGGTTCTGGTGCGGCTGGTTACCGCCGCCCGGCCCCACGCCCTTCAGCGGAACCAAGGTGCCGTTGGCAGGTCCGAAGATGGCACTGCCGCTGGTGCCATACAGGCCCCCAGTAGGGTTGCGCGCCGTACCTGCCGTGGTGGTGCCGTTGACCACCGGGCTGTGTGCCGGAACCTGAGTGGGCAGCAGGGTAACGCTCTCCACACCGGCCACTTCCCCCTGGACGTATGGCGCAGGATTCCAGCCCCCATCCGCCGAAGGGCCGGCGCCCACCGGAGTACGCGATTGCAGATTGGGCAAGGCGAACGTGGTTCTGCCGTCACCGCCGTACATGGTTCCCAGCAGAGAAAACAGCGCCTGATTCTGGGCGATGGAAAGCAGCTGTCCGTTGCAAAGGGCGAATCCCCTGGGCGCGAACGCAAACCCCGTGAGCATTATCTGCCCGAGGAAGACTTCGGTCATACCTTTTCCCCCGAAAGGTTGGTGGCACGGACGTCATGTCCGCTGCCGCCGCTACTCTCGCTCACACTCCGCACGCCGTACAAGCGAAATTTTTGTGCGGGCGCAACATTAATCATTCATGAATATAGAGGCACTTTCTTTTTCACACTGAATCCTGCTTGAATGATGGGCAGCAGTTCGCAAGGGGTGCGGTGCCGGGTCCAGCCCGGTGTCCGCGGACAGGGGTAAGGTCTCGCCGTTCTGGTTCGATGTCCTTGGGGACGGTCGAGCCCGTGCGGTGCCAACAGGGGCAGAACATGCATCAGTCATCAGCGCAACGCGTGGAGACGCCGCGTGCGCGTTCGCACGCTTTCTTTTTCTCGTTCTGTTCCTGGATTGCCATCGCGCTGTTGTGCGCAGGCAGCCTGTGGCCGCAGCTGGCGACGGCAGCGCCATCGACGTTCTGCCCGACGCTGAACATGTCGGTAGCCAACAGTGGCTCGCAGACGATCGACATCAACCACTGCCACGGCGGCTTCGGCATTTCCGCGGGCACCGCGGCAACTGCGCACGGCAGCCGCACCGTCGGCGTGCAGTCGGGTGTCAACCTGCCGCTGACCTACACCCACAACGGCGACAGCGCGACCAGCGACACCTTCGTCATCCAGGACGACTCGAACGGTGACATCGTCGTCACCGTGGCCATCGGCCCGGCGTCGGCCATCACCCTCGTCGCCACGCCCGCGGTCAACCTGACGGTAGGCGTGCCTTTCAGCACCAGCCTCAGTGCCAGCGGCGGCACCGCGCCCTACACCTACAATCTGGACAGCGGCTCCATTCCGCCGGGGCTGAGCCTGAGCGGAAATACCATCAGCGGTACGCCGACCCAACGCGGCGCCTACGCCTTCACCATCCGCGCCACCGACAGCGCGTCTGCCAGTGGCGTGCGCACCTTCAGCGGTTCGGCGGCCAACCCGACCCTGACCATCGCGCCGTCGACGCCTTCTGCGCCGCTGGGCCTTGCCTACTCGGTCACCTTCACTGCCAGCGGTGGCGTGCCCGGCTACACGTTCGCGTTTGAAAACGGCACCCTGCCGCCCGGCCTGAATCTGAGTGGCGCGACCCTGAGCGGCACGCCCACCACCCAGGGCAGCTACACCTTCGGCATCCGCGTCGCCGACAGCAGCACCGGCACCGGCAGCTACGCCGAGGTTGAGACGGTGACCCTGCAGGTGATTCCGCCGCCGACCATCCTGGTCAATCCGGCCACCGTTCCGGGCGCAACCGTCGCCGTGGCCTACAACCAGACCCTCAGCGCCAGCGGCGGAACTGCGCCGTACAGCTTCGCCATTACCGCAGGCGCGCTGCCCGCAGGGCTGAGCCTCAACACCGGCACCGGCGCACTGACCGGTACGCCGACCGCGGCCGGCACCTTCAACTTCACCGTGACCGCAACAGACGCCAATAGTTTCACCGGTTCCCGCGCCTACACCCTGGCGGTGGCGCCGCCGGTGATCCTGATCGCTCCGTCCGCGCTGACAGGCGGCACAGTCGGCGCGGCCTACAGTGAGAGCATCATCGCCAGCGGCGGCATCGCGACGTACAGCTATGCGATCACTGCAGGCGCGTTGCCGGCCGGCCTGACTCTGAGCAGCACCGGCAGCCTCAGCGGTACGCCGACTGCAGGCGGCACCTTCAACTTCACCGTTACCGCCACCAGCAGCAGCACCGGCGTCGGCGCGCCGCACACCGGCTCACGTGCCTATTCGACGACGTTCCTTCCGGCAACGGTCCTGCTGCCGGCCACCACGCTGGCCAACGGCACCCAGAACGCGGCATACAGCACCACGTTGAACCCGGCCAGCGGCGGCACCTCGCCGTACTCCTATGCAGTCACTGCGGGCGCCCTGCCAGCGGGCATCACGCTGAACACCGCAACAGGTGCCCTGACCGGTACACCTACTGCATCGGGCACCTTCAATTTCGCGGTGACCGCAACCGACAGCAGCACCGGCACGGGTCCGTACAGTTCCGCACCGCGCGGCTATTCACTACAGATCATCAACATCCCACCCGTGGCCAATCCGCTGTCAGCGAGCGTGGCCTACAACAGCAGCGCCAATCCGATCACGCTGAACATCTCCGGGGGTGTGCCGTCCTCGGTGGCCGTCGGTACCGCGCCGCTCCATGGCAGCGCGATCCCCAGCGGCACCACCCTCACCTACCAGCCCACCGCAGGCTATTCGGGCCCGGACAGCTTTACCTACACCGCAACAAATAACGCCGGCACCTCGGCGCCCGCCACGGTCAATGTCAGCGTTGGCCTGCCGAGCATCACCGTGACGGCGGGCAGCCCGATGAGCGCGCAGGTCGGCGCAGGTTATAGCCAGACGTTCACCTGGAATGGTGGCACCGCGCCCTATAGCGGCTTCACTGTCACTGGCCTGCCCGCGGGCCTGGGCATCAGCGGCACCACCGCCAACAGCGTGACCATAAGCGGCACGGTGGGCGCGGCGGGCAGCTTCAACCTCGTCGCCACTGCCGTCGACAGCAGCACCGGCAACGGTCCGTTCACCACCCACCAGAGCTTCACGCTGACCGTTGGCGCGCCGACCCTGAGCATGACCCCGGCGCCGGGCAACCTGCCGATGAACTACGGCGTGGCCACCACCATCAACTTCGCCAGCGGCGGCGGCACCGCGCCGTACAGCTACGCACTGGCGGCCGGCTCGTTGCCGGTGGGTGTGAGCTTCAACTCGGCCGGTGTGCTCAGCGGTACGCCGACCGCGCCGGGCAACTACAACATCGCCGTGCGCACCACCGACTCCAGCACCGGCGCGGGTGCGCCGTTCTCGCTGCAGCAGAACTACACGATCGTCGTAGGCCTGCCTACGATCAGCATCGATCCGCCCAGTCTGCCCAACGGCAGCGCTGGCGTGGCCTACAACGCGCAGTTGAGTTCCAGCGGCGGCATAGCGCCATACAGCTACACGCTGCTCAGTGGTGCGCTGCCGACCGGCGTGTCCTTCACCTCTGCAGGCACCCTGTCCGGCATCCCCCGCTCGGATGGCAACTTCAGCATCACGTTGGGTGCCACCGATTCCAACGGCCAGACCGCCAGCCGCGTGTACACCTTCACGATCGCTCCGGCGACCGTGGTGCTCGCACCAGCCCCCCTCGCAGGCGGCGCAGTCGGCACCGCCTACTCACAAAGCCTGAGCAGCAGCGGCGGTATTGCGCCCTACACCTACGCGATCGTCTCCGGCGCCCTGCCCCCCGGCATCGCCTTCAGCTCAGCGGGCGTGTTCAGTGGCACGCCGGTCACGGCCGGCAGCTACACCGTGGTGGTGCGCTCCACCGACGACGCCGGCTACAACGCTACCCAGAGCTACACCATCGTCATCGCCAATGCGGTGCCGGTGGCTGTGGACGACAGCGCCACCACGCCGTCGCAGCAGGCGGTGATCATTCCGGTCGCCGCCAACGACAGCGGCGTGATCACCTCGGTCGCTGTGGCCAGCGCGCCAGCGCACGGCACTGCCACGGTCAGCGGCATGAGCGTTGTCTATACGCCATCCGGCACCTACTTCGGCGCCGACAGCTTCACTTACACCGCGACCGGCCCGGGCGGCACTTCGGCGCCGGCCACCGTGTCGATCACGATCAACGCTCTGCCCGTGCCTGCGGGCCAGCCGCGCGCGGCCGTCACCACCGTGGCGGGGCAGCCGGTGACCATCGACACCACGGTGGGTGCCACCGGCGGTCCGTTCACCGGCGTGACGCTGGTGACACCGCCGGCAACCGGAACCACGACCGTGACCGGCACCAACATCACCTACACCCCGCTGGCCACCGCCTCGGGCACGGTGAGCATCGTCTACACATTGAACAACGCCTATGGCGCTTCGGCTCCGATCGCCACCACGATCACCATCAACCAGGTGCCTGTGGCGGTCTCGCGCCGGGTCAGTGCAAATGCGGGCGTTGCGGCGGTGGTCGAGCTGACGACTGACGCCACCGGCGGTCCGTTCACTGCGGCCACGCTGGTGTCGCTGTCGCCGGCCAGTGCGGGCACGGCCACCGTCGCGCCTTCCGGCAGCGGTGCCAGCGCGGGCTATCGTCTGACCTTCACTCCGGCGGCCACCTTCGCCGGTACCGCCACGGCCACCTTCACCCTGAGCAACACGTTCGCGACGTCGGCGCCGGCGACCATCGACTTCGACGTCATCGGCCGACCGGACCCGACCCTGGACGCGGAAGTGATGGGCCTGCTGGGCGCACAGACCGCTTCCACGCGGCGTTTCGCCACTGCCCAGATCGGCAACTTCCAGCGCCGCATGGAAGGCCTGCACAGCGCCAGCAGAGGCGAGCGCTTCGAGAACGGGCTGAGCTTCGGCGTCGACCGCGACCGTCGCTGCCAGGATGAGGTGCGACGCATGCCCGGCGGTGACTGCCGCCAGGTGACCGCGCTGGACGAATCTGCGCTGAGGGACGATGTTGTTGTCGCGCCCAGTGTTGGCGAACGCGGCAACCGTAGCGGCGGGGCCGATAACGGCGCCCTGACCCTGTGGACCGGCGGCTCGATCAACAGCGGCGATCGCGATGGCCGTTCGGGCAGCGCCGGCTTCGACTTCCAGACCAGCGGCATCAGTGCCGGCGCCGACACCCGTGTGAGCCAGGCCTTCGCCTTCGGCGGCGGTATCGGCTACGGCCGCGACACTACCGACGTCGGTCACAACGACACCCGCAGCCACGGCGAGAGCTACACCCTGGCCGTGTACGGCAGCTATCACCCGGGCCAGTATTTCTTCGTTGATGGCCTGCTGGGCTACCAGTTGCTGTCGTTCGATTCGCGCCGCTACGTGACTGCCAATGGCGCGATGGTGCAAGGTGACCGCGACGGCAAGCAGTGGTTCGCCTCGCTGTCGGTCGGTGGCGACTACCAGCGCGACCGGTTGTCGGTGAGCCCGTACGCGCGCCTGGATCTGGCCCGCGCCACATTGAACGGCTATACCGAACGCGGCGACGCCATCTACGCCCTGCGCTACGAGGATCAGGATGTGGATACCACCACCGCCAGCCTGGGCGTGCACATGGACTATCGCTTCCCGGTGCGCTTCGGCACGCTCTCGCCACAGTTGCGGTTCGAGTACCAGCACGACTTCCAGGACGCCAGCTCGGTGACGATGGGCTACGCCGATCTGCCGGGTGGTCCGTTCTACCGCGGCGAAATCGACGGGCTCAAGCGCAACCGGTTCGTGTTCGGTCTGGGTGCGGTGCTGCAGACCGAGCGCGACCTCAGCCTGCGGATCGAATACCGCGGCCTGTTCGGCAGCAGCGAAGACACCGACCACGGTGTGCAGCTGAACCTGGAAAAGAAGTACTGATCACGTGGGGCGCGGCGACGCGCCCCACCCTCCCGGCAACGCCGGTCGTGCATGTCGAAAGCATCGGCTGGTCCTGCTGCCGATCAAAGCGGCCGGGCATGGGCCCGGCCTTACGACACGGCCGTCAATTGGCCAGGGCGAAATCCAACCCCGCACACACCGCCGCCACCTGGGCGTCGTTGCATTCCTGCGGGTTGGTGCGCGGGCTGTCCGGGTACACCTCGGTGGTGGTGGCATACAGCGCATCGGTGAAGCCGGCACATGCACCAATGGAACGCGACTCACCCCACACCACGCCTGGCGACTGCAGCGGCATGCCCACCAGATTGCCTTCGGCGTCGGCCGGGGCAATGTGGGTGATCGGGGCCACTGCGGCGATCAGTGCCTTCTGGAATTCGTGCTGCGGGTCTTCGCTGTTGCCGATCACATAGAAGCCATCGGGAATGGTGTCGCGCTCGAACGGCTTGCCGTCGCGCGCGCAACGGGCCGGGTCGAACTCGTGCAGGTCACTGTCGGTGGTTTCGTGCAGGTCCAGGTGGACCCGGATGTTGGCCTTGCGTTCGGCCACCCAGCGCATCAACGAGGCGGCTTCTTCGATCAGGCCGCCGTCACGGAAGCTGCGGTTGGGGTCGATGGCATTGGGATTCCAGCGCTGGATGCGCTCGTAGCCCCACGGGCTCACGCACGGGGCCACGATCAGGTTGAAGCGGCCCAGGTAACGCTCGGCATGCTGTTCCAGAAACTGCAGGGCGCCGTGCACGCCGCTGGTTTCATAGCCATGCACGCCGCCGGTGACCAGCGCGGTCGGCAGGGCCGGGTTCCAGTCATGGTTCACCACCGCAAACAGCGGGTAGTGGTCCGGGGCGTAGTCCAGCTGGCCGTACTGGACCACGTCGAAGCGCTCGTCCAGCCGTTCGAGCGCGGTCACCACGTCCTCGTGGTAGCTGCGCTGCCGCTGCTGGCGGGCCCGCCACTGCGCGCGTTCGGCGTCGCCCCAGGGCTGTCCGGGGGTGCCGATCGGGTAGAACTGCGCAACGGTCATCTCAAGCTCCAGAAGTCGGGGTGCGGTGGTACAGCCGACCATTTTAAGCCCTGCGGCCTGATCGTTGCTGCCCTTCCGCCCCGCCTTCATACGGCCGCCCTCATCTGGTTGTAAAATCAATGGTTTTTGGCCCCCACCCCCTTGATGGCGAACGCAGCGCAGCCGGTCCTGGGTGGACCGGACTTCCTCCGTCTGCTCGCCCGTCTCAGCGACGGCGCGATGCCGGCCTCCAGTCCCGCCCTGACCGATCGCCTCGGCCAGTGGGTGGACTGGAGCCGTGCCGTGGCCCTGGCGGGGGCGCTGGATGGCCGCCTGGCTGAACCGGCCGAGGCCGCCGAAGCGCTGGATGATCTGCTGGCCGACTGCGCCCAGGCCGAAGCGAGCCTGTTGGCCTCGCTGAGCGAGGATGCCGAGGCCGAGCGCCTGCTGGATCTGGCCGAGGCCGCTGCGGCACCCAACTTCGCTTCGCTGCGGCAGCGCTACCGCGTGCTGCAGCAGGCCATCCAGACCGCCACCGGCCGCCTGCGCGGCCGCCTGCGCGACCAGCTGGTGCTGGTATCACCGGAGCTGGCGCGGCTGGCCGAGGTCGATGCGGTGATGGAACAGACCCTGAGCCCGCGCGAGCACAGCCTGCTTGCCACCGCCCCGGCGGTGCTGGGTGCCCGATTCGAACGCGTGCACGGCCAGCCCGGCTGGCGCGCGTCCTTCCGCCACGACATGCGCACGCTGCTGCTCGCCGAGCTGCAACTGCGCTTCCACCCGATCCAGGGGCTGCTTGCCGCCCTGCGCTCACACTGACCGGAACACCATGTCCAGAACTGTTTTCCACGTCCTTGTTTTCCTTGCTGGCCTGCTGGCCGTGTGCTGGATCGGTGTCGGCTATGTTTCGGTGCACCCGTTGGGTGCGGCCGTGGCAGCGATCATTGCGGCCTGCTACATCGCCGGTGGCGTGGAGCTTTACCGCTACCGGCAGGCCAGCAATGGCCTGCGCGCCGCGCTGAATGACGTTTCGCTGGCCCAGGACAGCCTGGCGCCGTGGCTGGAGCGTGTGCCGCTGGGCCTGCGCAATGCCGTGCGCCTGCGCGTGGAAGGCGAGCGCACCGCCCTGCCCTCGCCGGTGCTGACCCCCTATCTGGTGGGCCTGCTGGTGCTGCTGGGCATGCTCGGCACGCTGCTGGGCATGATGGACACCCTGCGCGGCACGGGCCTGGCCCTGCAGAGCGCTACCGACATGGCGGCCATCCGCGGCTCGCTGGCCTCGCCGGTGCAGGGCCTGGCGGTGGCGTTCGGCACGTCCATCGCCGGCGTCGCCAGTTCGGCCATGCTGGGCCTGCTGTCGGCGCTGCTGCGCCGCGACCGCCTGCAGGTGGTGCAGCAGCTGGACCGCGCCATCGCCACTGACCTGCATCCGTATTCGCAAGCCTGGCAGCGTGCCGAGTCGCTGCGCCTGCTGCAGTCGCAGTCCGCGGCGCTGCCTGCGCTGGTGGATCGCCTGCAGGCGATGACCAGCACCTTCGAACAGCACAGCGCGGCCGCCAATGAGCGCCTGCTGGCCGGTCAGGCCGAGTTCCTGACGCAGAGCCAGGCGTTGCAGGAGCGCTTGGCCACCTCGCTGCAGCAGTCGCTGCGCGAAGGTGCTGAAGCCAGTGCGGCCGCCATTGGTGGCGCGCTGCAGCCAATGGCCGAAACCACGCTGGCCGGTCTGGCCAGCCACGGCCAGGCGCTGCATTCGCGTGTCGAACAAGCGGTGCAGCAGCAGTTGAACGGCCTCGCTGAGGGCTTCGAGCGCAGCCGCGTGGCCACCGAGGCCAGCTGGGCCAACGTCGTGGCCGAGCAGACCGGCGCACAGCAGGCACTGGTGTCTGAACTACGCCAGCATCTGCAGGCCTTCAGCGAAGGCCAGAGTGCGCAGGGTGAAGCCCTGGTGGTGCGCATCGGCGAGCGCCTGCAGGCCGACGCCAGCGGCAACGCCGACGCCTGGCGTGCCGCTGCCGAACAGCAGCATGCGTTGAACAGTGAACTGGTCGAGCGTCAGCAGCAGGCACTGCAGCGTGCCAGCAGCCATCTGGATGAACGTGCGCAGACGCTGCTGCAGGCGCTGGATGAGCGTCACGCCGCCGGCCAATCGCTGCTGCAGGAACATGAACAACAGCGCCTGCAGGACTGGCAGGCCGCACAGGCCGCCACTGCCACGGCGCATGCCGAACTGCAGGCGGGCCTGGATGCACGCGAACAGCAGCGCCAGCTGCGTTGGGACGCGGTGAGTACCGAGCTGCAGCAGGCGCATGCCGCATTGCAGGCTCAGCTGGTGGCCGCTGACGAACAGCGCCTGCAGCGCTGGAGCGACGCTCTGCAGAACGTTTCGACCGACCTGGCCGAGCGCCTGCAGGCCAATGGCGAACGCTTGTCCACGCAGCAGCGGCAGGTGTGCGACACGCTGGCGCAGACCGCGCAGCAGATCGGCGAGAACGGCCGCGCCCAGGCCAGCGCCACGCTGGCCGAAGTGTCCACCCTGCTGCAGACCGCCGCCGAGGCGCCGAAGGCCGCCGCCGAGGTCATCAACGAGCTGCGCAGCACCCTGTCCGAAAGTCTGGTGCGCGACAACGCGATGCTGGAAGAGCGCGGTCACCTGCTGGCCACCGTGCAGACCCTGCTGGAGGCGATCAACCACGCCTCGCACGAGCAGCGCACTGCCGTGGACGCGCTGGTCGGGGGTTCGGCTGAACTGCTGGAACGCGTCGGCAACCGTTTCACCGACCACATCGCCGCCGAGACCGGCAAGCTCGATGGCATCGCCACCCTGCTCAACGGCAGTGCCGGTGAGGTGGGTCTGCTGGCCGGCACCTTCGGGTCTGCGGTCGAGCAGTTCGGCACCGCCTCGGCGGAGCTGTCGGGACGCCTGGAGCAGATCGGCGGTGCGTTGGATGCCTCGCTGGCGCGCAGCGATGAGCAGCTGGCGTACTACGTGGCACAGGCGCGCGAGGTGGTCGACCTCAGCCTGCTGTCGCAGAAACAGGTGATGGAAGAACTGCAGCAGCTGGCCGCGCGCCGCGGCAAGGCCGGCAGCGCATGAGCGACGAGCTGGAGGTCGACGGCGGCTCGCACGCCCCGATCTGGGCGGCATTCGGCGATCTGATGTCGGTGCTGCTGGGCGCGTTCGTGCTGATCCTGGTCGGCGTGGTTGCGGTGCAGCTGGAGCTGTCACAGCGACTGGACCAGGAGGTCAAGCAGCGCCAGGCCGAGGCCAAGCGCCTGCAGACGCTGGAACAGGCGTTGGCTGGCCCGCTCGCCGCCGGCCGGGTGACGCTGGTGGATGGCCGCATCGGCATCAGCGGCAACGTGTTGTTCGCGCTGAACTCTGACCAGCTGCAGCCGGAAGGCCAGGAGCTGCTGCGCAGCCTCGCCGCGCCGCTGGCGGCGTATCTGGGCACGCGCGAAGAGATCCTGATGGTCAGCGGCTTCACCGATGACGCGCCGGTGCGCGAAGGCAACCGCCGCTTCGCCGACAACTGGGAGCTGTCCGCGCAGCGCTCGCTGACGGTGACCCGTACCCTGATCGCCGACGGCGTACCGGCCGATGCGGTGTTCGCCGCCGCGTTCGGCAGCGAGCAGCCGGTCAGCTCCAATGCCAACGAAGATGGCCGCGCGCGCAACCGCCGCGTGGAGATCGCGCCGATTCCCAAGCCCAAGGCGGCTGCGCCGGGCGAAAAGAGCGGCGATGGCAGCTGAGTCCACGCCATTGGATGGATTGCGTGCGCTGGTGCGCGACCTCGACGCCGGGTCGCGTTCGCTGCCGCACTACCCGCAGATACCTATGCTGGACGACGTGCGCCGCGAGTGGTCCGAACTGCGCAGCGAACTGCAGGTGCGCCGCTCGCTGCGCACCGAAGCCCCGGCCGACGGCGGCCCGCTGAACTCGGCGGTGCTGGTGCAGCGCATGCTGGACACGATGCAGGCAACCAGTCCCGGCTATCTGCGCCACTTCATCGACTACGTCGACACGCTGTCGTGGCTGCAGGCGTTGCAGGATGGTGTGGCCAGCGGTGGGGACGCAGCAAAGCCCAAGCGGACGCGCAAGCCACGCAAGGCGGATTGAGCGCACGCTGACGCCGACCTCGATCGGCACTTCTGGACACGGCAATCTCGATCCGCGCTTCTGGTAGACGCCAACCTTGGTTGGCGCTCCACAGACCGGATAACGCAGCGTCCATTCGACGCTGCGCATGCCAACCAAGGTTGGCATCTACCACAGCAGTGCGCCGGTCGTTCCAACGTTCAAAGCAGTGCCGCCACCCGGCCCAGTCGCAAGCACAGATGAACATGTCACCAGACAGTCATCTGTCTAGCGCACCATTTTCACGTTGATCGAACGGCGCCTCCGGCGCCCGCGATCGCATCGCGTCTCCCCCTTTCATCTGCCTGAGCTCCGCTTCCATGCGGCGGCTCGCGCCTGCCTGAGTGCCTGTTCCATGACCAAGACCCTGTTGGCTGCTGCGTTGTCCCTTGCCCTTGCGCCGACCGCATGGGCGCAGCAGGCGCCGTCGGCCACCGACCTCGATGCCGTTTCAGTCATCGGCAGTGGCGAGGCGCGCCAGGTGCAGCGCATCACCCGCGAGAACCTGGACATCCTGCCGCCAGGCACCAGCCTGCAGAAAACCCTGAACCTGCTGCCCGGCGTCAACGCGCAGTCTGCCGACGCCCTGGGTACCAACGAACAGTCGATGACCCTCAGCCTGCGCGGCTTCAACGCCACCCGGCTGGGCTACACACTGGACGGCGTGCCGCTGGGCGATGGCGCGTACAACAACTACAACGGCCTGACCATCAACCGTGCGCTGATCAGCGAGAACATGGCAGGCGCCGAACTCGCGGTGGGCATCGGCAGCCTCGGCACGCCGTCCACCAGCAACCTCGGCGGCACCATTTCCTATACCTCCGACCGACCGGCGCAGGAACTGGGTGGCCGCGTGGTGCAGACCTTCGGCAGCGATGCGAACCGCCGCACCTTCGTGCGCGTGGACAGCGGCGAGTACAACGGATTCTCCGGCTACGTGTCGGGCATGAACGTGGTCTCGGACCTGTGGAACGACCAGACCGCCTACAACAAGTCCACCACCAAGCAGTTCAACGCCAAGGGCGTGTGGAATTTCGGCAGCGGCCAGATCACCGGCTTCGTCGACACCTCACGCACCAGCCAGGCCGACTACTTCTACCTGTCCAAGGACGAGATGTCCCGCGGCCTCGGCTGGGACTGGGGCGGCTACGCACCGGACTGGAACAAGGCCGTGGCCAAGGCCTACTGCAACACCGCCAGCCTCAACGCGAAGAAGTGCGACAACAGCGGTCCCGACAAGGACGCCGACGGCGCCTTCACCGCCGGGCAGATCCTGCGCGATGACAACCTGTACTACCTGGCCGGCGACTTCTTCCTCGCCGATGGCTTCACCCTGCGGGCGCTGGCCTACCACCACGATGACCGTGGTGAAGGCCACAACTGGAACAGCGGCGCCTGGTCGAACAAGGGCACTGCGCAGGAAATCCCGATCATCTTCCGCAACACCATCTACACCATCGACCGCGATGGCGGCACGCTGTCGTTCGATTGGGAGCTGGGTGCGCACCGCATCGAAGGTGGCGTCTGGTACGAACGCAACACCAGCAGCGCCGAACGCTACCAGACCGCGGTGGACGGCCCGCGCGACCTGAGCGGCATGAACACCCTGCCCTCGGATGTGGGTGTGTTCGCCCAGCGTACGCGCTGGAAAACCCACCAGTTCTTCCTGAAGGACACCTGGCGCCTGCTTGACGACCGTTTGACCCTGGAATTCGGCGCCAAGAGTCCGCATGCCACCTCCGACGCGCAGGCGCTGCCCGGCGATGCGAAGACGCCGATCTCGCCAAGCTCGAACAATCAGTTCGCCACCGGCTCGCTGAAGGCCAGCAAGAATTTCCTGCCGAGCGTGGGTGCCAACTTCCGCCTCAGCGAGCATCACGAAGTGTTCGCCAGCTACGCCGAGAACATCGCCATGTTCCAGGGCGGCTTCAAACTCGGCCCGCAGGCGGTCAGCCAGGCCACCTGGAACGCGCAGGGCAACCTGAAGCCGGAGGAATCGCGCTCGCTGGAAGCGGGCTATCGCTTCGTCACCGACACGCTGCAGGCATCGGTTGCTGCCTACAGCGTGCGCTTCGACAACCGCCTGCTGCAGTACAACCCCTGCGACTCGCGGCAGGCGGTCGGACCGACCTGCGGCAACCGCTTCTACAACGTCGGCGGCGTCGACAGCCGCGGTGCCGAACTGACCGTGCTGTGGACACCGAACGAGCACTTCAGCTGGTACACCTCGGCATCGCTGAACCGCTCGACCTATGCCTCCAACTACATCCAGGCTGGCGTCGAGCAGCAGATCAAGGGCAAGATCCAGACCGACACGCCCAAGCAGCTGCTGGCCACCGAGATCACCTGGCGCGACAACGGCTGGTTTGCCAGCCTGCGCGGCAAGTACACCGGCGAGCGCTTCTACACCTATACCAATGACCAGGGTTTCGGCGGCTTCACCGTGTTCGACCTGGCCGGCGGCTACGATTTCGGCCAGGTCGGCTTCGCCAAGGGAATGCGACTGTCGCTGAACGTGACCAACCTGGGCGACAAGCGCTACGCCAGCAACCTGGATTCGAGCGTGTTCGCACCCAGCGACCCGTCGGGCAAGCTGTATGTGTTCCATGCGTCGGCACCGCGCCAGGTGTTCGGTACCATCGACATCCGCTTCTGATCGCCGGCCGAGGAGTCACCCATGTCCGCTACTGCCCTGCTGTTGGCCGCGCTCTCGGTCAGCGGCTACAACGCACCGCATGAAGCCCGCGGCGTGCCGCCACGCGCGGTGGACGTGGGCAGCTTCACCTACGTGGACAAGGGGTTGGTCGCCGCCGGGCGATTGCCGGCAGGCACCGTGGACTTCCTCGGCGATACGCTGGGCTCGTTCTCGTCGTTGGCGATACAGCCGGGCACGTGGCGGCGCACCGCGCGGGGTTACCAAGGGGTGCTGTGGACCCTGCCCGACCGCGGCCGCAACGATCCGGAGGCCGGGCTGTTCTACGACTATGCCGGCCGTCTGGAGCGCATGAAGCTGCGCATCGACTGGCCGCAGGGAACGTCCAAGGGCTTCGGAGTGGTGACGATGACGCCCGACAAGGGGCTGGTGCTGAAGGACTACAACAGCCAGCCCTTCACCGGTGCCGACCCGGGTGATCACACGATCAACCAGCGTGGCGTGGTGCTGCCCTCGCCCGCCGTGGGCGCGGGGGCCGGCAAGGTCGCGCTCGATGCAGAATCCCTGCAGTTCACTGCCGACGGCCACTTCTACATCGGCGACGAGTACACCGCCAACGTCTACTACTTCGATGCACAGGGCCAGCTGCAGGGAGTGATCGTGCCGCCGCTGGCGATCCGGCCACAACGTGATGGCAAACCTGCATTTGGATCGTTGGCTCCGCCGCAGACCGGGCGCCGCAACAACCAGGGCGTGGAAGGCATGAGCCTGTCGCCCGACGGCACACGGCTGTTTGTTGCCCTGCAGAGCGCCTTGATCCAGGACAGCGCGCCGGGCAATGCCGCTGGCCGCATCAATACCCGCGTGCTGGTCTACGACGTGTCTGCCAACCCGACGCCGAAACAACCAGTCGGCCATCACGTGATGATCCTGCCCGCCTATGCCCATGACGGCAAGGGCAAGCTCGACCGTACCGCCGCGCAGAGCGAGCTGCGTGCATTGGACAACGAGCGCTTCCTGATGCTGGCGCGCGATGGCAATGGCCTGGGCAAGGATGGCGATGACCCGATCGTCTACAAATCGGTGCTGCTGGTGAGCGTGGCGCAGGCCTCCAATCTGGTGGATACGGAATATGAGACCGGCACGGCATCGGTGCTGGCCGATCCGGCTGATGCCATGTTGAAGACCGGTATCGTGCCCGCCCGCGTCAAAGAGGTGCTGAACCTGCTCGACCGGCCACAACTGGCCCGGGCCGGGCTGGACCTGGATACAGGGCGCGGCCCGCACCCGGGGCTGCTGTCGGAGAAGTGGGAGGCGATGGACGTGTTGCCGGCGCTTGATCCAGAGCACCCGAACGACGTACTGCTGTTGATCGGCAACGACAACGACTTCATCGCCCGCAACTGCCGCATGCAGGGCGAGCACTGCGACAGCGCGTACGACAACGACAACCGGGTACTGGTGTATCGGCTCACCCTGCCGTAGCGCAGGCCGCCGCCCGGCAGCCTCATGAACCCCGCCCCTGGTAGTGCCGGCCGCTGGCCGGCAACCTCATGAACCTCCGGACGCGTCGCCCGATTGCCGGCCAGCGGCCGGCACTACCAGATCGACCACGCATACGGATATTGACCAATCTCCCTGGCCAGGCCGGCTCGAATGGGATTTCCCAGGATGTACAAAGCCTGCCGATGCAACGATTCCTCGGCCCTGACCGCATGATCGAAATACCCGGGCTGCCAGACCACGCCACACTGACCGGCCAGCCGATTCAACGCCAACGCGCTGGATGACTTGAACCGACGGGCGATGCCCGACAGCTCCGACGCACGCAGTTGCAGCATCCAATGCACATGATCCGGCATCACCACCCAGGCGAGCGACTGAAAAAGGCCTTGTCGCTCCAGGTCCTGGAGCTGGCTGGATACGCAGCCTGCGGTGGCATCACACTCAAAGCGACGGCGGCGTTGGCTCGTCGTCGTGGTCAGCACGTAGATCTGGCCGATGATGGAACGCCGCCCTTGGCGCAGGAGATTGCTGCTCATGGCCCATCGTGGATCAGGCAGACATCGCTGGCTGTCGGGGAACATCGCGGCATTGCATGAGGATGTTGCTGACAGTCTGCTGAGGATGCCGGCCAGCGGCCGGCACTACCCGACAATGAAGACCCTGCACGGCTGACCCATGGTAGTGCCGGCCGCTGGCCGGCAGCCACATGAATCCCGGAAATGCCCATCGCCGGAATCCTGCGCGACCTCCCTCACGGTAGTGCCGGCCGCTGGCCGGCAACCCCATGAACCTCCGGACGCATCGCCTGATTGCCGGCCAGCGGCCGGCACTACCTACGTCCAGATCGGCACTACCCTATCGGGGCTCTGCATCTCACCCGCGCAGCGTGGCGCCACCATCCACGTACAGGTCGCTCATCGCCACGTGCCCGGCCTGCTCGGACAGCAGGAACATCACTGCCTGCGCGATGTCCTCCGGCGTGGCCAGCTTCCGCAACGGAATGCCTGCCTTGTAGGTGGCCGGATTGCCAGCAATCACCCGCGCCGCGCCCTGCTCGTCTTCCCACATGCCGGTCTGCATCGGGGTCAGCGTGGAGCCCGGCGCGACGATGTTGCAGCGGATGCCGAGCGGCGCCAGCTCCAGCCCCAGACAGCGGGTGAACATCGTCGCCGCCGCCTTCGAGGCGGCATAGGCGGCCATGCCGTGGCGTGGCACGCCCGCCGCGTTGGAGCTGACGGTCACGATGGCACCTTGCCTGCGCGGCGACATCACCCGCGCCAGTGCGCGACCGACGTGGAACACACCGTCGGCATTGACCGCGAACACCCTGCGCCAATCCGCGTCGCTGGTGTCCACGACCTCGCCGACATGCAGCACACCGGCCACGCTGGCCGCCAGCATGATCGGCCCCATCGTGGCTTCCACCTGGTCGACCAGCGCGTCCACGGCCGCACCGTCGGTGACGTCCAGTGCGAAGGCCTGCAGGCGCCCATCGTCGGTCGCCAGCGCAGGCCGCTCACGATCGGTTGCCACGACCCGGCATCCTGCATCCAGCAACTGCCCCACCAGTGCCGCGCCGATACCGCCGGCTGCGCCGGTCACCAGCGCCACGTTTCCTTCAAAACCCGTCAACTGCACGTTGCTTTCTCCTGTTGCGTGTCCCACTGCTGCAGACGCGCCGATAGCCATGGTGCCAGCTGTGCCACGGCGTCGCGGCCGGTCAGTTCGGCGTGCAGGAACGGCAGCTCGATGGCATCCACCTGCAGCGCATGGGCCTTCCACAGCGCGGACTGCAACTGCGGCCGTGCCTGGTGATCGCGTCCTGCGCGCACATGCGCCAGCGTCCCCACGAAGGGTCGGTGCTGGTGTTCGCGGATCAGTCGATTGGTTCCGGTCACCGCCCGCACCACGCCGTCGAGCACCACCTCGGGCAGGCTGCCCAGCGCGCTGCCGCCTCGCCGCAGGAAGGCGAGGATGCGCGCGCGGTCGTCCAGCTCTGGATGCGCATCAGGATCGTGACCGGCAATGGCCAACAGCGCCCGCAGCGCCGCGATCGGGTCGGGCTCCGGTTCGGCGCGCCAGCATTCGCTGGGATAGGCATCAAGCAGCACCAGTTCGCCGACCTCGCGGCCGATATCGTGCAGGCGCACGGCCATCGCCTGCGCGAGGATCCCGCCCACCGACCAGCCGAGCAGATGGATCGGCCCCTGCGGCTGCAGCGTGATCACCCGCTGCACATAGTCATTGGCCATGGCCTCGATGCTGCCTGGCAGGGGTTGCGTGGGATCGAGTGCAGGTGATTGCAGCCCGTATACCGCGCGCGTTGGCTGCAGCGCCCGGGCAAGCGCGCGATAGTTCCATGCAATGCCCCCTGCCGGGTGCAGCACGAACAGCGGTGCGACAGTCGGTTCGTCGGACGCTGACAGCGCAATCACCGGTCCCAATGCGTGGTCGGCACGTGCAGGTGGCTCGGTGATGCGTGCTGCCAGTGCGGCAACGGTCGGCTGCGCGAACAGCGCGCCGAGACCCAGCTCGCAACGCCAGCGCTGCTCGATGGCCAGCAGCAGGTGCACGGCCGAGAGCGAGTCGCCACCGAGACTGAAGAAATCCACATCGACGGCCACCGGCGCTTCACGTCCCAGCGCCTGCGCGAACAGCCCGGCCAGTTCCTGTTCCAGCGGCGTGCGCGGTGCCTGCCCCGCGACCGCCTGCTGCGGCGGCTTCGGCAGCGCAGCCCGATCCAACTTACCATTGGCAGTCACCGGCCACTGATCCACGCCCACGAACGCAGACGGCACCATGTAGTCGGGCACCCGCGTCAGCAGATGACTGCGCAGCACCGCCGCATCCGCCTGAGTCGACGGCACATAGGCGACCAGCCGCGCCTCACCGGGAAGATCATCGCGCAACAGCACTTCCACCCGGTCCATGCCAGGCAGCTCGCGCAATGCCGCTTCGATCTCGCCAAGCTCGATGCGCAGGCCGCGCAGTTTCACCTGGTGGTCGCTGCGCCCCAGGTACTCGACAGCACCGTCGGCCCGCCAGCGCGCCACATCGCCGGTGCGATAGATGCGTTCACCCGGCAGGAACGGATCAGCCAGAAAGCGCTCGGCGGTCAGGTCGTCGCGGCCGAGATAGCCGCGCGCCAACTGCACACCGCCGAGGTAGAGGTCACCTGCCACGCCCACCGGCACGGGCTGCATCCGTGCGTCCAGCACATACAGGCGGGTGTTCCAGACCGGGAAACCGATCGGCACCGGGCGCGAGCGGTCATCGGCCGACGCCGGCCACCAGCTCACATCCACTGCCGCCTCGGTCGGCCCGTACAGGTTGTGCAGTTCGGATTGCATTCTCGCGTGGAAGCGATCACGCAGGGCGGCATCCAGCGCCTCGCCACTGGTGAACACGCGCCGAAGCTGCAGGTCCTGCGAGGCCGGGGCAGCCAGGAACGCATCCAGCATCGACGGTACGAAATGCGCGGTGGTGATGCCATGCACGCGGATCAATCGCGCCAGCTCGGTCGGGTCGCGGTGTGCGTCCGGCCCCGCCAGCACCAGCGTCGCGCCACACAGCAGTGGCAGGAAGAATTCCCAGACCGATACGTCGAAGGTTGCCGGGGTCTTCTGCAGAATCCGGTCGTCGGCGCCGATGCCGTAGTGCTCGCGCATCCACAGCAGGCGATTGACGATGGCGCGGTGCTCGATCACCACGCCCTTGGGCTCGCCGGTCGAACCGGAGGTATAGATCACATAGGCCGCATCGTTGCCCATCGGGCCCGGCCACGGTGCGGCGAAGCTCACATCGGTCCACTGCTCCGGCGGCAGCACCAGTACGTCTGCCAACCGGGATTGTGCGCTGGCCTCTGCCAGCACGCAGACCGGCTGCGCCGACGCCAGGATGCGCGCCAGGCGCTCAGCCGGATGGGCAAGGTCCAGTGGCAGGTACGCGCCGCCTGCGCGCAGTACCGCCAGCAGCGCCACCACCAGTTCCAGCGAACGCGGCAGCGCTACCGCGACGATGGTGCCCGGGCCCACGCCCAGCGAGCGCAGCTGCGCGGCCAGGGCGAAGCTACGCGCCTCCAGCGTGGCATGGTCCAGCGTCGTATCGCCGAAGACCAGCGCCGGTGCCGACGGATCACGGTCCATGCCCTGCTGCAGCAGTTCGACCAGGGTGGTGTCAGGCAGCGGATGCGCGGTGGCATTGAAGCCAAGCAGGACCTGCCTGGATTCTTCCGGCGTGGCCAGCGGCACCGCCGCGATGTGTTCGGCCTGCAGCGCCGCCGACACGAAATGCAGCAACCGCCGCGCATGCGCCTTCACCTCGTGCAGATCGTACAGGGCGGGGTTCGCTTCAATCTCCAGATCCAGCAGGGTCTGTCCATCGCCACGGAAGCCCAGCGTCATATCCTCCACCGGCCCGGTGCTCAGCACCTCCAGCGAGGCCTGCACACCCGGCAGCATCAGCGGCTTGTAGAAGGGCTGTACGTTGATCAACGGCCCATGCAGGCGGTGCTGTGCGCCGACCAGCCCGAGGTCACGACGCAGCTGCTCGCCCCGGTAGCGGCCATGCTTGCGGCCCTGGCTGAGCTGGCGTCCGATGCGCCGGCAGAATTCCTCGACGCTGTCCTCGCCGCCCGCCACCCGCAGCGGCAGCACGTTCATCACCATCGCCGGCACCCGCGCCGCTACGCTGCCCAGCCGCGCCATGTACGGCACGCCAAGCACGACTTCCTCGGACGCGCTCATGCGGCGCACATACTCGGCGGCCAATGCAGCCAGCACATCCGGCCACGGCTGCAGCCACGATGCCGAAACCTGCAGCAGGCGCTCGCGGAAGGCGGGGTCCACCGGCTGTACCCAGCGCACGGCATCGTCACTGGCAGCGGCGGTTCCGGCCAGGCCGGTGGAGGCCGGCGCGCCCTGCAGTGCCTGCAGCCACCACTGCCTGTCCGCGTCGCGGCGCGCATCGCTGCGGTAGCTGGCATCGTCGGCCAGCACGCCCGCCAGCGCTGGCAACGGGCTACCGGTGCGGCCCGCATACAGTGCGCAGACACGGTCAGTAAACAGCGCCATGCCATAGCCATCGGTGGCCAGGTGATGCACGCGCAGGTACCACGCCCAGCGCTGGCCGCCCAGGTTGAACAGCACCTGCTGGCTCAGTCGGTCGCGGGTCGGATCAACCGCGCTGGAGCGATCGGCCTGCATCGCAGCGCGTGCCGTCTGCTGCGGATCGACCGCAGCAGCGACATCGCGCAGCTGCAGCAATGGCACCCGCGTGGATTCGTGCCATTGCACGGGCTGGCCGTCCTCGGCCTCGGCGAAGCGCAAGGCCAACGCCTCGGCCTCGGCGGCGGCCTGATTGGCGGCAGCGGTGAACGCTGCCACATCCAACGGACCCTCGATCCACACCGCATGCGCGGTATTGAATGCAGGATTCTCCGGTGCCAGCCGCTGGGCAAACCACAGCCCGGCCTGCGCCTCGGTCAGCGGCAGCGGCGCTCCGTTCATGCTGTCTGCGCGGCCTGCAGCTGCTGCACCACCGCCCACCATTGGCGCAGCGTGGTGTGTTCGGCCAGCTGCGAAAACTCCAGTGGCAACCCGGTGTTGCCCCAGGCCAGCACCAGCCCCAGCATGCGCATCGAATCCAGGTCCAGATCGATCAGGTTGTCATCGTCGCCGATGTCAGCCGCCTGGCAGTCCAGCACGCGGGCGACGTCAGCGCGCATGCGCTCCAGGGTCAAGGCTTCGGTGGTCGTGTTCATCACACTGCCTCCAGCAGTTGATCGGTGGTCATCGGTACGCCGCAGGTGCGGGCGATCCAGTGCAGGGCCTGATCATGGTCGGCACGCGAGAAATCGGCCACGGCATCGGCAGCGATGAAGGTCTCGATGTCGCGCTGGAACGCCTCCACCGCCGTAGCCGTGCATCCGATGTGCGCGTACACGCCGGTGATCAGCAGCTGGTCGCGGCCACGCACGCGCATCAGCGTTTCCAGATTGCTGCGCTGGAACGCGCTGTAGCGGTGCTTGACCAGCACATGCTCGCCCGGTGCTGGTGCCAACGCGTCAATGATCGGCTCGTGGTCGGCACGCCGGCCCATGCCCGGGCCCCACAGGTCTGCCTGCAGGCCGCGGTCACGGCGGTCCTGGTCGCCGTGCTGGGCGGTGTAGAACACCGGAATGCCGTGCGTACGGCAATGTCCCAACAGACGCGCGATGTTGTCCACTGCCGGCCGCAGCGGCGCGTTGCCAGCATCGAAGGCGGCAAGGAAATAGCGCTGCATGTCGTGCACCAGCAAGGCAACACGATCACGCTGGGGACGCCAGGCACCACGCGCCTGCGGCAGTTCCGCAGCGGTCGGCAGGGAATACGGGGTAATACGGGGCAGCGCCATCAGCGCGTTCCTCCTGTCTGTTGCAGATGACGCGCACGCAGCTGCGCACGCAGTTCGCGGCGGCTGATCTTGCCAACCGCAGTGGTATCGAAGCTGTCCACGAAGACAATCTGATCGGGCACCTTGAACGCCGCCAGGCCACGCCCGCGCATCCACGCCTTCAGCGCCGGTGCCTTGATCGCCTCGCCCTGCTGGATCACGAAGGCACAGCTGCGCTCCCCGAGATACTCATCGGGAATGGAGACCACCGCGGCATCGAACACGCTGGCATGGGCCAGCAGATGGTCTTCGATCTCCTCGGCGGAGATCTTCTCGCCCGCCCGGTTGATGTGGTCGCCGGCACGCCCCTGCACCACCAGGTAGCCTCCAGGCAGCTGCTGCACGCGGTCGCCGGTGCGATAGAAGCCATCGTCGGTGAACGAGCGTGCATTCGCCGCCGCATCGTTGTGGTAACCGCGGATGGTGTACGGGCCCCGCGTGAGCAGATGGCCCACCTCGCCTTCGGCAACAGGATGATCGTGGTCATCGACCACGCGCACTTCATCATCGGCACTGATCGGCCGCCCCTGGCAGGCCACGATCAGTTCCTGCGGATCATCCAGCCGGGTGTAGTTGACCAGACCTTCGGCCATGCCGAACACCTGCTGCAATGTGCATCCGAGGCCCTCGATGACCCGCCGTGCGGCTTCCGGAACCAGCTTGGCGCCACCAACCTGCAGGACCTGCAGGCTGGAAAGATCGTGCTTGCTGGACGCCGCCGCCTGCGCCCACAGCAGCGCCAGCGGCGGTACCAGACCACAGCAGGTCACCTTCTCGCGCGCGATCAACGGGAACGCCGCGTCCGGGCCAGGGCCGGGGCTGAGCACCACGCGGGCACCGGCGTACAGCGCACCGAAGAAGCCGGGCGAACTCATCGGGAAGTTGTGCGCCGCCGGCAGCGCGACCAGGTACACGCTGTCGCGGTCGATACCGCAGATTTCGTTGCTGGCGCGGAACGAGTAGATGTAATCGTCGTGCGTGCGCGGAATCAGCTTTGACAGCCCGGTGCTACCGCCGGAGATCTGCAGGAACGCTACCGATTGCGGATCAGGATCGGCCGGCAGCTGGCTGCGGTCACCCTGCAGCGCTTCCAGCGCAACAAATTCGGCTGCGTCGCCATCGATCAGTACGTGGCGTACCGCCGGCACGTCCGCCTGCAGCGCGCGCGCCAGGCCACGATGGTCGAAACCCTCATGTACATCGGTGCTGATGTAGGCACTGGCCTCGGCCTTGCGGGCGAAGTGGGCCAGCTCGGTGATGCGATGCGCCGGCAGTCCGTACACCGGCACCAGCCCGGCGCGGAACAGCCCGCAGATGGTGCTGATGAAATTGGCGGTGTTGCCCAGCTGCACCAGCACGCGCTCACCGGGTTGCAGGCCCAGCGCCAGCAGGCCGGCACCGATGCGCCCGGCCTCATGCCAGAGCTGCGCATAGCTCAAGCGCACATCGCCAGCCACCACCGCGATGTCATCGGCATGGCGCTCGGCGCGTTCGCGCAGGAAACCGGGGAAGGTTTCGCCACGCCAATGACCTGCAGCCCGATAGCGCGCGACCAGCACTTCTGGCCATTGCTGCTGCAGCGGCAGGCGGGAGTCAACGGCGGACGGCGTCATGCGGATACCTCGATCAAGGGCAGCGGGTCCTGCACGCCCAGTGCGTTCAACAGCGCGGCGAACTTGGCGGCAGTCTCGGCAACCTCGGCAGCGGGCTGCGAGTCGGCGACGATGCCGGCGCCGGCATACAGGCGCAGCTGGGTGCCCTGCAGGCGCGCGCAGCGGATCGCCACATACCAGTCGCCGTCACCCTGTGCATCCAGCCAGCCCACGGCACCGGCATAGAAGCCGCGCGGTACCGGTTCCAGCGCACGGATGCGCTGCAGTGCGTCCAGCCGCGGGGTACCGCACACGGCCGGGGTGGGATGCAGCTCGGCCAGTAGGGTCGCCGCCGAGGTGGCAGCGTCCTTCAGCGTGGCGTGGATGCGCGTTCCCAGATGCCACATGCTGGCGGTAGCGTGCAGCACCGGGCGCGGCTGCGCCTCGATGTGGCTGCACCAGGGCGACAGGCCATCGACGATGGCTTCAACCACATGGCGGTGTTCGTCGTGATCCTTCGCCGATGCCAGCAACGCCTGCGCGGCGCGCTCGTCGGCGGCCGGGTCAGCACTGCGCCGGGCCGAACCGGCAAGCGGGTGCGACAGTACCTGCGCACCGCGTTTGCGCAGCAGCAGCTCCGGCGTCGCGCCCACCAGCCACGCTGGCGCCTGGCCGACGTCCACCGGCAGCGGCACGGCGTAGGTCGCCACCGAAGGATCGGTGCCCAGGCGGGCCAGCAGAATTTCCGGCGACAGCGCCTGCTGCGTGCGCGCCAACAGGCTGCGCGCCAGTACCACCTTGTGCAGCACCGGGTTGGGCGCGCGCATGGTGCTGACCGCCTCGGCCACTGCCGCTGCATAGTCCTGCGCGGACGGCTCGGCGCTCAGCGCGCCGGACAGCGCTGGCGCTGCCTGCGACTGCACGGGCAACGCCGGCAGCAGGCGCTCGGGCTGGTACAACGCATCATCGGCGCGCGGCTCGAACGGCACCACGCCGACCAGCAGGCCCGGGCCACCGCGCTGCTGCGCGAAGAACGTCGCCACACGCTCGGCCAACGTGGCCAGCGCGCCCGTCGGCAAGGGTGCGCGACAGCCCCGCGCGTGCATCTGCTGATCGGCCTGCCGCAGCAGGAACAGCGACGCTTCGGCGGTGGGTTCGGGCAGCGTCGACGCAGCCTCCGGCCACGCACCCTGCATCAGGGAATCGTTCATGTCGTCTCCTTCATCCGATACGCTGCGGCCAGCACGCACAGCACCAGCAGCAGCACGCCGACCAGCAGATAAGGCAGGCTGGCCCCGCCGCGATACAACAGGGTGCCGAGCATCGGCCCGGCCACCATGCCCAGCCCCTGTGCCGCCGCGACCGTGCCGGCCGCCGCACCCTGTTCGTGCGCCTGCACCGCATCGGCGGCCAACGCCTGGAACGAGGGAAACACGAAACCCATGCCGAACGCCGCGAGCCCGTAGGCCGCCGGCAACTGCCAGGTCTGCTGCACCGCGGCCACCGAAGCGAAGCCGATGCCGGCGATCAGTGCGCCGAGGATGATCCAGCGCCGGGGATGCACGTCCAGCTTCATCACCAGCCCCTGCGCAAGAATCAGGCCCACGCCCACTGCCGTCAGGGCGATGCCGGCCATGCGCGCGCCTGCGGCTGCATCCAGGCCGAAGCGATCGATGGCGAAGAACCCTACCGTGACCTGCGCGATGGTGACCGACACCATCGCAACGAACGCGGCCATCTGCGGCAGGCGCAGGCGCGGGTCGAGGCGCGACAGTGGTACGCGCTTGCGGTTCTGTGCGGCAGCCACCGGGGGCGTGGCCGGCAAGCGCCACGCCAGCAGGCCCAGCGCGAGCAGCGGCAACAGCGCCGCCACGTACAGCGCCAACGGCAGGTTCTTGTAGGCCAGCCATCCGGCAGCAGCCGGGCCCAGCACCATGCCCAGCGCATTGGCGCTGCCCAGCCGGGCCAGGAACTTGGTGCGCTGGCCGGGCGGGGCCTGGTCTGCGATCAGCGCCGCAGCGGTCGGCGGCACGGCCGCATAGAACAGGCCCACCAGCCCGCGCGCACCTACCAGCACCAGCACCGAGACCAGCACCGGCGGTATCGTCTGCAGCGCGACATCGATGAACACCGCCAACGCGATGTAGACCAGCGTGTAGGCGCTCATGGCCAGCACCAGCACGCGCTTGCGGCCGATGCGATCGCTGAGCTGGCCCCACGGGCGAGCGGCCAGCATCCACAACACACCCGCGGCCGTGACCGATAGACCGGCATGCCATTCAGACAGGCCCAGCAGGCGGACCACCGGGCCGATGACGGCGACGAAGGACATCATCGCCATGGTGCCGATCAGGGCAGCCAACACCAGCGCCGGCAAGCCGGGAACCACGGGACGTGCATGCATGGAACACCAACCGTAACCAAGGAGGGAACGCCGGGCGCTTCCGCACCCCGCGCGACGTCGCCCTGTCAGGCGGCGACGCCATCCTTAAATGATAACGGCTCGCATTTGCATTTGATACCCATTCGCTTAACGGGCATGCACCCGCGGGTGCATCACTGCCCTGCGCGTACCGACAGCAGGCCGCGACGCTTGAACCACCATTCCAGCGGCAGGGTCACCAGCGGCGGAATCGCGGCCAGCAAGGCCAGCCCCGTTGCCCACCATGGCCAGCGCAGGCGCAGCGCCGCGAACAAGGTCACCGCCACGTAGACCATGAACGCCACGCCATGCAGCGGCCCGAACAGCTTCACCAGCGCGACGTTGGCCTGCGGGCCGTACTTGAGCCACATGCCGACCAACAGACCGGCCCAGGTGATGGCCTCGATGAAGGCGACGATCGCGAACAGGCGTCCGGTCGGATGCAGCGGGTTGCGGTGGGTCACGCAAGGCTCCAACAGTGGATATCAAATGCGAATGATACGCAGATGCGAACATTCCGGACACCGAGGGTAGCGCCGGGCCATGCCCGGCGGGCGGTAGAGGCGAACTTTGGAGCTGTGTCCACCAAGGTGGACACCTACCGAAGCGTGTCCGGCAGGATCTGCTCGCCGATCTCACGCAGCACCTCGTCCATCGGCCGGCCGTTGTCGACCAGGTTGAACATCACATGCGCCACGCCCTGCGCGTGCACCCGCAACAGGTAGTCGCGCAGGCCATCGCGGCCCACCTTCAGGCCCAGCGGCAGCGGTTCTGCCGGCGCAACCGGGTCGGCCTGCAGGTCCAGCAGCATCGACTGCACGAACGGTTTCGGATCGCCGCCGCGCTGGGCCAGGGCCTGCTGCCACAGCCCGATGCGCCCTTCCTGCGCGGTTTCTTCGCGGTGATAGGTCGCCCAGCCTTCGGCTTCGCGCGCGATCCACTGCAGACTCTGCCGTGCAGTACCGACCACCAGCATCGGAATGCGCGTCGTCGGCGCGGGCAGTACGTCGTATCCACCGGTTGCCTGCAACACTGGCGCACGCTCGGACGGTTCTGGCGACAGCGCCGCACGCAGCAGCGACCAGCGTTCGCGGAAGGTACCTGCCCTGCCCTGCAGATCCTCGCCGAATGCTGCGAACTCCTCAGGTCGATCGCCCGACCCAAGGCCCAGGACGAAGCGCCCACCGCTGATCCGGTCCAGGCTCAACGCCGACTTCGCCACCTGCAGCGGTTGCCGCAATGGCAGCACGATGGCCGCAGTGCCGATCACGATGCGTTCGGTCGCCGCGGCCAGCATGCCCAGCCACAGGAACGGATCATCAAGCGCACTGGCGGTCGCATCCGGCCCCTGCGGCACCATCAACGGCACATCGCGGGTCCACAGCGCGGCGAAACCGAGATCATCGGCCAGCCGCGCAATGCGTCGCGCCTCATGTGGAGCGGCCAGGCCGTGTGCGGCCACCGGCGTCATCAGGCCAAGGCTGAGGCCCTGCGTTGGGAACAAGCGTGCATGGGCGGGATTGAAATCAGTCATGCCGCCAGCTTAGCGTGGGGCATTGATGCCGTCCCGCCACAGGAAGTACCGCGCATGACCACGATCCGCCCCGCCCATGTCGATGACCTGCCCGCGATCAGCGCGGTGTGCATGGCCGCCTTCACTGCAGCCGTTGCGCCCATGCTCACCGCCGAGGGCATCGCCACGTTCGGCACGGTGGCCGCAGCGTCTGCGTTCGCCGAACGCCTGCAGGGCGACAACCACATCCTTGTGGCCGAACAGGAAGGCCGGGTGGTCGGCGTGGTTGAACTGAAGGCCGGCCAGCATCTGGCAATGCTGTTCGTCGCGCCGGAGCTGCAGGGGCAAGGCATCGGTCGTGCCCTGCTGCAGGCGGTGCTGCCGCAGGTGCGTGGCCCGCAGATGACCGTGCGCGCCTCGCTCAACGCGGTGCCCGCCTACGAACACTATGGATTCGTGCTGGATGGTGACGTCGGCCAGTTCAACGGCCTGATCTACCAGCCGCTGGTGTTGACCGTGCCCGCTCCGGTGGGTGCGGACCCTGGTCCGCACTGATGTGCAGCCCACATGCCGTGCTGCGCGTGCGACATAAGCAAACTGCATCAGCCAGCACCCCGACCGTTCCTACAATGGCCCATCACCCTGTCCTTCGAGATGCTGCCGATGCGCGTCGCGCTTTCCATGTTGCTGCTGGCCTCGGCCCTGAGCGCCTGCTCTCCCGCTTCCGCTCCGGTACCGACGGCGCAGGCGACATCCGCCGCCCCGGCCTCCGCCATCGCCTGGCGTCAGGGCGATGTGGATGATGCCTTCAACGAAGCCGCCGAGAGTGGCAAGCCGGTGCTGCTGTACTGGGGCGCGATGTGGTGCCCACCTTGCAACCAGCTCAAGGCCGGGCTGTTCAAGGATCCGGCCTTCATCGCATTGACCGGAAAATTCGTGCCGGTGTACCTGGACGGCGACGAGGAAGGCGCGCAGGCGTGGGGCGAACGCTTCGGCGTGCGCGGCTATCCGACCCTGATCGTGCTCGACCCGCAGCGCAATGAAATCACCCGCGTGGCCGGCGGCAACGACGCGGCCGAACTGACCCGGGCACTTACCGTCGCCGCCAGCCGCCGCAGCGCCGTTGCTGAAACGCTTGCGACCGCGCTGGCGACGCCGGCCAAGCTTGGCGCCGAAGACTGGCAGGTGCTGGGTGACTACGGCTGGGAGGTGGATGCCAACCGCCTGGCCGGCAAGCGCAGCACCCAGGACGTGCTGCAGCAGCTTGCCAAGGCCGCACCCGAACCTGCGCTGCAGCGTCGCTTCGGGTTGCTCGCCTTGGCTACAGCCGAGAAACCGACGACAGCGCCCACCCAGGTACGCGAACTGTTGCAGGCCGTGCTGGCGCAGCCGGCGGAAGTACGTCGCAACCGCGAGCTGCTGGGGTATGCCGGCGCCGGGCTGGTCAAGCAGGCCAGCGCCGGTCCGGCCAGCAGCAATGCCCTCGGCCAGCAGCTGCTGGTCGCGCTGGAACGTGCCGATACCGCGCGTGGTGATCGCGCTGATGATGCCCTGTCACGTGCGCTGACCGAGCTGGCTCTGGCCCGCCAGCAGCAGCCCGAGGGCGCGCTGCCGGCAGCCCTGGTTGAGCGGGTAAAGCAACGCGTGGCCGCCGCCGATGCCGCCGCCACGGACGCGCATGCGCGCCAGGCCACCATCAGCAGTGCGGTCTACGCGCTGCGTCAGGTCGATGACAATGCGGGCGCCGAGGCCCTGCTGCTGGCAGAGCTGAAGCGCAGCGAGCAGCCTTACTACTACATGCCGGAGCTGGCTGAACTGGCCGAGCAGCGCGTTGATACCGCCGGCGCCCTGGAATGGTTGAAGCGTGCCTACGAAGGCGCGCAGGGTCCTGCGACGCGCGTGCAGTGGGGCGTGCTGTACGTGGAAGGCCTGCTGCGGCTGGCGCCGGATGATGCAGCGCGCATCGAGCAGGCCACCGAGGCGTTGATCGCCGAGCTGGACAAGCAGCCATCCGGCTACCACCAGCGCACCCGCCAGCGCTTTGAACGGTTGGCCGGCCAGTTGCAGGCGTGGAGCGCGACGCACAAGGGTGCGGAGACGCTGGCACGGTTGCAGCAGCGGATGCAGGCCGCGTGTGGTGATCAGGTTGATAGCGCCTGCAAGGATTGGTTGAGCTGACGCCAGACGCAGGATTCGACGGATAGGGGTAGTGCCGGCCGCTGGCCGGCAGCCCCGATCATCACGAGCTGCCGGCCAGCGGCCGGCACTACCCTGTTGCTTCTGCTCTCGCCTTTGACGTCGCCTCCGCGCCGACAGCGCCCGCTTTTCAATCACGTGGCTTGACCTCAACCAATGTTGAGGTGCGATAACAGTCTCCCCACGGCCACACCCCTGGCCTTCCCCACGGAGACTGTCTCGATGTCGTACTCGCTTCCCGCCCTCCCCTATGCCTACGACGCCCTCGAACCGCACTTCGATGCGCGCACGATGGAAATCCACCACGGCAAGCACCACCAGACCTACGTCAACAACCTCAATGCCGCGCTGGAACAGGCGGGCCTGCCGGCGCAGCCGGTCGAAGTCCTGATCGCCGACCTCGATGCCCTGCCCGAATCGATCCGCGGCGCAGTGCGCAACAACGGCGGCGGTCACGCCAACCACAGTCTGTTCTGGACCGTCCTCAGTGCCAACGGCGGCACCGCCGATGACGAACTTGCCGCGGCCATCGATCGCGACCTCGGCGGCTACGATGCCTTCAAGGAAACCTTCAGCAAGGCCGCACAGACGCGCTTCGGCAGTGGCTGGGCATGGTTGACCGTCGATCGCGATGGCCGCCTGCAGGTCGAAAGCAGCGCCAACCAGGACAGTCCCCTGATGGGCGCAGCGGCGGGCGCCTCCGGCAATACCCCGATCCTTGCCCTGGATGTGTGGGAGCACGCCTACTACCTGCATTACCAGAACCGCCGCCCGGACTACATCGGCGCGTTCTTCAACCTCATCAACTGGGCCGAAGTCGGCCGGCGCTACCGCCAGGCCAGGGCCGCATGAACGCAGACTCCGGTGCATACGCCGGGCCGTGGGCAGGGGTCTTCCCCGCTCCGGCACCGGTGCCGTCGGTCGGCCTGCCGCCACGCGCGCTGCGGCGGTTGCTCGGCCATTTCCCTACCGGCGTGGCGATCGTCTGCGCGCGTGATGCACAGGGAAAGCCGCAGGGCCTGACCATCAACTCGTTCGTGCCGATCTCGCTGCAGCCGCCACTGGTGCTGTGGAACCTGGCCCTGCATGCGCAGAGCCTGTCCACGTTCCAGCGCGCCACCCAGTTCGCGATCAGCGTGCTCGGCGCCGGACAGGAAGCCTTGGCGCGCCGTTTCGCCGACCCGCAGGTGCGCCATCGATTCGCCGACGTGCCCTTGCTGGACGACGGCGAGAACGCGCCACCGCGTATTGCCGGTGCGGTCGTCCACCTCACCTGCACCCGCCACGCGCAGTGGCCGGTCGGCGATCACCTGCTTCTGGCCGGGCGCATCGTCGACGTGCGGGAAGAAGGCGGCGCACCGCTGCTGTTCCATCGCGGGCGCTTCCAGGCGGGTCCGATGGAAACCCTGGTGGAGGTGCGCTGATGGACATCAACACGCTGGAAAAGATGCTCGCCGCCGGCAAGGACAGCGCGCTGCTGCGCTTCGGCCTGGGCAAAAGCTGGCTGGACGCCGGCGATCCGGTGCGCGCAGCCACCCACCTGGGCCGTTGCGTGGTGCTGGACCCGGATTATTCGGCGGCGTGGAAGCTGCTGGGCAAGGCATGGCTGGCCGGTGGCCAGCCACAGGCGGCGCGCGAGGCGTGGCAGCGCGGGCTCAGCGTGGCCGGCAGCAAGGGCGACCAGCAGGCCCGCAAGGAGATGCAGGTGTTCCTGCGCAGGCTGGACCGCCAGTCGCCTGCGCTGTTGGCGAACGCCGGCTGAACAATCAGCCGGCGTTGGCCGACACCGGTGCCGGCATGATGTCCGGCATCGGCAGGCGGCGCGGCTTGCTCGGGAAGGCGTGGCGCAGGATGCGCCAGACCACCTGGGTGAACTGCCGCGGCAGCGAGCCGTTGTTGTAATGCTGGCCGTAACGACGGCAGATATCCTTCACTTCCTTGGCGATCGCCGCATAGCGGTTGGCCGGCAGATCCGGATAGAAGTGGTGCTCGATCTGGTGGCTGAGGTTGCCCGACAGCACGTTGATCACGAAACCACCGCTGATGTTGGACGAACCGCGCAGCTGGCGCAGGTACCAGTGGCCGCGCGATTCATTGCGCAGGCATTCCTTCGGGAACGTTTCCGATTCGGCAGTGAAGTGCCCACAGAAGATGATCACGTAGGTCCAGATGTTGCGCAGGCCGTTGGCCACCATGTTGCCCAGCAACACCGGCAGGAAGAACGGACCGGCCAGCAGCGGGAAGAACACATAGTCCTTCAGCACCTGGCGGATCATCTTGCGTGCCACCGGACGGGTCTGCAGCCACATCGCGCGGCTGCTGATGCGGCCCTTGAACCAGCGGCCCAGGCGCAGATCCTGCGCAGCCACGCCCCACTGGAACAGCAGCGCGAAGATCGGTGCGATGATCGGCTGCAGCAGGTAGAACGGCTTCCAGCGCTGTTCCGGGAAGATGCGCAGCAGGCCATAGCCGATGTCATCGTCCATGCCACGCACGTTGGTGTAGGTGTGGTGGCGGAAATTATGGGTCTTGCGCCAGTTGTCGGCGGTGGCAACGATGTCCCATTCGTAGGTGTTGCCGTTGAGCTTGGGGTCGCCGGTCCAGTCGTACTGGCCATGCATGACGTTGTGGCCCAGCTCCATGTTCTCCAGGATCTTGGCCAGCGCCAGCAGCAGGGTGCCGGCGATGCAGGCCGGCCACAGCAGCGGCGCCCAGAACAACGGCGAGAACGCGCCCAGGAACAGCAGGCTGCGGCCAAGCACGCCGGACCAGCGCACGGCAGCTGCGACGCGGCGGATGTAGCGGGTGTCGGACGCGCCGAGGCTGCCGATCACACGGTCGCGGATCGCATCGAGTTCCTCACCAAACGTCTGCATCTCGGCAGGGCTCAGGGCACGGTCGGTAGCGCGGGTCATGGCAGCGGGGTCCTCAGAGATCCAGGGTCAGGTCGGTGGTCGGCGCGCTCACGCAGATCCGCACCGGCACGGCCGTTTCGGACTGGGTGTCGCCGGTGCGCAGGTGGCGGGTGGTGCCACTGACGCGTTCACAGGTGCAGCTGTTGCAGATGCCCATGCGGCAGCCGTGCTTGGGCGCGATGCCCTGCGCCTCCAGGCTTTCCAGCAGCGAGCGGCCACGCGGCACGATCAACCGCCGGCCGCTGCGGGCCAGGGTCAATGCGACCTCGCCCAGACTGTCGGCATCACTGAGTGCGGCCGGTGGGGTAAAGGCTTCCGCCTGGAAACCGGCCACCTGCTGGGCCAGCCGCGTGCGCGCGGCGGCAACGAAACCGTCCGGGCCGCAGGCCAGCACATGGCGCTGCGCCAGCGGGGTGTCGTCACCGGCAACGGCCAGCGTGTGGCTGTCGATACGCGCAGCCGGCACGTCGCCTTCGCGGGTGGCCAGCAGGTGCACGCGCAGGTTCGGATGCGCCGCAGCCAGCGCCAGCAGTTCATCGCGGAACTGGAACGCCGCCGCGCTGCGCTCCCAGTAGAACAGGTCGACCGGCGCAGCCAGCGGGCGCTGGCAGGCGTCGCGCAGCAGGCTGCGCATGGGCGTGATGCCGCTACCGGCCGCCAGCAGCAATACCGGCGCGGCGGCAGGCATGTGGAAATCACCGAAGGCCGCATCCAGCCGGAACAGGTCGCCCGGCTTGGCATGTGCGACCAGATGCTGGCTGACCTTGCCGCCTTCCACCGCCTTGACGGTAATGGCCAGCTCGCGGCGACCCAGGCGGGTCGGGCTGTAGCTGCGGCGCAATACACGCCCCTCAAGCTCAACGCCGAGGGTGACGTGCTGACCGGCGCGCATGCCGGCCCAGTGCCGGTTGCAGCGCAGGACCAGGGTCGCGGCGCCCTCGCCGGCCGGCTCGCGCCGTACCAGGCGGGCCATCGGCTCACGCAGGGTCCACAACGGATTCAGCTGGCCCGCCCAGAAGTCGAACAGCGACGGCGACAGCCAGCGGTACGGGGAAAGCAGGGAAGGTCGGACGACAGCGCTCATGGGCGCACTATACGGCCGCACACACAGCTGTGTATACATGTGTATATTGCACCGGATTGGGTATGATTCAGCCTTGCCCCACCGGAAGTGCCATGGCCGCCGCCACCGTTCTGTCTCCGCCTGAAGATGCCAACAGCCCGGCCCGCCGTACGGTGAGCCGCGAGGATCTGTTGGCCGCCGCGTTGAAACTGATCGGCCCGCATCGCAGCCTGTCCACCCTCAGCCTGCGCGAAGTCGCGCGCGAGGCCGGCATCGCACCCAACAGCTTCTATCGACAGTTCCGCGACATGGACGAACTGGCCGTCGCCCTGATCGACGTCGCTGGCCGCTCACTGCGCACCATCATCGGCGAAGCCCGCCAGCGCGCTACGTCCAGCGCCACCAGCGTGGTGCGCGTGTCGGTGGAAACCTTCATGGAACAGCTGCGCGCCGACGACAAGCTGCTGCACGTGCTGTTGCGCGAAGGCGCGGTCGGCTCGGACGATTTCAAACACGCGGTCGAACGCGAACTGCACTACTTCGAAGAAGAGCTGCAGCACGACCTGGTGCGCTTGGCCGCCTTGGATGGCGCGGTGCTGTACAAGCCGGAACTGGTGTCGATGGCGATCACCCGGCTGGTGTTTGCGATGGGCGCTTCGGCCATGGACCAGCCTCCGGAGAACGACCCGGAACTGGTCGAACAGATCTCCACGATGATCCGCATGATCATCGTCGGCGCGCGCACTCCCGCCGCCTTCCGTCGCGGCTGACCCCTTCCGGTGCATGACCACCGGCACACTTCCGTGCGCATTGTGTAATGTTATAACACTCTAATTCGAGTAAAGGCCACGGTCCCGCCGCAAGCTGAAACGGCAATATAGCAATTGCTATATTGATGACCTTCTGCTTTCATGTGCGCCAGCCAGGTCGCCCTCGCCGCCCTCCCTCCCCAAGGACGACGCCCTCATGCGCATTGCTGCCTCCCTTCTTCGCCGGCTGCCGCTGGCTGCCGGTATCGCCGCCGCCCTGCCACTCGCCGCGGTCGCTGCACCGCCCTCACCTACCGAGCTGGACCGGGTGCAGGTGAAAGTCAGCACCGCCACCCGCAGCGAACGCCTGCTGTCGGACGTGCCGATCCGCACCGAAGTACTGCGCAAGGAAGACATCGCCCTGCGCGCGGCCACCGATTTTTCGCGCGCGGTGGAGCTGATCAACGGCCTGCGCGTAGAGAGCAACTGCCAGAACTGCAACACCAGTGAAGTGCAGCTGCTGGGCCTTCCCGGTGCCTACAACCAGCTGCTGTTCGATGGCATTCCACTGCTGTCCACGCTGGGCAGCGTGTACGGGCTGGAACAGATTCCCGCCGGCTTCGTCGACCGCATCGAAGTGGTCAAGGGCGGTGGTTCGTCGCTGTATGGGCCGGGCGCGGTGGCCGGTGTCATCAATCTGATTCCGCCGCTACCTGCCCGCAGCGGTGGCCATGTGCAGGCCGGCGTGGATGTGCTGAAGGGCACGCCGCAGAAGAACGCCGACGTCCGTCTGGATCTGGTCGCCAGCGAAGCCGACGCCGGACTGTCGGTGATCGCCCAGCGCAACTGGAACAGCGGCATCGACTACAACGGCGACGGCTATACCGAGATCACCCGCAAGAACCTCAAGGTCGGTGGCCTGCAGGCCTGGTATGGACCGAATCCGGGCACGCGCCTGCGGCTGGACCTGCAGGTGACCGATGAAAGCCGTCGCGGTGGCAACCGCCTCGACCAGCCCGAACACCTGGCCAACATCGCCGAATCGCTGGATACCAACTACCGTCGCGGCAGCCTGTCATGGGACCAGGAAGTGAACAGCGACGTCGACTTCCGTCTGGCCTACGCCTTCGCCGACATCAACCGCGACAGCTTCTATGGCGGTCTTGGCGATGTGGTCACCGATCCATCGGCGCCCGGCTACGATCCTTCGCAACTGGACCCGACCGTGCCCGGCAGTGCCGCATCACGCTCGTGGCGCCAGTACGGGCGCACCCACAACCCGCTGCACTACATCGACAGCCAGTTGAACTGGCGGTTGGGTGCACACACGCTCGCGTTCGGCGTGCAGTACAAGCATGAGGGCCTGCGTGACGACAACCGCGATGGTGCCGGCCAGCGCCTCGCCGTGCTCGAGGATGCGACGTTCCACAACCTCGGCGCGTTCGTGCAGGACGAATGGAGCGTACGCGATGACGTCGACCTGGTGCTGGGTGCGCGCGTGGACAAGAGTTCGGAACTGGACAGCGCCGTGTTCTCACCGCGTATCGCCCTCGCCTGGCAGGCGACACCTCGGCTGAAATGGCGTGCGGGCGTCGCCACCGGCTTCCGTGCGCCGGAAATCTTCGTCGAGGATGTCCACGTCGATACCCTCGGCGGCGAGCAGGTGCGCGTGCGCAACACCCGTGGCCTGAAGGAGGAGCGCGCGCTGACCACGCTGTTCGGGTTCGACTGGCGCTCCGACCCGGCCGACCCGGTCTGGAGCTGGGATGCCACCGCGTCCTATGCACGCATCCGTGACACCTTCGCGCTGGGCGAGATCCAGCGCGGCGATGATGGCCAGCTGACACAGCTGCGCTACAACGCGTCCGGCTCGAACGTACTGGGCATGGAAACCAACGTCGGCTGGCAGCCCTCTCCGCAATGGCGGCTGACGGCCGGCGCGTCGTGGTACCGCTCGCAGTTCCGCGAGCCGCAACGCATCTTCGATGACACCGCCGACGGCGGCGATACGGTGATCGACAGCCGCGACTACCTGAAGACGCCGCGCTGGACCGGCGTGGCCCAGCTCAGCTGGATGCCGGCCGAACCCTGGGAGACGTTCCTGGCGCTGCGCCACACCGGATCGATGCCGGTGCTCAACAATCGGCTGGGCGAACTGCACCGCACCCGCGCGTTCCTGGTCACCGATCTCGGCGCGCGCTGGCATCGCCACCTGGGCGCACAGGCACAGCAGGAAGTGTCGGTGGCGGCCGGGGTCAAGAACGTGTTCGACCAACGACAGAAGGATCTGGAAAGCGGCGCGCTGCGCGACAGCGACTACGTGTACGGGCCACGCTTCGCCCGCTCGTGGTACGTGAACCTGCGTTATGCGTTCTAGCTGGCTGCCCGCACTGCTGCTGGCACTGGCATCGCCGGCCGCGGCGGCCGACCTGCACGCGCAGGTCTCGGCGTCGCTGATGCGGCCCGAGCCACGTTCCCTGCGGCCGGTGCAGTGGTCGCCACCGCCAAAGCTGATCGCACTGTACTTCGGTGCCGACTGGTGCGCGCCCTGCCACGCCTTCGTGCCAACCCTGCGCGGCGTGCGCGACGCGCTGCGCGAGGCCGGCGCCGATACCGAAGTGGTGTATGTCAGCCTGGATGAAAGCGAGGCGGCGCTGCGGCGCTACATGCAGCTGCAGGACATGCCGTGGCCGGTGCTGGACCCGCGTCGCGCGAAGCGCATGCCGGCACTGCAGGCATTGGCGGGCCCGGCACCCCCCAACCTGGTGCTGATCGATGCGCAGGGCACGGTGCTGGCCAATGGCTGGCAGGGACGGCGCTACGGAGGCCTTCAGCCGGTATTGAAGGAATGGACGAAACGGGCGTGTGCGCAGGAACAGGCGCGCTGCCCCACTGGCGGCATTCAACCCCGGTAGCGCCGGGCCATGCCCGGCGAAATACGTGATGCGGCAACGCGCCCGCCGGGCATGGCCCGGCGCTACCGTTAGTCGGAACCGCCCTCGGCCTTGCGTACGAATTCGTCGAACAAGGCCAGCGTCTGTTCACTGACATGGTGCTCGATGCCCTCGGCATCACGCCGCGCGGTATCCGGGTCCACTCCCAGCGCCAGCAGGAAGCGCTCCACGGTCTGGTGGCGCTGGCGGCTGGCATGGGCCAACGCCTCGCCCTCGGGGGTCAGGAACACGCCGCGATACGGGCGCTGCACGACCCAGCCATCACGGGCCAGCCGGCGCAGCATCTTTGCCACGGTCGGCTGGGCCACGCCGAGACGGGTAGCGATGTCGACCTGGCGGGCCTCGCCGCCGTCGGCCAACAGGTCGGAGATCAGCTCGACATAGTCCTCCACCAGTTCCATCCGGTGTGCTTCGCGCACTTGCCGGAAGCTCTCGACCTGGCGCTCGGCCTCGATCAAGGGGGTGCTTTTCAGCGATGTCGAATCGTCCGTCTTGCCCACGCGTGTGCCTGTCCTGCAGTTGTCATCGGGTGCGAACCTGAATTCTGGACCAGTGACGCAGTAAAGACGATTGTTTCACATTGCTATGCGATATAGCAGTGGCTATATTGACAGCCATGAACACCGTCGCACCCACCGATTCTGCCGCCTCCACTCCGGCCAGCCTGGGTGCGCTCAACGCGTCGATTGCCGTGCCCGACAAAGGCCACTGGTGGTTCCGGCTGCTGGCCTTCCTTGGCCCGGGCTACATGGTGTCGGTCGGTTACATGGACCCGGGCAACTGGGCCACCGATCTGGCAGGCGGCTCGCGCTTCGGCTATCTGCTGCTGTCGGTCATCCTGATCTCCAACCTGATGGCGGTGATCCTGCAGGCGTTGTCGGCACGGCTGGGCATCGCCACCGGCATGGACCTGGCGCAGGCCTGCCGTGCGCGCTACCCCAAGCCGGTGAACCTGGCGCTGTGGGCGCTGTGCGAAGCGGCGATCATCGCCTGCGACCTGGCCGAAGTGATCGGTACGGCCATCGCCTTGAAACTGTTGTTCGACCTGCCACTGCTGTGGGGCGCGGTGATCACCGCGCTGGACACGCTGCTGGTGCTGCTGCTGATGAACCGCGGTTTCCGCGCGCTGGAAGCCTTCGTGATCGCGCTGCTGCTGGTGATCTTCGGCTGCTTCATGGTGCAGATCGCGCTGGCCGCGCCGCCGGTGATGCAGGTACTGGGCGGTTTCATTCCGCGCGCTCAGGTGGTCACTGATCCGCATGCGCTGTACATCGCCATCGGCATCATCGGCGCCACGGTGATGCCGCACAACCTGTACCTGCATTCTTCCATCGTGCAGACCCGTGCCTATCCACGCACCGATGAAGGCCGTCGCAGCGCGCTGCGCTGGGCCGTCACCGACAGCACCGTTGCCTTGACCCTGGCATTGTTCATCAACGCCAGCATCCTGATCCTGGCGGCGTCGGTGTTCCATGCCAACGGCCGCTTCGATGTGGAAGACATCGAGCAGGCGCACCAGCTGCTGGCGCCGATGCTGGGCGTGGGCCTGGCCTCCACATTGTTCGCCGTGGCGCTGCTCGCGTCCGGCCTGAACTCCACGGTGACGGCGACACTGGCCGGGCAGATCGTGATGGAAGGGTTCCTGCGCCTGCGCCTGCCGCCATGGCTGCGGCGCTTGATCACCCGCGCGCTGGCCATCATCCCAGTGGTGGTGGTCATCATGCTGTTCGGTGACCAGGGCGCAGTGAAGCTGCTGGTGCTGAGCCAGGTGGTGCTGTCGATGCAGCTGCCGTTCGCGATCATCCCGCTGGTACGGATCGTGACCGACAAGATGACGATGGGCGCGCTGGTGGCGCCGCGCTGGCTGGGCGGCATCGCCTGGGTGATCGCAGTGGTGATCGTGGTGCTGAACGTGAAGCTGCTGGTGGATACGTTCGCTGGCGGTTGATCCGCGCGCCGTGGGGCCGCCGGGGGTCGGATCCCTTGCCGCAGGCAAGGGCTCTGACCCCGATGATCCAAGCCATGCGTCAAAGTGGGGTCAGAGCCCTAGCCTGTGGCCAGGGCTCCGACCCTGATCCTGGGCTACAGGAACTCTGCGATCGCCGCTTCAATCTGCTGCGGCGACTGGAAGCCCGGCATGCGCATGCGTTCGTCACCGTCAAGGAACAGCGACAGCGTGGGGGTCTGGCGCAGCCCCAGCTCGCGGAAGAACGCCTCGCCCACCACTTCCAGCTGCACCCGCAGCAGGGTCGTGCCCTGCCCCGCCGTGCCGCTGGCCACCCGCTGCAGCGACATATCCAGCATCCGGCAACCCGGGCATTGGTCCTTGTGGAAGTCCACCAGCACGCGCGGATGGTCGGCCAGCAACTGCTGGAACTGCTCAGGCGTGGTGGCGTCGATGATCTGCATCGGTGGTGCTCCAGTATTGATCCAGGACCGCATCGGTCCAGGTATCGATGGCCGCGGCATGCCGCCGGCCATGTGGCATCTGTTCGATCTCCAGCGGCGGGTAGCCACTGTGGAAATAGCGGATCAGCCGGTGTACCGCACCGCAGTAGTACTCCTGCCCCCACTGCGTTTCGCCGGTACCGAACACCGCCACCTGGCGCGGCCGCTGGCCGCGTTCGGCGATGCCGGCCACCCAGGCCTTCATCTCCGACGGCGTGCGCCCGGCGTTGTCGGTCCAGCAGCCCAGCAGCACCAGGTCGGCCTCGTCCACCGGCAGCGGTGGACACTGGCGCAGGTCGTCGGCGTCCTGCCAGTGCACGGCGTGGCCTGCGGCCCGGCAGCGCCCGGTGATATGGCGGCCGAGCTCGCGCGTGTTGCCGCTGAGCGAGGCCACCACGATCAGGATGCGCAGCGCCGGGCCGCGTTCAGAGGTCGTCGAAGCCGTTGTCGACGTTGGTCTTCTTGTAACTTGCATTGCGCATCTCGAAGAAGTCGGTCTTGGTCTCGGTGAAGTTGTCGGCGTAAGCCTTGATCCACGGCATCACGTTGTCGGTGGTGTCGCTGTACAGGCGCTCGATGCCAAGCATGCCGGCCATCTTGTTGGCGCGGTACTTCACGTAGCGCACCATCTCGTCTACGTCGATGCCGTCGATGCCATCCAGCACCTCCGCCGACCATTGGGTTTCCAGTTCGATGGCATGTTCGAACGACTGGTGCACGTAGGCGGTCAGCTCGTTGGTCTGCAGCTCCGGGTTCTCGCCGATGATGGCGCGGATCAGCTCGCTGATGAACTTGGTGTGGGCCAGTTCGTCACGGTTGATGAAGCTGATGATCTTGCCGGTGCCGTTCATGCGGTTCTGCCGCACCATGTTGTAGAAGTACGCGAAACCGGAATAGAAGTTGATGCCTTCCAGGATCGAGGACTGGATCAGCGACTTCAACAGGGTTTCGGCGGTCTTCTCGCGCATGAAGTCGTCGTAGGCCCCCATGATCGGCGCGTTGCGCTTGATGATGGTCGGGTGGGTGCGGGCGATCTCGAAGATGCGGTTCTGGTTCGGCAGGTCGGTGATCGAGGCCAGCACGTAGCTGTAGCTCTCGTTGTGGATCACTTCCTGCTGGCCGATGATCGCTGCGTTGGCGTGCGCGGCCGGGTCGGTGATGTACTCGGCGACGTTGTAGATGAAACGCGTCTGCGGCGAATCCAGCGTGGCCAGCAGGCCGATGATGGAATCGTAGGCGTTCTTCTCGCGCGCGTTGAGCTCGCCGTACTGGCGTGCATCCACCTTCATGTCCACCTCGTCGGGGATCCAGAAGTTGGTCGACAGCTCCTTGTAGGCGCGATAGAACGACGGGTAGGGAATGTCGTTCCAGTTGAGGATGCCGCTGGTGCGGCCGTTGATGATGCCGGTGCTGCGGTTGGGGTGGCGCGGTTCGAGAATCTTGATGCGGTCGAGGGGTGTTGCCATGGTCTTCTGCCTTCGTTCTGTTGCTGACGGGTTGCCGGCCAGCGGCCGGCACTACCACCGAGGGGGCCGGGCGATCAGCTCGAGCACCACTCGCATTCGCTGATATCGATGTCGTTGGAGCGCACGTAGTAGGTGGTCTTCAGCCCTTCCCGCCAGGCACTCAGGTGCAGCTCCAGCAACGTGCTGGCGCGGATCGTGCTCGGCACGTAGAGGTTGAAGCTGATCGACTGGTCGACATGGCGCTGGCGGCGCGCGTTCTGCCGCACGCTGGCGAACTGGTCGACCTTGTAGGCACCCTTCTCGTAGTACGGCCAGGTTTCCAGCGACAGCCCGGGTGCAGCCACCGGCCGCCGGAAGTCCTTCTTTTCCTCGTAGTAGAACGCGCTGTAGATCGGATCGATCGACGCGGTGGAACCGGCGATCTGTGCGGTGCTCATGTTCGGTGCCACTGCCAGCAGCCAGCCGTTGCGCAGGCCGTTGCTCGCCACCTCACGCGCAAGACTGTCCCAGGCCGCGCCGCTGTAATCGCGGTCACGGAAATAGTTGCCGTTGTGCCAGTCGCTGCCGACGAACATCGGGTAGCTGCCCTTCTCCTTGGCCAACTGCGCACTGGCCTGGATGGTCAGGAAGTTGATGCGTTCGAACAGGCGATCGGAGAGTTCCTCGGCCTCGGGCGATTCCCAGTGGATCGCCTGCTGTGCCAGCAGGTGGTGCCAGCCGAACGTGCCCAGGCCGATGGCGCGGTACTTGCGGTTGGTGATGGTGGCCTGCGGCACCGGCAGCGCATTGAGGTCAATCACGTTGTCGAGCATGCGCACCTGGATCGGAATCAACCGCTCCAGCACATCCGTGGCCAGCAGATCCTCGGGGGCGGTGATGGCTCGACCGAGGTTGATCGATGACAGGTTGCAGACCACGAAGTCACCGGCACGACGGGTGGTGACGATCTGGTCGCCGCTGACGATCTCCTGGATCATCCGCGTCGGGCTCATGTTCTGCAGGATCTCGGTGCACAGGTTGCTGGAATAGACCATGCCCGCGTGCTTGTTCGGGTTCTTCCGGTTCACTTCGTCGCGGTAGAACAGGAACGGATTGCCGGTTTCCAGCTGGCTGAGCATGATCCGCTTGAACAGGTCGATCGCCTTCACCGTGCGACGGCTGATGCGTTCGTCGGCCACCAGTTCGGCGTAGCGGTCGCGGAAGCTGCCCTGGCCACGCTTCTCGTCGTAGAAATCCTGCAGGTACCAGCCCTTGGCCTGCTTCACCTCGTGCGGATCGAACAGGTACCAGTCGGCACGGCGCTCGACCGCCTCCATGAACAGATCGGGCACACAGATCGCGGTGAACACATCGTGCGCACGCAGACGCTGGTCGCCGTTGTTCAGGCGCAGGTCCATGAAGGCTTCGATGTCGCGATGCCAGATGTCCAGGTACACCGCCACCGCGCCCTTGCGCTGGCCGAGCTGATCGACCGACACCGCGGTGTTGTTGAGCTGCTTGATCCACGGCACGACGCCGCCGGACGAGTTGGGTACGCCGCGGATCGGCGCGCCACTGCTGCGCACGTACCCCAGGTACGCACCCACACCGCCGCCGTGCTTGGACACGCGGGCAATATCGGTGTTGGAGTCATAGATGCCCTGCAGGCTGTCATCGACGGTATCGATGAAGCAGCTCGACAGCTGACCACCCACCTTGCCAGCGTTGGCCAGGGTTGGCGTGGCCACCGTCATGTACAGGTTGGACAGTGCCCAGTAGGCCTCGCCCACCAGCTGCATGCGGCGCACGCGGCCGCTCTCACCCGACCCGCCCTCGTTCTGCATCAGGTACAGGGCGATGGTCAGCCAGCGTTCCTGCGGCAGCTCATACACCTCGCGGCTGCGATCAGTGGCCAGATAGCGCGTGGCCAGCAGGTACAGGCCGTTGTAGGCGAACAGCCGGTCGCGCTCGGGGTCGATCATCTCACCGGCCTGCTGCAGCTCTTCCTTCGAATAGCAGCGCAGGATGTCGTTGCTGTAGACGCCGCGGTCGGCCAGGCTTTCCTGCAGGCCCACGAAGGAGCCGTACTTCAGGCTGACGTCGTAGAAGCGGTTGCGGCTGGCGCGCTTGTACAGCCGGCGCAGGTACAGGCGTGCGGCGAACTGTTCCCACTCGGGTGCGACAAGATCGACGCGCGACTCCGCTTCGCGGATCAGCAGATCCACCAGATCATCGGCACTGATGCTGGGCTTGCGCTCGACCATCGCCAGCACCACGCGGCGGTAGTCGGCCACATCCAGCTGCGGCAGCTCGGCGTGGATGGTGTCGATGCTGCGCAGCAGGCGTGCCGCATCGTACGGCAGGCGACGATTGCCGGCTTCCTTGGTGATCCAGGTCGGAACGCGCTCGCCGCTGGCGCGCATGGCGTCGCCGGCGCCGGCCAGGTCGGCCACGCGGAAGGTACTGTCGGTCATGGTGGTGGAACTCCAGGCTCGTACGCGCGTCGGCGCCCGATGCCATGGCGGCCCTGCACGCGATACCGGCGCGCGGAGCGAACGGGTGAAGTGCCAGGGTGCAGGAACGTAGGTCGTCGGCATCTGCCTGCGCCTGCGGCCGGTATCCGGGCCGTGGGGGCGACCTGCGTCCGCACGGTGGCGGCCGCGTCGACACGGCAAGCCTTCAGGGGCGGGCCGCGGGACGTTTGCTGCATGTCCGGCGGCGGCGGCTGACCGGGAGTGACAGCCACAACATAGTGGGGATGTTCCGAGCCGTCAACACAAGATGCAGTAATCACGTCATGTCGCGACCATCGGTCGCAGGATGCCGTGTTGCACCTCCATCACCTTGTTGACGCCGCACACGTCCCCAGTTCGGTATCACATCAACTTTTCCGGAACACCGCTCATGCGCGCTGCCCAGTACTCCTCCTTCGGCAACCCGGCCGACGTCCTTGTCGTTGCCGACGCCGCACTGCCCGAACCCGGCCCCGGCGAGGTGCGCATCCGCACCGTGCTGGCCTCGATCCACAATCACGACCTGCTGACCGTGCGTGGCCTGTACGGCTACAAGCCGACGTTGCCGGCGATCGGTGGCAGCGAAGCACTGGGCGTGGTCGATGCGCTCGGCGAGGGCGTCGATGGCCTGCAGATCGGCCAGCGTGTTGCCGCCGCCTCGGTGCATGGCACCTGGGCAGAAGCGTTCATCGCGCCGGCGCGGATGGTGATCCCGATGCCGGAGTCGATCCCCGACGAGGTGGCCGCACAGCTGATCGCGATGCCGCTGAGCGCGCTGATGCTGCTGGAGTTCCTGCACGTTGAGCAGGGCCAGTGGATCGTGCAGAACACCGCCAACGGTGCCGTCGGCAAATCGCTGGCGATGCTGGCAAAGGCGCGCGGTGTGCATGTGGCCAACCTGGTGCGCAACGCGGAAGCGGTGGCGCAGCTGCAGGCGCTCGGCATCGATCACGTGTTCGATACGTCGGTGGACGGCTGGAAAGACCGCGTGCACGAAGTCACCGGCGAAGCGCAGGCTGCGGCTGCGGTCGATTCCATCGGTGGCGATGCCAGCGGCGACCTGGTCGACCTGCTCGGCCACCACGGCACCCTGGTCTCGTTCGGCGTGATGAGCGGCGAGCCGATGCGCATTCCCGCCGGTGGCCTGATCTACAAGGAGGCCACGGTGAAGGGCTTCTGGGGCAGCAAGGTCAGCCAGGCGATGGCGGTGGAAGACAAGCGCAGGCTGGTTGGCGAGTTGCTGAAGCGTGCGGCCGGCGGTGAGCTTACCTTGCCGGTGGAGCGGATCTTCGCGCTGGACGACATCGCCCAGGCAGCAACGGCCGGTGCGGGCTCGGGCCGCAATGGCAAGGTGCTGCTGCGTCCTTGATGGTCTCCGGGTCGGATCCCTTTCCACAAGGAAAGGGCTCTGACCCTGAAGAGGAGTGCGGACCAACGGTCCGCACCCACCTGGAGAGCCCTGCTGCACCCACCGAAGCAAAGGACAGCAGTTTCGTTAAGAACCTGTGATGTATAACTGAATGCGCTTTCGTCATTGGAAGGCGCACGGACCCGCGTGCGGTACTGACGACTCCTCCCCCGTTTGGCGTAGTCGCTTCCATGTATCGCACCACCCTGCTTTCCAGCGCGGTCGCGCTGGCCCTCGTCGCTGGCACTGCCGGCGCCGCTGAAATCGCCGACACCGGCAAGGTCAGCACCACCCTCGGCACCGTGCTGGTGACCGGCTCGAACATCAAGCGCAGCGACACCGCCGGCCCCAACCCGGTGCAGATCGTCACCCGCGAGCAGATCCTGCAGACCGGCCGCTCCACCCTTACCGACGTGCTGCGCAACCTGTCGGCCAACGCCGGCAACAGCTTCGACGAGCAGTACACCGGCAGCTTCGCTGCAGGCTCGGCGTCGATCGGCCTGCGTGGCCTGTCGCCGAAGAACACGCTGGTGCTGGTCAATGGCTACCGCGTGGCCAACTTCGGCTTCGCGCTCAACACCCAGGACACCTTCGTCGACCTCAACGCGCTGCCGATCAGCGCGGTCGAGCGCATAGAAGTGCTCAAGGATGGCGCCTCGGCGGTGTACGGCTCGGACGCCATCGCCGGTGTCATCAACATCATCCTGCGCCGTGATTTCCAGGGCGTGGAAGTTGGCGGTGGCTTCGGCACCGCCACCCACGGCGGTTTGAACGAGCGCAAGGCCAACCTGCTGGCCGGCTTCGGTGACCTCGAGCAGCAGGGCTGGAACGTGCTGTTCGGGCTGGACCTGCTCAAGCGCGACCGCCTCGATGCTGACCAGCGCGCGTACACCCGCGACGGCGATTTCCGCGACAAGCCCGGTGGCCGCCTCGCCGGCTGGTCCACGGCCGGTGGCAACTGGCTGTCCAATCCACGTGCGCCGCAGCCGTTCTCGCCCTGCCCCGATGGCAGCGAGCTGCGTCCCTACAGTGACTTCGGCAGCACCCTGCCCGGCCAGGCCTGCGCCTTCAACGCGCAGCCGTTCAAGACCCTGCAGCCCGGCGCCGAGCGCCTGCAGGCGTCGTTGAGCGCGACCTACCGCTTCAACGACAGCGTCGAAGCCTTCGCTGATGTGCTGTACAGCCACAACAAGGCCGACCAGATCTTCAGTGCGCCGCTGACGGTCGGCCCGGGCCTGCGTGCCTACAATCCCGCCACCGGTACGTTGACCGATATCGCCGCGGTGCTGCCGGTCGGCCATCCGAACAATCCGGGCAGCGCGCCGCTGCCGTTCGAATACACCTTCTTCGATCTCGGCCCGCGCCTGAAGGACAACACCCAGGTGTTCTACCGCGCCCTGGCCGGCGTGCGTGGCACCGGCGAACGCTGGGACTGGGAAGTGGCCGCACTGACCTCGCAGAGCGCGCAGCGCGAGTACGTGGACAACTTCGTGGACCGCTACGCCTTCCAGCAGATCCTGCGCGATGGCAGCTACAACTTCCTCGACCCGTCCAGCACGCCGGGCGCACTGGACGATCTGCGCCTGCAGACCAAACGTCCAGGCTGGTACAAGCTGCACTCGCTCAACATCAAGGCATCGACCTCGTTGTGGGAACTGCCGGCCGGTGCGATCGGCTTCGCCTGGGGCGCGGAATTCCGCAAGGAATCGCTGGACGCGCGCACCAGTGCGCAGGTGCTGTCCGGTACCGAGCTGCGCCCGGCGATCAACATCGTCGACGGCGAACGCCAGGTCAGTGCGGCCTATGCCGAGTTCAGCGTGCCGCTGCATCGCACGCTGGAGCTGCAGGTCGCCGGTCGCGGTGACCACTACGATGATTTCGGCAAGGCGTTCTCGCCGAAGTTCGCGCTGCGCTGGCAGCCGCTGGACAGCCTGCTGCTGCGCGGCTCGTTCTCGCGTGGCTTCCGTGCACCGTCGCTGCCGGAGATCGCACCGGGGCAGACCATCAGCTACGGTTCGGTGGTCGATCCGTACGATCCGCTGCAGCCGGGCGGCAGCCGTGGCGTGACCAACCTGCGCACCGGCAATCCGGACTTGAAGGCCGAACGCTCGCGCAACCTCAATGTCGGTGCCGTGTGGTCACCCGATGCCGATTCCAGCATCGGCCTGGACTGGTACCGCATCGAGCAGGACAACCTGGTCAAGCCGGACAGCGCGCAGTTCATCGTCAACAACCCGGACCTGTTCCCCGGCCGCGTGCAGCGCGATGCACAGGGCCGCATCCAGATCATCACCAACCAGTACGCCAACCAGGGCGAGCTGACCACCTCGGGCATCGACCTGGAAGCCAACCGTACCTTCCGCACCGATGGCTGGGGCAACTTCACCGTGGCCGGCAGCTGGACCCACCTGCTCAGCTTCAAGCAGCCGCTGGTGGCTGGACAGGCGCCCTATGACGGCGCCGGCAACAACCGCCATGGCGCCCTGCCACGCACGCGCGGCACCACCTCATTGAACTGGGCGGTGGGTGACTGGAGCAGCACGCTGAGCCTGCAGTACGTGAGCGGCTATGACCAGCGCGTGGCCACCGCCACCAGCAATCCGGGCCTGCGCGACCGGGTCAAGCCGTATCACCAGCTGGACCTGTACGTGGCCTACGAGGGCATTCCGAAGACCACGCTGTCACTGTCGGTGCTGAACCTGACCGACAAGGACCCGCCGTTCGATCCGGCCGGCGGCTCCAGCGGCTTCGACATCAGCCAGTACAACCTGCGCGGTCAGTTCGTTTCGCTGGGCGCGCGTTACCGGTTCTGATGTGCAACGGGGCGGCGGGCATGCCGCCGTCCCGTTCGCGTTGCCGGCCAGCGGCCGGCACTACCACCGAACCGCCGGGCAATGCCCGGCGGTCACGCATCAACGGCTCAGGTGCAGGAACTGCAGGTGCCGTTCGTACTGGCTGATGATGTCGTTGATGATCTGCTTGCGGTTGTAGCCGACCAGGTCGTAATCCTGGCTGCCCTCGTACAGATGTACTTCGGCGCGGTAGTAGCGCTGGTTGCGCAGCTGCTGCGCGGCGAAGGACGGGGTCAGGTAGCCACTGAGGATCACCCGGTACAGGAAGTCCTGCTGCTCGCCGTGGTTGACCGACAGCTCCATGTCGCCCGCCTCGAAGCGCGTCTGCACGTCCCAGCCCTGCTCACCCAGCTGCTCGGCCACCGCCTCCATCGCCGGCTTCACCGTGTCATCCATGAAGCGGTACACCTGGTCGCGTACCGGGAAGTTCATGGCCTGGGTCAGGCGCTGGCGCCAGCCCTGGTGGTGGCGATCATCGCCGATCAGCGGCGATGGCCTGAACTGCTGCGCGCGCTTGCGGTGCGACTCGTCACTGAAAGCACGGGTCAGGCCCCACATCATCAACAGCAGCACCGCCGAGAACGGCAACGAGGCCAGCACCACCGCTGATTTCAAGGCATCGATGCTGCCAGCCAGCAGCAGGCCAGCGGTCAGCACCGCGATCACCGTGCCCCAGAACACACGCAGCCAGCGTGGGCCATCGTCCTCCGGCGCACCACCATGCGAGGACAGCGTGGACAGCACCACCGCCCCGGAATCGGCCGACGTCACGAAGAAGATGAAGCTGACCAGCACAGTCACCCCGATCACCGCCTTGCTCCACGGGTAGCCATCCAGCAACGAATACAACACCGTCGGTGGATCATCCACCGCCAACTGCGCCAACTGCTGCTGGCCATGGTGCAGCACCTGATCCAGCGCGCTGTTGCCGAAGATCGACAGCCACGCCAGGGTGAAACCCAGCGGAATCAGCAACACACCGAACACGAATTCGCGGATGGTGCGGCCGCGCGAGATGCGCGCGATGAACAAGCCGACGAACGGCGCCCAGCCGATCCACCAGGCCCAGTAGAACACCGTCCAGCCGCCCAGCCATTCCGGACGGCCACCATAGGCGTACACATCGAAACTCTTGCCCACCACGCTGCCCAGGTAATCACCCAGGTTCTGCATCAGCGTGCTGAGCAGGTACTGGGTGGGGCCGGCGCAGAGCATGAACAGCACCAGCGCGATCGCCAGCAGCATGTTGATGTTGGCCATCCAGCGCACGCCCTTCTCCACCCCGGACACAGCCACCGCGACGGCCGCGCCCATCATCGCCACCACCAGCAGGATCTGCACCAGGTTGGAGTGCGGCACATTGAACAGGTGTGACAGGCCGGCGTTGAGATGCAGCACGCCGAAGCCCATGTCCGCACCGATGCCGAACACGGTGGCGACGATGCCCAAGGCATCGACGGTGTAACCGATGGGGCCGTTGATGCGCTTGCCGATCAGGGGATACAGCGCCGAGCGCAAGGCCAATGGCAGGTTGTGCCGGTAGGCGAAATAGGCCATCGCCATCGCCGCCAGCGCGAATACGCCCCAGCCATGCAGGCCCCAGTGCAGGAACAGCAGCTGCATGGCCTGGCGTGCACCGGCCTCGCCCGCTGCGCCGTCACCTTGTGGCGGCTGCAGGTAGTGGGTCAGTGGTTCGGAAACGCAGAAGAAGAACAGGGTGATGCTGATGCCTGCAGCGAACAGCATGCCGGCCCAGGAGAGGTAGCTGAACTCCGGTTCGTCATGGTCGGCACCGAGCTTGATGCCGCCGTACTTGGACAACGCCACACCGACCACGAACACCAGGTACAGGGTCATCGCCAGCAGGTAGTACCAGCCGACGTTGAGCGCGGCCCAGTCCTGTGCCTTGACCAGCAGGCGACCGGCGCCGAGTGGGAACAGGCTGACGAACAGTGCGAAGGCAACGACAACGATCGCCGCGAAGGCGAAGACGGGCCGCAGGGTTCGCACCGGCTGATGTTGAGGCTCCAGTGCTTCCATGGGCAGCCATCTCCGGATCGATCAAAGAGTAAGCCGGCGGATTCTGGCTGAATCGCAGTGGACAGAGGATGAAGTCGTGGCACCGCGCAGGCATGATCCTGCCCCCATCCGTGTTACTCGCGCGCCTGTACGGCGCGCGCGCCGCTCCGGCCTTACTGCATCACATGCACGGCGCACAGCTTGTTGCCGTCTGGATCACGCAGGTAGGCCAGGTACAACTGGCGCCCTGCCTTCTGCCGCACGCCAGCCGGGTCTTCCACCGCAGTACCGCCATGGGCCACGCCCGCTTCCTGCCAGGCATGCACCGCCTGTGGGTCTGCCAGCGCAAAGCCGATGGTGCCACCGTTGGCGTGGCATGCCGCCTGGCCATCGATGGGCGGAATGACCATGAACATGCGCCCATCCTTGATGTAGACCAGCTTGCCCTCGTCATCGAACACGCCTGTGCGGGCGCCGACGGCGGTGAACAAGGCATCGTAGAAGCGACGGGAGATCTCCATGTCGTTGGTTCCGACGGTGACGTGACTGAACATGCGGGCACTCCGTTGCGGGAATGTCCAAGTGTCGGCCAGGAAGCGGGCTTCCGCAATCGGGCCCCCAACCGGATTGCCTGCGGGCCTGCGACCACTGCTAATCTTGCCATTTCCAACTAGCTGGCAAGGACCGATCTATGGCAGGCAGGGACGCACGGCGCGACAGTAGATCGGCAGCCGCACTCACACATGAGCGTCTGGCCGATCAGTTGAGATCACTGCTGGCCAAGGACGCGGTACGTACTATTTCAATATCGGGGCCCTGGGGAACAGGAAAGACACACTGCGTGCGTGAGACGCTGCTTGCCAACTGGCGAGACGCGGCGTTTGCCTCGCTCTTTGGTGTGAAGAGCATCAGCAGCCTGAAGCTGAGCATCCTGGACAACATGATCGCCGCCCAAGGTGGAATCCGCGGCTGGCTGGCGAAAAGGACAAAAGCAGATCGCGACGTTTACGCCACCGCTATTGAACGATTGTATTCCGGTGCCGCCATTGCCAGTGATCTTGCCCTTATGGCCTTCAGGAGCGCTGTCCGGGGCAAGATCATCATACTCGACGACATTGAACGAAAGCATGCGGATCTTTCAGTTGACGAGATTGCCGGCTTTCTCGACGAACTGCTGGAGCTGAGTTCATGCCGCGTTATCTTGGTAATGAACAGCGAAAGATTGACCGACTTTCCCAGATGGATGGACATCCGCGAGAAGGTGATCGACCGCGAGCTGACCCTGTCACCCAGCCCAAAGGAATCTGCAGCGATTGCCCTCGCCAGACATCCGCTCGCTACCCCACTCACCCCACTGATCGAGAGTTGCGGAATCACCAACATCCGGGCGATCAGAAAGATCGCGACCGAGGTCGATTGGTTAGATGCCGGAAAGTGGGGAGCAAGGCAGGACAGCAAGACGCTTCGCGCGTTTCTTGCAGCGCTCACCCTCATGTTGGGTGCACATCTGCGAGCGTTGGGGTCTGTGGGATCCCTGCGCAGCATCGAGCTCGATGGAACGGGAAGCATCAAGCGTGATGATCATTTCAAGAATGCGTGTGCCACGCTGCTGATCGACGAAAACAGTGCATTCTTCGACCAGATCGATGTTTTGCTCCGAAGCGGCGTCATGCCCACGGAGGAAATAGAAGCGATGCTTGCCAGCGGAATGACGGATGAGACTCGATATGAGTTGCAGTTCGACTCCGCGGCAGCGCGAAACGACCACATATGGGATATCGACTGGAGCGATGAGGACGCCCTGAAGGAGTGCATCCGCATCTGCGAAGCATCCGCCGGACTTGCCGACCCGAGCCTGCTGAGCCATTCGCTACAGACCTTGGAACTGGTTGGCGGCAACAGCACCCACAGCACCAACGCGTTATCCATCTTCAAGAAGGCGCTGAAGCAGACCAGGTCCAATCCATTTACTGCCAACGGCTTTCATCCAGCGGTTCTTGAGGCCTTGGGGTCGATGAATCTCCTGGTTTCGGGGAACGCGCAGAGCGGAGCAGACGAGAAAGACACCAGAATGCACAACCTGGCCCTGACTGGCTTTGCATATGCATCCGTTCTCAAGTTGCCAACTACTGTCGCCTCGTACCTCCAACAGCTTGAAACGATGGACGCAGACGATATGAGATTCGTCGTTCCAACGCTGCTGAGCAGATTCGAGAAGTTGTCTGGCGAGGAGCATCCGCAGTGGAATGCGGCAAAGGCGTTCGATGAAGCCTGCAGACAGTACGTCCTGTCCAAGCCCGGCTCACGACGCGCACGCTTGATCGATGGAGCCTTGAAGGGGGGTGCTCCAGCGCGCTAGCCTGGTCCGCGCTCTGACCGCCATCATGCTGCAGAACAGCTGCAGGTGAAGGGGCTGACCGCGTTGGGGTCCGGGCTCACGCCGTACTGAGCAGCAACACCGCCACAGTGACCAGGCCAATGCCGATCCAACCAATCGGGCGCAGGCGGTTGCCGAACAGCAGGCGGCCGCAGGTAGCGGTACCGATCACGCCGATCGCGCCCCACATCGCGTAGGCGGTGGCCAGATCCATGTAGCGCACGGCCTGACCGAGCAGGGCAAAGGCGATCCAGACCAGCACGATGGCGCCGACTCCCCAGCGCCAGCGGCGGAAGCCATCGGACTTGGCCACCATCATGTTGGCGGCCACATCGATCAGCGCAGAGCAGATCACGAAAAACAGGGCCATCATGTTCATCAGTGCGCCTCCCCGAGGGTGACGCAGACGATGCCGATCACCGCCAGCACCAGACCAGCCAGCTGCTGCAGCGACAGGCTCTCACCGAACACGCTGATGCCGACCACGGTCAGCAGGGTCAGGCCGAGGCCTTCCCACACCGCATAGGCCACGCCGACGGCGATGCGGCGCACCGACAACGCCAGGAAGTAATAGGACAGCGCCAGCGCGGCGGCCATCACCAGGTAGCCGGTCCAGCCGCCATCGCGGGCGGCATGGGCCATGAAGGACGTGCCGACCACTTCGGCGACGATCGCCACGGTCAGGCAGGCCCAGGCGACGAAGGCGCCACGGGCGGGAACAGTACGGGACATGTGAAGCTCCTTGCGGGACGGGGACCGCGCCCCGTCATCAATAGATCCACGCCGTGCGTGGATGATCCGGAACGCCCCCGCAGACAGGGGCGACGGCGGCCAGTATCATCGCCTTTTACGGTGGTATCAAAATGGATTCCATCGACAGGAGCGATGGATCAATGCCCTATTCTCCCGAATCCCTGCAGGCCTTCGTCGAGGCCGCCGCGCTGGGCTCGTTCTCGGCGGCCGCGCGCCGGCTGCGCAAGACCCAGTCCACGGTCAGTACCGCCATCGCCCATCTGGAGGCGGACCTGGGCATGGTCCTGTTCGACCGCAGCGGCCGCTATCCACAGCTGACCGACGCTGGTCGGCAGGTGCTGGGCCACGCGCAGGAAATCCTCGCCGCCGACGCGCGCCTGCAGCAGCTGAGCGTGCGCCTAGCGGCGCCGGTGGAGCCACGCCTGACCGTGGTGTTCTCCGATGTCTACCAGCTCGATCCAGCGCAACGTGTGCTGCAGCGGTTTGCCGAGGCATTTCCCGAGATCGAACTGGAATGGCTGGATGCCGAAGGACGGGACGTGCTGGAACTGGTGGATGCTGGCCGCGCCGGGCTGGGACTGCTGCCGCGCCAGGCGCAGTACCCCGATGCGCTGGTGGCCCAGCCCCTGGCCCACCACAGCGAACTGGCGGTGTACGTGGCCAGCGACCACCCGCTGGCGCAGGCCGGCGTGCGCGCGGCGGCGCAACTGGCCCGGCATCGGCAGGTGCGGCTGAGCGCGCAGGTCGACCACGCACCGCCGATCAGCGGCCCGGCATGGACCGCGTCGGACTACCTGATGGTGATGGAGATGGCCGAGGACGGCATCGGCTGGGCCGAGCTGCCACGTGCGCTGGTGCAGCGCTACGACCGTGGCCGCCTGCTGGAACTGCGCGTGCCTGGCTGGCCGCGCCGCATCCACAGCGACCTAGTGTGGCGCCGCGATACGCCGCCGGGGCCGGCGGCGTTGTGGTGGGCCGAGGCATTGGGGTGAGGTAGTGCCGGCCGCTGGCCGGCATCCCCTTGTCCCGTGGTTGCCGGCCAGCGGCCGGCACTACCGATCAACGATGGGCGAGCGCGTAGTCCAGCGCCGAGCACACCGCTGCCACCTGCGCGTCGTTGCACTGCTGCGGCGTCGCGCGCGGGCTGTCCGGGTAGACCTCGGTGGTGGTGGTGTACTTCGCCCCGGTGATGCCGGCGCACAGGCCCAGCGGCACCAGCGCATACTCGATCACGCCGTGCGCGACCACCGGCGAACCGATGATCTCGCCCTTGTCGTCGGCCGGTGCGATATGGGTGACCTTCTCCACTTCGGCAACCACGGCCTGCTGGAAGGCCGGCTGCGGATTCTCGCTGTCGTCCACCAGGTAAAAGCCATCGGGAATCAGGCCCGGCTCGAACGGCTTGCCGTCGCGCGCGGCGAGTGCGGGACGGAACTCGCTCTCGTCGCTGTCGGTGGTTTCGTGCAGGTCGATGTGCAGCACGAACTGGCCCTTCAACGGTGCGATCAGTTCGATCAGCGCCGTCGACTCGCGGGCCGGGCCGTCCGCGCGGAAGTTGCGGTTCGGGTCGATCGCATCGAAGTTCCAACGGTTGATGCGCTCGAAGCCCCACGGGTTCACGCACGGCGCGACCAGAAGGTTGGCCTTGCCGGCATAGTTGGCGGCATGCTTTTCGAGGAATTCCAGCGCGCCCAGCACGCCACTGGTCTCGTAGCCGTGCACACCGCCGGTCACCAGCGCGGCCGGCAGTGCCGGGTTCCAGTCGCGGCTGCGCAGGGCGAACAGGGTGTAGGTCTCGCCTGCATAGTCGAGCTGGCCGTAGGCCACCTTGTCGAAGCGCTCGGCCAAGGCATCGACGCGCGGCAGCACTTCCTCGTCGTAACGGCGCAGGCGCTGCTGGCGCGCACGCCACTGCTCCCGTTCCGCCACGCCCCACGGCTGGCCAGGGGTTCCGACGGGGTAGAAAGCAGCAGTAGACATGGCAGATCTCAGCGGGTCAGGAGGCAATCAATAACTTTACCACCGGGTCAAAGCGCTGAACCGTGTGCCGATTCCAATGGCGAATGGAATCAGCAATAATTCTCATTTACGCCCTTCCACTGCCCGCAACGATGCCCATTCCTGCCCTGCAACCGGCCCGCCTGCCCTTGGCCGCCGCCCTCGCCCTGTGCCTGATCCCGGCTGCCGGCGCCCTCGCGCAGGACAGCGCCACCACGCTCGACAGCATCCAGGTATCGGGCAGCTGGCTGGGCACCGGCCTGCACGACAGCGTCAAGAGTTTCGCCGGCGCACGTACCGTGGTTGACCGCCAGCACATCGAGGCCAGCGGCGCTGCCAGCCTGGGCGATGCCATGCGCCGCATTCCCGGCGTGCAGGTCACCGACAACTCCGGCACCGCCGGCAGCTCTGTGTCGCTCAACATCGGCGTGCGTGGCCTGACCGGTCGCTACTCGCCGCGCTCGACCGTCCTGCTGGACGGCGTGCCGCTCGCGGTTGCGCCGTACGGCCAGCCGCAGCTGTCGTTTGCCCCGGCCAGCCTGGCCAACATCGAGTCGATCGACGTGGTGCGTGGCGGCGGCGCGGTGCGCTACGGGCCGCAGAATGTCGGCGGCATCATCAATTTCAGCACGCGTGCGATTCCGACCGCGGCTGGGCTGCACGGCGAGGCCGGCGTGCGCTACAGCGCCTACGACCACGGCGGCGGCGACAGCACGCAGTACAACGCCTTCCTCGGCGGCACCGCCGACAACGGTCTGGGCATGGCCCTGCTGTATTCCGGGCAGGACGGCCGCGGCTGGCGCCAAGGCAGTGATGACCGTTTCGACGACCTGGCACTGAAGTTCGCCTATGCCATCGATGCGCAACAGGAACTGCGCGCCAAACTCTCGTATTACAACGTGCGTTCGCTGACTCCGGGCGGCCTGACCCGCGCCCAGTACGAAGCCGACCCGTTCCAGAACACCCGGCCGACCGACTTCTGGAAGGGTCATCGCACCGGCATCGACCTGGGCTACACCAACACGCTGTCGGAGAACAGCGAGTTCGAGGTGCTGGCGTATTACAACGAGAGCAATCGCGCCAGCTCGCTGATCAATGCCGCCAACACGCAGATCACCGTGCAGCCGCGCGACTACCGCGTGCTCGGCATCGAACCGCGCTACACCCAGCGCCTGCACTGGGGTAGCAGCGTGCACGACATCACCGCTGGCTACCGCTTCCTGCGCGAGCGCGGCAACGACCGCAGCTACACCGTGACCCGCCGTACCGGTGCGGCCGGCGCCACCACCCGCTTCGACAACGCCACCGATGCGCACTCGTTCTACGTTGATGACCGCATCGCCATCGGCCAGTGGCGGATCACCCCCGGCGTGCGCATGGAGTGGATCGACATGGACCGCCAGCAGGCCGGTGGTGGCGCAACCTTCAGCAGCCGCAACGACAAGGCCCTGCCCTCGCTCAACGTCGCCTATCTGCTGACCCCGCAGCTGACCGTGTTCGGCAACTACACCACCTCGTTCGGGCCGGTGCAGAACATCCAGCTCAACTCGCAGAGCGCGACCAACCCGCTGAACCCGGAAATCGCCAGGACCACCGAGCTGGGTGCGCGCTGGCAGGATGGCGCGCTGCGCGCGGAAGTGACCGTATTCAAGATGCGCTTCGACAACCAGATCCTGCAGATTCCGGGCATCACCCCGCCTACGTTCCAGAACATCGGCGCCACCGACCACAAGGGTGTGGAAAGCGCGATCGAATACCGCTTCGCCGAAAGCAGCGCGCTGGCCGGACTGGAGCTGTACGCGAACTACACCTGGACCAAGGCCATCCAGCAGTCCGGCGACAACCGCGGCCTGGATGTGCCGTTCTACTCACGCGATACCGACAGTGTCGGCGCCCGTTATGCGCTGGCCGATTGGACCTTCAACGTGTCCAGCACCCACCAGAGCGGCCAGTTCTCCGATGCCGCCAACACCTGGAATGAAACCGCCGATGCCCGCGTGGGCCGTGTGCCGGGTGTACGCCTGTGGAACGCGCAGGCCGCCTGGCAGCTGCCCTGGCTGGCCGACAGCGAGGTCGCGGTGGGCGTGAACAATATGGCCGACAAGCGCTGGTACACCCGCAACGTGGATGGCAACGCCGGGCGCATGGTGGCCGCACCGCGCACGTTCTACGTGCAGGGCCGCTACCGCTTCTAAGCGTGGAAGTCGCCTGATGCGGTAACGGTGGCGCTCACGGTGGCGGCGTATCATGCGGCCACCATGTCCTCCACCGCTTCGCCATCGCGCCTGCATCTGGCCTTCCAGGGCCTGCGGTTGCGCCTTCGCGGCAGCGACCTGTGGTTCATCGCCCTGGCCCTGTTGGTCGGGCTGATCGCCGGCGGCCTGACCCTGTTGCAGGCGGGGCTGGCACGCACCCTGCAGACGGCGCTGTATGGGCTGGACGAGGGCATGCGCCTGAGCTCGCTGCCCGCGCTGACCTGGACCGCGCTGCTGGTACTGCCGCTGGGCGGCCTGGTGGTGGGCCTGGTCAGCCTTGCTGCAACGCGCCTCAAACGCCCCCTGCTGGACGCCGTGGAAGCCAATGCGTTGCACGGCGGCCGCATGTCGATGCGTGACAACCTGATCGTGTTGACCCAGACCCTGGTCTCCAACGGCTGCGGCGCGTCGGTCGGACTGGAAGCGTCGTACACGCAGATGGGTGCCGGCAGCGGCTCGCAGCTGGGGCGGGTGATGCGCCTGCGCCGCAACGACGTGCGCATCCTGGTGGGGGCCGGCGCGGCCGGTGCGATCGCCGCGGCCTTCGGCGCACCGCTTGCGGGGGCGTTCTATGCCTTTGAGATCGTCATCGGTGCCTACACCCCGGCCGCACTGGCGCCGGTTGCGGTTGCGGCGCTGGCCGGCGCCTTTGTTGCCGACCAGGCCGGCGTGGACGCCTACCTGCTGCCGGCGGCATCCACCATCGACGTGCGCGCAGCCGATTATGCGATCTACGGCCTGCTCGGCTGCTGCTGTGCCATGGTCGGCATCGCGGTGATGCGCCTGATCGCCTCCATCGAGGGCACGGTCAAGCGCAGCCCGTTGCCGCTGTGGGGGCGCCCTGTGGTGGGCGGTCTGCTGTTGATTCCGCTGGCGCTGGCCAGCCCGCAGGTGCTGTCATCCGGCCACGGCGCGCTGCACTTGGACCTGACCACCCATCTGCCGCTGATCTGGATCGGCGGACTGCTGACCCTCAAATGCCTGGCGTCGGGCATTTCGCTGGGTTTCGGCTTCCGCGGCGGCCTGTTCTTCGCCTCGCTGTTCATGGGCACCCTGGTCGGCACGCTGTTTGCCGGGCTGCTGGCGATGGCCACTGGCGTGCCGGTGGTCGACGCCACGTCGGCGGCGCTGGCGGGCATGGCCGCACTGGCCGCGGCCGTGGTTGGCGCGCCGATGACCATGGCCATGCTGGTGCTGGAAGGCACCCACGATTTCCTGCTGACCAGCGTGGTGATGAGCGCGGTACTGGTGTCCAGCACCCTGGTGCGGCAATGGTTCGGCTACTCATTCTCGACCTGGCGCATGCATCTGCGCGGGGAAACCATCAAGAGTGCGCGTGACATCGGCTGGGTGCACAACCTCAATGCCGGGCGGATGATGCGCAAAGGCGTAGCGACTGCCCCGGCCGACCTCGATGCCGCCGCCTTCCGCCAGCGATTCCCGCTGGGCTCGGGCAGCCGGGTGATCCTGATCGACAGTGAAGGCCACTACGCCGGCATCGTGCAGATCCCACGCCTGTTCGGTGACGGCGTAAAGCCCGAGGACGTGGTGGGGACGTTCGCCGAGAACCGCGATGTGGCCCTTGCCGCCAACGCGGACGTGGTGAGCGTGATGCAGCGGTTCGACCAGACCCAGGCCGACGAGCTGGCGGTGGTGGACGACGACGGCCAGGTACTGGGCGTGGTGTCCGAAGCATTCGTGCGCAAGCGCTATGCGGAAGAACTGGACAAGCGCCAGCGAGAAATGATGGGCGAGCGCGTCGACGAGTAGATCCACGCCATGCGTGGATGATGTCCCCGGCCCCCCCACCCATCCACGCATGGCGTGGCTCTACTGCACAGCCAGGCCGCCGACCGCGCGTCGACTGGTAGGTCCACGCCATGCGTGGACGATGTCCCGGCACCCCACAACCCATCCACGGATGGCGTGGATCTACTGTCACCTGCGGGAGGTAGACTGCGGCCATGCGCTTCATTGAAACCTTCCAGTCCGGTCCCTTCGCCGACACCGTGGTCAGCCTGCTGGCGGCGTTCGTGCTCGGCACCCTGATCGGCGCCGAGCGCCAGTACCGGCAGCGCACCGCCGGCCTGCGCACCAACGTGCTGGTGGCTGTCGGCGCCGCCGCCTTCGTTGATCTGGGCATGCGTATCGCCGGCAGCGCCGAGGCGGTACGGGTGATCTCGTACGTGGTCTCGGGCGTCGGCTTCCTCGGCGCCGGCGTGATCATGAAGGAAGGCATGAACGTGCGCGGCCTGAACACCGCCGCGACGCTGTGGTGCTCGGCGGCCGTGGGCAGCTGCACCGGCGCGGACATGCTGGCCGAAGGCGTGCTGCTGACCGTCCTGATCATTGCCGGCAATACCCTGCTGCGCCCGCTGGTGAACGCGATCAACCGCATCCCGATCAACGAAGCCGCCAGCGAGGCGACCTACGAAGTGCGCCTGAGCGTGGATGCCGACGCGGTGCCGCGCGTGCGCGAGCGCCTGGTGGATGCACTGGAAGCAGCGCAGTACCCCGTTGGCGACGTACAGCTGGTCGAGCACACCGATGCGCCTACCGACGTGATCGCAGTCCTGGTCAGCACGGCGGTCAGCGCCGACGAGCTGGACGTGGTGCTGGCGCGGATGGAGCAGGTGCCTGGCGTGCTGCACGCCACGTGGGAAGTCAGCACCCGCGATTGAACGCATGTCGGTAGTTCATCCACGCATGGCGTGGATCTACCGCTCATGCATGCGCCAGGCGCTGCTGCGCGCGCAGCAGTCTGCGGAACGAGGCGCAGCGCCGCGCATCCTCGGCGTGTGGACAGGCCGCAGCCCGCCGCAACCGATCCTGCACCCGCTGCAGCTCGCGGATCTGGCGCTGCAGCGCGTCGGCCTGGGCCAGCAATGTCGTGCGGTCCAAAGCAAGCCCTGCCCCCTGCGGCATCGCCGCGCCGATCTGCTGCAGCGACAGACCCGCAGATTGCCCCAAGCCGATCAATGCCAGTCGTTCCAGCACCTGTTCGTGGTATTGCCGGCGCAGGCCGCGCCGCCCCAGCACCTGCACCAGGCCCAGCTGCTCGTAGTAGCGCAGGGTCGAGGCCGGTACGCCACTGCGGCGGACCACCTCACCGATATCCAGTTCCTGCATCGTGCTTGACCTCAAGTGGGCTTCAAGCGCCACCATGGTCGCACTCCCCGCGCAAGGCAAGCCCATGGCCGATTCACTCCCGCTCGATCAGAACACGCTCTGGAATGGCCCCGCTGGCGAGAACTGGGTTGCGCAGCAGGCCATACTGGACAGCTTGTTCCAACCGATGGCCGATGCCCTGCGCGACGAACTGCCGGCTACCGTCACGGAACTGCTGGACATCGGCTGTGGCACCGGCGCCAGCACGCTGACCGCCGCCACGGCGCGTCCTGATGCGCATTGCACCGGCGTCGACATCTCCGCACCGATGCTCGCCCTCGCCCGCCAGCGTGCCGTCGCGATGGGGCGCGACATCGACTTCATCGTTGCCGACGCGCAGCGCCATGCCTTCGCGACAGCGCGCTACGACTGGATCCAGTCGCGGTTCGGGGTGATGTTCTTCGAGGACACGCAGGCCGCCTTCGCCAACCTGCACCGTGCCGCCCGAGCCGGTGCAGGCCTGCGCTTCATCGCCTGGCGCAGCGCACAGGAAAATCCGTTCATGACCACGGCCGAACGCGCTCTTGCAGACCAGCTGGCGCTGCCAACGCGAGCACCCGGTGCGCCAGGACAGTTCGCCCTCGCTGATGGCGAGCGGGTGCGCCAGCTGCTGCAGAGTGCCGGATGGCAGAACGTGGACGTATCGCCGCTGGACCTGACCTGTTTCCTCACCCGTGATGCGTTGACCAGCTACGTCGGCCAGCTCGGGCCCGTGGGCCTGGCCCTGCGTGCGCTGCCGGCCGAACGCGCCGATGCGCTGCTGCAACAGGCGCTGGCCGCGTTCGCACCCTTCATCGAAGAGGATCGCGTGCGGGTGGAGGCCGCCTGCTGGATGATCCGCGCCCACGCCTAGCAACAGAAAAGGGGACGGAGGGGATTACGTCGTTCATACCCCGGTTGTGCGGGAAACAACGTAATCCCCTCCGTCCCTTTTTTCTCTACAGCGCCTCGCCTGCATCGGCCAGGCGCGATTCGATCAGCGCGTACCACTGCTCGAGCATGTCGACCAGCATGTCCAGCTCGGCATCGGCGCGCTGCGCGCGGCCGCTGCGCAGGCAGGCCTGCGCCTCCTGCAGCTGGGTGAGGAAGCCGGCAACGGTGTCGGCCTGCAGGATCAGGCCCGGCAGTCGGCGCCCGGGAATGCGCACGACCGCATGGTTGCCGAGCTGGCCGTACACGCTGAGAGTGGCTTCCGTCTTCATGGACAAGGGCAGGAATTGGGCATTCATCAGGTGCACCAGGGAAGAAACCTGCCCACCGGCAGGCGTGGAAAACGGGGGAGACGTTTCCACGTCCTGCCGGCAGAACAGGGGGGACTCGGGATGCCGGGGCATGCCCCGGCACGGGGATTCAGTGCGCTCGGGCCACGCCGGCGATCTGCACCCGGCGGTTGGGCGCCAGGCAGGCGATCAGTTCGCGCCGGTTGCGCTGGGCGCACTGCACCAGCGGTTCCGCTGCGCCCCGACCTTCGGCACTGATGCTCGCCGCTGATACGCCGCCCTGGACCAGGGCCATGCGCACCGCCTCGGCACGCCGCTGCGACAGCGTCTGGTTGTAGGCAGCGCTGCCGATGCGGTCGGTGTAGCCGACCACCTGGATCGACTGCACCTGGCTGGCCTCACGCACCTGCGCCAGCACACCCTGCACTGCCTGCTGGCCGGTGGCACTGAGCACCGCACTGTCGAAACCGAACAGCGCATCGGCAGCCAGTCGCAGCGGCTGCTCCGGCAAGGGCGCCGGCGGTGGCGGCGGCGGCGGTGGACGCGGCGGGTCGAGTACCGCTGCGCAGGATTCAGGCTTCCAGTAGCCACCCTGGGCGACGCCCTTGTTGTCGAAGCGCACCTGGAACTGGCAGGTGAAGTATTCGGCGCCCTGTGCGGTGCGGAAGTTGAACAGGTAGTTCCACTCGCGCACGCCCCACATGCCTTCATTGAAGTGCGGGGTGCCGAGCAGCGTATACAGCTGGCGCTTGCTCATGCCCGGCGCGAACCGGCGCAGGTCGGCGATATCGGGATAGATGCCTTCCTTCAGCGATGCCTTGCTCGCCTCCGGGAAGGTGACGGCAGTACTGCCGGCGGGACCGTCGGCGGCCGGTGCGTGGCTGCGGCAGGCAACCAGCAGTCCTGCGGCCAGGATCAGGCCCAGCGTGGCGGCGACGCGGCCACTGCGAGCGATGCGATGCGATTTCATGTCATTCCCCCTGTAAACGTTGCCCGCTGCGCCGGGCCGCAAGTGCGACCCGGCGCGGGCGATCACCACTGGATGCCGGCACCGACGGCCACACCGGCCTCGCCACGGCTGTTGGTGGAACCACTGAACTTGTAGATCCAGCGCCCGCCCTCGGACACACCGGAGATGCCCAGGGCCACGCCGGACTCGCCGTTGTAGCTGCCGGCGGCGATCGAGGCCATGTTGCGGCCGGCTTCGCTGGGCTGCGGCAGCGACGCGGTTGCCATCGCCGAGGCGATACCGGCCGAAGCACGGTTGTCGGTCTTGCGCAGGTCGCGTTCGAAGCCGCCCATGCGCTCATCGGTGTAGGCCTTGGACCAGTCCAGCGTCTGCGCCATGCCCGACTTCAGCTGGTCGACATTGACCGCGTCGGTACCGGCGGTGCCGGCGGCGACGTTGCGCACCGTGGTCGGGCCACTGCTGGTGCTGCCCAGGGTCACGCTGTTGTAGTTGGTGGCGCCGTTGGTGGTGGTGTCATAGCGGATCGTGCCCTGCTGCGAAGCCTGCAGCTGGCGCACGTTGACCGCATCGGTTGCCTGCGAGCCATCGGCCACGTTGACCACCTGGCGTTCGGCACCGGCTGCACCCACCGACACCGTATTGGCGCGGTTGGCGACCGAGCCTGCACCCAGCGCCACCGAGTTGTCGGCCTGCGCCTGCGAACCATTGCCCAGTGCGGTCGAGTTCGCCCCGGCCGCGGTGGAGCCGGCACCGCCTGCGGCGGAGTTGGCACCGCTGGCGGACGGATCAGCCAGGTTGTTGCTGTTGTTGGCACGGAAGCTGCCGGCGACGTTGGTGATGTTCTGGATCTTCTGGTCGGTGTAGGACTTGGACTGATCGATGGCGTAGTTCACGCCATTCTTCAGCTGGCCGACGTTTGTCGCGTCGTGGTCGTCGGAGCCATCGGCCACGTGGGTGATCTTGCGCTCGCTGCCGCTGCTGCCCACAGCGACTTCACCGGACGAGTTGCTGGCACCGGTCTGGCCGTAGGCGCCGGTATAGCCGGTCTGCGCGCCGACGCTGGCCACCGAACCGGCACCCAGCGCAACACTGTTGCCAGCGCTGGCATTGGCGCCGTTGCCGACCGCCACACTGCCCGCGCCAGCGGCACTGGCCTGCGGGCCGACCGCCAGTGCTTCGGCGCCGGTGGCCGTAGCCGCTGCGGCGGTGGAGTTGACCGCCAGGTACGGGCTGCCGCCACCGTTGCTGATGCGCTGGTTGAGCACCCGCAGCGAGCCATCCACTGCGGAGAACGCCGCGGTGACGTTGCTGTAGTCGTTGCCGGTGATGGTGCCATCGGTGGCGATGGTGGAGATGTTGAAGGTCGGCGCGGTCCACAGCCCGGTGCTGCCGTTGTACACGGTGCTGCCACCGAAGTAGCTGGCCACGGTCTGGTGGGTGCTGAACAGCTGGTCGCCAGTGATGGCATCGCTGCTGCCCGCCAGGATGCTGCCAGCAGCCACGTTGGTGACTTTCACCGGTGCACCGCCGGTACCACTGAGGGTCACGGTATCGACCACGTTGCCACTCCCATCCACGTCGTACTTCACTGCGCGCTTGTCCAGGTCATCGGTCTGGTCGGCAACATTGGCCAGCGAATTGCTGACCGCATCGAAGGCCGTGCCGACGTCGTTGTAGCTGCCCTGGCTGACGGTGCCATTGGCGGCGACGTTGTTGAGCGTGTAGGTCGGCGCGGTGACCACGCCATTGGCATCCACCGCAGCGCCGCCACCCAGGTGGGTGGCTACGGTCTGGTTGGCCGCGAACAGCTGCGCGCCGTTGATCGCTTCGCTGCTGGCCACGCTGATCTGGCCCGGGCCGAGGTTGCGCAGCGTGGTGGCCGTGCCGGTCCGGCCAAGCGTGGCGCTGCCGTAGTTGATGCTGCCGTCACCGTTGACGTCGTAGCGCAGCGCGCCCCCTTCCGAGGCCTGCAACTGCCCCAGATTGACCGCATCGGTGCTGGCGGTACCGGCGGCGACGTTGGTGACCTGGCGTTCGGCGCCTGCGGCACCGATCGACACGCTGTTGGCCCGATCAGCCAAGCTGCCGGCACCGACGGCGATGCTGTTGGCGGCGGTTGCGCTGGCACCGGCGCCGACGGCGATGGATTCAGCGCCGCTGGCCACAGCTTCAGCACCGGTCGAATTCACCCGCAGATACTTGGTGCCGGTGTTCCGGATGTCGTTGATCTGAGTGTTGAGGTTGACCAGCGAGCCGTCCACGGCATCGAAGGCGTCGGTGACGTTGTCATACAGCCCCGAGGCCACGGCGCCACCGGTGGAGATGGTGCTGATCTCGAACAGCGGTGCGGTGAAAGTGCTGGTGAGCGGATCGAATGCTGCGCGTCCACCAAAGAACTTCGCCATGGTGTCGTTGCTGGCGAACAGCTGCGCACCGTTGACTGCTTCACTGCTGGTGGCGTTGACCGCGCCGGCGGCCAGGTTGCCGAGCGTGGTGGTGCCGGTGCCATTGCCGAGGGTGACACGGCGATAGTTGGGGTCGCCTGCACCATCCAGGTCATAGGTGACCGCCGCCGCACCGACCGCATCGATCTGGCTGATCGCGCCCTTCAGCTGGGCCACGTTGACCGCATCGGTGTTGGCGCTGCCGGCCGCCAGGTTGGTGATCTGCCGCTCGCCGCCACCGGCGGTACCCACCGACACTTCGCCGGCCGACACCTGTGCGGTGGTCAGACCGTAGGCGCTGTAACTGGCCTGGGCGCCGCGCAGTGCAGCCGAGCGGTAGCCCAGCGCCACCGAATTGGCCTGGTTGGAGGTGCTCTCTGCGCCGAGGAGTGTCTGCCCGTTGGCGGTGCCGCTGGCACTGTCGCCGACCACCACCGAGTGGCCCATGCGTGCTGCATAGTCGGCGGTGGGAACACCGGTCGGATCGCTCGGATCATTGGCGCCCGCACCGGGGAAGGCGACATTGGCATCCACTTTCGGCAGTTCATGGCGGGCGTTGGCGCCGATCACCACTTCTTTCGAACCGTTGGCATAGGCGCCATCGCCCATCAGCACCTGGTAGTCCTGCGCGGCATTGACCGCCCAGCAGGAGATGTCGGCCAGCGCGATGTCCAGGCACTTGGCCGCCCAGGCCGGCGAATCCTTGGGCAGCAGCAGGCCCAGCAGGCCACCGGGATTGCCGTTGTTGATGTTGTAGATGTAGCTGTCGGAGGTGACGCCGCCGATCAGGGTCAGGTGCGAGCTGCCGCCGGTGACCGCGCCGCCCAGTCCATTGAGCGTGGTGCCGACCGGCGTGGCATTGACCACCGGCAGGCCGAGCACGTTGACCGTGGAATAGGTCTGCATGACGTTGGCGGTGCTGAGCTTGAGGTTGCCGTTGGACAGGTAGCCGGTACCGCCGAACAGGCTGGCGGTGGTCGGACCGAGCAGTTCGGTGACACCGCCCACCAGGCCACCGGTGCCGATCACCAGACCCGCATTCGGGTCGGAAGCGGCCGGCGCCTTCGGGCTGGTCGGCGGAATGGCCGACGGCGAGGTCAGGCCGAGGCTGCCCAGGGTATTGCCGACCAGGCCACCGACGGCGCCGCCGAGGTTGTTGACGGTGCCGGACAGATCGCCATTGAGCAGGCTGCCCACCGCATTGCCGACGCCGTTCAGCGCAGTGCCGACGCCGTTGAGCAGGCCGCCCAGACCCAGCGCGCTGTTCTGCACGCCAACGGTTGCCGTGCCGGCCAGCTTGAGGTTGCGATCGGCGACGAGTTCCTCGCCATCCTTGCCCTGCACGCGCACCTTGCCCGCCACACCGGCATCGAACGCGGCAGTGATCGCGCGGTCATCGGTATCGCCCGGCAGTTCTTCCTTGGCGGGCAGTGCGACCGTAGCGGTGGCACCGGCCTGGCCTTGTCCTTCGATGTGGTTGCCGGCCACGACCAGGTGCGAATCGACCTTGCCATCCACGGCTGCCTTCAGCCCGGACGGCGTTGCACTCACTGCGGTGGCAACGTGGGTGCCGCCATCAACGCTGGCAACCGGCGTACCGGCGATGCCGACGTTGGCTTTTGCTGCCGCGTTGGCAGACAGGCCCAACGGTGCCTGCGCAGCCGGTGCGACGTTCGCGGCGAGCGCGGCATCGACACGGGTGGCAGCAACACTGCCAACACCGATGTTGGCGCGTACGTCGGCAGCCAGGGCCGGTGCCGGCACTTGATTCGGTGTGGCGCCGGCCGCCAGCTTGACCTGCACGGTTGCCGGCAGGACGTCGCGCACGATCGGCAGCGAGGTCGTGCTCAGCTGCAGGCCGACGCGTGCGTTCGCACTGATCGCCGGGTTTGCCTGGGCCTGTCGTGCGGCCGCTGCCAGCGCCACTTCGGCATCGACCTTCACCGGCATCGGCTGGGTGTACTTGGCTGCCAATGCCTGCAGATCGCGCAGCGATTGGCTGGACTCTGTTGCCGCCGCAGGCCCGCTGGCCAGCACGCACAGCAGTGCCAGGGCCAGGGTGCTGGGCACCAGGAGGCTGGCGCGACGGTCGCGCGGTGCGGTACCACCGCTATCGCCGGTGGCCAGTTCCGAGGCCACAACCAGAGCATTGAGCTGGCGGTTCCATACACGCCGGTAGATGCGGTTCATGAGCATTTCCCCCGTAGGCGGACAACTTGAATGTCAGTGGACTTGCCGTTAGGCAGGTGACTGACATTTCGCGCCTTTCAGGGAGGGCTGAGCACTTCATTCCGGCAGGGCAATCGCGCATTCCGGCAAATCCACGGCCGGATTCGGCAGCCGCATATGCAAAACCGGCAGGGAGGGCTGGCCGGGCTGCGCCCGGCACCCGCAGAGGCGAAAACCAAGGCCAAAGCCAAAGCAATAGCCGGCTCTGGGTTTTCTGTCGGTTGGCGGGGCGGTGTGGGCTTGCAGGACACGCCGTAAACCCATCCATGGGGGCTCGATGGCGCCATCCATGGCGCCAACGGTCCTGCAAGCCCACACCGCCCCACCTGTGACAGTTTCCCTATGACGGTTGGATCTGCCGTCGTGCATTCACTGTCGACATGATCGATCTTTGATTTTCAGTGATTATTTCGATCTAAATCGAAATTGATGATCTGACTTTCCCTCGGCCGGGCATGGTCCGGCGCTACATCTAAAGCGCGCGGGAAACTGTCGAAGGCGGGGTGGGTCCGGTTGCGGGGGTGTCCGCGGCATGGATGCCGCGGCCAAGCCCCCATGGATGGGTTTACGGCGTCCCCCGCAACCGGACCCACCCCGCCATGCCACAGGAAACCGGCTTTGGCTTTCGGCCGTTGCCGTTGCCTCTGCGGGAGCCGGGCGGCAGCCCGGCCGATACCCTCAGGCGGGTTGGCCGAGCTGTGCGGGCGCGCGCATCAGGGTGTCGCGCGGCAGTTCGCCAAATACCTTGCGGTAGTTGTCGGCAAAGCGCGACAGATCCCACAGACCGCAGCTGAGGGCGATGGCCTTGACCGAGCGCCGGTTGGAATCGGCCATCGACAGGCTGCGGCAGGCTGCGCAGAGCCGCAACATCGACAGATAGCGATTTGGCGAGGTGCCGAACAGATCCTCGAACGCATAGCGCAGGCCGCGTTCGCTGACGCCGGCTGCGTCGCAGATTTCATTCATGTAGATATTGCGCCGCAGGTTGAGGCGCATGAAGTTCTCCGCCCGCTGCGCGATCAGGTAGTGCGTGCGGCGGGCACGACTGCAGCTCGGCCGGTCGGCTGGGCCGGCACCGAGCAGCGCCTGGATATGCTCATGCAGCAGACGCTCGGTTTCTTCCGCTTGCAGCGCGCCGCCCTGCCCCAACTGTGCATGCAGTTGCTGGTAATGGCGGACCAGAGGCATTGCATCATCGCCAAGGTTGAACAGCGAAAGTGCCTGCCCCGCCGGCGGTGTACTGCGCAGGCTCAGTTCGGTCAACTTGCGCTGCACGCGGGCGACCGGCACCAGCATCAGCGTCATCTGCGTACCGGGGCTGAGCGTGAATTCACTGATGCCTTCAGGCATCACGGCCAGCGCCATGCCCGGCATCAGCGGCACGCCATGGCACCAGCTCATTGCATCATCGGTGGTGTGCAGGTAACCGAGCATCGCCCAGTCCGGGGGCAGCATGAATCGGCCGCGACAATGGAAGCCGCAGGTGATACTGCAGAACAGGGCTTCCTCATGAACGCGCGAAGCGAATGCCGCGCGCGGACCATTGCCATCAAGCAGCAACAGCTCCACATCGCACACGCGGAGCACGCCGCTCAGCGTGGCCAGGTCGATCGACCTGAGATCGCCGTCGTCGTTGTCTTCCACCCCACCATCGACCATGACAGTGTCGTCCCCCCGTTTTGGTCTGCTGCACGACCCCGCCCCCACTGCCTGACAGGGCGCACGCCGTTTCCAAGAGCATCGTCCGTTGCCGTGATGGCCGCTGCGAAGTACGTGCGTCCACCCCTGAAAATGCAAAACCTTGAATGCGAGTATGCCCGATAATCCGCAGCCGTAAACAGGATGTTTCGACACCGTCGGATTATCGACTGCGTGAAGAAAATGTATGTGCGAATGGCACGGTTTTCGCATGCGCGCTGATTGACCTCACATTATCTGCACGACCATGAATCGTTTTGCGCAGGAACGGATTTGCGTCACAGATCCGCGCCTGAATATTCAGCAATTCACCGAATCTGCCGAATTTGCATATAGGTTCCGGTTGCAGGGAACCGCCATTCAGGCAAAGTCGAATACACGGTGATCGGGCACGCAGATAGCGGCCACACCCAGGGGGACAGCATGACCATGCACTTGCGAAATACCGTTTCGACCACCGGCCCGGTGCCGTGCGGTCGCGGTTGCGCGGCCGCTGCCCTGCCCGGGAATGATCACCCTGCTTGAGCACAGCGGGATTGCCCGCCGTGCCTCCTCCGCCAGGATGGCAGAGGCCTAAGGACGGTCCCGGCGGAGCCGGGCCACCGCCCATGCAGGTGTCCTGCAGTAACTGACAGGTAGAGGGAGACAACCGTCATGAACGCATCGATCCGCAAGTTCCTTAAAGAAGAAGATGGCGTGACCGCGCTCGAATACGGGCTGCTGGCCGCCGTGATCGCCGGCATCCTGATCGTGGTGGGCAGAACCCAGATCACCGCATTCTTCACCACGTTGTTCACCCGCCTGCAGGCCATCGCCACCGACGCCACCACCACCTAGCCGTGGGGTGCAGCACCTGCGGTCGCTTCGATGGCGACCGCGGTGGGCGATGAAGGGGTCTGCAGCTGTCCAATGACGGACGAAGAGGGTGTGCGATGACACTGCTGGGATTGCTGGCCATGGGAGTGTGCCTGCGGATCGCGATCAGCGATCTGTATGCCCGCCGCGTGCCCAACACCTGGCTGCTGGCGGCGTGCGCGATCGCCGTGCCCCTGATCATCGCCAACCAGTTCAATGCAACGCGCACGACCTGGGCGCCACACCTGCTGGGCGCGGCACTTGGCCTGCTGGCGCTGCTGCCGTTCTACGCGGTGCGCTGGATGGGCGCCGGCGATGTGAAGTTCTTCGCTGTGCTCGGCCTGCTGCTGGGCTGGAAGGCATTGCTGCCGGTATGGGTGCTTGCCAGCCTGGCCGCAGGTGCCCACGCCATGCTGGTGATCATCGGACGGCAGTTGGCCGGCCACCTGCCGCTGCGCCTGCAGATGCAGGTAGATCGCGCCAGCACGCACTGGAATGGCCACCCTGCCCTGCGCGAACTGCAGGCCGCGCGGCAGGGTCGACAAGGTATTCCCTACGCAGCCTACCTGGCCTTCGCGGCGATTGGCTGGGTGTTGGCAACTACTTATGGAGGCCTGGCATGAAAGCGTTCGCGCGTCGCCGCCAACGCGGCGTTGCCAGCATCGAGTTCGCGCTGATGCTGCTGCTCGGCCTGGTGCCGCTGTTGCTGTTCACCTTTTCCGGCGTGCTGATCATGGCCGCGCAGCAGACCCTCGCCACGGCTTCGGCCGAAGGCGCGCGCGCTTCGCTGCGCTATGGCAGCGCCGGTGAGCGGCGCACCGCAGCCTGCCTGGCGGCACGCCGCTCCATGCAATGGCTGTTGCAGTTTTCCAGGCAGAACCCGGACTGCAGCGCTGGCGGCTCCGGCGCCATCGTGGTGTCGGCACAGGCGCCCTGCGCCGGCCTGGCGACGGTGCAATGCATGACCGTAACCGTGAGCTACGACTACAACTCCCACCCCTTCCTGCCCGGCACCGCCACGCTCTATGGCTGGGTGATGGGCGCCCCTATTCGCAGCGTCGCGGTCGCTCAGCTGGACCTTGGCAGCAACTGACGATCGGTACAGGAGACGATTTCCATGCTCAAGTTGACCCGCATCGCCGCCATCGCTCTGATCGCGCTCGCCGTGCTGCTCGCCGTGGTGGCCTTCGTGATCGGACGCAAGCCTGCGGCCTCGGCGGACAATCCGAGCACGATCGTAAAGGCCGATGCGCAGACCTTCAGTGTCGTTGAAGCCACCGCGCGGCTGCCTGCCGGCGAGCCGATCAGCGCCAATGGCGTGCGGCTGACACAACGCACCGCAGAAGTGCCGGGGGCGGTGGCCGACCTGGCAGCGGTGGTTGGCAAAGTGCCGGTGCAGGACATCAGCGAGGGCAGCGCGATCGGCGCCAGCCTGCTCGCGCAGGGCTTCTCGCTGCAGCTGCGGCCGGGCGAACGGGCACTGGCGGTGCCGGTCGATGAACTGGTCGCGGCAGGCAACCGCATCCTGCCCGGCGATTTCGTCGACGTCTTCCTCAACCTGCGCAGCGCTGCTACCAGCTACAACGGCCAGCAGGACATCGCACAGACCCGTTTGCTGCTGTCGCGCCTGCGCGTGCTCAGCTACGGCCAGCAGGATATTGCGGTGGCACCCAGCACTGCCCAGGGTGAGGCACCGGCCACGGCCAGCAACGACTCACGCGCTGCCGATATCACCAATGGTTCCAGCAGCGCCCACAGCAACGGAAACGGCAGCGATGCCACACAGCCGGCACGCACCGCGGTGCTGGCGGTACCGGTGGCCGATGCCAACCGCCTGCTGCTCGGCGCGCAGCAGGGCAAGCTGTTCCTGGCCCTGCGCAATCCCGCCGATACCGGCCTGCCGGACCTGGCGCTGTTCCCGCAGGCGCGCGGCGTACTGGACCCGGTGCGCGGCCTGGACAACGAACAGCAGCAGGCCCTGCAGCGGCCGGAGAACAACGCCTATGCCGGCCTGGACGGCGACGCACTGGCGGGCCGCGGCAGCAGCGTGCAGCGCAACGCTCACGAAACGCCGGCGCGTGCACCGGTGCAGCGCCGCTCGACACCGCGACCGGCGGGCATCGAAATCATCCGCGGCGACACTGCCGCCCCCCGTGGCTCCCTTTGACACTTGCCGAGAGCGCACATGACTGAACGTCGCTACTGCCTACGCCCCTCTGTCCGCCAGCGCTGGCTGGCCCTGCTGCTGGTGCTGCTGGCACCGGGTGCGAGCGTGGCTGCCGACGATCTGCTGCTGCAGACCCGCGAGCAGCGGCCATGGACACTGCCGGCCGACCTGGAACGGGTTGCCATCGCCGACCCTGGCGTGGCTGACATCGTGATGCTGCGGGGCGCGCGTCAGGCACTGCTGGTCGGCAAAGCCCCGGGCACCACCACCCTGCTGCTGTGGCACCGCAAACAGAGCGAACCGCAGCGTGTACAGGTGCGCGTGCAGAGTGCCGTGCAAGGCGCTGCCGATACCGGTTCCAACGGGCTGGTGTTCACCCAACAGGACCACCAGGGGCTCCTGCAGGGAAGCAGCGACAGCGTGCTGGCGCACATGCAGGAACAGAAGACCGCGGTGATGGCGCTGGGCAAGGATGGCAGCCTGGCCGACGCATCCACCATCAGCAGCGGCGGCGTGGTGCAGGTCGAGGTCAAGGTGGTCGAATTCAACAAGACGGCGCTGAAGCAGATCGGCATCAACTTCCAGAACCGCAACGGTGGTTTCGCCTATGGATTCGCCCGACCGGGTGGGCAGCTGCCAGGCAACACCGGCATCCTGCCGGGCATGAAGGAAGGCGAGTCCAGCAACGAAAGCGAATCACCGATTTCCTCGGCGTTCCGGCTGGTGTTTGGTTCGACCAAGGGCCTGTGGAATGCCGACGTGGACCTGCTGCAGGCCAACGGAATGGCGCGCGTGCTGGCCGAGCCGACCCTCGTTGCGCTGTCCGGGCAGAGCGCCAGCTTCCTGGCCGGTGGCGAACTGCCGATCCTGGAGCCGCAGGGGCTCGGCACGACCACGGTTACCTACAAGCCCTTCGGCATCGGCCTCACCGTTACCCCCACCGTGCTATCACCGAACCGCATTGCGCTGAAGGTTGCACCGGAAGCCAGCGACCTGGACTACACCAACTCGATCGCGCTGAACGGCGTGCAGATTCCTTCAATCACCACCCGCCGCGCCGACACCACCGTCGAGCTTGGCGATGGTGAGAGCTTCGTCATCGGTGGTCTGGTCAGTTCCACCGTGGCGTCGACGGTCAACAAGATTCCCCTGCTCGGCGACCTGCCGATCATCGGCACGTTCTTCCGCAACTTCGACTACAAGCGCCAGGACAAGGAACTGGTGATCATCGTCACGCCGCGGTTGGTACAGCCGATTGCCCGCAATACCGAACTGCCGCTGCCCGGCGATCGCGAGGCCAAGCCGAACATGCCCGAATGGGGTGCGTGGCTGCTTGGCCCGATCAGCCGCGACCCGGTGCCCGGCTTCTCGCGCTGACCCACATGACGTCTCCGGTACCACGCCCATGCCCTACGCCACTGCCCTGCCGCTGCACCCGCAAGGACCACCGATGAACCTGGTCCTGTACGGGATCGACCGTGAACTGCTGCCACGCCTGGCTGCCAAACTGCCGCCGGCCACGGCACTGCATTGGCAGGACAGCGGCGAGCCGACCTCGGCACAGGACCTGCAGCGCGGCCCGCAGAACCTGGTACTGCTGGATTTCCGTCCGGAGCATGCATCGGCATCTACGGTACTGGCCCAGCAGTTGCAGCAGACCCAACCCGAACTGACCCTGGTGGCCGTCGGCGCCACCAGCGCCGGCCAGGTGGAAGGCGTGGTGATGGCGCTGCGCGCCGGCCTGCGCGATGTGCTGGACCTGGACAGCGACAACACCGGCATCGAAGCCGCCCTGCGCCGCGCACTGTCCCCGCGCCCCGCCGCAAGCCCGCAGCAGGCACACAAGGCGCGGCTGATCGTGCTGCTGGGCGTGCGCGCCGGCGTCGGCACCAGCACCTTGGCTGCACATCTGTCGGTGCTCGCACAACAGACCCACACGCTGGCCCAGGGCGATGCGGCCGTGCAGGACGGACTGCTGATGGAGGTGGCGCAGCCCGCCGGCGACCTCGCCCTGTACCTCAACCTCGACAGCCGCTTCCATTACGAAGACGCATTGCGCAATGCCAGCCGCATCGACGCCACCCTGGCGCGCACGGCGATGGCCCGGCATCCCAGCGGCCTGGTCCTGCTCGACCGCGCCAGCGGCAGCGACGCACTGCCACCGTCCGATCCTGGCGCGTTGCTGCAGCGCCTGCGCAGCGTGTTTGCCAGCGTGCTGTGCGATGCCGGCGGCTGCCCGCTACGGCAGTTGCCGCCGCTGTTGCTGGACCAGGCCGACGAAATCTGGCTGGTGGCTGACGCATCCATCGCTACCCTCGTCTCGCTGGATCACGCCCTGAAGCACCTTTCCGGCCAGCGCGATCGCGAGAAGCGGCTGCAGCTGCTGATCAACCGCCACGACGACAACAGTGGCATGAGCCCCGAACAGATCGCGCGCCGCTTCGAGCTGCCGCTGCTGGCCACCCTGCCCGAGCGGCCACGGGTACGCACGGCTGCCAGCCATGGTCATCTGCTGCTGCAGGATGCGCCGCGCGACCCGTACCTGCGTGCCCTCGCCCCGCTGGTGCAACGCCTGGATCCGGCTGCCTGCCCGGTCCAGACGCATGGCCTGCGGGAAAGACTTGCCCTTGCCCTGGGTGGATCGCAATGGAAGACAAAGTGACCCCGTTCCCGCACGTTGTCGCCCGCAACTCGGTGCCGGAACATGCACCGGGCAGCCTGCCGTTCGCACAGACCGAGCAGTACCAGAAGGTGCTGTCGGCCGCGCACGAGCACCTGCTCAACAGCATCGAAGACGAGCGCATCGACATCGATTCCTGGGCCCCTGACACCATCGCCCGCTGGGTAGAGGTGCAGACGGTCAGTTTCATCCAGGAATGGCGCATCCCCATCAACGAGGAAGAAATGCAGGTGGTGGCCGAAGGCCTGGTCAAGGAGCTGACCGGGTTCGGCCCGCTCGATGACCTGCTGCATGACCCCACCATCGAAGACATCCTGATCAATGGCTTCAAGGATGTGCATGTCTCCCAGGGCGGGCAGCTCAAACGCGCGCCACAGCGCTTCACCGACGACACCCACCTGCTGCGCATCCTGCGCCGCATCATCGCCCCGCTCGGCCGCCGCCTGGATGATTCCAATCCGATGGTCGATGCGCGCCTGCCCAATGGCGGTCGCCTCAACGCGATCATCTCGCCGTTGGCGGTGGACGGACCGATGGTGTCCATCCGCAAGTTCCGCAAGGACCCCTTCACCCCCGACGAGCTGCTGGCCAAGGGCACCTTCGATGCACCGATGCAGGCGCTGCTGAAGGCGATGGTGCTGGGCCGCTGCAACATCCTGGTCTCCGGCGGCACCAGCTCGGGCAAGACCTCGCTGCTCAATGCGCTGGCCAGCTATGTGCCGGCCAACGAACGCGTCATCACCGTGGAAGACACCGCCGAGCTCTCGCTCAACCACCCGCACGTGGTGCGCCTGGAGAGCCGCATCGGTGGCGCCGAGGGCCAGGGCGCGGTCAGCATCCGCGACCTGGTACGCAACAGCCTGCGCATGCGCCCCGACCGCATCGTGGTCGGCGAGGTGCGTGGCGCCGAGGTGCTGGAGATGCTGCAGGCGATGAACACCGGCCATGACGGATCGATGGCCACCATCCACGCCAACTCGCCGCGCGACTGCCTGTACCGCATCGAGATGCTGGCCGGATTCGCCGGCTTCCAGGGCAGCGAAGACAGCCTGCGCCGGCAGATCGCCAGCGCCATCGACTTCATCGTGCAGATCTCGCGGCTGGGCAGCGGCCGCCGCGTGCTGGTGTCGATCACCGAAATCACCGGCGTCAGCGACAACCTGATCACCACCCAGGAGATGTTCCGCCACGAAGTGCAGATCGATGGCAGCGGCAAGGAAACCGACCGCTGGATCGGACTCGGCTTCCAGCCGCATTCGCACAAGCTGGAGCCGTTCCGGCAGTTGCTGCGCGAATCCCTCTACGGAGATTTCTGAGCATGAGTACCGGCCTGCTGCTGGGTGTGCTGAGCATCGTGTCGGTGCTGCTGGCGCTGGCCGTGTGGTTGTGGGGCACAGCCAGCACCCGCGAACAGCGCCAAGCGTCCCTGCAGCATGCCGAGCAGCAGCTGGCGCGCGGCACCGGCCCTGCCACCGCAACCTCCGACGCGGCGCGGCAGGCACCACTGCCTCCGCCGGGCCGACGCACCCTACCCTGGGACGGACTGCTGCAACGGGCCGGCCTGACGCCGGGCTGGAAGCTGCCACTGCTGATGCTGCTGCCAGGCATCGCCCTGTCCGCATTCGCGGTGCTGCGCCTGGGCACCGCCTGGATGTTCCCGCTGACCCTGCTGCTGTACCTGCTGGGCTGCTGGCTGTGGCTGATGCGCCGCACCGGCAAACTGCAGGCGCAGCTGCTGCACCAGCTTCCGGACTTCCTCGACAACCTGGTGCGCCTGACCGCGCTCGGCAACAGCCTGCAGGCCGCCTTCCAGGTCGCCTCGATGCAGACCAACGCACCGCTGCGTGGCCTGCTCGACACCACCGTGCGCTACGCCCGTGGCGGCATGGACCTGGACCGCGCGCTCAACCTGGCCGCACAGCCTTATCGCATGGACGTGCTGAAGGTGCTGGCGGTGGTGATGGGCGTGAGCGTGCGCATCGGCGGCCGTGCCGACCAGATCCTGCAGCGCATGGGCGACTTCATGCGAGACCTGGAACAGGCGCAGCAGGAGCTGGCCGCGACCACGTCGGAGACCCGCATGTCGGCGTGGGTACTGGGCTTGCTGCCACCGGCCAGCGCGGTGTTGATGGCGATCTCCAGCCCCGAGTTCTTCCAGCCGGTGCTGCACGATCCGCTGGGCCACAAGATTCTGCTGATCGCCCTGTGCATGGAATTGACCGGCGCCTTCCTGCTGTACCGCCTGGCCAAATCGCTGTGACCATTCCCACCCACGCAGGAGGCATCCAATGAGCGCCAGCATCTGGTTCGTGGCCGCCCTGCTGGTGTTGGCTGCCGGCGTGGCCCTGTTGGGGCTCGGCAGCTGGGTGCGCGGGCATCGCGAGGACCGCAGCGCGGCAACATTGAAAACGGCGCTGCGCCCTCGCGAAAACGAAGACGGCGCTGCCGATGCGCGGAAGGATTCACTCGGCTGGCTGGAGCAGTTCGGTCGTGGACTGAGCGGCGGCCGCCTGGAAACGGCCCTGCTGGCTGGTGAAGATCGCCTGCTGTTGGACTTGGCTGGCTGGAACACCCGACGCGGCACCGCCATCTACCTGGGCCTGCGCCTGCTGCTGGCGGTGCTGGTGCTGGGTATCGCGCTGGCGATCAGCGATGCCACGGGACTGTCCAGGATCATGGTGGTGATCGGCGCGCTCGCTGCCGGCCTGCTGCTGCCGAAGTTCGCGCTCAGCGCCTGGGTCAAGCGGCGGCGGCGTGCCGTGAACAATGAACTACCGCTGTTGATCGACCTGCTGCGCCTGCTGCAGGGCGTGGGCTTCAGCATGGATCAGAGCCTGCAGACACTGGGCGACAAGCTGCGCGACGCACTGCCGGTACTTGGCGGGGAAATCCAGGAAGCAAATGTGTCCTACACCCACGGACGCACGCGCGCGCAATCACTGCGGCGGCTGAGCGATGTGTACGGCGACGACGACCTGTCCAGCCTCGTGCAGTTGATCCTGCAGGTGCACGCGCATGGCGGCGCCGTGCAGGAACCGCTGCGCCAGTTCAGCATCCGCCTGCGCGAGCAGCGCCGCAACGCGCTGAAGGAAAAAGTCGGAAAGCTCTCGGTGAAGATGACCGTGGTCATGATGCTGACCCTGCTGCCGGCACTCATGCTGGTGCTGGCCGGACCGGCGCTGGTCGCGCTGGCCACTACCTTGTCGAAAATGGGATGACCTTCATGCCTGTCCTGCGCCCCACCTGCCTGCTGCTCGCCCTGGTTGCCGCCGCTGCCGGCTGCAGCTCCACCACGCCGAAGTACCTGCGTGCGCCGAGCCTGGCCGAGCCGACGCCGGCCCCACAGGACAGCCGCAACGCCTATCTGGAGCTGATCCAGCGCATGCAGCTGCAGGGCGCCTGGTACGCTTCGCTGGCGCACGTGGATGCCTTCCGCCAGCGCTACGGCGATACCCCGGCGCTGCGACTGCTGCACGCCGATGCACTGCGCCAGACCGGCCAGATCGATGCGGCGCTGGCGTTGTACCGCGACCTCGGCAATGGCCCCCAGGCTGCGGCCGCCGCGCACGGCATCGGCCTGATCGCCGCCCTCCGTGATGATGACGACGGCGGCGAGCAGGCACTCGCACGTGCCACCCAGTTGAACCCGCTGAACACCGATTATCTGGGCGACCTGGGCTATGCACGGCTGCGCGCCGGTCGCTTCGAACAAGCACGCGAGCCGTTGGCCAAGGCGCTGGAACTGTCGCCGGGCAACGCCAAGGCCACCGCCAATCTCGCCCTGTGGGCGCTGCTGCGCGGCGACACGGCCACCGTCGAACGACTGGCCCAGCAGGCCAGCTTCAGCGAGGAAACGCGCCGCAGCGTCGAGCAACAGGCACAGCAGATCCGCGCACGGCTGCAGCAACGCCAGGCAGCTACCACGGCGGCAGCGGCGGCAGCGACACGACCGGTTGCCTCCGCACCCGTCAGCCCCGCCACCACAGGCCCGCGCCTGGCCGCTGAACCACGCCGTGATGGCCGTGACGAACGCGATTCACCACGACTGCCGCCCTCGATGCTGGAACGCTTCGGCACTACCGACCATCCCACCGGGAACACGCCATGACCTCGACGCCGCTGATCCGCTGCCTGCTGCCGATGCTTGCCGGCTTGTCTTTCGCTGCGGTTGTGCAGGCGCAGACGCCGCAGCAACCGTTGACCGGGCAGATGCTGGGCGGCGCTGCGCCCGCGCCGGCAGCCGCGCCCCTGCACAGCGAGCCGTTGGCCACCGTGGACGTATCGCCGCTGCCGGCCGCTGCGACCGCCGCAGACCCCGCAGCCCCTGCAGCCCCTGCATCCGCTGCAGCCACGCCTGATTTCGGCGGCACGCAGCTGCGGCCCAACACCTCACAGATCGGCGACACCACACGCAGCCTGTTCCGCCTGCAGGCCTCCGGCGAGGTAGCTGGCGCGCGCCTGCCGATCCTCGGCGACCAGGCCACATCCAGCTACGCGCGTTACCTGAAGAGCTTCCAGTACGACATCCCGCAGTTCTTTGAAACCGACGTCGCCAAGTCTGCAGGATCCTCCCGATCCGGACGCTGAGGTCTGCCATGAACCGAGCACGCCATATCAGCTTCAGTCGCCCGCGCGGCGGCATGTCGGTCACCATGATGCTGGTGATGATCGCGTTGCTGGCAATGCTCGGCCTGATCGAAATCGGCTTCCTGTTCTGGGCCAAGCGCGATGCACAGAAAGTGGTCGATCTGGCCGCGCTGGCAGGCGCACAACGGCTGGACCTGTGCAGCGCCAACAATGCCGACAACAGCGCCGCCCGGCAGAACGCGCTCGCGCAGAACCGCTTCCGCGGGCAGGTGCAGATCCAGTGTGGCAACTGGAATGCCAGCCGCGGAACGGCAGACCACTTCAGCCCGAGCGTGGACGCCAGCAATCCGCGCAACGCGGTGCGCGTCATTGCCGAACGCGGCGTGCTGCCGTTCTTCGGCCAGAACCGCACGTTGCCCACTCTGCGCGTGCAGGCGGTGGCCAAGCGCTCGGAACCCACGGCGGTGTTCGCGGTGGGTTCGCAGCTGCTGCGTACCAATGGCAACTCACCCTTGATGGCAACCCTTCGCCTGGTCGGCCTGGACGTCACCAACGCGACGGTGCTGTCCTACGACGGTCTGGCCCAGGCCACCATCACTCCATCAGGGCTGCTGGCCGCACTGGGCATCCCGGTCACCGCTGACCTCAGCGTGGCCGACTTCAACCGGCTGCTGTCGATCAACCGTATTTCGCTGGCACAGCTGGTCAATGCCACCGCCACTGTCGTTGGTCGCGATACCACTGTCGGCGTGCAGCTACAGGCGCTGTCCAACCTGGTCGGCACCCGGCTGGACATCAACCAGCTCAATATTCTGCTGGGCAGCCAGAACGGTGGCGGTGGTCTGTTCGCGCAGGTGATTTCGCCGGACGGCACCATCGGCAGCGCGCTGGAATCGCGGGTCAACGTGCTGGATCTTGTCACCGCCGCGATCTCCATCGCCAACGATGGCAATGGCGTGCAGGTGCAGGGCTTGAACCTGCTGGGCATCGACGTCAAGGCCGGCGTGGTGGAGCCGCCGTCGATCGCCATCGGTGGTGTCGGCGCACGTGCGTACAACGCGCAGGTGCGGCTGATGGTGGACGTGGACAGCGACCGCCTGTTCGCGATCGGTCCGCTGTTGAACCTGCTGGGTACCCGCCTGCATCTGCCACTGCACGTGGATGTAGCCAATGCGATGGGGACCTTGACCAGCATCCAGTGCGGGGCGACGCCGCCCACGGCCACCGTCCAGGTCGATTCCTCGGTGCTGCGAGCCTGCGTCGGCAAGGTCAACGCGGCCGATCGCTTCTCCAAGAGCAACGTCTGTGACGCGACCCTGCAGAACGAGCAGTTGTTGAAGCTGCTGGGGCAGCCCTTGATCAATGACAAGATCACACTGCCGGCGCTGACCAGCACGCAGAGCCTGACCCTGGCCGCCGGCCAGACCGGCTCCACCCGGATCAACCCGCTGGCCGTCGGCACCGCCGTGTCCGATCTGGTCAACGAACTGCTGCGCGTGCTGTCAGGCATGCTCAGTTCGCCCAAGCAGGGCATGAACGCCAATGACACCGCCAAGGCATTGGCCGACCGTTACCTGCAGGCCGCCTTCCCCAGCGGCGGGCGCTACAACGTGGACCAGGTGATTCCGTTGCTGCGCGATGGCGATCCGTCACGCAACCTCGCACCGCTGGGCAACTGGACAGTCACCAAAGGTGTACCCAAGCCCTGCCTGCTTGGCCTGACCACCTGCTGGGAAGATGGCTCGGTGTGGACGGGCTATCGCACCACCGTGACCGGCCAGGGCCTTGGGTTGCTCGACGGCCTGCTCGGCTCGCTGGTCGGCGGCCTGCTGATCAACCGCTGCGACAGCCTGCTGGGCAACCTGATCGACTACAACGGCTGCGTCCGCACCAACCTGGCGTCCTACATCCAGACCGCCCCGGCCGGATTCCTCGACGGTCAGAACGGCGGCGGGGTAACCACACCGGGCAACAACGTGACCTGCAGCGGACTGCTGTGCGCGCTGCTGAACCCCGTACTGGCCGCGCTCAAGCCGGTGCTCAACAGCGTCGGCACCCTGCTGACCAACACCCTGGCCAGCCTGCTCGGGCTGGAACTGGGCCGCACCGATGTCAGCATGCAGTCGATCCAGTGCAGCTCGGCGCAGCTGGTCTTCTGAGCCGCGCGGGCGCCGGTTGGCGACGTCCGCGCCCATGCTAGACTCGCGGCGGGGAACCACTTTCAACTCAACCCACACTACATCCGTGGATGGTCTAGACATGCGAGAAACTTCAGGGGGCACCGTCTTCGCCCGGTATCCGCGCGGCGCAGCACTGCTGGCCGTGGCCATGATCGTGGTAGCGCCGTCGGCGCTGGCCGCACGTGGCGATCGCACTGCCACCGTCGAGCCGGCCAAGACCGCACCGGTGGTACGCAACACCGTCGACGAACTCAAGCAGTTGATGGATGCGCAGCAGCTTACCGAGCTGCGTACTACCTACAACGGCAACTACGGCGCCAGCCTGCTGTTCAACGCCAATACCCTGACCTACTACGTGGCCCTGTTCCAGGAGAAGAACTTCTGGCGGGTGATCAAGACCGATGCCGTCGACAACGCCGAGCGTGTCTACCGCACCTTCGCGCAACAGTCCGAACAGCTGGCGCAGGTCTACATCGACACCACCCGGCTGGAAGCCGGCAAGCGCTACACCGAGCGCCTGGTGGCCTACAACGAAGAACGCCTGCGCACCCTGCAGCAGGAAATGGAACAGCAGCAGGCGCAGTCGGCGCAGGTCAGCGCAGCGCTGCAGCAGGCCCAGCAGCAGGCGGTCAGCCTGAGCACCGACGTGCAGAGCACCAACAGCCAACTCGATGCGCTGCAGCGCCGGATCCAGATCCTGCAGGCCGAGCAGGGCAACCCGGAGCTGAGCCTGCCCAAGCCGGATGCAGCAGCGGCGCCGGCCGCCGCCAGCGACGGCCGCTGAGGCTTACCCGGCTGCAGACCAGAACGGCACCTTCGGGTGCCGTTTTTCATTGTGCTCAACGACAGGCCTCGCGTACCGCGTCATCCAGCTGCCTGCGCTGCAGGTAGTCGAGCCTGCGCGGCTTGGCCAGCGTCTTCACCTGCTGCTGGCGCGCCCGCTCGCACGCTTGCGGGTCGGCCGTGATCGATATCAGCGCGCCCTGCGCGCGCCCGCGCCGTGGCGTCCGCGTGGTTGCGCTGCGGGCAGGCGGCACGGCCGAAGGTAACGGCCCGCGCGCCTTCGACTCGGCACTGGGCACTTCCCAGCGCCACTCCGCCCGCCCCTGGCAGGGCGTCTGCTGGTAGACCGGATGCTCGCCATCGGTGCATTTGTAGACGTTGGTCTGCGCCGCCGCGACAGCCGCCAACAGCAGTCCGGGCAGCACTCCCCACATCGGCATCTTCATGACTGGCCCTCGCGCGTCCGATGGCCATGGTTGCCATCAGCACCGAGCTGCCGCCAGAGCGAGTCGCGTCAACGCAACGAACCCGTCAATCCGCCACAGCCGTGCAATGCACTCAGCCCATCCTGCGCTGTACTGCCGCAGGCGCCGGCGAACCCGCAGGCGTCTTCCCTCCCTTCCGCCAAGGAACCTGCAATGAGCAATTTCGTGACCGTCAACGATGGCGCACGCATCTTCTACAAGGACTGGGGCACCGGTCAGCCCGTCGTATTCGCCCATGGCTGGCCGCTGTCGTCCGACGCCTGGGACCCGCAGATGCTGTTCATGGGCCAGAACGGCTACAGGGTGATCGCCCACGATCGCCGCAGCCATGGCCGCTCCAGCCAGACCTGGGACGGCAACAACATGGACACCTACGCCGACGACCTCGCTGCCGTTCTGGATGCGCTGGACGTGAAGGACGCGATCCTGGTCGGCCATTCCACCGGCGGTGGCGAAGTGGCTCACTACATCGGCCGCCACGGCAGCACGCGCGTGGCCAAGGTGGTGCTGGTCGGCGCGGTTCCACCGTTGATGCTGAAGACCGCCAGCAATCCGGCCGGCACTCCGCTGGAGGTCTTCGACGGCATCCGCAAGGGCACCGGTGGCGACCGGTCGCAGTTCTTCAAGGATCTGGCCACGCCGTTCTTCGGCGCCAATCGTGATGGCAACAGCGTCACCCAAGGCATGCGTGATTCGTTCTGGCTGCAGGGCATGCTGGGCGGCGTGAAGGGCCAGTACGACTGCATCCACGAATTCTCGGAAGTGGACTACACCGAAGACCTGAAGAAGATCGACGTGCCAGCCCTGGTCGTGCACGGCGATGACGACCAGATCGTACCGTTCGACGCCTCGGCCAAGCTGTCCTCGCAGATCATCAAGGACGCCGAACTGAAGGTGTATGCCGGTGCACCGCACGGCCTCACCCTTACCCATGCGGATCAGTTCAACGCCGACCTGCTGGCGTTCGCACGTAAATGACGTATCGCGGCGGCGCTCCGGCGCCGCCGTGCCTGCGGTAGTGCCGGCCGCTGGCCGGCAACCCCATCAACCTCGATCAAAGTCGCGATCAGCCGGCCAGCGGCCGGCTCTACCACGGGGCCATCAGATGTCGCTGTGGTGATGGGGCGCTGCCGCCGGCAGCGGATCATGGCCGCCGACGAAATGACGCACCACCGGGGCGCGCTCACCGCGATGCAGCGCGCGCAGCGCCTCCTGGATCGCCTTGTCGTCGGCGGTGATGCGCTCGTGCTGGCGCAAGTGCTCCAACCACGACGCCGCCACGAAATATTCAAGATGGGTGCCCGGGGTCGCCACATCCTCGACCACGCCCCAGACCACGGCGCCATCGCGTCGACGGATCGTCCCCAGCGTGCGCATCTGCGCCTGGAACGCGGCACGGTCGGCGGCATCGATGCGATATTCGATGGTCACCAGCACCGGTCCACGATCATTCGACACCGGCACCGACAGCTCCGGCGCTGGCCAGTGGCCGGCAGGACTCAGGTTCAGATCCTCGGCGCCGGCAATACGCACGCGCCACACCAGCAGGCCGCCGATGACCGCGCCTGCTGCGGCCACCAGCAATGCCAGTTCCGGCGATGTGCGTTGCGCCAGGGCGCCCCAGCTCAGGCCACCCGCTGCCATGCCGGCCGAGAACACCATGATGTACAGGGCAAGCGCCCGCGCCCTCACCCAGGCCGGCACCGCGGTCTGCGCCGCAATCTGCAACGAAGACAACACGGTGATCCACGCAAAGCCATTGACCAGCATCACCGGCGGCAACACGTACCAGCTGCGGGTCAGCGCCAGACCGGCCAGGCTTGCAGCCAGCGACAGGGTGGCCAGCAGCACCAGCAGGTCGCGGTCGAGCCTGGCCCGCAGCTTCGGCAGCAGCAGTGCACCGCCCACCGCGCCAATGCCGATGCAGCCCAGCAGCACGCCGTACTGCCCCGCCCCACCGTGCATCTGCCCGCGCACCACCACCGGCAGCATCGCGTTCATCGCTGCGGCAAAGAAGAAGAAGCCGGCCGATTTGATCAGTACCGCCTGCAGGCGTCCGGCGCGGCTTGCATAGCGCAGGCCGGCCTTCAGGCCAGCACCGAATCCTTCCGGAGGCAGGCTGGATGCCTTCGGATCGCGCTTCCAGCCCCACACCACGAACAGCATTGCTGCAAAAGTGATGGCGTTGAACCCGAAGGCCCACACCGCACCAAGCTGGGCCACGATCACGCCGCCGATGGCTGGACCGATCGAACGGGCGATGTTGATGCCGATGGAATTGAGTGCCACCGCCGACGCCAGCATCGGTTGCGGCACCAGCTCGGAGACGATCGCGGCCTGCGCCGGCATCGCCATCGCCGCGCCGCAGCCCATGCAGAAGGTCAGCAGCACCAGCAGCTGCGGCGTCAGCAGGTCCATCGCCGTAAGCACCGCCGTCACTGCAGCCACCAACAGCATCCAGCCCTGGGTGAACAGCAGGTACCTGCGGCGGTCGACGATGTCGGCCAGGGTGCCGGCAGCCAGCGCCAGCAGCACGATCGGCACGGTGGTGGCCGACTGCACCAGCGCCACCATCAGTGCCGAGCCGGTGCGTTCGGCCATCACCCAGGCCGCAGCCACGTCGTTGACCCAGGTGCCGATGTTGCTGGCCAGGATCGCCAGCCAGATCGAACGGAACATGCGGATCTTCAGCGGCGACCAGGCGCCATCGGCCTGTGGGGAGTGTTGTGACGCGGATGCGTTCACCATTGCCATGCTCCAACGATTGAGGCGAACAGCGTGTCCTGGCCACCGGCCTGCTTCAGTGCAGGGCCCGCGTCGACCCAGGCCAGCTGCAGCTGCCATTGCCAGCGGTCATTGACCTGCCAGCGGGTTTCGGATTTGTATTGGGTACCGATGCGGCGTGCGCCTCCGGCACTGCCGGGCAGCGCTGCCAACGGTGCCGGCGTGGTGTAGACCGCATCGGCGCGCCGCTGCTTCCAGGCCAGCTGTACACCCAGCTCGGTGGTCACCGCGTCATGCAGGCGCAGCGTCAGTGTCGGCTGCAGATCCATCAGGTTGGCCGGTGCCAACAGGCTGGCTTCGCTGAAATAGGCGGACTTGGGAAACAACGCATTGAACGTACTGAGTCGACCATCTCGCGGATCGCCATCGCCGCTGGCGATATCGGCCTTCAGGCCCACGCGTGGTTGCAGCGGCAGCGCTACCCAGCGCCAGCCGGTATCGGTGGCGAGGGTCCATGCGCGGATATCCAGATCGCCGGTCTCTGCCCGCAGTTCACCGCCCTGCATCACCAGTTCGGTATTCCAGTCCAGCGCACCGGACTGACCGAACCAGCGCGCGCCCAGGGTCTGCCGCCGCTCGGTACCGCTGCCTGCGGCGAAGCGCGCGCCCTCGCGACGATAGTCCAGCAGATAGAGATCCCACTGGCTGCTGCCTGCACCCTTCGCCGTCGTGGCATACACGCCGATCAGGTGTGCACCGCGCTCACCGCGGTCATCGAACGCACCCGCGCGGTTCTCCACCGGGCGCAGCGCCATCAGGTCCAGCGCGCCCAGCCGGCCCTGCCAACCTACCCGTGCACCATCAAACGCCAAGCGGATGTTCGGCCCATCGCGCACCGACAGCAGGCGCGAGCTGCCATAGCCCGCTTCCTGCCTGCCCAGCTGCACGTGCATGCCACCAGCAGCCCAGCGCCAGTACGCCTGCTGTACGTCCAACGCACCGCGATCGGTACGCCCTGGACCGCCGGCCTTGCCGCGCTCGGCATGTGCACCCAGCTGCAGCTTCGCCTGCCAGTCATCGCGGGCGAAGGTCGCCGACGCCAGCGCACGCAGCAGGCCGTAGCCATCCTCGCCGCCACCAACGCCGAACCGGGTCGGGTCGTAGTACATGCCACGCAAGCGCAGCGATGCATCCCACTGCAACTGGCCATCGCCAACTGCGGTACAGGCGCCACCGTCGCAGGCCAGTGCCAACGACGGCAATGCCAGTGATGCCAGGGTCAGAACGCGAAGCACGAACATCCCATCGCGCCCCAGAACGCGGTCAGATCATCGGTTGGCGCGGCATGGCGGGCCGCATGGCCGTGCGCACCATGGGTGCTGCAGGCGGCGCCATGATGGTGATGATGGGCCGCCGCCAGGCCGGTGGCGGCGCCGCCGACGTGGTAGCCACCGAACCGGTTCACCGGCGACCAGTCCGGCATCGCTGGAGGCAGCTGCGGCGCCAATCCGGCGTAGTCGCCGTCGCCATGCACGATGCGGCCACCCACCACGGTCAACAAGCTGGTGATGTCGGCGATCTGCTGCTCGTCGACACGGAAGAAGTCGGCCGACAACAGGATGAAGTCGGCCAGCTGGCCTGCCTTCAGCGTGCCCTTCACCGCTTCGTCGCCGGAGAACCAGGCACTGCCCTGCGTCCACAGGCGCAAAGCCTGCTCACGTTCCAGCAGGTTTTCATCACCGTACAAGGCCAGGCCACCGACGGTGCGCCCGGTCACCAGCCACGACAGCGCCACCCAGGGGTTGTAGCTGGCCACGCGCGTGGCGTCGGTACCGGCACCGACCGGCACACCCTCGGCCAGCATCCGCTTCACCGGTGGCGTGTGCCGCGCCGCCTGCACGCCATAGCGCTGCACGAAGGCCTCACCCTGGTAGGCCATGCGGTGCTGCACGGCGATGCCGCCGTTCAATGCGCGGATACGCTCGATGTTGCGCGGGGTGATGGTCTCGGCGTGGTCGATGAACCAGTGCAGGCCATCGAACGGCACCTCGCGGTTGACCTGTTCGTAGACGTCGAGAATGCGGCTGATGCTCTCGTCGTAGGTCGCGTGGATGCGGAACGGCCAGCGCTTCTCCACCAGCAGCTTCACCACGTCGTGCAGTTCCGGCTCCAGCTCCGGCGGCAGTTCCGGGCGCGGCTCGTTGAACAGTTCGAAGTCGGCTGCGGAGAACACCAGCATCTCGCCGGCACCATTGTGGCGCAGCAGGTCGTCGCCCTGGCGTGGCTGCAGCATTTCGCTCCAGCCGCGGAAATCGCTGACCTCGCTGCCCTTGTTCTGGGTGAACAAGTTGTAGGCGATGCGCACGGTCAGCTGCTGGTCGCGGTGCAGCTGTTCGATGACCTGGTAGTCCTCGGGGTAGTTCTGGAAGCCACCGCCGGCGTCGATCACCGAGGTGATGCCCAGGCGGTTCAACTCGCGCATGAAATGGCGGGTTGAATTGGCCTGGTATTCGATCGGCAGTTTCGGCCCCTTGGCCAGGGTCGCATACAGGATCAGTGCATTCGGCTTGGCCAGCAGCAGGCCGGTCGGGTTGCCCAGCGAATCACGCACGATCTGCCCACCGGGCGGATCAGGCGTTTCCTTGGTATAGCCGCAGGCACGCAGCGCGGCGCGGTTGAGCAGCGCGCGGTCGTACAGGTGCAGCAGGAACACCGGCGTATCCGGGGCGATGTCGTTCAGTTCCTGCAGGGTCGGCAGGCGCTTCTCGGTGAACTGGGTGGCGGTGAATCCCCCTACCACCCGCACCCACTGCGGTGCGGGCGTGCGGTCCACCTGCGCCTTCAGCATGGCCATCGCATCGGCCAGCGAGCGCACGCCGTCCCAGCGCAGCTCCAGGTTGTAGTTCAAGCCGCCGCGGATCAGGTGGGTGTGACTGTCATTGAGGCCCGGAACCAGGCGCCGTCCCTGGGCATCGATCAGAGTGGCTTCGTTGCCCCAGTCACGCATGATCTGTTCATCGCTGCCGACAGCGACGATACGCCCCTCCTGCACGGCCAATGCCTGCGCATGCGGTTGCTGCGGATCGAGGGTGGTGATGCGTGCGTTGCGGATGACCAGCGTGCTCATGCGACGCTCCTTGGAAGGGGATTGGATGGCCGCGGCGGTGCCGCCAGCCAGGCCCAGCGCCAGCGCGGCACCGGTGGCCAGCACCACGGTGCGGCGGCCAGGATCGAGAGGTTCGTTGCTCATGCGATGTCTCCAGAAAGAACCAGGCCATCCACCGCCCACGCGCCGGGCCCGGCCAGGGCGATGGCCAGCAATGCCAGCGTCCACAAGAACGGATATTCGGCACCACCGCGCATCCAGAACCACCCTTTTGGCAGCGCCAGCAATGCGGTGAAGGCGATGAACGCAGCAGCGACAAGCGCGGCGATCCGGGCCTGCCAGCCCAGCATCACGGCGGTGCCGGCCACCACCTGCAGCAGCGCCAGCAGCAATGGCAACGGGGCCGCCGCAGGCAGACCGAAGCCACGCAGTTCGTCGGCAAAACCCGCCAGGCCAGGCCCGTTGAACCAGCCGAACAGTTTTCCCAGCGCGTGCGGCAGCAGGAATCCTCCCGCCGCTACCCGCAGGATCAGCAAGGCCAGGTCGAGGCCATGGCCATCGCGCACGCTCAGTGCCCGCCTTCCTGCGCGCCGAACATGGTCTTGGCGTACTGGATGCCGACGCCATAGCCGCCCGCATGGTCGCGGGCGATGCCGGTGGTCAGGTCGTAGGTTTCACCGCGCGCCCAGTCGCGCTGCAGTTCCAGCAGGTACTGCACGCTGGTGATCGGCACTGCGCCGGCCTGCACCATGCGGGTGATCGCGCGTTCGTGCGCCTCTTCGCTCACATCGCCGCAGGCATCGGTGATCACATAGACCTCGAACCCCTGCTCCAGCGCCGACAGCGTCGGGCCGACGATGCAGACGCTGGTCCACAGCCCGGCCAACACCAGCCGACGCTTGCCGATACGGTTCACCTCATCGATCACCGGCTGGTCTTCCCAGGTGTTCATCGACGTGCGATCGAACACCATCTGGCCCGGGAAGATCGCCGGCAGCTCCGGGAACATCGGGCCGGAGAACGACTTCTCGGCCACCGTGGTCAGCAGCACCGGCACGTTGAAGCCCTTTGCACCCTTGCTGATCAACGACACGTTGTTGCGCAGCGCGGAGATGTCGATGGTGTGGGTGGCGAACGCCATCTGCGACTGGTAGTCGATCAGGATCAGGGCGTGGTCGATGGGTGACAGCAGTGCGTTGGCGGGGGTGGCGGTGGCGAGGCTCATGGGTGGACTCCAGTGGAGGAAACAACAAGGGGAAGCGCGAGCGCCGCATCGCCGGCCAGATACTGGCCGGGGCTGCAGCCGGTCTCAGCGCGAAAGCTGCGGACGAAATGGCTTTGGTCGAAAAAACCCAGATGCTGGGCCAGGCAGGTCATCGACTGCCCGTGGGTCGCCAGCAGCTGCCGCGCACGTTCAATGCGCCGTCGACGCACGTAACGCAGCGGGCTGGCACCGGTGCCACTACGGAACAGGCGCACCAGATGGAAACGGCTCACGCAGGCGGCTTCGGCCAGTTCGGTGACACGCAGCGGCTGCGACAGGTGCTCATCGATGTAGCGCAGCGCGCGCTGCAGGCCGGCCGACTGCTGGGGCGCCAGCGTGGGCGTGGGCTCGGCGGGCGAAAGGACGGTAGCCATGTTCGGGCGCCGCAGCGGGGGTGGCCCATGGTGCGGCGCCAGCCGTTGGCGCCCTACCCCCAACGGTCGAGGTCAACACTCACCCGATCGGGGGAGGCGGCCGTCGCAACCGTCGCCGGCCGAACAGGCGCGCGTCCAGCGAATAGGCGCCCGGCCCCAGTAGCAACAGTGCCAACGGCAGCAGCGACCATGGCAACGCCGCGCCCTGCCAAAAGAGCCCCGGCACCGCCAGCGCGACCGCCAACGGCGTGAACAGGCCGGGCAACAGCAAGCCCGTTGCTGCCAGGCACAGCCACCAGATCCCGCCTGCAGCAGTGCTTGGCAGCAACAGCGCGCTGGCCACGCACACTCTCAGCCACAACAATCCCAGGCCCGGGCCGCGATCGGGAAACATCACATACAAGCGCTGCATCGCCGGGCTCCATCTTCCATGTCGGCGTGATAGCCGACCCGGCTGCATCGCGCCTACCCCATTCGGGTCACCTGCGCCTGCCCCGCACCTGCCAGAATGCGCGTCATGCGTGGCCACATCTTCCCTCTCCCGCGTCGCCTGCCGGCGCTGCTGTCGTGCCTGCTGTTGCTGATCGCCCTGCCCGTGCTCGCTGCACAGCATCCGGTGATCAGCGACGGCATGCCCGGCTACCAGCACACCGCGTGGCGGGTGGGCCAAGGGGCACCCGGCGATATCTGGGACATCGCCCAGGATCGTGAAGGCATGCTGTGGCTGGCGACCGGCTCGGGCCTGTACCGCTTCGACGGTCGTCGTTTCGAACGCCAGGCGGCACCGGCGGGCGCCAGCTTCCCCTCCACCAACATGGTCACGCTCGGCCTCGACGGCGAGGGCGACGGCCTGTGGATCGGCTATTTCCAGGCCGGCATCAGCCAGTTCTCGCCGCAGCGGCTGCGCAGTTTCGGGCGAGCACAGGGCGTGCCGGTGGGCGTGGCCCCGCGCTTCGCGCATGACCACAACGGACGCCTGTGGGCCGCAGTCAATGGTGGCCTGCGCTGGTTCGACGGGCAACGCTGGCAGGCTCCGTCTGCCGATGAAGGCGTGCCACAACGTCGTGTGCAATGGCTGCTGCAGGACAGCCACGGCACCTTCTGGGTGCTGGCCGACCTGCACATCTGGAAGCGCCCGGCGGGAAAGACCGCATTTGAAAACACCGGCATCGCCGTCTCGCAGATGGCGACCCTGGTGGAAAGCCCGCAAGGCGAGATCTGGCTGGCTGACCGTATCCGCGGCACCTCGCCACTGGCCAACGCGCAGGGGCTGCTGCCCCCCAGCGAACGTGAAGCGCGGCGCATGCCGGACCTGGTCGCCGCGCGGCTGCAGTTCACCGCCGATGGCGCACTGTGGGCCACGCTGAGCCCGCACGGTGGCGTCGCCCGCGTCACCTTCGATGGCCAGCAGGCCATGCGCATCGAGCGCTTCGACACACCGCAGGGCCTCACCGCGACCTCGGCGGTGCCGGTCATCGCCGACCGCGAAGGCAACCTGTGGGTCGGCACCAATCTAGGCCTCAACCGCTTCCGCGCCCGCAGCGTGCAGACGCTGGCCGTCGGCCCCAGCGATCCTTACCGCTCGCTGGTACGCGGCAGCGATGGCCGCGTGTACGGCTATGGCGAAGACCTCAAGCTGTTCGACCTGCAGCGCCCGCTGCTTTCCGAAAGCGCGGCGCAGTTGCAGGCCGCCGCGCAGCGGGTGCCCACGCCGGTCTGGCAGTTCGACTGGATCAACCTCGCACGCACGGTGGACGGGCACACCACGCGCATTCCACTGCCCGCACCGTTCACCGGCCAGCCCCTGCATGCCCTGCTGTTTGCCGATGATGACCAGGCTTGGGTCTGCGCCGGCGAGCAGGCGGTGCTGCAGTACGCGGATGACCGCTGGCGACGCGAGACGCGGCTGCCCGAACAGGCCTGCTCGTCGCTGGCGCTTGCCAGCAACGGCGCGCTGCTGCTTGGTTATTCCGACGGCACGCTGCGCCGCCTGGATGGCGCATCGATCACCACGTTCGGCGCGGCACAGGGGCTGTCAGTCGGCCCGATAACCGCGCTGCTGCAGCATGACGATCTACTGCTGGTTGCCGGTGAGGCGGGCCTGGCCGCGCGCCTCGGCAACGGCCGGTTCCTGCCCGTACGCACCAACACCACCGGCATCCTCGAAGGCATTACCGGCATGGTCGCCGATGCGCAGGGGCGACTCTGGCTCAACGGCAGCCGCGGCCTGGTGCGGCTTGAAGTCGCTACCCTGCGCAGCGCACTGCGCGACGGCCAGCCGGTTGCTCCGCGCCTGTTCGATGCCGTCGATGGCATGCCCGGCATTGCTCTGCAAAGCGGCCCCATCCCGACCGCCGTACTGGCCGCCGACGGCCTGCTGTGGCTGGCCACCAACCAGGGCCTGGCGTGGCTGGACACCCTGCAGCCGCACATCAACAGCATGGCGCCCGGGGTGCGCATCGGCGACGTGCTGTATGGCACCACCCAGACGCCGTTGCAAGAAGGCTTGCGCCTGCCGGCCGGAACCTCCCAGCTGCAGATCGACTATGTCGCGCTGTCGCTGGCGCGGCCCGAGCGCAATCGCTACCGCTACCGCCTGTCCGGCGTGGACGACGGCTGGCAGGACGCTGGTGGCAGCACGCGCGCCTACTACACCAATCTGGCGCCGGGTCATTACCGTTTCGAGGTGGAGGCTGCCAATGAGGACGGCATCTGGAGCCGCGCGCCAGCCATTCGCAACTTCCGGATCGCGCCCACGTTCCTGCAGAGCATCTGGTTCAAGCTGTTGTGCGTGGTGCTGGTGCTGGCCGTGCTGATGCTGGCCATCCGCATCCGCAGTGGCCAGCTCGCGATGCTGTTCCGCGCGCGCCTGCAGGAGCGCAACGGCGAGCGCGAACGCATCGCCCGCGACCTGCACGACACCCTGCTGCAGGGCAGCCAGGGGCTAATCCTGCGGCTGCACGCCATCAGCCAGTCCGCGCAGACGCCTGAACCGGTGCGCACCCAGCTGGAGGCGGCGATGCAGTTGGCCGAGCAGAATCTTGCCGAAGGCCGGGAACGGGTCAACGCACTCCGCGACGGACCGTTCGCCGGTCGCGACCTCGCCTCGGCGCTGGCCGATGTGCACGCCGAGTACGCGGGCCATGGCACCAACCCGCTGCGCCTGACCGTGGAAGGCAGTCCCCCGCCCCTGCAGACCGATGCCGCCGAAGAAGTGTTCCTGATCGGACGCGAGGCGATCCGCAACGCGTTGCGGCATGCGCAGGCCAGTGCCATCGAAGTGGAACTGTCCTACGGCACCCGCTGCTTCCTGCTGCACGTACGCGATGATGGTGTCGGCATTGCCGACGAGGATGCCGGCCGCGGTCATTGGGGCATGCAGGGCATGCGCGAGCGCGCACAGCGGCTGGGCGCGGAACTGCAGTTGTGGACCCGACCGGGCCTGGGCACCGAAGTTGCGCTGTCCGTGCCGGCCCGTCGCCTGTATCACCGCCGCCCATCGCGCTGGCGCTGGCCCTGGAGCAGACCCACCCATGACTGAATCCCTTCCTCCCATCGGCGTGCTGGTGGTTGATGACCATCCCCTGCTGCGCGATGGCCTGGCGGCACTGCTGAGCACGCACGCAGACCTGCGTCTGCTCGGCGAAGCCGCAGATGGCGAAGAAGCGCTTGCCCGCTACCAGCAGCTGCAACCGGATGTGGTGCTGATGGACCTGCAGATGCCACGCATGGACGGCGTGGAAGCGATCGTGCGGATCCGCGCGCTTGATCCCCGTGCACGCATCATCGTGCTGACGACCTACCGCGGCGATGTGCGTGCGGTGCGTGCCCTGCAGGCCGGCGCCAGCGCCTATCTGTTGAAGGACACGCTGCGCCACGAACTGGTGGACACCATCCGCACGGTGGCCAGCGGTCGTCGCGCACCGATACCAGCGGAAGTGGCAGCCAGCATCGCCGCGCATGTGGTGGAAGACCGGTTGTCGCCGCGCGAAACCGAAGTATTGCGCCACGTGGCCGGCGGCCTGTCGAACAAACGCATCGGCGAACGCATGCAGATTTCCGAGCAGACGGTGAAGGCGCACATGAAAAGCCTGATGGACAAGCTGGGCGTTGGCGACCGGACCCACGCGGTCACCCAGGCACTGCGCCGCGGAATCATCAGCCTGGATGACACCGGTCAGGATTGAAGGGGGTTCGGCCGGGCTGCGCCCGGCACCCGCCGAATCAACGGCCGAAGCAACGGCAACTGCAACTGCAACAGCAACAGCGGGTTTGCTGCGGGATGGCAGGGTGGATCCGGTGGCAGGGGCCGCTGCAAGTACGTCCATGTAAGCTCGGTCGCCGCATCCATGCGGCTCACGCCCCTGCCACCGGACCCACCCCGCCTTCGACAGATCTCCGCGATCTGCCCGGGTGACATCACCTGCTCTTGGTAGGTGTCGACCTTGGTCGACACGTAGATCCACGCCATGCGTGGATGCTCTTCGTTCAATTGTCGAAATATTAGATTTCGATGGAGATTCATCCAGCATGGGATGGATCCATCAGACACCGGAAAACTGTCAAAGGTGGGGCGGTGTCGGAGTGCGGGGTGTCAGCCGCATGGATGCGGCTGCCAAGCCTACAAGGACGTACTTGCGGCGTCCCCGCACTCCGACACCGCCCCGCCCTCCCACGGAATCCAGCTTCTGCCGTTGCCGTTGCCGTTGCCGTTGCCGTTGCCGTTGTTTCGGCGGGTGCAGGGCGCAGCCCTGCCGAACACACCTTCAACGCAGGCGGATCAACAGGCTGCCACCGGCACAGATCGTCGCCAGCCACGCCACGCCCTGCCAACCCCACTGCGCCAACGCCAGGCTGCCAAATGCGCCGCCGCTGGCCATGCCGACGAACATGCCGGTGAACAGCAACGCGTTGAGACGGCTGCGTGCCGGCGGCACCAGGCCGTAGACCAGGGTCTGGTGCGCGACCAGCGCCGACTGGAAACCGAAATCGAACAGCAACGCGCTGACCACCAGCAACGGCAGCAGCGCGGCAGCCGGCAGCCACGACTCGGCCAACAACAGGGCAAAGCCTGCCAGCGCAACCGCAATCGCCAACCGCGCTACCGCGGGGCTGCCCAAGCGATCGGCGAAGCGGCCAGCAACGGGCGCAGCCAACGCACCGGCAGCACCGGCAATGCCGAACGCACCCGCAGCAGCACTGCCCAGACCCAGCCGTGCGTGCAGCATCAGCGCCAGCGTCGACCAGAACGCACTGAAGCCCACCGCCAGCAGCGACTGGCTGGCGACGGCGCGACGCAACTGCGGCTGCTCGCGCCAGAGCGCCAGCAACGAGCCCAACAGCGCGGGGTAGCGCAGCGTGCTGGTCGCGGGGAAGTGTGGCAGTGCCCGTGCCATCACCGCGCCCATCGCCAGCACCGAGAGTGCCGCGAGGCCGAACTGCACGCGCCAGCCCCAGGCTTCGGCCACCACGCCGCTGACCACGCGCGACAGCAGGATGCCCAGCAGCAGGCCGGTCATCACCCGGCCCACTACCTGCCCGCGCTGCGCATCCGGCGCCAGCACCGCAGCGGCCGGCACGATGTCCTGAGCCAGCGTGGCCATCAGCCCCACCAGCAGGCTGGCAACAAGAAGCCCGGGCAACTGGCCGGCCAAGGCCGCCGCACCCAGGGCCAACGCTAACAGCACCGACTTCAGCAGGATCAGGTTGCGCCGGTCGAAGCGGTCGCCCAGCGGAGCCAGCAGCAGGATGCCCAGTGCGTAGCCCAGCTGGGTCAGGGTCGGCACCAGGCCCACGGCGCGCTCGCCCGCACCGAGATCCTGGGCGATCAGGCCCAGCATCGGCTGGCTGTAGTAGAGCGAGGCCACCGAGAAGCCCGCGCCGGCGGCCATGGCCAGCACCAATGATGGGGCGGGCGCAGCGCTGGGCGCAGTGGTGATGGTTGAGAGCGAGGGGGTGGACATGGGGGCATCAGGGAAAGAAGTGGAGCGTAGCGTGCCGATATTCGCAGTGCGTCTGTAGTAGGCTCAGCCACATACTTGCCATACGTCATACGCATGAACGACCTTGCCTCGGGTGGCGACCGCCTGGATCTGCTGCGTACCTTCCTGCGTATCGTGGACAGCGGCAGCCTTTCTGCTGCTGCCCTGCAGCTGGGCACCACCCAGCCCACCGTCAGCCGTCGGCTGCAAGCCCTGGAGCGGCAACTGGGCCTGCGCCTGCTGCAACGGTCCACCCACGGCCTGCTGCTGACCGAGGACGGCCAGCGCTGCCAACGCCATGCGCAGCGGGTGGTGGACGAATGGGAAGCGCTGCAGGCCGAGCTGCACGGCCAGGCCCAGATGCTCAGCGGTCGCCTGCGGGTGATGGTGCCGCATGCATTCGGCCAGGCGCAGCTGCTGCCGACCATGCTCGATTTCCTGGCCCAGCATCCACAGTTGAGCCTGGAGTGGATTCTTGAGGACCGCCGCCCGGACTTCATCGCCGAAGGCATCGACTGCGCGGTGCGGGTCGGCACGGTCGACGAACCGCGCATGGTCGCCCTGCCGCTGGCCGAAGTACCACGCATCGTGGTGGCCGCACCCTCGCTGGCCGATGCGGATTCGATCACCACGCCCGAACAGGCGCAGGCACTGCCGTGGATCTCGCTGGTCACCTACTACCGCGAACGTCTGCTGCTGCACGACGCGCAAGGCCGCGCACACACCCTGTCCATCACGCCACGCCTGCTCAGCGACAACCTGTTCGTGGTGCAGCAGGCCGCACGTGCTGGATTGGGCGCGGCGGTGGTTTCGGCCTGGCTGGTGGCCGAAGACCTGGCCGAAGGGCGATTGGTGCAGCTGCTGCCGGACTGGCAGGCGCCGCCGCTGCCGGTGCACCTTGTGTTCCCTGCTGCGCGACAGCAACCCCTTCGCCTGCGCGCCTTCATCGACGCCATGAAGGCCGCGCTGCCGCAACTGCATGGCATGCGGCCGGCACCGCGCCAGGCGCTGCCGGTCACATCAACGCGGGCGTGACTCTACTTCGCAGCGGCATTCCAGCCAGCGACCTTGGCCTTGGTGTCGGCCAGCATCCTGTCCAGCGCCGCGCGATCGTACACATCGCCACGCAGGATCACGCTGTCGATCTTTTCGGTGGCGGCGATGTCCTGCAGCGGGTTGGCGGTCAGCAGCACCAGATCGGCCGCCTTGCCCGTGGCGACACCGCCATAGCGCTGCATCTGGCCGAACCAGGCCGGGCCGGAGCGGGTCGCGGCCGACAGCGCCTGCGGTGCGCTCAGGCCTTCCTTCACGAACAGCTGCAACTCCTGGTGCAGGCCGATACCCGGGTAGTTGAACGAATTGAGGAAGCCCGCGTCGGTACCGGCGATGATCGTCACCCCTGCTTCCTGCAGCAGCGGCAGCACTGCGGCCACCTGGTGGTACTGCGCATGGCGCGCCTCGATCTGCGCAGGTGTCGCCTTGGCAGCGCGCTCCACCCGCCAGGCGTACGTCGCGCGCAGGCCCGGGCCGATATAGGCCAGATACGGATCGTTGGCATGGTCGTCCTGGTCGAGGAAGTCGAGGATACGACCGCCGTTGAGGGTCGGCGTCACGAATACGCCGCGCTTGGCGAAATCACGATAAGCATGCAGCGCGGTTTCGCGATCGAAGCTGGCGTCAAGCCGGCGGTTGGCTTCGGCGCGGTCGATGCGCCCGGCGCCGAAATCGGCGGCGATCTGCGCTTCATCCTTGCTGCCCGCCTTGAAGGCATAGTCCAGATGTTCGATCGAGGCCAGGCCTGCATCCACTGCCTGCTCCACCGTCAACGCCATCGGAATATGGCCTGAAGCCTTGAAACCCGCCTTGCGGGCGGCGCTGGCCGAGTACAGGAACAGCTCCGGGGTCAGCGTGCTGTCGGTGATCTTCACGAAGTCGACCTTGTCGTGCTGCAGGCGCTCGATCGCCTTGTCCGCGTCGGCCTTGCTGCCCACCTCGATCGTGCCCTTCCAGACCGGCTTGATGCCTTCGATCTTCGCACCGGACGTCAGCAGGCGCGGACCGAACAGCGTGCCGTTGGCGATTTCGCCGCGCCACTGCAGTACCTGCTGCGGAAGGTCACCGGAGCAGTCTCGGATGGTGGTGATGCCGTGGGCGATGTACAGCGGCAGCAACGCCTTGTTCTCTTCCACCAGCGCCGGGCCGCCGCCGAAGTGCACGTGCATGTCCCACAGGCCCGGAATCAGGTACTTGCCCTTGGCGTCGATCTGGCGGCTGGTGCTCCACTGGCTGCGCACCTGCGCATCGGGGCCGACTGCGACGATGTCCTCGCCACGGATGACAACGCTCTGCCCCGGCACGCTGCGCGCGTGTTCGACATCGACCACCGTGGCGTTGCGGATCAGCAGATCGGCGCGTTCTGCCGCAGACGCCGACAGCGGTGCAACGGCAAGAAGGATGGCAAGGGACAACGGACGGGAACGGAACATGGACAGCATCCTGGTAGGCACGGCAGCGTGCGGGTGGAAGGGGCGGTTGTCAGCGCGTCGCGCCGTGTTGGCGCAGCAGGGTTTCGATGTTGGCGTAACCGCGTTGCCGAGCATGCGCCAGCGGCGTTACGCCGTCACCATCAGCAAGCTCGGGGTTGGCACCGGCGTCAAGCAGCAGCTGCACGATCTGTACGTGGCGCGGGCCGCCATCGCCGAGCAGGATCGCCTCCAGCAGCGCCGTCCAGTGCAGGCGATTGACATGGTCAACGGCCACGCCAGCGCGCAGCAGCGTGCGCACGGTGGCGACATGGCCGCGTTCGGCAGCAGGAATCAGCGCGGTACCGTCATAGCGGTTGGTGCTGCGCAGGTCTGCGCCGTGCGCGAGCGTCAGCGCCAGGATCTCATCCAGGCCGCGCGCGCCGGCATACAGGTACGCGCTGTCCTGCATCGCGTCCTTGGCATTGACGTCTGCGCCGGCCTCGATCAGTTCGCGCGCCGCGTCCACGTTGTTGCCGTGGGTGGCCAGCAACAGGGCCGTGCGACCCTGGCCGTCACGGGCCTCCAGATCGGCACCCGCGTCCAGTGCCTCGCGCACGGTCTCGACATCGCCGCGGCTGGCGGCATCACGCAATTGCGCATCGGCGTCGCCTCGGGAAGTCGCCGTGCACGCCGGGATCACCATGACCAACAGGCACAGCAACAGCATGCGACCCAATGCCGAACGATGCTGCCGGGAGCGAGGGGGATGCATCGTGACTCTCCTCATGCGCGATGGCGCCGGCCATTGCCGGCCCCTGCCCTGCATGGTAGAAGTCGGCACAGGTATCCAGAAGTGAAATGTTCAAATGCAAGACAGTGCCAAATCGAATAGAACAGTGTTCGAACTGGACCTGCTGCGGGCCCTGGTGATGGTCGCCGACTGCGGCAGCTTCACCACGGCGGCCACCCGCCTGCACTCGACCCAGTCCACGGTCAGCCAGAAGGTCCGCCGCCTGGAGGAGCTCGCCGGTCACCGCCTGCTCGAGCGCGGCCACCGCGACGTGCATCCCACCGATGCCGGTCACACCCTGCTGGGCTATGCCCGGCGCATGCTGGATCTGAACGAGGAGCTGGCCCAGGCATTGGCCGGCGCCACCGTGGAGACCGCAGTGCGCATCGGTGTGCCGGAGGACTTCGTCAACGCACAGACCACGCGCATGCTCGCCGCCTTCAGCCGCCGCCACCCGCAGGTCAAGCTGGAAATCAGCAGCGGCCTCAGCCGTGATCTGGCCCACGGCTTCGACCATGGCGAGCTGGACCTGGTGCTGGTCAAGCAGCGTCGCAACACCCGCCAGGCCGTGCATTGCCGGCGCGAACCGATGCACTGGATCGACAGCCTGCGCAGCAGCAGCCTGCAGCAGGACCCGCTGCCACTGGTCACCTTCCCGCCACGCGGGCTGTACCGCGACGAGATGATCCAGGCCGTCGAAGCACTGGGCCTGCGCTGGCGCATCGCGTTCACCAGCTCCTCGCTGAGCGGCATCCAAGGCGCGGTGGCCGACGGCATCGGCATCAGCCTGCTGCCACGTCGCGCGGTCAACCGCGAACACCGCATCATCGATGGCGAGCGCGACCTGCCGGTGGTCGACAACTACGAGATCGGCCTGCTGCATCGCGCCGATGCCGATGATGCGGTGCGTGCGCTGGCCGGTGAATTGTGGCGGCAGGTGCAGCGCGAGCCGGATTAATCTGCAGCCGGGCTGCGCCCGGCACCCCATCGGTAGTGCCGGCCGCTGGCCGGCAACCTCAACTTCGGCCGAGCTCGCTGCAGCGCGTGGTTGATGCGCGCATTCGTCATCGACATCTGATCAATCCTGTCGCGCAAGGGCATTCGTCGCCCGCTACAGTACACATTGTTCCCGTGCCTGCAGCGCCCTGCCATGTCCGACGAAATCCCCACCCGCTTCGATCCCCTGCCCGCTGCGCTGCAAGCGCATCTGCAGCACCAGCGTTCACGGATTGCCGCTCGCGTGGCCGCCGAATTTCCCACTCTGCCTGTGCAATGGCCACTGTCGGCCCTCACGCTGCAGCGCGCAGTCGATGCGGAGCTGATCGATCGGGACGACTGCGACGGTTGGGAGGCGCTGGGCGTGGCGTTCGGGGATACCCTGGCCCAGCGCGTGCCGGCCCTGACCTGGATGCAGGTCACCGATGCCTGGGGCACTGATGCGGTGCTTCGCTATGCTGACAGCAGCCTGCAGATCGGCGTCAGCACGCTGCTGCTCAAACGCGTCGAGCAGGGCGAGACGATCGACATCGCCCATCTGCTGGCCTGGTTGGAGGAATTCGTCGCCACCCGCGCCGACGATTACGTTTGAGCCGCACGTCGGCGTTGATTGCGTTCATCCACGCACGGCGTGGATCTACAGAATGTCCGCAGGGCCCTGCATGGCGTGGGTCTACAGCCAGCGGCCGTCGACCACCACGCGGCGCTCGCCCGGCACTGCGGCCACCGCCGCCGGGCCATGGTCGGCACGCACCGCCACGAAGGTGGCCGGCCGTCCTTCTGCAATGCCGTACTGCGGCAACCCGATCACCTCCGCCGCATGGGTGGTGACCATGTCCAACGCCAGCATCAGATCCGCATCGGTGTAGAAGCCCGACCGATAGCCCAGCAGCATCGCCCGCTGCAGCAGGTCGCCATTGCCATAGGGCCACCAGCAGTCACGGATGTTGTCGTTGCCCGCGAATACGCGCACACCCGTATCGTGCAGTGCGCGCAACGGCGGGAAGGGATGACTGCCCGGCGCATTGCTCATGATCGCTACGCCTGCGGCGGCCAACGCCTCACCCACCTGCAGCGCCCGCACCAGTGGCACCTCGCCCAGCGCATAAGCGTGACTGACCGCCACCCTGCCCTGCAGGCCGGACGCGCGCGTGCGCCCTGCGATCCGCAGCATCTGTGCCAGCCCGGTCTCGCCCGGTTCGTGCAGGTGGATGTCCAGGCGCACGCCATAGCGCTCGGCCAGCCCGAACAACAGCGCAAGCTGGCCTTCGGCATCCCCATCCAGCGTGCTCGGGTCGATGCCACCCAGTACTTCCACTCCCGCGGCAACCGCCTGTTCCAGCACCGCCGCCGTACCCGGGCACGACATCACCCCCGCCTGCGGGAACGCCACCAGCTGGATGCGCATGATGTCGGCACAGCGCAGCGCCGCCTCGCGCACGGCCTGCAGATGGCGCAGGCCGGTGCTGCCATCGATGTCAACGTGGCAACGCATCGCCACCGTACCGAACGTGCTGCACTGGCGGATCAGCGCCTCGGCACGGTCCGCCATCGGTGCAGCGGCGGCAATCGCGGTTTTTTCCACCGCCAGGCGCTCGCGCAGGCTGTTCACCGGCTGATGCGGATGCCAGCGATCGCCGACGAAGCTCTTGTCCAGGTGGATATGCCCATCCACCAGCCCGGGCAAGACGGCAAAGCCCTGCAGGTCAACGCTTTGGGCTCCCTCTGCTGCAGCATCACCGTTGATGCCGACGAAACGGCCATCACGGACGTGGAAATGCAGTGGGGTACCGTCGCGATCGACGCCACCATGGACGAACTGCAGGGTCATCTGGATCTCCCGGAAAGCCAACACTGGGGTCATCCTGCCCGCCACCGCTGCCATCGGCCAACGAAATATCTGCATGCCATGCATTCACAAGCACGATGAATCCCGCCAACGACCCTGCTCCACAGGGACGCCGGATACACGCCTGAACGGGTAACATGGGCGCCTGTTTCCGCTGTGATGCCGCATGGGCCCGTCCGACCGCCACGATCGTCTTCGCCGCTGGCAGGCCGCGTCCCTGCTGGCCGCCGCCCCGATCGCCAGCCTGTCCGCCACCGATGCCAACGCCAGCGCGCCCCTGCAGGCGCCGCCGGGCCAGCAGCGGATCGCGTCGGCTGCGCTGGTCGAGGTGCTGCACCAGCGCGTGCTGGCCGGCCAGAGCGCCACCGCCACGCTGGAAAGCTGGTGTGCCGAGCACGGGCTGGCCGAGCAGGCCCGGGTCCGCGCCGTTCGCGTACATGGTCAGGACAAGCCTGCGCCGGCCGACGTGCTGCAGGCTTTGGGCGCCAAGGCCTCCACGCCCCTGCGTTACCGCCGCGTGCAGCTGGCCTGCGGCAGCCGCGTGCTGTCCGAGGCCGACAACTGGTACCTGCCCGACCATCTCAGCCCGGCCATGAACCAAGTGCTCGACACGACCGACGAGCCGTTCGGCCGTGTGGTCGGTCCACTCGGCTTCCAGCGCCAGACCCTGACCGATCAGACGTCCTGGCCGCCACGCGGCGAAGGCGACCAAGGCGTGATCCTGGAAGTACGCGCCCTGCTGCGCGACCGCCAGAAGCAGCCTTTCAGCTACGTCATCGAGTCGTACCTGGTGCAGGCACTGCCGTAGCGTTTCATCCACCCAGAACGCCTTCGCCTACTGGGTGGTGATGCCGTTTGCAGCCGGATCGGTGGAGAACACGAAGCGGCCCGAATGCAGGTTCCGGCCCAGGGTGTACTCGGCCGTTGCGAATGCGTAGACAGGAGGCGTATTGCCGCCGCCGAAGGAGCGCGTCCAAGCGCTGAAGCCTTCGTCGGTCCGGCTGCGGATCTCGCCCAGGCACAGGCTGTAACCGCACGCGAATGAGACAAGATCCGTATTTCCGTCCAGTGCGGCAGTCACCGCTGACCTGTACAGCGCGGTCAGATCCTGCGCTTCCGGGTTGCGCGCCACGTCCTGCTCGAACTGGCTGACCGCCTGTGCGAATGCTTTGTTCGAGCCGACAACCGCCTGGAATCTTTCGACGGACATCGCCCCCTCGCTCAGCAGGCTCCGCTCGCCAGAGAGGAAAGCCGCACCCGACTGAGTGGCCGCCGGAGCAACGACTGCAGGCCCTGGCGAAGCGGCGGCAGTGCTCGCGGATGATGCCGCGGCGCGTGCCGGTGTCACTACCTCACTCCGGTCGGCAGACACCATCGCGGCATCCATGGCAGCGACAGGTGGTACTTCTTCCTTGCTGCTGCAGCCCGCAACTGCAAACACCACAACCATCAGATGACGAATGTCCATGCCATGCTCCCTCCCTGGTGACCTTGCGAGCATGCCACTCCATGGCGCTGGAAGCGAAGTGCCAGATAACGAAAAGCCCGGCAATGCCGGGCCTTTCGTTTGCCGCTGCGATCAACGGAACCGGTAATCCAGCTCCACCCAGAACTGACGGCCATACGGGTCGTAGTTGCCGACCGGATAGAACGGCCAACCACCCCCGTTCTTGTCCGCCGGCGGCCGGCTGTCGCGCAGGTTGTTGACGATCACACCCAGTGTCAGGTTCTCGCCGAACTGGCGGAACACACTGGCGTTGTAGGTCATGTACGGCGCGATGCGGCCACTGCCATCGCTCTTCGGCAACGAGCCATAACGGTTGCCATAGATCGTCGCGGTCCAATCGCCCTGGTTCCAGGTGATGCTGCCATTGGCCTTGCTGCGCCACTGCCAGTCATCCAGCGAGTTGCGGATGTCGCGCACTTCGTCATCGGCAAACTGCTTGTACTCGTGCTCCAGCACCAGGGTGTAAGCCAGACGCGTGGTGAAGCGGCCATAGCGGCCCGCATCGAAGCGCCAGTTGCCCTTCAGGTCGATGCCGCGCACCGATTCCGATGCTGCATTGATCGGGTTGATCAACACGCGGGTCACCTGGTCCGGCTGCACGGTGGCGTTGGAGGGATTGCGGATCACCCGCGACAGCGCGTCCTGGCACAGCGGCGAGCCGATGTCGCGCGCCTCGCCACCGAGGGTGCGCCCCAGGCGGCAGTCAGCCTCATCGCGCAGGATGCGGCTGGTGTCGAGGCTGGTCACCTCGTTGTCGATGCGGATGTCGTAGTAGTCGGCGCTGAAATCCAGCCCGGACAGCGGCGACCAGACCACGCCGAAACCATACGACTTGGCCGACTCCGGCTGCAGCTGCGGGTTGGCGCGGTTGCTGTAGTCGATGGACAGGCCGTTGTAGTCGCAGTTGTCATACGACTGGCCGGCGGTGCGGCAGCGCCAGTAGTCGGTCATGCCGGGGTTGTAGCCACGGGTCTCGGTGGCGAACACATAGTTCATGTCCGGCGCACGGAAGCTGGTGGCCGCGGTGCCGCGGATCAGCAGGCTCTCGATCGGACGGAATTCGACACCGAAGCTCCAGGTTGCCTTGCCGAGATGCTCGCCACCGGCGCGGTACTGGTCGTAGCGACCTGCCAGCGTGGTGGTCAGCGACTGCAGCAACGGCAGCTGTAGTTCAACACCCGCCGCATAGCGGTCACGTTCGCCACCGGCACCGATGCCGGCGCTGGTGTTCCAGAATTCGCCGGTGCCCAGGCGTGGGTCCGGGCGGTTGCGGTACCCCTGGCTGCCCGCTTCGACCACCGCGGCCAACGCGGCATCACCACCCGGCAATGCGAACAGGCGACCGTTGACCGTCGCGCTGAAGGTCTGCAGCCAAGCGGCGTTGCGGCTTTCCTGGTAGTCGGACAGGCGGCCGTACTCATCGGGCGTCAGCGGCCGGAACAGGCGCGACGGATCCGGCGCATAGACCTCCACGCCGTTGCGCACGCCCAGCTGCGGGCCCAGCAGGTACTCATTGATGCCAGCCAGCAGCACCGGGCGGCGCGTACGGTTCTCGTAGCGCGAGCGGCTGTAGACGGCCTCGTAGTCCCAACCACTGTCGCCGATCTGGCCACGCGCACCGACATTGAACGACCACGAGCTTTCCAGGAAGCGATTGGCATTGCGCGGCAGGCCGCCGATCTCCTCTGGCGCAAAGCGGCGGTACCAGCTTTCCAGGTTTCCCGTGTTCTGGTTGTAGAAGTAGTTGCGCGACGAGGTCCAGGTGGGCGCGCGCGTGTTGTTGTGGATCCGTGCGCTGCCCACGGCGACATCGGCGAACAGGTCGGTGGTGTCGTTGACGTGGAAGGTCAGCAGGCCGTAGCCGTTGAGGTTGCGCTTCTCGGTCTGCACGGTCCAGTAGCTGGCAGCGGCCTCGTTGCTGCCGCAGTACGCGCCCTGGCGCGGGTTGTTGGCGCGGAACACGCTGCCACCGTAGATGGCCGAGGCCGCATCGCAGCCGGCAGCGCCCGGGTCGATGTTGCGACCGGTGGCTGCGTTGCGACGATAGGCGACGGCCGTCGGCTGCGGCGCCTTGCCGGTGGGGTCATCGTCCAGCGAATCCATGAAGTCGCGCTGGCGCGCGTGGATCGCCTTGCGCACGTCCAGCTCGAAACCGAACAGGCCTTCCCAGCGTTCGCCGGAACTGCCGCCCACCACCTGCACGCGCTGGTTGTCACCACCGCCCTGCTGGGTGCCGCCGGCACGCACATTGACGTCCACGCCGTCGAAGCGATCCTTGAGGATGATGTTGACCACGCCGGCGATGGCATCGGAGCCGTACACCGCCGATGCGCCAGCGGCCAGCACCTCGATGCGCTCGATCAGCGCGCTCGGAATGTTGGCCAGGTTGACCACGTTCACCGAGCCCTCGTAGGCCAGCGGATAGTCGGCCTGGCGACGGCCGTTGACCAGCACCAGCGTGCGGTTCGGGCCCAGGCCACGCAGGTTGATGGTGTTGGCCGCCGGGGTGAAGGTGTTGCCGAAGTCCTCGCCCTGCACGTTGCCGGTGTTTTCAGTGAGCGCGCTCAACGCATCGAATGCGTTGCGGTAGCCCTGCGCATCGATCTGCTCGCGGCTGATCACCGTGACCGGCGACGGGCCCTCGACGCTGGCACGCGGGATGCGCGAGCCGGTGACCTTCACTTCCTGCAATGAGGTGGGTGCGCTTTCCTGCGCGAAGGCCGGCAACGAGGCCAGCATCAGGGACGACAAGGCAAGCACCAGCGGACGCGGGCGCAGCGCCAGGGAAGAGGCGGACATGGGCTTCCTGGGGGAGTTGGGCGGGTGGTCCGGGCCGCTGTCGATGTACGCGCATAACGATCCCGTAACGAAAGTGTCCTGAACGGATGGTTGCAACGGAAATGACCAGCCCTGATGGCCTTATGCCTGAACCGAATCAGACCGCACGCCGCCACCGCGCCACGTTTGCAACTTCTTTTATTGTTCCCGCCCGCCGGTGTGCGTCATCGTCCCACCCCATGAACCGGTATTTCCCTGCTTCCCTGCCGCCGCTGCGGCCCGTGCTGCGCCGCCACCTCCTGCTGCTTCAGCACGGACCCGTCGTGCTGCGCCCGCTGCAGCGTTCGGACCTTGTGGCCTGGCGCCGCCACTATCGGCAGGTTGAACGCGCCTGCAACCGGCCGGCCCACTTCGATGCGGAAGCCCGCTTCCTCTGCGGTGTGCAGCGATCACAGTTGCAGCACGACAACGATCATCTGCTGCTGGGCAGCTTCGACGCAGCGGGCGAGCTGCTGGACGAGTTGAACCTGCGCCTGCATTGTGCGCATGCGCGCAGCGTTGAACTGCGCTGGCTGCATGCCGGGGGATGCCCACAACAACGGCAGCTGCGGGCTTCATTGCAGGCGTTGTGCGCGTTCCTGTTCGAGCAGGTTGGGATCCATCGCTTGTTCGTCCTGCTGCCGCCCGATGCAGGCAGCGCGCTGATCGCTACCTTGCAGGCGATCGGCTTCGAGCGCGAAGGCCTGCTGCGCGACCACCACCTGGATGACGAGGGCTGGCAGGATCGCCAGCTGTACGCGCTGACAGCCCCCATCTGGCGGCAGCGACAGTCAGCGGGGAACTAGCGCACCCGCTCCAGCGACGCGTCCGCGCCGGTCAACACGCTGCAGGCATGGTCCTGCAGCTCCTCGGCGCTGGCATCGTTGTCGCTGCCCGGGTCCAGCTGCGTGGCCAGCAGGACGAAACCTGGCGCGCCTTGGGCGTCCTCGTGCCCCGCCACCAGCAGGCTCCATTGCCCAACACTGTCGACACCGCTCAGGCCATAGGCCAGCAGGTTGAGCGGATTGGCGGTCAACGCTTCGCCCGGCAGCAGCCGCGCCTGGTACCGATGGCCGCGCAGCAGCACCGGCAGCGGTGCCCACTGCGTGCCGAGGGTCGCGCGGTTGTCTTCCAGTGCCTTCAGCACATCGGCGCGCAGACAGTCGACGTGGATGTGCAGCTGGTGCTGCGAACGGCCATGCGGCGAATTCAATGCCAGGCTGGCGACGCTGCGCGGCAGCGGCTGGCCCAGCGCCTGTTCGGTGCGCGCACGGGCCTGCCAGGCGGCGGCGAAGTAATTGGGTGCGCCACGTCGGTACAGCGCGGCGCTTTCGATGCCACTGACCTTGTCCAGCGGCATCAGCAGGAACTGATAACGCCCGTGTGCGTCCTTGACCAGCACATCGCGCTGGTCAAGGCCCGGGCGCACCTGCAGGCAGTCACCGCGGGGCGACTGCGCGCCCTGGCAATCACGCTCGATCATGCGCCACAGCGCATCGGAATGCGCCGGCGGCGGCGCGGTCGGTACGCTGGCACAGCCGGCCAGCAACATCAGGGGAAGCAGCAGAACTCGCACGGCAACAACTCGCGGGATCAGGCGCGACAGGCAGCGCCGCGCGTCATTCTAGCCAGTGGGATGTGGCAATCAGTAGGTGCCGAACGGCACTTCAACCACGACCGGGACACCGGCAGGCAGCACCTGCAGGGTGTAGCGGTCCAGTGCGCCATCATCATCGGCCAGCGGCTGGCGTTGGAACTGCAGGCGATAGTGGGCCTCGCCCAGGCGCACCTCGCTGCCGTCGGCAGACAGCGCAGCAGCATCGGGCAGCAGCAGCCCGCCCAGATCACTGTAGCTGCCCGCAACATCGGCGAAACCATAGTCGGCCAGTTCATCCACCCGCTGCATCGCATAGACATGCGGCAGGTACGGGCGCGCCGGGCTGCGGCCGTTGCTCAGATCGGTCACACCGGCCTGCGGCAGGTGGTATTGCTCGCGCAGCGCGGCAACACCCAGCGACTCGCTGGCCACCTGCAGGCAGCACACCGCGCGCTTGCCTTCACGGTCGAGGATCACGAAACGATCACCACGGGTTGCGGCCTGTGGCAGCATCGCGAACGCCAGGTTGCGCTGCGCCGGCTGGTAGCCGGCTTCGGTCTGCAGGTTGCGCCAGGCACCAAATACAGGCGCTTCGGCAGCGGACGCTGCGCTCGGCTCGGCAGCCACGGCCACCACTGTCATGCAAAGCAGCGACAGCACTGCCACCGCCTTCACCGCGTTCTGCCTGCCACGCAAACTGCCTGCCGTCATACTGGACCCAACATCTGCACCGGACTGGCCCGGCCGACCCGCCGGCACGCTGCCGGCAACGCCGGCCACTATGCAGTGCGGCGGCCGCGGGGGCAATGACCCGAACGCTGCTGGGTTTCGCGCAGTCAGTGCTATCGTGCCGCCAATCCCCTGCGCAGGAGCGCCCGCATGACCATCCGCCTGACTCTGTTGCTGCCCGCCTCGGCCTTGTTGCTGTCGGCCTGTGTCAGCACGCCCGGCCCGGAGGTGAAGGGCAGTGGCCGCTGCGATGCCAGCCAGCTGGGCTGGGCCATCGGCCAGCCGGCCAACGAGCCGAACATCCGCCGCCTGTCCAGCGAAAGCGGCGCCGGCATGGTCAATCCCATCGGCCCGGCCACCATCACCACCAAGGACATCCGCCAGGACCGCCTGCGCGTGTTCGTGGACAAGGACAACATCATCACCGCTACCCGCTGCGAGTAAGCACGCCAGCGCCGTTGCGTAGGGCCGGGCTCATGCTCGGCTCCATGGCTCAGGGCTCGGTGTAGCTCGAGCACTCCGGCAGGGGCTGATCCGGCTGGTAAGCCCCTGAGGTGAAGCGGAAGGTGCGCGTGTAGCTGCACTCCGCATCCTGCTCGGTGCGCAGATCCTTTTTCTTCAAACGCCCCTTGGCCAGCGAGTCCCGCTGCGGCGAAACCCCTGCCGGATAGTTGCTGGCCTCGGTCCGGTAGCGCAGCACGGGCATGTCCTGCCCGTCGGTTGCCAGCGCAAGTTCCGCATCGAAGCTGTACTCATCGTGGCAGGCACCGGCGCGCTGATCGAAATCGCGCTCACTGAAACAGGCCCGGATCATCTTGTTGGCCGACAACGCAACGGACAGCAGGTCGGCGTCCACCTGGATGCCTTCATCGAGATGGCGGATGCGCGCCAGTTGCAGAGTCGATGCGCTGGCGCCGCCGCCGGAATACATCGCGCGGGCCTCCACCAGACCGCCGACGAGCACGTTCTGCAGTGCTGCCTGTTGTGGATCGGCCACGGCCTGGCCTGCACCCGCGCCGGGGGCGAGGCGCACGATGAAGGGCCAGACCCGCAGGTCGCCGTCGTCAACCACGTCGATGGGGACGTGGCGCATCTGCGGTTCGGCTGCATCACCTGCACGCTCGGCAACTTCCAGCGATGCCGGCTGGTCTTCGCCGGTTGCAGGCAGCGCCCGCACGCACCACTGGCCATCGGCAGTGCAGTAGCGCTCGGGCTCTTCCGATCCCGGCTCGCCCTGCAGCAATAGCGCTTCAAGACGGTTGCCTGCGGCATCGTGTTGAACGGGTGCGACCTCCGCCGCTGCCGGCAGCGACGATGCCAGCAGCAGGGCGGACAGCACGGCGTAAGCAATACGCGTGGAATTCATGATCATCCTGTGCGCGCCGGCACGTCCTTGCGAGGGGCCGATGGTAGCGCAGGCGCCGCGTTGCAGCTCAGTGCCCGTCGCAGTCGCAGCTACCCCACCCCTTCGCCTTCGACGTCTGGCCGATGCCGGGGTTAAAGGTATTGCTCGGGTCCAGCGTGCGGTAGAAGCCGGCCAGCGCCGGCTTGGCCGGATACAGGTGGCCGACATTGTGCTCGGCCGGATACTCGGCACCGCGTTGGTCCAGCAATGCCCACATCGCGTGCTCGATGGCCATCGGGTCTTCGCCCTTGCGCGCGATGTAGTCCTGGTGGAACACGTGGCACAGGAAGTGGCCGTAGTACAGTTTGTGCAGCAGGCGGCCATCGATATCAGCCGGCAACTGCTCGAACCAGTCGGCGTCATCGCGGCGCAGCGCGATGTCCAGCGCGACGATGTCCTGCACCTGCTCGCGGTGTATTTCGCGATAACGCACGGCGGCACCGGCCACGGCGAATCGATGCAGGAACGCCTTGCGCCCTTCGTCCGCCGTGCAGTGGAAGTAACCGCCTTCATGGTCGTTGAAGAAGCTGCGCAGCCACGCCTCGGTGGCGGCCGCATCCTGTGCGGAGACCTTCAGCAGCAGGTGATGCTCGTACCGCTGGCGGAACTCGCCCATGCGCTTGGGCAGGTGCGAAGGCAGCAGACCGGTCAGCGCCTGCATCACCCGGTCGGTGACGCCACGCAGGCCAAGACGTTCGAACCAGCCATCGACCCGGCTCTTCAGCGCGAACGCAGCCGGCACACGCGCGGTACCGAGCTTGTCGATCAGCAGGAAACTGTCCTTGCCGTAACGCTCGCCGATGTCATAGGCATCACGGTGGATGTATTCGCCGGCGATCGGCAGGCGCTCGAAGCCGGTCAGCAGCTGGCGGCGGATCGCGGTCAGGCTGTCGGTGCGGTTGCTGCCGATATAGAAGACCTCGGCCGCTTCCTTCTCGAAGGTATCCAGGCGCACGGCGAATACCGCCAGCTTGCCGGCAGATCCGGCCGCCTCGAAATGGCGGCTGGGATCGGCATTGAAGCGTGCCGGGGTATCGGCGTCGACCTTGCGTACTTCTTCGGCGTAACGCGGATCGGAAGCGGCACGACCCTCCCCGTTGCTGACATCTGCGGCGCGGTAATCGCCGTCCTGCAGGCGCTGCAGGATCTGCTCGGGCGTATCACCCAGCGCGATGCCCAGATGGTTGACCAGCTGCAGTTCGCCCTGTGCGTCGACCTGCGCATACAGTGCCAGCTCGGTATAGGCAGGCCCACGGCGTACCAGCGCGCCTCCGGAATTGTTGCAGATGCCGCCCAGCACCGAGGCGCCAATGCACGACGAGCCGATCACCGAGTGCGGCTCGCGGCCGAGCGGTGCCAGCGTCTGTTCCAGACGGTCCAGCGTCGCGCCGGGCAGGCACAGTACCTGGCGGCCTTCGTTCAACAGCTGGATGCCGGCCAGGCGCAGGGTGCTGACCAGCACGATCGGCCGGCCGTAGTCGTCGCCATCGGGGGTGGAGCCGCCGGTCAGGCCGGTATTGGCTGCCTGCAGGATGATCGCCGCGCCGCCCTGCACCGCCGCCTGCAGCACCTGCCACAGCTGCAGCAGCGTGCCCGGGCGGACTACCGCCAGCACCGGGCCGTCGCCGAAACGATAGCCGCGACGGAAGCGACGGGTGGACTTGTCGCCGGTCAGCACGTGGCGGTCCCCCACCGCGGCACGCAACTGCGCCAGCACCGCGTTGCGATCACTCATGGCAGGCGCACCAGCGAATCACGGCCGATATCGGCGATGCGGTGCGCGCCGGTCAGGGTCATCGCCACGCGCATTTCCTTGGCGATCAGGTCCAGCAGGTTGGCCACGCCGGCCTCGCCCTGCGCGGCAAGCGCATAGACGAAGGCGCGACCCAGCAGCACGGTATCGGCGCCCAGCGCCAGCATGCGCACCACGTCCAGGCCGGTGCGAACGCCCGAGTCGGCGAGGATCTTCAGGTCGCCCTGCACCGCATCGGCGATGGCAGGCAAGGCACGTGCAGTGGACAGCACACCATCGAGCTGGCGGCCGCCATGGTTGGAGACCACGATGCCATCGGCGCCGAAGGCGACTGCGTCACGCGCATCGTCCGGGTCGAGGATGCCCTTGATCACCATCGGGCCCTTCCAGAACTCGCGGATCCATTCCAGATCCTTCCACGAAATGGACGGATCGAAGTTGCTGCCCAGCCAGCCGATGTAGTCCTCCAGGCCCGTAGGGTTGCCACGGTAGGTGGAAATGTTGCCGAGGTCATGCGGGCGTCCGCGCAGGCCCACGTCCCACGCCCAGCGTGGATGAGTGATCGCCTGGCCGATACGGCGCATTGCAGCATTCGGGCCACTCATGCCTGAGTGTGCGTCGCGATAGCGCGCCCCGGGTACAGGCATGTCCACGGTAAACACCAGTGTGGTCACACCCGCCGCCTGTGCGCGCTCCAGCGCGTTGCGCATGAAACCACGGTCGCGCAGCACATACAGCTGGAACCACATCGGGCGCTGGATCGCCGGCGCGACTTCTTCGATCGGGCACACCGACACCGTGGACAACGTGAACGGAATGCCACGGCTGTCGGCCGCGCGCGCCGCCTGCACTTCGCCACGGCGGGCATACATGCCGGTCAGACCGACCGGGGCCAGCGCCACCGGCATCGCCAGTTTCTCGCCGAACAGCTCGGTTTCCAGGCTCAGGTCGGACATGTTGCGCAGGATGCGCTGGCGCAGCGCGATGTCTGACAGATCGGACACGTTGCGCTTCAGCGTGTGCTCGGCATACGCGCCGCCATCGATGTAGTGGAACAGGAACGGCGGCAGCCGACGCTCGGCTGCTGCACGGTAATCGGTGGAGGCGGAAATGATCATGGGTTCAACCGTGTGGGGAAGGCAGGCGCGAGGCCCGCGTACGCCGGGCTTCGTTGTCATCAAGCGTGCGCAGCGTGGTGTGCACGAACTCGAGGTGGGCATGCGCGGCGGCGCGCGCACGTTCGGGGTCGCCGGCCAGCACCGCATCCATCATTTCGCGGTGCTGGTCGGACAGTGGCGAGAAGGTCCTGGCCGAGGTGTACAGCTTTTCACGGCTCTGCGAGATATTGGTCTGCAGCAGCTCGAACAGACCGCGCATCACCTGCAGCAGCACCAGATTGTGCGATGCCTCGGCGATGGACAGGTGGAAGGCCGCATCGGCTTCGGCTTCACCGGTGGGGTCGTCCTTGCCATGCGCGTCCATCATGGTCTGGAACGCCTGGGCGATACGCGCACGATCTTCGTCGGTAGCGCGCAGCGCCGCGTGCCAGGCGGTGGCGCCTTCCAGCGCGTGGCGGATTTCCAGCACGTCGAAGCGATATTCCGGGTCGCCCTGGAACAACGGCAGGTACGGCACCAGGGGCTCATCCAGCGCCTGCCGCGCACGTGCGGCGGGCTCGCTCACATAGGTTCCACCACCCACGCGTGCGGTCAGCAGACCGTGGCTGGCCAACTGTGCAATGGCCTCGCGCAACGCGGTGCGCGAGACTCCCAGCTGCACCGCCAGCGTGCGCTCGGCCGGCAGCCTGTCCCCCGGCTGCAGCTGCCGTTCCTGCACCAGCGCACGCAGCTGCGCGGCCACCTTGTCCGAAACCCGTTGTGTGCTCATGGCGCCATTGTGGCCCGAAGCACGCCGCTGTTGGTCGGCCTGTTGTGCATGCTCAGGGAATCATCCAGGTCAGCCAGTAGGCCTGGGCCAGGGTGATCAAGCCGACCATCGTGGTGAAGATCAGGCTGTGCTTGACGGTGAAGCGGAACAGGTCCGATTCCTTGCCGGCCAGGCCCACCGCTGCGCAGGCAATGGCAATGGACTGCGGCGAGATCATCTTGCCGGTGACGCCGCCGGTGGTGTTGGCCGCTACCAGCAGCACGTCGGACACGCCGATCTGTTGCGCGGTGGTCGCCTGCAACGCCGAGAACAGCGCGTTGGACGAGGTATCCGAACCGGTCAGGAACACACCCAGCCAGCCAAGGAACGGCGAGAAGAACGGGAACGCCTTGCCGGTGTGCGCCAGTGCCAGCGCCAACGTGGCCGACAGGCCCGAATAGTTGGCGATGAAGGCGAACGCCAGCACCATGCCGATCGAGAAGATGGGCATGCGCAGTTCGCGCACCGTTTCACCGAAGGTCTGCAGCGCCGACCGCGCTGGCATGCGCAGGGCGATGATCGCGATGACCGCAGCGAGGATGATCGAGGTACCGGTGGCCGAGAACCAGTCGAACTTGTAGACCGCTTCGTAGCTGAGCGGTGCCGGCACGATCGGCGGCATCTTCTGCACCAGCTGGTCCAGGCCCGGCACCGGAATCTTCAGCACCCAGCCTTCCAGTGCGCCGCCGCTGGCGAACAACGATTTGAACGGTTTGACACTCCACACGGTGACCATCGCGGTGAGGATCAGGAACGGCGACCACGCCTTGGCGATCTGGCCGACGCTATGGCGCGGCGCTTCCAGTGCCTGTGCGGCCGCCTCGGCGCTGGTTTCGGTATCGAAGCGGAAGATCCGCACCGGCTTCCAGCGGCGCAGGAACAGGGTCAGACAGACCAGCGACGCCAGCGAAGCGGTGATGTCCGGCAGTTCCGGGCCGATGAAGTTGGAGGTCAGGTACTGGGCAATGGCGAACGAACCGCCGGCCACCAGCACTGCCGGCCAGGTTTCCTTGATGCCGCGCCAGGTTTCCTTGATGCCGCGCCAGCCATCCATGATCGCCATGATCCAGAACAGCACGATGATGGTCAGGAACGGCAGCTGGCGGCCCGCCATCTGGCCGATCTCGAAGGCATCCAGGCCCGTCACCTGCCCCGCCACGATGATCGGAATGCCCATCGCGCCGAATGCCACTGGCGCGGTATTGACGATCAGGCACAGACCGGCTGCATACAGCGGCTTGAAGCCCAGCCCGACCAGCAGCGCGGCGGTGATCGCCACCGGCGCACCGAACCCGGCCGCGCCTTCCAGGAAGGCACCGAAGGCAAAGCCGACCATCAGCATCTGCAACCGCTGGTCCTCGGTGACCGACAGGATCGAGGCGCGGATGATGTCGAACTGGCCGGTCTTGACCGAAACCTTGTACAGGAACACCGCGCCGATGATGATCCAGGCAATCGGCCACAGGCCATATACGAAGCCGAAGCCGGCCGCGCCCAGCGCCTGCGCCACCGGCATGCGATAGAACAGCAGCGCCACGCCAAGCGCGATGGCCACGGTGATGGTGCCGGCGATCCAGCCCTTCATGCGCAGCACGGCCAAGGCAATGAAGAAGAAGGCGATCGGCAGCAGCGCGATCAGGCTCGACAACCACAGGTTGCCAGCGGGGTCGTACACGTGTTGCCAGGGCTGCATGAGGGCTCTCGACAGGAACAGGAGGTTCCCCACCGCGTGGGGGCGTCGTGCCCGTCATCATTGGTCTTACCACTTTGACCAATGAACGGACCACAGGCGCGAATTGAACCGCCAATCCTGCGGAGAGCCAATTAGACCATAGGGCTATACGAAATTATTGGTCGTACCATTTATTGGCTTACAGCTTCTTTTCCACCCGTCGGATCAGCGCGAGCACCAGCACGCACAGTACGCTGACGCCGAGCGCGATCACGTACTTGCCGATGCCCACGGCAATGCCGATGGCCGCGGCCATGATCAAAGAGCTGGCCGTGGTGAGCCCGCTCACCTGGTCCTCGCGATTGCCGCGCAGGATGGTGCCCGCGGCAACGAAACCGACGCAGGCCACCACCGCTTCGATCAGGCGCACCGGGTCGACCTGCAGCAGATCGCGGTAGCGCTCCTGTTGGAAGTGTTCGGCCACCGAATCACCGAGGCCGACGATCAGCGCAGCAGCACCGGCAATCAGCATGTGCGTGCGCAGGCCGGCAGCGTGCTTGCCCATCTCGCGCTCAACGCCCAGCACGCCGCCAAAGACCATGGCGGCGGCCACGCGCAGCAGGATGGACATGTCCTGGGTAAGTTCCATAGAGAGGCTCCGGAAGTTTCCCGGAGCGTTGCGCGGCAGCCGTGGGACGGGGGTGAAGGCGATGGCACGCCCTCTTCACCGCGCGGATTCACGCGCGCATGGCGCGGATCTACTGATCACCGCCATGCGTATCCCTGTTGCGCCCGGCTACTGCGCCAGATAGCCACCATCGATGGCGTAGTACGCACCCGTCGCGAACGAGGCATCGTCGCTGGCCAGCCAGGCCACCAGCGCGGCCACTTCCTGCGGTGTTCCCAAGCGCTTGAGCGCATGCCGCCCTTCCAGCGTTGCGCGCACCTTGGCGTCCATCTTTTCAAGCAACGGCGTGTTGATGAAGCCCGGGCCCACCGCATTGATGCGGACGCCATCGGCGGCGTGCTCCCATGCAGCCGTCTGGGTCAGGCCGACCACGCCGTGCTTGGCCGCCGCGTAGGCGGTCGAGCCGGCGTAACCCACCTGGCCCAGGATGGACGCCATGTTGATGATGCTGCCGCCGCTGCCCGCCGCACGCATCGCCTGGATCTGTGCCCGCTGGCACAGGAACACGCTGGTCAGGTTCACATCGACCACGCGTTTCCAGCCATCGATCGGATAGTCACCGCTGCTTGCCGCTGGCCCGCCGATGCCCGCGTTGTTCACCGCGATGTGCACGCCGCCCAGTTCCTTTACCGTGCGTTGCACCGCCGCTTCCACCGCCGCCTCGTCGGTCACATCCAGCGCAATGCCGATGGCCTCAGCCCCTTGGCTGCGCAGCGCGGCTACGGTTGCGTCCACCGCTTCCCGCTTCAGGTCCCATACCGAAATGCGCGCACCGGATGCAGCGAGCGTTTCCGCAACCGCCAGGCCGATACCGGAGACACCGCCGGTTACGATCGCGGTCTTTGCGCTGAGCTGGTAATCAATCATCTGTCGTCTTCCTCTGTGGTCATTCAATACGGACACATCCGTCCGAATCCACAGTACGCCTTTGCTTGTGACGAATGCGCTGCCCCGCATCCCCCCTGCACAGGTTTTTCTCGGCGAATGTCCTGCGTACAGCCCGCGTTCTGCATTGGCATCGCGGCCACGCACGGATCGATCACTGTACGCACGCGCACTGTTGCGCGACCTGCAACTTGGCCGTAAATACCAATCGATTGACCCTCCCGACATCGCATTAGTGCTGGGGATCGAGAAAATGACAGGTAGCTTTTTCCAACTCTGAAAGCGCAGGACCGATCCGCGCTGCAGGTGCACGACGGAACGTGCAGGCACATCGTCGCCGGCACCCGTCTTTTATTGTTGAGCGCCGAGCGATGTCCCGATATTTCACGTTTGCCGATTACCGCCGTTTTGGTCAGCGCCATGGCTATGACTACCGCGCTGACCCCCGCCATCTGCGCGAAGAACAATGGGCCGGGCACGGCGACCTGCACGAACAGACCCTGCGCGGCGGCATGAGCCTGATCGCATCGGATGTGCACAACCGCATTGCCTACACCGCCACCGCCCACGAACGCCCCGGCCTGGCGATCCGCCTGATGCTGCAGGGCCAAGTCGATGTGCAGGTTCCGCAGCGCAGCGACTTCAGCCTGCGCGCCGGCACGGCGGTGACCACCAGCCACTGCGATCACGTCGCGATGGTGGGCGTGCACCCGGGCAATACGCGGCTGCGCGGCGTCAGCCTGATGGTGCCGGCCGAGCTGGACCCGGACATGCTGCGGCAACCCAAGCTGCAGCAGGCGCTCGATTCACACCTGGAATGCAGGCACTGGGCCATCCCGCACGCGATGCTGCCGACCCTCGCGCAGTTGTTCGAAAGCCCCTGGCAGGACGACCTGGATGCACTCTGGCGCGAGGGCGTGGCGTTGCAGGTGCTGACGGTGGGCCTGCAGGCTGATGATCTGCACGTCGAAGGCGCACGCTTGCTGCGCAGTGGCCAGCGCAATCGGCTGGAGCGCGTGCGCGCCTTCCTGCACGACGATCCCGGCCATGCGCACAGCCTGGTCGAGCTTGCCCAGCTGGCCTGCATGAGCCCCAGCGCGCTGCGCCGGCACTTCGTCCAGGAGTATGGCTGCTCTGTATTCGACTACCTGCACGAACAGCGCATGCGTCACGCCGAGCAGGGCCTTCGCGAATCCGGCTGGAGCGTGGAGCAGGCGGCTGCGGAAACTGGCTATCGGCATCCCAGCAACTTCGCCGCCGCCTTCCGCAAGCGCTTCGGGCTGGTGCCCAGCCGCTGGCGCACCGGCCCTTCGAAGGTCGGCTGAAGCCATCTGCTCTGGTAGGTGTCGACCTTGGTCGACACGCTTTCGCACCACTATGTTGCCGGCCAGCGGCCGGCACTACCCCGTCGGTCCTGCAGACGATCTATTCCGGTAGGTGTCGACCTTGGTCGACACGCTTTCGCATCATCGCGGATGCCGGCCAGCGGCCGGCACTACCACACCCGCCGGGCATGGCCCGGCGCAACCGACATCGCGTGATCCCAGGTAACGCCGGGCATAGCCCGGCGTCATCCCCTCCGCCTCAATACACCGGCAGTTCGATGAAGCTGGCCTGCGCGGCGCTGTGCCATACCCGCTGCGTCGCCTTCTGGTAATCACCCGGCTTGGCCAGGTAGATGTTCGGCACATAACTCTGCGGATTGCGGTCGTACAGCGGGAACAGGCTGGACTGCACCTGCACCATCACCCGATGGCCCTTCTGGAAGGTGTGGTTGGCATTGGGCAGGTCGAAGCGATACGGCAGCACCTGGTTGGCCGCCAGCGCCTTGGGATCGCTGAAGCTCTCGCGGTAACGGCCACGGAAGATCGCCAGTGACACCGGCAGCTCATAGCCGCCCATCTCCGGCGTCGACGCCTCCTGGTCCGGATACACGTCGATCAGCTTCACCACCCAGTCGCTGTCGGTGCCACTGGTGGACGCCTGCAGGTTCACCACCGGCGTGCCACCGATGCGCAGCGGTGCGGTCAACGGCTCGGTGATGAAGGTCAGCACGTCGGGCCGGCCATCGACGAAGCGCTGGTCCTTGACCAGCCAGGTGGTCCACATGTCGCGGTCGCCGAAACGCACCGGCCGCGGTACGAACGGCACCGGCTTGGCCGGGTCGGACACGTATTCCTCGAAGTCGCCCTCGCCCGCCGCTGGCGCCTGGAACGCCAGCTTGCCACCGGCACGCAGGTACAGCGGCTTGCTGCTGGCAGCACACGCCTTCTCGCAGCTGCGCGGCCAGCCCTGCAGACGGTCCCAGTGGTTTTCACCGGTGTTGTAGACCAGCACCGGTGGCGTATCGGCCTTCGGTGCGCCGTCCACCAGGTACTGGTCGAAGAACGGCTTGAGCACGTCGCGGCGGAACTGCAGCGCGGTATCGCCATCGAACTTCAGCGCCCCCAGCTGGCTGCCGTCATAGTTCACCTGGCTGTGCCGCCACGGCCCCATCACCAGGTAGTTGTGGGTGTTGCCGGTATCGCGTCCTTCCATCGCCTGGTAAGCATGGTTCGCGCCCCACATGTCCTCCTGGTCCCACAGGCCCTGCAGCCACATGGTTGGCACCTTCAGCGGCGTCTTCGCCATCACCGCATCCAGCGCCTGGCCCTGCCAGAACGCGTCGTATGCGGGATGCTGTACCAGCTTCTTCCACCAGGTCAGCTGGTCCACGCCGGTGAAGCGGGCGTAGTCGCCGGCCGAGCCGATGCGCAGGAAGGTGCTGTAATCGTCGTAGCCCAGCGACGGCAGTGGCGTGCCCTTGCCGCGCTTCTCGGTCTGCATCGCGAAGTAGTTGAAATTGACCTGGCGGAAGGCGCCGTAGTTGAGCCAGTCGTCGCCCATCCAGCCATCGACCATTGGACTCTGTGGTGCCGCCACCTTCAGTGCCGGGTGTGGATCGGTCAGTGCCATCACCACGGTGAATCCTTCATACGATGAACCGAGCATGCCGACCTTGCCGTTGGTTTCCGGCACATGCTTGACCAGCCAATCGATGGTGTCCCACGCATCGGTGGAATGATCGACCTTGGTACCGTTCAGCGGCCCGCGCAGCGGCCGGGTCATCACGTAATCGCCCTCGGAACCGAACTTGCCACGGATGTCCTGGAACACGCGGATGTAGCCGCCATCGACGAACACTTCATCGCCCTGCGGCAGCAGATCGCGCATGCGCGGTGAATCGCTGCGGCTGGCGCGGCCGGCGGCGTCGTACGGTGTGCGGGTCAGCAGGATCGGTGCGTTGTGGGCGCCCTTGGGTACCACGATCACCGTATACAGCTTGGTGCCGTCGCGCATCGGCACCATCACCACGCGCTTGTCGTAGTCGCGGCCCACATCGGGAGCGACGAAGGGTTTTCCGCTGATGTCCGGGGTCATCGGCGGCGTGTCGGCAGCCAGCACGGCGCTGGACAGGCTCAGGGCTACGGCAACAGCAACGGCACGCACACGCATGGACATCACCTCCCGGCAGGAAAGGCCCCAGCCTACTCTCGTAGCCCCCGGCAAAGCGCGTGCCTGCTTTGCATTCTGCGGCGTTTACAGGCAGGACTGATGGCACATGTGCCACGCACCCGGTAGTGCCGGCCGCTGGCCGGCAACCGCACCGCCAAAGGTTGATGCAGCTGCCGGCCAGCGGCCCGCACTACCCGAACATCAGCTCACCGGCACTTCGTGAAGCGCCAGCCAACGCCAACGCCCGCCTTCCTGCCGCAGCACCGCCAGCGATTCCCGCCATGCGGTTTCTCCCTCGCCAATGGCATGTCCTTCGCGATAGCGCAGTACCGCCAGTGGCGACGGGGCGTCCACCGCCTGCACGGCCTCGATGGCAATCCGCAGCCCAGGTCGTGCGCCGTGGCCGCCCGCGAACAACGCCTGTACTGCATTCCGGTCCAACCTGCGCCCGGCAATGCCCACCATGCTGAAGTCCGCGCAAAAATGCGCCATCAGATCGTCCAGTGCATCGGCCGCGACCTCTGCGCGGAACCAGGCCTGCAGCTTGTCGTGCAGAAGGTGGATTTCGTGTTCGGCGGTCATGTCCATCAAGCAGTCTCCGTAGTGGAAAGGGAATGCAGCTGCGACCGGCGCAGCAGCGCCAATGGCAACAGGGTGAGTGCGGCCGCCAGGCCCAGCGCCACGCCGGTGGCATGCGTCGGCCACCACTGCATGGCCAGGGCCAGCAGCAGTGCGATGGCGGCGGTGCCCAGGCAGAAGCTGAGCTGGCGGTTGAGGTTCCACAGCGCGCTGGCATCGCCCAGCGCCTCGGCGTCCACACCATGGAACGCCAGTGTCTGCGCGGTGCTGCTGCACAGGCTGCCACCGGCCCCCATCAAGGCGAACAGGGTGGCGGCCAGCACGAACGATGGCTGTGATTGCAGCGCCATCAACATCAGACCGCTGGCCTGCAGGACCATGCCGAGCCGCAGCACCGTGCCCGGGCCGAAGCGCGCCAGCAATCGCCGGCTGCTGGTGATCGCCAGTGCCGAGGCCAGCGCCCACGGCAGCATCAGTGCGCCGATCTGCGCGGCGCTGTAACCGGCGTGGTTCAGCTGCAGGGTGTTGGCCAGCTGGCTGCCGATGAACACGCCCGGCACCGCCAGATAGACCAGCATCGCCATGCGCAGGCCTCGATGGGACAGCAGCGACCAGCGCAGCAGCGGCTGCGGCTGCCGGCGCGCGTGGCGCAGATGGGCGATGGACAGCACCACTGCAAGCAGCAGCAACCCTGCGCCGGCGAAGCGATGGCCGGGCTCACCCAGCCAGGTCAGCGCCAGCAGCAACGCGCCCAACGCAGACATCGCGGTGGTCAACGCATAACCCTGCAGTCGCGGCGCACTACGCCGACCATCGGCCGGCATCCACGCCAGTACCAGGGCGATCGCCAGCACCGCCAGCGGCAGGCTGGCCCACAGCACGCCGCGCCAGGACATCCACTGCACCAGCAGGCCGCCGAGAGCCGGCGCCAGTGCGGGCACAAGCAACGCCACCAACAGGATGCGCCGGGTCAGCGCGCCGCGTTGTTCAGGCGTGCACTGCCGGTACGCCGCCGCCTGCGCCACTGGAATCAGCAGACCACCGGCCAACCCCTGCAGCAATCGCCAGCCCAGCAACCAGCCCATGGACGGCGCGGCGCCGGCCAGGCCTGCAGCCACTGCGAACAGCAACAAAGCAACCAACAACAGGCGACGCTCACCGCAACGCGCGGCCAGCCACGGTGCCAACGGAATCACCACGCTCAGGCCCAGCATGTAGGCCGTACCCACCCAGGCAAGCGTACCGATGTCCGCATGCAGTTCGGCCGCCAGCGCCGGGTAGGCCACCGTGGCGATGAACATGTTGACCAGGTCCAGGGCGAACACCAGCAGGAGGATCGCCTCATGACGCAGGCGCGGGGAAGGCATCAGCAGGCTCCAGCAATGAAGGCGCCAGCATGGCGGACCGGTGTTGTTGGAAAAACACGACCACAGCTGCAACACTGTCAAATCTATTTTGACAATAAGCCACCATGGTCAGCCTGGATCGCTTTGATATCTTCCGCGCCGTAGTCGAGGCTGGCAGCCTGACCGCCGCCGCCGAGCGCCTGGGCCTGAGCCGTGCCGTGGTCAGCTTCAACCTGAAGCGGCTGGAGCAGGAGCTGGGGGTAACCCTGCTGCTGCGCAGTACCCGCCACTTGGCGCTGACCGAGGCCGGCGAACAGTTCCTGCAGCACTGCGTGCAGGCGCTGGATGCCGCACAGGCGGCGATCGATGCCGCACGCCGCGACCAGCATCAACTGCAGGGCATGCTGCGCCTGACCACCACCCCGGAGTACGCGCAGCTGCGGCTGATTCCGGCGCTGGAAGCCTTCCGCGCGCAGCATCCAGCGCTGGTGCTGCATCTGTCGACGTCGCCGGCACCCGCCGACCTGATTCCCGAACGTTTCGATCTTGCGATCCGCCTGGGCCGCCTGCCGGATTCAGGACTGCATGCCACTGAGCTGGAGCAGCATCCGTTGTGTGCAGTCGCCGCCCCCGCTTTGCTGGCTCGCCTGCCATCCGCCGATGCTGTCGATGACCCCGTACAGTTGGGCACCCTGCCCCGCTTGGGCTATCCGCGCCTGGCCGATGTACCGGTGGTCGCACCGGATGGCAGCAATGCCCTGTTCGCCACCAATCCAGGCAATGCGGTGATACGCGTGGACGGTGCCAGCAGCCTGCGCGCGTTCGCCGTGGCCGGTGCAGGGGTCACCGTGCTGCCACGCTGGCTGATCGAAGAGGACCTGGCCCACGACCGCCTGCGGCCAGTGCTGCGCCAGCATCGCTTTCCGCAGCAGAGCGTGTACGCGGTATACCCGCACAGCACGCAGCCCTCGCCGAAGGTGCGGCAGCTGATTGATTTCCTGCGCGTGTGGTTTGGTGACGACGCCGGCTGAATCCCCCGCCCCCCGCGCATGGCCCGGCGAGCGCAGCGGCACCCCGTAAACGGACACGGCCCCTTGCGGGGCCGTGTCTTCAAGCATCAACAACCCGCCGTATCAGCGCAGCACCTGCTCCACCAGCTGCACGTCCACGCTCTGCAGCGGCTCGGCGGCATTGCGCGACAGCTGCACCTGGTAGGTACCGCCATCGATCTTCCACTGGCGGGCCTGCGCATCGTAATGGGCCAGGGTCTTCGGCTCGGCTTCGATGCGGATGCGGCGCTGTTCGCCCGGCTGCAGCTCGATCTTGTCGTAGCCGATCAAGCGGATCGGCGTGGTGTTGCCGGCCGGCAGCTTCAGGTACAGCTGGGCGACATCGGCACCCGCGCGCTTGCCGGTGTTGCGGATGTCGACGCTGGCGACCAGGCGCGAACCTTCCACGCTCACCTTCAGGTTTTCATAGGCGAACGAGGTGTAGGACAGGCCGTGGCCGAAGGCGAAGGTCGGGGTCAGACCCTTGGCCGCCATCCACTTGTAGCCGACGTTGGCGCCTTCGATATCGAAATCGAACACATCGCCGAACGGCTTGGCCGGCTTGAAGCCGAGGCCATCAATGTGCGGACGCGGCAGCTGCGATTCGTCCACCACCCAGGTCACCGGCAGGCGGCCGGACGGATTGGCCTGGCCGGTCAGCAGTGCGGCGATGCCTTCACCGCCACGGATGCCCGGGTACCAGGCCTGCAGCACCGCCGGCACCTGCGCCAGCCACGGCGTGCGCACCGGGCCGTTGGTCTCCAGCACCAGCACGGTCTTCGGGTTGGCCTTGGCCACCGCCGAAATCAGCGCATCCTGGTTGTCCGGCAGCTGCATGTCCGGCAGGTCCACCGATTCGGCCGCCCACTGGGTAGCAAACACGATGGCCACATCCGCCTGTGCGGCAGCCTTGGCCGCAGCGGCGGCGTTGGTGCCGTCCACATAGGTGATGGTGGCATCCGGACGCGCGGCACGCAGCGATTCCAACGGCGAGGACGGGTGGAAGATCACCGGGCCCGGCCAGGTGGTCGGCAGCACGCCTGGCACCGCGTTGGTGCCCTTGGCCGTGACACCCACCATCGACGAACCACCGCCACCGATCACACCCTTGTCGGCATGGCCACCGATGATGACGATGCGCTTGGCACTGTCGGCCAGCGGCAGCAGGCTGCCTTCATTGCGCAGCAGCACGCTGCCTTCTTCCACCGTGCGCTGGGCCACGGCAAAACCAGCTTCGGCGTCGACCTTCTGGTGCTGCGGCGGGTTGTCGAAGTTGCCGTGCAGGAACATCGTACGCAGGATGCGCACCACCATGTCGTTCAGGCGCGCCTGCGGCACTACGCCGCCGTGCACGGCCAGGCGCAGCGGCTCATCGAAGAACACCGCCGCATCGAACACTTCACCCGCCGACTGCTGGTCCAGGCCGGCCAGCGCCGCCTTCGAACCACTGTGCACGCCGCCCCAGTCGGACATCACGAAACCGGGGAATTTCCACTCCTGCTTCAGCACCTGGTTCATCAGGTAGCCGTTCTCGCAGCCGTAGGTGCCATTGATCTTGTTGTAGGAGCACATCGCCACACCCGGACGACCGGCCTCCAGCGCGATCTCGAACGCCAGCAGGTCCGATTCGTGCATGGCCTGTTCGCCGATGCGCACGTCGTGGAAGTTGCGGCGGGTCTCCATGTCGTTCAGAGCGAAGTGCTTCATCGAGGAGATCACATGCTGGCTCTGCACGCCCTGGATCAGCGCGCCGACCATCGAACCGGCCAGCAACGGGTCTTCACCGGCGTATTCGAAGTTGCGGCCGTTGCGCGGATCACGCTGCAGGTTGACGCTGCCGGACAGCAGGATGTTGAAGCGCTGCTGCCAGGCTTCGCGGCCCATCGTTGCGCCACCGGCAAAGGCAACACCACGGTTCCAGGTGGACGCCGTGGACGGCCCCGACGGCATCGCCGTGGCGAAGTCACCCGGGCGGATGCCACCCGGATTGGTCACGCCCACGCCGGCATCGGCCGACTGCTGCGACGGAATGCCCAGGCGCGCCACGCCCGGCACGAAACCGGCCGAGCCCACCGCACCTTCCGGCAACTTGCCACCATCCTTGCCCAGCCCGAAGTAGCTGTGCAGCATCTGGAACTTCTCGTCCTCGGTCATCGCCTTCAACAGCAGCGCAGCGCGCGCATCGGCAGTGAGCGTGGTGTCCATCCACGGCTGCTCGCCACCCTTGTCGGCGGCATAGGCCAGGGTCAGCAGGGTCGCACGCAGCGTGCTGCCTTCCACCTTGAACGGCGCACTGCTGGCAGCCTGGAAACCATCGCTGAAATAGCTGGCATCGGCTTCCAGGGCCACGCGTGCCGGATCGAAACCAGCGGCCTTGGCCGATTCACCGGCCACGGCGCCGAGCAGCACTGCCGGTGCGCCAAGCCGCGACCGCGACACCAGCGCCGGCAACTGCGCAGCACCGGCGCCAGCATCGGTGTAGACCGCCACCGCATGGCGGCCGTCATCCAGGCGCAGGTAGTTCAGGCCCGACTGGTCCGGGCCGGATTCGGCGGCGATCGGCAGCCGGGTCAACACGGCCTGGCCCTGCTGGGTCTGGCCATCGTCCTTGCCGGCGGCGATGAAGCGGTACTGGTAGCCCAGGCCGTCGGCCAGCAGCTGCAGCGGATCGACCTGGCCGATGCCGCGCTGTACCTGGCGAACGCTGACCGCGTCCACCTGCAGGGTCTTCAACTGGGCAGCCAGGGCCGGCATCGTGTCCGCCGTCGGCGCCTGCTCCAGGGTCAGCACAGTGAAGGCGGCGGAGTCGGCCCAGGCCGGGGTGGCCAGTGCGGCAGACAGGGCCAGGGACAGGGCGAGCGGCTTTGTAAACGTTTTCATCGGCGGGCGTAATTCCGTTGCCAAGGCAATCGGTCCAGGGAAAGTGCCGCCGGAGGGTGCAGCGTCATGCCGCGTATGCGTTGCCGGGCAACGCCTTGCAGGCCAGAAGACGGGCCGGTCTGCGCGCGGGACCCTCCTCCCGTGCGTGACAACCTGCCTGTCCGGGCCGCGCAGGGCGACCCATCATGTGAAGAGTGTGCGAGGGCGTTCATCGCTGTCAACAGGACCTAAGTCACAGAGGTCACCTGCGCGATGGTTATCAGCCCATCACCGGCGGTCATCAACGGGCCGCGCGCGGCTGCCGATAATGGATCTCCCCGGCGACGAATCGAGCCCATGACCGTACATCGCGACTTCGACCATCTCTGGCGCGACCGCTGTGACACCTCCAGCCAGCGCAGCCCGCGCGTGCTGATCCGGGTATTCGTCGCCCCCGGCGAGCTGGAACGCAGCGTGGCCTTCTACGAGCAGCTGCAGGGTGTAGTCGCCGATGCCGGCTTTCCATTTCCCGAGGCAGGCCTGCGGCTGGCGATGGTCGGTGCATTCCTGCTGATCGAAGGCTGCGACAAGGCCCTGGCGCCCTTCACGTCGACAACGGGCACGTTGCTGGTCGACGACGTTCGCCCGTATCACGATAAGCTGGTGGCCGCTGGCGCCGAGATCATCTTCCCGCTGCAGGTGGTGCCCACCGGCGCAGCATTCAATGCGGTGCATCCCGACGGCACCGTGGTCGAGTACGTGCACCATCGGCCGGACCCGCAGGGGCGCTGAGGTGGCGGCCGGGCTGCGCCCGGCACCCGCCGAGGCAACGGCGTAGGCAACTGCAACAGCCGAAGCAAAAGCTGGGTTCCTGTGGGTAGACGAGGTAGGTCCGGTTGCGGGGGACGGCGCAAGTACGTCCATGTAGCCTCGGTCGCGCCATCCATGGCGCTCACGCCCCCGCAACCGGACCCACCCCGCCTTCGACACTTCCCCGCTGCTGTTGGTAGGTGTCGACCTTGGTCGACACGGAGATCCACGCCATGCGTGGGTGTTTTTCTCATGAACCTTTTAGACATACGTCATCCACGCATGGCGTGGATCTACAATCCCACCATGTCCTCCCCCGCTCTGCCCTGGAATGGCACCCTGTTGCTGGATGCACACGTGGCCGTGCTGCAGGGCCATGCCGGTGACAGCGCTGCGCATGCACACTATGCCCACCAACTGCTGCTGAGCGAAGGCGCGCCCTGGCAGATCGAGATCGATGGCGTGCGGCAGCAGGGCCAGCGGTTATGGCTGCCCTCCTTCCAGCCACACGCGATCCTGTCCGCTCCCGCTAACGGCTGCACGGTGTTCCTCGAACCGGCGCATGCCGACCTCGAACAGATCCGGCAGCATCTGCAGTCGTTGCCAGGCAATGCGGCGCAGCTGCACGAGTGGCTGCCACGACTGAGCCACCCGCAGCCCCTGGACCGTCGCGTGCAGGCGGCGCTGGCCCGCATCAGCCAGCACCTGCCCGGCCCGGTGCCGGCCGCCGATATTGCCGAGGCCGCGCATCTGTCGACCAGCCAGCTGCATCGGCGCTTCCAGTCCGACCTGGCCGTGACCCTGCGCGGCTGGGTGCTGTGGCAACGGCTGCGCAGCGCGCTGGCACATCATCTGCGCGGGCACAGCCTGACCGACAGCGCGCATGACGCCGGTTTCGCCGATCTTCCCCATCTCTCGCGCAGTCTGCGCCGCATGTTCGGCATCGGCGCCGCACAACTGCAGGGCCTGCAGCTGCACGCGGCCTGACGCCCCGATCAGCCGCGCCTGCGCAGCCCCTCCGGCAGCTCCGGCACATCGCCATGCGGCAGCTCGCGGAAGGGCGCCAGCAGTTGTGCGGAATACGCCTGCGGATAGTCCGGCTGGCTGCCAATACCCAGATCACGCTGCCCCAGCCGATAGCCCGGCGCATCGAACGCCGTTCCCAGCAGGTGGTCCCACACGGTCAGGAACAAGCCGAAATTGACGTCGCCCGCAGTGCCATAGCGGATGTGGTGGAAGCGATGCAGCGGCGCCCATGCCATCACCTTGCCCAGCACACCCGGGCGCATGTCCACGTTGGAATGCTGCAGCAACAACTGGATCGCAATGGCGAACGCCAGCACTGCGGCCACCGGCATCGGCATTCCCAGCAACAGCAGCGGCAATACGCCGCCCACTGCTTCGGCGGCCTGGTGCAGCGGGTGTTTCATCAATCCATTGAAACCGTACATGCGGGTCACGCTGTGATGCACGGCATGCAGCCGCCACAACCAGCCGATGCGATGGCTGGCGTAGTGGACCAGGGTGATGCCAAGGTCAGCCGCGATGATCGCCACCAGCACCTGCAGCGCGAATGGCCACTGCATCGGCCAGATGTGCCAGGGCACGATCGCCGCCAGCAGCGGCACCGTGGCGATCGACAGCAGGTTCAGGCTTTCATTGACCAGCGCATGCAGCGTGTCACGCACACGGTCGCCATGGTCGTGGTTGAACGCCGAGTCGTAGGGCCACATCCGCTCGGCAGCGAACGAGACTGCGATGGCGACAGCCAGCAAGGCAAGCAGCCACAACGGGTCACCGTGATGGTGACCGACCCATACGATGGCGGCAGTGACAAAACCCAGCAGGAACAACGGGGCATACAGGCGGAGCATCCAGTGCTTCATGGGCAACCCGGGAAGTGAGGGGCCTGCATGTTGGCGGGGCGTACAGACGGTCGGCTTGAACAAACGGCGCAACACCCCGCGTCGTCCATCCACGCATGGCGTGGATCTACAATGGCGACCTCATCGCGGCCGGGACCGGCATGGACTCCTTCACCTTGATGCGCGCCTTCCGCCGCATCGTCGAACGCGGCAGCCTGGCCCGCGCCGCCGAAGACCTGGGCCTGTCGCCAGCCGGGCTGAGCAAGCAGCTGCGCACGCTGGAAACGCACCTGGGCGTAGTGCTGCTGCAGCGGACCACCCGCCGCATGAGCCTGACCGAAACCGGCCATGCGTATTACCGCGAATGCTGCCGCCTGCTCGATGAGCTGGACGCCCTGGAGCGCGGCATCGCCCAGCAGCGCGGTGAAGTGAGCGGACGCCTGCGCGTCAATGCACCGCAGTCGTTCGCGCTGAGCACGCTGTCGCCGCTGCTGCCACGTTTCCTGCAGCAGCATCCGCAGCTTGCGCTCGACCTGGTGATGGAAGACCGGCTGCTCGATGCAGTCGGCGAAGGCTTCGATGTATCCCTGCGCATCCGCGCCGAGCTGGAAGATTCGCGGCTGGTCGCACGCCGCCTGGCGTCGCTGCAGCAGGTGCTGTGCGCGGCGCCGTCCTACCTGCAGCACCATCCGGCACCGCAGGTGGTGGAGGAACTGCAGGCGCACAGCGTGCTCGGCTACAGCCTGTCCGATTCGCCCGGCAGCTGGCCGCTGCTCGGCCCCGATGGCCAAGTCACGGTGACCCTGCCGACACGGGTCACCGCCAACAACAGCCTGCTGCTGCGGGACCTGCTGGTCGCCGGCCTCGGTATCGGTGCGCTGCCCTCGTTCCTGGCCGCACCGGCACTGGCCAGCGGCGAACTGCAGCAGGTGCTGCCCGACCATCGCTATCCGCCGCGGTTTGTCTACGCGGTCTACCCCACCGCGCGCCACCTGCAACCGAAGGTACGCGTTTTCATCGATTTCCTGCACGCCGAGCTGCCCGCCTGCGCCGGGCTGGATTCGTAACCGCCAGCGAAAACTGAGCTGCCCGCCGCGTGCTGTTTCGGCCCGGCGGCGCCACCTACTCTGCCGCCTCCCCTCTCACGGACGGCAGGCCGATGATCGCCTCTCCTTCACTGACCACCACTGCACCGGCGGTCGATTTCTTCCATGACGTGGTCTGCGGCTGGTGCTTCGTGCTGGCCCCGCGCCTGCAGCAGGCCTCGGCCGAACTCGGCATCCAGGTCCGCCACCGCAGCTTCGTGCTGCAGGACTCGCGCGAACAGATGATCGAGGTGTTCGGCTCGATGTCGCGCGCCAAGGCCATCATCCTGCGCCACTGGGCCGACTGCGCCGCGCATGAAGACACCGCGCGCATCGACATCGGAGGAATGCGTGCACAGGACTTCGAGTATCCCTCCGGCTGGCTCGGTGCGCTGGCCTGCCAGACCGCCGGCATGTTCGGCGGCAACGACGCGCACGGCGCGATGTTCGATGCCGTGCAGTGGGCACACCTGCACCAGCACCGCAACATCGGCGATGCCGAAGTGCTGCTCGACATCGCCGAGCACCTGGGTCATCGGCGTGGCGTCTTCGCCGACCGGATGCGCAGCGATGAGGTGCGCCAGCGCGTGCAGGCCGACCGCGCTGAAGCTGCCGCGCTCGGCATCCGCTCCATTCCCACCGTCATCACCGGCAATGGCCTGCGCCTGCAGACCCTGCCGCTGCCGCAGCTGCGCCAAGCCCTGGCGCCGCTGGTCGCGGCCTGAGCCGCGCCGTTCCCCACCCTGCAAGGAGATTTCCCATGACCCCACGTACCCTGGGCACCGCCCTGGCCCTGCTGCTGGCCGGCGCCACCGTCAGCATTTCCGTAGCCGCACACGAACGCGTTCCTTCCGGCCAGCAGGTCGGCACCAGCCCCTGGGGGCCGAAGGACGAGATCGGCCGCCTCAACCTGATCACCGAGGCCTCGCGCGCGGCGATCCTGTCGCGGGTCAGCGGCGGCAAGGCCTACGATCTGGCCACCGAGTATTACGTCGGCATGCCCAGCTGGCAGGATGCCGGCGACCCGCACTACCAGTTCTGGATGACCCACACCCCGCGCGGCACGGTGATGGATGACCCGATGGGCGTGGGCGAGACGATGAACCTCACCCGCAGCTACACCGGCACCGCGTTCTCGATGTACAGCCACACCGGCACCCACATCGATGCGCTGAACCACTTCGGCATCCATGGAAAGATCTGGAATGGCTTCGAGGCCGACAAGCACCTCGGCGACCGCGGCTGGAACGTCACCGGTATCGAGAAATTCCCGCCGCTGATCGCCCGTGGCGTGCTGATCGACGTAGCCGGCGCCAAGGGCATGGACATGCTGCCGGACAGCTACCGCGTCACCCGCCAGGACCTGAAGGATGCGCTGGCGCGCCAGCACGTGCAGTTGCAGCAGGGCGACATCGTGCTGATCCGCACCGGTCGCATGCGCCTGTTCGAACAGCCCAGGGCCTACATGGCCAACCCGCCAGGCATGGGCCTGGATGCGGCGCGTTTCCTGGTCGAGGACAGCGGCGCGATGATCGTCGGCGCCGACAACCTCAGCTTCGAGACCTTCCCTTCCGAAGTGTCGGACGACTACGTGCCGCTGCACACCTACCTGCTGGCGCAGCAGGGCGCGCCGATCATAGAACTGGTGGCGCTGGATGAACTGGCCCGCGACAGGGTCTACGAGTTCGCCTTCATCGGTGGCCCGCTGAAGATCCGCGGTGGCGACGCCGCCCCGCTGCGCCCGGTGGCCCTGCCGGTCCGCCCGTGACCCGATAGCGCCGGGCCAAGGTGAAGGCCACTCCATTCCCGGCAAACCGCGGTGGGTGCCGACCTTGGTCGGCACCGCCTTTTCCCCATCCACGCATGGCGTGGATCTACTGCGGGAAGGCCGCCTTCCCCGCATCCAGGCCGCCGACTCCCCAGTAGATCCACGCCATGCGTGGATGCTCTACCTCCTTCAGCAAGCTGAAACCCGATCATCCGATTTCATTAGTAATATTACTCACAAGCCGAGTAGCATGTCCGGTCTCAGCCCCTGATACCGGCCTGTCGATACTCGTTCCATGCCAGCCGTTTCCGCCCTCTCCTGCCGCTTCCAGCCCGCCCGGCGCCTCACTCGGAGGACCGGCTGATGGGCGCCGTCGTCGCCCTCGACCGCCTGCTGGACGGCCGCCAGGTCTGGCGCGGGCCGGCACGCCAGGGGCAGGCCAGTGACCATCTGGCCAGTGGCCACCCGGCGCTGGACGCGCGCCTGCCCGGCGGTGGCTGGCCGGCCAGCGGGCTGTGCGAAGTGCTGCAGGCCGCGCCCGGGGTCGGCGAACTGGCCCTGGTCTGGCCGGCGCTGGCGAAACTGAGCCAGCGCGAACGGCAGATCGTGCTGGTCGCCCCGCCCTACCGCCCGCATGCCCCGGCATGGGCTGCCGCCGGACTCGACCTGGCCCAGCTGCAGATCATCCACGCCGCACCGAAGCAGGCGCTGTGGGCGGCCGAGCAGTGCCTGCGCTCTGCTGCCTGCGCCGCCGTGCTGTGCTGGCCGCAGCAGGCCGACGATCGCGCCCTGCGCCGCCTGCAGGTCGCCGCCGACAGCGGCCAGTGCCTGGGTTTCGTGTTCCGCGAAGCCCGCGCCGCCCGCAACCCCTCCCCGGCCAGCCTGCGCCTGCAGCTCGACCATGGCCAGGTGCGGGTGCTGAAGTGCCGCGGCGGGCTGCCACCGGCGCAGCCGTTGCCGCTGGCCATCGCCCACTGAGGCCGCACCATGCACTGGGCCTGCCTGTTGTTGCCGCAGCTGGCGCTGGACAGCGTACTGCGCCTGCAGCCGGATCCGCAGCGGCCGCTGGTGCTGTTGCAGGGGCCGGCGCAGCGTCGCGTGCTGCGTGCGGTCAGCCCTACCGCGCGGGCAGCGGGGCTGCGCCCGGGCATGCTGCTGTCGGCCGCGCAGGTGCTGGTGCAGGACCTGCAGCTGCACGACTACGATCCCAGCGCCGAACAGCACACCCGGCAGTTGCTGGCCAGCTGGCTGTATGCCACCAGTTCGCTGGTCAGCCTCGATTTTCCGCATGCGCTGGTGCTGGAGATCGGTGCCAGCCGTGCCCTGTTCGGCGATTGGCTGACGATCGAACAACGCCTGCGCCACGGCCTGCACGAACTGGGCTTCCGCCATCGCCTGGTCGCCGCCCCCAACCCGCATGCCGCGCGCGTGCTGGCCAATGTGCACGATGGCCTTGGCATCGACGCGCAGCAACTGCCCGCTGCACTGGCACAGCTGCCACTGGCACGTAGTGGCCTGCCCGTTGATGCGGTGACCGTGCTGGCACGCTCCGGCCTGCGCACGCTTGGCGCGGCCTTCGATCTGCCACGCGAAAGCCTGGCCCGCCGCTTCGCCCCCGAGGTGCTGCAGCAGCTGGATGCCGTGCGCGGCCTGGGCAGCGCGCCGTTGCGCTATTACCAGCCGCCGGACCGGTTCGATGCACGCATCGAATTCGAATATGAGATCGAATCCAGCCAGGCCCTGCTGTTCCCGCTGCGGCGCCTGCTGCTGGACCTGGCCGCGTTCCTGTGTTCGCGCGATGGTGGCGTGCAGCGTTTCGACCTGCATTTCGAACACGACCTGCTGCCGGCCAGCGTGCTGACCATCGGCCTGCTGGCCCCCGAACGTGATGCGGCGCTGCTGTTCGAGATCGCGCGCAACCGCATGGAAGCCTTCGCCCTGCCCGCCGGCAGCCGTGCGCTGCGTCTGCAGGCCGAGCAGCTGCCACCGTTCGTGCCGGCCGCACGCGATCTGTTCGACACGCGTCCAGCGCAGGCGATGCCATGGACCCAGCTGCGCGAGCGCCTGCGTGCCCGCCTTGGCGATGACGCCGTGCAGCCACTGGCCGTGCAGGCCGACCACCGCCCCGAACGTGCCAGCGGCACTCAACCGCCGGCCAAGCCACCCGCCTGGTGGCCGCTGCGCCCCGGCTGGCTGCTGGATACGCCGCAGCCGCTGCGCGATCCGCGCCTGCGCATCGTCGCCGGGCCGGAGCGGATCGAATCGGGATGGTGGGACCAGGCCGACGCACGCCGCGACTATTACGTGGTGGAAACCGCGCAGGGCCAGCGCGGCTGGGCCTTCCGCACGCGCAATGACCCGCATGCACCGTGGATGCTGCACGGCTGGTTCGGTTGATGCCCATGCACATCGATCTACCCGGGTACGCTGAACTGCATTGCCTGTCGGCCTTCAGTTTCCAGCGTGGTGCCTCCATCGCCGAGGAGCTGTTCGCACGCGCTGCCGGACAGGGCTATCGCGCGTTGGCGATCACCGACGAGTGCTCGTTGGCCGGCATCGTGCGCGCGTGGCAGGCGGCGAAGACACACGGCGTGGCACTGATTGTCGGCGCTGAATTCCAGGTTGAAGACGGGCCGAAACTGGCCCTGCTGTGCACCGACCAAGCCGCCTATGCGGGGCTGTGCCAGCTGATCACCACCTGCCGGCGGCGGGCGGCCAAGGGCGAATACCGCTGCCTGCGCGAGGATCTGCATGGACTCCCCGAGGGCCTGCTGTGCCTGTGGCTGGACCGGCAACCGGCGGCCACCGAACTGGATCTGCTGCGCCATTGTTTTCCGCAACGCCTGTGGCTGGCCGTAGAGCTGCATCACGAACACGACGACACGCGCCGGCTGCAACAGCTGCAGGCCTTCGGCGAACGCCACCAGCTACCGCTGGTCGCCAGTGGCGACGTGCACATGCACGTGCGCCGGCGCCGCGCCCTGCAGGACACGCTGACTGCGATCCGCCACCGCTGCAGCGTGGCCGAGGCCGGCTGGCGTCTGTTTGCCAATGGCGAGCGCCATCTGCGCCCGCGCACCGCACTTGCCCAGCTGTATCCGCCCGAACTGCTGGCTGAAACCCTGCGCATCGCCGAACGCTGCCACTTCACCCTGGACCAGCTGAAATACACCTACCCGCGCGAACTGGTGCCTGAGGGCCACGACCCGGACAGCTGGCTGCGCGTGCTGGTCGAGCGCGGCATTCCGTGGCGCTGGAAGAAGGGCATCGAGCCCGCCCAGCGCAAACAGATCGAACACGAACTGGCGCTGATCAAGCAGAAGCAATACGCCTCCTATTTCCTCACCGTGCAGGACATCGTGCGCTTCGCCCGCAGCCAGGACATCCTCTGCCAGGGCCGTGGCTCGGCTGCCAATTCGGCGGTGTGTTTCGTACTGGGCGTGACCGAGATCGACCCGGCGCGCAGCAACCTGCTGTTCGAGCGCTTCATTTCCGCAGAGCGTGATGAACCACCGGACATCGACATCGACTTCGAGCATGAGCGTCGCGAGGAAGTGCTGCAGTACGTGTTCAACCGCTATGGCCGCGAGCGTGCCGCGTTGACTGCGGTGGCGATCAGCTACCGTGGCCGCAGCGCGATCCGCGATGTCGCCCGTGCGCTGGGCCTGCCGATGGACCAGGTCAACGAACTGGGCGCGGCAATGGATCATTGGGGCGGCAACATTCCGCTGCCGGAAACCCTGCGCGAGCGCGGCTTCGATCCGGAAACACCGTTGATGCGCCGGTTGCTGGCATTGACCGCCGAGCTGATCGATTTTCCGCGCCATCTGTCGCAGCATCCGGGCGGTTTCGTGATTTCCGAGCATCCGCTGTCGACGCTGGTGCCGGTGGAGAACGCGGCGATGGCCGACCGCACCGTCATCCAGTGGGACAAGGACGACCTGGACGCCACCGGCCTGATGAAGGTCGACTGCCTGGCGCTGGGCATGCTCACCGCCATCCGCAAATGCCTGGCGATGTTGCAGCAGCACGGTCTGCACAGTGGACGCATGGATGCAATCGAGGACGATGACAAACCGACCTACGACATGATCTGCGCCGCCGACACCATCGGCGTGTTCCAGATCGAATCGCGCGCTCAGATGGCGATGCTGCCCCGCATGCAGCCACGCGAGTTCTACGATCTGGTGATCGAAGTAGCCATCGTGCGCCCCGGTCCGATCCAGGGCGACATGGTCCATCCCTACCTGGAACGTCGGCGGATCCTGCGTGAACAAGGCCCGGATGCGTTGAATGACCCGGACAACCCGTTGTATCCAGCGCGACTGGAACGCGTGTTCGCGCGCACTCTGGGCGTGCCCTTGTTCCAGGAACAGGTGATGCAGCTGGCGGTGGATGCGGCCAACTACACCGCCGGTGAAGCCGATGCCCTGCGCCGCTCGATGGCCGCCTGGAAACGTCGTGGCGGCCTGGAGCCCCATCGCGAAAAGCTGCTGACAGGCATGCTGAAAAACGGCTTCAGCCTGGAATACGGCGAGCACCTGTTCGAACAGATCAAGGGCTTCGGCGATTACGGTTTCCCGGAAAGCCATGCCGCCAGCTTCGCCCTGCTCACCTATGCCAGCTGCTGGCTGAAGTGCCATCACCCAGCCGCGTTCGCCGCCAGCCTGATCAACAGCCAACCGCTGGGCTTCTACAGCCCCGACCAGCTGCTGCAGGACGCGCGTCGGCATGGCATCAGCGTGCTGCCGGTGGACGTGCGCCACAGCGACTGGGACTGCACGTTGGACTTCAGCAAAGGCGCGGCGGCGATCCGCCTCGGCCTGCGCCTGGTCGATGGCTGCAGCGAACCGGCCGCGCAGGTCATCATGCGCGAACGCGCGCGGCGCCCATTCGACGATGTCGGCGACCTCTGCCAGCGCACCGCACTGGATCGCCGCCAGCAGGGCCTGCTTGCCGATGCCGGTGCCCTGCGAGGCCTCAGCGGCCATCGCCATCGTGCACGCTGGGATATCTCCGGCGTGGAGAACCGCCTGCCGTTGTTCGACCAGGCCCGCGCCACTGCCGAAGCACGCGTGGCCCTGCCCCTGCCCAGCGCCTGGGAAGACATGCAGGCCGATTACCGCAGCACCGGCACCACCCTCGGCCGTCATCCAATGTCGTTCCTGCGTGCGCAGCTGCGAACCCGCGGTTGCCTGGATGCCGCGCAGCTGGCCAACCACGGCCATGGCCGGCGCGTACGCATCGCCGGTCTGGTGCGCATGCGCCAGCGCCCGCAGACCGCCAGCGGCGTCACCTTCCTTACTCTGGAAGATGAAACCGGCATGGTCAACGCCGTGGTCTGGCGACATCTGGCCGACCGCCAGCACCACATCCTGGTAGATACGCAGCTGATGCAGATCGACGGCCGACTGGAACGCGTGGATGGCGTACAGCATGTGATCGTGCAGCGCATGCATTGCCTGGACGAACTGCTGCAGGGACTGCGCAGCCACAGCCGCGACTTCCATTGACGGTACACACCGTCACACAACGAACTGGCCACGACCGACCGGATTCCGCTATCGTCGGTCACGTCCAAGGAAGGAATACACAATGGCTCGTGCCCTGACCCTGACCACCCTGGTGGTCGCCACACTCGCGTTGATCGTTTCCGGCTGGACCGCCTGGAACCTGCATCGCAGCCAATCACCGCAACGCGTGATCGAAGCGCGCGGCTTGATCATCCACGATGCCAGCGGCCAGCCACGGGTGATCCTCGGCGCACCGGTCCCCGAGCCCCTCAGCCAAGGCCGCCCGCAGGGGCCGCGTGCCAACGCCCTGTCCGGCCTGATCCTGCTCGGCCCCGATGGTTCCGAGCGCGGCGGCTACGGCACCAGCGACCAAGGTGGCGAAGCCCTGCTGACGCTTGACGATGCGACCGGCACCACGGAAGTCTTCAAAGTGGTCGCCAACCCGGACCGCGGTGCCAGCCTGATGGTCAAGCACCAGAACAACACCGGCGCCATGCTGAGTTCCTGGCAGGGAAAGCCGGAGCTGGTGTTCCTCGACGACAGCGGCCAGTCCTACTACGTGCGACCCGGCGCCAGCGCCGCACCCTGAGCGCACACCGTCAGCGCATCACCGCCGCCAGGTCATCGGCCAATCGCCGTTGCTGCGGCGGGCCGAGTGCCGCACAGGTGATGCGCAACCCATGCGCCGGAGCAGCCACCGCAAACACTTCACCCCCGCGCACATGCCAGCCACGCGCCGCCAGCGCCAGCACCTGCGGCGTGCTGTCGGCCGGCAACGGCAGCCACAGATTCAAGCCTTCCATCGGCAAGGGTGTCGGCAGCCCGCGCGCCTGCAACAGCGCCTGCAGACCCTGCAGCCGCTGCTGGTAGCGCTCACCGGCCGCAGCGACCTTCGCCCGTTGCTGCGCTGACTCCAATACCGCACTGACCGCATCCTGCAACAGATGGCTGACCCAGCCGGTGCCCGCCGCCAAGCGCAGGCGCAGGCGCGCCGCGGTCTGCCCATCGCAGGCCAACCAGGCCACGCGCAGGTCCGGGCCCAATGCCTTGGACAACGAACGCAGCAACGCCCAACGCCGACCATCCATCGGCAACACCGAGTGATAGGCCTGCTGCGAGAGCAGCGCGTAGTGATCGTCAATCAGCACCGCCACCTGCGGATAACCGACCAGCAACTGGCGCAGCGCACGTGCGCGCTTCGCATCCAGGCTGGCACCGGTGGGATTGTGCGCGCGCGGGGTCAGCAGCACCGCACGTGCGCCTGCATCCAACGCCTGCCGCAGCGATTCCACCTGCATGCCGTGCGCATCCACCGCCACCGGCAACGGCGCGTGCCCGGCCGCACCGAGTACATTGAGGCTGCCCAGGAAACAGGGATCCTCCACTGCGATGCGGTCCCCCGGCAGCAGCCACGCCGACAGCAGGCGCTCGATGCCATCGACCGCGCCATGGGTCAGTTCCAGCGCATAGTCCAGCGGGCAATCGGCATCCAGCGAGGCCCGTGCCAGACGTTGCATGCGTGGATCGACCGTCTCCACCCCATACAGGCGCGAGGCCGTTGCAGCCACGCGCAGGCTGGGCAGGCAGCGTGGATCCGGATTGCCGCCGGCCAGATCATGCAGGGCCAGCCCCGGTGCACTGCCCTCGCGTGCCATCGTCGCCGGCAGGCCGCGCACCACGGTGCCGCGACGCCCTGCCGTACTGGCCAAGCCTGCCGCATCCAGCCGCTTGTAGGCGGCGGCCACGGTATTGCGGTTGACCCCCAGCTGATCGGCCAGATCCCGCACCGGTGGCAGCACGCTGCCCGCCGCCAGATGGCCACTACCGATGCCCTCGCGGATGCTGTCGAAGATCGCTTCGGCGCTGCTCCCGGTGATTTTCATTTTGTCCTATGCCAAACTATATCTTGTCCTGTGCCAGTGTATCCCACCCTGGCCACCCCGCACCGGAGGTGCCCCATGTCCCTCGCCCCCGCCGACTGGCCCGCCGCCCAGTCCGTCGAACAGATCGCCGCCAACCTGGCCACCGTGCGCCAGCGCATCGCCAACGCCTGTGCCCGCGCCGGTCGTGATCCGGCCAGCGTGCGCCTGCTGCCGGTCAGCAAGACCGTCGATGAAGCGCGCATCCGCATGGCCGTAGCCGCCGGTTGTCACCAGCTGGGCGAAAACAAGGTGCAGGAGGCGCAGCGCAAGGCCGAGGCCATGGCCGACCTTGGCGTGCACTGGTCGGTCATTGGCCACCTGCAGACCAACAAGGCCCGCTACGTCGCACGTTTCGCCAGCGAGTTCCAGGCGCTGGACAGCCTGCGCGTGGCCGAGGCACTGCAGCAGCGGCTGCTGCAGGAGGACCGCACACTGGATGTGTTCGTACAGGTCAACACCTCGGCCGAGCCCAGCAAATACGGCCTGGAACCCACCGCGGTGGCCGACTTCGTGCAGCAGCTGCCTGCCTTCGACCGCCTGCGCGTGCGTGGCCTGATGACCCTGGCCATCTTCACCCCCGAGGTGGAACGCGTGCGCGCCTGCTTCGTGCGCCTGCGCGGGCTGCGCGACCAGCTGCAGCAGACGGCGCCGGCTGGACTCGACCTGTCGCAGCTGTCGATGGGCATGTCCGGTGATTTTGAAGTCGCCATCGAGGAAGGCGCCACCGTCGTCCGTGTCGGCCAGGCGATCTTCGGTGCACGCTCCACGCCCGACAGCTTCTACTGGCCCACCCCGGGAGCACCGGCATGAAGCGCGCCGTTGCCCTGCAGCACGTGGCCTTTGAAGATCTTGGCACCCTGCAGCCGCTGCTGCTCGCGCAAGGATGGCAGGTAAAGGTCCTGCAGGCAGGCGTGGATGCACTCGACGCCGCCGAAGATGCCGATCTGCTGGTGGTGCTGGGTGGTCCGATCAGCGTCAACGATGGAGCTGCCTATCCGTTCCTCGCCGACAGCATCGCGTTGCTGCAGCGTCGGCTGCAGCAGCAGCGACCGACGCTCGGCATCTGTCTCGGCGCCCAGTTGATGGCGCGCGCCCTGCACGCTGGCGTCGCCCCCACCGGTGGCAAGGAAATTGGGTTCGCACCGCTGCTGCTCACCGATGAGGGCCAGCGCTCGCCATTGCAGGCGTTGCAAGGCATCCCGGTGCTGCACTGGCATGGCGAAGCCTTCGAACTGCCGGTGGGCGCGCGGCGCCTCGCCAGCACGCCCGCCTGTCGCCACCAGGCCTTCGCCATCGGCCACCACGCCCTCGCCCTGCAGTGTCATCCCGAACTGGACGCTCGCCAGTTCGATCGCTGGCTGATCGGCCACGCGCTGGAACTGGCCGAGGCCGGCATCGATCCCGTCGACCTGCGCACGCAGGCCCGTCGCTATGGCGGGCCTCTCGCCGCCGCGGCGACCGCGATGTTCCACCAGTGGCTGCACGACCTGCCGGAGACCCGCCCATGCATTACCGCCTGACCATCCAGCACAACGGCATCCATTGCGGCCATTTCGACTGCGACGGCCCCAACGCGCTGCAACACATCGATGCCATCGCCGCACGCCTGCCCGCTGCCGAAGGCTTCACCCTGCAACGGCAGAAGGGCATCGGCGAAGAGCGCATCCTCTCCAGCACCGCCGATGGCCTGCGCGTGCTGGCCGCGCAGATCCAATACCGCGATCTCTGACCATCGTACTGGTAGTGCCGGCCGCTGGCCGGCACTACTCGGCTACCCACTCCCATGCGAAGCTTCACGCATGTTGAAACTGTCACGCGGCACCATCGACGGCCTGCGCATTGCCCCACGCTGGCCCGCGTCACAGGTCATCCTCGAGGCCGAGGTCCTGCAGCGCCTGCTCGAAGCGCAGGCACTGCTGCCGTCCACGCTGTGTCTGCTGGTCACCCGTGGCTTCGAATGCGGCCAGGGACAGCTGGGCGGATTCCGGCGCCTGGTCCGGCGGCTGGGCATCGCCGTGTTCCGATGCTGCTATCGGCATCGCCATGATGAGATCGACGCCATCTTCGGCGCCAATGGCCACGACCTGGATGGGCGCCATGTGGATGTCTCGCTGGTCGTGCATGGCAGGCGCGTGCGTTTACTTCCACTGGGCGTGTTCACTCCACTGCGCTGGCAGCAGCAGCGCGTCAGCCGCCATGCCGAAGCCGTTGCAGCGGCCAAGGATGCGCTGCAGCGGTGCGGCTTCGATCTGCACCCCAACGCCACGGAGAGCCTGCAGATCCACTGCGACTATCGCGGCACCGCGCTGGCGGAACTGTCGCATTGATCGACGTTCCCCGCGCGTTGCAGGCAACCTGCGTCCAACTCCAGCAATGGCGCCCGGATGCAAATGATTCTCTTTTACTGTAAGGTGATGCCGCTGCCCTTGCCGCCGCGGGCTGTTCCCTTCCCCAGCCTTCGCCCGCCCCGTGCCCACGCCTGTCGAATCGACGGATGTCGCGCAGCTGTGCGCCGCCCATTACCGGCCGCTGCACGCCCACGTCCGTCGCAAACTCCCACAACGCAGTGACGCCGATGATGTCGTCCAGGAAACCTGGCTGCGTGTCGTCAAAGTCGCCGCCAGCGGCCTGCTCAACAATGGCCGCGCCTACCTGTATCGCGTTGCCCACAACCTGATCGCCGACCACTATCGCCTGATCCAGCGGCGTCGCGAAGAGGCATTGGACGACGCGCAGCTGCAGGCCATCGCCGATCCCGCCCCGTTGCCCGAGCAATGCCTGCTCGATGCCGAACAACTGCGTCACCTCGATGCGATCATCGCCGCCCTGCCGCCGCGCTCGCGCGAGGTGTTCCTGCTGGCGCGCGTCGAGCAGTGCAGCCTGGCCGACATCGGCCGCCAGCTCGGCATCAGCAGGCAGACCGCGCATGGTCATCTGCTGCGCGCGCTGGTGGCCCTGCAGCAGGTGCCCGCCACATGAGCCAGGATCCGATTGCCCGCGAAGCAGCGCGCTGGTGGCTGCATGTGCACGACGAACAGCGCGACGAAGCTGCCTTCACCCAGTGGTACGAGGCTGATCCACGCCACGCGGCGCAGTACCAGCACCTGTTGCAGTTGTGGCAGGCAGGTGCAGCACTGCCGAGCCTGCAACGGCAACAGCAGCGTCGCCAGCGCCGGCGCCTGCGCGAAGCCGGCATCGCCGTGCTGCTGCTGTGTGCGCTCGGCCTCTACACCCGGCACAACGCCCCCCTGCCGGAACAGACATTGCGCACGGCATCTGGCGAGATCGAAGACATACGCCTGCAGGACGGTTCACGCCTGCAGCTCTCGCCGGACAGCGAACTGGGCGTGCGCATCGATGCCAACCGGCGTGCGTTGCAGCTGCGGCACGGCCAGGCCTGGTTCCAGGTCGCACCTGATCGCGACCGCCCGTTCCAGGTGCATACACCGCACGGTACGGTCACAGCGGTGGGTACTGCCTTCGATATCGCGGTCAACGGCGATGCCAGCGTAGTGACCGTCACCGAACACCAGGTACGCGTGGACAGTGGCACGGGCAGCAGCGAAGCAGCCGCCGGCCAGCAGCTGCGCTTCGATGGCACGGCACCCTCGTCCACGCTTGCAGCAGCCCCAGCGCAGCTGGCATGGCGCGAACGCCGGCTGGCCTGGATCTCCGCGCCACTGGCTGACGTCGTCCAGGATCTGGATCGCTGGCACGGCGGCCATACCTGGATCGCCGGCGACGCACTGCGGCAGCAGTCAGTCACGGTGCTGGCCGACGCCGATACGGCCGCGCGCAGCCGCGACCAGCTGGCCGCCGAGTTGCACGTGCGCGTTGTCCGTATCGGACCCAACCTGCAGGTGTGGCTGCCGGCGAAGGCCTCGTCCGATGCGCGCTGAACGCATCGACCCTGACATCCGGTCCGTTGCCGCGTCTTCCCAAGGTGACGACGCACTGCGTCACTCCCTGGAGCCCCCGATGCTGTCCCAACGCCCCCTTGTTCTTTCACTGTCTCTTGCCTGCGCCGGTATCGCCCCCGTGCTTGCTGCCACCGCGCAGGCACAGACCAGCGCAACGCGCCGCTACGACATTCCTGCCCAACCGCTGGTTACCGCACTGGACGCCTACAGCCGCCTCAGCGGCGTCGATCTGGTGATCGGCCGTGCCCTGCCGGGCAACCAGAGCGCACCCGCCCTGCAGGGTGGCTTCGACGACACCCAGGCATTGGCACGGCTGCTGGCCGGCAGCGGCCTGCGCGCGCGTTTCGTTGATGCACGCCGTGCCACTCTCGAACCGGCCCCGGCCAGCACCGACGATGGCAGCCGCCAGACCGGCCCGCTGCGCGTGCAGGGGCGCACCGCCCATGCCATTGCACCGGGTACCGGGGCGAGCCAGTACGTTCCCGCCACGCAGGATGGTTTCGCGCCGAAGATCGGCAGCGAACGGGTCGCCATGGCCGAGCGTCAGGACGGCAACAGCCTGCTGCGCTCGATGCCCGGCACCCACAGCTTCCACTCGCGCAGCCAGCCCGGCCTGCAGGTCAACATCCGCGGCATGGCCGGCGCAGGCCGGGTCAACACCATGATCGACGGCGTCACCCAGACCTTCCGCAACAACGCCGGCCATGGCTCGGGCGGCCCGTTCGCCTACGTGGACCCGTTCCTGCTGGCAGGCGTCGACGTACAGCGCGGCGCGGTCAGCGGTGGCGATGGTGCCGGCACGCTGGCCGGCAGTGCCAACTTCCGCACCCTGGACATCGAAGACCTGGTCTCCGACGGCCGCGACTGGGGTCTGCGTGCAGGCTATCGGCATGGCAACAACGGCTATGGCAGTGGACGTACCTTCGCCGGCGCCTGGCGCCACAGCGAAGACGGTGGCGATCGCCAGTTCGGCCTGCTGGCCGCCGCCAGCAGCAGCCGCAGCAGTGAATACGCCACGTCCCATGGCCAGAAGAACAATGCCGACCCCGGCAGCCAGCAGCCCAGCAGCTGGCTGCTGAAGGCGCGCCTGCAGCCCAGCGACCAGCACCGCCTGGACCTGAGCCACATGCGCTATGAAAACGACTTCTACCACAACTATCCCTGGCAGATTTCCGCGCGCAACCAGCGCGCCAGCTACCACTACACGCCCTACTCGCCTTGGATCGACCTGCGCGCCAGCTTCGCCGCCAACAAGACCCGGCTGTTCTATCCGCCCGTGGAAGATTCCAGCTACATCGGCCGGCGTACCCACAGCAGCCTGAGCAGCTGGAACGTGGACAACACCAGCCGCTTCGACATCGGCGCCGTACAGGCACGCTGGAACACCGGCATCAAGCACCAGTCGGACATCTTCGTTGCCGATACCCCCACCCTGCGTGGCGCCAACCCACAAGGGCGCAGCCAACTCGACAGCGTATTCACCACGCTGGAGCTGCAGTACGACATCTACGCGCTGTCGGCAGGTCTGCGCCAGGACCGCTACGGCATCCGTGGCCACGTCCCCACCTGTTCGGACGTCCCCGGGCAATGCCTGGAGATCGGTGGCGGCGGCATCGACGTCGATCGCACCCAGCACGCGCTAAGTCCCAGCCTCTCCCTATCGGTGCAGGCCACTGACTGGCTGCAGCTGTTTGCCGAAGTCTCGCGCACCTCGCGGCCGCCGCGCGTGCAGGAAATGTTCTTCGAGAAGATCCCGCTGGAAGGCATGAGCGATGCCGACGGCGTCGGCACCAACCCCTTCCTGCGCCGCGAGCGTTCGCGCAACCTGCAGTTCGGCGCCAACCTCAGCGCCAGCTCGCTGCTGGTCGACGGCGACCTGGCGCAGCTGCGCCTGACCCGCTTCGACAACCGCATCCGCGACTACATCAAGCCGCAGTATCTGCTGATCGTGCATCCGCCGGAAGTCGAACCGTTCGTGGTGCCGATCGACAGCGACCCGCAGCTCAACGCGTGGACCGACAGCCTGGACGTGGACGACTTCAGCACCACCACGCGCTGGATGAACCATCCCGGCGTGGTGCGCATGCGCGGCCTGGAACTGGAAGCGCACTACGCCAGCGAGCACTACCACGCCACCCTCAGCTGGACCCGCTCGCGCACCAGCGCGCCGGCCATCGAATTCGTCAACCTGGAAGACATCACCGCCCTGCCCGACCGCTACTGGACGCTGGATGTCGGTGGCCGCTGGTGGCAGCAGCGCCTGCAGGCAGGGCTGCGCGCCGAGTACTCCGGCCCCACCGAAGAGGGTTACGACTTCTTCCAGACCCGCAAGACCGGTGGCACCGGCGTGCTGCTGGATTTCTACGCCAGCTTCAAGCCACAGGCCAACACCACGCTGTGGCTGAACATCGAAAACCTGCAGAACAAGGCCTATGACAACAACGCCTCCATCGACAGCATCTTCAGCCCGATCCTGGACCGCGGCAACGGCCGTGGCCGTACCGTCTCGGTGGGCGTCAATGTGGCGTTCTAGCCGACGCTGGCTGGCGCTGGGGCTGATCGCGCTGGCGGCGGCAGCCAGCGCGCAGCCGATGCCCGGCAAGGTGATCGAACTGGCCAGTGGCAAGGCACTGGATCAGGCCGCGTTCGTGCAGCGGGTTGCCGCCGCCGAGCGCGTGCTGCTCGGCGAACGTCACGATAGCGATGCCGACCATGCGGCCGAACGCTGGCTGTTGCAGGCACTGCAGCAGCAGCGTCCGCAGGGTGCGCTGGTGCTGGAGATGATCGCCAGCGAACGCCAGCCCCGACTGCAGCGTGTGCAGCGCTGGCTGGACAAGGGCAACCGGGCGGAATCGCAACGGTTGGCCGAACTGCTGGACTGGGATCCCCGCTGGCCATGGACACGCTATGGCGGGCTGGTACAGATCGCCAGCGACAGCGGCATCCGCCTGCAGGGCAGCAATCTGTCGCGCGCTGACGTCAACACGCTGCTGGCGTCATCGCCCGAGGTGGTGTTCCCGGCCGAAGGCGCGCGGCAACGGTTGTCAGCGGTGGTGCTGGCCCAGCACGCCGACGCTGCGCCCATGCTCGATGGCATGCTCGCCGTCCAGCACGCACGTGACACGCGGATGGCACGGGTGCTGATGCAGTCGCCGGCACCCGCCCTGCTCGTCGCCGGTCGCTGGCATGTGCTGCGTGGCACCGGCGTACCCGGCCATCTGCCGACCTCTGCGCCAGCGCTGGTGATCGCGCTGGCATCAGTTGACGAAGATGTGGCGAGCGATGACGCCGACCTGTTGTGGGTGGTCGGCGATGAGTGAGCGTCGGCAGCACTGGCAAGCGGTGACGATCAGCATCGGGCTGCACCTGCTGCCGTTATTGCTGTTCGTCCATTGGATGTCCACCCCGCCGCTGCTGCCGCCTCCCGAACAGGACGTGCGCATCAGCCTGCGCCTGCTGGCACCGGCCACGCCCCCGCAGCCGGTGGAAGAGTTGCAGGCCGAGCGCCCCAGCCAGGCGCAGCAATCGCGGGCGGCCGAAGCGCGCAAAGCACCCCCGCCGCCACGCGCCACGGCGGCACCCGAAGGCAACCTCTCCGCCAGCGAGAAAAATGGCGCCGGCTACCAGCCCTTGCCCGTGGCCCCGCCTGCGGCCGCGACCGATGCCCGTTCCGCACCGGCATCGATCACGGCCGCACCGCCCGCCCCGGACGCACCACCGGCAGACTTCCAGGCCGGCGCCGCCAGCGACCAGTGGGAAGCCCGCCTGATGGCGCGGCTGGAGCGTTACCGCTATTACCCCGCCGTGGCAAGGTCGCGGCGCCAACAGGGCACCGCATGGGTCAGGGTCAGCATCGACCGCGACGGCCACCTGCTGGCACTGCGCCTGGAGCAGTCCAGCGGACAGCCGATGCTGGATGAAAGCGCGCTGCAGACATTCCGGCGGGCGCAGCCCCTACCGCGGATTCCAGAAGAACTCCCGGCTCCACAGGAACTGGTGGTGCCGGTGGAGTACTACCTGCGCTAGGCGCTGTAGGCCTCGGCCTCGATCTCGAACAGCATTCCGTCCAACGCCAGCCGCGGCACCGGAATCAGCGTGCAGGTCGGTGCCGGGCGGTTGGCCCATCGCCGCCGCACCTGGCGGGCGATGATGCCCAGGCGATCCTCATCGTGATCGACCACCAGAATCCGCAGTCGCGCAACATCGGTCAGATCCGCGTGGGCCGACCGCAGTGCGGTCTGCAGATTGTCCAGTGCCTGCGACACCTGCTCCTCGAAGCTGGGCGATAGCTTTCCCTGGTCGTCTTCGCCACCCTGGCCGGCGATATGGATCACACGCGCTGGCAGTCGTACCACCGCCACGTGCGAGTATCCGTTGGCACTGGGATCGTGCAGGCCAGGGGGATCGAACAGATCCAGCAGGCCATGGCTGAAGTCTGGAGTGGTCAGCAGGTTCATACCGCATGCCTCGTGGGGAATGCGATGCAGTCTGCGACCTCAACTGCTGTTGAGGTCAAACCTATTGCATGCAACAGAGCGGCCCACCGTACGCAACGATCGGTGGCAACAACATCAGGTCCATGCCGGGTCCGCGGTGAAATCGATCGTCAGCCAGAACGTGCTGCTGCGCGCGTCCATCCGCACCGCGATCTCATCGCGCATCGCATCCACCTCGCCTACCGTGCCCAGCGGGGTCGACGGCGAGGTCAGGATGTGGATCTCGATGAACCGCATGCGCCCCATCTTCGCGACATGACTGGTGAAGCCGGCATAGCCATGCTCGGCCACGAACGCCTGCATCACCTGCTGCACGCGCTCGTCCAGGTCATCGGGCGCCACCTGCAGCACTTCACGCATGGCCTTCCACGCACTGCGCGCCGGCACTGGCAATACCGCCAGGCTGATCAGCGCCAGCACGATCGAATCCAGATAGGGCACCCAGTGGTGCCACTGCCCACCATGAAGCACCAGCGCCAACACGAAGGCCAGCACCACCGCCAGGCTCATCAATCCACCCAGCAGCCAGCCACGCACGTCCAGCCACAGCAATGCCGACTGCAACCGGCGCGCACGCTGGGCCACGAACGCGGCCATGCCCAGGTTGCTGGCACTCAGCAGCGCCGCCCACCACAGAGCGGGCCCGAATTTCACTTCGTGCCCGCCGGTGGTCAATCCAATCACCGCGTTGGCCAGCGCGTACACGCAGGCCAACGACAGGATCACTCCGCCCAGCGCCTCAACCATCGGCTCCAGGTGCCAATAGCCGTACTGGAAGCGCGGGCTATGCTCCCGCGCCACCAGCCGCAGCACCGACAACGACACCAGGGTCAGGGCTACGTCGACCAGACTGTAGATGCCGTCGAACAGGATGGCCTGCGATCCCACCAGCAGGCCACCGATGAAGCCGACCGCACTGACCGCCACGGTGACCCCGATCGAGAATTTCAGGATGCGTTGCTCGCGCGCGGTATCCATCGTTCGCCGAAGGGCCGACCGTACCGGCTCAGGCCTTCAGCACCTCCACCTTGTAGGACGGCACGTCGCCATCGCGCTCGATGATAAGGCCATGCACATCCGACTCGAAGCCCGGGAAGCGCGCGTTCTGCTCGCGGGCGATGCGCAGCGACTGGATGATCGGCTCGTCACGGTCGCCGAAGCGCTCGCCGGGCATGATCGTCGGGATGCCCGGCGGATACGGCACCAGCATCGTCGCCGCGATACGGCCACTGATCTGCTCGATGTCGACCCGCTCGATCTCACCCTTCACCAGATGGTTGTAGGCATCAGCCGGGGTCATCACCGGTGTCGGCAGGTCCACGTACATCTCACGCATCACCTTGGCCACCGCGAACTCCTGGTTGAACGCATGCAGTGCGTCACACAGGTCACGCAGGCCCCAGCCGGCATAGGCATGGGGGTACTCGGCGGCCAGCGACGGCAGGGCCTGGCTCAATGGCGCGTTGCGGTCGTACAGCTCCTTGAACGCCATCAGTTCGGTGACCAGCGTGCTCCACTTGCCCTTGGTGATGCCCATCGAGAACAGGAACAGCACCGAGTACAGGTTGGTCTTCTCGACGGTGATGCCACGGCCCCACAGGAACTTGCTCAGCACCGCTGCCGGAATGCCCAGCTTGCCCATGCTGCCGTCCATCGACAGGCCCGGCGTCAGCAGGGTCACCTTGATCGGATCGATCAGCACATAGTCATCGACCAGGTTCTCGAACCCGTGCCAATGCGCATCGGGCTGCAGGTACCATTCCTCGCGCTTGGCCACCAGCGGCGCCGGTGTATCGCCCTTGTCCAGGCTGCGCTCGACCTGGGTCGGCTGCCATACGCTGAACCACCAATCATCGCGACCCAGATCGTCGCGCACGTGCAGCATGGCCCGACGGAAGGCAATCGCCTCGTCGTGCATTTCCTGCACCAGCGAACGACCGGCATCACCCTCCATCATCTTCGAAGCCACATCGCACGCTGCGATCACCCCGTAGTGCGGGCTGGTCGAGGTATGCATCATGAACGCTTCGTTGAAGCGCTCGGCATCCAGATCGCGGCTGGCCGAGTTGCGCACATGGATCATCGACGCCTGCGAGAACGCGGCCAGCAACTTGTGGGTGGAATGCGTGGTGAAGATGATCGCATCCTGCTCACGCGGCTTGCCCTTGGCCATGCCGTAGTGGTTCTCGTAGAACGGATGGAACGCGGCATAGGCGTACCAGGCCTCATCGAAATGCAGGAAGTCGACCGCGCTGCCGATCTCATCGGCGATCTTTTCGGCGTTGTAGCACAGGCCGTCGTAGGTCGAGTTGGTCACCACCGCGATGCGCGGCTTGGAGCCGGCCTGGTAGGCCTGGCTGGCCAGCGGATTGGCGGCGATGCGCTGCTGCAGCGCTTCCGGGGTGAACTGGTCCAGGCTGATCGGGCCGATGATGCCGTGTGCATTGCGGCTGGGCGTGAAATACACCGGCACCGCGCCGGTCATGATCAACGAATGCAGCAGCGACTTGTGGCAATTGCGGTCGACGAACACCACGTCACCGCGGGCCACGGTGCCGTGCCACACGATCTTGTTGGCGGTCGACGTACCGTTGGTGACGAAGAAGGTGTGGTCGGCACCGAAGTTGCGCGCGGCCTCGTTCTCGGCGTCCTTGATCGGGCCGGTGTGGTCCAGCAGGGATCCCAGCTCCGGCACCGAAATCGACAGATCGCTGCGCAGCGTGTTCTCACCATAGAACTGGTGGAAGGCGCGGCCGACCGGTGACTTGGTGAAGGCCACGCCACCGGCATGGCCCGGCGTATGCCAGGAATAGTTCGACTCAGCCGCGTGGCGGATCAGTGCCTTGAAGAACGGCGGCAACAGGTTCTGCATGTAGTCTTCAGCCGCACGCATCACCTGCCGCGAGATGAAGCTCTTGGTGTCTTCGAACAGGAAGATGAAACCATGGATGTACTTGAGCAGCTTGCTCGGCACCTTCTCGATCGTGCGTCGCTCGCCGTACAGGAACACCGGCAGGTTGGCGCGACGCGCACTCTGTTCGCGCAGGAAGGCGGTCAGGCGCTGGAACTCGCCATCGACCTCCTCGCTGCCGTCAATCGAGATCAGCACCGCCGAAGCGGCCACGTAGGTGCGGGCGCCGGCACGGGCATCATCCAGGTTCAGGCCGCACAGCACGCGCTGGTCATTGCTGCGCAGTTCTTCCACCAGCGCACGGATGAGGATGCCGCCGATGCGCGGCGAGTCGTAGTCACCGTCAATGACGATGACCGGATAATCCAGGGACTTGAAATACACGTTGATTCTCCTTGTCTAACTCAGGAACGCTGGGCGCCGGACGAAATCGCCGCCGCCTCGCGGGAACGCTGCCGCTGCTGGCGACGCTCCTCGCTGAAGAAGGGATAGAACACGGTGATGAACAGCACGAACAGGAAGGCGTACTGCACGATCGTTCCCGACGAGCCGTAGATCGCCCACAGGCAGTACACGACCGTCAGGCTGGTCAGGGTCCAGAACGTACCGGTATGCACCAGCGTGTGCGAACGCTCCACCACGAAATAGCAGGCCACGCACGAGTAGATGTACGGCAGCAGCGTCAGCACCACCGCCGCAGAAGTGATCACGTCGAACTGGGCCGAGGCGGTCTTCGACGTGGAGGTCACCAGCACTGCCAGCGTCATCAGTACGGCCACGATCAGCACGCCCTTGACCGGCACGTCGTCCTTGTTGGTCTTGCTGAAAATGCTCGGGAACAGGCCATCATCGGAGGCGGCCTTGGCGCTCTGCGCGGTCAGCAGGATCCAGCCGCCCAGCGAGCCGGCGGCGCCGACGAAGGCACACAGGCTGACCACCGCACCACCCCAGCCACCGACGGCCTTGGCCGCTGCCAGTGCGAACGGTGCATCGGAGGTCTGCAGTTCACCATTGGGCACCATGCCCATGATCACCGACGAGCTGGCGATGTAGGCGATGGCGGCCAGGAACACACCGGCCAGGGTGGCGCGGGCGACGTTCTTCTCCGGGTTCTCGACCACACCAGCGGTCACCGACGCCGACTCCACGCCGATGAAGGCCCACAGGGTCAACGCAGCGGCACTGGAGATCGCACCGAAGTTCGATTCGCCGGACACGTTGTAGGCGCCCTTGAAGATGTCGGCGTCAAAGAAGAACCAGCCGAAGATGGCAATGCCCAGGATCGGCACCAGCGCGAAGCTGGTGGTGACCGTCTGCACGCGGCTGACGAACGCCGGGCCGATCATGTTGGCAAAGCTCAACGCCCACACCAGGATAAGCACCGCGATGCAGCGCACCAGCGGTTCGGACAGGATCGGGAAGAAATAGCTGAAGTAGCCCACCGCCGCGATGGGAATGGCAACGTTGCCGATCCAGTTGGCGAACCAGTAGATGGTGTTGGTCTGGAAGCCCATGTAGGGGCCGAACCAATCGCGCGCATACGCATACGGGCCGCCCGCCTTGGGCGCCAGCTTGCCGAGCTTGGCGAACACGAACGCCAGCAGCAACGCACCGGCCGTGGTGATCAACCAGCCCCATATCGAGGCGGTACCGATCTTGGCCAGGCTGGAAGGCAGCAGGAACACCCCTGAGCCCATCATGTTGCCGGCGACAAGGAAGGTGGCTCCCACCACCCCGATTTTCTTTGCTTGTGCCATGACACACTCCTGTACTGGCATTGGCCCGGTGAGCCCGGGCGTGGGGACGGATTTCGCTGGCGTGCTGCCGCTGGCGCCTACTTGATGAAGTTGTATTGCAGGCTGCCCTGCACCCGGACCGTGTCGCCGCGCGCTCCGCTCTGCTGCTGCAGGCGCCCGTAGAGCAGCTCCATGCCCATCGTCCACGACGGTGCCGGGCTCCAGATCAGGTTGAACACGCCGTAGCGGCTTTGCCGGAACGCATCGGTCGGCAGCGCTGCATTGCGTTCCAGGGTCAGCTGGCCGTAGATCAGGTTCGAGCGCCACAGATCCGACCAGTAGTGGGTGTAGCCGACGAAGCCACCATGCAGGTCCAGCGCATCGATGCGCCCATCGGGACCTACCACCGCGTCAAGACCGGAGCCGGTGAGATCGGCGGTGTAGCGGCTCAGGCCGCGGCCGCCCAGCGCGCCGAACAGCAGCAGATCGCGTTCCCCCACCGAGGCCGAGCCACTGAACTGCGCGCCACCGGCAAAGATGCGGTCACGACGGGCATCGCCGTCGTAGGCCAGATTGCGCGCCACGACGCCCAGTTGCAGGTGACCCCAGTCGCGCTCCATGCGCGCGATGGCACTCACATCCGGCAGTCGATTGACCGCCGCCATCGGATCGCTGGCGCCGGCCAGCTCGGTGTCCGGGTCTTCCGCGGCCAGCGTCAGGGTGTTGCCCTTGCCCAGCGCAAAGCTGTGATGGATGCCGGCCACCAGCAGATAACCGGCGCCGCCGGGCCCAGCAAAATCCAGCGTGTCGGGCAGGCTGTCAGGATCCATGAAACTGGAATAGCCATAGCCTGCATAGGTATTGCCAAGCTGGCCGTAGGCGTGGCGCAGGCGGAATTCATAGCCATCGCTGCTGCCGAAGAAGTCATTCTCCAGATAGAAGCGCAGGTTGCCGTGCGTGGTTGGCCGCCGCGCCTCGAAGCTGAAACGCGTCTGCTTGGCGTGGATGTTGAAGTTCGAAACATCGCGATGGCTGCCGCCCACCGGCATCGACGAGGGAATGAACTGATCCTCGTCCCCTGCTCCGCGCGAATCCGCAATCGCATCGAGCTTGGCATAGCCGCCGATGCGGATCACGGTGTCGGTGCCGGGAATGGCAAAGAAGCCTTTCAGGTCCGGATCGGTGGGGCCTGCGGCGCTGTCTGGACGCGAGGCCGCCGTTGATGGGTCGGCCACCGATTCACGCTGTGGCAGCACAGGTGGCGCCACACCAGGCACCTGGGTAGGGTGCAGGACGCCGCTGGCGGTAGGCACCATCGTGGACGCCTGCGATGCAGGGGGCATCGCCGACGGCGCTGCAACGGGAGCCGCAGCCGCACGCTCCCCGCGTTGTTCAAGCTGGTCCAGACGCTGCTGCATGCTCTCCAGCGTCTGTCGCATCGCGTCGATCTCGCGACGCAACGCCTGCGCGTCGTCCTGTGCATGCACCGGCATCGCTGCCATCGCCGCCAGACATCCCAGACTCAGTACCGCCAAGCGCATTGCATCCTCCCTGGACTGAAACTCCCGCTGTCCGGCCGTACAGCGCGCGTGCGCCGCCACGACCTCAACGAGCCGTTGCTGGAAATGCGGGTACTGCGTCGACGGCCGTCGCCAGCCTGCGCGTGGCAGGCAACAGGGCAATGGCACTGTCCCTGATGCCCAGGCTGCGCCGCAGTCGCTGCCACTGCGGCAGTGCTGCCGAAGGGGTGGCGACCGCAGGGGTCTGGGTAACAAGCGCTGGGTGAGAGTGTCGTGAATGGCATTGCGCGCACGCCCTCTGGAGGGCATGACGTGTGCGGCATCCATCGCGCAGTGACGCTGTATTCCATGCGCCAAGGCTAGTTCGGCTGTCGTTTTTGGCCTTGATTGGGATCAAAGCGAAATGCTTGATGTCAGTCACGATTCAGACGTGACATCTGTTCACGACGTGCGCAGCCCTCGTCGCAGGGACTGTCGCAGAAAGCAACAGGCCCACATGTTGCCATGCGGGCCTGTCGCTCAGTACAGCATGTTGGGTGCCTCAGCGCGGGCCGAGTACTGCCTGCAGATCGTTGCCCTGCGGAAGGCCGGCCCGTCGCTGAACCTGGCCCTGCGGATCCTGGAACAGGATGCCCGGCGTGCCCTGGAAGCCCATCTCCACCATCAGTACCTGGTTGGCATCCAGCTTGGCTGCGATCTCCCGGCTGATGCTGGGCAGCGGCTTGATGCCACCACGATCGAACTGGTGCTCGTTCTCCAGCAGTGCCGCACTCGGATCGCGTGCGGCCATGATCGCCGCCGCCTTGGCCGGGCTGTCCTCACGGATCACGCCGACCATGATGTGGCGCAACTGCACCTTTCCTGCGTCCACCCAGGGGCGTGCCGCCTCCCAGAATTTGTGGCAGTAAGGGCAGTTGGCATCACTGAAGGTGTACACCACGCGCGGCGCATCAGCCTTACCATCGCGTACCCAGGCACTGGTTTCAAGCTTGCTCCACATCTTGGCCGACATCGGCGCGGCAACCAGCTTCTCCAGCGTCTCGGCCGCAACTTCGTTGCCCTGGGCGTCGAACAGGCTGCCCACCAGCACATGCTTGCCATCGGCGGTCACGTAAGCGGCCGCTGGCTGCTGGCCGCCAACCATGCCGGCAAAGCCGCGCAGGCCGCCCGGCGCGTCGAATTCGGACACCACCTCGAAGCCATGCTTCTCGATGCCCTTCAGGACAGCCGGCAACTCGCCCTTTTTGGCGGCTGCCGATGCCGAAGCCGTTGCCGGTGCAGCGGCATCCTTGCTCGGCGGGGTCTGTGCCTGGCTGCAGGCAGCCAGCGCCAGCATGGCCGGCAGCATCAGCGTATGCGCGATGCGCGGGGAAATCGACAACATGGAAACTCCGTAGTGGGATGCCAGCGCAGGCTACCGCAGCCGGCGCAGTTTGTGTTCAAGACCGGCCTGGGTCAGTTCGCCGAGATGAAGCTCCTGCAACCGCCCCTGCGCATCGAAGAACAACGTGGAAGGAAAAGCCCGGACGTCCAGCGTGGTCGACGCAGCCGACGCCTCATCAAGCAGAACGTTGCCCAGCACGATGTGTTCAGCGTCAAGAAAGGTCTGGACCTCCGCCAGGGTCTCGCCCTGGTTGAGGAAGACGAACTGGATATCGGCATGTTTCTGCTGCGCCGTCGCCAGTACGGGCATCTCCCGGCGGCACGGACCACACCAGCTGGCCCACAGATTCAGCACCAGCGGCTTGCCGTGAAATTGCTGCAGGTCAATCGCCTTGCCCTGCAGGTCGACCACCTGCAGTGTGGGCAGTGGCATCTGCTTTGCCTGCCAGTACGCCAGCCCCTGGCTTGCCCCGCCCCACAACAACAGCCCAATCAGTGCAGCTGCCAGCACCGGCGTCCTCAACGGGCGCTGCCTGCGCAACCGCCACAGCGCCCAGGCAAATCCAGCGCCAACGACGACGGGCAGGTGGTACCCGCCATCGGTAATCTGCAGCACGCTCCAGGGGACTTCGCGGTAGAGGCTGAAATGCGCTGCGACAAAGGACAGCCGGCCACAGAGCAGCCCCACCAGCAACATGTCCAGCACCATTCCAGCCGCGGGCGGCCGGGCTGGACCAGGCTTGCCACGCGACCAGATCCGCGCAATGGCCATTGCCAGCAGCAGGAAGATCAGGATCAACACCACCGGCATCGGCACCGGCCCAATACTCGACATCAATTCACCCGCACTCGCCTGCAGAGACCTGCATGGTCAAAGCGTCGTGCCCGCGATGCAAGCACGACGCATCCAACATCGTTCATCAAGCGGCGTTGCGTCCCAGTTGTGTGCCCGGTGAGGCGCTCAACCCACGCAGGCTGCCGGCCACGGCAGGCGTCAGCGGTCGATCGCGGCGCTTGCTGCTGACGTGGCGACGATAGTTGGCGGGTGTCATGCCGACGATGCGCAGGAACAGCCGGCGGAATGCGCTTTGATCCGCGTATCCCACACCCCAGGCAACCTCGTCGATGCTGGCGCCCTGTTGCAGCAAGGTCTGTGCTTTGGCCACGCGCAGTCGCTGGCAGTACTCGATGGGTCGCAGCCCGGTCGCCTTCAGGAAACGACGCTGCAGCGTCCGCGGCTCCAGTCCCGAGATTTCACAGATCGCACCCAGCGTGGCGCCACGTGCAGCCGTGGTATGCAGCCAGCGCTGTGCCTTCAGCACGTCGCGGTCACCATGAGCGAAATTGGCGCTGAAACGCTCCAGATCCTGCTGGATGCCCACTGGCACCACGATCCCCAACTGCTGTGCCACCGCGCTGGCCACGCCCTGGCCGTGGAGCCGGTAAAGCAGGCGCAAGCCAAGGAAGCGCCACGCCTGTGCGCCGCCCACGGTAAGCAGATCACCATCATCTACGAGCGCGCGTTCACTGGGCGCCCAGCTGCCGACCTGCACCTGCAGCGCCGGATGACGGTTGAGGTCAGGGCCGGATACCGTGCGCCCCGTCAGCAGACCGGCCCGCGCCAGCACACTGACCCCGTCGCCCGCGGCGGCCAGCAGGCTGCCACCGTCGTAATGGGCTCGCAACCAATCCAGCAGAACATCCTCGGCACGCACCGACGCGCTGGAACTGACCTGACCCGGCAAGGCGATCACCGCAGGAATTGCCGCATCCAGCATCTCCGCACCGGCAATGCGATGCACCCCGGTGTTGCTGGCGGGCACGATCCAGCGGGTAACCAGCACCCGTTTGCAGGGTCGGCGCTGCTGCTGCACCAGACGATTGGCGACGTGCGCCATTTCCGCAAGCACCGATGCGGCCGACGGGTCGCCTCCGGGGTATTCCACCACCGCAACCTCGACGAATCCTTCGTTCCTGATTCCCTCCACTCCCCACCTCCTCTTCCGGTTCAGGCCGTCGAGCGGCCGGTTCAGGCGAAGGGTAGGAACTGCCTTGCCCTGGGGGCTATGAAGAAAGTTGCAAAGTGTGCTGAATAGGCGACGCTGGCAAAGCCTTGACTCTTGACCAGAGTCCAGGGATGACTATGCACGGCAGGTCCAAAGGAGTCCGCCGTGAACATTGGTCAGTTGGCACGTCAGGCCGGCGTTCCCATCGATACCGTCCGCTATTACGAACGTCAGCAGCTTCTGCCTACCGCCGCGCGCTCGGCAGGCGGCTACCGAATCTTCGGCGAGCAGGACCTGCGACGCCTGCGCTTCATCCGTCGGGCAAAGGCATTGGGCTTCAGTCTCGATGAAATCGGTGAACTGCTTTCCCTCAGCGACCATCCCCCGCAGGACATGGGCAGCGTGCGTGACACTGCGCGGATACGCCTGCAGGACATCGAACTGCGGATGGCAGAGCTGCAGCGCATGCATGGCGCGCTCTCCCAGCTGGTCGCTGCCTGCCCCGGACATGGCGCGCTCGACCAGTGCCCGATCCTGGCAGCGCTGACCGGGGAAGACCGCTGAACCCTTCGCTTCTGCATCGACACATGTACTGCCCGGCATGCAGAAAACGCAGCTGCGCCACCGCGCGCGCTACGTGAAGAAAAGTGCAACAAAGCGCTTGCCAACCCCCGGGGGCACAGCTATTATTTCGCTCCTCAGCGACGTGGGGCCATAGCTCAGCTGGGAGAGCGCCTGCATGGCATGCAGGAGGTCAGCGGTTCGATCCCGCTTGGCTCCACCATACTTTCGGCATTAGGCCGTCGAAAGGTCGCAAAGAACATTGATGAGATCTGCGTCCCCATCGTCTAGAGGCCTAGGACATCACCCTTTCACGGTGGCGACCGGGGTTCGAATCCCCGTGGGGACGCCACTCATCATGAACAACGAGGACCCGGCCGATAACCGGGTCTTTTTTGTTCACCGCCCACCGGCATTCAGGTTGTGGCGTCGGAACGCTCCCTGCCCTTGTGGCAATGAACGATTCGACGAAAAAGCTTCAAAAAAAGCTTCCACAAATGTGAACAGGCAGGTATGATAGGCAGCTCGGTAACACGGGGCCATAGCTCAGCTGGGAGAGCGCCTGCATGGCATGCAGGAGGTCAGCGGTTCGATCCCGCTTGGCTCCACCACTTTCGACATTAGGCCGTCGAGAGTTCTACAACTTGAAGTTTTTCGTGCGTCCCCATCGTCTAGAGGCCTAGGACATCACCCTTTCACGGTGGCGACCGGGGTTCGAATCCCCGTGGGGACGCCAGTTTCAAAGAGGACCCTGCTCCCAGCAGGAATCCGAAGTTTCATGGGGCCATAGCTCAGCTGGGAGAGCGCCTGCATGGCATGCAGGAGGTCAGCGGTTCGATCCCGCTTGGCTCCACCACTTTCGGCATTAGGCCGTCGAAAGTTCTACAACTTGAAGTTTTTCGTGCGTCCCCATCGTCTAGAGGCCTAGGACATCACCCTTTCACGGTGGCGACCGGGGTTCGAATCCCCGTGGGGACGCCAATCTTTGAAACCCCGGCTTCGGCCGGGGTTTTTCTTTGCCTGCGATTCCGCGGTGACCGCACCTCAGAACCGGCGATACATGCCGATCGAGGCTGGCGCGGTCGGCGCAAAGCCAAACTGCGCATACAGCCGATGCGCTTCGCCATCGGCCAACAGACTCACGTACGCCGACGGCGGCAGGTTGCCCTGCATCCAGTCGCTCAGACGCTGCATCACCGCCTTGCCCAGACCCTGCCCCTGCAGACGCGGCAGCACGGCGATATCGCAGACCTGCAGATGGCAACCGCCATCGCCGATGATCCGGCCCATCGCTACCAGCTCGCTGCCCTGGTAGGCACAGACGCCGAAGACCGTGTTGGGCAATGCCCGCGTCGCCGCCTCATGCGTCTTTGCGCTGAGTGCGGCCAGTGCGCGCAGCTGGCAGTAGTCCTCGACCGTCGGCACCGCCTCGCGGAACTGGATCGTCTCTGGATCATTCATGCAACGTCTCCTGGAAGGTCGGGCTATCCTGCCGCATCCTCGTCGCAGCCGCTGCGACCCATCTTCCAGCAGAGTCCCATGTGCTATTCCGCCCTGATCCGCGCCGACTACGCCAAGCTCGTGCGCGAGTTCGGCGCCGTCCTCTCCCTGGAGGAATTCGCCGAACTCTATGCGCATGATCCCGGCAAGAAACGGCCGAAGACGCCAAAAGCCATGGACGACGGATTTGCAGGTGCGCGTACCGAACTGGGCCGCGACATCGTGGCGAAGATCCAGCAATGGCATGCACAGGAGCGACAACAGTTGCAGGCCGAACTGGAACGGCAGCTTGAACGTCGCGACATCGCCAATGCGACCCTGGCCACGCGGCCTACACAGAAGGCACGCAATGACCTGCGCGTTGCCGGCAACCGCATCGACCGCGCGCAGGCACGGCTGGATGACCTGCACCGGGAACAGCTGCTGCCACGTGACAACCGTATTTTTCCCGGCACCTACGCGCCAGTGATGGTCAGCGAGCATGGCCGGCGCGTGATCAAACCCATGCGCTATCAATGCCGGCTGCCGGACAAGCCCGCACGCAACGATGTGCTCTACCCGGGCACCTACAATGCGCGGCGGGACAGCCTGGAAGGCTATTGGCGCGGGGCCTTCGGGCTGCGCCATGGCGTGGTGGTGGTACAGGCCTTCTACGAGCACGTACCTCGCCACGCCATTGCCGGCCGCACCTTGCACAATGACGAGAAGGCACAGGACGTGGTGCTGGAATTCCGCCCGAACCCGCCGCGCGACCTGCTGCTGGCCTGCCTGTGGGCGGAATGGGACGGTCCGGAAGGACGCCTGCTGTCTTTCGCCACCATCACCGATGGGCCGTCAATCGATGTCGCCGCTGCCGGCCATGACCGGGGAGTATTGCCGATCCGCGCCGAGCATCTGGACGCATGGCTCAACCCGGACCCGGATAACCTGGCTGTGCAGTACGCCATCCTCGACGACCGCGAGGACATCCGTTACGTCTACGAGGAAGCCGCCTGAGCGGCGGGATCAGACGCTGGCGCTGGAACGCCCAACGGCGCGAACCAAGGCCTTGGACAGATCAACGGACAGATAGGGCTTGATCAACAGCACGCCGGATTGCATCGCGACCGGAAGTTGTTCAGCAGCCATGCCGGTGGCGAGCACGAACGGCACCCGACGCGCGGCCAGCGCCGCAGCAACCGGTTCGCTGGTCTCGTTGTGGGCCAAGCGGTAATCCAACAGGGCCACGTCAGGGGCGGCCTCTTCCAGCAGGCGCAGCGCCTCGGCAACGGACGCGGCCAAGCCGACGACCAGAGCGCCGGACTGCACCAGCTGCATCTGCAGCAGGGCCGCACTCATCTCGTCGTTTTCAACTACCAGCACCCGCAGGTCCTGCAACGCTGACATAGGCTATCGCTCCCGTGCCTGTTAAGCCCCGCCAGTATAGCCAGCCACCGGCCGATACCGACAATTGAACGCCATTTCAGCTCCGTTCGTCCGCACCTCTATGAACGCCCGCCGGGCTCGGGTACACTAGCCCGCTGCTGCCGGTGTGGCGGAATGGTATACGCAGCTGACTCAAAATCAGCCGGGGGTGACCCCATGAAGGTTCGAGTCCTTTCACCGGCACCACGATCAGAGGCCAGGTCTACGACCTGGCCTTTGTCGTTTCCGGGCTTGCCCTGCCCGACCGACGCCGCCGACACTGGAGCGATGGTGTTGCACTCCACTCCCATCCTTCCCCCAACGTTCCAGGCGCATCTGCGCGAACTGGTCCTGCAGGACGCGGTCGCCTGGTCGAACTACCTGTCGCTGCCGGGCGTGGTCGAGCACACCAGCTGGGGCGATGTCTCTGTAGAAGCCCTGCAGCGGCAGATCATCGACCATGCGCGCAACGCACGATGCCGCCGCTGGGCGATCCTCGACAGTGCCGACCAACTGCTTGGCACCGTCGGCCTCAACGACATCGACATCGAGCACCACCGGGCTGAACTGGCCTACGACCTGTCCCCTGCCCACCAGGGACGCGGGCTGGCGACCGAAGCGGCGCGCGCGGTCATCGCCTGGGCGCAGGCCGCACTGGGTTGCGTGCGCGTCCAGGCCACGGTGCTCGACAGCAATCTGCGATCGATTGCCGTGCTCGAACGCGCAGGCATGCAACGCGAGGGATTGCTGCGTTCCTATCGCCGTGTCCGGGGGCAGCCGCGCGACTTCTGGATGTATGCGCATACTCACCCGCTGTTGCATGGCGGCCAGGGCGAAAGCCGCGTCGCCCCGTAGGCCGGCGCGGCTCTACGCGCTACACCACCCGCAGCGCCGGCGCATGCACGCCATGGCCATGCCCTGCACCAGACCCCGCGTGCACACGGAACCCTGCCACCGTCTGCAACAGCTGCGAGGACTGCTCTTCCATGCTGCGTGCCGCCGCTGAGGCCTCTTCGACCAGCGCCGCATTCTGCTGCGTGCCCTGGTCGATCAGATCGACCGCGTGGTTCATCTGCTGGATGTCATCGCTCTGCTGTTGCGCAGCGGTGCTGATCTCGGTCATCAGGTCACTGACTCGACGCACGTCGACCACGATCTCGTCCATGGTCCGCCCTGCGCTCTCGACCTGCGCCGTTCCGGCGCCGACGTTGGCAACCGACGCATCGATCAGCTGCTTGATTTCCTTCGCCGCACCCGCCGAGCGCTGCGAGAGCTCGCGGATCTCGGTGGCGACCACGGCGAAACCACGGCCATGCTCACCGGCACGCGCCGCTTCCACGGCCGCGTTGAGCGCCAGGATATTGGTCTGGAACGCGATGCCGTCAATCACACCGATGATATCGACGATGCGACGCGAGGAAGCATTGATCACCGCCATCGTCGAGACCACTTCATGCACCACCTGGCCACCGCGTGCGGCCACATCGGCGGCGCCGCCGGCCAGTTGGCTGGCCTGGCGTGCGTTGGTCGCAGTGCGCTGCACGGTCTCAGCCAGCCCCTTCATCGACACTGCGGTTTCTTCCAGTGATGCGGCCTGCTGCTCGGTGCGCAGGGACAGGTCGTTGTTGCCTTCGGCGATCTCGCTCGCACCCACTGCAATCGTGTCTGCGGCGAATTTGATCTGGCCGATGATCCCGGCCATTGCTTCGACCAGAGCGTTGACGCCGCCGCAGAGTTCGGCGATCGGCCCGCTCTTGTCGGCCATGGCGATGCTCCGGGTCAGGTCGCCCTCCTTCGCCGACGCCACCACCTCGCGCGTCTGTGCCACGGCGCGCTGCATGGCCTGGCTCTCATGCACCTGTGCGGTGATGTCGGTGGCGTACTTGACGACCTTGAACGGCCGCCCGCCCGCGTCGAGGATCGGGTTGTACGACGCCTGGATCCACACTTCGCGGCCACCTTTTCCCAGCCGCCGGTACTGGCCTGCGTCGTACTCGCCGGAGCCGAGCTTTTCCCAGAACCGGCGATACTCGACACTGGCCCGGTAGTCGGGCTCGACGAACAGCGAATGATGCTGGCCGCGCACTTCTTCCAACGTATAGCCAGTGGCGGCCAGGAAGTTCGCATTGGCGGCCAGGATGCGGCCATCCATGCTGAACTCGATCACCGCCTGCGATTTGTCGATGGCGGCGAGTTGCCCCGCCGACTCGGCCGCCTGCTGCTTTTGCGCCGTGATGTCGGTCGCGAACTTGACCACCTTGTACGGCCGCCCGTGCTGGTCAAGCACCGGGTTGTAGGACGCCTGGATCCAGATCTCGCGCCCACCCTTGCCGAAGCGCTGGTACTGCCCTGCATCGAATTCACCGCGGCCCAGTCGCGCCCAGAAGTCGCGGTATCCGCTACTGCGCGCGTGTTCGGGATCGACGAACAGGGAGTGATGCCTGCCCTGGATCTCATCCAGGCGATATCCCACTGCCTGCAGGAAGTTGTCATTGGCCTGCAGGATGGTGCCGTCGAGGGCGAACTCGATGACCGCCTGCACCCGATGCAGTGCAGCAACCTGGGCCTCAAGCTCGACGTGACGTCGATGCTGCTCGGCCACTTCCGTGGCGCGGCGCTGCCTGCCCAACACCCCCTGCAGCGCGCGCAGGGGCGACCAACGGGTGAGCACTTCGGCCGGCGCCTGAGCACCTTCCATGGAGCCTGAAATAAGCATCGTCTGATCCTCGGTGTCCGGGTAGCGGTTGCGACCCGCCGGGCGGGATGCCCGGCGGCAACTTCGATTGCCTGGGACGTGCAGACGCCAACGGGCGTCACTCGAGCGACTGGCAGAAACAGTAAGGCAGCTGCGATCGTCATCAAACAGCGGCGGAGCACACCGCACGGGCCGCCCATCGGAGGCAGCCTCGGGGCCGGCAGCGGGAGCCTGTAGCGGGCTCCAGAGATGGTATCGGCGGGGCGGCCGACAACTTTAGGGGGTCAGCCTCTGGTTGGCAGCGCGCCGCAGAACCCAGCGCAGCAGCATCGTTGCCAGCACCGCCGGCAGGTAGCCCAGACTGCCGCAGACGACCAGCAGGGAGGGTGCCACCAGCGGCCCGCCACCACCCAGGAACCAGTTGCGGGTGGAGAGGATGTACAACGCGAACGGCACCAGCAGCAACGGTGCCAGCCGCAACAGCTGCCACCGCCATCTGCCCGGCCCGATCCAGCCAGCCAGTGCGCCAAGCACGGCGCCTGCGGCTACGATGGGGGCGATTTCATCCATGACGCGCTTCCGGAAGTCTTCCAGCCACCATTCTGGACCAGCACCGACGGAAAGGGGATGCGGCAGACACGCAGAAGGTTGCAATGACCATCGGGACATCCTTTGCCTGCACGCCGCCGGCAGCATGCCCGCACTGACTGGATTTTCCTTAGAGGCAGCATGCTTCAACGCTTGAGCGCCATCATCATCCTCAGCCTGTGCAGTGCCAGCGCATTGGCAAGTGACGCGGGGTTCCGCCCCAGCTTCCATCCCGACCAGCTGAAGGGGCCACCTGCCGGTCGCCACAACGAAGTACTGGTGCTTGGGACAGCCCATCTGTCAGGGCTGCCCAAGACCTTTGAGCCGGCCATGCTGGAACCGTTGCTGCAGCGCCTGGCACGTTGGTGCCCGGAGGCGATTGCCACCGAAAACCTGTCCGGCCTGCAGTGCGACTTCATGCGTCGCAATCCCAGCCGCTATGCCGAAAGCGTTGAAACCTACTGCTTCGACACCGATGCGGCCCGCGTCGCCACCGGCCTCGACGTGCCCAGCGCCAACGTCGAGATGGGACGTCTGCTGTCGGCATGGCCGGCAAACCCGACAGCAGCGCAGCGTCGGCACGTGGCCGCGGTGTTCCTGGCCGCTGGCGAGCGCGGATCGGCACAGGTGCAATGGCTGCGCCTGCCTGTGCAGGACCGGATCGCCGCCGACGGCCTGGATGCTGCGCTGGTCGAGATTCTCGACAAGAGCCTGACCCGCCGTAATGAAACCAACCTGGTGGCGGCAGTCCTCGCTGCCCGCCTGGGGCTGGAACGCCTGTGGGCAGTGGACGACCACACCGCCGATTCGCCCACCCCGCCCGAGGACGAGAAGGCAGCAAGCGAAGCGATCATGAAAGCCTGGGACAATCCGCAGGCAAACGCACGGCGGGACGCCGACGAACCGCTGTATGCCAACGTCGGCAAGGTCGGTGGCGTACTTGACCTGTACCGCGCCTACAACCGCCCCGACGTCGGACTGCAGGCCTACCAGGCGGACTTCGGCGCCGCGCTGGTCGAACCCTCGCCCCAGGGTTTTGGTCGCAACTATGTGGGCTACTGGGAAACCCGCAACCTGCGCATGGTCGCCAACATCCGCGAAGTGCTGGGCGAGCGGCCAGGAACCCGCCTGCTGGCCATCGTTGGCGCTTCGCACAAGGGCTACTACGAGGCCTACCTCAACATGATGCACGACGTGCAGTTGGTAGATGCCGAGGCGGTGCTGCGCTGAGGCCGTGGCGACGCACACCTACAATGTTGAGTTTCCTGCACGGGAGTTCCAGCATGCTCAAGGTCATCGCCGAGGATTTCATACATCCTGACGCGGTCGAAATCGTCCTGCCGCTATACCGCGAGCTGGTTGCCTGCACGCGGAGCGAACCTCTGTGCATCGCCTACGACCTGTTCGTCGACCAGAAAGATCCCGGCCACTTCATATTCATTGAGCAGTGGCCGGATCGCGCAGCGCTGGACACTCATTGCGCAACCGAGCACTTCCGCCGCCTGGTTCCCCTGATCGATGCGCACCAGCGCAGTCCAGGCACGTTCCTGCTGATGGATCCGGCTGCGCTGTAGCCATCCACCGCCCGCCCAGCGCTGCGTGCAGATCAAGGGCGTTGCTGCGCATCACGACGCCCCGCACGCCAGATCGTCACGCTGGCAGCGACAATGCAGCCCAGCGTGACCAGCAGCATCACCGCAACGCCCCACTGCACCACGGGGACCAGCATGCGGGCCTGCTGATCGTTGCGCAGCTGCTCCAGCCGAAGCCAGCCGGAGAGAGCCAGGGACCAGCCGACAATCGCTGGCGCATAGGCACGGACTGCACTCAGGTTCCAGGACGTCATTTCATTTGCCTGCGAAGGTGGGGCGTTGGCGCAGTATTTGCCGCGCCCCTCTCACAGGCTGAGATCAGCCGTCGCTGAGGTCGCTGCCATCCGTCGGCGATCCGCCGGGCAGTTCACTGGTTTCGCCCTGCACCTGCACATTGTTGCGGCCCATCGCCTTGGCCCGGTAGCACTGGGCATCGGCAGCCGCGACGGCCTGGTCCACACTCATGCCGGCAGCAAGCGGTGCAATGCCGATGCTGGCACCGATCCGCAGCCGGTGCTGGTCCCAGGGAATGGACAGGTTGGACAGGGTGTGCAGCAACTCACCGCCGATGCGGGCGGCACGCCGCGGGCTGCACCCGGACAGGATTACCGCGAATTCGTCACCGCCCAGGCGCGCCACCACATCCGAATCGCGTACACCATGACGCAGCACGCTGGCCACGGCCCACAGCACCGCATCGCCAGCCAGGTGGCCAAAGGTATCGTTGACCGGCTTGAACCGGTCCAGGTCGATATACATCAACGAAGCCGCCTGGCCCGTCCGCTCCACGCGGGTGATCGCCTGCTGCAGGTGCACCTCGAACCCACGCCGGTTACCCAGTTCCGTCAGCGGATCCATCTCGGCCAGATGCCGCGCCTCACGCTGTCGGGCGCGCTGTTGCGTGTCATCTCGCAGTACCCACACGGCGCCGCGCACATGTCCTTCGTCGTCACGCAACCAGGCACGGGTCAGGTCCACCGGTACTGTTGCCGCTCCCATCCGCAGCAGCAGATCAGCGTGCAGGTCCACCGCATTGCCGTCCGGATCCAGCAGCACCGCGACGTCCAGCAATGACTGCGGGGCATACTCGGTGGTCAGCGCCAACACATCCTGCACGTTGTGCCCGGCCAGCGACAGCGCGCCATCGCCGGCAAGCAGGCGCACTGCAGCGGCATTGGCATATTCGATACGGCCGTCCAGCGCGACGCTGAGCACCAGGTCGGCGACGGCATCCAGAGTGATGCGGCTGCGCTGCTCGCTTTCGAACAAGCGCTGCTCGCTGCTGCGCTGGGCACTGACATCCTGGATCTGCGACACGAAATGCAACGGTTCGCCGCGCTCATTGCGGACCAGCGATACCGACAGTCGCGCCCAGATGGTGTTGCCATCACGGCCCATGTAACGCTTTTCAAGGTGATAGTGCGTGCGTCGCCCCGCCAGCAGATCCTGCACCAGGGCCAGATCGGTCTGCAGATCGGCCGGATGGGTCAAGCGCTGGAAATCGACCTGCAGCAGCTCCTCGCGCGGATAGCCGAGAATGCGGCACAGCGCGTCGTTGACATCCAGCCAACGCCCTTCCAGCGACACCAGCGCCATGCCCAGTGCCGCCGAGGTGAACGCACCTGCGAACTTGTCTGCTGCAAGGCGAGCCTCGGCGCGTGCCTGCAGGATCTCGGTGATGTCGATGGCCATGCCGACGTAACCGATACGCTCGCCATCGGCGCCATCCATGCGGCTTATCGACAGGCGCACCTGGCGGCGCTGCCCATCCTTGCGCAGCAGTGTCCATTGCCGCGAATACGTCTGGCCGTCGGCGCGCGCACTGAGTGCCTCGAACACACCGGGAACCTGTCCATCAGCGCTCGCCAGCGGCCGCAGCCACGCTTGCAGTTCAACCGGGTCGTGGAAGGCGTCCAGCCGGCGCCCACCCACTACTTCAGCAGCCGTGTAGCCAAGCAGTCGCTGCGCGCCCGTGTTGAACAGGGTGATGATGCCGTCGGTGTCGGTGGCGATCACCGCCACTTCGTCGGATGCATCCACCACTGCCTGCAGGCGCTGCCGCATTTCGGCCGCGTCCTGGCGCGCCCGCTGCAGTTCGGTGACGTCGGCATGGGCGCCTGCCATCCACAGCGGCCTACCCTGCCCGTCCCACTCGAACACCCGTCCGCGGTCGTGGATCCAGATCCATTCGCCACTCTTGTGGCGCATCCGCAACAGACAGGCATAGTGGTCGGTACGGCCCTCGAAGTGGTCCTGCAGGGCCGCATCGGACAGCGCCAGATCGTCCGGATGGGCCAGCGCGATGAACGTCTTCTGGCAGATGGGCTCCAGCTCGTCCAACCGATAGCCGACGATCTCGGCCCACCGTTCGTTGACCCGCATCTGTCCGCTCTGGACGTTCCATTCCCAGGTGCCGGCCGCCGTGCCCTCGATGATCATCGCCAGGCGACGGCGCTCTTCGGCCAGTTCCTGCAGCCGCCGCTCCAGCAATGCGTTGCCGCTGTTGCCGTGATCGGCCATCAGCCGCCTCTCCTGCCGACACAGCTGCCCGCAAGCCGTGGCGAGATGCCGCAGCGGTCAGGGAACAAGGCGGATGGTGCTGACGGCATGGCCTCCCCAGCGACAGCGGGGCCCCAAGCCCCCTTCCAGCGCAAGTGTGCGCATTGCCGGGGAACATCGACAAGTCCCCCCACCCCGCCGCGGCGGGAGGGGGACGGCAGACTCAGCTGCGCTTGGCCCGGGCGAAGGCCTCAGCCAAGGCATTGTTGGCGGGTGGCGAAGCCTGTGCCGGGCGCCCACCATTGCCCGGGGTGCGACCCTGGCCACGCCCCTGCCCGGGGTTGCCAGCGTCACGACGTGGCGCCTGACCCTGGCTGCGCTCGTCGCGGCTGCCCGGGCGGCTGGTGGCCTGGCCGGGCGTGTCATCCAGGCGACGGGTCAGGGCGATGCGCTTGCGCGGCACGTCCACCTCCAGCACCTTCACCTTGACGATGTCGCCGGCCTTGACCACGTCGCGCGGATCTTTCACGTAGGTATCCGACAGCGCCGAGATGTGGATCAGCCCGTCCTGGTGTACGCCGATATCGACGAATGCACCGAAGGCGGCCACGTTGCTGACCACACCTTCCAGCACCATGCCCTCGCGCAGGTCCTTGATGTCCTCGACGCCATCGGCGAAACGGGCCGCCTTGAACTCCGGGCGCGGATCACGGCCGGGCTTTTCCAGTTCCTTGAGGATGTCGCGCACGGTCGGCACACCGAACGTTTCGTCGGTGAACTGCTCGGCCTTCAACCCGCGCAGGAAGCTGCCGTCGCCGATCAGCGCCTTGATCGGGCGAGCGGTGCTGGCCACGATGCGCTCGACCACCGGGTAGGCTTCCGGGTGCACCGACGATGCATCCAGCGGCTGATCACCATCGGCGATGCGCAGGAAGCCCGCACATTGCTCGAACGTTTTCTCGCCCAAGCGCGACACCTTCAACAGGTCCTTGCGACGCTTGAACGGACCGTTGTCATCGCGGTGGCGCACGATGTTCTCGGCCACCGTCGACGACAAACCTGACACGCGCGACAGCAGCGCCGCCGAAGCAGTGTTGACGTACACGCCAACAGCGTTCACGCAGTCCTCCACGCGCGCATCCAGCGCACGCGCCAGGCGGTACTGATCCACGTCGTGCTGGTACTGCCCGACGCCGATCGCCTTCGGCTCGATCTTCACCAGCTCGGCCAGCGGGTCCTGCAGACGGCGCGCGATCGATACCGCGCCACGGATCGACACGTCCAGGTCGGGGAACTCCTTGGCCGCCGTTTCCGACGCCGAATACACCGAAGCCCCGGCCTCGCTGACCACGATCTTCTGCGGTGCGTTGTCACCCAGCGCCTTGATGGCTTCACCGGCCAGCTTGTCGGTCTCGCGACTGGCAGTGCCGTTGCCGATCGCGATCAGCTGTACGTTGTGCTTGGCGCACAGCTGCTTGATCGTCTGCAGCGACTGCTCCCACTGCCGGCGGGGTTCGTGCGGGTAGATGGTATCGGTGGCGACCAGCTTGCCGGTGGCGTCGACCACCGCGATCTTGCAGCCGGTGCGGATGCCCGGGTCCAGGCCCAGCACGCTTTTCGGGCCAGCCGGCGCGGCCAGCAGCAGATCCTTGAGGTTGTCGCCGAACACCGCGATGGCTTCAGCCTCGGCCTTCTCGCGGGCCTGGTTGAACAGGTCCAGCAGCAGGTGCATGTGCAGCTTCGCCCGCCAGGTCAGGCGACAGGCATCCAGCAGCCAGCGATCACCGGGGCGCCCCGCATCGCGAATGCCCGCGTTGTGCGCCACGCGCCCTTCAGCGTACTGATGTCCCGCCTCAGCATCCTTGCCCGGGTCCAGTTCCAGGAACAGGATCTCCTCGCGGCGCGCACGGAACAACGCCAGCAACCGGTGCGAGGGGATCTTCGCCAGCGACTCGGCGTGTTCGAAATAGTCGCGGTACTTGGCACCCTCGGTTTCCTTGCCCTCGGCAACGCGGGCACGGATCACGCCCTGCTCGCTCAACCAGCTGCGCAGTTCACCTACCAGCGTGGCGTCCTCGCCCCAACGCTCCATCAGGATCGCACGGGCACCTTCCAGCGCGGCCTTGGTATCGGCCACACCCTTGTCGGCATCCACGAACGTGGCGGCAAAGACCTGCGGGTCCCGCGTGGGATCGCCCAACAGGCCGTCGGCCAACGGCTCCAGTCCGGCTTCGCGGGCGATCTGCGCGCGGGTGCGGCGCTTGGGCTTGTAAGGCAGGTACAGATCTTCCAGCCGGCTCTTGGTGTCGGCAGCGAGGATCTCGTTGCGCAGCTCATCGCTGAGCTTGCCCTGTTCGCCGATGCTGGCCAGCACCGCCGCACGGCGGTCTTCCAGCTCGCGCAGGTAGGTCAGGCGGGTTTCCAGGTTGCGCAGCTGGGTGTCGTCCAAGCCTCCGGTGACTTCCTTGCGGTAGCGGGCGATGAACGGAACGCTGGCGCCTTCATCGAGCAGGCCGACGGCGGCGCTGACCTGGGCGGTCTGGGCACCGATTTCAACGGCGATGGTCTGGGCGATCTGCTGGGCGAGCTGGCGCTGGGCGTGCTTGGCGTCGTGCATTGTTTCCGGCCTGGGCCGCATTGCGGGAAAGGCCCATTCTTGCAATGCGCAGGCGGCAGGGACAAGGCGTTGACAGAACGACGGTTCAGGCGGCGGGTCCGGATCGGACGCCGGCATCCTGGCAAGTGGGGCTCGGACTGGCCCCGGGGCTGGGATGCCGGCGCGGACGCGCGATGGTGGGGCGCGTCCTGCCGCGTAGTACGAAGATCAGCGGTAGTGGCGGGCGGCACGCTGCATGACGATGTCGTCACGCAGGCTCTCAAGCGCCATCAGGCGGACCTTGCCGACACCCTGCAGTTCCATGAACCGCTCCGTGTAGAACTCCGGCCCCAGCGCGGTATCGGCGCGGGATTTGCTGAAGCCGTAGGGCACCACGCCCTTCTCGCCATCCTTGCTACCACCGACATAAAGAACGATTGCCATGTGATGTCTTCCTCCAAATTGCTACTGCGTACTGCACACGATGAGCGGTACTTGCGAGCTCATCGGGGTAGAGCTTACCGCGACCAAGCTGACTGGAACGTCACGAAGGCTAATGACGATCGGTTGCATGCAGATGACTGCGGGATAGCAGCAGAATGCTTACGGATCTTTAACTTCCGGCTAACGAATGGAGGGGATTCCAGCCAACGGCGCAGCCCCTCGTAGGTGGCCGCGTAGAGCGATTCATGTGATTGGGCCGGGCGGGATGGGGTCGCGGGACACGCCGTAAACCCGTCCTTGGGGGCTCGATGGCGCCATCCATGGCGCCAACGGTCCCGCGACCCCATCCCACCCGACCCCTGACAATTTCCGTGCGCGTCCACCCACGGAGAAGAAAAAGAAGATCAAAAGCAAAAGCGGCCTGGCCGGCCGTTTCTTGTAGAGCCGAGCCCACGCTCGGCTGCGTTCAAGCCAGTCCGCGAAGCCGAGCGCAGGCTCGGCTCTAGACGAGCAAGCGCAGCGCGCGTCCCGCTTCTGCTGTTCTTTTTCTTTTCCGTGGGTGGACGCGCCGAGAAACTGTCAGGGGTCGGGCGGGTGGGTTGCGCAGGGGCGTGAGCCGCATGGATGCGGCGACCGAGCTTACAGGGACGTACTTGCAGCGGCCCCTGCGCAACCCACCGGCCCGACCCAATCACATGAATCGCTCTACGCGACCACCCACGAGGGGCCGCGCCGTTGGCTGGAAACTACGGCCACCAGCCCTGCCCGAACCGGGCGTAATGATCAGCCGCGCGCTCGAACGGGTTACGCGCACTGACGCCACCACACAGCAGATACACCGGCAGGTACAGCGGCCCCAGCACCAGGTACTGGTACACGTGCGCGCGTTCATGGTCATCCAGCCGGATCAACGGCTCCACGCCCCACCCCGCTTGATGGGCGTAGGTACGGCAACACATGCCCAGGTCGTGGCCGGTGTGCAGGATCACGTTGCCCAGGGTGATCGCTCCGCCCGGGCCCCACGGCCAATGGTCGAACACCACCGCGCAATCACGACCGCTCCAGCGCATCTTCGCACCACCCAGCAACCCGGCCAGACCGCCAAGCAGGCCGATCAGGGTATTGGGCACGGTCCACAGCGCGCCCAGCACCTGCAGCGCGCGCAGCCAGATCGGCCAGGGCCGGGACGCGGCGTTCAATCGGCCTCGTTTGGGATCAGCAGCCACAGCAGCAGGTAGATCAGGATGCCCGGGAAGGCGGCCGACGCCAGCGAGATCACCACGTACAGCACCCGTACCAGGGTCGGGTTCCAGCCGAAACGATGGGCGATGCCGCCCATCACCCCGGCGATCATGCGGTCGTTCAGCGAGCGCGACAGGGTGCGCGGCACAGCGTTCATGGCGAGGTCTCCCGGCTGACTGGCTGCGGCCACTGTAGCGCCTGCCGTGTCTACGGCGTGCGTTGGCGCAACGCCTGCAGGCGCGCGCCGAACCACGCCGCCGAGGTCTGTTCGGGCTGGCCGGGGCAACGGATCCGGTACGCCTTGCCACTCATGCTGCTCTGGCTGGCCGCACGCTCGATGAACTGCTCGGCGGTGTCGACCATGTCCTTCTTCAGCAGGTAGTCGTACTTGCGCTGCAGGTGAGCCCGCGCATCGGCGGGACCGTACCAGCTGCCATTGCGCTGGAACTGGCACTGAGAGCCGTCCAGGCTGCCAATCAGCTGCGTGATCTCGCGGCGCGCATCGGCGCTCGGCGCTGCGCCGGCAACGCCCGATGCAAGGGCCAGCGCAAGCGCGACCAAAGGCGAATACTTCATGGCGTGCGTTCCTTCAGCCAGTTGTCGATGGTCGCCGGCACTTCGCGCTGCGCGCGGCCGGAGACGTAGATGCCGATATGCCCACCGCGGAAACTGGATTCGGTGTAGTCCTGCGTGCCCAGCCGGCCACGCATCGCGCGCGATGCATCCGGTGGCACCAGATGATCCTGTTCGGCGTAGATGTTCAGCACCGGCAGGGTCACCTGCGACAGATCCACCGCCTCTTCGCCGATGCGCACGGTGCCATTGACCAGGCCGTTGCCCTGGTAGAACTGCTTGATGAACTCGCGGAAGGCTTCACCCGCGAGGTCCGGCGAGTCGAAGATCCACTTTTCCATGCGCAGGAAATCCTCCAGCGCCGCCTTGTCATCGAGGATGTCGAGCAGGCCCACGTACTTCTGCACGTTCAGGCGGAATGGCTTGAGCATCAGGTAGCTGGCATTCATCAGATCGGCCGGGATGTTGCCCAGCGTATCCACCAGCAGATCCACATCCACCTGCTGGGCCCAGTGCGACAACATGTTGTCGGCGGTCTGGAAGTCGACCGGGGTGACCATGGTGATCAGGTTGCCCAGCTTCTGCCGCCGCAGTGCGGCGTAGCACAGGGCGAACACGCCGCCCTGGCAGATGCCGAGCATGTCGACCGTTCCACCACTGCGCGCGCGCAGCGCATCCACCGCGCCATCGATGTAGCGCAGCAGATAGTCCTCAAGTGTCTGGTAGCGTTCGGAACGGTCCGGATAACCCCAGTCCAGCACATATACGTCCTGGCCCAATGCCAGCAGCTTCTGCACCAGCGACCGATCGGCCTGCAGGTCCACCATGTACGGGCGGTTGACCAGTGCGTACACGATCAGCAGCGGTGTGCGCCGCACCGGCGCGTTCTCGCCGACGAAGCGATACAGCACCACTTTGCCATCGCGCCAGACTTCTTCGCGGGCGGTGGCGCCATAGTCGACATCCTCCACCTGCGGCAACAGCTTCAACCCTTCCATCAGCTTGCGCTGCATGGCCAGGGTCTCCTGCATCAGGTCATCGGCATTGAAGCCCAGCGGTCCTTTCATGGCTTACGACTTCCGCGTGGTCGCGCGGGTGGCGGCCTTCTTCGCTGGCGCTTTCTTCGCAGCAGGCTTCTTCGCTGCAGCCTTCTTCGCGGCAGGCTTGCGCGCGACGGGCTTCACCCTCGCAGGCGCCGGCTGGGCCACCGGATCAACCGCATCGGTACCGGCAAGCACCGCCACCTGTGCCTGCAGCCGGCGCAGATTGCGCTCGAGCTCGGCGATGCGACGGTGGGCGGCATCCATCTCGGTGCGGGTCGGCAGGCCGATGCGTTCACTCATCTGTTCCACCTCGCGTTGCAGCCCCGCGCGCAGGCGCATCTGCGCATTGCCCAGCGCCGCGTAGATCTGCTGGAACGGAGCAGACATGGCGACCTTGGCGTAGGCCTCCTCGGCCACTTCGATCCACAGATCGAACATCGCTCGTGCGCTGGTCAGCTGGCTGCCGGGCTGCTCATGCTCGGCCAGGCGCTGTTCGAACAGGTCGAATGCCTCTTCCAGCGCCTGCTTGATCTGCTCGACATAGGCCTGCGAGTGATGCTGGTACTCCTCCTGCGCGCGCAGCAGGGCCTGCCACCGCGCCTGGTGCTCGCGGCCGGGCCCGAACGCCGGGCTCTGCAGCCAAGGACCGGCCAGCGTCTGCAACTGCTGGAACCACGCCATGAACTCGGGCGGAGCAGCGCCGGCGTGGGTGCTGCCACGGGCGCCCTGCAGCATCCACTGCAGCATGCCGTCACCCTGCCCCTTCACCGCTTCACGCCAGGCCTGGGCCACCTCGGCACTGCTGGCATCGCGGCCAGCAAAGCGTGCAGCCACTTCCTGCATCGTCCCGTACCAGCTGCCAGCCTGTTCGCGGAACCGCCGCACGGCCTCTTCCGGCGCGGCCGCCCCGGTCTCGGGCAGCAGCTGCCCCCACCAGTCGAACAGGCGCTTCCAGCTGCCCGGGTCGTCGCCAGCAGGCGCTCCCGGCACAGTCGCGTGGCGCAGCGCATCGCCCCAAGCACCGAAGTACTGCCGGGCCAGGTTCTCGAAATCGCTGCTGCCGGCGTCGTTGGCCGAGCTGGTCATCGCGCTCCTCCGCAGGGTTGGATCATGGCTTGGGAATGCGCAGGGTCTTGCTGATCATCAGCGACCCGGACAGCGCGAACAGCAGCACCAACGGATGCAACTGCCAGGGGCCGATCTGCCACTGGCCCAGCCACAGGTCGTGGCCGATGGCATCGGTGCCAGCGGCAATCGCCAGCACGATCACCAGCGCCAGGCTGGTGGGAATCGGCGTTCCCTCGAAGTACTTCACCTTGCCTTCGTCACCGCTCATCGCCTCGGCGGTTACGTTGTAGCGAGCCAAGCGGCTGACGCCGCAGCAGACGAAGTAGCTCAGCACCAGCCAGTCCCAGCCCCCCTGCATGCCACAGGCATAGGCCAGCGCTGCGGGCGCGACCCCGAAGGAAATGACGTCCGACAGCGAGTCGAGCTCGCGGCCCAGCGTCGAACTGGACTTGCGCCAGCGCGCGATGCGGCCGTCCAGTGCATCGAAAATGAAAGCCAGCGGGATCAGCGCCATGCCGAACAGCAGATAGCCGCGCTCGCCATCCTGCAGGAAACGCATCGCGGCAAACACCGCGCCGGTGCCGCAGAAAGCGTTGGCGAGGGTGAACCAGTCCGCCAGATGGAACTCGCGCAGCATCGAGAAGTGACGTTTCATGAAGTCTCACGGGGCATCAAGGCCCACAGGGTACCGCGAGCGCCGCCACCGGCAATAGCGTGGGCCGCCCCCGCCCTTCACCCGTCACTCACCGATCCTCACCGGCGGTGAATTTTTCGCCACCCATCTTGACAGCCTAGGGGGGTGGCGCCTGCCAGTGCTTATCCACAAAGTTGCCCACGCGTAATCCACACCCCCTGTGGACAAGTGGCTCTCACCGACTGCGACGTTGGACATTTCCTCATCACCTCAGGCCGGGGTTTCCCTACTTCCCAAGCCGATCTGCTGGCGCTATGGTCTGCGGCGGACCCGCCGCCGCCACGTCCGACTCCTTACCCACGGACGATGTTGATGCTGGATGCACGCACCCTTGCCGCGCAGTTGCGGCAGCCCCATGGCGAAGCCGCGCTGGCCGTGGGCGAATCGATGAACCACAGCAACGGCGCCCTCAACCAAGCAGCAATCGCGTTGCTGGCGGTGGCTCCCGAGGAGCAGGTGCTGGAGATCGGCCCAGGCAACGCCGCCTTTGCGCCGCTGCTGCTGCAGGCCAGTGGCAGTCGCTACGTGGGCGTCGAGCTGTCCAGTGCCATGGTCGACGCCGGCAACCGGCGTCTTGCCGCCAGCGGCCTGGCCGGGCGTGCCGCGCTGCGCGAGGGCGATGCGCATGCCCTGCCCTTGGCGGATGCCTGCGTCGATGCTGCGCTGGCGGTCAACACCCTGTACTTCTGGCCGAACCTGGCGCCCGTGCTGGACGAACTGGCGCGGGTGCTGCATCGCGGCGGCCGGCTATGCCTGGCCTTCGGCGATGCTGGATTCATGCGCAGCCTGCCCTTCGCCGCCGACTTCGAACTGCATGAGCTGGATGCCGTGGAGCTGGCGCTGCGGGTGTCCGGTTTCAGCGTCACGGCATGGCGCTCGCATCGCGAATGCACAGCCGGCAATGACGGCCAGCAGCGGGAAAAGCACTTCCACCTGCTGCTGGCGCGCCGCCGGTAATGCAGGCCGCTTGAACAGCAAAAGGCTGCTCTGCTGACGCTTGGGCGATAGCGGAATGCAGGAACGTCACAGGCCCCGCCCCGCTCCGCATGTGCTCTGGCTCAGGCTCGAACAGCAAGCCGGCGCCTCCAGCCGAAGAAACACAGCAGCTGCAGCAACAGCATCGCCAGCAACCCCAGCGGCCAGGCCCACCACAGCCCAGCCAAGCCATGCCGCGCCTGCAGCCACATCGCCAACGGCAGCTCCAGCAGCAGGACAGCGGCCACTCCCGCCAGCGCCGGCAGCAGCACGACGCCGCTGCCGCGCATCACTCCGACCAGCACCGCGCTGATTCCCATCGCCAGCACGCCCCACACAACCGTGCGCAACTGCTGGACCGCCAGTTCCCGCACCGTCGGCGCATCCAGGATCAGCCCAGCCAGCCACGGCGCCAACCCGACTGCCAGAGCCAGCACAAGCGTCAACAGACCCAGGCCCAGCAGCACACCGGTGCGGGCGATCTCCGGCAGCCGCGTCGCCCGACCCGCGCCCATCGCGTGGGCGGCGAGGATGGTGGCGGTGATGCCGAGCGACATGGCCGGCAGCTGTACCCAGCTCATCAACTGGTTGACCGCACCATACGCGGCGGTCGCTTGGTAGCCATGGTTGTTGATCCAGCCCAGCAGCACGATCTCGGCGATGGCCAGACCGAGCATCTGCAGGGAAGATGGCGCACCAATGCGCAGCATCGAACGCACCAGCGCCCCATCGAAACGAATGGCACCGAGCAGCTCCCGGCCTGGAGCGAGCGGATGACCGACGCAATGCCAGCGCCACAGCAACCAGCCCAGCGCCAGCGCTGAGGCGAACACTGCCGACAAGGCCGCACTGGCGGCCCCCAGCTTCGGCAGGCCGGCCCAGCCCAGGATCAACAGCGGCGTGCACAACAGGCCGACCACGGTAGCCAGCAACAGGGCATGCAGCGGCGTCTTCGCATCTCCCACTGCCCGACTGACGGCGGTGGCCAGCCACAGCAGGAAAAACACCGGCGCCCCCAGCAACACGATGCGCGCATAGACGATGGCCTCGGCCAGGATCGGCGCGGGTGTTCCCAGTGCCACCAGCAGTTGCGGCGCGAAGATGCCACCCACCGCCATCACCAGCGCCGACAACATCAGCACCAGGGCCACCGCGCTGCCAGCGACAGCCTGCGCCTGTTGCGGCCTGCCACTACCCCACGCCTGTCCGATCAGCACCATGGCCCCGGTTGCCAGACCCATCACCAATGCCAGCAACAGGAAGAAGACGGGGAAGAACGCGGCGGCGGCGGCTACCGCCTGCGTGCCCAGCAGATGGCCAAGGTAGATGTTGTCGAGCGTGCCTGCGGCCAGCTGCAACGCATTGGTCAGCAGCATCGGCAACAGCAGGGCCAGGTAGCTGCGCCACAGCGGTGGCGTCATCGCCGGGGACATCGGGTTGGAAGCAGAGTTCATGGGATTCCATGGGCAAGGCGCCGCCCTGCCCGGCATCTCCGCCAGCAAAGGAAGCACACAGGGGATGGGGCGCAGCCCGCGATCAGGAGGACTGAATCACGCGCCGCGCGGTGATTCAGTCGTCGCCGTCCGCAGCGTCATCGAAGGCAAGGCACAGGGCGTGGCTGCGCACATCCGCTGGCCAGGACTGCAGCGCTGCCTCAAGCCCGGCGCGATCACGCGCGAACAGCACGCGGATGACCTCTTCGAAGCCCGGCAGGTCACCGGCGATGGCCTGCAGGAAGTGATAGGCGCGCTCGGTGTAGCGGCGCGTGCGGTCCTTGTCCGCACCGGCGCGCCTGGCCGCTTCCACCAGCCGGCGCAGCACCACCGAGGCACCGCCCGGCTGTTCGGCCAGCCATGCCCAGTGACGAGGCAGCAGAGTCACCTCGCGGGCGATCACACCCAGCTTGGGACGTCCGCGGCCACGCGGGACGACGGACGCGTCATCGACCATGGGGCCGTCGTCCACTTCGACGGCCGCTGGAAACGCCTTGGCAACACGCACCAGCAGTTGCGCATCACTGCCACGGGTATCGAAATCGTGGGTACGGCCGGTGGCGTTGTCGAACACCAGCAGTGGACCGGACGCGTTGGCCACGCGCAACTGCTTGAGTGCCAGTGCGGCCGCTTCCGGCGTACCAGAGACGACCAGGCGATGGCCGTCGAAACAGCTGAAAGGGGCGAGTCGGGATGCTGGCATGACAATGGCATCAGTGAGGATGCGCAAATATTACCCGGGTAATTTAAGGACGTCAAATATTGCCCGGGTATTAATCGACCATCACATCCATGAGCATGCCGGGCATGGCCGGTGCTCAATCAAGGGATCAGGATCAGCCTTCAATCTGATCTGCTCACCGCGTCAAAGACGGCTGAAGGACCAGCTCTGCATGCGTCCATCCCGGTAAGGCATCACACCGTGGAACGGGCGCGGATCGGCATCGAACACCAGCGGCAGGAAGTTGCGGTCGCCCTCCCACATCGGCAGCTGGTCGAGCTTGTCCACGTCCACCCACTCCAGGGTGCCTTCGTGGTTGCCGCCGTGCGGGGCACCCTCGAAGCTGTCGATGACGAACACGAAACCGAACCAGTCCTCGCCATGCTTGCCGAATCCCGGCCAGCTGATGGTGCCGCGCAGGCGCATGGACGTGCAGTCGATGCCGGCTTCCTCGGCGATTTCACGGCGCATGCCGGCGGCCACGTCCTCGGTCGGTTCGACCTTGCCGCCCAAGCCGTTGTACTTGCCAAGGTGGTGGTCGCCCGGCCGGGTATTGCGATGGATCATCAGCACCTGGCGACGATCGGGCGAGAGCACATAGCCCAGGGTGGCGACGATCGGGGTATACGGCATGTGCGGGTCCGGCGGCGGGTCAGCCGTGGATTATGGCCGATCAACGCACCAGCGACAGGCGACGGTCGCCGGCACCCACGGTGTTGCCGTCAGGGTCAAGGCGCAGAGTGGCCACGCCATGGCCGCGTTCGGCCAGGTATTCCAGCCATTTGCCGAGGAAGGTGTTCATCCGCATGCGATGGCTGATCAGTTCGGCCGGCGGAGGGTACAGGCCCATCGTGTCCTGCCAGCGGCGGCCGACGTAGCAGTGGGTGGTCTCGGCCTGGCGCGCGTCCCGGTACAGTCGGACAAAGGCTGAGGGGTCAGGTTCACCAGTCACCGGGTCGGCGAGGTCATAGGTCAGCCGCAGTTCCACCGTGTAGCGATGGCACTCGATCACATCCAGGCGCACATCCAGGCCATCGCCCACCGAAGAGACATAGCTTCCCGCCACCAACTCGGCCGGAGCGAACAGGCGCACCAGATGGCGGTAGTTTTCTGCGTACAGCCCCATGAGCCAGCTCAGCCGGCTCAGGCGGGGAATGCGCTCGGTACGGGGCAATGCTCGGGCCATGGGCTGATCCTACACGTTGGTGCTTCAACGTGGGGACGGTTCAACCCGCAGCCAAGCCGCCAACGGCGATCACCCCTGTAGAGCCGAGCCCATGCTCGGCTGCTCTTCGGCCAGAACCCGGTGGCCCAGCCGAGCGTGGGCTCGGCTCTACAGGGCGCAGTTGAAGCGCCCATTGGTAGTGCCGGCCGCTGGCCGGCAGCGCGGCGCGAGGGAAAAGATCAATACAGCTCGCGCTGCAATCCCAGCGTACCCAGCACCTTGCTGGAGATCTCTTCGATCGAGGTATGGGTGGTGCTGAGGGTCGGGATGCGTTCCATCTGGAACATGACCTCCGCCGCGGCCACCTCGCGCTTGCAGGTGTCCAGGTTGGCGTAGCGCGAATTGGGCCGGCGCTCCTGGCGGATCTGCTGCAGGCGGTCGGGGTCAATGGTCAGGCCGAACAGCTTGCGTCGGTAGTTGCGCAGCCGTGGCGGCAGGCGGTCGCTCTCCAGATCCTCGTCGGTCAACGGGTAGTTGGCCGCACGCACCCCGTAATGCAGGGCCAGGTAGATGCAGGTGGGCGTCTTGCCCGCCCGCGACACTGCCACCAGGATCACGTCGGCGTCGTCGTAATTGACCGCGATGCCATCGTCATGGGTCAGCGCGAAGTTCATCGCGTTGATGCGCCGGTGGTAGGTGTCGAAGTCGACCATGCCGTGGGCCTGGCCGACCCGGTTCAGGCGCGAGCTGGACAGTTCGCGCTCCAGCGGCTCGATGAACGGGGCGAACACATCCAGCATCAGCGCCCCGCTTTCGGACAGGATCACGCTCAGGCTCTGGTCCACGCAGGAGTTCACCACGATCGGTCGTACCTGGTACCGCTCCCCCGCTGCCTGGATCCGGACACAGGCTTCCCGGGCTTTTTCGGGGTCATCGACAAATGACATCCGGTCGGTAATGAAGCTGAACCCGGAGAACTGGGTCAGCAGGCTATGCCCAATGGTTTCAGCGGTGATACCGGTTCCATCGGAAACGTAGAACACCGGACGGATGGTCGACATGCGCGCATTTACCCCCTACGAAGCCTAAAAGGGCCGCCAACACAAGCTTGTGCCGACGGTGGTCTGCCCGGCATCATATCGGCTTCTTCCTACGGACGCGGCCATCCAAGCCCGCCTCGGGCGATGGCCAAACGGAGCATCGCGCTTGAACGAGAACATCCTGTGGTTGCACGAACTGCGTCTGGCCGACCTGGCCCGCGTAGGCGGCAAGAATTCCTCGCTGGGCGAGATGATCGGCAACCTGGCCGGTCTGGGCGTCTCCGTTCCTGGAGGTTATGCGACCACGTCTGAAGCCTTCAAGGACTTCATCGCGCACAACGACCTGTCCAAGCGCATCTTCGACAAGCTGGCCACACTGGACGTCGAGGACGTCACCGCGCTGACCGCGGCCGGCAAGGAGATCCGCAGCTGGGTGATCGATGCTCCGCTGCAGCCGCAGCTGGACCAGGACATCCGCAGCGCCTACGCCAAGCTGAGCGCCGACAACGGCGGCGGCGACGTGGCCGTAGCCGTGCGTTCTTCGGCCACCGCCGAAGATCTGCCTGACGCTTCCTTCGCCGGTCAGCAGGAAACCTTCCTCAACGTCACCGGTGCCGACGATGTCGTGCACAAGGTCAAGGAAGTGTTCGCCTCGCTGTACAACGACCGTGCCATCGCCTACCGCGTGCACCATGGTTTCAAGCACGAGGACGTGTTCCTGTCCGCCGGCGTGCAGCTGATGGTGCGTTCGGGCGTCGGTTCTTCGGGCGTGCTGTTCACCCTGGACACCGAATCCGGCTTCCGCGACGTGGTGTTCGTCACCTCGTCCTTCGGCCTGGGCGAGATGGTCGTGCAGGGTGCGGTCAACCCGGACGAGTTCTACGTCTACAAGCCCACCCTGCAGGCCGGCAAGCCGGCGATCCTGCGCCGTTCGCTCGGCAGCAAGGCGATCCGCATGGTGTATTCGGATGTCCCCGGCGAACGCGTCAGGATCGAGGACACCCCGGCCGAACTGCGCACCACCTTCTCGATCAACGATGAGGACGTGGCCGAACTGTCGCGCCAGGCGCTGACCATCGAAAAGCACTACGGCCGCCCGATGGACATCGAGTGGGCCAAGGACGGTGTCAGCGGCAAGCTGTTCATCGTGCAGGCGCGCCCGGAAACCGTGAAGTCGCGCAGCCATGCCACCCAGATCGAGCGTTTCGCGCTGACCGAAAAGGGCGGCAACGTTCTCGCCGAAGGCCGCGCCGTCGGCGCCAAGATCGGTGCCGGCGTGGCCCGTGTGGTGAAGACGCTGGAAGACATGAACCGCGTGCAGCCGGGCGACGTGCTGATCGCCGACATGACCGATCCTGATTGGGAGCCGGTGATGAAGCGCGCATCGGCGATCGTCACCAACCGCGGTGGCCGTACCTGCCACGCCGCGATCATCGCCCGCGAGCTGGGCGTGCCGGCCGTGGTCGGTTCGGGCAACGCGACCAAGGTCATCGAAGATGGCCAGCTGGTCACCGTCAGCTGCGCTGAAGGCGATACCGGCTTCATCTACGAAGGCAAGCTCGGTTTCGAGCGCACCACCACCGATCTGGGCAACATGCCGCCGGCACCGTTGAAGATCATGATGAACGTGGCGAACCCGGAACGTGCCTTCGACTTCGGCCAGCTGCCGAACGCCGGCATCGGCCTGGCGCGCCTGGAAATGATCATCGCCAGCCACATCGGCATCCACCCGAACGCGCTGCTGGAATACGACCGTCAGGACGCCGCGACCAAGAAGAAGATCGACGAGAAGATCGCCGGTTATTCCGATCCGGTCGGCTTCTATGTGGACCGTCTGGCCGAAGGCATCGCTACCCTGACTGCCTCGGTCGCGCCGCACCCGGTGATCGTGCGCCTGTCGGACTTCAAGTCCAACGAGTACGCCAACCTGATCGGCGGCAGCGGCTACGAGCCGCACGAAGAGAACCCGATGATCGGCTTCCGCGGCGCCAGCCGTTACGTCGACCCGAGCTTCTCGGCTGCCTTCGCACTGGAGTGCAAGGCGGTGCTGCGCGTGCGCAACGAGATGGGCCTGGACAACCTGTGGGTCATGATCCCGTTCGTGCGCACCCTGGAAGAAGGCCGCAAGGTCGTCGAGGTGCTCGAACAGAACGGCCTGAAGCAGGGCGAGAACGGCCTGAAGATCATCATGATGTGCGAAGTGCCGTCCAACGCACTGCTCGCCGATGAGTTCCTGGAGATCTTCGACGGCTTCTCGATCGGCTCCAACGACCTGACCCAGCTGACCCTGGGCCTGGATCGCGATTCGTCGATCGTCGCGCACCTGTTCGATGAGCGGAACCCTGCGGTGAAGAAGCTGCTGTCGATGGCGATCAAGTCGGCACGCGCCAAGGGCAAGTACGTCGGCATCTGCGGCCAGGGCCCGTCCGATCATCCGGATCTGGCCGAGTGGTTGATGCAGGAAGGCATCGAGTCGGTGTCGCTGAACCCGGACACCGTGGTCGATACCTGGCTGCGCCTGGCCAAGTTGAAGGCCAAGGGTTGAGCTGTTGACGCTTGATGGCTGACGTCGTTTTCATCGACGTCGGCCCATACTGAAGTTGCACGCAAGCCCCGCCTTCGCGGGGCTTGCTGTTTCTGGCGTCCGCGCACGCCATGTTCCTGTCGCACCTGTTCCCGTCGCAAGGAGTCCGCATGATCGCCGCTGCCCCACCCGCCCCCGCCACGACCTCCTGGTTCCATTCGCTCGACTGGGAGCGCCTGCTGGAAACCTATGGCGTGCCCTTGCTCGCTGCCATCGTCGTGTTCCTGGTCGGCATGTGGGTGGCGCGTCGCCTGTCCAATGCGATGCCCCGCGCCACCGCGCGCATGGGTGTGGACCCGATGCTGGGCAGCTTCCTGCGCAACGTGGTCTATGCGGCCTCGCTGGTGATCGTAGTGATCCTGGCCATCGGCACGCTAGGTGTGCAGATCACTCCGCTGCTGGCAGTGCTCGGCACCGCCGGCTTGGCCGTTGGTCTGGCACTGAAGGATTCGCTGTCGAACATCGCCTCGGGCGTGATGCTGGTGACCCTGCGTCCGTTCCGGGTGGGCGACGTGGTGACCATCGCCGGGCAGACCGGCACGGTGCGCGAAGTACGCATTTTCCAGACCGTGATCACCGGTGCCGACAACCAGCACACCACCATTCCCAACACGCTGATCACCGCCGCACCGATCATCAACCTCACGGCAGAGCCGACCCGCCGCGTCGAACTGGTGGTGGGCATCGGTTACGAAGACAATATCCAGCTCGCCCGCGATACCGCACTGGCGCTGATGAAGGCCGACCCGCGCGTGCTGCAGACGCCGGCACCGGACGTGGTGGTGTACGAGCTGGGTGCGCATGCGATCAATCTGGGCATCCGCTGCTACGTGAAGTCGGCGGACCACTTCGGCACCAAGGTCACCCTGCTGGAGCAGATCAAGCTGGGCTACGACAAGGCCGGCATCAACATCCCGTATCCGCAGCAGGACATGCACCTGTACCTGCATGGCAAGGATGGTGGCGTGATCGAGGCCGACGCACTTGTGCGCGATAAGCCCTGACCCATCCCCGGGATGCCGGCCAGCGGCCGGCACTACCAACGCCCGCACTCCGGTAGTGCCGGCCGCTGGCCGGCAACGCCCATGATCGCGAAAAGCCCTGACCCATTCCGGTAGTGCCGGCCGCTAGCCGGCAACATCCATGATCGCGAAAAGCCCTGACCCATTCCGGTAGTGCCGGCCGCTGGCCGGCAACGTCCATGATCGCGAAATGCCCTGACCCATTCCGGTAGTGCCGGCCGCTGGCCGGCAACGTCCATGATGCGGAATCCCGTGGGATGCCGGCCAACGGCCGGCACTACCGGCATCAGGCAAATGCCGCCTCTTCCAGCGTCGGATAATCGGTAAATCCGACCGCGCCACCCCCGAAATACGTCGCGCGATCCGGCGAATTCAACACCGCGCCAGTGCGCAGTCGCTCGGGCAGATCCGGGTTGGCGATGAACGGCCGGCCGAAGCCGATCAGGTCGGTCCAGCCTTCCGCCAGCGCCTGCCCGGCACGCTCGGCGGTGTACTTGCCGGCGTAGATCAGCGTGCCCGGATAGATCAGCCGCAGCGCCTGCTTGAACGCCACCGGCATCAACGGCGCATCCTCCCAGTCGGCCTCGGCGATGTGCAGGTAGCCCACGCCCAGCTCGCCCAGCAGGTGCGCGGCAGCCAGATAGGTCGCCTGCGGCGTGTCGTCCACTGCCCCCTGCAGCGTGGTCAACGGCGCCAGCCGCACGCCGACACGCTCGCCGCCTGCGACATCGACCACCGCCTGCACCACCTCGCGCAGGAAGCGCAGGCGATTCTGCAGCGCGCCACCGTAGCCATCGATGCGCTGGTTGGCCCGCGAGTCGATGAACTGGTTGATCAGATAGCCGTTGGCGCCATGCAGCTCAACGCCATCGAAGCCGGCGGCCAGTGCATTGCGGGTCGCCTGCGCATAGTCGGCCACGATTCCCGGAATCTCGTCCTCGGCCAGCGCGCGCGGCATCGAGTGCTGGATCATCTCGCCCACGCCGGATTCCGGACCGGCGCCGGTGGGGTCGACAAAGACCTTCACCCCTTCCGCCAGCAGTGCCGAGGAAGAGACCGGTGCCGCGCCCTCCGGCTGCAGGGCCACATGGGACACCCGGCCTACGTGCCAGAGCTGGGCATAGATGCGTCCACCGGCCGCGTGCACGGCATCGGTGACCCTGCGCCAGCCCTGCACCTGCGCGTCGCTGTGGATGCCCGGGGTCCAGGCATAACCCTGGCCCTGCGTGCTGATCTGGGTGCCTTCGCTGACGATCAGGCCGGCACCGGCACGCTGCGCGTAGTACTCGGCCATCTGTGCGGTGGCGACATTGCCGGCAGCCGCGCGCGAGCGGGTCATCGGCGGCATCACGATACGGTTGGGCAGCGTCAGTGCGCCCAAGCGGTGGGGGGTGAACAACATGGCGGCATTCTCTTGCGGGGATTGCCGGCAAGGATGGGGATGGCGCTCTGCGCGCAACAGGGGCGTCCGCGCAAAACAGTTGTGCCTGGCAGGAAAGGGCTCTGACCCCATTGTTACAACGTCGGCTCGATCAACGCCCCGCCGTGCGCGATGCGGTCATAGCAGGCGCGCACCACTTCCTCGCCGTACTTCAGCTCCAGCCGGCGCACGATGAAATGGCCACGGGCCATGTCCTGGTAGTAGTCGGTGAACATGGTATTGAGCGTGGCGCCAGCTGCCGCACCGACGATCGGCACCGCCTGCGCGGCAAACTTCTCGGTGATCACCACACCGAAGCGGGCGGCGACCTTTTCCACCAGCTTGGCCAACAGCTTGCCGGCTTCCTTCGGCGCCACGCCCAAGGTCAGGTCGCGCCCCGTCACCACGCGCCCGGCCAGTTCGGCCGACAGGTGGCGCATCACATCGGTGGTGAAGCCACGGGCCAGGTAGTAACCGGTCTCGCTGGCGTCGTCACGCGGCGAATTTCCTCCCAGCGCGAACACCTCCAGGCAGGCCTGGCGGGTACTGAAGTGCGATAGATCGAAGCCTTCGCTGCGGGCCACGTCGGCTACCGCGCGCATCATGATCGTGGTCGACACCGGCAACTCGATGAACAGCGCGGCAAAGCCGAACGCACCACCAACCGCACCGGACGTCGCCGCCGCCAGCTTGTGCCAACGTGTCGAGGCGCCCTTGCCAGGAGTGTTGTCCATGCTCCACAGCGCGGCCTGCACGGATTTGGACAACGCCGCCTGCACCGCGCCGTGGATGCGGTTGGACACCGAGGTGGGCAGCGCCTTCACCGCGAACTCCAGCGGCGTGCCGACCAGGTTGGCCATGCGCGCGGTGATCGTGGGTGCTTCCAGCAGGGCTACCGCCCGCTGCAGGTCAGACCAGTCGCCGGCGTCGTGGGCGATATCACGGGGCAACAGGATGGGCTCGTTCATGGGCCGATCTTAGCGCTGGAGAGTTGAACGGTTCGTGGTGGCCCGATCGGAAGGGGGCTATGATCCCGGTAGCCGCCCCGTATGCCGGGCAGCATGGATGAACCACTACAAGGACGCGCCATGTACGCACGAGTGCTGCTGATCGGAACCCTCTTGCTTGCCACCCTCGGCTGGGCAGGCCACGTGAACGCCGAAGGCCGCTGCCCGCCCGGCTCCTACCCCGTCGGCAGCGAGACGGGGGTGCTCGGGTGCGCGCCGATTCCTGGAGGAGGAAGTGGCGAATACGCGCCTTCATCGGTCGGGAGCTCAAAAAGAGTACCGCAGTGGATCGCTTATGCGCGTTCGCCGGACGGCCTGGTGCTTGGCTGGAGTGTTTTCCAGCACAAACAGAAAGGGGCCAACAAGCAGGCGCTGAAAGCCTGCAACGCGCGCAGCGGACAGAAGTGCGAGATTGTTGCCTCGTTCACCGGCAAGTGTTCCACCGCACTACGGCGCAACGACACCGCCCAGCTTGAGGTGGTGCTTCGCGATTTCGCCGAAACATCCAACCTGAACAGCGAGGAGGAAACCCGGATCTGTCCGAATGGCTGCCAGAGGATCACTTCCGATTGCGCCCGCGACTTCCATGCAGGTGTAGGCGGCCCCGATCGAGGGCCGAACTGGTTCCCCTGAGGCGGTAAACCGCGACGTTGCGCTCGCCGGGCATGGCCCGGCGCAGCGACGATCATCAGACGCCCGGCAGGCCCGACAGCGCGCCCATGAACTGGCGATAGTGGCGCAGTTCGTTGATCGAATCGTGCACATCGCTCAGCGCGGTGTGATTGCTGTTCTTACCCACGCCAGCGGCCACGGTTGGCGCCCAGCGCTTGGCCAGTTCCTTCACCGTGGACACGTCGAGGTTGCGGTAGTGGAAGTACTTCTCAAGCCGCGGCATCTGACGGTGCAGGAAGCGGCGGTCCTGGCAGATGGAGTTGCCCGACATCGGCGACACGCCGGCCGGAATCCACTGCGCCAGGAAGGCCACGGTCTGCGCTTCGGCCTGGCCGAGCGTCGTGGTGCTGTCGATGACACGCTGCCACAGGCCCGAACGACGATGCTGGTTGCGGTTCCACTCGTCCATCGCTTCCAGTGTTTCCAGCGGATGGTGGATGGCGAACTCCGGGCCCTCGGCCAGCACGTTGAGCTGGGCATCGGTGACCACGGTGGCGATCTCGATGATCGAATCGTTGTCGGTATCCAACCCGGTCATTTCCAGGTCGATCCAGATCAGTCGCTCGTTGGCCGCGCCGTTCTCTGCCATCGTATCGCCTCGTTGCTGGGCAGGCACGAGGCCGGCCGGTAAAGGAAAGTGGCGGCCATCATACCCTTTCGCCACTCAGCCCTCGCCAGCGTGGTCCTCCAGCAGCAGCGGCGGCTTGCCACGCTTGGCCCGGAAATAGTTGGTCAGGCGGTTGCTCGCCTCCTTGGCCAGCACGCCGGCATGGACCTCGACCCGATGGTTGTGGCGGGCATCACCGACCAGATCGAACACGCTGCCGCAGGCGCCGGTCTTGGGGTCGCTGGCGCCGTAGACCAGGCGCGCCACACGTGCATGCACGATCGCCATCGCGCACATCGCGCATGGCTCCAGAGTGACATACAGCGTGCTGCCGATCAGGCGGTGATTGGCCAGCATCCGCCCGCCCTCGCGCATGGCAACGATCTCGGCATGGGCGCTGGGATCGTGCGAGGCAATGTTGAGGTTCCAGCCCTCGCCCAGCAGCTGACCGTCGGCACCCACCAGCACCGCACCGACCGGGATCTCGTCGAACTCGCGCTGTGCGCGTTCGGCCAATGCCAGTGCGTGACGCATCCAGCTCTCGTCGGCGTCGTGCACCGGCACGCCCAAGGCATCAGTCATGGCGTTTCTCGGGTTCAAATATTGAGCGCATGGCTAGTGTAACGCACGCCCCCTTGGCGCTTCCGACGCCAGGATGCGAAGCGCCGCGCCCGGATGACGATGCAGCGCCGCTTGATCTTGCGTGAAGACTCCTTCACGCTGCGCCCGCGCTTTCAAATCATTGACGACGGCGCGCTGCCGATGTCGGCAGCGAATTCACCTTTCGATCTCTACAGGGGGTAATTTTGAACGCAGTTGCAGATACCACCGTGCAGGCCAGCCCTGCCGGAAAAGCCGCATGGATCACGCTGGCGATCGCCTGGTTGTGCTTCCTCGTCCCGTTCCCCGGCCTGGGCCTGTTCCTGGGCTGGCCGCTGAACCTGGTGGCCTTCATCCTCGCCATCGTCGCGATGGCCAAGGGCGGCGCCATGAAGGGTCTGTTCCAGCTGCTGGGCTCGATCATCGTTTCGCCGATCGTGTACTTCGTCGGCCTGGCGATCTTTGCCGGCACCGTGAGCGGCATCAGCGCGCAGAGCAAGGGCCAGTACGATGCGGCCGTCGCTGAAGCCAGCGTCTCGTCCGCCGCCGCGGAGGCAGATGCTGCCGCCAAGGCCACGGAAACCGCAGCCCCCGCAGTCGCCAGCGATGCCGCGATGGCACCCGCCTCGGCGCTGGAAGTGACCGCCACCACGATGTTCAGCGATTACCAGGACAACGAGATCGCTGCTGACGGCAAGTACAAGGGCAAGGCGCTGCTGGTTTCCGGCACGGTCGATTCGATCAGCTCGGACTTCATGGACAAGCCGGTCGTGCAGCTGAGCGCCAAGCCGTTCGGCTTCGTGCAGGCCAGCGACCTGCCCAAGGACGTGGCTGCCAGCCTGAAGAAGGGACAGAAGATCACGCTGGCCTGCACCGGCAATGGCGAAGTCATCGGCTTCCCGGCCGTGTCCGGCTGCACCGTGCAGTAAGGCACACAGCGAACGCTGATGCTCAGAGCCCCGCTTCGGCGGGGCTTTCTGTTGGCGGCTATAACACCGGTACAATCTGGGCACTCCGAAGCACCTTGGCCGATACCATGACCACCCTGCGCCCTTCCCGCGCCACCGATGGCGATGCGCTCGTCGATCTCTGGCGCCGGGCCGTCGACGCCACCCATGACTTCCTCAGTGCCGAAGACCGCCAGGCGATCGATGCTGAAGTTGCCGGCTTCCTGCCACAGGCGCCGCTGGTGGTGGCAGTCGACGACCAGGACCGGCCGCAGGGCTTCATGCTGATCGACGGTTCGCACATGGAAGCGTTGTTCATCGATCCCGACGTGCGCGGAACCGGTATCGGCCGCCAGTTGCTGCTGCATGCGCTGGCCCTGCATCCGCAACTGACCACTGACGTCAACGCGCAGAATGCGCAGGCCGTGGGCTTCTACCGGCGCATGGGTTTCACCGAAACCGGTCGCTCGCCGCTGGATTCGCAGGGTCGTCCGTATCCCCTCATCCACCTGCGCCATCAAGGCTGACCGGCGCCCGGAGCGCCGGCCATTCCCCGATCAGGCAACCGCGTCGAACGCCGGCGAGTAGCGCACCTCGCCCTGCGCCATCGGCGGCTGCAGGCACAGGGCCTGGAAATACGCCGCCGGCACGCCGGGTAGGACCAGACCCGGCACGGCACGGAAGCCGAAGCGCCCGTAGTAGGCCGGCTCGCCCAACAGCACGCAGCCCCGCGCGCCCTTCCTGCGCAGAGCCTCGATCGCGGCCCGCATCAATGCCGTGCCCACGCCGCGCCCCTGCTGCTGCGGCAGCACCGAAATCGGCCCTAGCCCGAACCAGCCCTGGCTGCCGTCCTGCACGCTGACCGGGGACAGCGCGACATGACCCACCAGAAGGCCCGCATCCTCTGCCACCAGCGACATGCTCAACTCGCCACGCTCACGCAGTGCGTCGACGATGTGATGTTCGGTGTGGCTGCTGTGGACAGCATCGCGGAACGCCATTTCGGTGAGCTTGTGAATGGCGACATGGTCGTCGATGGATTCTGGGCGGATTGCAAGGTTCATGGCAGGCACTTTGTCAGGGTAAGGAAGGTGTGAATTCATGATTCAAGTCACAAATTGATAGTGAGAGCCGATCGCGACATTGAAACGCCTTGGCGCTATCGAATCGCCTGTGCCGCAGTCGATTCACTGGCATCACCCTTCGCCGAATGCGTCAATAAATCGCCACCCTTGTCCAGAGACGGCTGGCGCCAGCTTTCCCGGGCACTCCATAATCGCCGGACCTGTCACCGGGGAAGGATGCATGGACATGGATGTACCACGCCGTATCACGCCAAAGGGAGCGCATGAACGTCGAATCGCGCCTGATGCATGTCCCCCGCGCATCGAAGAGATTGCCGGATATGGCGCAAGCGGCGAGAAAAACCCGACGCGCTACCGGGTAGATCTGCATGACGCGTTACTCTCAACCATGATCACTGCGCAGAATCTCGCGCGGAGAGTGGCCTGCTCCATATATCCCTCTATGCCCCAGGGAGGCCGACATTGCGCCCCAAGATGCTTCCGTGCCTTGCTCTGCTTCTATTGACCGCCTGCAACCCGGAGTCCGCCATGAACCAGGAACGTGCCGCTGCCGAAGCCGATGTCGCCCAGGGCGGGCGTGGCCTCGCCAAGCTCAACCCCAGCCCGCGCAAGGCCTATGAACTGGTGCTGCGCCTGAAGGATGCCCCCGGAGATTTCGCGGTGGTCGAGGGCGTTGCGCAGTACGACGTCATCAACGAAGACCAGTGCGGTCACATCGAGCCCGCCACAGGCACCGCAGCGCGCATCACCAGCCAGGAACCGGTGCAGCTGCGCAAGGTTGCCGATGGCGAGTATCGCGGCACGTTGTATGTGGACCGTATGCTGGATGAGGACTACTACGGCCGCGGCGTCTGCAAATGGGAATTCAGCGGAGCCGGTGCCATGCTGAAAGCAACCGGCGCCGAAGACGAAACTCGCTTCCTGACCTTCGTCGATGCCAAGCCGCTGACCGACGGCAGCGCGCATACGCTCTACTATCCGGATCTGGTCTATCCGCGGGCAGATCGCGTTCCCAATTTCCCGGCCAGTGGTGAGCCTGATCGCAGCGGCTATGCCGCCGACCTGCAGGACAAGCTGTTCACGATCAGCCTTTCTGCGAGTGAGGTGGCACCGTGACCATCACCTCCCAGGACTACGCTGCGTTATCCGATGACGCCTACAAGGACCGCGCCGTCGGCCGACGTGCACCCGGCCAGGAAGAAAAGGTCACACTCAACGGCCATGAGTACAAAATACTCGAGCATGTCGACAACCGGCTCAACGGCTATCAGGGCACCGTCTATCAGCGCGTAGACAGCAAAGAGATCGTCATTGCCCATCGTGGCACGGAGGATATTGCCCGCGATGCGATCCTGACCGATGGCGGCATGGTGGTAGCGCGCACCAATGTGCAGGCACCTGACGCGATCGCATTGACCCAGAGAACGCTTGAATCTGCCGCACTCCAGTCCCGCTTGAATGGTGGACATACTCCCCAGGTCACCGTCACCGGCCACTCCCTCGGCGGCGCCCTTGCCCAGATCACCTCGCACCACTTCAACGTCAAGGGTGAGACCTTCAACGCCTATGGTGCGGTCAGCCTCAGCTACCGCATCCCCGAAGGCGGCAACACCATGATCAACCACGTCATGGCGTCCGATCCGGTCAGTGCTGCTTCGCCCCACTTCGGCCAGGTACGCATCTACGCCAACCCGGATGAGATCAAGAGGCTGTCAGCGGCTGGCTTCAGCAACCACCCGCTGCGCGACCTGATCCCGGATCGTCCAATCCTTGCAGCAGGCAGTTCGTTCGGCGCGCACAAGCTGGGCAACTTCCTCAACGACGGCTCGGTACTGAAGCATCCGGAAACGCAGCAACTGGCGAAAGACAACGCCAAGATGATCGAGGAGTACCGCGACGACGTGGAATCCCTGCGCAGTGGCGTTACCCGTGCAGCGCGCGGCATTCCCGGCGGCGCCATCGATCTGTACGACCACATCCGTGGCCCGCTGCAGCCCGGTGAGCCGGCACGCCGCAAAGCGGAGAAGAACGGCCATCACACCAGCATGCTGCGCATGGACGATGCCAACCATCTGGGCAACCCGCTGTTCAACGACGCGATCCGTGGCGTGCATGCCCAGGATGTGCGGGCCGGGCGCGTGCCGGACGTGATGAGCACGCAGCTGGCCGGCAGCCTTGCCGCCGAGATGCATGCTGCAGGCGGCAAGCGCATCGACGACGTGGTGATGAATGCCGATGCCTCGCGCAGCTTCGCGGTGCAGGGCCAGGGGGGTGACCCTGCCCATCTGCGTGTATCGGTGGACACTGCCGTTGCGATGAACACGCCGCTGGAGCAGAGCAGCCAGCGCATCGAGCAGCAATCTGCCGGTCAGGCCTTGGCGCGCGAGCAGCAGCTGGAACAGACCCAGGCGACCCAGCGCAGCCTGCACGCCTGACACGCTCGCGGGAATGAAAACGGGAGCCGGCACCGCCGGCTCCCGTCGTTTCGTGCAACCGATCAGGGGCTGGAAACCGCCGAGTTCGCCGCCGGCCCTGCCAGCACGTACGCATCTGGACCCGAGTCCGGGAAACCACCACAGGCCTTGTCGCCCGGCGCCACCGGATCACACGGCCACTGCGCGCGCGCGACGGTATCGCGCAGCTCGAAGCCGGTGCCATTCCAGACCACGAAGGCCAGGTGTTCACGGTTCCAGTCGCTGAAGCTGTGCGGACCGGTCTTCTGCGGTGATTCCGGGTACTGCACGAACCAGCGCATGGCCGGCCCGTACTGCAACTTGCTGTGATCCAGGCTGACCTTGCCTTCGCGGGCACGGTGACGCGCGCGATCGGCCTCGGCGATCGACGGTGCCGCCGGCATTGCCGTTGCAGTGATGTCCTGCGGCACGCCATCGCTGCCAACCTGGTATACGCGCTGGCGGACGTAGGCCAGCCCGCAATCACCGGCTGCGAGTCGGACGGGCTCCGCGGTGTTCTCGTTTGGCAGCGCGCCGTCGGCACAGTCGAATGGCGCCGAGACCAGGTAGGTGGTCGTGGAAGCATCGGCGCCTTCAAACGAACGCACCCAGATATCACCCAGACGCGCGATGAAGTCCGGTCGCTGGCCCATGCCTGCCACGGCCTTGAACCATGCCTTCTGGCGCACTTCACGCTCGCGCCAGCTGCGTGGCAGGTGGATGTCCTGCTCAGGCAACGCAACCAACAGCGCCGCCAGATGCGGCGGCAGCGTGCCCTGGCAGGCGCCGATCATCAGATCGCCCTGCGGTGCCAGCCGACCGGCCAGATCGACCGGGCAGCGCGCACCGAGCTGGCGCTCGACGCCTTGGTCCGGCGCGAGCGGGATGATGGGTAGCGCGACGGGGGCTGGGGCCAGCGGCGGGACGGGTGCCGGGGCCAGTGCGGTGTCGGGCACCTCTGCAGCGGCGGCGACGGGGGCCGGCACTTGCGTGGGAGCCGGCGGGGCTGCGACAGGCGTAGCTGGCGCAGCATGGGTGGAGGCAACTTCGGCCGCTGGTGTTGCCGGTGCTGCTGCAGGCGCTGGCGCAAGCGCGGGTTCGGCGGCAACAGCGCCTTGGGCGACGTCCGTCGTCGCCGCCGGCTGCGCTGCGGGTGCGGGCGGCAGGGACGACTCCGCCGTAGGCACAGGTGCAGCCACCACGGCAGGCACCGGCTCAGGCGCGGCGACGGGAGCCGGTGCAGCTACGGCATCAGTTGCGGTGTCAGCGGGCGTCTGCGCGTCAGCTGCGGCCACTACCGGTGCTGGCACAGCCTCCTCGACGGCGGGAACCGCCGGGGCGTCCGGTGCCTGCTGTGCGTGGGCCATGGCGGCAGCCAGTCCCAGCGGCAGCAACCACAATGCCGAAGCGCGACCACGCCGGGCGACTTTGGAACGCGGGAAAGTGTTTCGCATGTTGTGTCCTTACAAAGAGATCCATGTAGGCACCCGAGGGTGCTCGGTGTCGTGCGATGGGCCCGCCGGTCTCCGACCTGCAGGCGGCGCCCAGATTACAGCGATCGCGGGCGATTCTGCTCCTGCTCGCGGGTAACCGAAGCGGCCTGTTCCTGGCGGGAAGAGGCTTCGGCCGCCAACTGCTGGCTGCTCTGCTCCAGCGGCAGCTGCGTGGCGGCCTCACGCTCGACCATCGAGCGCTGCATCGCCGGGTCCCCCATGGCGCCCTGCACTGCGAACAGTGCCCTGCCATCGGTGCCCGCGACCACGTGATCGATGCGGCTCATGCCGGCCTTCTGCGCGCTCAGCGCCAGGGCGCCGGCCGCATTGTCCAGCTCCTGCTGGCTGCGCAGACCGCTCTGCGGCCCCATCTGCTGTAGATGGCCGCGAGCGTCGGTGAACAGCCGGTTGCCGGCATGGGACGGATCGGACATATCGCGCGGGGGATCAGGCAGCTGCGCGCGCTCCCCCACTTCGCCGCGGGCAAGCCGGTCCATCACGTCGGGGGTCAGCTTCTGCTGCCACGCCTCGAAACGCTTGAGCCGGTCCTCCACCCCGTTGACGGCTCCGTTGATGGCGTAGGTCGCCTCGCGCACGTCCTCGCGCGCCTGTTCCGGCACACGGTTCTGCCATTGCCACACGGCGATGCGCCCAGCGTGTTCAGGCTGCGACGCCAGCTCGGGCTGATTGACCAGGTCCAGATCCAGCGCACTGCCGGCGCGCTCGTAGCTTTCCTTGCCGGTCAGCGGCAGATAACCGCGCCCGTGGTACTTCAGCGCATCACCGGGCGCATCGTTGCCCATCCGGCCGCCATACATCAGCTCGGCCAGGTCATCCGGACGCCCTCGCAGGGCTTCCTGGCGCGCAGACTCCAGCGCCTCGGTGCCATTGCGCCACGCCGCCTCGACCGGGATCTGCGAGATGCCCCGGGTGTAGTTGAAGCTCTCGTTGAGCCGGCTCAAACCGCGCGACTCGTGCCCTGCCTGGGCCATGAAATTGGCCAGTTCAAGGGGCGAGTCGATGCCGGCTTTGGTCGCCTGCCGCAGCAGTTGCGACTCTCTATCGGTCGACACAGTGCAACTCCTGGATGTTCATCAGCGCGGATTCCCTTCCGCCGGTTGGAGCTTGGCTCATGGAAGCGACACCTCGGCGACACTGGACGGGTCGAAGTCCTCGAACCGCACCCTGCCCAGTTCCGCCACCGAGAAATCCCGGATGTTGGTCGCTTCGGTCTCGATATCCACGACCTTGCGTCTCACCCCGTCCACCCAGCAGGCCCTGTCCGCCGACGCATAGCGGAACCGGTACGTGCTGCTCCAGCGCTCGCGGCTGCCGCCGTTGGTGATCACGCTGAAGGTGTCTTCCTCAACCATTGCATACGCAAAAGGGTCGCCAGCCAGGCCACCGCGGGTGGAACACGGCACCAGCTTGTCGTTGCGCGCGGCCAGCTGCCAGCGCCCGCGCCCGTCACCGCGCAGCAACAGCAGCACCCGGTTGGGTCCGTGCTGGCCGGGCACCAGCCCTTCCGGCGTTGGCTGGTCGATGACCAGCAACTGGTACTCGATGCCATCGCCGTTGAGCTCGCCCCTGACGGCTTCCAGCAGGTTCGCACCGGACGGAACAAATGCCAGAGCATCGTCCATGTGTGCGCCAACCCTGTCTTCCATCCCCTCCCACTCCTTCAATGTCGTCTCGCCGATGCCCGCGCCATAGGCGGGCATGGTGGCGTTGCCCGGTCGCGCCAACCACCCTGCAGATGCGGATGATAGCTCCGGGAGCACCGTGGCAGCGATGGTGGCAAGCTTCACCCGTTGAGCGGGGGGACAGGGTCCTCATGGACGGGAAAACTCCTGCAATCGGTAGCGCCAATGCGTCACTTTTTTGACGCGTAGTGAGCTTACCGTGAGAAGGTTTATTACGTCGAACGCTTGATGTCAGAAAGAGCGTTTTCAGTCACAGAATGACGCTGATGCAATGCTGCACACGCTCTGCAACGGCTCGAGGTCAGTGACGTTGAATCGCTCCGCGGCTGACATCAATGGCGCCTCCCAAAGAGCGTTGCCGCAACTTTGAAAGCAGCTTGGCGCAGCCGGAGTAGGCCATTTTCACGACCACTGCCAATCCTTCGCACAGCTATTCTGCGCTGCCTTCTCCGTGACCGTGGGCGTGGAATCTATTCCGATGCCTGAGTGTCCCTACCGGACTAGCCACTCAGGGCCACCCATGCGACGCACTTGTTCGAACCGGTGGTACACGTGCTTACCCAGCCTCCCATCGGTCGCTGCTGGTTGGCGGGAGCTTGAGCCTTCGTCGCTATGCCGGGAGTCGGAGCGCATCCCTCCCTCCCTGGGCCCGCCGACAGGACAATAGCCGGATGGACATTTGCCCTCTGCCCACGCACTGTCGATACCGTCCGGCAACAACAAACAAAGTGCAGACTGCATCGAGCAGGCGATTAACACCACGATTCAACCACCTTCGACATCCCTCAAATGAGGATGCTGAGCGGCATGTCCTTTCGCGGCGTCGAAATACACTACCTCCCCCATCCAGCCTAGTTCCAGCAACCGTATTGGGCGCCGCTAGACCATGGGGACCTCGCATCTAGCTCACCCGAACAAGGCGAAGCAGGCAACGAGCTACCAGCGGCTCGTAAGTCTGTAAAGGAACTGCATAGGCTTCCGTGAAGAATGCTGCGTCAGTCTCGAGGCCGCCGACGCACTTATCGAGATGGCAAAGACTATCGCACTATCACGGCATGCTTTATCACGGCATGCTTTTGCGACACAAACATTGAACTAGAAGCGTTCGAAGATTGGCTCGCTGCAAGCGGAGTACATAACTTTGCATTGAATCCCGCCCTGATCCTTGCAGCCCCTCATAGCGACCTGACCCGCAGTCTCAATGTCGACAGCGCGTGCGATGTGGGCACCTGTCTGCGAAGCCTGTGGAGAAGCAAGAGCTACACACTGATTTTCATAGGAAATTTTGACAACGCATTTCTTGGCCCCCCATGTCGCACATTGTGCAAGCGCCTCGCTCTCCGCCTCGCGCCTGGTCGACTTCTGCTTTGAAACTCCTGTGTCACCTTGCTCCCCCATGGCGACCGCGCCCCAAGTCTTGTGCCACTGACCACTGGGTCGTGGAGGAGGCATTGGCAACTGTTGTGATGATGCTCTTCCCGCCGCCCCGGGAATCGGCGCACACCCTTGGGCCCCCTGCCCCCCGATGGGATAAAAACCAGGAGGACAATTCCCTTCAGCCAAGGCGGACGATGATCCTAAACCCATAAAAATTACACAGGCAATCATCATCGCCAACCGGCCTGAAACCCAAAGCTGTGACCTGAAATACATACTCGAATTCCTTAGTCCGTCGAAGCGGCGCCACGCTTTCCTGATTGCGAAGTGTTATCTGCAACAGGGCTTGCGCCAGAGATTCGCCCCATATTATGGGTAGTTTCAACATGCCCGCCCCCCGCACTCGAAGCCGGAGCAGGCGGAGTGTACATCCCAGCACCCGAACCCGTTGAACCAGGCGGCTGCCCCTGCGGTCCCGGCTGAGCTGCTGCTCCGGATCCACCGATCTGCGAATATGCCATAAAGCTACCCAGGGTACCCTGGAAGAACATCGCGGCCATTGGGGGGGCGGTAAGAATCAGTGTTGTGAGGATTAAGCCCATGCCACCCTGCTGCAGCGCCATGCTGGACATGCCCTCCGTGAAATTCTCGCCCATCAACGCGCCGGCCAACGTGCTACCCCAGAACGCGAATGCCACCTTTGCGACCATCTTCATGGCAATTGCCGTCATGGCAGCAAGTACTGCCATGGAGAACATGGTGCCAATGCCGTACAGAAGCCATTTCTGGAACAGCTGCTTCGTCTGATCAAATAGCAGGCAGAGGATGAACAGCGGCCCAAGGCCAATGAACAACGCCAATGCGACCTCATACAGCAACAGCATCGAGCCCGCAGTCACCGCAGGGCCGCCAGTTCCCATGCCGATGAACCACATCGTTCGCGTCTTGGCATTGTCGAGAGTGACATCACCTACTACATCGAGGGTGTCCACCGACGAAAGGGCCAACTGCATGTAACCCAGATTCTTGTCGATCAGGTCTTCAGGCGAGTCGTCTTCGCCGGTGATTACTTGCGTAATCTCGTTCTTCACGTCCTTGTTCAGGAACGTGTGGAGATTGCTGCCGAACATGGCCATCGTGGTGGCAACCGACACAATCAGCGCGGCCTTTGCCATATTGGTGACCAGCACCATCATCGAATCACGACTCCGGCCCGTCGCGATTCGGAAGCCCTGGATCAGCACCCACAGCGTCATTAGAGTCAGGGCAATGGCGCCAACCCACTTCATCATTCTTCCGAGCAACTCAACACCGAACTCTGCGATCTCCTTGTGCAGATAATCCAGGATCAAACGGAAGAACATGAAATCGCCAATTGACGATGTCACGTGCAGGTTTTGCAGCATATCTAGCGCGCTTGAACCAAACACGCTGCCGACCATCCCTAGACTCATAACTTCACCTGATAATTGAGTACATCCCGCCAAAACCGGAATAACTTTTACAGCGACAGCGCTCCCTTGAGAGCTGCCGCTTTAACCACCGTCCCCAGCGGAGAGCGCGTACCTTTCAGGGCGCGCTCTGTCAGGAACTGCTGCTGTCTCTCAAGTGCGGAAATCTGGCGGTCATACATTTTTATCCGAGTTTCCCATTCCGCGAAATCAGCCTTCATGTAGGCATCCGACACCTGGGTGTTCGCCATCGTTTCGGTCATGCCACCCTCAGTATCTGTCAACATGCGGATGTCCTTAATCTTGTCGAGCACGGACCGCATTTTGGGAAGACTGCTTTGAACAACCTCGATCGTTTCATTGTATTTCTTGTTTTCAATCATCTGCATCGCAGCGCACACCTGTTTCTGCTGGGCAGCAATGTCGCCCTTAGGATTCAACTTGAGCGCCGACAACAGGTCACCAATACCACCGATGACCCCCAGGCCGCAGCGTTCAGAAACGTTCCAGTCATCCTCAACCGGCGTCAGCTTGATGCCAGACGGCATATTCGGAGCCGCAATGATCTGCTGGAACTTCGCGAGTTTCTGAAGCCAGTTCTGGGTGGTATCGTAGAAGCGCTGATACTGTTCGCCGTACTCGATGAATGCCTCGGCCTGAGAGGCCAGTGTATTGACCTCAGTCATCGTGCCGTTGAACAAATTCATGCCGATTTCTACGACGGGCAGCGTGTAGGCCTGAACAGGTGCGGCGAGCATCGCTGTGAGACTCATGGCCAGCACGCCAGCACGGACTCGGGAATTGACGCTCTTCTTGGTAACGCGGGTTGCGTTTTCCATGTTCTTCTCCATCGAATTCAAGGGGCTTGCTGCGTTCACGTCCGTTGCGACAGTCATGCTGCAACCTCCTTATTGTTGGATGCGGGCTTTCCGGAGCCCTTGCGGTTCTTGTAGAAATCTTCCAGCCACTGTTCCGGCGTCAGTTCATCCACCGTTACCCGCGCGCGCACCGCTGCGGTCTGCAGCACGCGGTGCATGATGTCGATGTTGTCGGTCGAGGCCGAGATCACCGACAGAATGTCGTCCATCCCGCGCAGATTCAGCTGGCACACGCTGGACGCGTGCCCCTGCTTGACCAGGAAGCAGCGCGAGCGCTCATCCAAGGCGGTGACCACCTTGAACTCGGCTTCGGTCAGCTTCAGGCCGTCCATGTAATCGCTCTTGCTGGCATTGGGGTTCGGCAGCAGGATCAGCGTGGCGGTCTGCTCGATAAGCGCCGCGGAGATATCGCTCTTCAGCGCGTCCTCTGGACTCTGGGTGGCGAAGATACCCATACCATTCTGCTTACGGATGGTCTTCTGCTTGTTCTTGGCGAATTCCTTCAGCCCCCCCTCACCATCGAGGATCTTCCAGAATTCGTCCATCACGTAAATCAACGGACGACCGTCGATCAGCGACTCCAGGCGGTGCAGCAGATAATTGATGACCGGCACACGCACTTCGGGGTTGTCGATGATGTCGGTGTAATCGAAACCGATGATGTTGGCCTTGCTCAGGTCCACGGTATCCACCGGGTTGTCGAACACCCAGCCCAGCGAGTTGCCCGAGGTCCACCGGCGCATGCGCGCGTACAGGCCGTCGTCGCCCATGTTGGGCAGGCTTTTCTGGAAGTTGGTCATGCTGCGCAGGTGCATCGGCGTATCGAGCATGCTCTCCACCGCGCGGTAGATATCCTCTTCTTCGCGGGAGCTGTACTCACGCTTGCCTGCCAGCACCTTGATCAGGTCGGCCAGGAACTGCACATTGCCTTCGTTGTTCTCACACTGGAACGGATTGAAGCCGGTCGGCGCACCGTTCTCAAGGGCCAAGTAGTTGCCGCCACAGGCACGCACAAAGATCTCCGCGCCGCGGTCTTTGTCGAAGAAGAAGATGGTCGGCGACGGCTCGTACTTCTGCACCTGGCTGAGCAGGAAGTTGATCAGCGCGGTCTTACCGGTACCCGACTTACCGATCACCATGGTGTTGGCGATCGCCTTCTCACCCAGCGAGTTCTCGGACGGGTGGGTGGCATGGAAGTTGAAGTAGTACGGCTGGCCGTTGGTCGTCTGCAACGTGGTGACACAGTCGCCCCACGGATTGTTGTGCTGCTTGCCGGTGGCGAAGTTGTGCAGTGGCGACAGACCGAGGAAGTTCAGCGAGCTGACATTGGCCAGGCGAGTACGGAAGCGCCAATTTGCCGGCAACTGGGAATAGAACGACGAGGTGACCGCCAGATCTTCCTTGGTGGAGACAAAGCCGGCGTTGGACAGCTCGGCACGAGTCGTAGCCACATTCTGCGAGAGCTTGGCCTGGCTGTCGCCATACACCGCCATGATGAAGTGGTACTCGCCAAGTACGAAGTTGCCCGAGGACAGCTGGTCCATCGCCTGGTCGAGCTCGACGATCTGACTGACCGCCTTGTCGCCGGAGGAAATCATCATGCCCTTGGTACGGTCCAGCACTTTGAGCGCGTCTTGACGTCCCATAGGGCTGAACGAATGGGTGATGACGTACTCGAAGTCGAGATACTTCAGACCATTGAGAATGCCCGGATACGTGCCTTCGGCATACTCCTTGATGTTCAGAATGGCGCCGAAATGATTTACACCGTTTGGCGTATTGATGACGAAGTCGCCAGTTTTGGCCGAGAACATGTGCCGGCTGACCGGCAGATAGTCCTTGACCGGCGCCGACAGCACCGGAACCGGCTCGTCGATACGGTTGATCAGGTAGCCAAACAGCTCCAACGTTTCGGAGAACACCACGCCGTTCTTGGCTTCATACATACCAAGGCGATACGGCGCATAGTCCCGGATGACCGCCTCAACATTGCCTGCCAGTTCCATCAGCTTTTCAACAGCCTGTTCCTGCTCGGCACGGAGCTTGTCGACGTTGGCGGACTTTTCCACGAAACGCTTACCGGCCACGACAGGACGATAGATCATCGTCAAGTACAACTCGTTCTGCATGATGCGCTGCGAGGACAGCATGCCCATGTACTGGTCGGACACGTCCTGGTTGAAGCGCTGCTTGTAGCTACTCTTGCCTTTCAGCGTGCGGCGACGACGGATGTCATGCACCCAGAAGGCGACGTTGACGAAATCCGGCGCGCGCAGCGTCTGCAGCAACCGATTGAACGTGTTGTGCCGGTGCTCCAGTTCCCATTCCTCGCGCCCCACGAACGGCAATCCCTCCAGGTGCCAGGTCAGCAGATAGTCGCCGCCCGTGGTCTTCACCACGTTCGGAGCTACATGCGACGACAAAGGAATGAATTCGCTGATGGACGTATCTGGGCTGAACATACGACTGCTTCCAAAGGGTACTGCCGACGAAAATTCGGAGTAGACCAGGTGGGCGTCTGACACCCACCTGGTCCGATCCAGCCCTCAATCCATTCGGGCTGGTTTGTTGCGGTAGTGATTCGGGTTGAACACCCACATGCCTTCATGTTCCTGCACGTTGCGGACCCGCAGCTTGAACAGTAGTCGCAGACCCAGCAGACGGAAGATCATCTCGTCACGCTTGGCCATCTGGCGCATGATGAAAATAGCCACCGGAATAGTCAGCAGGAACCAGAAGTTGGTGTACATGCTCAGGAGCAACAACCCACCCGCCACCATGAAGAATGGCAGGTAGGGAACGCCCAGAAACATTGCTGGGCGTGTGCAACCCCGGAACAGGACGTTCTTATGCACGGTAGTACTGAATGGCGTTCTGGATGTGATACGCCATGCCACCAGCACCGCCACCGGAGCCCGCGCTGTCGCAGTTGCCGAACTCGTCACCCAGCAGCATGCGCGCGATCTGGCCAGCGGCGCCAATCAGCACGCCGCCGATGATGATCGGAGCAACGTCGCCGATGCGCTTGTGCGCGAATGCGATCTGATAGCCGGCGAAGATAACGGCGATGGTCACCACCGCGATCGAGGCCATGTTCAGCAGGCCATTGACGCTGGAGAAGAAGCCGCAGACCTTGCCGTCAGTACCGCCATAGTTGGTACCTCCACTGGTGGCAAAGGCTTGCGGAGCAAACACCGCACCCACGAACACAACGGCCATCAGCATGGTCTTCAGCGTGCGCTGGGCCTGGACGAGGTCGAGATTGGATCGCTTCATGGATTGATTTCCTTGTTGATGGACTAACACAACTGAATCGACCAGCCGGGGGACTGGCCGCACCACGACTTCGTCAGAATACGAAGGCCGCATCCCCTGCGGGAATCTGCTGCGCAGGCATGGGCTGTGCCGGCGCGTTGTACATGTTGTTGGTCGCCGCGGCGGGCGTGTTCTGCTCGCCCCACGGCTGCAGCATGACCGGGCTCTCGATGCCGCCGACCGTCGCGCCGGGCAGCTGCTGCGGCATCATCGGCAGCTGACCCGCCTGTCCTGCAGCAGCCTGCTGCGGATAGCCCTGCTGCTGCGGGTAGCCACTCTCCGGCTGCGCCTGCGGCTGCATCATGCGGTCGACTGAGCCCAGCACGACCCGCGACAATGCCTGGTCAGCGAGGTTGACCAGGCTCCCGCGCGCCATCGCTCCTGTGGAGGGATAGACGGTGTAGGCTCGAGCTGGATCATTGGACGGCACATAGACCGGGCCGTTGGCCTGGGCTACGATCCGCGCCTGCGCCGGTGAGGCGAGCTGAGGATGGTGCTCGACCTTGACGGTACGGCGCTCCCCACGGGTTACGACGTCGATGGGTGCCACACCGTTGGAAGCAACCTGCTGCCCACGACGGATCGAGTCATAGACCTTCTGCACGTAGCCGTGACGGAAGCCCGTCTCAAAATTGCCCGAGTAATAGCAGCTGAAAGACTTGCCCCAATCCTTTCCCGAGCGCTTGTAGCACTCGGCAAGAATACGCGAGCCCGCCTGCAGGTTCGGACACTGCTGAAATGCTTTTTCGTATGAATCCAGACCGTATTTGGCCAGGTTATAGCGATTGACCTGAGCCAGTCCGATGGAGAAGTTGTAGCCCTTCTCTTCGAGCATGCGGACTGTTGCCAACGCCTCATCCAAGGCCTTGGGCTGGCGCACCAGTGCTCCACCGACCACGCCGATGGCGTACGGATTACGGGAGGATTCGACGTTGATGACGTGTTGCATCACATCCATCGAGACGGCCATCTCCGGGCACGCCATCATTTCCAGTCCTGGCAACATTGCTCAACCCTCCTGCCCCTGGGCACGCCCAGGATTGAAATCGATGCCGGTGATATAGCGCGAACCCGCATGCGCCTTGATATGCACGACGATATCGATGGTCATCATCAACAGACGCTTGATGACGTTGAATTCCAGACCCGATCCTTCGGTTGATGCCTTCACCATCAGCGCCAACTGGTCCCACGTCTGTTCCGGGCTGCCTGCATGGCAACTGGTGATCGAGCCAGGGTGACCAGACGCGCAGTTGCGGATGAAGTAGAACGCCTCATCGCCACGCAGCTCTGCCAGGATGATGCGCTCAGGCTTCATGCGCAGGCAGGCTTCCATGCAGCTCTTGGCCGTCACGTTGCTCGCGCTCTGCCCGCCCTTGGAGTACAGCAGGTGCACCACGTTGGGTTGGGTCAGGAACAGCTCGCGCGCATCTTCAATGGTGACCAGCCGCTCACTGTCCGGAATATGGTTGACCAGCGCCTTCATGAAAGTCGTCTTGCCGCTACCGGTGGCGCCGGATACGACGATGTTCTTGCGGTACATCACCGCACGCCGGAAGAATTCGGCGTACTCACGCTGCTGCCGCAGCTCCATCAGCTCACGATCCTGCTCACTCAGGCTGCCATCCTGCTCGAGGATCTGGTTGAAGAACCCATCCTCGTGATACTGGGTAAGCGACTTGGTGTGCTTGGACGGTAGGCGGATAGTGATCGACACCTTGCCGGCGTCGCACGCCGGCGGGATCACGAACTGCGCACGCTGACCGGTGGGGAACGTGAGCGACACCACCGGATCGGCATCAGTAATGCGCTGACCGGTGTTGCTCTCATTGACCACCGCGGTGCAGAACTGCCGGGCCCGCTCGAACGTCAGGCCCGGCACATCCACATGCTGCCACCCTGCCCGCGTCTCCAGGTACAGCTCGCCCGGACGGTTGATGCAGATTTCCGTCACTTCGGGCGAAGTCATGTACTCGGCGATGCCCAGCACTTCGTACTGATAGCGCAGGAAATCGCTGGAGACGAGGGCGAGGGGTGACACTTCGGCGTCCATGGTCGTTCTTGGTTTACCTGCGGGCGTTCAGCACGCTGGTGAAGTCAACGTCCTTTGCGACGTAGACGTTCACGATCGTGCCTTGATTGATGGTGACGGTCGGCGGACGACGGCCGCTGGTGAGCGCCTCGTTGGCCAGCCGCTCCATGGTGCGTGCGGTAGCGCTTTCATATGGCGACTGGATGGTCATGCCGTTGTTGGCCACGGTGGTCGTTTCCGGACCATGTTCGGCAGCGGCGTATTTGAACGCGTCCGCGACCAGGCTGATCATCAGCGCCGAAGCGATACGTGCACCCCAGTGCGCGCTGTACTGCCCTGGGTGACCCGCACCACCCAGGCCATCAACGCCCGGGCTGGACATAGCGACGTCCAAGCCATTCGGAGTCGTGATCCGGTCCCAAATGACTTCCACGCGCTTTCCAGCGGGGCCGCCAGCATAGGCACCATAGATCTTCGAACCCTTGGGCAACAGCAGGGTACGGCCATTGATGGAATAGACCGGCTCGGTGAGCAGGCAGGAGGTATAACCAGCCAGGTCAGTGATGATGCGGGTCTCAAGCACGCAGCGCAGATAGGTACCACGCACCAGCAGTGCGTCCGGACTACGAATGAAGGAAGCAGTGGAGATGTCCTCCACGTCCGGGCCCCGGCGAACCTTTTGCGGGCCCTGCTGGTTCGGCATCATGTTCGCCAACAGCGCCTGACGGGTTTGCTCGTCCAGCGCACTTCGCTGGGACTGCGGACCACCCGGACGGTTGCCTGCACCCACGGCCGCGTCGTCCGCGCCGGAGATTCGGCGCTCCAACAGGGTTGGGCCACGCGGGACCATGGCTTCTTGCCTCGGTGCCACCGGCACCAGCTTCGGGCCATCATCCTGAGGCAACGCAGGCAACATCGGAATCGGCTCCGCTGCAGCAGGCGGAGCCTGCGGCGGCGGCGCTACGTTCGGCAGTTCGGGAGTCGTGACACGTGCCATCTCGCGCGGCTTGTTCTGAGAGCCGTCATCGTCCTTGCCCTTGCGGAAGAGCAGGAAGCCCATGGCTACCAGCAGGACCACAATACCGCCAAGGAACAACAGCGCCTTCCGGTTCAGCCGCTGCTCTTCAGCCGAGCGCAGTTGCGGCGCTCCCGCATCCAGATCGGGGGCCACCCCAGCCTGGGCATTGCCGAAATAAGGATTGGACGGCGTCTCCGGCGCAGCGTCTGGACTGCTGCCGTAAGGGCTCTGGCCCTGGTCAGCACCGTTGTTCGGATCGTTTCCGGGAGTGTTCTGCTGGCTCATTTCTTCACGTTCCTTCGCAGACCAACGACATAGTCGCCGTGGCGGATGACCAGGTACGGGTAAGTCCCGTGCACGATCAAGGTATTGCCTTCAACGGTGGTGTTGACCACGAAGTCCTCGCCGTACTCCTTCTCGCGACCGAATACGGCAGGGAAGATGCCCGTCTTGTATTCGGGAGAATTCGGCAGTTTCAGGTAGGTGAAACTTCCATCGTCGTAGGCATTGACCGGAATCAACCACCCCATCTTCTTCGCCTTGCTGGTCGAATAGGAGTAGTTGAAGTTGTACTGGCGATCCTTGGCGAGCTCGGTGCTGAGGAGCGGCTTGGCTTCTTCCTCGACCGCCTCCTGTGCCAACCCGAATTCGGTGTCACTCGGGTAGGTGAAGGCAATCTTGTACTGCACGCCGGCGCGACGGGCCTGCTCCAACTGACGCCAGTCGGTAGCCACGACCTTCAGTTCGAAGATGTACGAATGAGTCTCGGTGCGCACCATCATGTTGGTATCGACGTCGACGTTCTTCGGCTTGATATAGAACACATTCTCGCGACGGGTCAGCTCCCAGCCATTGCTGAAACCAGTGCTGTAGTCGAGGATCTTTTCGTTCGGGCTCAGTTCGATCTGGGTAGTCAGACCCAGGCCGGTGCGAACCGGATAGATGCGATCCTTCTCATACTCGTAATGGTCTACCGCCTGAGCCATCGCCGCGGTGGAAAACACCAGCGACAGCAACGACAGCAGCGCCAATGCGCTCCCCCTGACTTTTCGACTACTCATCGGTTGCTTGCTCCATCAGCATTTCCGGTGGAATTGTTCGGTGCCGGCGGCATCGCCGGCTGCCCGGGCATGGCCTGCCCTGGCATCGCTTGACCCTGCATCGGCTGGCCTTGCACCGGCTGCCCCTGCATCTGTTGCATCTGACCATTGACCGGTGCCGCCACGGGCTGGCCGGTAGTCGGATCGATCATGGTCGCAGCGGCCGGGTTGTTCGGGTCGTAGATCCCTTGTGCCTGCTGCGCGGCCAGCTGCGCCTGCTGTGCGGCCTGCTGTGCCTGGTCCTGCATGGCGCTGTCGTCCGGCACCGGCACGCCACGGGCGTAATCGTTGTCGACGCGATACTCGGTGACCTGGAAAGCCAACGGATTGAGCACGCGATCCTGCTCGGACAGCGCGAGGTTCTGGTTGTACTCGAAGCGCATCGTCACCAACTGGTTGTCCAGATAGGTCGCGGCACCGGTGCGCTTGTCGAGCAGACTGCGCTGGATGCGCACAGAGGCGCCACGGAAGCTGCCATTCGCCTGTGCGCCGAGCGGAGTGATGCTGAGGATCTTGACCCGGATCGCCTTGCCGCGTCCGTACATCACGAACGGATTCTGCGGATTGTTGCCGGCATAACGGAGCTTCATGCTCTGCGCCACCGGATCGCTGGACATCACAAACACCAGCTCCCAGTCGCGCAGGCCCATCACCGCCGAGTCGTACGACTCACGTGCCAGCACATACTGGGCAACGTTGCTGCGATTGACTGCTTCGTTGCTGGTGATGGTTTCGCCCTGGAACGTGCCGCGCAGGCGCGCAACCGTTGCCGTGCCCGTATAGGCATCAGCCATCACCAGGAAAGGCACCTTCTCCTTCAGCGGCAGCATGTAGTAGTAGCCACCGGCCAGCGCCAGCGACATCAGCAACGAACCGGTGGCGACCCACCAGGCACGACGCTCGCTGCGCCGGGCCATGTCGGCCACGGTGATCTCGTAGCTGACTGCCTTGGCGACCGACTGCTCGACCTTGGGGCTGTTGCCTGCATCCTTCTTGCGGAACATGGGTTCTTCCGTACTGCTGAAACATCAATGGGCGCGACGCCCCTGCGCCAAGCGCGGGGTGCGGCACGTTCGATGATTTCGACGCGGTCTCAGCTGCCGCTGCTGGCTTCAGGATCCTGGGCCGACGCGGTTGGCGTCGATCCAGCGTTCTGCACGACGATCTGGTTGCCGACGATGGAGACGGAAACGCCCTGCGCCGCATAGGCCGCCGTGAGATCGATCACGGCCTGCTGTGCGTTGGTGGTATCGATCTCCGACACCGCGCCATACAGGGTGAAATCCGAACTGAGGCGATAGTCCAGCGTGCGACCGGAATCCTTGGCCCAGCGCTCGAGCATGGCCTTCAGCGTGCGATCCATCGGCGACGCCTGATAGACGTAGCTGGAGTACAGCGGAATCTCGGTCGGAGCCGTCGCGAAACGGTTGACCGGCTTCCAGCGCCCTCCGAAGTCGGGTGCGGGCTTGGTAGCACAACCTGCCACCATCAACGCCGCCACTGCGGCGATGGACATTTTTGCAATAAACGCCTGATTCATACGGGCTTCACTTTGACGTACGAAAAAGCAGTCCCGATGTTGGTCCCTTGGTCGTCCGGCACTGCGCGATGCACGCCGGAAACGTAACCAATGCACTGCTTAACAGCACATGGGCACGGTTCCCCTGCAGCTCGAAAGCTGCCAACCAAGTCGCGTGAAGCAACCTCATCCGAGGCGCCTTTCACGCACCCTCACCAACGTCGGAACCATCCCTGTTCCCATGGCTGAAACTCCTGGCCACTCTGAAAGCATGACGAATCACACAGATTCGCAGGCCACCCATAGAGTGGCACAACCACACGTCAATTCCATGTCAGACAAATCTGAATTTTGACCAACGTATGGCGCTTCTTTGACGCACTTCACTAATTCACTTCCATGAATGCGTGCATCCGTCACACTTTCAAGTCTGCAACTTAGACATCAAGCATCGGCACGTCAACCTTTGGCAGTAGACGTGAAGTGAAATAGCGGTCCTTGTAGTAGCGAATCTTGTCGCACTTGACCGGATGCGGGATGCCTTCGTACAGGAAGACCTCATGGTCAGGCCCCATCGCCTTGAGCTCCTGCGGCAACATCAGCGCGCGGCGCTCCTCGGTGAAGCTATGGGTCTTTTCACGCGCGTGGGTGACGTTCTTCTTGCGGATGGTGGTGTAACCCAGCATGTCCGAATAGTCGTTGGCATCCTGCTGCTCGCGCGGTGCGTAAAGAATCTGCAGCGCGTGGTTGGTGATGATGGTGCGCGAGACTTCACGGCCATAGGTGGCATCAAGCTGCGACATGCTCTGGATGATCGGCAGCAGGCGCACGTTGTAACCGGCCATGTAGGACACCGCCGAGGCGATGATTTCGACCTTGCCGATCGAGGTGAACTCATCCATCAACAACAGGCACTGGTACTTCAGGTCCGGATTGGACTTGGGCAGTTCCTTGGTATTGAGGTTGATCAGCTGGCTGAAGAACAGGTTGATGATCAATCGGCTTTCGGCCAGCTTGTTGGGCTGGATGCCGATATAGATGGTCATCTTCTTCTTGCGGACGTCGGTGAGCAGGAAGTCGTTGGTGCTGGTGGCCTTGTCCAGCACCGGGTTGATCCAGGGATTCAACGGTTCCTTGAAGGTGCCGAGGATCGAGGCGAAAGTCTCGTCGGCCTGGGACAGCATGTTGGCGAACGCCGAACGCGCGTTGCTGCTCAGGAATGGACGCTCGGACAAGCCCTTGAGGAACTTCTTCAGGTCGCTGCCGTCACCGGAGGACAGGCGGTAGACCGCGCCCAGGGTCGGCGTGCCCTGCCCGCCCGGGAAGCCGCTGCTGCGCTCGTCATCCCAGTTCTCGAACAGATACAGGGTGAAGGCGATGAAGGCATTGCGCGCCTGGCTGATCCAGAACTTCTGGTCTTCCGAGCCATCGGGATACAGCATCGCGCCGATGCTCATCAGGTCCGAGACACGGAATGCCGGGTCATCGGAGACATAGCTGAGCGGATTCCAGCGATGGGTACGGCGATCTTCGGCGAAGGGGTTGAACAGGTAGATCTCCTGCCCCTGGCTGGCGCGCCAGCCACTGGTCAGGTCGAAGTTTTCCTGTTTGATGTCCAGCACCACCAGCGATTCGCCGTACTCCAGCAGGTTCGGGATGACCACGCCGACGCCTTTGCCCGAACGGGTGGGGGCAGCCAGGATGACGAACTGCTGGCCATCCAGGCGCACCAGCTTGCCGCCATGGCTGCCGACCACGATGCTCTGGCCGCTCTTCTTGAACATGCCATGTTTGGCAAGATCGGCGCCGGTGGCAAAGCGCGCGTCACCGTGCAGCGATCGCTTGTCTTTCTTCAGCAGCACAACCAGGCCAACGATGGCGAGCACCAGCAGCGGCAGGCCGAAGCCGAGGTAACCGGCCCATTTGATCTTGCCCACGAACGGGGCAACCTGCGGCTGGCCGATGGCGTGGAAATACTGGTAATAGGTATTCCAGGTGAGCAGCTTGGTATCCAGACCAAGCAGCAGCAATGTCAGGTAACCGGAAAACACGAACCCGAGCAGCAGGGTCGCCAGCGTGATGATGGCGATGAGCAGATACTTCTTACTGGACAACACCCGAATCCTCCATGATGCGCCCCATGGGCGCGACGGCTTAGCGGGGGCGTCGCTGCGACGCCTTCTTCCGCAGGTTGACTTCATTCTGCAGCCCGGGCTCCACGCCCTCTTCCCGCACCAGTTCCTCAAGGTACCGGCGCGCATCGGCCAACGACATCAGGTCGGTCAGACGCTCCCCATCGTCGACAATGACCGCATGGCCGACCACATCGCCGGGAGCGTACACCGGCTCGTGGGTCACCGCTACCAGACGGAAGCGGCCGCGTAGTTCCAGCTGATGGGTGTATTCCTGCATGTCTCATCTCCCTGATGGAATCCAGATGCCGTTCCTGCAGCGTCCGATGATGCCTGCACGGCCGTGGTGGCGGCATGTAGACGACCCATACGACAATACACGCTTGGGCCGGGGAGATCGCAATGGACTGGGTAGCACACGCACGCACGCTGGCGATGGAGGCCCATGCCGGCCAGGTCGACAAGGCAGGACATCCCTACATCGGCCACGTCGGCCGGGTCGCCGCTGCCGTGCGCGGCGATGATGAGGCCGAGGTGGTGGCCTGGCTGCATGATGTTGTCGAGGACTGCCCCGCCTTCGCTGAGCAGGTGCAGGCCTTCCCGGCCCCGTTGCAGGACGCGGTTCGGCTGCTCAGCCGGACGTCTGCGGCGGATGCCGCCACGTACTACACCCGGATAGCTGCAGATCCGCTGGCGCTTAAGGTCAAGCTGGCCGATATCGCCGACAACGCGGATGAAGCGCGGCTGGCGTCACTGGATACTGCCACCGCCGAGCGCCTGCGCGATAAATACCGACAGGCCCTGGTGGCGCTTGGCCAGCAGCCAGCACGGGCAGCACCACCCATCGAACACTGATTTACCCCCAGCCCGGCTGATGCCTGTTGCGGTGCAGCAGTACAATGTGGCGCTTCCCCGCCCCTTTGCGCCCCCGCATGAGCCCCAATTCCCCTCTGGCTGCTCGGCTGACGCCGCGCCAGCGCACCCTCATCATCCTTGCCCTGTCGTTGGGCGGCTTCGCCATCGGCACCAGCGAATTCGCCAGCATGGGCCTGATGCTGGAGATCAGCCGCGGCCTTTCGATCAGCGAAACACAGGTCGGCCACCTGATCAGCGCTTACGCCATCGGCGTGGTGGTCGGTGCACCGATCCTGGCCTTCGTCGGCGCCAGCTTCCCGCGCCGCAAGCTGCTGCTGGCGCTGATGGGCTTCTATGCCGTCGGCAATCTGGCCAGCGCATTGGCACCGAACTACGGCACGATGCTGGTGGCGCGCTTCGTCGCTGGCCTGCCGCATGGCGCCTACTTCGGCGTGGCGATGCTGGTGGCGGCAGCGATCAGCCCGGCCGGCCAGCGCGGCCAAGCGATGTCGCGAGTACTGCTCGGCCTCTCCGTGGCAATCCTGATCGGTAATCCGCTGACCACCTGGCTGGGCCAGCAGCTGAGCTGGCGCACCGCGTTCGCTCTGGTCAGCGTGCTGGCCATCGCCACGGTGGCGATGATCGCGCGCTTCCTCCTACCCGACCCGGATGAGGTGCGGACCTCGCCGATGCGCGAGCTGCGCGCGTTCAACACCACCCAGGTGTGGCTGGCGCTGTCGATCGGCGCGGTGGGTTTTGCCGGCATGTTCTGCGTGTTCACCTATCTGGCACCGACCCTGGTGCAGGTGACCGGCGTGGCCGAGTCGTGGATGCCGCTGGCGGTGGGCGTGTTCGGCATCGGCGCGATCATCGGCAACATCGCTGGTGGCTGGCTGGTCGACAAGTTCCACTTCAAGGCAGCCGCCGTGGTGCTGCTCTGGTCGATCGTGATGCTGCTGCTGTACCCGCTGGCCGCTGAATCGGTGTGGACCATCGGCCCGATGATCATCACCGTGGGTACGATGGGCGCCCTCGCTGCGGTGCTGCAGACCCGCCTGATGGACGTGGCCGGCGAAGCGCAGACCCTGGCCGCCGCCTCCAACCATGCGGCGTTCAACACCGCCAATGCGCTCGGCCCGTGGCTGGGCGGCATGGCGATCAGCGCTGGCTTCAGCCCGGCCACCACCGGTTACGTAGGTGCGGCGACTGCGGTCGGTGGCCTGCTGCTGTGGTGCGTGTCGGTGATGCTGGAGAAGAACCGCAAGGCCGCTGCCGCCGGCAGCCACTGAAGGCCCAGCTTCTCATCACCTCGGTGATGCCCCACCATCTGCGCAGATCGGCCGCAATCGGCGGCCGAGGGTCTTGCTCAAGGATGCTCCGTGGCAGTCACTCCCCATAGACGCGAGAAGCTGCTCGATGACCTGCTCTCGCTGGGCCGCAACTGGGCCTTGGCGATCGCCATCGCCGGTGCCGGCGCGGCGGTGCACTACAGCGAATCGGTCTACGAGGCTGGACTCTGGCGCGGGCTGCTGCCAACGCTCTGCTTCCTCGTCAGCGTGGTCTGGATCGTGCTGAGCATCATCCGCTTCGACCTGACGCTGCAGCAACACGTCGAACGCAAGCGCTATCGCTGGCTCAGCCGCCTGCTGTATGTGGTGCTGCTGGGCGCTGGGATTACCGCGGTGTTCTTCGTGATGGAGCTGGCCGGGAACAACCACATCGCCAAGATGTGCGACTCCGTGGCGAACGAGCCCCGCAGCCGCATCTACCGCTCGGAAGAGTGCCAGCGGCTGTTCAAACACCGGGCCGAATACCGTCGCCGCCTGGAAGCGGTAGACGGCGAGTTCGACTGAGGCAGCAGCGCTTCGCGTGCGGTAACCACACTGCAGGTTGACGAACACGCGGCGTAGATCTGCCTTGCTGCAGAGTGGCGCACGCCAGCTTCCCACGCGCGACACAGCCCTCATGCACCGCCAGATTTCCCCCACCTGCCACGATGCGATTGCCCTGCGGGCCGGCGCGCTGGGCAGCGTGCTGGGTGTGGCGCTGTTCAAGGCCTTTGCATTGTCCGCAGCAGCAGCCGGTTCGATGATGACCGTCGGGCTGTGGTTGCTGGGATGCGTGCTGCTGGCGGCCTGGGCGCTGGCGGCCTGCCTGACCTGTCTGGCCTTGAGCCGGCGCGTGTTCGTGTTGATGCTGGCGCTGTCGACAGTGTTCCTGATCTGCATTGCCTGACCGGCAGTCGGCAACTCCCGAGTATCTCCATAATTGTTACTCCATAACAAGTGCTGCCAGTGGGATTGCGCGTGTGCCGGGTCACGGATTGAATTCGATGGTCAGACCAGCCCCCTTCCGAGACCCCCATGCGCCTCCTGAAGCCCCTGTTCCGCTCCGCCCTCGGCGTTCTTGCACTCGCCTCGATCAGCGCCTGTGCCACCTATGATGATTCGGCCATGCATGCCGCCTGCCAGGAGTCGCCGCATGTGAAAGACCTGCCGCCTGAGGTTGCCGCCCGCGAAAGCCGATGCAGCAAGAGCGTTGAGGTGTGGTCGAGCGAACGCAAAGGCAGTGACCAGCCGCTGGACCTGAGCGGGAAGAAGAAGGACCACTGAAAGAGGGCGGCGCAGCCCTGCGCGGGCTGCGCCGGAACTCAGGCAATCGCCTCTTTGCCAACGGGGCACACCCATTCCCGTACGGCCTGTGCCAGTCCCGTCGCATCGGCGCCATCACTGGCCCAGGCGACAATGCCGTCCGGACGAACCAGCAGCGCGGACAGGCCCAGCGAATCCACAGCCGGCTGCGCGATACACAGGATGCGCGATCGCTCGGCTTCAACCGCCGCCCACGACGAGGCAGCGGCATCGAACACCAGCAGCACCGCCTGCCCTGCGCGCAGCAGCTCCCCCATGCGGCGGCCATCGGCCAGCAGGAAGTCCGGTGTGCTGCGGCCCACCAGCGGATGGGCCTGACCCAGATCCAGCTGCTGGCCCACGCCCCACACGCGCTCGGCGAGATACGTGGCGCCATCACGCGTTTCTGCCAGATCGCCCACGATGGCGGCCAGCGCACGTGAGCCCGCGCCTGGGCGCATCAGTGCAACCTGCGCGCGCGACCATTCCAGCACACGCGCGCCGATAGGGTGGCGTTCGGCCTGATAGGTATCCAACAGGGCTTCATCTGCGCCGCGCACGACGGCGGCGAGCTTCCAGCCAAGATTCATCGCATCTCCCAGGCCCAGGTTCAGGCCCTGCCCGCCCAGCGGTGAATGCACATGCGCGGCATCGCCCGCCAACAGCACGCGACCACGGCGATAGGCGGTGGCCTGCCGCGCGCCATCAGTCCAGGTGGTCGCCAGGTGCAGTGTGGTGATCGTTGCGTCGCGGCCGGAGATACGCCGCAGCAGCGCCTGTGCCGATTCGCGATCGAGCGGCTGGCGATGGCCGGCGCCGCCGTCGAAATCAGCCAGGGCGATGGTGCCCGGCGGATTGAAGTTGCACATGCCCTGCGCGGTGGTGTGACGCCCGGGACTGAGCAGCGTCGGATCCTCAAGCTCGACGCTGAGCGAGTGACCGGTAAACTCCGGATCGGTACCGGCAAAGCTGAAACCGCACTGTTTGCGCACGGTGCTGCGGCCACCGTCGCAGCCGACCAGCCAGCACCCGCGGAAGGATTGCCCGCCCGCCTCAACCTGGACCTCGTCGGCAGCCAACCGCACTTCCTGCACACCCGCGCCACGCAGGGTCACCACGCCCAGCGCCTGCGCGCGCTCGGCCAGCACGGCCTCCAGCGCCTGCAGCTCCACCGCCATCTGCGTGCCAACCGGGCTGGGCAGGCGCCAGGGCCAGCGGCCGCTATCGACGTTGCCCAGCGCGAACGGAATACCGGCGAAGTGCCCACCCAACCGGCGCGGCTGCGACAGCCAATGCGCGGTGCCCGGTGGCGGCGGGCCTTTCTCCGGCTTCAGCACCTGGCCAGCAGCCACGGCATCCAGCAGGCCGCGCCGGTCGAGTGCCTCCAGCGTGGGGGCATTCAAGCCGCGCAGCCCGAACGGCAGGCGCTTCAGCGGCGACTCCGGCGAGGCCGCCTGCTCCAGCACCAGCACCGAGCATCCCGCCTGCCCGAGCTCGCAGGCCAGGAACAGTCCAACCGGGCCAGCCCCGGCAATAACGACGTCGTACCGCATTGGAAATCCTCATGAGCACCGGGCCGGCGCTCTGGCGGCGACAATGTTACACTCGGTGTACTTTTTCACAAGTGAGTCACCCATGGCCCCGCCACCCGGCCGCCGCGAGCAACGCAAAGCCGAGACCCGACAGGCGATTTCCGACGTCGCCACCCGGCTGATCATCGAGCGCGGCTTCGAGGCCGTGTCGATGAGCGAGATCGCCGACGCCGCCGGGGTTTCGCGCAAGACGGTGTTCAACTACTTCGCCAGCAAGGAACAGCTGGTGTTCGACCGTGATGAGGAAGCGCGGCAGCTGCTGCGAGAGGGTATGGGCGCGCGCACGTCCATGACGCCGCTGGCCGCCTTCCAGGCGCTGGTGCGGGAACTGCTGGACACTGGCCACCCATTGCTGCGGATCAACGCCGGTGCGGCGTCGTTCTGGAAAACCGTGGCCCAGAGCGCGGTGCTGGTGGCCCATGCGCGGGAGCTGCAGGCGCTGCTGACCGATGACCTGGCACGGTTGATGGCTGAGTCTGCAGGGCGGCCCGTCGGCGACGCCGACGCGCGACTGGCCGCGTCGATGCTGATGGCGTCGATGGTGGCCGCCTACGAACAGGGGCTGCGCGTGCTGTCCTGCGGCGGAGATCCGCGACAGGCGATGGTGCCGCTGATCGTGCGCGGCGCGACAGGGACGCTGGTGGCATTGGCCGGTACGCCTTATACGGATCCGTCCGCGCGTCCATAGCGCAATCGGGTGATGGGTATGCGCCCACTGCAAATGCTAATCTTTCTCATTTGCAGCCACGCCAACAACGCCCATGCCCTACCTGCTGCCCCGCCAGAGCATTCTGTGCCTCACGACGACACTGGCCTTCGCTGTTCCAGGCTATGCCACCGACGCCCCGCCGAGGAGCGTGCAGGAGCTGGACAAGGTGGAGGTGCGTGGCCGCGCTCAGACGCTGTACCGGGTAGATGATGCCGCGGTCGGCACCCGTACCGATACGCCGCTGGAACTGGTGCCGCAGTCCATCCAGGTGCTGCCGCGCGAGCTGATCGACGACCAGGCCGCACGCCAGGTGACCGATCTCTATCGCAGCATCAGCGGCATCAGCTACTTCAGCTATGCCGGGGTGACCCTGCGCGGGTTCCGTCAGGAGAACGTGCTGTATGACGGCCTGCGCGGCGATCCCTATGCAGGCTTCTCGGTGCCGCAGTTGTTCAACATCGAGCGGGTGGAGGTGTTGAAGGGGCCGGCCGGCGCGCTGTACGGGGGTGGCGACGCTGGCGGCGTCATCAACTATGTGACCCGCAAGCCGAAGGCCACTGCCGAACGCCGCATCGAACTGCAGGTCGGGAACCGCGATTTCCGCGCTGGTTCGATCGAAGGTACCGGGCCGTTGAATGCCGCCGGCACGGTGCGCTACCGCGCCGGCCTGTATGGCGACAGCGAACAGGGCGTGCGCTGGAACACCGACAGTGAAAGCGTGATCGGCGATGCCTCGCTGGCATTCGACGTGGGCAATACCGGCGAGCTCACGCTGCAGTTCACCGACATCACCCAGAACCTCGGCGGCAACCGCCTACGCGGTGTGCCGGTCGATGACAACGGCAATTTCCTGACCGACCGCCGCTGGAACCACAACGAAGCCAGCGATTTCCTGGACATGCGCGCCAAGGTGGCGCTGGCGCAGTACCGCTTCGCGCCGCGCGACAACCTGGACGTGGACGTCGCCGCACGCTGGTTCAGCAACAGCGAACACCAGATGTACCACGAGCCGGTGGGCCTGATCGACCGCGACCGTGATGGCGTCGCCGAATGGATGACGCGCCAGCTGCGCAACCAGATACGCGACAACGAGGCGTTCACCGCCAACGCCAATGCGGTGTGGCGGGTAAGCACCGGTGCTGTCGAACACAAGGTGCTGTTCGGCGCGGACGTGTACCAGCTGGACGCGGATTTCACCGCGCAGACCGCCAACAGCGCCGACCTCGCCCGCGGCGCGGGGCCGGTGCGCGGTATCGATCTGTTCAATCCGGTGTACGGCGCCAGCACCTGGCACGACTACAACCTGTCTGCCCTGCCCTGGCGCAGCACCAGCACACGCAGCAGGCGCTATGGCGGCTACCTGCAGGACGAACTTGCCTTGACCCCACGCTGGCATGTGCTGGCCGGGCTGCGCTGGGATGGATTCAAGGATCATGACCGCATTGCCGGCAGCAGCGTGGATGGCAACGACATCAGCTGGCGCCTGGGCAGTACGTTCACCGTGCGCGATGGTCTGAATCTGTATGCCAACGTGGCCAGCGGCTTCGTACCGCAGTCAGCCGCAAACCAGAATTCCACGGCAGGCGGCCCGTTCGATGCGGAGCGCAGCAGGCAATGGGAAGTAGGCATGAAATCGCTGCTGGCCGAGCGCGTGAGCCTGAACCTTGCGGCCTACCGCATTGACCGCAGCAACATCGTGCAGGCCACTGGCGAGGTCATCAATGGGGTGAACCAGCAGGCGGCGCTGGGCTTGGTGCGCAGCACCGGCATGGAGATGGATCTGTTGGCCGACGTGACCGAGCGCTGGGTGCTGAACCTCACCTACGCCTACAACGATGCGCGGGTGAAAGACGCAGGTCCCAATGGCATCACCAACGCCTCCGGTAACCGCTTCGCCAATGCACCGCGCAACAAGCTGGGGCTGTGGACGCGCTACGACCTGCCGGCGATCAACTCGGCCGTTGGCTTTGGTGCCGACTACGTGGATGAGCGCATCAGCCTGGATGGCCAACGGGTGAAGCCGTACGCGGTGTTCGATATGAGCTGGAAAACCACGTGGAAGCAGTGGCAGTTCCAGGCCAACGTCAAGAACCTGTTCGACAAGGTGTATGCGGCCAGCGGTTTCATCGAGCGCAATGGCCATTTCCCGGGTGAGCCGCGCCGGGTATATGTGCAGGCCGGTTACAGCTTCTAGGCAGCGCTATTGCGCAACGCCTCAGGGAGGTGGAATGACCACCTCCCCGGCCTGCATCAGCCCGAGCAGGACACCAGCATCGAGCGGGTGGCCATCTGGGTGGAAGTGAACCCATTCTTGTTGCCCACCGCGATGGCATTGCCATCATCGCCGTCCTTGCTGAAGACGACGTAGCCGCCCGGGCACATCTGCCCGGCCTTCTCGTAGCAACCGCTCCAGGAACTGGAGCCGCTGCAGTCGATGGAAACGCCACGGCGGCCATCGGGGGTGACGGTCATCTTGGCGGTGGTGCAGCCGGTCAGCGCGGCGAGGAACAGCAGCGGAACGAACAATTTCATGGTGACTCCAGGGATGGGAACTGCGAAGGGCGCCAAGGCTGGAGCGCCTGGATTGCGTGAACCTTGCGCCGGATCTTCGGCTTCATCGCCTCCCGCCATGGCCTTCCGGCAGATGCGGAGGCACGCCATGTTCACGCAATGTTCCTGTAATACGGTGCCGGCGCGTGCCGAACCGCCCCTCTGCGGCCCCTCCCTGCCCAAGCCCTGCTGATGCACATCCTGCTGATCGAAGACGAAGCCGAACTGGCCGCCACCCTCAAGTCCGCCCTGCAGCGCGAGCGCTATGTGGTGGACCTGGCCAATACCCTGGTACTGGCCCGGGAGGCAGCCCTGTGCGGCCTGCACGACCTGGTGCTGCTGGACCGCACCCTGCCCGATGGCGATGGCCTGGCGTTGATTTCCCTGCTGCGCGAGCACAATCCCGGGGTGCCGATCATCGTACTGAGCGCGCTGGGCCAGCTGCCGGACCGGATTGCCGGCTTGGATGAAGGGGCCGATGACTACTTGGCCAAACCCTTCGCGCTGGAGGAACTGTTCGCACGGATCCGGGCGGCGGGCCGTCGCCCAAGCGGATTGCAGGTGGAGTCCATCAGCATCGGCCGGCTGGTGTTCGATCCCGCCTCGGGCGAAGCCAGTGTGGGCGGCCAGCGGCTGGAGCTGCCGCGTCGCGAAATCCGGGTGCTGGCCGCCCTCGCACGGCGCCTGGGCCGCACCGTCCTGCGCGAATCCATCGAGATGGCGGTGTATGGCTTCGACGACGGCATCCATTCCAACACACTGGATTCGCACGTCTCGCGCCTGCGCCGCAAGCTGGCCGATGCAGATGCAGGCGTGGAGATCCACGCCATTCGCGGGGTTGGCTATCTGATGCGGGAAAGCAAGTGAAGGCGCGTCGACCGTCGTTGAAGCGCCCACTGATCGTCAAGACGCTGATCTACCAGTTGCTGGCCCTGCTGGTGGCGTTCTTCGCTCTGCTGATGGTGCTGGTTCGTGCCGACAGCGGCGGCTACTACACCATCCAGACCTTCGCGCCTGTGGCAGCCGAGGCGGTGCACCGCGACCGCAATGGCGAACTGTACGTAGTGCACACGCCAGAGCTGGCCGAACTGCTGAAGATCGTCCCCGGTGCGTGGTTCATCGCCGAGGATGAGCATGGGCACCACGTCACCTTCGGCCATGTGCCACCGGCCTATGCCTCGATGGTCGGCGCCCTCGATGGCATCCCCTATGGCGACCTGCGCGGGCGTGATCGCAGCGATGGCCTGGCGGTGGTGGTACGCCAGCACAGTGGGCCGGCCGGCAAGCTGACCATCATGGCGCATGGCGAAACCGATTCGCTGACCATGCAGATGGCGTTGGCGGCGCACATCATCACCCTGCCGATCTTCCTGTTGCTGGCACTGGCCACCATCATCCTGACCCCGATCATCGTGCGGCGGGCACTGGCCGGTGTCGAACGCATCGCGCAGGAAGCCCGCAACATTTCGGCCAGCCGTCGCGGCATCCGCCTGACCGAGACCGCCGTGCCGGTGGAGATCGCGCCGCTGGTGACCGCCGTCAACGATGCCTTGGGCCGCCTGGATGAAGGGCACGAGCGGCAACGCCGTTTCATCGCCGCAGCGGCGCATGAGCTGCGCACGCCGATCGCCATCCTGCGGGTGAAGATCGACGCCGCAGATGATTCGACCTCGCGCAGCCTGGCTGTGGAAGTCGCGCGTCTGGCGACGCTGGCCGAGCAACTGCTGGACCTGCACCGCATGGAAGAGGACGGCCCGAAGGAAACCCTCAACCTGGCCCGGGTGGCCAAACGGGTGGCGGCCGATCTGGCACCGCTGCTGATCCAGTCGGACAAGACGGTGGCAGTCGCGGTGGAACCACACTTCCCGGTGCTGGGCGAAGCCGGTGCGGTGGAACGGGTGATCTCCAACCTGGTATTGAACGCCGCCGAGCACGGCGGCCGCCATATCATCGTGCGGGTGCAGGGCAGCTGCCTGGAAGTGGAAGACGATGGCCCCGGCATTCCGGTGGACCAGCGCGAACGCGTGTTCGAGCCATTCCAGCGGCTGCGGCCCCGTCAGACCGGCGCCGGCCTGGGACTGAACCTCGTGCGGCAGGTGATCGACCGTCACGGTGGTCACGTCACGATTCTGGATGCCGCCGGTGGTGGCGCGCTGATCCGCGTCGAGTTCCCGCAGCATCCGGGCGTGACCTCAGCGCCACCCCTAGAGCACTGAAGGCGCCCACACATCCGTGACTGCCGCCTGTCCATGCGCAGCAGGCAGCGGCGCAAGGCAAGGTTGCGGCAATGTTCGCTGCGCAGCATCGGACCGGTGGCATCTGTGATGCCATCGCGTTCCGTACCGACAGGAAGCCCGCACGTGATCGAAGGAGTTCCTCCCCCCTCCTCTTCTGCCCGATTCCGCGCGACACCGGCTACATCCGGTTTGACCGCAGCTGCCTGGAATCGGCGTTCGCGCGCTGATCGAATGCGTGCGCTGCCGCATTGGCCGCAGTGGCTGCGCGTGATACCCGCAACGAATCGCCCGGACGTGCTGATGCGTCTGTTTGCCGTGTTGTTCCTGCTGCTGCCGGGCAGTGCGCTGGTGATCTCGACGCAACGCCATGCGCACGCAGCCATGGCCTGCGCAGTAGTGTTCTTTGTCGTAGCGCATGCCGCACTGCATGCGGTGTCGGCATGGCAATCAACCACATCACGGCTGATCCCCGCCCCACTGCGCTACATAGACAGGCATGCGGCATGGGCGATGCTGGGCAGCGCATGGGTACCCTTGGCGATTCAAGGCGTGCACGCGCAGCCGACCAGCACACTCGCTGCCGCAGGGCTGGTGATCGGCACGCTGTGCCAGCTCTGCAGCCTGCGCATGACATCCGACCGTCTGCGCAGCGCATTGCTGGTGCTGGGCAGTGCCTTGCAGTTCATCACCGTGGCGCTGGTCATCGCCATGGAAGTGACCTGACAACCACGACAGCGCCGCAAGGTTCACGCAATCCATCACCTTGAGACTCGACGGCCATCCACGCCCGGTACCCGGCGCGTGCATCTCTCCTGCCGCGAGGACCACCGATGACCTGCCCTTTCTGGATGCTGTGCGAATGAGCACGGCACCGCGTAAACACCGCCGACTGCTGATGACCGCCGGTGCCGTACTGTGCACTGCCATTGCCGTCTGGTTCTGGCTCCGACCGGCACCGCCGCCACCGCTGCAGCTCGCGTCCGTGGTGCGTGGGAACATCGAGCAGGTGGTGGAAGCCACCGGCACCCTCAAGCCATCGCGGCTGGTGAGCGTGGGCGCGCAGGTTTCCGGACGCATCGAAACACTGCACGTGAAGCTGGGCGACAAGGTGAAGGCCGGTGACCCGATTGCCGAAATCGATTCACGCACCCAACGCAATGCGCTGCTGAGTGCGCAGGCGGCGCAGCGCACCGCACGCGCCAACCGCGATGCACTGGCCACTGATCTACGCCAGTACGAACTGACCCTGCGGCGGCAGCAGCAACTGGTGGCATCGCAGCTGGTGGCACGTGCCGACTTCGATGCTGCAAAGGCCAAGGTGGACGCGACCCGCGAGCAGATCACCGCGCTGGACGGTGAGATCGTGCAGCGGCAGACCGACGTGGACATCGCGCAGACCAACCTGGAGTACACCCGCATCACCGCGCCCACCGACGGCACAGTGCTGGCGGTCGTCGCCCGCCAGGGTCAGACGGTGAATGCGGTACAGAGCGCACCGACCATCGTCATGCTGGGCAACCAGGACGTGATGACAGTCTACGCCGAGATCTCCGAGGCCGACGTTGTGCACACCACGGTCGGCCAGGAAGCCTTCTTCACCATCCTTGGCGATGCGGGCCGCCGCTACAGCAGCACGCTGCGCGACATCGCGCCCGCGCCCGAATCGATCACGAACGAAGATGCATCCAGCCTCACGTCACCGGCGTTGTCCGCCGGCAGCCGTACCGCCATGTACTACAACGGCCAGTTCGACGTGGACAACCGTGATGGGCGCCTGCGCAGCTACATGACCGCCCAGGTACGCATCGTGCTCGGGCGCGCCCACAACGTGCTGACCATTCCCTCTGCTGCCCTGGGTGCGCGGGATGGCGACGGCAGCTACACCGTGCAGGTGCGTGGTGCAGATGGGCGCGCCGTGGCGCGGCGTATCACCATCGGACTGGATGACCAGATCCAGGTGGAAGTGCGCAGCGGGCTGAAGGAAGGCGAGCAGGTCGTGCTGGCTCAAGCCAGCGACGAAGCCGCCACCGCGCCCACGCAGCCCCGATGAGCGCAGCCATGAGCGAGCCACTGCTGAGCGTGCGTGGGGTGCGTCGTGAATTCGCCGCCGGTGAACAGACCCTGGTGGTACTGGACGGTGTGGACCTGGACATCCGTGCCGGTGAACTGGTGGCCATAGTCGGCCAGTCCGGCTCTGGCAAGTCCACGCTGATGAACATCCTCGGTTGCCTTGATCGGCCCTCTGCGGGCGCGTACGAGATTGCGGGACGCCAGACCGCGCAGATGTCGCCCGATGAGCTGGCCGAACTGCGCCGCGAACACTTCGGCTTCATCTTCCAACGCTACCACCTGCTGACCGACCTGACCGCGTTGAGCAATGTGGAAGTGCCAGCGATCTACGCCGGCATGCCCGCCGCTGAGCGCCACGCGCGGGCCGCCGAACTGCTGGCACGGCTGGGCCTGGGCGAACGCATGCAGCATCTGCCCGGCGAGCTGTCGGGTGGCCAGCAGCAGCGAGTGTCGATCGCGCGCGCTCTGATGAATGGAGGTGCGGTGATCTTTGCCGACGAACCCACCGGCGCCCTGGATACACAGTCAGGCAAGGAAGTGATGAAGATCCTCGGCGAACTGCATGCCGAAGGCCACACGGTGGTGCTGGTGACCCACGACATGGCCGTGGCCGAGCACGCCCAGCGCATCATCGAGATCCGCGATGGGCGAATTGTCGATGACCGTGCCACGGCTACTGCGTCGGCAGCGGGCGTGGCGCCGACCGCTCTGCCGCAACGCGCAGATGGCCGCGGCTGGCAGGCCGTGCGCGATCGCTTCTCCGAAGCCTTTCGCATGGCCCTGCGCGCCATGAACGCACATCGCATGCGTACCTTCCTGACCATGCTCGGCATCATCATCGGCATCGCCTCGGTGGTATCGGTGGTCGCGCTGGGCACGGGTGCGCGGCAGGCCATCCTGTCCAACATCTCCTCGCTGGGCACCAGCACCATCGAGATCTATCCCGGCTCAGGCTTTGGCGATCTGCACGCGGCACGGGTGGAGACCCTTACTCCGGGCGACAGCGCGGCCCTGGCCGGGCAACCGTTCGTGGACAGTGCCACTCCTGGCGTGGCCACCACGGGCACCGCCCTGCGCGGCAACCGTTCGGCCAGCGTGCAGGTGCAGGGTGTGAGCGAACAGTACTTCCGCGTGCACGGATTGAAGCTGGGGGAAGGCGCCTTCTTCGGCGCACCGGGTGTGGCCAGCTACCAACAGGTGGCGATCATTGATGCCAACACGCGTGCGCGTTTCTTCGCCGCAGCCGAGAACCCCATCGGGCAGACCCTGCTGCTGGGCAACGTGCCGGTGCGCGTGGTGGGTGTAGTGAAGAAGGACGCTGGCGCGGCCGGCGACACCTCGCTGCTACGGGTATGGATGCCCTACACCACGGCCATGGCGCGGATGCTGGGCCAGAGCCATGTGTCCAGCATCACCGTGCGCGTATCCGATGCGATCAGCATGGAAGCGGCCGAGCAGGCCATTGCACGGCTGCTGACGCGCCGCCATGGCAGCACCGACTTCTACATGAGCAACAACGCGCAGATCCGCCAGTCGATCGAACAGACCACCGGCATCCTCACCATGATGATCAGCTCCATTGCCGCCATCGCGCTGGTGGTGGGTGGTATCGGGGTAATGAACATCATGCTGGTATCAGTGACCGAGCGCACCCGTGAGATCGGCGTACGCATGGCCGTGGGCGCGCGCCGCAGCGACATCCTGCAGCAGTTCCTGATCGAGTCGGTGCTGGTATGTCTGCTCGGCGGCGTGCTGGGCATTGGCGTGGCATTGCTGCTGGGCGCAGTGCTGGCACTGGCCGACGTGGGCTTCAGCCTGGTGTTCTCGGCGAACTCGATCATTGCGGCATTCGCGTGTTCCAGCCTGATCGGTATCGGCTTCGGCTTCCTGCCTGCACGTCGCGCGGCGCAGCTGGACCCGGTGGAAGCGCTGGTCCGGTAGTCGCTGCAATTGCCTGCGGTGACGGCAGGTTCGCGCAATGTCTGCGGTGTGTACTGCAGCTACCGACGATGTCCGCACAGGAGCTGGACGATGTTTCTGAAAACAGGAAAAACTGCGCTGCTGCTGGCAGCAGCCACACAACTGCTGGTGCTGATGCCCTACTCCGGCGATGCCCATGCGCAGCGTGGCGACCGCTACAACCCACAGTGGAACCAGGACTATCGTGATCGCGATCGTGATCGCGATGACTGGCAGCGCCGAGAACGGGAGCGGGAGCGTGAACGCCGACACGACGCCAAGACCACAGGCGTGGTGGTGGGCGTGGTGGGTGCCGCCGTGGTGGCCGGCGTGATAGCGGCGGCGGCAAAGCGCGAACGCGAGACCCGTGAGCGCGCCGACTACTGCATGAACCGCTACGGCAACTACGACCGCCGCACTGACAGCTATCGCGACCGCGATGGCTACACCTACCCCTGCCGCTGATCTCCCCTCATTGAAGGATTACACGCAATGCGTATGAACAAGACCGCTCTGCTGGTTGCGCTGTGCGCAACACCCCTGATTGCACAGGCCGCGCCCGCCGACCCGAAACAGGCCTATATCGATTCGACCTTCACCGCGATGGACACCAACAAGGACGGTCGCGTCGACAAGGCCGAGTTCAGCGCCTATCAGCAGGCGCGTTTCAGCAAGCAGGCTGACTCGATCGATACCGCGTTTGCTGCGATGGACAAGAACAAGGACGGGAAGATCAGCAAGGAAGAAGCGACCGTGGTGCCGGAGATCGCGAAGTACTTCACGGGGCTGGATACCGACGGCGATGGCTACCTGTCGCTGAAGGAAATGCAGCAGGCGATGGTCGCAGCGCAGACGGCGGATGCGCCGGGCAAGTGACTACTGCTGGGGCAATGGGAACGCCCCACTGCCCCGCCCTGCTGCGCACTACGCCATGCGCATCTGCGGATGCTCGCGCACCTGGTTGTCCAGCTCCTGCTGCTGGCGCTGCGACAACGCCTCCTGCCGTTCCGCGCTGGCCAATTCCAGCCGCTGCAACGACTGCTCCACCGGGGTCTGCACGGCCACATCGGTGGGCATGGACGCCCTCAGGTGCGCCGGGTCGTTCATATCACCCTGCACCACGAACACATTGCGGCCGGCAGGGCTGTCCGCGGTCTGCACACTGAGCAGCACATGGTCGGCACGGTCCAGGTTGTTCTGCCGAGCAAGGGCCATCACGCTGGCCGTCAGTCGTTCACTGTTTTCGTCCGGCGTGCGCCCCGCTCTCGCGTCGATGCCGGCGACATGTCCGCTGACCTGCTGCAACAGACCGTAATCGGCGTGGCCCGGTCCGATGTCTGCCAGACGCATCGGGCCGCGCTGGAGGTCGGGCACGCCGTCAACCGATGCAGTGAGCGGGCTGCGTGTGATGGTTCGGTACTGGTCTTCCGGGTGGAACTGGGTGGCCTTCTGCTGGCGTTCCAGGCGGACTTCGCGGGCATCATCGAGTTCGGCGATGCGGGCCGGATCGGTGATCTCGCGCAGCGAACTGTGCCCACCGCCGGAGGTCACACTGACCCACTTACTGTCCTTTTCAAAGTACAACGCGTAGGAATTGAGGCCGCCGATGACGTTGGGGTCGACCGAGGAGCGGCCACCCAGGGCCTGGGTGACTTCATGGAACGTCAGCGTGCCGAGGTACTGGCTCCCCTTGCTCAATCCCATCTGGGTGATCGCATCGCGGCTGGTACTTCCCACCCGCGGGAGTCCGGCCCCATCGTTGTCGAGCATGTTGGTCCAGATCTGCTCCAGCTTCTGCGGGCCACTCTTTTCCAGTGCGGCCTGAAGCAGCACGCGGGGTGTCCAGCAATTGGGATCCAGGCGATGCTGCTCGAACGCACGGTCGTGCGCGGTCATCACATCCTTGCCGGGCAGGTTCAAGGCAAGATCCGGGCGCTGCTGCTGCGACCAGTATTGCCGCAACACGAGGTCCTGCTTGAGCAGACTCTGTCCGAACGCCTCCCATTGCCGTTCACTCAACACCGCATTGGGAAAGCGTGACCCATCGTCGTGCTGCGTTCGCGCACGTTCCTGCGCGTAGCTGTTTGCCACCCGCCCAGGCAGGCTGTCGTTGCGCACAACGCCCAACGCCAGCGTTCCATACCCGTCTGCACCGGGAAGTTGCGAGAGATAGTTCCAGTAGAGCTCCCGGTTGCCCGAATCCGCATAGACAGTGAGGATCCTGATGTCCTTCTGGGTCAGTCCACCCATGAATTACTCCTTGACCTGTCTTCTGATCACCTGGCCTTGGTGCGTGCCAGAACATCACGTACCGCGTCTTCCATGCGCTTCCAGTCCTTCAGGAACACACGTTTGTAGTTCAAGGTGATCGAAAGCTTGTTCTCGACATCCACGAAATAGTGGGTACAACCCGCTGCGACCGGGTCTTCCAGGTCGACGACCTGATCGCCTTCCAGGCGCACGCCATCACCCCGGAATCGGGTGGTTTCGCACTTCAGGAACGTTGTGAGCTGACCAGCGTCATCACGTGCAACGTACCAGTCATCCTCATAGGCTGGGTTGCGAACAGGAGGCTTGCCGTAGCGTGCTTCGTAGTCCTTCGAGTAGCGGGCCATCTTCTCTTCATCGATGGCATACGGGATCAGTCCCAGTGTCGCTGGCCGGGCAATCCGCAGGTCCAAGCGAGCCCGCGGATCACCACGCTCCACCGATCCCTCCTCGGTGAGGGCCTCGTTGGACGACAGTCGCGCAAGCGAAGTTTCGATTGGAATCCTGTCGATGTAGTTCACCGCCACCGCGATCTCCCTGCGGAAATCATTCGTACGGGGATTGGCCCGTGCGCCCGGTGCAGTCGGCGTCATGTCCGGCCATTCAATGACCAGCGAAACTCCCTCACCCGGCCATGGCGCGATCTGGCTGTCCAGATAGTTGGCGGGGATACGGAAAGTATTCGGTCCCAGCTTCACGTCCACGGGCGCGTTGGTATAGGTGTGGCCGTTGAGAGTGCGGCCGGTCTGTGTTGCGCCAGACATGGCGGGATTCCTTTCGTGTTCGGTGGACGGCGGCCGTGCGCAGGCACTGGCGCTAACGGCGACGGCGATTGCGAGTGCCAGGCACCGCCCGGAGGACATTGGGTGCATCGGGCCATTCCATTGCGGGGTTTGGACCCACTATAGGCAATGGCCGATCAACGGGACAGGAACGTCATCACTACCCGCCCACGATCAGATTTTTCCTACGCAACTCCATCGTCGTGCCGGACGGTGCATTCAACGCCACTGCAGTTCGACGCGACATCTAGGACAGGAGTGGTAAGCAGAGGACGGACGGACCACGAGTGCGCCCACAATGCCGATCAGAATCGATAGAGCGAGCATCCCAAGCACGCCCATCAGTACGAAACCGAATACCCCGCCAAGCAGCGCCAGAAACATGAAGGCCCACCCGGAGCCAGACCAATGCCTGCGGCCACCGCTGATGGCCATCGGGCCGCGGTATCCGCAGACAAGGCAGATTGCCGATGTTGCGCTGCCACACGGCGTTGGCCGCGAAGACGGCTTCATACGCTACTCCGACCCACGATGCTACAAATAATGTAGCATACGAATTGTGGGGCGATTGCCATCCTGTAGACCGTTACAGAATGCGCCCAGGCGGGTAATGTCGCCCACACCTCTCCGCGACCAGTTCACCAAGCGCCTCAAAGAAGCGCGCTTGGCGATGGGCATTTCCCAGCGCGAGCTGGGCCGGCGCATTGGCTTGTCTGAGGATGTGGTGTCCAGCCGGGTGACACGTTACGAACAGGGCACGTCGGAGCCGGACTTTGCCACTGCCGGAAAGATGGCTGCCGAACTGGGTGTTCCGCTGGCCTATCTTCTGGCCGATAGCGACGCACTGGCCAATGTCATTCTCGCCGCCGCCAAAATGCCGCACGCAGAACAGCGACGCCTGGTCGCTGAATTGAAAGAGCGCGCGAAGCGGTCGAGCGGCGCAAATCAAGCAGAAAGCGACAACGAGTAGCACGGCGCTTGAACCGCAGGCATGGGGACCAGGTTGGAAGTCCCCACCCTGCCCGTTGCCGCGCACCAGTGAATCAAGGGACGAGACAGCGCTCTACCTGCAACGACAATGCTTCGCAGGCGTCGAACAGACCATCGACCAGAGCCGCCGACGGACAGAAGCCCGGATCGTCGTTTTCCCGGGCTACGTGTGCGGCGTGCAACATGGCAGTGAGCGCGGTGATGCCCGATGCGCTGCGAGTCGCCAAGGCCAGATCGAATGCGCGGCCGGGTGTGAGGCGGGTTTCGCTCCAGGGTGCTCCATCAGCACGGCGCCCTTTGCCGTGGCTTTGCAGGAACGTGAAGAACGCCGATGGCGGCACGGACGCGGCGGCATCACTGAGCGCATCCTCCATCTTTTCGGCGAGAGCATTGGGAAGATCACGCAAGGCACCGCCGAGCAGCGCGTGCAGACGGGGATGGTCGGAAAGCAGGTCAGGCATGGCGGCAACCTCACGGTGTGACCACCTGCAGATGCAAGGTGGCGGACGGTGCGGGTTGGCGTGCCGGATACGTACCACTAAAGCCGGCGGATCGAGAGATCCCCACGCACCGTCCGCCATGGACTGGCCGACGGTGCATTGTCGTGATTGCAGTTGTGGCTGCAACACGATCCGTAGTGATACGTAAGTTCGGGACGCCAATCCCGGCCAGGGCGGGTGCCTTGGCGGAGCCATGATTCGCGCGCCGTCCGGCGCTGAAAAGAGGCAGAAACAGCATTGTGTGCCGCCTGCGACAGCCGGGACCTTCTGCGTACTGGAGCCGTGACGAAGCGCACGCAGCGGAGCAGTCGACCATCGCCCACGGCGTGGCCGATTACGACGATCGAATTACCCAAAGCGCCGCCATCATGCAGATCACGACGCGCCTATAGGTTCGTCGCATTCCGCCACAGACTGCTACGGGCGCGCATGCGGCATGGCCACGGTCACTACTGCCCCACCATGATGGGCGCCTTGCATTCACTGCGGAAGTTCGCCGCCTTGCGGTCCAGCGCTACGCGCAGTTGCGAAACCCGCGCCATCTTGCCGCGCATCGCTGACAGGGGCAGCGCGCCCGCAAACTCGGACTGGGTCACGCCCAGCGGATCGGGACCACGACGGATGTTCCAGACAAGGGCATCCAAGTCCGTGCCAAATGCCAGCACCGTGTCCAGCGACAACAACGCTCGCCCATACAGGCTTCCATCCTGAAGGCGCGTCCAGTCCATGGTGTTGGTCAGGCTGGTGGAGTGAACCGAGAACTGTCTGGCCGGATCGGCGGAGCGGTACAGATGAATCCACGTATGCCCCGGGTCTTTCAGTGGCTGGCCGATCTCCTTTGCGTTGAACCGGAACTCCATACCCACAACCACGTCGCGCTCGGGAACGGTCTTCTGACGGGTCGCATCACGCGGCCAGTGGTAGGTCAGTTTCCAACTGAACGAGGCACCGGTGCCGAAGGAGACCTGCTTCGATGTCCATTGATAGGTGTCGCGCGATTCCGTAGCCCCGGTGGCTCCATCCACATAGCGCACGGCATCCCAGGCCCCGTCGGCCTCTTCCGACCAGAGACCACACGCCAGTGATGAGACGGCTGCCTGTGCAGCGGCGGGCAGCGCTGCGGCCAACAGCGCGACGGCCAACACACGGATTCGGCGCGGGACATGCTGCATCAGCTTCGACATGGGAATCCTTCCTGGGTTGCATCCATTGAGCGGCGGCGAGCTCGGGTTGCGGGCCCCACGGTAGCCCGGTGCAAGCCCGCATGCGCTCAGGCGGAGGCGGTACAGGCCACACGCGACACCAAGCCCGCTTATCATTGGCCCGTAAGGGCACTTTACGCCCAATGACGTATGCAAGGCAGTTTCCGGATGTCTATGGAATGGCGCCCCTCGGGCTGGGGCCAGCGTTTGACCCGTTCAGCACACTGGCTGCTGCGGCTGGAAGGCGAATACGTCGAGATTCGCATGGGCGGAAAGCACTACCGCCAGCACGTGGACGATGTTGCGCGCGTGCGGGTCATTCCGGGCCTGTTCTGGGCCCGGGTCGAGCTGCAGACTGAAGACAATCAAACGGTGTCCGTCGATGGCCTGCCCAACCGCCAGGCGTCCCAGCTTTCGGCCGCCGTGCAGCAGGTCCTGTTTACCTGCACGACCCGCGGTCGGAAAGCGCTCTTTGCAGACATCCTCGCGCAGATCCTCTGCTGGCTGGCCGAGGCAGACGCCCTGACCGACCGCGGCAGCGCCGACCGCCGCTGGATCACCCACGAACAGCAGCAAGCACTGCTGGCCGAGCGCCCCGCCCTGCCCCTGCAGCCGTCCGAGCTGCAGCAGCTGTTCCTCGATGACGCCGTACACGAAGACCTGCACGCACACAGCCAGCGGGCCGCGCTGGACGCCCTGCACGACTGGGAACTGGATTGGTCGGCCGTCTGGGCCGAGGCCAACGCGACCATGGCAACGCGCGAGCTGGTGCTGGCCAGGAGCTTCCTGCACCAGGTGGAGAGCAAGCCGCTTACCGAAGAACAAGCCCGCGCGGTCATCTGTTTCGACAACCGCGTGCAGGTGGTCGCCTCAGCCGGCTCCGGCAAGACCTCCACGATGGTGGCCAAGGCTGCCTACGCTATCGACCGTGGCTTTGTGGCCCCCGAGCGCATCGTGATGCTGGCCTTCAACAAGGACGCCGCCAAGGAGCTGGAAGATCGAGCACAGCGATCCTTTCAGCGACTGGGCATGGGCGATACCGTGGTGGAGGCGCGCACTTTCCATGCACTTGGCCTGTCCATCATCGCCAAGGCGACGGGACGCAAGCCCGATATTCCCGAATGGGCCATCGATGCAACGCTGGGCTTCAACAAGCTGGCCGAGCTGGTGGACGACCTGAAGGACCGCTCGACCCACTTCCGCACCCAGTGGGACATGTTCCGGCTGGTATTCGGGCGCGATCTGCCGCCACTGGGCGCGCAGATGCTGGCCGATGGCTACGACCGAGATGGCACCCCCTACATCCGCACCCTGCAGGGTGAACGGGTGAAGAGCCTGGAAGAGTGCGTGATTGCCGATTGGCTGTTCTACAACGGCGTGGCGTACGACTACGAGCGGCGCTACGAGTTCGACACCGCCACGGATACCCATCGCCAGTATCGCCCGGACTTCTATTACCCGGACGCCGAGCTGTACCACGAGCACTTCGCGCTGGATGCCGACGGCCAGCCGCCGCAGCAGTTTGCCAACTACGCCGATGGCGTGCGCTGGAAACGCGAGCAGCATGCCGCACGCGGTACTGCGCTGGTCGAGACCACCTCGTTCGGGCTGCGCAGTGGCGAGGCCCTGCACCACCTGTCGGAACGGCTGGGCGAATCTCGCATCGAGCTCGACCCCAACCCGGATCGCGAGCTGCCCGATAGCGGCGCCAAGCCCATGCCCGATGCGGATCTGATCGGGCTGATGCGCACCTTCATTGCCCACGCCAAGAGCAACTGCCTGAGCCTGGAAGACATGGCCGAGCGTCTGCGGCAGATGCCCGAGGACCAGTTCAAGGAACGCTACCGGCGCTTCCTGGAAATCGCCGGACCCGTGTTCCAGGCGTGGGACGACGCGCTGGCGGACGAACGCAGCATCGACTTCGAAGACATGTTGAACATGGCCGCCGGGCTGCTGGAACAGGGCCACTATGAATCGCCCTACGAGCTGGTGATGGCCGACGAATTCCAGGACGCTTCGCGCGCCCGCGCCCGCTTGTGCCGCGCATTGGTCAACCGCCCGGGCCACTATCTGTTTGCCGTAGGCGACGACTGGCAGTCGATCAACCGCTTCGCCGGCGCCGATGTTTCAGTGATGACCGGTTTCCGCGAATGGATGGGGCACGGCCAGGTGCTGAAACTGGAGCAGACGTTCCGCTGCCCACAGGCACTGTGTGATGTTTCCAGCCGCTTCATCAGCCGCAATCCGACGCAGATCGCCAAAGAAGTTCGCTCTGCTGCGCCGGCAATGGGCCCGGTGCTGCAGGCGTTCCAGATGAACCGGCGTGAGGAGGTGCAGGATGGTGTTCGCCAGTACCTGTCGAAGCTGCACCAGCAACTGCTGGCGGGTACGGTTCCGCACGGCCGCAACGGGCGCGTGACTGTCTTTGTTCTGGGGCGGTATCGCGCGGATCGCGGTGCAGTGCCTTCGGATTGGAAGACGGCCTTCGGCGGCACGATGGAGGTCGAGTTCCTGACCGCACATCGATCGAAGGGCCGCGAGGCGGACTACGTGATCCTGCCAGGCATGATCAACCGTGGCTTCCCTAGCCTACGGTCGGATGATCCGGTGCTTTCCCTGGCGATGCCGGAGGGTGATACCTACCCGCTGAGCGAAGAACGGCGGTTGTTCTATGTGGCGCTGACGCGTGCGCGACGCTCGGTTGCGATGTTCACCCTGCAAGGGAAGCACTCGCCGTTCCTGGATGAGCTGGTGAACGAAGGCGCCGTGGAGGTCACCGGGATTTCAGGGACGGCTATCAACGAAGAGCGCTGCCCGGTATGCAAGGTGGGCGTGTTTGTAGACAGAACGGGGCCGCATGGGCCTTTCAGGTCGTGCTCCAGTTACCCGTTGTGCCATAGCAAGCCGAAAGGTGGTTTTCGTGGGTAAGCACATCCGGCCTCATCCACTCGTGCCTGCGCATCTCAGGGGCGCATGCTGATCTGACGGTTCGATGGCGCGCAACTGCGGCGACAACGAAAAAGCCCCTGTTTCCAGGGGCTCTTTAAGACAACTGGCGGAGAGAGTGGGATTCGAACCCACGGAAGGTTTAACCCTTCGCCGGTTTTCAAGACCGGTGCCTTAAACCGCTCGGCCATCTCTCCGTATCGGCCCAGCCTGCTGGCCGGGCACGCATTCTCGCACGGCCGGGCAATTTGCCCAAGACCGTTGTTCCATCGGAAGCAGGCCTCAGCCCGCGTCCACCGCCAACGCACCCAGCGCACTGGCCTTGATCCGCTCCTTGGCCTTCTCGCAGGCGCCACCGCAATCCAGGCGCGAGGCCTCCAGCTGCGGCGGCAGGTGCTCGGCCAGGAAGTCGATGAACACCCGCACCGCCGGCAGCAGGCCGCGGCGCGAGGCGAACACGGCATGGCACACGCCCTGCGGCAGCGACCAGTCCGGCAGCACCACTTCCAGCTCGCCATTGCGCACGGCATCGGCGCAGACGGTTTCCGGCAGCATGGTGATGCCGAAGCCGTCCTTCACCATGCTCTGCAGCAGCGGGAAGTCAAAACCGGCCACGCGCGGCTGCAGATCCACCCGGCGCACCGCGCCTTCCGGTCCGTGCAGTTCCCAGCGCTGACGCGCCTCGTCTTCGCTGATGCTCAGGGTGACGTGGTTCGCCAGCTCTTCCGGATCCTTCGGGCGACCGGCGCGGTCCAGGTACTTCGGGCTGGCCACCAGCAGTTCCTGCACCTGGCCGAAGCTGCGCATCACCAGGCTGCCATCGTCATCAAGGCGCGAACGCACGCGCAGGGCCACGTCGTAGCCTTCGTTGATGATGTCCACGCGGCGGTTGCTGATGTTCAGCTGCAGCCGCACCTTCGGGTACTGCTCGAGGAACTTGGGCAGCAGCTTGGGCAGCTGCATCTGTGCCAGCGATACCGGCACGCTGGCGCGCACCAGGCCGCGCGGCTCGGCGCTGAGGCGGTCCACCACCTCGCGCGCGGCCTGCGCCTCAGCCAGCATGGTCTGGGCGTGGCGGTGCACGCTGGTGCCGACATCGGTAACGGCAAAGCGGCGCGTGGAGCGCTGCAGCAGGCGCACGCCCAGGTCGGTTTCCAGCTGGCTGATGCGGCGGCTCAGGCGCGACTTGGGGATACCCAGTGCGCGCTCGGCGGCGGCGAAACCGCCGTGGTCGACCACCATCGCGAAGTAGTACAGATCATTCAGGTCATGCATACCCGAGTTCCATTAGTAGAACAATACGTGGCATTCAACCACCTTTATCCCGCCCTTGCAACAACCTATTGTTCTCTCCGTCGGCGGCAAGTCCGCCACCTCTCCCGAACATAGGTACTGCCATGAAGCTTCTGCACATCGACGCCAGCGTGCTTGGCGACAACTCCGTCTCCCGCCACCTGACCGCCGCCGTGGTGGCCCAGTTCAAGCAGCAGATCGACGGCCTGCAGGTTGATTATCGCGATCTTGACGCCAATCCGGTACCGCATCTGCGCAGCGGTTCGCTGGCCAAGACCGATGCCGCCGAGGCTGCCGATGCTGAACAGGTGCTCGAGCAGTTCCTGGCTGCCGACATCGTGGTGATCGGCGCGCCGATGTACAACTTCAGCGTGCCCTCCACCCTGAAGGCCTGGATCGACCGCGTGGCGGTGGCCGGGCGCACCTTCAAGTACACCGAGAACGGCCCGGTGGGCCTGGCCGGTGGCAAGCGGGTGATCGTGGTCAGCAGCCGTGGCGGCATCTACACCGATTCGCCGGCGGACTTCCAGGAGCCGTTCCTGCGCCAGACATTCGCCTTCTGGGGCATCAACGACATCGAGTTCGTGCGTGCCGAGGGCATCGCCTACTCGCCGCAGCACCGCGAAGACGCGATTGCCGGTGCGCTGGCAGCGCTGCCGTCGCATGAGGCGGTGGAAGTGGCAGCGGCGTAACGCGTTCCAGCGTTCGGCGCCTCTCTCCCTCGTCTGGGCGCTGAACGCGGGCCGGGATTCCCTCCCCCATCCCGGCCCACCCTACCCTGGCGGCCCTGCTTTTGCGGGGCCGCTTTTTTTTGCCACCATGGTGCGATGAACTACATCGTGATGGCTGCGCACCGCAGCGAATTCCCGCACCCCATCACCCTGCACCGTGGGCAAGCGCTGCTGGTGGGCGAGCGTTATGAGGGGCCCGAGGGTTGGGAGGACTGGTTCCTGTGCGAGGCCGAGGGACAACAGCCGGGGTTCGTGCCGGCACCGGTGATCGGTCGCGATGCGCAGGGTGGCGCATTTGCCACGGAGGACTACTGCGCGCGGGAGCTGGATGTGGACCCGGGGCAGCAACTGCGCGGGGTGCGCACGCTCAATGGTTGGGCGTGGTGTGTGCCGCAGGCTGGGGAAGCGGGCTGGGTGCCGCTGGAGAAGCTGCGCGCAGCGGGTTGATGGATTGCGCTATCCACGCATGGCGTGGATCTACTGCAAAGCCTCAGCCCTCCGTTGAGTGGATGTTCCACCGCACAGGTAGATCCACGCCATTCGTGGATGCCCCAGCGCCTAAGTAGATCCACGCCATGCGTGGATGAGGTGCCATGCAAGCATGGCACCCACCAAAGCCAGAGCAGTGCCATGCAAGCATGGCATCTACCGGGTTCAGCCGATGGTTTCGATACCGCCCATGTACGGGCGCAGGGCTTCGGGCACGGTGATGCTGCCGTCGGCGTTCTGATAGTTCTCCATCACCGCGATCATCGCGCGGCCCACGGCCACGCCCGAGCCGTTCAGCGTATGTGCCAGCTCCGGCTTGCCGGTGGCCGGGTTGCGCCAGCGGGCCTGCATGCGGCGGGCCTGGAAGTCGCCACAGTTCGAGCACGAGGAAATCTCGCGGTAGGTCTCCTGCGACGGCAGCCAGACTTCCAGGTCGTAGGTCTTGATGGCCGAGAAGCCCATGTCGCCGGTGCACAGCAGCACCTTGCGGTACGGCAGGCCCAGCTTCTCCAGCACCACTTCGGCGCAGCGGGTCATGCGCTGGTGCTCGGCGTCGCTGTCTTCCGGGCGGCAGATCGACACCAGCTCGACCTTCTCGAACTGGTGCTGGCGGATCATGCCGCGCACGTCACGACCACCGCTGCCGGCTTCGGAACGGAAGCACAGCGAGTGGGCGGTCATGCGCAGCGGCAGGCGCTCTGCATCGAGGATCTCGTCGCGGGCGATGTTGGTCAGCGAGATTTCCGAGGTCGAGATCAGGTAACGCTTCTGCTCACCCAGCTGGGTGATGAACATGTCCTCTTCGAACTTGGGCAGCTGGCCGGTGCCGTACAGGCTGTCGGCGTTGACGATCACCGGCACGTTGGTTTCCTGGTACTCGTGCTCGCCGCTGTGCAGGTCGAGCATGAACTGGGCCAGGGCACGGTGCAGGCGCGCGATCGGGCCACGCAGTACGGTGAAGCGCGAGCCGGACAGCTTGGCGGCGGTCTCGCCGTCCAGCCACTTGTTGCGCGCGCCCAGTTCGACGTGGTCGAGCACCTTGAAGTCGAACTGGCGCGGGGTGCCCCAGCGCGACTGCTCGACGTTCTCGCTCTCATCGGCGCCGGCCGGCACGTCGTCGGCGGGGATGTTCGGGATGCCCATCGAGATCGTATCGATCTTCTCGCGCAGCACGTCCAGCGCCACTTCCGAGGCCTTCAGCTCATCGGCGAAGGCAGCCACCTCGGCCATGATGGCCGAAACGTCCTCGCCCTTGGCCTTGGCCTGACCAATGGCCTTGGAGCGGCTGTTGCGCAGGCTCTGCAGCTCCTGGGTGCGCACCTGGATGCGCTTGCGATCCGCCTCCAGTGACTCCAGGGCAGACACGTCGAGCTCGAAGCCGCGGCTGGTGCGCAGGCGTTCGGCGAGGTCGGCGGGCTGGTGGCGGAGCAGGGCTGGATCAAGCATGGCAGGCGTCGTGGTGGGTAACAGGAACGGGATTATCGCCTGTTATACGGATTTCTGCCGCCCGGTTCATTCCGGCCGTGGCAGAATCGAGGCATTCCGTACTGGTCTGGTCCATGTCTGCTCCCCGTCCGTCGCCTGCCAAGTCGTTCACCGTGCATATCCCGCGCAACGCCCTGAAAATCGCCGGCATCGCCTTCGGCGTGGGCATCCTGCTGTTCGTGCTGGTCTGGCTGACCGGACGCGACAAGCAGTTCTTCCGTGCCGACCCGGCCGCGCAGACGCCGCAGGAAACCGCCCAGGTGGAACCGCTGCCCGAGCCGCTGGCCGCAGCGGCAGGCTCCAGCGACATGCCCGCCGCCAAGCCGGCCCCGGTGCCGGACGAAGAAGATGCGCCGAAGCTGGTGGAAACCGCCCCGCCGCCGCCACCGGCCACGGTTGAAGCAACGCCGACGGCGCCGGGCACTGCGGCACCGGCAACCGCCAATGCGCAGCCGATGCCGATTGCCGGCCAGTCGCCGCCGCCGGCCTACCCGGCCGCTGCCCTGCGACGCGGCGAAGCCGGCAGCGTGGTGGTGCGGGTGGAAGTGGATGCCACCGGTTACCCGAACAACGTGACGGTGATCCAGCGCAGCGGTTCGCGGGAACTGGACCGCGCGGCAACGGACGCGGTGCGTCGCTGGCGCTTCAGCCCGGCGGTCAGCAATGGCCAGCCGGTGCCGGGCAGCATTGAAGTGCCGTTCGACTTCAAGCCGCAGTAACTGAACGCTTCCCCGCAGAAAAGCTGAACCTTGCAGGTCGCGTTGACGCAATGCTGACACGCTGCGACGCCGCCTCGGGCAACACTCTGGGCGTCGTTACTGACGCGAGGAGTTTGCGATGACTGCCACTACCCACGAAAACCTTCATTCCCCGCAACTGCAGCAGGACGGCGTGCTTGAGCCCCGCTCGGCGTCTCCCTGGCTGTGGTTGGCCCTGATCGTGGCGATGTTTGCAGCGGCTCTGGTCTGGCTGCGTTTTTCCAATCATGACGAACCTGCGCCTGCACCGGTAAGCGAGCGCATGCTGCCAGCTACGGAGACGCCGGTTGCTGCCACGCCTGCCCCCGCGACGCGTCAGGCCGCGCCCGCGCAGAGCGAGCGCAAGGTGGCCCCGGCCGTACGCAGCCGTGAGGCGCGTCCGCTGGCCAGCAACAGCAAGCCGAGCTATCCGGCAGCTGCGCTGCGCAGTGGCGTGCAGGGCAGCGTGGTTGCCAGCTTGAGCGTCGATACCCGCGGCAACGTGACCGAAGCGGCGATCGTGTCGCGCAGTGGTGAGCGCAGCCGCGACCTGGACCGCGCCGTGCTGAACACCGTGCAGGGTTGGAAGTTCGAGCCGGCCGTGCAGCAGGGCCGTGCCGTGGCCAGCGTGGTGCGTGTTCCGGTGGATTTCCGCACCGAGCGTTGATCGTCGGTAACGCCTGAAATGAAAAAAACGGAGGCTTCGGCCTCCGTTTTTTTGTGCGCAGAAGCGTGCCAACCAAGGTTGGCACCTACCAGGCCATGTGATCCGCCAGGCCACGCCCGGCGGATGCCGTGCCGATCAGGCCAGGTTGAAGCCGGCGCTGCGGGCCAGGCCGTCGAAGTCCGGGAAGGACGTTGCGACGTTGGCGATTTCGTTGATGCGCACTTCGCCATGGCTGATCTGGCCGGCAATGGCGAAGGCCATCGCGATCCGATGATCGCCGTGGCTTTCAATGGTGCCACTGCCCAGCGATACGCCGCCGTGCAGGGTGGCGCCATCTTCGGTTTCGTCCACCTGCATACCCAGCGCGCGTAGGCCGGTCGCCATCGCAGCCAAGCGATCGGATTCCTTCACCCGCAGCTCGGCGGCGCCGGTCACCACGGTCTGGCCTTCGGCGGCAGCAGCGGCCACGAACAATGCCGGGAACTCGTCGATCATGTCCGGCACCAGCTCCTCGGGAATGCGCGCACCCTTCAGCGGCGCGTAGCGCACCACCAGATCGGCCACCGGTTCCCCGCCCTGCTCTGCCGGGTTCTGCTCGGTGATGTCCGCGCCCATCAGGCGCAGCGCGTGCAGCAGGCCGGTACGGCGCGGATTGAGGCCGACCTGCTTCAGGCGCAGTTCGGAGCCGGGAATGATGCTGGCCGCGACCAGGAAAAACGCGGCCGAGGAGAAGTCGGCCGGCACGACGATATCGGTCGCGCGCAGACGCTGGCCGCCACGCAGGCGGGCCTTGCCCGGCGAGAACGCGATGTCCACGCCGAACGCGGACAACATGCGCTCGGTGTAGTCGCGGGTCGGGTGCGGCTCGGTCACGCTGGTCTCGCCGTGCGCGTACAGGCCCGCCAGCAGCACGGCGGACTTGATCTGCGCGCTGGCCACCGGCGAGGCAAAGTCGATGCCGTGCAGCGTCTGCCCGCCATGCACCTGCAGCGGTGGCGTGCCGTCTGCCTCGGTGTCGATCTTCGCGCCCATCTGCGACAGCGGACCGGTGACGCGGCGCATCGGACGGCCGGACAGCGATTCATCGCCGACCAACGTGCAGTCGAATGCCTGACCGGCCAGCAGGCCGGCGAGCAGACGCATGCCCGTGCCGGCATTGCCGCAATCCAGCGGCGCGCTTGGCGCCTGCAGGCCGTCGATGCCGACGCCATGCACGATGCGCTGCGACGCGCTGGGGGTTTCGATGCGCACGCCCAGCTGACTGAAGATACGCGCGGTGGCGCGGGTGTCTTCGCCTTCCAGGAAGCCCTCGATATGCGAGGTGCCGTCAGCCAGCGCGGCGAACATCACCGAGCGGTGCGAGACCGACTTGTCGCCGGGAATGGTCAGGCTGCCCTGCAGGGGCTGGCCCTTGCGGGCGATCCAGTGCTGCGCGTTGCTCATCGTTGAATTGTTCCGTAAACGCCGGGTCGCCGGCGGTGCATCAGGGGCGGCGGCCGCAGCCGCCGCAGCAGGGATCAGGGCACGGCCACCGGATAGGAGCCAAGCACCTTGATCTGCGCCGAGTGCGCTTCCAGTTCGGCCAGTGCGGCCTGCATCGGTGCATCGTCGATATGGCCGGCGAGGTCGATGAAGAAGCCGTATTCCCACTTGCCGTGGTGCGAGGGCCGCGACTCGATGCGGTTCATGCTGATGCCATGGCGCGCGAACGGGCTGAGCACATCGAACAGCGCGCCGGGCTTGTCATGGATGAACACCAGCACCGAGGTACGGTCGTGGCCGGAGGTCGGGAAAATGTTGCGGCCCACTACCAGGAAACGGGTGGTGTTGTCGGCATCGTTCTGGATCGGCTTGGTGACGACCTTCTTCAGGCCGTACACGTGGCCGGCGCTCTCTCCGCCGATGGCTGCAGCGTCGTCGGCATTGCGCGCACGGCGCGCGCCTTCGGCATTACTGGCCACCGGAATCTTCTCGGCCTTGGGCAGGTTGGCGCGCATCCATGCCGAGGTCTGCATGAACGACTGCGGATGGCCGTAGACGCGTTCGATGTCTTCGATGCGGCCACTGCGCGACATCAGGTACTGCTGCACGCGCAGTTCCACTTCGCCGCAGATCTTCAGGTTCGAGGTGAGGAACATGTCCAGGGTGATCTGGATGGTGCCCTGCCCCGAGTTTTCCACCGGCACCACGCCAAAATCGGCGTTGCCGGCTTCCACTTCCTGGAACACTTCTTCGATGCTGGCCATCGGCAGGCCCAGCGCCGAGCGGCCGAAGTGCTTGAGCACGGCCTGTTGGCTGAAGGTACCTTCCGGGCCGAGGTAGCCGATCTTCAACGGCTCCTGCTGGGCCAGGCAGGCCGACATGATTTCACGGTAGACGTGCACCAGCAGCTCATCGCTGAGCGGACCTTCGTTGCGGTCCACCACCATGCGCAGCACCTGCGCTTCGCGCTCGGGACGGTAGTAATCGACGGCGGCGGCGAGCTTGCCCTTGGCCTTGCCGACCTGGTGGGCGAACTGTGCGCGCTCGGCGATCAGGCTCTGGATGTCACGGTCGATCTGGTCGATCTTCGAACGCACATCGGCCAGCGCCAGGGGCGCCAGGGTGGGCACCGCGGTTGCCTTCGACTTGCCCTTCGGCTTGGACGTGGCGCTGTCTTTGGCCGATTCGGCCTTCTTCGACGCCTTCTTGCTGGGTTTGTTTGCCATCGGAATTCCTTGTTGCGGGGCGCGCACCCGACGATGCGCGCCGTTCATTGCTCAGCCGTGACGCTGCTGGAAATCAGCCATGAAGGCGACCAGCGCCTCGGCCCCGGCCAGCGGCATGGCGTTATACAGCGACGCACGGATGCCACCGACCACCTTGTGGCCCTTCAGCGCCAGCAGGCCGGCGGCCTTGGCCTCGGCGACGAAACGGGCATCGAGATCGGAGTTGGGCAGGAAGAACGGGATGTTCATCCGCGAGCGCGCCGAATGCGCGACCTCGTTGCGATAGAAGCCGCCGGAGGCATCGATGGCGCCGTACACCAGCGCGGCCTTCGCGGCGTTGCGCTTGGCGAACTCGACCACGCCCCCTTCGGCGAGCATCCATTTGAACACCAGGCCGGCCAGATACCAGTTCCAGGTGGGCGGTGTGTTGAGCATGGAGTCGCGGGCGACGTGCGAGCGGTAATCGAAGATGTCCGCGCGCGGCTGGCCACTGCGCTCCAGAAGGTCGCGACGGATGATCATCACCGCGATGCCGACCGGACCCAGGTTCTTCTGCGCACCGGCGTAAATGACGCCGTAGCGGCGCACATCCAGCGGCTCGCTGGCGATGGACGAGCTGAAATCGGCCACCAGCGGCACGTTGCCGGTCTCGGGCACATCACGGAACTCGACGCCGTGGATGGTCTCGTTGGCGGTGATGTGCACGTAGGCAGCATCGGGCGAAAGCCGCCAGCCGGCGCGCTCGGGCAGCTGGCGATAGCCTTCGGCCTCGCTGCTGGCGGCGATGTTGACGTCCACGTACGGGCTGGCCTGCTTGACCGCAGTCTTGCCCCAGTGGCCGGTGACCACGTAGTCGGCACGCTGGCCGGCGCTGGCGAAGTTGAGCGGGATCAAGGCCTGCTGGGTGGTGGCGCCACCGGGCAGGAACAGCACCGCATAGTCTTCGGGGATATCGAGCAGGCGACGCAGGTCGGCCTCGGCCTCGGCGGCCACGGACATGAATTCCGGTCCGCGATGGCTCATTTCCACGATGGAGGCACCGCTACCGTGCCAGTCCAGCATTTCCGCCTGCGCCTGGCGCAGGACCGATTCCGGCAACGTTGCAGGGCCGGCACTGAAGTTGAACGCGCGCGTCATGGCACACCTGTGGGGCAAGACCCCTAGTATGCCGCACTGCACCAGCCTTGCGGCCTAGTGGCGCAAGGGAAATTTGGTTGCATCCGTATCCATTGCCGCGCGCGGTGCGGGGCCGTGCATGGTCTTGGTAGCCGCCAACCTTGGTTGGCGTACGCCGGCAGGCGTCATGGGTGCGGAGGGAACGTGCCAACCAAGGTTGGCATCTACCAGAGCGAAGGCCGGTAGCGCCGGGCCATGCCCGGCGGATGCGCCTCAGCGCGCGCCGAACCACAGCAGCAGGCTGAGCACCGCCGCCAGCAGCAACGCACTACCCAGCAGCCACGGCCAGCGGCGGACCCGACGCGGAGCGGCCGGTACCACGGGCGCCTGTTCGGCTTCGTCGCTGCCTTCGTCATCGGCCAGCGGCGGGCGGCGGCGCGGGTCGTGCGGCACTTCCAGCACGAACCGGTGCTGGCCATCGAACACCACCTGGTCGCCGGCCTGCAGCCAGCAGTGGCGTACGGCAACGCCGTTGACCCGGGTGCCATCGGCACTGCCCAGGTCGCGCAGCAATACACGTTCGCCATGCACTTCCACCCGCGCGTGCTGTTCGGCGAAGGCGGGCTCGTCAATCTCGATGTCGACATCGCTGCCGCGGCCGATCACCCGCGTGCGCGACAGGGGGTAACTGCGGCCGTGATGCAGGCCACCCACACCGCGAAGCAGGCGCTGCTCGTCACCGTTGCCTTCGATGCTGGCGGCCGGCGCAGGTGCCTGCAGCAGGGTGTCGACCTCGCCCTGCAGGACCATTTCCACGCCGTCCACGTAGACCGCGTCACCGGCCCGCAGCAGGGCCATGCGCCGTACCGGGCGACCGTTCACATGGATGCCGCGGATGCCGTTGCCGACCTGCAGCCAGAGGCCGCGGTCGTCCATGCAGAACTGCGCGAGCAGCAGCGCGCCATTGCCGGCATCGCCCAGGCGCACGCTGCCGTTTGCCTGGCGCACAATGCGCTGCACCCCGGGCCGCAGGGGCTGGTCGGGCTGTTGTTGTTGACTGAAGTGAACTAGCAGGTTCTGCACGCGGCGCAGACTAGCAGGTTGGCCGCCCACGAAGAAGAACCTGCGATGAGCGCTTGGCGTAGGCGCTGTCGATGCGCACAATGCTCGCCCTCTCAATCCATCCCCGCCCTGCGCCAGGAGCCTGCATGTCCACCATCGATGTCCGCCACGCCCATACCCTGCCCGACACCCAGGCACGTGAAGCGATCGAACAGGTTGCCGCCAAGCTGGGCGAACGCTTCGGCCTGAAGTCGTCGTGGGCCGCCGACGTGTTGAACTTCTCCGGCAGTGGCGTGGACGGTGCGATCGAACTGCAGCCGGGCGCGGTGCGGGTGACGGCCAAGCTGGGCTTCCTGCTGTCGGCGATGAAGGGCATGGTCGAAAGCGAGATCCAGCGTGTGTTGAAGGAAAAGCTGGGCTGAACCTGCGCTGCGACCGTCACGGCCCAGCAACGTCGGCGCGCGCTACTCTCGGGGGTAGGCCCAACTCCCCCGGGAAGTGCGATGAACCGTTACGAGAATGACGACCGCCGCGACGACGATGCCGGCTTCGGCGACCAGGCAGAACGCTTTTCGCGCAAGCTGAGCGATTCGGCACAGCAGGTCTGGCTGGCCGGACTTGGCGCCCTGGGGCGCGCGCAGGCAGAAGGAGGCCGCTTCTTCGATGGCCTGGTAAAGGAAGGCGAAGCCTGGGAAGCCCGCCGCCGTGAGCGTACCGGCGAGCAGGAACCGGGTTGGCGCGACAACGTGGAGCACTCGCTGGACGAAGCGCGCGAGAAGGCCTCCGGAACGTGGGGCAAGGTCAACAAGGCGTTCGATGACCAGGTGCAGGGTGTGCTCAAGCGCCTGCACGTGCCGACCGCCGATGAAGTGACCGCGCTGGAAGCACGCATCGATGCTCTGACGGCGCGCCTGGCCAAGCTGGAACATCGCGCCTCGACCGACGTCGATGCACCCTCTCCGGGCAGCCATCAATCGCCGGGCAGCACGCCCTGAACCATCTTTGTTGCAACGCAATAAATTTTCGTTGACAATCGCGTAGAACCCGCCAATCGCTTCGGCTGCCGTTTGTTCCCTCCCCTCACGGCTTCAGGATTGGCGGGTTTTTCGTGTCTGGCGCATGCAGATCTGCGGGCTGCATCACGCTTGCTGTCGGGGACACCCTGACGCAATCGACCGGTCGGCCCTTTACACTGTGGGCCTCCGTTTTCGCCCCTTCCGTCGTCGCCCTGCATGCTTCCCTGGATTCTGGCCCTGCTGTCGGCCCTGCTTACCTGCACCCTGGCCACCGTCTATCTCTGGTGGTTCAAGCGCCGACGTACCGAAATGCAACTGGGCCTGCAGGCCCTGGCCGGCATGCACTGGCGCGAGTTTTCGACCCTGATCAAACGCATGCTGCGCGAGCAGCGGGGCCTGCGTGAACTGCAGGACCCGAACGAGGAAAGCCGTGAGCCGAGCAGCGATTTCCTGCTCAGCGACGGCCCGAACAACTGGCGGGTGTCGTGCAAGCACGGCCTGGCCTATCGCATCGGCACCGCTGCGGTGAACGAACTGGGCGCTGCCGCGCGACTGGCAGGCGCCAAGGGCGGCATGCTGATCACCGAAGGCCGGGTTGAGCGCGATGGTCTGACCGCCGCAGAGAAGCAGGCGGTGGAAGTGATCGACGGTCCGCGCCTGTGGCCGCTGCTGCAGCCCTACCTGCCGACCGATGTTGATACCCGCGTGCGCGCGATCGCCCGCCATGAAGCGCTGCGCCGCATCGCCATCGCTGCACTGGCTTCGGTGACGCTGGGCCTGCTGGTCGGGCTGGGCCTACAGGGCCTGCGTACCGAACAAGCGGATCCGACTCCGGCACCCGCCGTCGCGCCCGTGGCGGCCCCGGCCGCACAGCCGTTGCCGACGCCCGCCGCGCCGGACAAGGTTGCGGATGCACCTGCTCAGGCGACTGCAGCAGCCGCGCCGGCGCCGCAGAATGCCGACGACGCGCGCAGCAATCCCAACCCCGACGCTGCCACGCTGGACCGCTACCAGGCCGAACTGGCCCGCGCGCTGGCCGGGCAATCCGGCATCGCCAGCGGCGTCTGGCTGACCCGCCAGACGCTGGCGATCAACCGCACCGGCGAACTGGAAACCGTGTGGCCGCGTGTGTGCCAGGAAGTACTGCGCTACCCCGCCCTGCGCAACGTCCGCGTGCAGCTCAACGCCCGCCCCGGCGTGGATGAGCCGGTGCGCTGGCGGCAGTGCGCGACGTATTGATGGGCTGAGGGGTGATGGTGCCGAGCTCGCTCGGCTGCTCGGCACCGCATCCACGCATGGCGTGGATCTACTCACGGCGGTTTGTTGCCGCTTGGCTGAAAGCGCCCGGGGAAGAAGCCGAGCGTGTCTTCGCCCCTATCGCGCCCCGGGTGCGAAGCGGGCGACCAGATCCCAGGCATCCCCAAGGAACATCTGACGCACGCGGGTGATCGGCTGTTCGCCGCGCCAGGTCAGTCGCTCGATCACCAGGCAGGCGGTACCGGGTTTTACTTCCAGCAGCTTGGCGGTGGGCGCGTCGGCACCCCATGCGCTGATGCGATGCTGGGCGCGTGTCCACGACACGTTCTGCAGCAGCCAGCTGCCCGGCGCGGTGGTACTGAAGTCCACTTCCAGCACCTCGGGCACGCCGACCGGGCTGATCAGGCGATGCTCCAGCGCCAGCGGCCGGCCATCGGCCAGGTGCAGGCAGCGCATCGCCAGCAACTGTTCGCTACCCGCCAGTTCCACCTCACCGGCATTTGCTGCCTCGGCCAGGCGCAGTTCGCGCTGCAGCAGGCGGTAGCCGTACTGATGCCCGCGCGAGCCGACCTCCATGGCGATGTCCGGGATCTCCAGCGCCACCTGCTCGAGGTGTGGTGGCTGCCGTGCCACGAAAGAACCCGCTCGGCGGCGGCGCTCGATCATGCCGCTCTCGGCCAGCGCCGTCAGCACCTTGTTCACCGTCATCCGCGAGCAACCGTACTGCTCCATCAGCTCGTGCTCGTACGGAATACGGAAGCCCGGCGCCCACTCCCCGCTGAGGATGCGGCTTTCCAGGTCGCTGCGGATGCGCTGGTTGAGCGTGGCGGACTTGCTGGCCTTCACGTAGTCGGGTCTCAAGGGTGGGAGGCGATCAGCCCAGCACGCCACGCAGGGCAGCGGCGAAGGCGGTGGTGATCGCCTCGCGCTGCAGGTGGCGGCCGTCGGCCACGCACTGGCGGCCATGGCGCCAGACCGATCGCAGCGCGCCATTACGTGCGGCGAACACCCAGCTGTCAAGCCATGCGTCACCGTGTCGCGCCTGCAGCGCGGGGTGCGCAGCATCCAGTTCAACCATGTCAGCGCTGGCACCCACCTGCAGGCCGGCAGCTACGCCCAGCGCCTGTGCACCGCCCTGCAGCGCCCCTTCAAACAGGAAGCGCCCGGTGCTGCGACCGGCATCCGGGGCCAACACGTTGCGACCCCGCAGCGTCAGGCGCTGGCCGTACTCCAGCAGGCGCAGCTCTTCTGCGGCGTCGATCAGCACGTTGGAATCGGAGCCGACGCCGAAGCGTCCGCCCTCGCGTGCGAAGGCCTGCATCGGGAACAGGCCGTCGCCCAGATTCGCCTCGGTGATCGGGCACAGACCGGCCACGGCCTTGCTGGCGACCATCTGCGTACGCTCGTCGTCGGTGATGTGGGTGGCATGCACCAGGCACCAGCGCGCGTCGACAGGCGCATGGTTGTACAGCCACTGCACCGGTCGCTGGCCACTCCATGCCAGGCAGGCTTCGACCTCGCGCACCTGCTCGGCGATATGGATGTGTACCGGGCCGTCGGCCAACGGCAGCAGCGCGCTGAGCTCGTCGCCGGTCACCGCGCGCAGGCTGTGCGGGGCGATGCCGAGCACCGCATCGGGCAGCGTGGCCAGCGCGGTGCGGGCGCCATCGAGCAGCTGTGCGAACCCGTCTACGTCATGGATGAGGCGGCGCTGTGCCGGATTCGGCGGCGCGCCACCGAAATCGGCGTGGGCATAGAACACCGGCAGCAGGGTCAGGCCGATGCCGGTCTGCTCGGCCGCAGCAGCAATCTGCACGCTCATCTCGGCGCGATTGGCATAGGGGCGGCCATCGGCATCGTGGTGCAGGTAGTGGAATTCGCCGACGCGGGTGAAGCCGCTTTCCAGCATCTCCATGTACGCCTGGGCGGCGATGGCCTGCACTGCGTCCGGGCGCAGATGGGCCAGGAAGCGGTACATCAGTTCGCGCCAGCTCCAGAAGCTGTCGCCGTCGCCGCCACCGATCTCGGTCAGCCCAGCCATGCCGCGCTGGAAGGCGTGGCTGTGCAGGTTCGGCAGGCCCGGCACCAGGATGCCCACGCGGGTATCACCGTCCTGCGCTGCCTGCCCGCGCGTGACCGCCGCGATGCGCCCCTCCTGCACCTGCAGGCGGACATCGGCGGCCCAGCCGTCTGCCAGCAGGGCGTGGGCGGCATGGAAGGAGTGCGGGGAACGCGAATCGGACATGGCTGGACAACCCGAATTGGACGCCTATATTGTATAGACATATAAGCACAGCCGCGTTGTGGATGCCATGCACGTCGATACCCTCTGGTCCAACGTCCACCTGATGACCCTCGATGGCGAGGGGTTGGGTGTCCTTCGCGATGCAGTACTGGCCGCCACCGATGGCCGCATCGTGCATGTCGGTCCCGCCGGCAGCGATGCCCACCTGCAGCCGACCACCCGCATCGACGGCGAAGGGCGCTGGATGTCGCCGGGCCTGATCGACTGCCATACCCACCTGGTCTACGCCGGCAACCGCGCCAACGAATTCGAGCAGCGCCTGCAGGGCGTGAGCTATGCCGAGATCGCCCGTGCCGGTGGCGGTATCGTGTCTACCGTGCGCGCCACCCGCGCCGCCTCACCAGAGCAGCTGGCACATGAGAGTCGCCCTCGCCTGCTGGCGATGCGTGCCGAAGGCGTGACCACCATCGAGATCAAATCCGGCTACGGCCTGACCCTGCAGGACGAGCGCAAGCAGCTGCAGGTGGCCCGCGCGCTGGGCGAAGAATGCCGGGTGAACGTTGTGCCGACCTTCCTGGGGGCACACGCGGTGCCGCCGGGCCGCGAGGCGCAGGAGTACACCGACGAGGTGTGCGAGGTGATGATCCCCGCCATCGCTGCCGAAGGTCTGGCCGAAGCCGTGGACATCTTCTGCGAGAACATCGCGTTTTCGCCGGCGCAGGCGCGTCAGGTCTTCGAAGCCGCGCGCGCGCACGGGCTGGCGATCAAGATCCACGCCGAACAGCTGAGCAACCAGCATGGCGCCGAACTGGCGGCCGGTTTCGGTGCGCTGTCGGCCGACCATATCGAACACCTGGACGACGCCGGCATTGCCGCGATGGCCACCGCCGGCACCGTCGCCGTGCTGCTGCCCGGCGCGTTCTATTTCACCCGCGACACCACCCTGCCGCCAATCGCTGCGCTGCGCGCGGCCGGCGTACCGCTGGCGCTGGCCACCGACAGCAATCCGGGCACCTCGCCGCTGACCAGCCCGCTGCTGGCGATGAACATGGGCGCCACCCTGTTCCGCTTGACTGTGGACGAATGCATCGCCGGCTTCACCCGTGAAGCGGCGCGCGCGCTGGGCCACGGCGAGCGCATCGGCCGCCTGGCGGTCGGCATGGACTGCGACCTGGCGATCTGGGACATCGACGCCCCCGCCGACCTGGTCTATCGCATTGGATTCAACCCGCTGCACGCGCGCGTGGTGCGCGGACAGCCCGACCTGCCTGCCTCCTGGAGCAACACATGAGCAACACCCTGGTTCTTCGCCCCGGCCATGTCACCCTCGCCCAGTGGCGGCAGGCGTATCGCGGTGCGCCGCTGTCGCTTGACCCGGCCGCATTGCCGGCGGTGCGCGCCAGCGCTGCAACGGTGGCTGCCATCGTCGCCAAAGGCGCGCCGGTGTATGGCATCAACACCGGTTTCGGCAAGCTGGCCAGCGTGCGCATCGAACGCGAGGATCTGGCCACCCTGCAGCGGAACATCGTCCTTTCGCATGCCGCGGGCGTGGGCGAGCCGATGCCGGCGAATGTGGTGCGGCTGATGATGGCGTTGAAGCTGGTCAGCCTGGCCCAGGGCGCTTCGGGCGTGCGCGAGGAAACCCTGCTGCTGCTGGAAGCAATGCTGGTAAAGGGCGTGCTGCCGGTGGTGCCGGCGCAGGGCTCGGTCGGTGCTTCGGGCGACCTGGCGCCGCTCTCGCACCTGGCCAGCGTGATGATCGGCGTCGGCGAGGCCTTCGTTGGCAACGAGCGCCTGCCCGCCGTGGACGCACTGGCACGTGCTGGCCTGCAGCCGGTGGAACTGGGCGCGAAGGAAGGCCTGGCCCTGCTCAACGGCACCCAGTTCTCCACCGCGTACGCACTGGCCGGCTTGTTTGAAATCGAAACCGTGTTCCAGGCCGCGCTGGTCACCGGCGCGCTGTCGGTGGAAGCGGCCAAGGGCTCGGACACGCCGTTCGATCCGCGCATCCATGCCCTTCGCGGCCAGCGCGGACAGATCGCCACCGCCGCTACGCTGCGTACGCTGATGCTGGACTCGGGCATCCGCGAATCGCATCGCGACAACGACGTGCGCGTGCAGGACCCGTACTGCCTGCGCTGCCAGCCGCAGGTGATGGGTGCGGCGCTGGACATCCTGCGCCAGGCCGCAACCACGCTGGAAATCGAAGCCAATGGCGTGTCCGACAACCCGCTGGTGTTCACCGATACCGGTGAGGCGCTGTCCGGCGGCAACTTCCATGCCGAGCCGGTGGCCTTTGCCGCCGACATGCTGGCGATGGCGGTATGCGAGATCGGCTCGATCAGCGAACGTCGCCTGGCGATGCTGGTCGACCCGGCGCTGTCCGGCCTGCCGGCGTTCCTGACCCCGCGCCCCGGTTTGAATTCCGGCTTCATGATTCCGCAGGTGACCGCCGCTGCGCTGGTGTCGGAAAACAAGCAGCGCGCCTACCCCGCCAGCGTCGATTCGATCCCGACCTCGGCCAACCAGGAAGACCATGTATCGATGGCCGCGCACGGTGCACGACGCCTGATGCAGATGGCCGAGAACGCAGCCAACGTGATCGGCATCGAGCTGTTGGCCGCCGCGCAGGGCTGTGACTTCCATGCACCGCTGCGCTCCAGCGCCGCGCTGGAAACCGTGCGCGCCACGCTGCGCGCGCAGGTGCCGACGCTGGAAGAAGATCGCTACTTCCATCCGGACATGGTGATCGCGACCGATCTGGTTCGCAGCGGTGCACTGGCCAAGGGCTTGGCCCATCTGTTGCCAAACGTGGAGCTGCCGACCGTGGAACCGCAGGCATGAATGCCCGTCCCGAATGGCTGACCGTGCACGAGGGCGATGCCCCGCTGATCGTCAGCTTCCCGCACACCGGCAGCGAACTGCCGCATGACCTGATCGGCGATTTCCACTCGCCGTGGCTGGCGCGTCGCGATGCCGACTGGTGGGTGCATGAGCTGTACGACTTCGCCCGCGGGATGGGCGCGACCACGGTGCGTTCGGCGATCTCGCGCTCGGTGATCGATCTCAACCGCGATCCCAGCGGCGTGTCGCTGTACCCGGGCCAGAACACCACCGGCCTGTGCCCGCTGACCACCTTCGACAACCAGCCGCTGTACCACGCGGGTCGCGAACCGGACGACGCCGAGATTGCCCGCCGTCGCGACACGTATTTCGCGCCGTACCACGACGCTCTGGCCAAGCAGATCGCACGTCTGCGTGCACGCCACGGCACCGTGGTGGTGTACGACGCACACTCGATCCGCTCGCACATCCCGCACCTGTTCGATGGCGAGCTGCCCCAGTTCAACCTCGGCACTGCCGGGCCGTCCGGTGCACCGGACACGTCGTGCGACAACGCACTGAGCGATGTGGTGGAAAACCTGCTGAAGATCAGCGGCATGAGCCACGTGCGCAACGGCCGCTTCAAGGGCGGCTGGATCACCCGCCACTACAGCAGCATTGCCGGTGGCGTGCACAGCCTGCAGATGGAACTGGCCTGCCGCGGCTACATGCACGAGCCCCTGCCCGACCAGGTGGACGAGCACAGCTGGCCCACCCCGCTCGACCCCGACCACGCCGCACCTCTGCGCCACACCCTGGCGCAGGTGCTCAATGCCTGCCTTGAATTCGCTACGAACCGGAGCGCCGCATGAACCGCAACGACCCGTCCCGCACCATCGCCGCACCGACCGGCACCACGCTTACCGCAAAGAGTTGGCTGACCGAAGCGCCGCTGCGCATGCTGATGAACAACCTGCACCCGGACGTGGCCGAGCGGCCGCAGGAACTGGTGGTGTACGGCGGCATCGGTCGTGCCGCACGCGACTGGGAAAGCTTCGATGCCATCGTCGAAACGCTCAAGCGCCTGGACGATGACCAGACCTTGCTGGTGCAGTCGGGCAAGCCGGTGGGCGTGTTCCGTACCCATGCCGATGCACCGCGCGTGCTGATTGCCAATTCCAACCTGGTGCCGCGCTGGGCCAACTGGGACCACTTCAACGAGCTGGATAAGAAGGGCCTGGCGATGTACGGCCAGATGACCGCCGGCAGCTGGATCTACATCGGCGCGCAGGGCATTGTGCAGGGCACCTACGAAACCTTCGTGGAAATGGGCCGCCAGCACTACAACGGCAGTCTGGCCGGCAAGTGGCTGTTCACCGGCGGCCTGGGTGGCATGGGTGGCGCGCAGCCGCTGGCCGCCGTGATGGCCGGCGCCTCGTGCCTGGCGGTGGAATGCCGCAAGAGCAGCATCGAGATGCGCCTGCGTACCGGCTACCTGGATACCTGGACCGACAACCTGGATGAGGCGCTGCGCCTGATCGAAGAATCGTGCACCGCCAAGAAGCCGTTGTCGGTCGGCCTGCTGGGCAATGTTGCCGACGTGCTGGACGAACTGCTGATCCGTGGCGTGAAGCCGGACCTGCTGACCGACCAGACCTCCGCGCACGACCCGGTGAACGGCTACCTGCCGCAGGACTGGACGGTGGAAGAATGGGATGCCAAGCGGGTAACCGCACCGAAGGAAGTGGAGAAGGCCGCGCGTGCGTCGATGGCCAACCACATCCGCGCCATGCTCGGTTTCCACTCACTGGGCGTGCCTACCGTGGACTACGGCAACAACCTGCGGCAGATGGCGCTGGAAGAAGGTGTCGAGGACGCGTTCGATTTCCCGGGTTTCGTGCCTGCCTATATCCGCCCGCTGTTCTGCCGTGGCATCGGCCCGTTCCGTTGGGCCGCGCTCAGTGGCGACCCGGAAGACATCGCCAAGACCGATGCCAAGGTGAAGGAGCTGATTCCGGACAACCCGCATCTGCACCGCTGGCTGGACATGGCCGCCGAGAAGATCAAGTTCCAGGGCCTGCCGGCGCGCATCTGCTGGGTCGGTTTGGGTGATCGCGATCGCCTGGGACTGGCCTTCAACGAGATGGTCGCCAACGGTGAACTCAAGGCACCAGTGGTGATCGGCCGTGACCATCTGGATTCGGGCAGCGTGGCTTCGCCGAACCGCGAAACCGAAGCGATGGCCGACGGCTCCGATGCGGTGTCCGACTGGCCGCTGCTGAACGCCCTGCTCAACACCGCGAGCGGTGCGACCTGGGTGTCGCTGCACCATGGCGGCGGCGTCGGCATGGGTTTCTCGCAGCACGCCGGCATGGTGATCGTCTGCGATGGCACTGAAGCGGCAGCCAAGCGCATTGCACGCGTGCTGTGGAACGACCCGGCGACGGGCGTGATGCGCCACGCCGATGCGGGGTATGAGATCGCGATCGACTGCGCGAAGGAAAAGGGACTGGATCTGCCGGGTATCCTCGGCTGATCGAGCTGGATGGGTGGTGCCGATCATCGTCGGCACCGCCCGATGGTAGTGCCGGCCGCTGGCCGGCAGCCGCATGAAATTCAAAAGCAGCCGGGCACGGGCGCGGCGCTACACATACGCACCCGGTGGGTGACGTACCGCACCCGACCTGTTAACTTGCGCGCCTGTTTTTTGGTTTACAGACTGTCCGCATGCCCTTCCTGCCGTATCGCCTCACCCTCTCCCCGCTGTCGCTGGCCGTCCTGCTTGGACTCGCCACCACCGCCCAGGCCGCCCCGCAGGCCACCACCCTCGATGCGGTGCAGGTCACTGCCGCCGATGCCAGCGCGCAGGCGCGCGAGGCGCTCAAGCGCGTACCAGGCGCCAGCAACGTCATCGATGTGGCCAAGGCTGACAGCCGCCTGTCCAGCAGTGCCGATGTGCTGGCCTACCAGCCGGGCATCAGTGCGCAATCACCGGGCAACGAAGGCACCAAGGTGTCCATCCGCGGCTCCGGCATCAATCGCGGCCCGGGCGCACATGCATCCGGCATCGCGGTATCGATCGACGGCCTGCCGCTGACCGGTCCAGGCGGCACGCCTTACGAACTGCTGGAACCGCTGTGGCTGTCGCGCGTTGAGGTCCTGCGCGGGGCGAACGGCTTCGAACGCGGCGCGCTGGCGCTGGGCGGTGCCATCGACTACATCAGCCGCAGCGGCCGCGATTCGGCCGGCGTGCAACTGCACTACGAAGCCGGCAGCCGCGGCTACCAGAAGCGCGGCCTCAGCTGGGGTGGCGTAAGCGGCGACGTCGATTACTTCCTGGCTTATACCGATACCGAATTCGATGGCTACCAGCGCCATGCGTCCGGCGATGGCAAGGGCGCGATGGCCAACATCGGCTGGCAGATCACCCCCGATCTGCAGACCCGCTTCTTCGTGCGCTACCGCGAAACCAACCACGAAACACCCGGGCGCCTGACCCGCGAACAGATCCGCAACGATCCGCGCGCGGCGAACCCGGCCAACCTGGCCATCGATGCGCGCCGTCCGCAACCGGGCAGCACCTGGGTGGGCAATGTGACCACGCTCCAGATCGACGAGGATTCCTCGCTGCAGGCCGGGCTGGTCTATCACAAGTATCCGATGGACTTGAACGAAAGCCTGTACCGCCAGCAGCTGGACTACGCCAACCTCAACGCCACGCTGGACTACCGCCGCCGGCACACGCTGTTCGGTTTGGACAGCGAGACCACCATCGGCCTGCGCGTTACCCATGACCTGGATGCCGATGTGCGCGAGTCGCTGCGCTTTGCCAACAACGGTTATGCCGCCGGCACCCGCACGCGCGACTTCCGCCACCACGGCACCGACAGCACGCTGCATATCGGCAACAACCTGGCCGTGAATGAGCGCCTGCGCGTGCAGACCGGTTTTGCGCTGATCAACACCCGCCGCGATGTGCAGGTCACCTGGCCGAGCAGTGGTGGCCGCCTGCGCGACCGCGACTGGGACTACGCCCCGCGCGTGGGCTTCACCTGGCAGCAGACGCCGCAGACGCAGTGGTTCGGCAACCTCAGCCGTTCGGTGGAAGCGCCACATCCGTGGTCGATGATCTGGGGCTCGAACCAATACTTCGGCGCCGGCAATGGTCCATCCACCGGCCGCCAGCGCGCGCCGGTGCCGATGCAGAACCAGACCGCCACCACGCTGGAACTGGGTGCACGCGGCGACGCCCCGCTGGGCCGCTGGGAACTGACCGGCTACTACGCGCACGTGAACCACGAGCTGCTGAGCGTGGAACTGCAGCCGGTGCCGAACCTGTTCATCGCAGAGAACAATGCCAGCCCCACCGTGCACCGTGGCATCGAGGCCGGTCTGGACAGTACTTTGTGGCAGGCCGCAGCTGGCCGTTTGTCACTGCGCCAGGCCTATACCTTCAGCGACTTCCGCTATCGCCATGACACGCGCTTCGGCAGCAACCGCCTGCCCGGTCTGCCGCGCCATGCCTACCAGGCCGAACTGCGCTTCGACCACGCCTCGGGCCTGTATGCAGCACTGAACACCGAATATGCGTCGCGCATCGCAGTGGACTACGCCAACAGCTACTGGGCCGACAGCCACGCCATCTTCGGCAGCCGCATCGGTTACGACGCACCGGGCGGCCGCTGGCAGCTGTGGGCGGAGATGCGCAACATCGGTGACCGCCATTACGCAGCCACCGTCACCCCGGGTTACAACGATGCCGGCAAGGACGTGGCGCGCTCAACACCTGGCGAAGGCCGCGGCGTGTACGCGGGCGTGCGCTGGCGCTTCGACTGATTCCAGCAGGCGGCGCCGGACGTGATCCGGCGCCGCGACTCCAGGTCAGCCGATGCGCCACGCAGGCAGGCGCTCACTGCGCTTCCAGATGGATGGCGCAAAGGCGATCAACACCATTGCCGCCAGCCACTTCGGCGACGTACTGAGCAGCGTCGACGTCAACGCTGCATCCAGCGGAGCGGCGTCCTCCTGCCAAGGGTTGTAGCCGAGGTAGATGATGCTGCCTGCCCACCACAGCAGCGCCACCCCCAGCCCCACCAGCAGCAGCGCCGTCGTGCGGCAGGTCCAGCGCTGGGAGGTCGTGCCCCACTCGCGGGAAACGGCCACCAGCAGGGCAACCACCAGCAACGACACCAGCGCTACCAGGCCGATATCCACCTTGTGCCCGATACGCTCATAGGTACAAGCGCGGCATTGGGCTTCTTCGGCGGCCGCCTCCGTTGTGGGCGCGGTCGCTGTAGGCCCTGACTGGGCCAGCACCACGAAGGGCATCAACAGGGCGAACATCGCCACCATCAACCAACGACCGAACTTCCTGTTACTGCGTGCAGCGACATCCATGCGCTTCTCCTTTGCGATCAAAATTGCCTGTGTTTGGGCCACGGTGCGTGACCCTGACGAATACCCCAAAGCGCTAGCTCGGTTCTCTCCAGAACCCAGCGCCCATCTTCCCGATGGAACAGGATTCGAGCGCGGTAGCCCCCATCGCTGGCGCAATAGCCGTTGGCCACGGCAATCATTGCCCATTGATTGTCTGTGCTGAAAACGGGCATCGACAGATGGACAATCAGGTGTCCGCCGTACCGGTCCCCGTCCCTGCATCCGTCGTTTCCCTGCTTCTGGATCAGCTGCAGGTGCTCCAGGCTCATGTGGGGAGTTCCCACCAGCGCAGCGTCCGGCACCCGGACGCTGCGTCGGTTGGCCAGCGGCAACTGCGCCACCAACTGCCTGCGCAATGCGTACATATGCCTGTCATCGGTCCATGTGACCAGATCATCGTTGTCCTGACAGACCTGCATTCGATTTCCCGGCCAGCAGTAGGGCAGCGTCCGCTCGATCACCACCATCCGTTCGTCCACCGGATCGGTCAAACGGGGCTGAAACCGTGGTCGCCACCTGTCCACGGCAGCCGCCGCGTTGCTGTCCAGAACGGGTACCGTGGCAACGTCCTGCACCGTAGATTGCGCAGGTAGCTGCAGGGCCGAGCGCGCCATCGGATCTTTCATCACCATCGGTATTGGCTTGGGAGGAGGCGGGACCAGGGGGAACCTGATCGCCAGCGCCATCACCCCAGCCTGCATCTGGGCAGTTCCGAGGTTGACCGCAGCGGCCCCCACGGACCGGTTCTGCCAGGGCCGAACGCTGCAGGCCAGTGCCAACAGCAGCACTACAGCCAAGGCCGTGCTGATCACCCATATACGCTTCCATGCAATGCGCTTGCGCATGACCGAACCGGATTGAAGGAGAGGACGTGACTTTGCGATGGCTGACGTACCGTCGTTACAACGCCTTGAACACCTGCACCAGACTGACCGCACCGGGCGCCAGCTCCTGCGCAAGCCAGCCCAGCGCGGCGAAGAACACCAGCAGGCCCAGCAGCGGCCAGATCGTATGGGACAAACACAGCCGCCACCAGCCCTGCTCCTGCATGCCCTGCATACGCTTGTACAGACCACCGGCGATGGCTGCATCCACCAGCAGCTCGGCCATAAGTACCGGCGCCGACCAGACCACCCAGACACTGGCCAAGAGCACCGTAGCCACCAACGCGATGATGCCCAGAATGGCCAGCAACGGCAGGCCTGCCTCGCCGTCGGCTACGTCCAGCAACGACGTGCTGTCGGCACTCGTGCTGGAGGACGCTGCGGATTCACCCCACGAGGCGGACGCGCCACCCCCGCCAGAACGCCCACCACTGCCGCTCCACGGCGATCCCTGGCTGCCACCGCCACCGGGCCCGGAGCTCAATCCGTCGGCCACCGCATCCCAGCGCCAACGGATCCAGACCCACATCAGCAGCAGGAACACGCCATACGCCATCAGCACGGCCAGTGGATAGCGCAGCAGCATCTCATCCATGCCCGCCAGGCGCAGCACGTGCGAGGCAAGGAATCCGGCAGCGCCGGTGAGCACGACGATCAAGGCCATCTGCAGCCGCGGCCAGCCACGATGCTGCAGCTGCCGGCGTGCACGCATCGCTTCGGTGCTGCGGCTGCTCGGCAGGGAAACGGTCGGGCGTCGGTTGCTCATATCGCCGCCTTGGTCACTGCCTCGATGCGATGGCCATCAGGATCGATCACGAAGGCGGCGTAGTAATGGTCGCCGTAATCCGGGCGCAGGCCCGCAGTTCCGTTGTCCTGGCCTCCGGTTGCCAAGGCAGCACGATGAAAGTCATCAACGGCTGCACGCGTGGTTGCCGCCAGCGCCAGATGGAAGCCAGGTCCCGGCGCGACCGCATCGTCGCGCAGTTTCAGGCAGAGCAGGTCTTCATCATCGACCAAGCCATAGCCGATTGCGGTGTCGTCTTCGAAAACGCGGCGATAGCCAAGGGCTGCGAGTGCCGCATCATAGAAGCGGCCGGCAGCGTCCAGATCGCGGACACCCAGCGAGAGGTGATGCAGCATGCAGACATCCTTGCCAAGCACGCGCGGGCTGCGCTGGCAGGATTCTACCCTGCCGTGGCGGCGCGTCTACAGTCCTCATCCAATCGCATTCCCGCAGGCCCCAAGGCAACCGCAGCATGGTGTAGATCCTATATTCTGGGCAGCCACGGAATGGATCGGCCCCAGCATGCAAGCGTCCCAGTTCACCCGCCCTGTCGCCAGCGTGATGTTCCTGCCGATGATCGGTCTGGCGGGCTGGGGATCGTGGTTCGGCACCTATTGCTTCAGTGACGGCTGCCTGGGCGTATTTGCGCTGTGGCTTGCCGCACTGGCGGCCTTCGTTCTGCAGGCCCTGCTGATCTTGCCCCTGCACGCCTGGGCACTGAAAAGGCAAGGCGCCGACGCAGCCCGCCGTTATGCGCGCTGGCTGGGTGCATCGATCATCGCCGTGCTGTTACCGATGTTTGCAGGTTGGGCCTACATGTTCTTCAAGTAGACCGTGCAACGCTCAGCGGTGTGATGCAGCCCGCAGCAGCTGCGCTGCCACCTGATCGAACGGGGCAATGTCCTGCAGTGCGCGGCTCATCGCCACCGCCCCTTCCACGCTGGCAATCACCAGACTGGCCAGGCCGGCTGCCTGGACAGGCGCGTGTCCATCGGCAACGAACGCGGCGGTCAGATGGCCCTGCCACCGGGCGAACACTTCGGCGGCCGCCGCACGTGGCTGGCTCGGCGTGGCATCCACCGGCTCCTCGACAGCCGCCGCCAGCACCGGGCAGCCGGCGCGAAAACCGGTGCGCAGCAGGCGCTCGCGCCACAGCGCCAGGAACTGCTGCAATCCCTGCACCGCACCGCCCTTCAGCAGCTCGATCAGCAGCGCCTCCACCTTGTCGCCGGCCATGATGGTGGCCCGTGCCAGCAGTTCCTGCTTGCCGCCCGGGAAGTGGTGATACGTGGACCCCAACGGCGCTTCAGCCAGCTTGGTCACTTCGCGGATGCTGGTGGCATTGAGGCCCACCCGCGCGAGCATCTCCGCCGCGGCATCGATCACACGCTGAGGGGCATCGGATGATCGTGGGCTCACGGCGGCTCCTTGCTAAGACAGTCGTCATAGACTAGCGTATCGACCGTTCTATAACAGTCGTAATAACCATGAATCTCTGGTTCCGCCTGCTCCACCTGCTGCTGTGCAGCCTGTTCCGACCGAAGCTGGACGCGCCATTCGGGGTCTCGCGCCTCTCCTTCCGGGTGCTGCCCAACGACCTGGACAGCAACCTGCACATGACGAACGGCCGCTACTGGAACATCTTCGATCTGGGCCGGCTGGACCTGATCCTGCGCATGGGGCTGGGCAAGGTGGCGCTGCGTGAGAAGTGGGCGCCGATCGTTGGCGCCGGCACCATCCAGTTCCGCCGCGAGCTGAAGCCGTTCCAGCGTTTCACCCTGGAAACGCGGCTGGTCGGCTGGGTCGGCACACGCGGCATCATGGAGCAGCGCGTGCTGATCGGCCCGGAGCAGAAAACCGCCACGCGTGCACTGCTGATCACCGGCATCTACGACCGCCGCGCACGTCAGTTCGTCGGCATGCCGCAGATGATGGAATCGATCGGCGTGGTTGCTCCGCCCTCGCCGGCCCTGAGCGTGGCAGCGGAGGCACTGCTGGCTGCGGATGCAGCACTGAAGCGCGACGATGCATGAGCAACACGACCCGTGGCATACGCCGGCACCGTCAAGCGTTCAGCGGAGCACCTGTACCAATCCGACCACGCCAGCAGCCACACCTGCCAGCATGATCGAATAGATCAGCCACACCGGGCCGCCCTGCGCGTAACCGTAGGTCACCAGCGCCTCACGGATCGGGCGACGTGACACCCAGGAAACCAGTACCAGCGCCAGCAGCGCAGAACCGCAGCTGATGCCCATACCCAGCAGCAACGGACGCGAATCGGTATGGGCGTAGTGGCCCAACGGCCAGATCAGCAGGCTGCCAGCGATCCCAAGCAGGAACAACGCGTTCGCACTCCATACCGCAACACGATGCCTGCGCCGCAGATACGTCAGGCTGCGGCCGCGGTAGTGGCTTGGAAGCCGCTCAGCGGCTCGCCGCGCAATGACCGTGGCGATACTGCCACCGACCATGCCACTCCAGACCGCAGTATCCAGATCCATTCGTCACTAGGCATGCCACTGTTGCCACATCATGGCATGGCGTCGGCAATGCCGCTAAGGACCTTACCCGACCTTCGGCATGTTCTTGGTCACGCAGTGGATGCCGCCGCCACCGCCGGCAATCGCATCGATGTCCACCTGCTCGATGGTGCGACCGGGATACAGGTCTTCCAGCAGTTCACGGCAGTAACCATCCGCCTTCGCGTCACCAAACTGCGGTGCAATCACCGCACCGTTGATCGGCAGGTAATTGATGTAGCCCCGGGCCAGATCGTCATTGTCGCGGGTATGCACATTGTCACGCCCACCCAGCGGCGGCGGCAGCGTATGCACCTGCAGCCTGCGACCATCGGCATCGGTGGCCTCGCGCAGGATCTGCAGATGCTCACGGGTCAGATCGTAATCGTACGATTCCGGGTCGTTGTCCAGGTTGGCGATCACCACGCCGGGGCGCACGAAGCGTGCGTAGAAATCCACATGCGCATCGGTGATGTCTTCGCCAGCGATGCCGGGCAACCAGATCACCTTGCGCAGGCCCAGGTGGTGCTTCAACTCTGCCTCGATGTCCGCACGCGACCAGCCCGGATTGCGGTTGCGGTTCACCCAGCAGCTTTCGGTCAGGATCGCGGTGCCGTGGCCATCGACTTCGATGCCACCACCCTCGCCCACCAGATCGCTTTCCAGCAACGTCGCGCCGGTCATCTGCGCCAGCCACGGTGCTACTGCGCCATCGTTGCGTGCACTCTGCTTGCCGCCCCAGCCATTGAAGTTGAAGTCGACCAGGCCGAGCCTGCCGCTGTCGTCGGTGACGAAACAGCCGCCGTAGTCGCGCACCCAGATGTCATCCAGCGCCACGTCGAGGAACTCGATGTTGTCGTTGCCGCAGCGCTCCTGCGCCTGCCGGCGCTGCGCGGGACGGCACAGCACGCTGACCGGCTGATGGCGGGCGATGGTGCGCGCCAGCCGGGCCACAGCACTGTTCACTGCATCGGCCTGCGCCCCCCATACCCGCGGCTGTGCAGCGAAGGCCAGGAAAACGCGTTCCTGCGGACCGTGCTCATCGGGCATCTGCCACCCGGCAGGTGCAGCGGCACGGGAGCGGACGGGCAGTCCGGTCAGACCCAGCGCGGCCAGGCCGCCCAGGCCGGCAGTTGCGGCGAGTTGGGTAATGAAATGGCGTCGGGTAGACATGACAGGCTCCAGAGACGGACCGTGAAGTCCAGCTGATCAGTTCAAGCGCACCGACTGATGCGCGACAGACCCATGTTGCCCTTGCTTATGGATGAGAACAAACGATAGATTCAGCGGGAATACGATCAGCCAGGCTTATCAATCATGCTCAAGCATTGGCCCCCATTGAACGCCCTGCGCGGCTTCGAAGCCGCCGCCCGGCTCGGCAGCTTCCATCGTGCCGCCGAAGAGCTGCACCTTAGCCAGTCTGCCATCAGCCAGCAGATCCGCGGGCTGGAGGACTCCCTGGAACAACCGCTGTTCTTCCGCCAGGGCCGCAGCGTGACCCTCACCGATGCCGGCATCGACCTGCTGGAAACCACGCAGTCGCTGCTGCGGCAGCTGGCCAGTGGCATCCGTCGGCTCGATCAGTACCGCAAGCCGAATCAATTGATCGTCAACACCAGCCCCGCCTTCGCGCGCCACTGGCTGGTACCGCGGCTGGGCGACTTCCGCCGTCAGCATCCGCAGGCCGATCTGTGGCTGCTGACCAGCGAAGAGGCGCCGGACATGACCGCGCAGACGCTGGACATCAGCATTCGCGATGATCTGCAGGCACAGGCGCATTGCGAGCATCGCGTGCTGCTGCAGGACCGGCTGTATCCGGCCTGCCACCCCAGCGTGCTGACGCTACCCATTACCGAGCGCAGCACCCTGCATGGCGAGCGCGAAATGGACTGGAGCCAGTGGCAGGTGCAGGGCGGTGCCGACGTCGGCCAGCAGCGCGAAGGCCTGAATTTCTCCGAGCCAGGACAACTGCTGGATGCCGCCTGCCAGGGCCTGGGCATCGCACTGGTCAGCGAACTGTTGGCCGCACCGGCGCGCACGCAGGGCCTGCTGGAGCCGCTGGATGAGGCCTATGTGCGCGGACCGCGCTGGAGCTGGTTGCTGCACGAGGACAGCGCCCGCGATCCGCTGGTGATGCGGTTCTGTGAGTGGCTGCTGGCCGAGCTTCCGATAGGCTAGTGCCGGCCGCTGGCCGGCAATCCGTTCTGCATGCAGGTTGAGGTTGCCGGCCAGCGGCCGGCACTACCATCTCAGCGCTTGGGCGCGTTCGCCTGCGCGCGCTTGATCGCCGCCTCGGCCAGCGGTGCCATCAGCGCATAGCCCTTCGCCGTCGGGTGCACGCCATCGGTTGCCAACTGCGCATCCAGTCCACCGGCACGATTGGCCATCGCTGCGTAATAGTCCAGATAGACCAGACCGCGTGCGTCGGCATGGCGCTTCAGCGCAGCATTCAATGCACGCACCTTGGGCGCAGGCGCGATGCCCGGCATCCACGGGTACTCGCTGACCGGCAACACCGACGCCATCACCACCGCGATGCCATGCGCCTTCGCCACGTCCAGCATGGCCTGCAGGTTGTCCTCGATCATCGCCTGTGTGGCCGGACCGGTATTGCCCGCGATGTCATTGGTACCGGCCAGTATCACCACCACGTTCGGGCGCAGCGCCAGCACATCCTGCGAAAAGCGCACCAGCATCTGCGCGGTGGTCTGCCCGCTGATGCCACGATTGATGTAGTCCTTGCCGGGGAAGAAGGTGTTGCTGCCTTCCACGCCCCAGCCTTCGGTGATCGAATCGCCGAAAAACACCACGCGCGGGTGGCCGGCCAGCGGTGGCGGCAATGCGGCATTGGCCGCGCGATACTTCTGCAGCTGCGGCCAATCAGAAAGGCGCTGCTGCATGAAACGCACTTCGTCCGGCTGCACCTGCTCGACCGGCTTGGTCAGCAGCGGATTGCTGGCCGCCTGCACCATCACTGGCGTGGCCAACGCTGCCATGAGCAGACCGGCCGGCAGCCAGACCATCGAAACCATCCTGCGCATGAGCATCCTCCGCTATCGACCAGGGCAGTCTAGCGCGGCCTGCGGAGGGTCATCTTGCCGATGCAGCCGTCCTTGCCGCCACTCCCGTCACCTTGGCCGGCATCCACATGCCCGGCGTCCAGCCACTGACCTCCAGGATCGCTTTGGCGTCTTTCTGCTGGATCAGCGCGCGCACAGCATCGCGCTTGTTGTCGGCCTGCAGGTAATACGCCTTGGCGATGCGATAGCCCACCCAGTAACCGAGGTCGTAGGGCTCCAGCGAACCCGGCGTGTGGTTGTACAGCCAGGGCTTCAGATCGGTGCTGTCCGCCTCCAGCGCGAACGCGCTTTCGATATGCACTTCCTTGCCCCGCGTCCACCCGGCATGCCGACCATTGCCGACGTTGCCGGAAATCAGCTCGGCGATGAATTCGGCGATCCCCTCGCCCAGCGACTCGCGCAGCACCGTCGCGCGCGGGTCGCCCGCTTCGTACTCGCTCACGCCGGTCTGCTGGATATGCACGTACTCGTGCGCGATCACGTGCACAAAGCGGTCCTGCGCATTGGCGTTCATGAAGTCGGCCGCGCACAGCGCTTCCAGGCCGATCACCACCCCGTCCGGGTACGTCATGCCCACCGGCTTGCCGCGCCCCACCACGATCGCTACCGGCGGCAACTTCGCCTGCGGGTAGATCGCCTGCAGATTGGCGAACACCTGCACCAGTCGCTGCCGCACCGCCGGCAACTCCGCCAGACAGGCCCGCCCATTGGCATACACCGCAGGCTCGCGCGCCATCGCCTCGGCCATGCGTTCGGCGGTCACCCGGCGCAGCTTCGCGAACTGGGCCAGGCTCGGCGTGCCCTGTGCCAGATACTGCTCCAGCTGGGCCACGCTGGGCTTGCCGCGGGCAGCCTCGTACAGCGCGTAGAAGCGGGTGGCATCGGCGGTCAGGATTTCCGGTCCCGGCGCAGCCGCTTGAGTAGTGCCGACCACCCCGCCGAGGGCCAGGGCAAGCAGGCAACGCAACGACACGAACATGGCTCCGTCCTTGGTGGAGTGCACGCGAAGCGCGCAATCTATCACCGTGGCAGCGCATGCGCTGCCGTATCGTGCAACGCCCTCCCCTGCTGTGCCAGACTCGCGGCGAGCGGCTGCCATGGAAGCAAGGGGAAGACAGGATGATGATCGTTCCAGCGTACTGGGCCGAAGCCCGTCTGCAGGACAGGTACAGGGGCCGGCCAGTGGTGGTTCGCCGGTTTGGCTGGTCCGACGACGACCAGGATGCCGCACAGGCCCACGCCGATGCGCGTGCACGCGAAGCGCTTGATGACATCCTCAGCGGCCAGGCCGTGCCGCGTCGCGAGCGACGGACCAACTACGGTGTCGAGGGCATTCCGATCCGCGAGCAGATCGTGCAGCGCAGGGATGATGTCATTGTCACCCGCAACAGCTACGGCGCGCTGTGCCTGAACACCCCCGACGTACTGTTTGCCGACATCGACCATGTGCCCACTCCGTCGGGCTGTGCTTTGCCGCTGCTCGGTGCACTCGGGCTGCTGGCAGCCGGTGCGCTGATCGGCGGGGCCCTGGGCAACTTCAATATCGGCTTGGCGGCCGGCGGCATCGCGATGGTGGTGGTCAACCAGATCCTGTCGGGGCGGCGCAAGCGACGACTGGCCCGGTCCGGCGGCGCCGAAGGCATCGTGCTGCAGCGTGTGCAGGCGTTCGTCGAACACCATTCCGACTGGCACCTGCGTGCCTATCGCACCCCCGCCGGGCTGCGCGTGCTGGCGATGCATGCCACGTTCGAACCACAGGATGCGCAGGTGCATGCCTTCTTCAAGGCTCTAGGCACCGACACGTTGTATGCGCGCATGTGCACGCTGCAGCATTGCTTCCGTGCGCGGCTGACACCGAAACCGTGGCGGCTTGGCATCATCGCCCGCATCCGTCCGCCGGTGGCAGCCTGGTCGGCCGAGCAGGCCAGCAACCCCGACCGTCTGGCGTGGATCGCCGAGTACGAAAGGAAAAGCGCCGGCTTCGCTGCATGCGCCTATGTGCGCAGCTTCGGTAACGAGCGTCGTGTGGACGCCAAGGCCGAACGCGTGCGCGACCTGCACGATCGGATGTCGCGTGCATTGGACAACCTGCCGTTGGCATGAGCGCGGGTCGCGCTCAGCGGCCGCCCTGCACGAAGGGCTGGCCCGCCAGCGTGGTTCCCACCTGCAGAGCGACCTGCTGCCCATCTTTGGCGAAGGTGCTGCTGCAGTTGTTGCCGCCCTTCTGGCAACCCACTTCCGGGAAACCCTCCAGTGCTTCGGGCGCATCGCGTGGCGGGCTCGCCTGCCACCCTGCGGCATCAAGCAGTCGCTTGGCCTTGGTATAGGGCATGCCGGGGGTGATGCCCAACGCTGCCAGTTCAGCCGGCAGCGGCTGGGCGAATGCAGCGCACGGGACAACGGACATCGACAGCGATACGGCGAGGATGAAGGCCTTCATGGAGCGAACCCGTAGCAGACATCAGATGCGCAGCGTACCGCAGCTTTGTGGCCGCTCCATGCCTGCATCACAGATGGTTACGCAACACCCACAGGGGGATACTGGCGCCGGCTGTGCCGTCGCAGTTCAAGTCCCCTGTTCATGGTCCGGTCGTGCACTTCAATGCCTCCAGCGCAAGCTCCTGCTTCAAGCGATGCTGCAGCCAGGCGTTTCTGAAGCGGGCACGCGTGGCCTCCCCTTCTGGAAGCAGTCGGGTCAACGCGTCACTCAGCGCGGGGCGCCACTGATCCGGCGCGAGCGCCAGGGTCTGCTGATTTTCCTGCCCAGTTGACACCTGCTTCCATGGCAGCATCAGCGCCTTCTGCGATCTCGACAGGAACACCACATCAGGTTTGCCTTGGCGGCGCACTGTCACCGACATCACCGGATAATCGTCAGTCCACGCCACGCCGTCCCCCTTGAAGTGCTGCCGCACCCGCTGGTGCAGCCCTTGGACAGTCAACGTCCGACGGGCCCACGCCTGCTGATCGGCGAATGTGCACGATGCCGGAGGCACTGACCTCAGTTTCGGATCCAACTCCGGCATCGCGGCGCGATCAAGGCGGGCGGCAATCAGACTGATCGCGGCCTCCTTGGACAGCGGGGCAGCACCAATAGCCGCCTCGAACGCTTCGACGGCAGCGGCCGGCAATACCTGCTTGGGCAATTCCTGGTTTCCCGCCGAATCTGTGACACGAACACGCGTGGTGATTCCACGTACGTCGCGCTCGATGCGCCAGTGCTCCGAAACACCTCCCCAGCCGGACCATTCGTAGGCCACATCGATGTGCATGGGCCCATCGGCTGCAGCAGCCATGGCGGCGGGACACAGGGCTGCGACAACGAGAAACCACGCCTTCATGAGACTCCTTGGAAAGCAGGTTCTGTGGAGAATGCGGTCATCCTGTAGAAGCAACCGGGCATGGCTCGGCGCTACACGAAGCCTGAAACAGAAAGGCCGCCCCGGAGGGCGGCCTTTCCGGATTACTTCGCGTTCTTCACGTAAGTGTCGAACCAGTTGAGCATTTCATACACCAGCTGCTCGTTCGACTCCAACGCGGTGTACCAGTGCGGCTCGTTCGGCAGCATCACCAGGCGGGTGGTGCCACCATTGCCACGGATCGCCTGATACAGCTTGCGCGACTGGAACGGCTCGGTGCCCGGGTTGGCATCGTCCTCACCATGGACCAGCAGCAGCGGCAGCTTGATCTTGTCGGCGTAGAAGAACGGCGAGGCCTTCAGGTACACATCCTGCGCCTGCCACACCGAGCGGCGCTCGTTCTGGAAGCCGAACGGGGTGAAGGTCTTGTTGTACGAGCCACTGGTTGCCACGCCGGCCTTGAACAGGTTGGTGTGGGCGATCAGGTTGGCGGTCATCAGGCCACCATGGCTGTGGCCGGTCACGCCGATGCGGTTGCGGTCGACCACGCCCAGTTCCACGGCCTTGTCCACCGCTGCCTTGGCATCGGCTTCCAGCTGCTCCAGATAGGTGTCGTAAGCGTTTTTCGGGTCACCCACGATCGGGAACGAGGCGTTGTCGATGATCGCGTAGCCGGCCAGCAGCATCAGGCGGTACGGCTGCAGACGGGTGAAGGTCTGCTGCGAACCGGACACCTGGCCGGCCTGTGCGGCATTGGCGAAGTCGGCCGGGTACGCGTACAGGATCGCCGGCACGCGCTGGCCTTCCTTGTAGCCCGGCGGCGTGTACAGGGTGAACGACAGGTCCACGCCATCGGCGCGCTTGTAGGTCACCAGGCGCTTCTGGATCTGCCGCACTTCCGGGGTCGGGTCGACCAGCTTGGTCAACGCAGTGGGCTTGGACTCGAACTGCGCTTCGCCGGCCTTGGCATTGTCGATGCGCTCGCCGAGCAGACGCACGAACGCGTTCGGCGGGTCCATCACCGACTGGTGCCAGGTGACCAGATGGCCCGGCGTGGCACTGAAACCGATGACCTGCTCATACGCATCCGCATCGCTGCGGAACAGGCGTTCGCTCTTCAACGTACCGAGGTTGAGCGCATCCAGGAACGGACGGTCGCCCTGCGGCGAGGCACCCTGCCCGCGCAGGAACACGGTGTTGCCTTCCTGGCGTACCACCGGCGCACCGCTGGGCAGGCGCTTGAACACCAGGTTACCCGGGTTGCCGTACAGCTCATCGCTGGACATGTCCCACAGCAGTCGCCCTTCCTTCTTCGGCTGGTCCACATCGACGATGCGGGCCTGCATCCAGTGGCGGTTCTCGTCGTTCTCGAACTGGAACGACACGGCCGGGTCGGCCGACCATGCAAAGCCCTCGAAACGCTGTGCGGTCCGGGCGACTTCCACCGGCTTGCCGGTGAACGGCGCCTTCAGCATCAGCACGCGATCGCGATGCGGCACGCTCACCTTCCAGTCGCCCTTGTCCAGCGCTTCGGCATAGACCAGGGTTGCCGGGTCGGTGGAGCGCCAGTCGTAACCTCGCGGGCCTTCCGGCACGCCGTGTACCGGCACGCGATCGGCCAGCGGCAGGCTGGCCAGAACCGTGTTGCGGCCATTGCCGAGGTCCAGCACCGCCACATCGTTGGCAAAGCGCTGGTAGGTGACCGCATGCGAGAACGGCGCCTTCAGGGTTTCGGTCAGCACATGCACGCCATCGGGTGCCGCGTTGACATCGTTGTACAGCGCCGGCTGGCCAACCGGGCGCACGCTGCCGGCAGCGGCATCGACCACCGCCAGCTGCGAAGCACCGTAGTAAGCGAACAGCTTCTCATCGTGCACGCTGGTCAGCGTGTCGCGCGCTTCATAGGTGCTGCTCTCGCCACTGCTGCCCAGCGATTCCTGCGCGTCCGGACCGGTGGGTGTACCGCCGTTGGACGGCGCCGCCCCCTGGTTGGCCGGCACCAGCTTCACCAGAAGGCTCTGGCTGCCACCCAGCCACTGCACGGTGCTGCCGAAAATGGGGTTCAGCTGCACGTTCGGCACCTGCTTCACCTGGCCGGTGGCCGCGTCGCCCACCCACAGCTGCACGCTGGTATCGACCGCATTCTGGAAGGCGAAACGGCTGCCATCGGCCGACCACTGCGCGGCCCCTGCGCAGCCCTGCGGCAGGTTGACCTTGGTGCTCTTGCCACTGACGATCTCGACCAGGGTGAAGTCGGCCACACAGGCCGGAATGCCATAGCCGCCGGGGGTGTCGTGGCGGCTGCGGTTCTTTGGTTCCAGGCGTACGCCGGCCAGCTTCAGGTACGGCTGCGCCACCCGGGTGATGGACGGATAGGTCTGCGCGGTGGTCAGCAGCAGGCGCTGGCCGCTGGGGTCGATGTTCGGTGCCGGCGGCGGCGGGGCCTTGAGTACCTTGAGCAGGTGTTCCGGCGGCTTGGCGTAGTCGGCAAGTGCCGGGCCGGCGGCCAGCAGGCCGAGCGTGGCAACGGCAACGGCCGCCGCCAGAGAGGTACGACGGATGAGCATCCTTTTCCCCTGGAGTGAGTTGGGTACCCGCACTGCGGGCATGGGCCGAATCTAACACCCCCGGCCCAGCGGGAAATGGGCCGGAAGGGCTAGTCGCCCCATCCTGCAAAGCGTGGCCCTGCCTGGCCCGGCCCACTCCCTGGATGCCCTTCCCACTTACTGCCGTGCGTGCAGCTCCCAGGTGGACAGATAATCGGGATCGATCACCGTCACACCACTGGACCGCAACTGGTACTCACCCGGCGCGGCCGGCAGGTACTGGTCCAGCATCGGCGGCAGGTAGTGCTCATGCCCGTCATCCCCATCGGCCAGCACCAGCCCCTCCTCGGCGCTGACCCGCAGCACGGTGCCGGCAAACTGCTCCAGCCCCTGTACCTGGCCATCGCCACCAAAACGGGTAACGCCCACCAGTACCAGCTTGCCAATCATCTGCGCGGCCTTGGCATCATCCAGATCCAGGGGCGGCAGGGCTCCTCTCGATTCGTTGCTCATCGTGCACCTCGGAAGCCTGCGTGGACATCGTGGACGAGATGCGCGCCCAGTGCTGCAAAGGAAACAGCATCGTGGGGCGACTCGCATGCATGTAGTGGCTCTGCGCACTGCGGGATGCAGAGCCAACCATCGGTGCTCAACTCACGGAAGAATTCTGTCTGAGGCTGCATGAACCGCAGCAGCGGTTTCAGCATGTTCGCCAACACCAGCACATGCTGCCTGGGCAACAGGCCGGTTGCTGATGCGGTAGGTGTACGCGTGAACAGGACTGTGCATCGCGGGCCTCCTTGCCGGGGGAGTGGCCTCGCAGGGCCACGTTCAACGCTGCGCAAATGTGCTGAAAACGAGCTGGCGAGTGCCGGTCGTGGGAAAGCGGCAGGGACGCCTGCTACGTAAGGCCACGCCTGCGCTTGATCGTCTACACGGTTGGATGCTGCCACCGCTGACGGAATGGCGAAGTGAAGAAAATTCCGCGGCATCCGGGCCGGGCAACGCCGCTTGCAGCAAATGTCAGAGCCGAACGCGCCCTGCCCCGTTTCCAGCAATCGTCAATTCCATTTAACCTGTGATTCACCTGGCCCACTTTAGGGTCAGCGCTCAACATGCAGGGAACGCTTATGTTTGGGTACGCATTCACACGGCCGTGGGCAATTGCCCTATGTGCGGCCTCGCTCTGCGCCTGCACACACGTGACTGATCGTTCGTCGACTTCTCAAGGACCCGCTACCATGGCATCGACTGCCTCCGACGCCGCAACGCCGTCTGCACTCAGGGCAGACCAACTCCTGTTGCGCCTGCTGGATCTGATCAAGGACACCACCTCCACCCGGGAACTGACCCTTGAACGGGTATCGCAGGCCATGCAGGCGCCCGCACAGCGTTTTGGCCCGGGGCACTTCGGCTACGGTGGCACGCTCACTCCAGAGTGGAGCTACGGCCTGGAGGTCAAGAAGGCTGGCGCCGCCGATGCGCGTCTCGATCTCAATTTCATCGACACCACCGCCGACCGCAAAGCCAACGCAACGGCGATCTGCGAGGTCGACTTCAATCAGTTCGCCTCGGCTCTGCAGGCCGCGGGCTTCAAGCGTGAAACCATCCGCGGCGAGCACGGCCGGGTCATCCATGACCGTTTCGATCGTCCAGACCAGAGCATCACGGTCGATACGCTGCCAGAAAACCCGACCCCATCCGGCGAACCGGCACATGCCTGTGTCCGCCTTGTGACCGTGCAGTAAGGAGCACCGCACCATGCCTACGCTTTCAGCGGATACGGAACGCCTGCTGACCGAATTTGCAGGAGAACCCGATGTAACGACCGATCAGGTCGACAACCTTCGCAAGGCCATCGCCAATTCTCCCGCACTGGCAACCCAGGTCGACGCGGCCATCGCCGCCGGCCACCTGCAGCACTTTGAGCTGCTGCCTGCCGACAGCAATGTGGGCGGCGAGTACGACGGCGGCACAAAGGCCATCCGCCTGCCGGCATCCAGTCTGTCCACCCCGGCAGCCCCGGACAGGCACAACGCTGCAGAGCTGACCTTCATCATGGGCCATGAGATCCAGCACGGGTTCAATGACGCAGCGACAGAGCGGGCCTATAAGCAGTTTGAATCCGATATTGCGGACGTTGCCGCGCGCGATTCGACCCACGACTACACGCAAGCCATCGGTTCCATGCTCGCAGCCAACCGGCGCGACGAGGCATCGGCGAACATCGAGGGCTGGAATGCGCTGGTAGGCATGGTCAAGACCGCCAACCCGGACGCCACGCTGGAGGATGTCTACGAAGCAAGTACCCGCGCCAAGGAATTCGTGCGCGTGCAGCCCGGCCCGCCAATGACCTATGCCGCGCATCCGGACCTCACGCTCAATGCAGACCTGAGCATGACCGCCACTGCCGCCAACATCGAGGGCATGGGCAAGCACTACTACGACGAAGGTGTGTCGTCCGGGCTGGGGCCCAACGGCAATTCGGACTACCAGAATTTCTACGGTGCTTATGCGATCGGCCGTGCCTGCGAGGAAGAAGCCAGAAACCCGGCACCCGATGGCATCAGCAGGATGTCGGTGAACATGGCACAACTGGGCCTGCAGGAAAGCCTGCTGGAACAGAACGGCCTGTCTCTGGGTGAGGGCAGTCTGCCACGGCAGCCCTACTTCGATACCAGCACCTCGCCGTCCACGCTGCATTATTTCGACCACACCGAGGGCACCTACGCGCACATACCCATCACCGCGCAGGCGACCGCCACTCCCTCGGCCGAGGCGCAGGTTGCGTTGGCGGGCGGCAACGACCGTGCCCTGCACGATCAGATCCGCGGCAAGGTGGCAGAGTTGGATGCCGCCAACGGCCGCAGCTTTGACGCCTCCAGTGAACGCCTGAGCGCGAGCCTGCTGGTGCTGGCCCGCGAGAACGGCCTGGACCGCGTGGATCATGTGGTGCTCAGCCGCCAGGCCGGCGACGTCGCTGCGGCACAGAACGTGTTCGTGGTGAAGGGCGCACTGGATGATCCTGCGTCGCTGCGCGCATCGGCAGCCACGGCTGAAGCCGCACAGCGGCCGGTGCAGGAAAGCCTGGACAGCCTCGCCATCGTCAACCAGCGCCAGGCTGACCACGCCTCGCAGGAACAGACACGCCAGCAGGTGCAGGAACAGCAGCGCGGCGCACTGTCGCACTGAGGTCAGGGACGGCGCCGGGCATTGCTCGGCGCAACCCAGGCATGGGCCACGCTAGAATGCGCGCATGCGTACCGTCCATGCCCTCCGCTACATCACCCCCTTGCGGGAAGGTGGCTCACTGCCTGCCGTGGTCGAGACCGACGACGACGGCATGGTCGTACTCAAGTTTCGTGGTGCCGGCCAAGGGCCCAAGGCGCTGATCGCCGAGCTGATCGCAGGCGAGATGGCACGCGCGGTGGGCCTGCCGATTCCGGAGATCCTGTTCGTCGAGCTGGACAGCGAGTTCGCCCGCACCGAGCCGGACCCGGAGATCCAGGACCTGATCCGCGCCAGCGAAGGCCTGAACCTGGGCCTGGATTACCTGCCCGGTGCGATCAACTACGACCCGGCGGCGATGCCGGTGGACGCTGACCTGGCCTCGCGCATCGTCTGGTTCGATGCGTTCACCAGCAACGTCGACCGCACAACGCGCAATCCCAATCTGATGGTGTGGCATCGCAAGCTGTACCTGATCGACCACGGCGCGGCGATGTACTTCCATCACGACTGGGCCAACGCCGGAGACGCCTGCGAGAAGCCCTTCGTGCTGATCCGCGACCACGTGCTGCTGTCGTTCGCCAGCCGCATCGCCGAGGTCGATGCCGAACTGGCCGCGCGCCTGTCGGATGCGGAAATCGAGCGCATCGTCGGCCTGGTACCGGACAGTTGGCTGATTGATGAGCCAGCGTTCGATAGTCCCGACGCCTATCGGCAGGGCTACATCAACTACCTGAAGCATCGCCTGAAGGTGCGAGCGGTATTCGTGCAGGAGGCCATCCGTGCCCACGCTGCACACGTATGACTATGCCGTCATCCGCGTGGTACCGCGGGTGGAGCGCGAGGAATTCATCAACGTCGGCGTGATCGTGTCCTGTCCGGGCGCACGTCACCTGGAAGCGGCAATCGAGATCGACGCCGCGCGCCTGCACGCCTTCGCGCCTGCGCTGGATATTGAAGCGCTGCAGCCGTGGCTGGATGCCATCGTGGCGATCTGCCGGGGAGATGCCGACGCCGGCCCGATCGCGCAGCTGCCTGCGCGCGCGCGCTTCCATTTCCTGACCGCCAAGCGCAGCTCGGTGGTGCAGATGTCCAGCACGCATGTGGGTCGCACGGCGGACCCGGCGGGCGTGGTCGAGCACCTGATGACGAAGATGGTGCGGGTGCCGACCTAGTGCCCTACTTGCCGCCGCCCCAGCGTGCGGTCATTTCGCTGCGGATCGGCGTGCGCTCGGTGTTGCTGTCCGTTGCAGTGAAGCGCATCGCCTTGACCGCATTCAACGCCCAGCCGCTGAAGGCCGTTGACGGCTTGGCATCCACCACCTTTACGTCGTAGGTGCGGCCGCGCTTGTTGATCGAATAGGCCACGGTCACCTCCTCTGCGAACTGCACACGCCCGGGATCGGCGTTCAGTCGTGGGCGGAACGAGCCCTCCACCGGCTTCCAGTACGTCAGCGCTTCGGTCTGCTGCAGCTGCAGCGGCTCGGGAGATGCGGCGATGGCCATCGGACTCATCGCCAGGGTCAGCGCGATCGCAGCAACGCGGAGCAGCATCGGAGGCATGGTTGTCATTCCTTGTACGCCTATGGTCGGCACCCAAGCCTACGCCATCACGGGCTTTTCCGGTTCACCGCTACGGTCACCGCGAAGTAGGGAATCCCGCTCCACTGCCCGCGCGAATGGTGCAGCGATTCCACACCCATGCCGATCTGGTAGTTCACGCTGCCGGGCTGCTCGCGCCAGAAATAAGGCGCGCCGTTGCTCCAGCCACAGCAGACATACGTCAATGGCGGCATGCCGAAGGTCTGCTGCAGATAGGCTTCAATCCTCGCCGCCGACGCACCGCTGACGCGATACCGCGCTTCCATCGGCTGGATGTAGGAAGCGTCGTCCTGCGTGCAACCGACGTATTCCAGTTCGGCGGGTTTTCGACCCATCGCCTGCAGGAAATCCTGGCAGACGGTGTCGGGTCGGGCCAGGCCTTCGGCACGGCCGTGCACCTCCCACTCGGCGATCGCAGCGGCGGGCGTCTGTGCGTTGGCAGTGACAATGCTGCCGATCAGCAGCAACAACCCAACGCCGCATCCGAGGCGGACAGAACAGGACGCGGAAAGATGCAACACGGTGATGGCGGATCCTCTGCAGATGGGGCGGGACGTCATCGTAAACGAGCGACGCCACCACCCGCTGCGCACGCTTCGATCAGCGCGCACGCGCCATGCTCTGTTCGGTGAAGCGCGCCACGCAGAAATCCAGGAAGCTGCGCAGCTTCGCCGTCACCTGGCGATGGTGGGGATACAGCAGGTTGATCGACGTGGATACGGGCACGAATCGAGGCAGCACCTCCACAAGTTCGCCGCTGGCCAGAACGGCAGCCATCATCTCGAACGGCTGCAGGATCAGTCCCAGCCCACCGACCGCGGCGGTCAGCAGCGGCTCGGCCTGGTTGACCATGAAGCGACTGGAGACCGGCACGGTCAACACGCCGCCCTGTGGGTCATGGAAGCTCCACCGCGTACGGATGACCGAGTGGGCGAAGCCCAGGCATTCGTGCCGGCTCAGGTCCTGCGGGTGGACGATCGGTGGCCGTGCGGCCAGATAGCGGGGTGCAGCGCACAGCGCCAGCGGGTACGGTCCCAGCCGCCGCGCGACCAGGCCACTGTCGGCGAGATCACCGGTGCGGAACACCAGGTCGTAGCCGTCTTCAACCACGTTGACCAGGCTGTTGGACAGGTTCAGATCCACCTGCACGTCGGGATACTGCTGCATGTAGGCCACCACCGCCGGTCCCAGCGCGTGCACGCCGAAGGTGACCGGCGCACTGATCCGCAGCCGGCCCATCGGTCGCCCGCGCGCGATCTCGGCCAGCTGCTCGGCACTCTCCACTTCCTCCAGGATGACCCGGGCGCGGGCCAGGTACGCCTGCCCGAAGTCGGTCAGGCTCTGCTTGCGCGTGGTGCGGTTGAGCAGGCGCACACCCAGATGCTGTTCCAGCGTCTGCACATGCTTGCCGACCAGTTGCGGCGACAGGTCCAGTGCCTCGGCAGCGGCGGAGAACGAGCCAACCTCGGCCACCTTGGCGAAGCTGCGCAGGGGTGCGATAAGGTCCATTGCAAACTATTGTTTTCCAATGAAACGCCAGATTACCCCTTCTTTCGTTCGCCGGCCACGCGCACAGTAGCGCTCTGTTCCCCCTGCCCGGCCACCGCCGGCGTTCCCTTTGGAGACCCCCATGACCCAGGTTGTCCGCATCCACGCCTATGGCGACGCCGATGTGCTGCGCGTTGACGATATCGACGTACCCGCTCCTGCCGCCGATGAGATCCAGATCCGGGTCAAGGCCATCGGCCTGAACCGCGCCGAGGTGATGTTCCGCAACGGCGCCTATCTGCAGCAGGCAGAGTTCCCAAGCCGCCTGGGCTATGAAGCGGCGGGCCTGGTTGAAGCCGTAGGCAGCGCGGTGACCGGCTTCGCTGCAGGCGATGCCGTCAGCGTCGTGCCGCCGCTGGATATCGCCCGCTGGGGCACCTACAGCGAGCTGGCCAACGTGCCGGCGCGGCTGGTGGTGAAGCATCCGTCGTCGTTGGGCTTCGAGCAGGCCGCTGCGGTATGGATGCAGTACGTCACCGCCTGGGGTGCGCTGCTGGAGCAGGCCAAGCTGGCTGCCGGCGATTTCGTCATCATCACTGCAGCGTCAAGCAGCGTTGGCCTGGCCGCCATCCAGATCGCCAATGCGGTGGGCGCAACGCCGATCGCGGTAACCCGTGGCCCGGGCAAGCGCCAGGCGCTGCTCGATGCCGGCGCCGCTCATGTCATCGCCACCCAGGAGCAGGACCTGGTGGCCGAAGTTGCTCGCATCACCGCAGGTGCTGGCGCGCGCGTGGTGTTTGATCCCATCGGTGGTCCGCAGTTCGTGCCGCTCACCGAGGCGATGGCACGCGGCGGCATCCTGCTGGAGTATGGCGCGCTGAGCAGCGAGCCGACGCCGTTCCCGCTGTTCAACGTATTGGGCAAGTCGCTGACGCTGAAGGGCTACCTGTACTCGGAAATCGTGTCCGATGACGCGGCGCTGGCGCGTGCGAAGGCGTTCATCGTCGACGGCCTGGACAAGGGCGTGCTGGTGCCGCTGATCGCCAAGGTGTTTACGTTCGCGCAGATCCAGGACGCGCACCGCTACCTGGAATCGAACGAGCAGATCGGCAAGGTGGTGGTTACGGTTTAACCGGTTACGCGATACCCCTGTGGCGTTCGGAATGTGCCCACAGGGGGCGCCGCTGCTGACCGAGGGTGTTGCCTGCCCTGCGGCTCACCGCGGCAACGCATACGCCATCACGTAATCCCCGGCCGGCGTCTCCATGAAATGGTGGCCGCCGGCCATGATCACCACGTACTGTCGCCCGCCCTGCTCGTACACCATCGGGTTGGCCTGGCCGCCCGCCGGCAGCTTGGTGTGCCACAGCTCCTTGCCGGTCTTCAGGTCGATGGCGCGCAGCAGGTCGTCGGTCGCTGCGGCGATGAAGATCAGGCCACTGGCGGTCACCACCGAACCGCCATTGTTCGGCGTGCCGATCTCAATGGGCAGGCCGGAGCGGATGCCGAACGGGCCGTTGCCGCGTGCGCTGCCGAACGGCCGGTCCCACAGCAGTTTGCCGCTGCGCAGGTCGATCGCACGGATGCCGCCATAGGGCGGCTGCTTGCACAGCAGGCCGGTGAACGGCAGCCGCCAACCGGCGTTGACGTCGATGCCATAGGGCGTGCCCACCTGTGGGTCCCCTGCCCCTTCGGCACCACCCCTATCAGCGCGGACCTGCTCGCGCGGCAGCCAGCCTTTACGGTCGGCCTCGGCGCGCGGCACCAGCCGGTTGTAGTTGGGCATGTCGTTGTAGTTGGCCACGATCACGCCACGTCGCGTATCGATGGCCACACTGCCCCAGTCCGAGCCACCGTTGTAGCCGGGGTATTCGATGGAATGATGGTCGCTGCTGGGCGGCGTGTAGAACCCCTCGTAATGCGCCTTGCGGAACTGGATGCGGCAGACCAGCTGGTCGATGGGGGTGATGCCCCACATGTCCCGCTCGGTCAGCGCATCGTCGCGCCGCAGCGTGTGGTACAGCGAAAACAGCTGGGTCGCGGCGCGCTGCTCAGGCTCTACACCGCCCTGCGGCACCTTGCGCTCTTCGGCCGGGGTCAGCAGCTGGCCGTTGCGACGGTCGAGGATGTACATATCGCCCTGCTTGGTGGGTAGCAGGATCGCCGGCACCTTGCCCGATGCCGTCGGGTAGTCGATCAGGCTGGCCTGCGAACCCAGGTCGTAATCCCAGACATCCTTGCGCACCGCCTGGAAATGCCAGACCGGCTTGCCCGTGGCTACATCGATGGCGACCAGCGAGGTCGCGTATCTGTTCTGGTTTTCCGTGCGCGAGCCACTCCAGTAGTCGCCCGCGGCATTGCCCATCGGCAGGTACACCAGGCCCAGCGCTTCATCACCGGTCGCGGTGGTCCACATGTTCGGTGTGCCACGCGTGTAGGTCTGCTCGCGCGGTGGCAGGCCGCTGCGCTCGGGCTGGTCCATGTCCCACGCCCAGCGCAGCTTGCCGCTGACCGCCTCGTAGGCCTGGATGACGCCGGAGGGCGCGTCGCGGCGCTGGCCATCCAGCACCTGGTGGCCGGTGACGATGACGCCGCGGACGATCGCCGGCGGCGAGGTGATCGATACGTAACCCGGTGGCACCTCGCCCATGCCCAAGGTGATGTCGACCTGGCCGTTGTTGCCGAAGTTGGCGCAGGGGCGACCGCTGTCTGCATCCACCGCGATCAGGCGGCCGTCCAGCGTGCCTTCGATGATGCGCGCGCTGCAGGCGGCGCGGCTGCCGGGTGCAGCGCTCCGGCTGGTACGGGTCGGCGGTGGTGCAGGCAGCGCGAGATCGGCGGCCACGTCAGCCAGCGCGGCATCGGCGAGGGTCGGTGCGCTGGGCTGTTCGTAATAGGACACACCACGGCAAGCGGCCGTGTACGGGATCGAGGCATCCTTCACCTTTGGATCGAACCGCCATAGTTCCTTGCCGTTGCCGGCATCGAGCGCGATCAGCTGATTGCGGGCGGTGCACAGGTACAACCGATCACCGATCTTCAGTGGCGTGGTTTCCGCCCCCCAACGCTTCTTCGGCAGGTCGCCGGTGCGGAACTGCCATGCCAGTTGCAGGCTTCCCACGTTTTCAGGGGTGATCTGCTGCAGCGGCGAATAGCGGGTGGCCGCATTGCTGCGCCCCCACGCTGGCCAGTCGCCCTCCGCCGGCTGGTCGGCCGGCTGCAGACCGGTGGTATCACGGGTCGGATCGAGCCCGGCGCTGACCGCGGGCTCCGGGAACGGCTGATGCCCGTCGACCAGGCCATGGGGAGCGAACGCGAGGCCGAAGGCAGCCACGAACACCAGCATCAGCACAGCGGCCACGCTGCGTGAAAGACGCTTGGGTACCGGCGCCTGCAGGGTCGGCGTCAGCAACGCCAGGACGATGCCGAGCGCCGTCACCAGGCCCAGCCGTGGCACCCAGCGCCAGTAATCGCTTCCCGATTCCCACCAGGTCCACAGCAGGCTGCCGAGGAAGACCAGTGCATACAGCAGCGCACCGCTACGGCGATTGCCCCACAACAGGATGCCGCACACCAGCAGGCCCAGGCCGGCGATGGCGTAGGACCACGAGCCCCCGAGGCTGGCCAGCCAGCCACCGAGCCCGCCGATGATCAGGCCGAGCACGATCAGCAACAGGGCGAGGACGGTGATGAGCGGGTGGCGGGCCGTGGGCGTTGCGGCGGACGCGGACTGCGGCGTGGCGGACATCGACGATCTCCGGGGGCAGCATGCGCCCTTATGCCACCGTCACCGTGAAGTGCGTGCGTATTTTCGATCGCAGACACGACGACGCCGGCGCAAGGCCGGCGTCGTCGGGTACCTCAGTGTCGCGGCAGGATCACTCCTGCGCGGCGTCCTCGCTGCTGGCAGCAGCCGGTGCGCCGTCGGTCGCGGCCGGGGTGGCGGCAGCCACCTCGTCCTCGTCCTCGTCGATCGAGGCATCCATGCGCTCCACCGCCTGCAGCTTCTCGTCCTTGGACAGGCGGATCAGGGTCACGCCCTGGGTGTTGCGGCCGACGCGGCTGATTTCCGAGCCACGCGTACGCACCAGGGTGCCGCCGTCGGAGATCAGCAGGACTTCATCGTCCGTACCCATCAGCACCGCGGCGACCAGCTTGCCATTGCGCTCGGTGGTCTGGATGCCGATGACGCCCTGCGTGCCACGACCCTTGCGCGGGTAGTCCGGCAGCGGGGTGCGCTTGCCGTAGCCGTTTTCGGTGGCAGTGAGGATGTAACGCAGGTTGGCGTCGTCGGCACCTTCGATCAGCGCATCGCCGGTGGCGATGGCTTCCTCGACACCGTTGTCGTCCTCGTTCTCATCCTCGATGCCGCCAGCACTCTCGGCCACGATCAGGCTGACCACTTCCTCGCCGGCCGGCATCTTGATGCCACGCACGCCGGTAGCGGTACGGCCCATCGAGCGGACCTTGTCTTCACCGAAGCGCACGGTCTTGCCGTTGGAGGCGAACAGCAGGATGTCGCGCTCGCCATCGGTCAGGCCGACGCCGACCAGGGCATCGCCCTCGTCGAGGTTGATCGCGATCTTGCCGCGGGCCAGACGGAAGGCGAACTCGCCCAGCGGAGTCTTTTTGACCGTACCGTTCTTCGTGGCGAAGAACACGAACTGGCCATCGGCGTACTCGCGCACCGGCAGCACGGCCTGCACGCGTTCGCCGGGCTCCAGGGGGATCCAGTTGATGATCGGACGACCGCGGGCGTTGGAACCGGCTTCGGGTAGCTGGTACACCGGCAGCCAGAACACCTTGCCCGAACTGGTGAAGGTCAACAGCGTGTCGTGCGTGTTGACCAGCCACAGCTGTTCGATGAAATCCTCTTCCTTGGTCGACGCCGCGCTGCGGCCACGTCCGCCACGGCGCTGCGCGCGGTACACGCTCACCGGTTGGCGCTTCACGTAGCCGGCGTGGGAGACGGTGACCACCACGTCTTCCGGGGCGATCAGGTCGAGGATGTCCAGATCTTCTTCGCTGTGGCGGATCTCGGTACGGCGCTCGTCACCGAACTCGGCACGCACGTTGATCAGCTCTTCGCGGATTACCTGCAGCAGGCGGTCGGGATCTTCCAGGATATGGATCAGCCCGGCGATCACTTCCAGCAGCTGCTTGTATTCCTCGGTCAGGCGGTCCTGCTCCAGCCCGGTCAGGCGGTGCAGGCGCATTTCCAGGATCTGGGTCGCCTGGATCTCGGTCAGCTGGTAGCCGCCTTCGATCAGGCCCACACCCTTGGGCAGGTCATCGGGACGCGAGGCTTCGGCACCGGCGGCGCCGAGCATCGAACCGACCAGGCCCGGCTCCCACAGGCGCGCAAGCATGCGCTCGCGTGCTTCACCCGGGTTCGGCGAGGTCTTGATCAGTTCGATCATCTCGTCGATGTTGGCCAACGCAACCGTCAGGCCTTCCAGCACGTGGGCACGGGCGCGCGCCTTGCGCAGCTCGAACACGGTGCGGCGGGTGACCACTTCGCGACGGTGGCGGACGAAGGCCTCCAGCATCTGCTTGAGGTTCATCAACTGCGGGCGGCCGTCGACCAGCGCCACCATGTTGATGCCGAACACCGACTCCATCTGGGTCTGCTGGTAGAGGTTGTTGAGCACAACCTCGGCCGACTCGCCGCGCTTGATTTCGATGTAGATGCGCATGCCGTCCTTGTCGGACTCATCGCGCAGCTCGCTGATGCCTTCGATCTTCTTTTCCTTGACCAGCTCGGCGATCTTCTCGATCAGACGCGCCTTGTTCACCTGGTAAGGAATTTCAGTGACGATGATCGATTCGCGGCCGTTGTCGGCCACTTCGACATCCGCCTTGGCACGGATGCGCACGCGGCCACGGCCGGTGCGGTAGCCGGCGATGATGCCGGCGGTGCCGTTGATGATGCCTGCGGTCGGGAAATCCGGGCCCGGGATGAACTCCATCAGGCCGTCGATATCGATTTCCGGATTGTCGATCAGCGCGATGCAGGCATTGATCGATTCGGTGAGGTTGTGCGGCGGAATGTTGGTCGCCATGCCCACCGCGATACCGGCCGAACCATTGACCAGCAGGTTCGGGAACCGGGTCGGCATGACCGTCGGCTCCAGTTCCTTCTCGTCGTAGTTGGGCTGGAAATCGACGGTTTCCTTGTCGATGTCCGCCATCAGCTCATGCGCGAGCCGCGACATGCGCGCCTCGGTGTATCGCATCGCCGCGGCGGAGTCGCCGTCGACCGAACCGAAGTTACCCTGGCCATCGACCAGCATGTAACGCAGCGAGAACGGCTGTGCCAACCGCACCAGCGTGTCGTACACCGACTGGTCGCCATGCGGGTGGTACTTACCGATGACGTCACCGACGATACGTGCCGACTTGAAGTAGGGCTTGTTGCTGTGCGCGTTGAGTTCATTCATCGCAAACAGCACACGACGATGCACCGGCTTGAGGCCATCGCGCGCATCTGGCAGCGCGCGCCCCACGATCACGCTCATGGCGTAATCGAGGTAGCTCTTGCGCATCTCGTCTTCCAGGTTGACCTGGATGATTTCCTTGGCGGTTTCTGCCATTCGGGTTCCGTTGTCTGGTAGCGGTCCAGTCCGGCGCATCCACCCGGGGGCGGTCGTGCCGGAACCTCGATTCAACCGCTGGATTCTACCACACGGGGCCGTTTTCCGCCCGCTTTTACGGTGATTTTACCGGCACAAATCAGGAACTTAGGGGTTTGCCGGGCAGCGACCGGCGCTACCGGGGCTGGGGTCGGAGCCCTTTCCTGTGGAAAGGGCTCCGACCCCGTGCCGCATCAGCCGCCGAAGGCGGCGCGCATGTTCTCCGCGGTCGGGTTCAGGATCACCCCCCGCTCGGTCACGATGGCATCGATCAGCTCGCCCGGGGTGACATCGAACACCGGGTTCCAGGCAGCGATACCCTCGGCCACGGTGCGGGTGCCGCCCACGCCGTACAGTTCGCCCGGGTCGCGCTGCTCGATCTCGATCTGGCTGCCGTCCACGGTATCCATGTCCACCGTCGAGGACGGTGCCACGACCATGAACTTCACCCCGTGGTGGCGGGCCGCGATGGCCAGCTGGTAGGTGCCGATCTTGTTTGCGGTATCGCCGTTGGCGCAGATCCGGTCGGCGCCCACGATCACCCACTGCACGGCACCGGTCTTCATCAGGTGCGAAGCGGCCGAGTCGGCGATCAGCGTCGCGTCGATGCCATCCTGCTGCAGCTCCCACACGGTCAGGCGCGCACCCTGCAACCACGGCCGGGTCTCGCCGGCGAACACCCGGGCAATGCGGTCCTGGGCCATGCCGGCGCGGATCACGCCCAGCGCCGTACCGAAGCCGGCGGTGGCCAGCGAACCGGTGTTGCAATGGGTCAACACGCCGCTGCCGGCCTCGATCAGGCCGGCACCGAGGGCGCCCATATGACGGTTGGCGGCCAGGTCTTCTTCAGCGATGGCCTGTGCTTCAGCCTCCAGCAGCGCCTTCCAGTCAGCACCGGCGGCACTCAGGCAACGTCGCATGCGTGCCAGCGCCCAGGCCAGGTTCACCGCAGTCGGGCGTGAGGCGTTCAGTCGCTGCAGCGCTGGCTCCAGCTGCTGCAGGGCATGCGCGCCGTCCGCGGCCTGCACATCACGTGCGGCCAGCACCACACCCCAGGCGGCGGCGATGCCAATGGCCGGCGCACCGCGCACGGTCAGGGCGTGGATGGCGGCAGCCACCTCATCGCTGTCATGGCAGGCCACATGCTCGACCACGAACGGCAGCTTGCGCTGGTCAAGCAGTTGCAGGGTATCGCCGGTCCACAGGATCGGGCGGATGTGGTCGTAGCGGGCGTAGTCGAGGTCGGTGGCGGTATTCATGGGCCCATTGTAGGGCCACGCCACGCGCGGATGGACCCGTCGGAACTCAGTTCACCGAGAATTCGGCGCGGCAGCCGCCGTCAACCCAGATGCCGTTGCGGTTCCAGCCCCAGGTACTGCCTTCCTCGCATGGGGTACTGGAAAGCTGGTTGGAAATGGTGGCGCTGGTGGAGATGCTGGCGCCACAGAAGCGGCGCTTCTTGGACTTGGATTCGCAGGTCAGCCGGCGCGGCATGTCGACGAAACGGCCCTGCTCGTCGGCCACCTCGAAGTCACCCTGGCACCCCCGGGTGGTCCATACCTCATTGCGCTTGTAGCCCCAGCCCTGCCCTTCCCGGCACGGCAGCACCGACAGCTGCCGCAGCAGCCGCACCGGCGCACCGTCCAGGCGTACCGGGCAACTCTGCGGGCGACCGTTGGACTCACAGCGCACGACCCGCCGCACCAGACGCTTGCGACCCTCGGCCGAGGGCACAGCACCATTCTCTGCACGGCGCGCGCGGAACTCGGCGCGGCAGCCCAGGGTCACCCACACGCCACTGCGGTCGGTGCCCCACTCGCTGCCACGGATGCAGCTGTTGCTGGACAACTGGCGGATCAGGTCGACGCCGTTGCTGACGTCGATATCACAGTGCACCCAGCCCATGTCACGGGATTCGCAGGTCACCACTTCGCTGTCATAGCCAAGCGACTGCGCCGATGCGGTCGACGGAAGCAGGCCACCCCATATCGCCACGGAGTACATCGGTGCCGCTACGACCGCAAACCACTTGACCAAAGCCTTCCCCATGAATGGATGAACCACGACGCAAGTGTGCGGTATCGACTGTGATAAGAGCATCATCGTGCTTGCTGAATCAAGCGCGGAAAAGCGCGTTTTCGTTCAGCCTGCCAGGTCCATGGGAAATCGTCGGGTCATGCGTTGGCGAAATCGAATGCAAGTACATCTGCAATGCGCGGTGTACGGTGCATCGCCATCAACAGGCGATCGATGCCAACGGCAACGCCGGCACAGTCGGGCATCAAAGGCAGTGCCTGCAGCAACGCTTCATCCAATGCGGGCTGTACCTGTCCGCGCGCGTGGCGGCGCTGCAGGTCATGCTGGAAACGCACGCGTTGTTCAGCCGCATCGTTCAGTTCGTGATAACCGTTGGCCAGTTCCACCGTGCCCAGGTACAGCTCGAAACGCTCGGCCAACGGCGGTGTGCCGGCGCGGATGCGCGCCAGTGCCGCCTGGCTGGCGGGCCAGTCGTGGACGACGGTCATGACCCCGTCATCGAAATGCGGTTGGATACGGTGGGTCATCAACAGATCCAGCCAGTCATCGCGGGTCAGGCCCACCGGATCGATGTGCACCTCACCCAGCGCGGCGCGCAGCGCTGCCTCGTCGGCATCGAACGGGTCCACGCCTGCGTGCTGCTGGAACAGTTCGCGATAGCTCAGCACACGCAACGTCGCGCTGCGTCCCACCAGCGCCAGTGCCTGCCCCACCAGTTCTGCGGTTTCCTGCAGCAGCCGATGGTGGTCCCAGCCAACCCGATACCACTCCAGCATGGTGAACTCGGGATTGTGGCGGCCGCCCGCTTCGCCGTTGCGGAACACCCGGCCCAGCTCATAGCAGTCGCCCACGCCGGCAGCGAGCAGTCGCTTGAGCGGAAACTCCGGCGAGGTGCGCAGCCAGCGGCGGCGACCGCCCGCATCGACGTGACCGCTGAAATCGGTGTGGAAGCTGTCGATGTTCGGCTCGGTGTTGCCGGCCACCGACAGGATCGGCGTTTCCACCTCCAGCACGCCACGCTCGGCAAAGAAGCGCCGCACCAGCGCATTGAGGGTAGAGCGCTGTTGCAGGCTGCGCAGCAGCGCCTCGCTCACAGGATGCCCTCCGGGCGTGAATGGTCCAGCGGCAGGGTCAGCAGATCGCGGGTGTCATCGATGTAGCCGCTGGCCAGATACAGGCGGCGCGCCAGTTCGTTGTGATGATTGACCTCCAACCGCAGCCGGCTCACGCCGCGCCCCCGCGCGCGCTGTTCGCAGATGGCCAGTGCCCGCTTGCCACGGCCACGGCCGCGTGCGCGATGGCTGAGATAGAGCTCGTCCAGCAGCATGAAATGGCCGCCCTGCTCCAGGCTGAAGCCCATCGCGATCACCGCATAGCCGACGACGGCTGCGGCCTCGTCCAGCCACAGCAGCACTTCACCGTTGCGCGGATCAGCCAGCAGCGCATCGACACCACGGCGCACGCGCGCATCGTCGAATTCGATCTTGTCTTCGGCGTAGAAATCGCGCATCAGCGCGATCAGCAGTTCCTCGTCGGCACGGGTGGCCAGGCGGAAATCCAGCGGAGCGGTCTGCATCAGTGTTCCTCTGCGGTTGCGTGCCGGGCGCCTGCGCACCCGGCCGGTTCATCATTCGTGTTCGGCGAGGTAGGCCAGCAGGCGCTCTTCATCCCACACCGGAACGCCCAGCGCTTGCGCCTTGTCCAGCTTGGAACCGGCCTCGGTGCCGGCCACCACGAAACTGGTCTTCTTCGAGACGCTGCCGGATACCTTGGCCCCCAGCGCCTCCAGGCGCTCTTTGGCGGTATCGCGATTGAGCTGGGCCAGCGTGCCGGTGAGCACCACCGTCTGCCCGTCCAGCGGGCCTGCCACCACTTCGGCCAGGGCCGGTGCACTGGCCAGGATGTGTTTCATCTCCACTTCGGCCGCCAGCAGCATCGCGCCATGGCCCTCGCTGTCCAGCCAGTCGGCGACGCCGCGCGCGGTGTCATCGGGCAGGCCGGCGTTGACGAACTGGCCGTGCTCGGCGTCCAGCACCGATTGTGCGCTGGGCAGTGCGGCGACCAGCTTCTCGGCACGCAGGCGGGTGATGCCGGGAATCTCCGCTTCAACCAGCAGCTGGGCCAGGTCAAGACCTTCGCGCAGCTTTGCGCTCGGCGGGTGCACGTCGCTGATACGTACCTGCCCCACCTGCAGCAGCGCATCGATGGCCTGCTGGTTGCCTTCCTGTTCGAAGAAGTGGCCCAGCGAGCGCGCCACCTCGCCACCGATATCCGGCACGCGCTTGAACAGCGGCCACGGCAGACGACGGATCAACGCCAGATCGCCAAACCACTGTGCCAGTGCCTTGGCGGTGCTCTCGCCAACGTGCTCGATGCCCAGCGCGAACAGAAGTCGCTCCAGCGTCGCATCACGGCTGGCGTCGATCGCAGCAATCAGGTTGTCCGCCCACTTGGTGGCGATCTTCTTCGTATTCCATTCGAAGGCTGCCGGCTGCGCCAATGCCTGCGCACGCCATCCGGCATCGTTGCCATCCAGCTTCAACACGGCGTTGAGCACCGCGCCGCTGCCTTCGGCCGGCAGGTGCAGTTTCAGGCTGGCTGCGAGTGCCGAAGGGTCTTCAGCATCAAGCACCAGCTTCAGGTGCAGCAGCTGGTCACGGGTGAGGCGGTACAGATCGGCCACGCTCTTGACGATGCCGGCGTCCACCAGGGTTTCGATGTACTTGTCGCCAAGGCCGTCGATATCCATCGCCCGTCGCGAGGCGAAGTGGGCGATGGCTTCCTTGCGCTGCGCCGGGCAGGACAGCTCGCCCGAGCAGCGCCACGCGGCGGCCCCCTCCTCGCGCACGATCTCCGAGCCGCACACCGGGCAGCTGGTCGGCATCTGCCAGGGCGTGGTGCCCGCAGGGCGTCGGTCGAGGATGACGCTGACCACTTCCGGGATCACATCGCCAGCACGGCGCACGATCACGCTGTCACCCACACGCACGTCCAGCCGCGCGATCTGGTCAGCGTTGTGCAGGGTGGCGTTGGAGACGATCACCCCAGCCACCGCTACCGGCGCAAGACGTGCCACCGGGGTGGCAGCACCGGTGCGGCCGATCTGGATTTCGATGGCCTCCAGGGTAGTGCTCTGTTCCTGCGCCGGGAACTTGTGCGCGATGGCCCAGCGCGGTGCGCGCGAAACGAAGCCCATGGTCTGCTGACCGGCGCGGTCATCGAGCTTGTAGACCACGCCATCGATATCGAATGCCAGGCTGTCGCGACGCTCGCCGATGTCCCGGTAATAGGCCAGCAGGCCGTCGCTGCCCTCCACCACCTTGCACAGGTCGCTGACCGGAAAGCCCCATTCGCGCAGCTGTGCCAGCGTGCCCGAATGCGTGTCGGGCAGCTCACCGCCCTGCACGTCACCGGTGCCGTAGGTGAAGAAACTGAGCCTGCGCTGCGCACTGATCTTCGGGTCAAGCTGGCGCAGCGAACCGGCCGCGGCGTTGCGCGGATTGGCCAGCACCTTGCCGCCGTGCAGGCGCGCGCGCTCGTTGTAGGCCTCGAAGTCGGCGCGGGCCATGTAGACCTCGCCGCGCACTTCCAGCACATCCGGCCAGTCCTTGCCTTTCAGACGCTTGGGGATGTCGCCGATCTCGCGCAGATTGGCGGTCACATCCTCACCGGTGCTGCCATCGCCACGGGTGGCGCCCAGCACGAAATGGCCATCCTCGTAACGCAGGCTGATCGCCAGGCCATCCATCTTCGGTTCGGCGGAAAAACGCAGGGTGCCGCGGCGCAGACGCTCATCAATGCGGCGCACGAAGTCGGCGACTTCCTCATCGCTGAAGGCATTGGACAGCGACAACATCGGCACCGCATGGGTGACTTCGGCGAAGCGTCCCGACGGGCGGGCGCCCACCTGCTGGGTCGGGCTGTCGGCACGGGCAAGATCAGGATGCTCGCGCTCCAGCGCCTCCAGCTCACGCACCAGACGGTCGTAGTCGACGTCAGGGATCTCCGGCGCATCCAGCTCGTGATAGGCACGATTGGCCTGGGCGATCTGCCGGCGCAGGTCTTCGGCACGTTCGGCGGGGCTGGTGCTCATCGGAATCCGCGGGTTCTGGGATGGCCGGGAATTCTACCGCGCCTGCGCGTCAGCCCCTGTCTGTAGCGTCGAGCCAGGCTCAACGGGCGGCGAACAGCAGTCGAGCGTGGCATCGGCTCTACCCAACCGCTTGCCGGCAATCACTGCCAGCGCTAGCGTGCGTCGGTCGCCCTTCCGGAACCGCCCCTGTGACCTTGCCCGCCTCCCGCCGCCACTTCCTGCAACTGGCCGGCGCCGGCCTCGCCCTTGCCAGCAGCGGCCTGCCTCGGTCGGCCCAGGCACAGCCAGCGGCCGTTGCCGCGCCAAACGCCGATGTGGGCGCGGTGCTGCTGAACTTCAACGAATGCCCGTATGGCCCCTCGCCCGCTGCCCAACAGGCGGCACGCGACAGCATCGCCAGCTGCGGCCGTTACCGCTTCGCCTTGGCCGGTGAGGTACGCGACGCGTTCATCGCCCAAGCCGGAATTCCCGCCAACCACGTGCGCCTGTATCCGGGCTCCAGCGAACCGCTGAACCGTGCGGCGACGCTATGGACCGGCCCGCAGGCGGGCCTGGTGGTGGCCGACCCGACCTTCGAGACATTGGGTGAGATGGCAGCCGCGCGCGGCGCCCATGTGCACAAGGTGCCGCTGCGCAGCGATGGTGCGCACGACCTGCGCGCGATGGTGGCCGCCGCACACGCGCGACCGACCGGCCTGCTGTACGTGTGCAATCCCAACAATCCCACCGGCTCGATCAGTCCCGCCGACGAACTGGCCTGGCTGCTGGCCAACAAGCCGGCAGGCACCCGCGTGCTGCTGGACGAGGCCTATCTGCAGTACAGCGAACAGCCCAGCCTGATTGCACAGGTGGCCCAACGCGATGACCTGATCGTGCTGCGTACCTTCTCCAAGCTGTACGGCATGGCCGGCCTGCGCCTTGGCGTGGCGGTGGCACATCCCGAGCGCCTGCGCGAGCTGGCCAGCCTGGGCGAGAATCCGCTACCGGTGCCTGCCCTGGCGGCGGCACTGGCCAGCCTGCGTGACCCGCAGCTGATTCCGCAGCGACGCCTGCAGAATGCCAAGGCCCGGCAGGCCACCATCGTCTGGCTGGGCAAGCGTGGCTTCGACTGCCTGCCGACGGAAGCGAACTGCTTCGTGGTGGATGTACAGCGCGACGGCGCTGCCTTCGCCAAGGCCATGGCGGACAACGGCGTGGTGATCGGCCGCAGCTGGCCGATCTGGCCGCAGCGCGTGCGCGTGACCGTGGGCACCGAGGAAGAGATGGCGCGCTTCCGCAGCGCGTTCGCGAAGGTGGCGGGCGTACCGGCGTAGATCGCATCCACGCATGACGTGGATCTACTGGTCTGGTGGGTGCCGACCGTTGGTCGGCACGCCAGGACCTGCTGCGCTTACCAGCGCGGGGTCTTGGTCAGCGGCGGGGCCTGGTGCTGGCGGTCATAGGCGCGCAGCTCATCACGGATATGGGCGATGCGCTGGCGACCAAGCGCGTTGCGGCCATCATCCAATACCACACCATCCAGCAATTCGGCCATGCGCTGCACGGTCGGCAGCATCTTCTCCCAGGCATCCAGCGCAGTCAGCGGCGCCGGCAGGGTCAGGAAGAAGGCGATGGCCGGGGTTTCCATGGCGCGGATGTTGCCCATGTCGAAGCTGCCCGGCTTCATGATGCTGGCCATCGAGAAGATCGGGCCCCGTTCGGGATGACCCTCGACCAACCTGTGGAAGACATTCATGTGGCCAAACACCAGGCCGGTCTTTTCCGCTGCCACGACAATGTCTTCGCCGCGCAGTTGTTCGCCGGCGCGGGCGGCCACGAACAGCGAAACGATCTTGTCGAAATCCTGGGTCGCGCGCTTGCCCAGGTCGTTGGCCGCGCCATCGACGTCGGACAGTCCCAGTTCGGCCTGCTCGACCGCATCGCCCATGCCAGGCTCGACGCGACCGTCGGCCACGGGCACGCCATCCTCGCCCAGCACCGGCTCGCGGCGCTCGCCGCTGGTCGATTCGGCGCTGTCCAGACGACGGCCCTGGGGCTTCTTCTTCGGACGGCCAAACAGGAAGATCGCAGCGACCAACAGCAGGCCGGCGGCCAGGATGCCGATGCGCAACAGTGCCGTGTCGGACATTCGTTAGGTTCTCCGGCTAGTTCATTCAGGTAACTAGGATGGCACGTCAGGCCGCGCCCGCCAATCGCGCGGCTTCTTCCAGGTCCACGCTGACCAGGCGGCTGACGCCCGGTTCGCGCATCGTCACGCCCGACAACTGGTGCGCCGCTTCCATCGTGGCCTTGTTGTGGCTGACGAACAGGAACTGCACCTTCTCGCTCATTTCCTTGACCATGTTGGCCAGGCGGCCGACGTTGGCTTCATCCAGCGGCGCGTCCACCTCGTCCAGCAGGCAGAACGGCGCCGGGTTGAGCTGGAAGATCGCAAACACCAGCGCCACGGCGGTCATCGCCTTTTCACCACCGGACAGCAGCGAGATGCTCGACACCCGCTTGCCCGGGGGGCGCGCCATGATGGTCACACCGGTATCGAGCAGGTCTTCGCCGGTCAGCTCCAGGTAGGCGTGGCCGCCGCCGAAGAGGCGCGGATACAGCGCCTGCACCCCGGCGTTTACCCGATCGAAGGTGTCCTTGAAACGGCCACGGGTCTCGCGGTCGATCTTGCGGATCGCATCTTCCAGAGTCTCCAGCGCCGTGGTCAGATCCATGTGCTGGGCGTCCAGATATTCCGAGCGCTGCGATGCTTCGCCATATTCGTGGATCGCGGCGAGGTTGACCGGCTCCAGCCGGCGCATGCGGCCATCGATCTGGTGCACGGCTTGTTCCCAGTCGCCCAGGCGCGCCTCTTCGGGCAGCGCGTTGACCACATCCTGCAGCACAAAACCGGCCTTCTCCACTGCGCCCTGCAGGGTTTCGGCACTGAGCACCAGCGCCTGCTGGTCCAGCTTGCGCTGCGAAATACGCTCGCGCTGGGCCAACGCCTGCTCGTCGCGCTGGTGGCGGGTCTGCTCGTAATTGCGCAGTTCGGCGTCGATGCCATCCAGCAGAGTGCGCGCTTCGGTCAGCACGCGATCGGCACGCACACGCTCTTCCAACGCGTTCTGGTGCTCGGCCTGCAGTGACTCGACCGGTGTATCGCCTTCGTCCAGCTGCGAATGCAGTTCGCCCAAGCGGGAATCAAGCTGGCCACGCTGGGTGCTCATGCGTTCCAGCGCCTGGCTCAACGACGCCACCTGGGCCCGCTGCGATTCCAGGGTCAGCGCCAACGCGTGCGAACGCTCGCGTACCGCGCGGGCGGCGTCGCGGGCCAGATCACGCGCCTCGGTCAACTGACGGCGTTCGCCCTCCAGGCCCTGCCGGTTCGACTCCAGGTCGCCCATGCTGTTGACCGCATTCTCCAGCCGCGAACGCGCTTCCCGCGCCTGCTCGCGATTGATGTCCAAGGTCTCCAGCAACTGGCTGAGCTCGCCTTCGATGCGGTCGATGCGTGTGCGTGCCGCCTCGACCTTGCCCTGCTGGCCCTGCAGCTGGCCGGCCAGTTCGGACACTGCACGGTGCGCCAGGTACAGCGCCCGCTGCGCATCCTCGCGCTGCTGTTCGGCCGCCAACAGATGCTCACGGAAACCGGCCAGCTGTTCTTCCAGCTCGGCTTCGCGCGATTGCAGCTGCTCGATCTGCTCGCGCAGCTCGTTGATTTCGCGTTCGCGCAGCAGCGCGCCCTGCTTCGCGGCGCCGGAGCGCGATACGCGCACCCAGCCCTCGCCCAGGCGTTCGCTGCCCTGGGTGATGATGGAATCGCCCTCAGGCAGGCTGGCCTGCAGTGCATTGGCTTCGGCCAGGTCGCGCGCGCCGTGCAGGCGCGCAAGCAGGCGACGGATCGGCGCCGGGCCGCGCACGCGTGCAGCCAGCGAGGTCGGTGCAACCTTCAGGTCCGCGCCGTCATTGGCGACCAATGCGATGCGGCCCTCGCCCAGCTCGCCCAATGCATCGACCAGGCTGGCCGGGTCATCGACCAGTACGCCTTCGATCAACTGACCGAGAGCGCTTTCCACTGCGTTTTCCCAGCCGGCATCGACGTCCAGGCGCTCGCCCACGCGCGCGGCCGAATCCAGGCCACGCGATTTCAGCCATGCCACCGCCGCGCCCTGCTCCTGGCCGAGTGCGGCCTGCTGCAGAGTTTCCAGCGAGGACAGCCGCCCGCGCAGACCATTGACCTGCTTGCGCAGCTCTGCCAGCTCGTTCTGGCCGCTGCGCTGCTGCTCCTGCACGGCGGCGACACCGTGCTTGCGCTCCTCGACCTGTTCGGTCAGTTCATCCAGCGCGGTCTTCTGCGTGTCGTGCTGCAGGTGCAGTTGTTCGAAGACTTCATCCAACGCATCCACGTCCAGGCCTGCGCGCTCGGCCGCCAGTGCTTCGCGGCGACGATCGGCATCAAGGATCTGCTTGTCCAGGTAGTCCACGCGGGTGCGCTCGACCTCACCTGCGCGCGAGGCTTCCGAACTCTGCGAAGTGTGCTGCTCCCAACGTTGCTGCCAATCGGACAGCCGCGTTTCGGCCTCACGCAGGCCTTCCTGCTTGATCTCGTTCTCTTCCTGCAGCTCTTCCAGCTGCGGGGTGGCCGCATCGACCGCTTCGCGCAGCACCATCAGCTTGGCTTCGTCACCACTGATGTGCTGGCCCAGTTCGGCCAGCGCCTGGCGGGTTTCATCGCGCGCCTTGTGCAGGCGCTGCGACAGTTCGCGCTGGTGCTGGATCTGCTGTTCGAGACGGGCCAGCGTGCTGCCCACCTGGTAGACCTCGGCCTGCGCGGCGTTGAGCGAATCGGCGGCCTCCTCGCGGCGCACGCGCGAGGTCTCGATCCGCGCCTCGGCGTCACGCTGGTCGGCGATCAGCTGCTGCAGCTTGGTTTCTTCCTGAGACAGGCCTTCGCGCAGCTTGGACAGGCGACCATCCAGGCCGCGGTACTCCAACGCCTTCCACTCCGCGTCCTTGACCCGGCGCTCTTCCTGCAGCGCCTGGTACTGCTCGGCCTGTTTGGCCTGACGCTTGAGGTGTTCGAGCTGCTTGGTGATTTCATCGCGCAGGTCGCCAAGGCGATCCAGATTCTCGCGCGTGTGGCGGATGCGGGTTTCGGTTTCCTTGCGGCGCTCCTTGTACTTGGAGATGCCTGCAGCCTCTTCCAGGTACACGCGCAGGTCTTCCGGGCGCGCCTCGATGATCTGGCTGATCATGCCCTGCTCGATGATCGAGTAGCTGCGCGGGCCCAAGCCGGTGCCGAGGAACAGGTCGGTGATGTCGCGGCGGCGGCACTTGGTGCCGTTGAGATAGTAGTTGCTGCTGCCGTCGCGGCTGACTGTGCGCTTGACCGAGATCTCGTTGAACGAGGCGTACTCGCCGGAAATCGTGTGATCCGAGTTGTCGAAGATCAGCTCGACGGTGGCCTGCGAAACCGGCTTGCGGGCGTTGGAACCGGAGAAGATCACGTCGGTGAGCGAGTCACCACGCAGGCGGCTGGCCGAGCTCTCGCCCATGACCCAGCGCACGGCGTCGATGATGTTTGACTTGCCGCAGCCATTGGGGCCCACCACGCCGGTCATGTTGGTCGGCAGGTGCAGCGTGGTCGGATCGACGAAGGACTTGAAACCGGACAGCTTGATCGTGGAAAGACGCATGGCGTGATTGGGTTCCGGGCAAGGGCCTTACGGCCACCACCATAGTGGATGTCAGGTCAGCCAGCACCTCAAGCCCTTGATTTCAAAAGAATTCAACAAGGCCAAGGGTGACGCAATGGAATGAGTATAGCGGGGCGAATGTTCCACGGGCGGGATGACCGGGGGAGGAAGCTCCGCGCTCATGCCCGCCCCTACTCTCCGGCGTCGCCGCTGGCCGCCCGGGACACCGACCCGTGTCCGGAAAATGAGAGCAACGTGTTGATATTCATGGATTCATCCTGAATCCGCCGGCACATGCGTCACCCGCCAAACACTGGCCCGGCCGGGTCGCCTTCGCCCAAAACAAAACGGGCACCCTTGCGGGCGCCCGTTCTGGTGATACCAGGCCTTGCGGCGTGGGATCAGGCCTTTTCGGCTTCAACCACGACCTTGACGGTGGTCTCGACGTCCGCGTGCAGGTGCACCAGGACTTCGTACTCGCCAATGTTGCGGAAGGCGCCTTCGCCCAGGATGACTTCGCTCTTGCTCAGCGGCAGGCCGGCAGCGGTGAAGGCATCGGCGATTTCGCGCGCGCCGACCGAGCCATACAGCTTGCCTTCGGTCGAAGCGTTGGCGGCGACGGTCACGCTCGCGCCTTCCAGCTTGGCCTTGCGGGCTTCAGCGTCGGCGTGGATGGACTGGGCCTTGGCTTCGTAATCAGCGCGCTTGGCTTCAAACTCGGCCTTGTTGCTCTCGGTGGCCGGAACGGCCTTGCCCTGCGGCACGAGGAAGTTACGGCCGTAGCCCGGCTTCACGTCGACCAGGTCGCCGAGGTTGCCGAGGTTGGTGACTTTCTGCAGGAGGATCAGCTGCATGGTATTGCTCCAGATAAGTTATTCGTTAGCGAGGCGCGGGCCCCGCAACAAAGGCTGTCCGAATAGCTGGCACAGCGGGGGCAGCGCGAAGCTGCCCCGCCGGCATCAGACGTCGTGGTTGTCGGTGTACGGAATCAGAGCCAGGAAGCGAGCGCGCTTGACGGCGGTCGCCAGCTGACGCTGGTACTTCGACTTGGTACCGGTGACGCGGCTCGGCACGATCTTGCCGTTCTCGGTCAGGTACTGGCGCAGGGTGTTGAGATCCTTGTAATCGATCTCCTTGACACCTTCAGCCGTGAACTTGCAGAACTTGCGGCGACGGAAGAACTTGGACATGTCAGTGCTCCTTAGGCGGCCGAAGCGGCGTCGTCGCCGGCATCGTTGTCAGCGGCGGGGGTGGTTTCGCCTTCTTCGTCATCACGACGACGACGCTCACCACGCTCGGGCTTGTCGCCCTTCTCGTCCTTGCTCTTCATGATCAGCGACTGCTCGGTGTCAGCCTCGTCACGCTTGATGACCAGGTTGCGCAGCACGGCGTCGTTGAAGCGGAAGCTCTCGGTCAGTTCGGTCAGAACAGCCTGGTCGACTTCGATGTTCAGCAGCACGTAGTGCGCCTTCACCAGGTTCTGGATCGGGTACGCCAGCTGGCGGCGGCCCCAGTCTTCCAGACGGTGGATGGTGCCGTTGCCGTTCTCGACCAGCGACTTGTAGCGCTCGATCATGGCCGGGACCTGCTCGCTCTGGTCCGGGTGGACCATGAACACGATTTCGTAATGACGACTCATGTTTTTCTACCTTTCGGATGTGGCCTTGCGGCCGGACAGCCCCCCGCCGTTGATACCGCGGTGGGGCAAGGGATCCTGCCAAGGAGGCAGGAAGCCGCGCATTATGGCGCAGATGGGGGGGCTGGGCAACCGGTGGGTAACCGGGCCAGCTGAACCGGGGGCACCCTGCTCCCGTGCCGACCAAGGTCGGCAGCTACCAAAGCGGGGCCTGGCCCCGCCAGCACTCAGGCCTTGTCGGCGTCGGTGGTGAAGCTCTCGCCGCAGCCGCACTCCGCGGTGGCATTCGGGTTGCTGAACGTGAAAGTCTCGCTCAGGCCGTGCTTGCCGAAGTCGATCACGGTGCCGTCCACCAGGGCCAGGCTCTTGGCGTCGACATAGATCTTCACCCCGTCCTGGTCGAACACGGTGTCGTCCGCGCGCTCGTTGCGCGCCAGGTCGGTGATGTGGCCCCAGCCCGAACAGCCGGTCTTGGTCACGCCAAAACGCAGGCCCAGCGCGCCGGGGGTCTGGGCGACGAAGCGCTGCACGCGCTCGAAGGCAATAGGGGTCAGGCTGACAGCCATGGTGGATCACTCCAGAGGTACCGGGACATTATAGGGAGCCGATGACCGCAGAAATGCCTCGCAAGCAGAACGCTGCAACCGGTAAACTCCCGTGTTCAGAGATCGAGTCGATCAGCAGAGGATTCAAGTCATGACGGTGGTCAGCGTTGAACATGCGCTTGCCGGGAAGATCCCGGAAGGTGGCGAAGTCACGGTACGCGGTTGGGTGCGCACGGTGCGCGGTTCAGCAAATCTGGCTTTCGTGAATGTGACCGACGGCTCCTGCTTCGCCCCGATCCAGGTCGTGGCCGGCGACGCGCTGGCCAACTTCGACGAAATCAAGCGCCTGACCACCGGCTGCTCGCTGGTGGCCACCGGCACGCTGGTGAAGTCGCAGGGCAAGGGCCAGTCGTTTGAGATCCAGGCCAGCGCGGTCGAGGTGGTCGGCTGGGTTGAAGACCCGCTCACCTACCCGATCCAGCCCAAGCCGATGACGCCGGAGTTCCTGCGTGAAGTGGCGCACCTGCGCCCGCGCACGAACCTGTTCGGCGCCGTCACCCGCATCCGCAACTGCCTGGCCCAGGCCGTGCACCGCTTCTTCCACGAGAACGGCTTCAACTGGATCAGCACCCCGATCATCACCACCTCCGATGCCGAAGGCGCCGGCCAGATGTTCCGCGTGTCCACCCTGGACATGGTGAACCTGCCGCGTGACGCCCAGGGCGGGATCGACTTCAGCCGCGACTTCTTCGGCAAGGAAACCTTCCTGACCGTGTCCGGCCAGCTGAACGTCGAGGCTTACTGCCTGGCGCTGAGCAAGGTGTACACCTTCGGCCCGACCTTCCGCGCCGAGAACAGCCACACCACCCGCCACCTGGCGGAGTTCTGGATGATCGAGCCGGAAATCGCCTTCGCCGACCTGGCCGAAGACGCCCGCCTGGCCGAAGAATTCCTGAAGTACCTGTTCCGCGCGGTGCTCAACGAGCGCGGCGACGACCTGGCCTTCATCGCCGAGCGCGTGGACAAGAACGCGATCACCAAGCTGGAAGACTTCATCAACGCACCGTTCGAGCGCATCGACTACACCGATGCGGTCGCCCTGCTGCAGAAGTCCGGAAAGAAGTTCGACTTCCCGGTCGAATGGGGCCTGGACCTGCAGACCGAGCACGAGCGCTGGCTGACCGAGGAACACGTCGGGCGCCCGGTGGTGGTGACCAACTACCCCGAGCACATCAAGGCCTTCTACATGCGCCTGAACGATGACGGCAAGACCGTCGCGGCGATGGACGTGCTGGCCCCCGGCATCGGCGAGATCATCGGCGGCAGCCAGCGCGAAGAGCGTCTGGATGTGCTGGATGCACGCATGGCGCAGTTCGGCCTGGATCGCGAGCATTACAGCTGGTACCGCGATTTCCGCCGCTACGGCTCGGTACCGCATGCCGGCTTCGGCCTGGGCTTCGAGCGTCTGGTGGTCTACGTCTGCGGCCTGTCCAACATCCGCGATGCGATCCCCTACCCGCGCGCCCCGGGCAGCGCGGACTTCTAAGCCCACACGCACGACCACGGAGGTACTGCCCCCATGACCCTGTTCTTCGCCCTGTGTTTCGTCGGCGTTGCAGTGGCCGGGTTCAGTGCCTTCGTGATTTTCTGGCCGCTGACCCTGGTGCATGTGCGCGATCGCCATCCGGCGCTGGCGCAGCGCTTCGGCAGTGGCGCCTTCCTCAAGCCCGATGCGCTGGGCTGGCTGTTGCGGCGCGAATACCGCACCCAGCCGGACCGGTCGCTGTCCGGGCTGGCGACGCCCGCCTGGGTATCGCTGCTGACCCTGCTGGCTGGACTGGGCATGGCTGCCCTGCTCTGGCTGGCCTCGCTCTGGTAAGACACACATGAACGACCTTTCCCACGTCCGCGACAGCTGGTGGCTGGCCAGCCTCGGCAACACCCTGATCTGGGCACGCCTGCGCATCCGCGAGGCCGGCACCGCCGAAGTGCTCGACAGCGATGGCAATACGCTGAGCTACGACAGCGAGGACACCGCCCGCTCGCAGCTGTTCGACGCCGAGTTCGTCGAGTACGAAGGCCTGGACGAAGAAGATGCGCTGGTGCGCGGCTTCTCGCTGCATGAAGTGCAGCCACCGCAGGCGGGCAGCGACGAAGGCCTGCGCGGGCGCATGGTGCAGTCACTCGGCAGTCGCGCCTGAGGCCAGTCGATGTTCACCCCACGCGCTTTCGCACAGACCGACCTGCAGTGGCTGGATCGCCTGTTGGCGCGTGATCCATTCGTCACCGTGCTCACCGCCGGTGGCGATGGCTTGCCGGAACTGACCCGGTTGCCGGTGCTGTACCAGCGCGACGGCGACCACATCGAACTGCGCGGCCACTGGGCCCGTGCCAACCCGCAGGCACGCCACAACGGTGCGGCCAAGGTGCTGGTGGACGGGCCGCATGGCTATATATCGGCCAGCTGGTACCCGGACAAGGAGCCTGCCGCGCGGGTGCCTACCTGGAACTACGCCGCTGCCGAGCTGCGCGGCCAGCTGCAGACGTTCGACGATACCGATGCCCTGGCACAGCTGGTCAGCGATACGGGCGACCGCTTCGAAGCCAGCGTCGGCCAGGACTGGCGGTTCGAACCCGAGCGTGACGACCACCGCCGCCAGCTGCGCGGCATCGTCGGCTTCCGCTTCACCGTCGAACAGGTGCAGCTGACGTTGAAGCTGAGCCAGAACCACCCCGAGGCCAACCAGCAGGCAGTGATGGCCGAACTGGAACGCCTGGACAACCCTCATTCCACCGAACTGGCGCAGTGGATGCGCCGGTATCGCGACGAAGCCGCCGCAGGCAGCTGAGCGCCCTGTTTCCCGCGACGACGCGACCAGAACGGCCGCGCCTTGCCCCCACCCGACGTCAGGGACCCCGAACATGAAAGACATCCACAAGCTGCTGCAGAACAACCGCGAATGGGCAGACCGGATCGAGAAGGAAGATCCCGACTTCTTCCATCAGCTGGCCAAGCAGCAGCACCCGGAATACCTGTGGATTGGCTGCTCCGACTCGCGCGTGCCGGCCAACCAGATCATCGGCATGGCCCCGGGTGAGGTGTTCGTGCATCGCAACGTGGCCAACGTGGTGGTGCACACCGACCTGAACTGCCTCAGCGTGATCCAGTACGCCGTGGACCAGCTGAAGGTGAAGCACATCCTGATCGTCGGTCACTACGGCTGCGGCGGCGTGCACGCCAGCTTGAACAACACGCGGGTGGGCCTGGCCGACAACTGGCTGCGCCATGTGGGTGACGTGGCACAGAAGCACTCGGCGATCATGGATGCGATCGAAGAGCCGGAGCTGAAGCATGCACGCCTGTGCGAACTGAACGTGATCGAGCAGGTGGTCAACGCCTGCCGCTCGACGATCGTGCAGGACGCCTGGGCCCGCGGCCAGAAGCTGATGGTGCACGGCTGGGTGTACAGCCTGAAGGATGGCCGCGTGCGCGAAATGGGCATCGACGTGGGCGCACCGGAAGACCTGCAGCCTGCATATGAGAAGGCCCTGTCCTACGTTCCGCGCCGCGGCCGCCGCGACTGACCCTCCCTCCCACGGACACTCCCATGCTTGCCTCCCCCATCAACCTGCTGGGCTGGATCGAGGAAAACCGGCATCTGTTGAAGCCGCCGGTCGGCAACAAGATGATCGACAACGGCGATTTCATCGTGATGGTGGTCGGCGGGCCGAACAGCCGCACCGATTTCCACTACGACGAAGGCCCGGAGTGGTTTTACCAGCTGGAAGGCGAGATGGTGCTGAAGGTGCAGGAGGATGGCGCGGTGCGCGATATCCCGATCCGCGCCGGCGAGATCTTCCTGCTGCCGGGCAAGGTGCCGCACTCACCGCGGCGCCCACCCGGCGGCGTCGGCCTCGTGGTGGAACGCAAGCGCCTGCCGCATGAGCGCGATGGCGTGATCTGGCATTGCGAGCGCTGCAACCACAAGCTGTACGAAGAGTACTTCACGCTGCAGAACATCGAGACCGACCTGCCGAAGGTGTTCGCGCGCTACCAGGCCAGCCTGGAACTGCGCACCTGCAGCGAGTGTGGCCACGTGGATCCGTTGCCGGCACCGGCGACGGCCTGACAGCGCCACCGCACTGGTAGATGCCCACCTTGGTGGGCACTCGGTCGCTCCCGCGCTGGTAGATGCCCACCTTGGTGGGCGCTTGGGCGCTCCCGCGCTGGCAGATACCCACCTTGGTTGGCGCTTGGTCGCGCGTGCGCCAACCAAGGTTGGCGACTACCAGGTCATGCGGCGCTGGTGCTGGGTTGGCAGGCACCGGGTCATGCCCCAGGCGCTACACTGGCAGCCCCGTTGCAGCCTGTTGCCCGACCATGTCCGACCTGCTCAGCCGCACCCACGCCATTGCCCTTGATGCCGCCGATCCGCTGCGGCCGCTGCGGCAGGAATTCCTGATTCCGCGCCACGGTGGTGGTGAGCAGACCTACTTCGTCGGCAACTCGCTGGGCCTGCAACCGCGCGGCGCGCAGGCGGCGGTGCAGGAAGTGATGAAGCAGTGGGGCGAGCTGGCGGTGGAAGGTCACTTCACCGGGCCGACCCAATGGCTGTCGTACCACCGTCTGGTCAGCGCGCAGCTGGCACGCGTGGTCGGCGCACTGCCCAGCGAAGTGGTGGCGATGAACACGCTGAGCGTGAACCTGCACCTGATGATGGTCAGCTTCTACCGGCCCACGGCCGAACGCCCGGTGATCCTGATGGAAGCCGGCGCATTTCCCACCGACCGCCATGCGGTGGAAGCGCAGATCCGCTTCCATGGCTTCGACCCGGCCGACTGCCTGGTGGAAGTACAGCCGGATGAAGCCAACGGCACGATCTCGATGGCCGCGATCGAACGCGCGATCGCCGCGCACGGTCCGCGCCTGGCGCTGGTGCTGTGGCCTGGCGTGCAGTACCGCAGCGGCCAGGCCTTCGACCTGGATGCGATCACCCGCGCGGCACGCCTGCAGGGCGCGCGCATCGGCTTCGACCTGGCGCACTCGGTCGGCAACCTGCCGCTGCACCTGCATGACGTCGCCCCGGACTTCGCCGTGTGGTGCCACTACAAATACCTCAACAGCGGCCCGGGCGCCGTGGCCGGCGCCTTCGTGCACGAACGCCATCATCGCGACACCACGTTGCCGCGCTTTGCCGGCTGGTGGGGCCATGAAGAAGCCACCCGCTTCCAGATGGCCCCGCAGTTCCAGCCCGCGGTTGGCGCCGAGGGCTGGCAGCTGAGCAATCCGCCGATCCTCGGCCTGGCGCCGCTGCGTGCGTCGCTGGACCTGTTCGAACGTGCCGGCATGGAATCGCTGCGCAGCAAGTCGCTGGCACTGACCGGCATGCTCGACGCACTGGTGCGCGCGCGCCTGCCGCAGGTACTGGAGATCGTCACCCCGGCCGAGCCGGAGCGGCGCGGCTGCCAGCTGTCGCTGCGGGTGATCGGCGGCCGCGAGCGCGGACGCGCCCTGTTCGAACATCTACGCGCCATCGGCGTGCTGGGTGACTGGCGCGAACCGGACGTCATCCGCATCTCGCCCACCCCGCTCTACAACCGTTACCTGGACGTGCACCACTTCGTCGAAGAAGTGGAAGCCTGGGCCGGCCTGTAAGCCGCCCTCCCCCTACTGCTGGACAGTTCGTTGATCGCACATGCATCCCGCTCGCTGAGCATTGTCGGCGCCGGCCTGGCCGGATCCCTGCTGGCCATCCTGCTGTCACGGCAGGGCTGGCGTATCACCCTGTACGAACGCCGTGGCGATCCGCGCATCGCCGATTATGAAAGCGGCCGCTCGATCAACCTGGCCCTGGCCGAGCGCGGACGCAACGCGTTGCGCCAGGCCGGCGTGGAAGACGAAGTGATGGCGCGCGCGGTGATGATGCGCGGACGCATGGTGCATCCACGCGAGGGCGAGCCACAGCTGCAGCGCTATGGTCGCGACGACAGCGAAGTGATCTGGTCGATCCATCGCAGCGACCTCAATACCACATTGCTGGAACTGGCCGAGCAGGCCGGTGCCACCGTGCATTTCCACCGCCGCCTGCATACGGTCGATTTCGATGCCGGCTACGCGCGCTTCATCGATGATCGTGACGACAGTCCGCACGATATCCGCTTCGATACGCTGGTGGGTGCCGATGGCGCAGGCTCGGCGCTGCGTGCGGCGATGAACCGGCGCGAACCGCTGGGCGAGGACATTGCCTTCCTCGACCATTCCTACAAGGAACTGGAGATCCCGCCGACCGACGATGGCGGCTTCCGTATCGAGCGCAATGCGCTGCACATCTGGCCACGCGGCCACTACATGTGCATCGCCCTGCCCAACCACGAAGGCACGTTCACCGTCACCCTGTTCCTGCCCAACCAGGGCGATCCGAGCTTCGCTACTGTCAACACCGGCATCCAGGCTGAAGCACTGTTCGCGCGTGAGTTCGCCGATACCCTGCCGCTGATTCCCAACCTGCGTACGGACTGGGAGCAGCATCCGCCGGGCCTGCTCGGTACGCTCACCCTGGAGCGTTGGCATCAACAGGACCGCGCCGTGCTGATCGGCGATGCCGCGCATGCGATGGTGCCGTTCCACGGCCAGGGCATGAACTGTGCGTTCGAAGACTGCGTGGCACTGGCCCGCCATCTGATGGAGGCGGACGACCTGCAGAGCGCCTTCGCCGCGTTCGAAGCCGAGCGCAAACCGAACGCGCGTGCGATCCAGCAGATGGCGCTGGAGAACTATCTGGAAATGCGCGACCGGGTGGCCGATCCGGCCTTCCTGCTGCAGCGTGAGCTGGAACAGGAACTGCAGCGGCGCTGGCCCACGCGTTTCGTCCCGCACTACACGATGGTGACGTTCCTGCACACGCCCTATGCCGAGGCACTGCGCCGCACCGACATCCAGCGCGAGATGCTGATCGCCGCCACCGCGGGCCACGACTCCCTGGACAACATCGACTGGAACGCACTGGAGGCGCAGATCCATGCGCGGCTGCCGGTGCTGGAGGGCGCGCACTGATGGCCGACAGCTTCCTGTTCTATGACCTGGAAACCTTCGGCCAGGATCCGCGTCGTACCCGCATCGCCCAGTACGCGGCGATCCGTACCGACAGCGATCTCAATGAAATCGACATGCCGGTCAGCTTCTTCGTGCGCCCGGCCGACGATCTGCTGCCCTCGCCGATGGCAACGATGGTCACCGGTATCACCCCGCAGCAGGCGCTGGCCGAAGGCATCAGCGAAGCCGAAGCATTCGATCGCATCAACGAGCAGCTGTCGCGTCCCGGCACCTGCGCGCTGGGCTACAACACCCTGCGCTTCGACGACGAGTTCATCCGCTACGGTCTGTTCCGCAACTTCCACGACCCGTACGAGCGCGAGTGGCGCAACGGCAATTCGCGTTGGGACCTGCTGGACATGCTGCGGCTGATGCATGCCATCCGACCAGAGGGCATCCACTGGCCCAAGCGCGAGGACGGCGCCACGTCGTTCAAGCTCGAACACCTGGCTGAGGCCAATGGCGTGCGCGAGGGCGATGCCCACGAAGCACTGTCGGACGTGCGCGCGACGATCGGCATGGCGCGCCTGTTCAAGCAGTCGCAGCCGCGCCTGTGGGACTACGCATTGAAGCTGCGCGACAAGCGTTTCGTCGGCAACCTGCTCGACATCACCGCATTGAAGCCGGTGCTGCATATCTCGATGCGTTACCCGGCCAGCCGCCTGTGCGCGGCGCCGGTGTTGCCGCTGGCGGTACATCCGACCATCAACAACCGGGTGATCGTGTTCGACCTCGACGGTGACATCGATGACCTGCTGGAACTGCCCGCCGAGGTGATCGCCCAGCGCCTGTACCTGCGTGCCAGCGAGTTGCCCGAAGGCGTCGCCCGTGTGCCGTTGAAGGAAGTGCACCTGAACAAGGTGCCAGCGCTGGTGGCCTGGAACCACCTGCGCGCCGATGACCACGCACGACTCGGGCTGGACGTGGCAGCGATCGAAGCCAAGGCCGAACGACTGCGCGCGTTCGCACCGCAGCTGGCCGAGAAGGCGCGCCAGGTCTACAACCAGCCGCGCGCGGCGAGCGTGTCCGACGTGGACGCTTCGCTGTACGACGGCTTCCTCGGTGCCGGCGACAAGCCGCTGCTGGCACTGGCACGGACCACGCCACCGGAACAGTTGGCTGCACTGGAAGGCCGCTTCCGCGACCCGCGGCTGCCCGAGCTGTTGTTCCGCTACCGCGCCCGCAATCATCCCGGCAGCCTCGCACCGGAAGAACGCGAGCGCTGGAATGCCTATCGCCGCCAGCGCCTGTCCGGCGAGGAAGGCCTGGGCGAACTCAACCTGGCCCAGTACCAGCAGCAGCTGGATGCGCTGGCGGCCGAAGCACCCGACGATGTTCGCCGCGCCACGCTGCTGCAATCGCTGCGTGACTGGGGCCAGCACCTGCAGGAGGACCTGTGAGCACCTATTTCTCCGATGCCAGTTTCAAGTTCCTGCGCAGCCTGGCGCTGCACAACGACAAGGCCTGGTTCAACGACCATCGCCAGCAGTACGAAGACCACGTGCGGCAGCCGTTCCTGCGCCTGCTGGGCGACCTGCAGCCGGCGCTGACAGAGGTGAGCGGACACTTCCGCGCAGACACCCGTGGCGTGGGCGGCTCGTTGTTCCGCATCCACCGCGATGCGCGCTTCTCCCATGACAAGTCGCCGTACAAAATCTGGCAGGGCGCGCGCCTGTTCCATGAGCGCCGCCGCGAAGTGGCCGCGCCCTCGTTCTACGTGCACCTGCAACCGGGCGAGAGCTTCGTCGGCGCCGGGCTGTGGCATCCCGAACCGGAAACCCAGCGCCGCGTCCGCCACTTCATCCTCGACAACCCCGGTAGCTGGAAGGCAGCCGCGCATGCACCGGCGCTGCGCAAGCGTTTCGACTTCGAGGAAACCGAGAAGCTGGTGCGTCCACCGCGCGGCTTCCCCGCCGACTTCGAGTTCATCGATGACCTCAAGCATCGCAACTGGGTGATGTGGCGTTCGCTGGACGATGACACCATGACGGGCCCGCGCCTGCTGTCCACGCTTGGCAAGGATCTGGCAGGGTTGGGCCCGTTCGTCGACTACCTCTGCGCCGCGCTGGATCTGGAGTTCTGACCGGCACCGGCGCCGTCACCGGCATCACCCGTCGTTCACCACCGGCACCCTCACTTGCGGCAGGCTGTGCACCATGAAGAAGCTCATTGGCATCCTCGTTCTGCTGATCGTCGTGGTGGCGGGCTGGTGGTTCGGCGGCCCGTACCTGACCGTGCATGGCCTGTCCAAGGCCATCGAACAGCGGGACACCGCGCGCCTGGAGCGCTACGTGGATTTCCCACGCGTGCGCACCAGTCTGCGTGCCCAGCTCAATGATTACCTGGTGCGCCAGGCCGGCCCCGAGGTAGCTGCCAGCCCCTTCGGCGCGCTGCTGTACGGGTTGAGTGACCAATTGGGCGGTGCCGCGGTGGAAACGATGGTCACCCCTACCGGCATCGGCGCGATGCTGCAGGGCCACGTGCTGTGGAAGCGCGGCCGCAATGAACTGCAGGGTGGCGATGCCTTCGGCACGACCGAACCGGCACGACCGCTGAAGAACGCCGAACACCACTTCGAAGCCCTGGACCGTTTCGTGGTCGACGTCGATCGCGGCCCTGGTCAACCACCGTTGAAGGTGGTGCTGGAACCGCAGGGCCTGCGCTGGAAGGTGGTGGACCTGCAGCTGGGGATGTCAGCCACGCCGTAACCGGACCCGTGGCGTGATCAACGGCGATGCCAACCAAGGTTGGCAACTACCGGAGCATGGCGCTCTGGTAGCTGCCCACCTTGGTGGGCGTTGATACGAAGGAGCGCCAACCAAGGTTGGCAACCAGGGCAAGCCCTACCCCTCGTTGGCGACCCCATGCGGCACATGGCCGGCGGCCACGTGTTCACGTGCACTGTCGATGTTGTGCTGCGAATCATCAAAGAAGATATCGGCACCGAACGCCTGCAGGAACGGGCCCTTGTGTCGCCCACCGAGGAACAGGGCCTCGTCCAGGCGCACGCCCCATTCGCGCAGGGTTCGGATCACCCGCTCATGCGCCGGTGCCGAACGCGCGGTCACCAGCGCCGTGCGGATGGGCGCGCTGTCGCCGGCCGGGAACACTTCCTGCAACGTGTGCAGCGCAGAGAGGAAACCGCGGAACGGCCCGCCGCTGAGCGGCTCGCGGGCCCGCTCGCGCTCGTGCCGGCCGAAGGCTTCCACGCCCTGCTCGCGCGAGATGCGCTCGCTCTCATCGCCGAAGATCACCGCATCACCGTCGAAGGCAATGCGCAGCTGCCCGGCTGGACGTGTGATGTCGATCTGGTCTGCGGCAGCGGCAGCGGTCTCGCCCGGAGGCTTGGGCAGGATGGTCGCCGCAGCGATGCCATGGCGCAGCGCGCTGCGCACCGATTCCGGGTTGGCCGACAGGAACAGGTCGGTACCGAACGGCTTCACGTACGGCCAGGTCGGCTCACCGGCGGTGAAGGTCGCGCGGATGATGCCCAGTCCGTAGTGCTGGATGGAGTTGAAGATGCGCAGGCCGGTATCGGCCGAGTTGCGCGACAGCAGGATCACTTCCACGCGCGGGTTCTCGGGGCTGGCGCCCTGGTTCAGCGCCAGCAGCTTGCGCACCACCGGGAAGGCCACGCCCGGCCCGAGGATGTCGTCCTCGTGCTGGCGCTGGTACTCGGCATAGGCGGCCACGCCATCGCTCTCGAACAGCGCATGGCTTTCTTCCAGGTCGAACAGCGCACGCGAGGTCACCGCGACGGTCAGCAAACGGGGGGAGTTGTCGCCCATCGGTGGGGTCCTTCAAGCGGTCGGCAGTGCCGGCCGCCTATTGTCGTCAAAAAACGAACTGTTCGCTCAGGATCCGGTCTTCCAGGTTGTGCTCCGGGTCGAACAGCAGGGTCACCCGGTGCTCGCGCGACTCACGGATCGTCACTTCGACCACATCGCGGGTCTCGTGCGAATCGGCGGTGACGCTGACCGGACGCTTGTAGGGATCGAGCACGCGGAAGCGCACTTCGGTGTCAGCCTTGAGGATGGCGCCGCGCCAGCGCCGCGGGCGATACGGGGCCAGCGGCGTCAGGGCGATGGTGTGCGAGCCCAGCGGCAGCACCGGTCCATGCGCGGAGTAGTTGTACGCGGTACTTCCGGCCGGGGTGGCCACCAGCACACCATCGCCGATCAGCTCGCCCACCCGCTCCTGGCCATTGAGGTCGATGCCGATATGCGCCGCCTGCCGGGTCTGGCGCAGCAGCGAGACGTCGTTGTAGGCCAGCGACCCGGTGGTGGTGCCCGATTCGGTCAGCGCCACCATTTCCAGCGGCCGAAGGTGGGCCGGCTCGGCGCGGGCGATGCGCACATGCACGTCGTCGTCGCCACGGTACTGGTTCATCAGGAAACCCACCGTGCCCAGCTTCATCCCGAATACCGGTTTGCCCAGGTGTCCGTGACGATGCAGGGTCTGCAGCATGAAGCCATCGCCGCCGAGCGGACACAGCACGTCAGCCTGGTCCGGCGCGTGGTCGCCATAGCGCGAGACCATCGCTGCGCGGGCCATCTGCGCCGGCTCGGTGGTACTGGCCAGGAAAGCGATGCGAAGGGTGTCGCTCATCGGTGGATCCGGGTGGGTGTGCCAGCAAGAGCATACCCGGTCGTGCCGGCCGCTGGCCGGCAGCTGCACCCGGTTGCAGTTCATGCGGTTGCCGGCCAGCGGCCGGCACTACCGTGCAATGCAGAACGGCCCCGCTTTCGCGGGGCCGTTCCGGTTCACGCATGCCAGGCATGGCCTGGCACTACTTCACTTACGCGCCGTGGGCAGCCAACTGACCGAGGCGCTGCACCGCGACCGAAACGGTCGGGTAGTCCAGGGTCTTCTGCTCGGCCAGCTCAGCCAGCATCGCCAGAGTGAAACGCAGGCTGCTGTCGTCACGGCCGATCCACGCGGCCACCTTGGCTTCAGCGGTGCTGCCCTTGGTGGCCAGCACCTGGCCAGCCAGGCTGCGGTGGTGTGCGGCCAGTTCGTCGCGCAGCACGCCACGTGCCACCGCGTGCCAACGGCCATTGACCTCCAGCGCGTCGACCTGCTCGAACAGCCACGGCAGCTGCAGGGCGTCGCCCAGGCGGAAGTGGATCTTGGAGACATCCACCGGCTTCAGCTTGCGGGTACGGGCCAGTTCGATGATGTCGAACGCCGGCTCCAGGAAGTGCAGTTCGGCCAGCTGCTGTGCCAGTGCCGACGGCAGGCCCTTTTCCTTCCACTCGGCCACCAGGGCCTCGTAGGTCGGACGCTGCGAATCCGGCAGCACACCCGAAGCAACACGGATGTCGTTGAACGGACCCTGGTAGCGGTTGACCGCCTCGGTGATGCCCGGCATCGGGCCCGGGCGCGACAGCAGCCAGCGCACGAACGAACGCTGCAGCTTCCAGATCACTTCCAGCGCATCGATCTGCACCGACTCCGGCAGAGTGCCGTCGAGGGCGTCGATCTGCGCCCACAGCGCGCGGGCATCCAGCGTTTCGCGGCTGATGGTGTAGGCCTTGGCGACCTCGGCAATGGAACGGCCGGTGTCTTCCTGCATGCGCATCAGGAAGGTGGCGCCCATGCGGTTGATGGTCTGGTTGGTCACGGCCGTGGCGATGATTTCGCGCTTCAGGCGGTGACGCTCCATCGCGTCGGCATACTTCTTCTGCAGCGGGGTCGGGAAATAGCGCTGCAGTTCCTTGGACAGGTACGGATCTTCCGGGATGTCCGAATCCAGCAGCTGGGCAAACGCCACCAGCTTGGAATAGGACAGCAGCACCGACAGTTCCGGACGGGTCAGACCCTGGCCACGCGCCTTACGCTGGGACAGCTCCGCATCGGACGGCAGGAACTCGATCTGGCGATCCAGCAGGCCCTGCTGTTCCAGGGTACGGATGAAGTGCTGCTTGGAACCCAGGCGCTTGACCGCCATCCGCTCCATCAGGCTCAGGGCCTGGTTCTGGCGGTAGTTGTCGTTGAGCACCAGCGCAGCGACTTCGTCGGTCATCGACGCCAGCAGCTTGTTGCGCTGTTCGACGGTCAGCTTCTTGGCCCGCACCACATCGTTGAGCAGGATCTTGATGTTGACTTCATGGTCGGAGGTATCCACACCGGCCGAGTTGTCGATGAAGTCGGTGTTGAGCAGCACGCCGGCCTGGGCGGCTTCGATGCGGCCCAGCTGGGTCATGCCCAGGTTGCCGCCTTCGCCCACCACCTTGCAGCGCAGCTCGCCACCGTTCACGCGCAGGGCGTTGTTGGCGCGGTCGCCGACATCGCTGTGCTGCTCGCTGGCGGCCTTGACGTAGGTACCGATGCCGCCGTTCCACAACAGGTCGACCGGTGCCTTCAGGATCGCGCTCATCAGGTCATTCGGCGACAGCGCCTTGACGCTCTCGTCCAGGCCCAGCACCTCACGCACCTGCGGGGTGATCTCGATCGACTTCAGGCTGCGCGGATACACGCCGCCGCCCTTGCTGATCAGCTTGGCGTCGTAGTCCGCCCAGCTCGAACGCGGCACGGTGAACAGACGCTCACGTTCGACGAACGTGGTCGCTGCATCCGGGTTCGGGTCCAGGAAGATGTGGCGGTGATCGAACGCCGCCAGCAGGCGGATGTGGCGCGACAGCAGCATGCCGTTGCCGAACACGTCGCCGGACATGTCGCCGACGCCGACCGCGGTGAAGTCCTGGGTCTGGCTGTCACGGCCCAGTGCACGGAAGTGGCGTTTGACCGACTCCCATGCGCCGCGCGCGGTGATGCCCATGCCCTTGTGGTCGTAACCGACCGAACCGCCGGAGGCGAACGCATCGCCCATCCAGAAGCCATGCGCGATGGCCAGGCCGTTGGCGATGTCGGAGAAGGTCGCGGTGCCCTTGTCGGCGGCCACCACCAGGTACGGATCGTCCATGTCATGGCGCACGACATCCACCGGCGGCACGATCTTGTTGTTGACGATGTTGTCGGTGATGTCCAGCAGGCCCTGGATGAACAGCTTGTAGCAGGCCACGCCGTTGGCGAAGATCGCATCGCGATCGCCATTCACCGGCGGCATCTTGGCGAAGAAGCCGCCCTTCGCGCCGACCGGCACGATGACGGTGTTCTTGACCATCTGCGCCTTGACCAGGCCCAGCACTTCGGTACGGAAGTCTTCGCGACGATCCGACCAGCGCAGGCCGCCACGGGCGACGGCACCGAAGCGCAGATGGGTACCTTCCACGCGCGGGCCGTACACGAAGATTTCGCGGTACGGACGCGGCTTGGGCAGGTCCGGCACCAGGGCCGAATCGAACTTGAAGCTGATGACATGGCCATGCTGGCCGTTGGCATCGGTCTGGTAGTAGCTGGTGCGCAGGGTCGCATCGATCACGCCCATGAAGGAACGCAGGATGCGGTCCTCGTCCAGGCTCGACACGCGGTCCATCAGCTTCAGCAGCGCTTCGCGCGCGGCCTGCATCTGCGCATCGCGGTCACCCTTGCGGGCGTCGACCACGGTCTTGAGCACCTTCAGGGTGGCCTCGTCGCCGGCAGCCAGCACATCGAGGTGGGCCTTCAGCTGCGCCTGGCCAGTGGCGATGTCTTCCTTGCTTTCATGACCGGTGGCCGGATCGAAGCGGGCTTCGAACAGTTCGACCAGCAGGCGTGCCAGCAGCGGGTAGCGGGTGAAGGTACCTTCGACGTAGGCCTGCGAGAACGGCACGCCGGTCTGCAGCAGGTACTTGCAGTAGCCACGCAGCATGGCGACCTGGCGCCAGTGCAGGCCGGCAGCGAGCACCAGGCGGTTGAAGGCATCGTTCTCGGCATCGCCGTGCCAGACGCGGGCAAAGGTCTCACCGAAGGCTTCATCGACGCTGGCCGCGTCGATCGCACCGGCGGTCGACTCGACTTCGAAGTCCTGCACGTACACCGGTGCGTTGTCCACCGACAGGCGGTACGGACGCTCGGCGATCACGCGCAGGCCCATGTTTTCCATCATCGGCAGCGCGTCCGACAGCGGGATGTCATCCAGCTGGCGATACAGTTTCAGGCGCAGGCCATCGCCGGATTCGCGCGGCACGGCCTGCAGGCTCAAACGCAGGTCGTCCGGGCCGGTCAGCGCATCGAGCTGGCTGACATCGTTGGCGGCAACGGCGGTGCTGTTGTCTTCGATGTAACCAGCCGGCAGCGCCTTGCCGATACGCGCAGCGATGCGCAGGCCTTCAGCTTCGCCGTGGCGGGTGACCAGCGCTTCGCGCAGGTCGTCCTGCCAGTTGCGCAGCACCTGGGCCAGCTTCTGCTCCAGTTCGGCGGTATCGACGTCGAGCATTTCGCCCGGCTTCGGACGCACGATCAGGTGCACCTGGGCCAACGGCGATTCACCCAGCACCACCGAGCTGTCCACGTACTCGCCGTGCAGTGCTTCCTTGAGCATCGCTTCGATGCGCAGGCGCACGTCGGTGTTGAAACGCTCGCGCGGCAGGTAGACCAGAGCGGAAATGAAACGGCTGTACTTGTCGCGACGCAGGAACAGGCGGCTGCGCACACGCTCCTGCAGGCCCAGTACGCCCATCGCGGTGCGGAACAGTTCGTCCTCGCTGGACTGGAACAGTTCTTCGCGCGGCAGGGTTTCCAAGATGTGGCGCAGGGCCTTGCCGCTATGGCTGGAGCCAGCCAGGCCGGACTGCTTCATCACGTGTTCGTAGCGCTGACGCACCAGCGGGATTTCCCACGGGCGGCGGTTGTACGCGCTGGAGGTGAACAGGCCGAGGAAGCGCTGTTCGCCGATGATCTTGCCCTTGGCGTCGAATTCCAGCACGCCGATGTAGTCCATGTAGCCAGCGCGGTGCACGCGCGAACGGGCATTGGTCTTGGTCAGGATCAGCGCGTCCTTCAGCCCGGACGTGGTGTTCAGGCCTTGGGCAGCCAGAGTCTTGACCGGACGCGCGGCCGACTTGTCTTTGCCGCGCATCAGGCCCAGGCCGGTGTCGTTCAGCGGCGCCAGCACCTCTTCCTTGCCCTGCTTCTCGACGCGGTATTCGCGGTAGCCGAAGAAGGTGAAGTGGTTGTCGGCGGCCCAGCGCAGGAATTCCTGTGCTTCCTTGCGAGAGGCAGCGTCGACCGGCAGCTGGCGGCTGCCGAGGTCGTCGGCCAGTGCCAGCGCCTTGTCCTGCATCGGCTGCCAGTCGCGCACGATGGCGCGTACTTCATCAAGCGCCTTGTTGATGGCCTGCTCGATGTCTGCCATGGCTTCGGCCGGCTGGCGGTCGATCTCCAGCAGCATCACCGATTCCAGCTGGCCCTCGCCGACCTTGGTCAGCTTGCCGGCCTTGTCACGGGTGAAATGCAGCACCGGGTGGCCCAGCACATGCACGCCAACGCCATGCTCGGCCAGCGACATGGTCACGGTGTCGACCAGGAACGGCATGTCGTCGTTGATGATCTGCAGCACGGTGTGCGGCGATTCCCAACCATTGGCCTTCACCGTCGGGTTGAAGACGCGGACGTTGGCCTTGCCGGACTTGCGGGCGCGGGCGAATTCCAGCGTTTCGGCGGCAAGCGCGGCCCATTCCTCAGCGCTGTGATGGGGGAACTCGTCGGCCTCCATGCGCTTGTAGAAGCTGGAGGCAAATGCCACTGCCTCGGCCTGAGCGGCCGCGGGGTAACGCTTGCGCAAGGCCGTGTACACCGGCTCCAGGGAGAAACCAGCGGTCACTGCGACCTCCGACTCAACTGGTTTGCTTTTGTTTTTCACGGTCTTGGCTGCGGTTTTTTGCGGTTTCATGGCAGAGCGGCGCGCTTGCTCAGTTGGGAAAATGAAATTGTAGCCCTACCGCACGAAAAGGCCTTGCTGCAGGACGGAATAACCAGATTCGGGTTTGCTGCGGTTTAGACGCCCTATTCAGTTCGCACCGGTATGGGCATCGCGTTCGCACAGCGTTGCCGACAGGATCGGCAAAACGTGTTACCGGAAGACACACGCGGCGACATCGGCGATTCCACAATCCTGAACTGGACGGTATAGTCCACCGCGTGAATCCGGCCTACCTTCCTGTCGCCCTCGACGCGCGTGATGAGCGCGTGTTCGATGCCGTGCGCGAACTGCTTGCCCAACAGGGCATGCAGATGAGCATGGATGCGGTGGCCCAGCATGCTGGCTGCTCGAAGCAGACCCTGTACTCGCGCTACGGCAACAAGCAGGCCCTGCTGCGGCGGGTGATGCAGCGCCACGTCGGTCACGCGACCGGCGCCATGCTGCGTGCACTCCGCAGTGACGACCTGCGTGGCAGCCTGCTGCAGTTCGCCACCGACTTCCTGGAGCACTTCAACCAGCCCCACGTCGGCCAGGCCTGCCGCCTGATCGCCGCCGATGCAGCACAGTTTCCCGAAGAGGCGCGTACGCTGTACCGGCATGGCGCCGGCGCGCTGACGCTTCATCTTGCTGAATGGATTGAAACCGTTTGCAGTCGCGGTCTGCTGCGGCATGACGACCCGCACTTCATGGCCGAACTGCTGCTGAGCATGATCGCCGGTCAGGATTTCGACAAACAGCGCTTCCATACCCCCCATCGTGATGACGCAGCGTTGCGTCGGCGCTGGGCAGAGTTCTCCGTCGATGGCTTCCTGCGCGCATTCGCGCCGCAGCCCTCGCCGGCCCCGTCTTCAAACCAACCCCGGAGTTCCTCCTGATGACCGCCCCACTCCGCACCCTTGCCTTGACGTGCGCCGTTGCTGTCGCCGTAGCTGCCTGCAAGAAGCCGGAACAGCCGACGCCCCCACCGCCGGAGGTGGGCGTGATCGACGCCAAGCCGCAGACCCTGCCGCTGCAGCGCGAGCTGGTCGGTCGCCTGTCGCCGTTCCGCAGCGCCGATGTGCGCGCCCGCGTACCCGGCGTGCTGCTCAAGCGCGTCTATCAGGAAGGCAGCGAGGTCAAGCAGGGCCAGACCCTGTTCCTGATCGATCCGGCACCGCTGCGCGCCTCGCTCAGCGCCTCCGAAGCCCAGCTGGCTTCGGCACGCGCGACCTACGCCAACGCCAAGGTCGCCGCTGACCGCGCCCGCTCGCTGGCACCGCAGAAGTTCGTGTCCAAGGCCGACCTGGACAACGCCGAGTCGGCCGAGCGCACCGCGCTGGCCTCGGTCAAGCAGGCCGAAGCCTCGGTGACCAGCAGCCGCATCAGCCTGGGCTACACCAACGTCACCGCCCCGATCAGCGGCGTGGCCAACAAGCAGCAGGTCACCGAAGGCGCGCTGGTCGGCCAGGGGGATGTGACCCTGCTGACCACCGTGGACCAGCTCGACCCGCTGTACGTGAACTTCTCGCTGAGCGTGGATGAACTGACCCAGCTGCGTGCGCAGCAGGCCAAGGGCACGCTGGCCCTGTCCGGCGACGGCAAGGCCACGGTCAACGTCAAGCTGGCCGACGGCAGCACCTACAGCGAGCCGGGCACGCTGGACTTCTCCTCGACCACGGTCGACCCGGCCACCGGCGCGGTGTCGCTGCGTGCGGTGCTGCCGAACCCGCAGAAGATCCTGCTGCCGGGTGCCTTCGTCAGCTTCCAGGCCAACCTGGGCGAGCGCAACAACGCTTACCTGGTGCCGCAGCAGGCGCTGCTGCGTGACACCACCGGCGGCTATGTGATGGTGGTTGGCGCCGACGGCAAGGTCGTCCGCAAGAACGTCAAGACCGACGGCGCGCAGAACGGCAACTGGCTGGTCAGCGAAGGCCTGACCGCCGGAGACAAGGTGGTCGTCGCCGGCGTACAGAAGGTCAAGGAAGGCACGCCGGCCACGGCCAAGCCGTGGACCCCGGGCCAGGACGCCAACGGCAAGCCTGCCGCCGGCGCTGCTGCTCCGGGCGCGCCTGCCGCAGCTCCGGCCGACGCCAAGGCACCGGCCAAGGCTGACCAGGCCGACAAGGCCGAACCGGCCGCCACCGATTCGAACAAGCAGTAACGGGACCTTCCGTCATGCCTAAATTTTTCATCGAACATCCAGTCTTCGCCTGGGTGGTTGCGATCCTGATCTCGCTCAGCGGCGTGATCGCGATCCTCAACCTCGGCGTGGAGTCCTACCCCAACATCGCCCCGCCGCAGGTGACGGTCTCGGCCACCTACCCGGGCGCGAGCGCGGACACCACGGAGAAGTCGGTCACCCAGGTGATCGAGCAGCAGCTGACCGGTATCGATCACCTGCTGTACTTCAGCTCCTCGTCCGCGTCCAACGGCCGCGCCTCGATCACCCTGACCTTCGAGACCGGTACCGATCCTGATATCGCCCAGGTGCAGGTGCAGAACAAGGTCTCGCTGGCCACACCGCGACTGCCTTCGGAAGTCACCCAGCAGGGCGTGGTGGTGGCCAAGGCCAACGCCGGCTTCCTGATGGTGGTGGCCCTGCAGTCCGATACGCCGACCATCAACCGTGACGCGCTGAACGACATCGTCGGTTCGCGCGTGCTCGACCAGGTCTCGCGCATCCCCGGCGTCGGCAGCACCCAGCAGTTCGGTTCCGAGTACGCCATGAACATCTGGCTCAACCCGGAAAAGATGCAGGGCTACGGCCTGTCGGCCAGCCAGGTGCTGGCAGCAGTACGCGCACAGAACGTGCAGTTCGCCGCCGGTGCGCTGGGCTCCGACCCGTCGCCGGAAGGCCAGCACTTCACTGCCACGGTGTCGGCCGAAGGCCGCTTCAGCTCGCCGCAGGAGTTCGAGAACATCATCCTGCGGGCCAACGCTGATGGCTCGCGCGTGCTGTTGAAGGACATCGCCCGCGTTGCCTTCGGTGCCAACAACTACGGCTTCGACACCCAGTACAACGGCAAGCCCACCGGCGCCTTCGCGATCCAGCTGCTGCCGGGCGCCAACGCCCTGAACGTGGCCGAGGCCGTGCGCGGCAAGATGGACGAGCTGCAGCCCAGCTTCCCGTCCGGCGTCACCTGGTTCTCGCCGTACGACAGCACCACCTTCGTCAAGATCTCGATCCAGGAAGTGGTCAAGACCCTGTTCGAAGCGGTGTTGCTGGTGTTCCTGGTGATGCTGATCTTCCTGCAGAACTTCCGCGCCACCCTGATCCCGACACTGGTCATCCCGGTGGCCCTGCTGGGCACGTTCCTGGGCATGTGGATGATCGGCTTCACGATCAACCAGCTGACCCTGTTCGCGATGGTGCTGGCGATCGGCATCGTGGTCGATGACGCGATCGTGGTGATCGAGAACGTCGAACGCATCATGACCGAGGAAGGCCTGGCGCCGAAGCCGGCCACGCAGAAGGCGATGACCCAGATCACCGGTGCGGTGGTGGCCATCACCGTCGTGCTGGCGGCGGTATTCATCCCCTCGGCCCTGCAGGGCGGTGCAGCCGGTGAGATCTACAAGCAGTTCGCCCTGACCATCGCCATCTCGATGGCGTTCTCGGCGTTCCTGGCACTGGGCTTCACCCCGGCGCTGTGCGCGACGTTCCTCAAGCCGACGCACAACGACAACCCGAACATCATCTACCGCACCTTCAACAAGTACTACGACAAGATCAGCCACACCTATGTGGGCCACATCACCTCCGCGGTGCGCCATGCACCGCGCTGGATGATCCTGTTCGTGGTGCTGACCGCGCTGTGCGGCTTCCTGTTCACCCGCATGCCGGGCAGCTTCCTGCCGGAAGAAGACCAGGGCTATGCACTGGCGATCGTGCAGTTGCCGCCGGGCTCGACCAAGAGCCAGACCAACGAAGCGTTCGCACAGATGCGCGGCATCCTGGAAAAGCAGGATGGCTATGAAGGCATGCTGCAGGTGGCCGGCTTCAGCTTCGTCGGTTCCGGTGAGAACGTGGGCATGGGCTTCATCCGCCTGAAGCCGTGGGAAGAGCGCAAGTTCACTGCTCCGGAATTCATCCAGAACATGAACGGCGCGTTCTACGGCATCAAGGAAGCGCAGATCTTCGTGGTGAACCTGCCAACCGTGCAGGGCCTTGGCCAGTTCGGTGGTTTCGACATGTGGCTGCAGGACCGTAGTGGTGCCGGTTACGAGCAGCTGACCCAGGCCCGCAACATCCTGCTTGGCCAGGCCGCGCAGAAACCGGACCACCTGGTTGGCGTGCGCCCGAACGGCCTGGAAAACGCCCCGCAGCTGCAGCTGCACGTGGACCGCGTGCAGGCGCAGTCGATGGGCATGTCGGTTTCGGACGTGTACAGCACCATCCAGCTGATGCTGGCGCCGGTGTACGTCAACGACTTCTTCTACGAAGGCCGCATCAAGCGCGTGACCATGCAGGCCGATGGTCCGTACCGCACCGGCCAGGAATCGCTGAAGAGCTTCTACAGCCCGTCCAGCCTGACCACCAATACCGATGGCACCAACGCGATGATCCCGTTGAGCACGGTGGTCAAGTCCGAATGGGTCTCGGCACCGCCGTCGCTGAGCCGCTACAACGGCTACTCGGCGATCAACATCGTCGGTTCGCAGGCACCGGGCACCAGCTCGGGTGAAGCGATGCAGACCATGGAAGGCATCGTCAACGACGACCTGCCGGCGGGCTTCGGCTACGACTGGTCCGGCCTGTCCTACCAGGAAATCCTGGCCGGCAACGCCGCGACGCTGCTGCTGGTGCTGTCCATCGTGGTGGTGTTCCTGTGCCTGGCCGCGCTGTATGAAAGCTGGTCGATCCCGGTGGCGGTGCTGCTGGTGGTACCGCTCGGCGTGCTGGGCGCGCTCGCCCTGTCGATGATGCGTGGCCTGCCGAACGATCTGTTCTTCAAGATCGGCCTGATCACGGTGATCGGCCTGGCCGCGAAGAACGCGATCCTGATCGTGGAGTTCGCGGTGGAGCAGCGTGCGGCGGGCAAGACCCTGCGCGATGCCACCATCGAAGCAGCGCGCCTGCGATTCCGCCCGATCCTGATGACGTCCTTCGCGTTCATCATGGGCGTCATCCCGATGGCGATCTCCAGCGGTGCCGGCGCCAACTCGCGTCACGCCATCGGTACCGGCGTGATCGGCGGCATGCTGTTCGCCACCCTGCTCGGCCTGCTGATGATCCCGGTGTTCTTCGTGGTCGTGCGCCGCATGCTGGGTGACAAGCTGGATGAACCGTCGAAGGAATTCCTCGGCCGCCAGCGTGATGCGGAATCCGCCCACCGCCCGGATCGTTGATCCGGCGGTGAGGTGCTGAAATGAAAAAGCCCCGGAGCGATCCGGGGCTTTTTTTTGTTGCTTGGTAGCTGCCAACCTTGGTTGGCGCTTGCCGCATTTGTGCCAACCAAGGTTGGCACCTACCAGAACGGCATAGCTCGCGATCCACGACCGCGCCAATGCAGCCCCGCAGCACCTGCCATCACCATCCACGCATGGCGTGGATCTACAGCCGCCCCGCCATTGCAGCGGCGCGGCCGTTGGTGATCAACGCAGCCCGGTCTCGTTGCGGGCGATCACCAGGCGCTGGATCTCCGAGGTGCCTTCGTAGATCTCGGTGATCTTGGCATCACGGAAGTAACGCTCCAGCGGCATTTCCTTGGAATAGCCCATGCCGCCATGTATCTGCACGGCCTGGTGGGTGATCCACATCGCCGCTTCCGAGGCGGTCAGCTTGGCGATGGCGGCTTCATTGCTGAAGCGCTTGCCCTCGCCCTTCACCCATGCCGCGCGCAGCGTCAGTAGCAGGGCCGCATCCAGCTTGCACTTCATATCGGCGATCTTCGCCTGGGTCATCTGGAAGGTTCCGATGGCGGCACCGAAGGCCTTGCGATCCTTCACGTACTCCAAAGTCGCTTCATAGGCGGCACGGGCGATACCGATCGCCTGCGAGGCAATGCCGATGCGACCGGCATCGAGCACGCCCATGGCGATCTTGAAGCCCTCGCCGTCCTGGCCCAGCACGTCTTCCGGCTGCGCCACGTAGTCGTTGAACTCGATTTCGCAGGTGGCCGAGGCGCGGATGCCCAGCTTCGGTTCGGTCTTGCCGCGGCCGAACCCGGCCTTGTCAGTGTCGATCATGAAGGCGGTGATGCCACGCGCGCCCTTGTCCGGCTCGCTCATCGCGAACAGCACGATGTACTTGGCCACCGGGCCGGAGGTGATCCAGCTCTTCTTGCCGTTGATGACATAGCTGCCATCGGCCTGTTTGATCGCACGGCAACGCATCGCGGTGGCGTCCGAACCCGACTGCGGCTCGGTCAGCGCGAACGCACCGATGGCCTCGCCCTCGGCGATGGCACGCACATACTTCTGCTTCTGCGCTTCGCTGCCATGGGTCAGGATGCCGTTGCAGAACAGCGAATTGTTGACCGACATGATGGTCGAATGCGCAGCATCACCGGCGGCGACCTCCACCATCGCCAGCACGTACGCGATCGGGTCCATGCCTGCGCCGCCATATTCGGACGGCACTTCGATGCCCATCAGGCCGTTCTCGCCCAGCAGGCGGATGTTGTCCAGCGGGAACTCACCCGTACGGTCATGGTGCTCCGCGCTCGGGGCGATCTTCTCCTGCGCGATGCGACGCGCCACGTCCTGCAGCATCAACTGCTCTTCGGTAAAGCTGAAATCCACAACACCCTCCCGGGTACATGATGTTATGGGCCGCGCAGCGCGCGCCCAGGTGCCCCGATTGTACCGGGGCCGCGCATCGGCGGCTGACTCGCGGGGAGCTGCGACTTGACCGCAAGGGGTACGGTCGGCGAATATATCTCTATATCGCGATAGGTAGATATTTATGGATCTGGAAGACTGGTCGACTCGCCTGAAGGTGTTCGCCGACGCTACCCGCGTGCGCCTGTTGGCGCTGCTGGAGCAGGAAGAGCTGACCGTGGCCGAGCTCTCGGCCATTACCCGGCTGGCACAGCCGCGGGTGTCGACTCATCTGGCACGCCTGAAGGAAGCCGGCCTGGTGCGCGACCGCCGCGCAGGCGTGTCGGCCTATTACCGCTTCGACGAGGCCCAGCTGGACCCGGCGCAGCGTGCATTGTGGCATGCCCTGAGCAACGGAAGCGACGACCCGTTGCTGCGCCAGGATGCTGAACGGGTCGCTGCGGTGCTCGCCCACCGCGCTTCCGACCAGAACTGGGCCGACAGCGTGGCTGGCGACATGGAGCGCCACTATTCCCCAGGGCGTACCTGGGAAGCGCTGGCGCGCACCGCGCTGCCGTTGCTGGAAACCGGCGACGTGCTGGATATCGCCTCCGGTGACGGTGTGCTGGCCGAACTGGTCGCCCCGCATGCCCGGCGCTACGTGTGCATCGACACCAGTGCGCGCGTGGTGGCCGCCGCCAGCGAACGCCTGCGCCGCCTGCCGAACGTGGAAGTGCGCGAGGGCGATATGCATGCCCTGCCCTTCAAGGACCGCAGCTTCGACCTGGTTGTGCTGATGCACGCCCTGACCTACGCCAGCAAGCCAGCGCAGGCGGTCACCGAGGCCGCGCGCGTGCTGCGCCCGGGCGGTCGCCTGCTGCTGTGCAGCCTGGCCCGTCACGAGCACAAGGCCGCGGTCGATGCCTATGGCCACGTCAACCTCGGCTTCAGCGACAAGGAACTGAAGAAGTTCGTCGACAAGGCCGGCCTGCAGGTATCCAACCTGGAAACGGTCACCCGCGAAAAGCGCCCGCCGCATTTCGAAGTGATCTCGCTGATCGCCAACAAGCCCTGAGGTCGACATGCCCGCCCTGCCCTGGCTGCACCCGGAACGTGTGGAATCGCTGCTCGCTGCCCTGCGTGATCGCATCCTGATCATCGACGGCGCGATGGGCACGATGATCCAGCGACACGGCCTGCAGGAAGACGACTACCGGGGCGAGCGCTTCGCCGACGGCTACGACCATGCCCATGGCCCTGGCTGCGACCATGGCGGGACACCGCAAGGCCACGACCTGAAAGGCAACAACGACCTGTTGCTGCTGACCCGGCCAGAGGTCATCGCCGGCATCCACAGCGCGTACCTGGAAGCGGGCGCGGACCTGGTGGAAACCAACACGTTCAACGCCACCTCGGTCAGCCAGGCCGACTACCACCTCGAACACCTGGTGTACGAGTTGAACAAGGCAGGTGCTGCCGTCGCCCGTGCCTGCTGTGATGCGGTAGAGGCGACCACGCCGGGCAAACCACGCTTCGTCATCGGTGTACTCGGCCCGACCAGCCGCACCGCTTCGATCAGCCCTGACGTGAACGATCCCGGTTTCCGCAACACCAGTTTCGATGAGCTGCGCGGCACTTACCGCGAAGCCATCGATGGCCTGATCGATGGTGGCGCCGATACGATCATGGTTGAGACCATCTTCGATACGCTCAACGCCAAAGCCGCGTTGTATGCCATCGAGGAAGCCTTCGATGCACGTGGCGCGCGACTGCCGATCATGATTTCCGGCACCATCACCGATGCCTCCGGGCGCACCCTGTCCGGGCAGACCGCCGAAGCGTTCCAGGCGTCGCTGGCGCATGCACGGCCGTTGTCGATCGGCCTGAACTGCGCGCTCGGCGCCGACGCCATGCGCCCGCATGTGGAAACCCTGTCGCAGGTGTCGGACTGCTACGTCAGTGCCCATCCCAATGCGGGCCTGCCCAATGCATTCGGTGAGTACGACGAGACACCCGAGGAAATGGCGGCCACCCTGCGCGGCTTTGCCGAAGACGGCCTGCTCAACCTGGTCGGCGGCTGCTGTGGCTCCTCCCCGGACCACATCCGCGCGATCGCGCTGGCGGTGGCCGGGCTGCCGCCGCGTGCCCTGCCTGTCGTCCAGGTCCAGGCCGCATGAACACCCCTGCCATCCACTTTCCGCCCTGTTACCGTTGAGCCGCCACCTGCCATGACGCCTGTCCGCCCTACCCGCCTGTCCGGCCTGGAACCGCTGGTCATCACTCCGGACCTGCTGTTCGTCAATGTCGGTGAACGCACCAACGTCACCGGCAGTGCGCAGTTCCGCAAGCTGATCAAGGAAGGTCGTTACGAGGAAGCGGTGGACGTGGCCCGGCAGCAGGTGGCCAGCGGCGCGCAGATCCTCGACGTCAACATGGACGAGGGCCTGATCGATTCGGAGGCGGCGATGACCCGCTATCTCAATCTGATCATGTCCGAGCCGGACATCGCGCGCATCCCGGTGATGGTCGACTCCTCAAAATGGAGCGTGATCGAGGCTGGCCTGAAGTGCCTGCAGGGCAAGAGCGTGGTCAATTCGATCTCGCTGAAGGAAGGCGAGGACCTGTTCCGCGAGCATGCGCGCAAGGTGCTGCGCTATGGCGCCGCCGCGGTGGTGATGGCCTTCGATGAAGCCGGGCAGGCCGACACCTGCGCGCGCAAGGTCGAAATCTGCACCCGCGCCTATCGCCTGCTGGTCGATGACATCGGCTTCCCGCCCCAGGACATCATCTTCGACCCGAACATCTTCGCCGTCGCCACCGGCATTGAAGAGCATGACAACTACGCGGTCGACTTCATCGAAGCCACCCGCATCATCAAGCAGACGCTGCCGCACTGCCATGTGTCCGGCGGCGTATCGAACGTATCTTTCTCGTTCCGTGGCAACGAGACCGTGCGGCAGGCGATCCACTCGGTGTTCCTGTACCACGCGATCGCCGCGGGCATGGACATGGGCATCGTCAATGCCGGCGCCATGCCGATCTACGACGAACTGGAGCCGGACCTGCGCGAGCGGGTGGAGGACGTGATCCTCAACCGCCGCCGTGATGCCACCGAGCGCCTGCTTGAAATCGCCGAGCGCTACAAGGGCAGCAAGGGTGCGGCGAAGACCGAAGACCTGGCGTGGCGCGAGAAGCCGGTGGATGCGCGGTTGGCGCATGCGCTGGTGCATGGCCTGGACGCCTGGGTCGAAGCCGATACCGAAGAGGCCCGGCAGCGTTCCAGCCGACCACTGGACGTCATCGAAGGCCCGCTGATGGATGGCATGAACGTGGTCGGCGATCTGTTCGGTGCCGGCAAGATGTTCCTGCCGCAGGTGGTGAAGTCGGCACGGGTGATGAAGAAGGCGGTGGCTTACCTGCTGCCCTACATCGAAGCCGAGAAGGCACGCAGCGGCGACACCGCCCGCAGCAATGGCAGGATCATCATGGCCACGGTGAAGGGCGATGTGCACGACATCGGCAAGAACATCGTCGGCGTGGTCCTGGCCTGCAACAACTTCGAGGTGATCGACCTCGGCGTGATGGTACCGGCGCAGAAGATCCTCGACGCCGCCCGCGAGCACCAGGCCGACATTATCGGCCTGTCCGGCCTGATCACACCGTCGCTGGAAGAAATGAGCCATGTCGCCCGTGAAATGCAGCGACAGGGCTTCGATCTGCCGCTGATGATCGGTGGCGCGACCACCTCGCGTGCGCACACTGCGTTGAAGATCGACCCGCATTACAAGGCGCCGACGATCTGGGTGAAGGATGCTTCACGCGCGGTGGGTGTGGCGCAGTCCCTGATCTCGCGTGAGTTGCGTGATGCGTTCGTCGCTGCCAACGAGGCGGACTACGCCGAGATCCGTACCCGCCATCGCAACCGCGGTGACGCCAAGCGCCTGGTCTCGCTGGAGCATGCACGCGGCCAGAAGTTCAAGTGCGATTGGGAAGCGTACACGCCACCCGCACCGAAGCAGCCGGGCCTGCACGTATTCGATGATTATCCGCTGGCCGAGCTGGTGCCCTACATCGACTGGACGCCGTTCTTCCAGGCATGGGAACTGGCAGGCAAGTACCCGGCCATCCTCACCGATGAGATCGTCGGCACCCAGGCCAGCGAGCTTTACCAGGACGCGCGCGCGATGCTCGACCGCATCGTCAACGAGAAGTGGCTGCAGGCCAAGGCCGTGTTCGGCCTGTGGCCCGCCAACAGCATCGGCGACGACGTCCGTGTGCAGCATCCCGATGGCGAGGCCACCCTGCACTTCCTGCGGCAACAGGTGGACAAGCCTGCCGAACGCCCGGATTTCTGCCTTGCCGATTTCATTGCTCCAGCCGCCAGCGGCAAGCAGGACTGGATCGGGGCCTTCGCAGTCACCGCCGGCATCGGTATCGACGCGCACGTGGCCCGTTTCGAGGCCGACCACGACGACTACAACGCGATCCTGTTGAAGGCGCTCGCCGACCGCTTTGCCGAAGCACTGGCCGAACGCCTGCACCAGCGTGTGCGTACCGGATTCTGGGGCTATGACCACGCTGAAACACTCGATAATGAAGCGCTGATCGACGAAAAGTATCGCGGCATCCGCCCCGCGCCCGGCTACCCGGCCTGTCCCGAACACAGCGAAAAACGCCGATTGTTCGACCTGCTGGGCGCGGAAACCAACGCCGACATGCAGCTGACCGAAAGCTTCGCGATGCTGCCGACCGCGGCCGTATCCGGCTATTACTTCAGCCACCCGCAGAGCCAGTATTTCGTGGTCGGGCGGCTGGGGCGTGAGCAGGTGGGAGACTACGCACGCCGCAAGGGCGTGGACCGCGCCCAGGCCGAACGTTGGCTGGCCTCAAACCTGGATTACGATCCGGAATGATCGCCGCGCCTGGCAAGGATCAGGCGCCAGCGTCCGCGACGAACCGATAGGCACCACAGGAAGCGGGCAAACCCGGACACTACGACCCGTAACTGATCACGCGCCCCCGGTCAGGGGGCGACCGCCGGTGCCGGCGAAGACGCCTGCAGACGCTGCAGCTGATCCTGGAAATCAGGCAGCAGCAGACGGTTGCTGTATCCGCTGAGATGGTCGCCATCGAAGAACAGCGGCTTGCCGTCGCGGGTGGGAAGGCACTGCTCGCCCGGGCACAGCAACGGCATCGGATCCCATATGGATGCACCCGGCAGACCTGCGGCGACCTGCTGCAGGCCGGCCAGCACCGGCGCGCGCAACTGCTCGATCTCGCTGCGCGCAACCGTCATACCGTTGGCACAGATCGGGTTGTGCCGGTTGAACACGTCCGAACAGCGGTACGGCGGTGCCGGCAGCACCGGCTTGGGCGCTTCCAACACGATGCGCACGCCACGTTCGGCCAGCGGTGTGAGCTGCTCGATCCAGTGCCCGATCTCGGCTTTGCGGCCCGCGCTGGCCGTCTCGCTCAGATGCTCGGCACGCACCTGAGCAGCGTCGAACAGCGCGTACGACTCAGACAGGCGTGGCAGGCGCAGCCCTGCCAGCAACACCACATCACCCGGCTGCGCGCGTGCCTGGATATCTTCCAGCACGTTGCGCGTATAGGCCTCGCAGGACGGATTGGGGCCCTGCCAGGCTCGTAACCCGACCAGCGCGCAGCCGCCACTGCTATACAGGTGGATCGGCGCCCCATCGAGCACGGCAAGGCGCTGCAGCATCTCGTGGTAGGCCAGTGCATGCGAATCGCCGGCCACGAACAACTGGCGGCTGGATGCAGTGCGCCCGGGACACTGGCCGCGCTCGTAAAGGCGGGCCTGTCCGCCCAGTACCGGCACGTTGCTGACCCGCACGCGGCAGTCCGGGATTTCCTTCTTCAGCCCCTTGGCATACGGGTACCAGTCCAGCGGAGCACGGCTGACCACGCTGAGCGAGGTGTACTTCTGGGTCTTCGTCAGCGCCGACTGCAGGCCGGCGCCGAGCACCAGTACTCCCAGCCCGACCACCACCCAGCGCGCGTTGCTGACGCGCCAGCGCACACCATGCCGCAGGGGCTGTTCCACCCAGCGCCAGGACAGCCAGGACAACAGTGCTACGCACAGCAGCGCGGCGCCGCCGGTGGCCAGCGTCTCCAGGCCCACCGTCCAGCGGAACAGGACGAAGACCGGCCAGTGCCACAGGTACAGCGAGTAGGACAGGCGACCGATCGTCACCATCGGTTTGGTTGCCAGCGTGCGCCCGATCCAGCCCCCGGGTGAGCGCTGCAGCAGGCCCAGCAATCCCAGCGTGCCCACTACCGGCCACAGCCCATCAATCCACGGCGAATGGCCTGGGCGAGCGGCCCAGAGCCCGTAGCCCAGCGCCACAACGCTCAGCAGCAGCAAAGGCGAACGCCAACTGATACCGCGCGGTGGCACCGGCGGCGGCGTGAACCGGCCGCTCAGCGACAACAGTTGGAAGAGCAGCACACCAGCGCCAAGCTGCCAGAACCTCGTGGTGGTCAGGTAAAACGCATCGATCTCATGACCGCCCTGCCCCGCGCGAAACAGCGCGTACCCCAGCGATGCCACAGTTGCCAGGCCAAAAAGGCCCACCGACAGCCAAGCTCCGCGGCGGCCTTTGGCCCAAGCCAGGAACAACAGCGGGAACAGCAGGTAGAACTGCTCTTCGACACCCAGCGACCAGGTATGCGTGTATGGATTGAACTCGGTGCGCGGCGAGAAATAGTCGTTGCCGGTGCTGGCCAGCACCCAGTTGCTCAACCCGAAGAACGCCATGCGGCCAGTCTTGTCACTGGTCTCGCTGAGCCAGGATTCGGGAATCAGCAACGCGCTGAACATCGCCGTCACCAGCAGGCACACCACCAGCGCCGGGGCGATGCGACGCATGCGGCGCGCATAGAAACGCGCCAACCCTGCCCAGCCTCCGATTGCCGGCAGACGATCCACCGAGGCACTGACCACGAAGCCGGAGATGACGAAGAACACGTCCACGCCGGTAAAGCCACCCGGCAGCCAGCTCGCCTTGAGGTGGTAGAGGATGACCGCCAGCACCGCGATCGCACGCAGGCCATCGATATGCGGGAAATACCCGGGACTGCGTTCCTGCATGGCCCTGCTCCTGACATGCAACGGGCGCCCTTCGGCGCCCAGTGCGTTCAACAATGGTCGCGCGGACTTACCAGACCAGGTCGTCGGGCACCTGGTACTGCGGGTCGGCGTAGGGATCATCCTCGGCCGGCGCGTTCGGGTCGACCTTCAACGCCACCGACGCCGCAAACACCGCTTCAGACTGGGCCAGAACCTCGGCCGTCACCAGCAGGTAGCGACCGTTGAGCTGGACCACACCCAGTTCACCGGCGTTGAGCGCCTTGAGCTGCTCAGCGGTGACGTAGATGCGCTTGATCTTGCCGCCATACGGGAAGTGGCGTGCGATATCGGCCGCTTCAGCATTCAGGGCCTTGTCCTTCAGCAGTTCTTCCAGCTTCACCTTGGCCTCGCGGCGCTGGCGTGCTTCTTCCTGCTTCAGGCGCTCGGCCTCGATGCGCTCTTCCTTTTCGCGCTGGGCACGGATCGCGTAGGCCTTGGCCAGATCCATTTCCTCAGCGGTACGCGGCTTGCGCGGCCCCTGCCCGTGGCCCTGGCCACGCTGCTGGCCGGGCTTGCCCGAACCGCCATTGCCATGCGCCCGCCGCTCGCCGGGCTTGTGTTCGCCCCTGCCAGCCTGCTGCGGCTTTCCATTGCCATTGCCACCCTTGCCCTGCGGGCGGCCATCACGGCGGGGGGCATCATTCTTGCGCTCGGGCTTGGGCGCGGGCTTGAAGCCCAGGCCCATCAGCTGGTCGCGGAGGGTATCGCTCATAGGATATGGATCAGTAGTGCGGCGGCGGCGGTTCGCTCGCCGGATCAGAAGAATTCAATGCATTGCGGACCTTGCCCAGGTCCTCCAGCAGCACGCGCAGGATGCCGGCATTACGGCTGCCTTCCATACGCGCGTCTGCCAGTGCATCGCTCAGTTCGGCCAGCGCGTGTTCCTGGAAGGACACGCGCATCTCCAGCTCGACCAGGCGCGCTTCAAGCGCCTGCTCGCGTTCGGTCGGTACTTCAGACATGCAGCGAACGCCCCCGGCCAATGCCGTAATACGCAAGGCCAGCGGCCTCGACTTCGGCCGGCTCGTACAGATTGCGGCCATCGAACACCACCGCATCCTTCAGCCGCTCGCGCAGCATCTGGAAATCGGGGCTGCGGAACTGCTTCCACTCGGTCACTACGACCAACGCATCGGCGCCCTGCAGCGCGTCGTCGGCGCTGTCACAGAACACCAGATCGTCGCGATCGCCGAAGATCCGCTGCGATTCATGCATCGCCTCCGGATCGTACGCGCGCACTGTCGCACCGCCTTCCCACAACTGGGCCAGCAGGCGGCGGCTGGAGGCCTCGCGCATGTCGTCGGTATTGGGCTTGAACGCCAGGCCCCACACGGCAAACGTCCTGCCGCGCACGCCTTCGTCTTCGCCCTTGTCGTAGTGGCGCTGGATCAGGGCAAACAGGTGCCCCTTCTGCGATTCATTCACCGCCTCCACCGCGTTCAGCAGTTTCGGCTCCAGGCCGGCCTGCTGCGCGGTGCGGGCCAGTGCCTGCACGTCCTTGGGGAAACACGAACCGCCGTAACCGGCACCCGGATAGATGAAGTGCCAGCCGATACGCGGATCCGAACCGATTCCCTGGCGGACCTGCTCGACGTCGGCGCCGACGCGCTCGGCGATGTTGGCGATTTCATTCATGAACGAAATCTTGGTTGCCAGCATTGCATTGGCTGCGTACTTGGTCAGCTCGGCCGAACGCACATCCATCTCCACCACGCGATCGTGGTTGCGATTGAACGGTGCGTACAGGCGACGCATCACGGCGACCGACTCGGCACTGGTGGCACCGATGATGATGCGGTCAGGCCGCATGCAGTCGGCAACGGCGTCGCCTTCCTTCAGGAATTCAGGGTTGGACACCACATCGAAGGCGATATCCGCTCCACGCGCTGCCAGCTCCTCGGCAATGGCCGCACGCACCTTGTCGGCGGTGCCCACCGGCACCGTCGACTTGTTGACCACCACGGTCGGCACCGAGATGTACCGGCCGATGGTGCGGGCCACGGCCAGCACGTACTGCAGGTCCGCGCTGCCATCCTCGTCCGGCGGCGTGCCCACTGCGATGAACACCACCTGGCCATGGCCGATGGCGGTCGCAGCGTCGGTGGTGAACACCAGCCGCGACGCGGCGTGGTTGGCCTTCACCATCGGCTCCAGGCCGGGCTCGTAGATCGGGATGATGCCCCGGTTGAGGCCATCCACCTTGGCCTGGTCGATATCGACACAGACCACCTGGTGGCCAACATCGGCCAGGCAGGTGCCGGTCACCAGACCTACATAACCGGTACCAAAAATCGCAACGCGCATATCCGTGCTGACTCCGTGGTGGCTTACGGCAGAACGCCCAGCAACTCGACGTCGAAGGTCAGGGTGGAGTTCGGCCCGATCGGACCACCCGGGGTGCCGTTCTCGCCGTACGCCAGTTCACCCGGGATCCAGAAGCGGTACTTCGAGCCGACCGGCATCAGGGCCACGCCCTCGGTCCAGCCCTTGATGACCTGGTCCAGACCGAATTCGGCCGGACCACGGCCTGCGGAACTGTCGAACACGGTGCCGTTGAGCAACTTGCCTTCGTAGTTCACACGCACCTTGCTGGACGGCAACGGACGCTCGCCGCTGCCCGGGCGGATCACCTGGTACTGCAGGCCCGACGGGGTGGTCACCACGCCCGGCTGGGTCTTGTTCTTGGCCAGGAATGCGTTGCCTTCCTGACGGTTGGTCTGCGCAGCCTGTGCGGCCTTGGCCTGCATCTCGGCCTGCTTGGTGCCCATGAACGCCTGGATGGTGGCAGTGGCGTCAGCTTCGGTCATCTTCGGCTGACCCTTGCTCAGGCCAGTGTTGATCGCGTCAAACAGCGAGGCGGTATCGATATCGTCCTTCAGCTGTGCCAGCGACGGACCCACCGAATAGGCGCCGATCATCTGCGCGACCTTGACCCGGTCGACTTTCGCCGGCTGCGAGCCCGGCGCGACGCCCGGCACCTGCTGTCCGCTGCGGGCCATTACCACCTGGCGCAGGGCGGCATCGGTCGCCTTGGCCTGTTCCTGGGTGATCTGCGGCTGCAGGCCTTCGAAGGAACGCTCCACGGCAGTGCGCAGCGCGGCCGCATCGATTTCATCGGCGATCGGCGCGAACGACTTGGCCACATCCAGACCAATGGCGTAGCCGAGCTTCTGCTTGGGGGAATTCAAGGGTGCGGTCTCCTTGGCGGCCGAGGGAGCGGCCGGTTGTTGCGACAGTGCGACACCGGTGGTGCCCATCGCCAGAATCAGAACCGACGCCGCGGCGCCGCGCATTCCCATCTTCATTCGCTGCATTCCTGGAAGTGACTGGACGCCGACGTCGGCGCGAAAACACGTATTGTCGCACGCATGCCGTCGATGTCGAGGCATCCGTGCCGTCATTCAATGTACAGCCGGTGCTGCAAGCGCCTTGTCGATGGCTGCTTTCAGCTGCGGATCATCCGGAGTGACCTTGCTCGCGAACTGGGCAATGACCCGGCCATCGCGCCCGACCAGATACTTGTGGAAATTCCAGCCGGGCGCCACACCGGTGGCCGCGGTCAAACGCTGGTAAAGCGGCGTGGCCTGCGCACCGGTCACGTGCACCTTTTCGAACATCGGGAACTTCACGCCATAAGTAAGCGTGCAGAAATCCTGGATCTGCTTTTCATCACCCGGCTCTTGTCCCTTGAAATCGTTGGACGGGAAGCCGAGCACCGCAAACCCATTGCCGGCGTACTGCTTCTGCAACGCTTCGAGGCCTTCGTACTGGGGGGTATAGCCGCACTTGCTGGCGGTATTGACCACCAGCAGCACCTGGCCGTGGTAGCGCTGCTGCAGGTTGACCTGCTGCTTGCCCGCCAGCGGCCGATACGACAGATCCAGCAGATCGGCGGCAAACGCGCCGGCCGAAGTGGCCAGGCCAGCGGCCAGCAGGGTCAACAGGGACAGGCCGCGAAGGCGGCGCGAGGAGGCAGTCGACAAAGGCATGGGAGACGTTCCGCGGTAGCCGTTCCAGGGGGCCGGCCGTGACCGGCCGGGAATCGGCCGAACTATAGCACCGGGGTCTGCACACCCCCTGCAACGCACACGCTGCCGGGCTTTGCGCGGCTTGGCGGAAGGCACCTGCAACCCCCTTCACCGCACCGGTGATGACATAGCATGGACATGGCTGAATGGGAGGCTCGCCCGAAATGGGCCGCTGCAATTTCTTTTTCCCATTTTAAATCAATATTTTAAACGAATATTTCGGTGCCATGACCACCCCTGCCATCAGTTGGGTAGGGGCAGGACTTGCACACAGGCGTGCCGGTGTTATAGTTGCATACAACACCAGTCACCTGAGACAGGGGGGAACCATGAACACCCGGATGCGTCGCAGCCTTACCGCCCCCGCGGTCACCGCGGTATCAACCCTGTTCGTCCTGGTCTGGTTGGCCATGCCGGCCCCCCCGGCCGCTTCCTCCCCCGCCCTCTCCGAAGACAGTACGCAGGACGCAGCAGTACCCCCGGCAGGGAATGCCGCCCCCTCCCCCCCGCGTCGGCTGCACAGCTCCTTGTCCATGCCGTATTTCTCGTTCGCACAGCCGCTGACCCCACGGAGCTGAATATGAGCGACATCCAGTGGAGCGACGGCGCTCCCATCTACCGCCAGCTGAAGGAACGCGTGATCGCGATGATGCTTGACGGAATCCTCAAGCCGGGCGATGCCCTTCCTTCGGTGCGACAGGTGGCCGCCGATTACCAGCTCAACCCCATCACCGTTTCGCGCGCCTACCAGGAGCTGGCCGATGAAGGCCTGGTCGAGAAGCGCCGCGGGCTGGGCATGTTCATGACCGAACAGGCGGCCACGCAGCTGCGCAGCAGCGAGCGCGAACGCTTCCTCAATGAAGAATGGCCAGCCGTTCTGGAGCGCATCCAGCGACTGGGCCTGAGTCTCGACGAATTGTTGCCCCAGGGGAAATTCTGATGAATGCCAGTCCCACTACCGCTGTGCCAAGCGACGCTGTCATTACCGCCCGAGGCCTTCGCAAGGCCTACAAGAACACGCTCGCGCTCGACAATGCCAGCTTCTCCATTCCCGCAGGCCGCATCATCGGCCTGATCGGCCCCAACGGCGCCGGCAAGACCACTGCGTTGAAGGCAGTGCTCGGCCTGACCTCGGTGGAGGGTGAGCTGAGTGTGCTCGGCCGAGACCCGCGCGCGCACCGCGACGATCTGATGAACGACATCTGCTTCATCGCCGATGTCGCCGTGCTGCCGCGCTGGCTGAAGGTGCGTGAGGCGATCGACTTCGTTGCCGGCGTGCACCCGCGCTTCGACCGTGCCCGTTGCGAGCGCTTCCTGGCCAACACCAAGCTGCAGCCCAAGCAGCGCGTGCGCGAGCTGTCCAAGGGCATGATCGTGCAGCTGCACCTGGCCCTGGTGATGGCCATCGACGCCAAGGTGCTGGTGCTGGACGAACCCACGCTCGGCCTGGACATCCTGTACCGCAAGGAGTTCTACCAGCGCCTGCTGGAAGACTACTTCGACGAGCAGAAGACCATCATCGTCACCACCCACCAGGTCGAGGAGATCGAGCACATCCTCACCGACGTGATGTTCATCCGCGACGGCCGCATCGTGCTCAATGCGGAAATGGACGAGGTCGGCGAGCGCTATACCGAACTGCTGGTCGGCGCCGACCAGCTTGAAACCGCCCGCGCACTGAAGCCCATCGACGAGCGCAGCCAGGCCTTCGGCAAGACCGTCCTGTTGTTCGACGGGGTGCCACGCAGCCAGCTGGCCAGCCTGGGTGAGACCCGCAACGCCGGCCTTGCCGATCTGTTCGTCGCTGTCATGAAGGGGACCTACGCATGAATGCCGTCAACCATCCTGTCAGCCCTGTCGGCACCCTGCGCTGGCTGCTCAAGCGCGAATACTGGGAAAACCGCGGTGGATTCCTGTATGCCCCGGTGATCGCCGGCATCGTTTCGCTGCTGATGAGCGGCATTGGCATCGGCTTGGGCCTGTTCGCCCTGCATCGTGCCGCGCGCGACGGCGGCCTGCACATCGACGGCGAGAACGTGAACATCAACGGCCTGGATCTGGCCGTGTTGACCCGCGACATCAGCACCAAGGATATGGCCGACCTGGGCAACGGCCTCGACCTGGCGATGGTACTGACCTCGTCCTGGCCGCTGATCGTGCTCGCATTCGTGGTGTTCTTCTATTGCCTGGGCGCGTTGTATGACGACCGCCGCGATCGCAGCATCCTGTTCTGGAAGTCGCTGCCGCTGTCGGATACCCAGACCGTGCTGTCGAAGGTGTTCAGTGCGCTGATCGTCGCACCGCTCATCGCCATCATCGCGTCCAGCCTGACCCTGCTCGTGTTCATGCTGGTGCTGTGCCTGGTGGTGGTCTCCCACGGCGGTGACGCGATGCAGCTGATCATCGGCCCGGCCAACCCGATTAGCCTGGTGGCGGGCATGTTCGTGTCCATCCCGGTGTACGCCCTGTGGGCGCTGCCCACGGCCGGCTGGCTGCTGCTGTGCTCGGCCTGGGCACGGAGCAAGCCGTTCCTGTGGGCGGTGATGCTGCCGCTGTTCGCCGGCATCATCGTCAGCACCACCAAGCTGATGCACCTGTTCGACCTGACCACCGGCTGGTTCTGGCAGCACATCGTCGGCCGCCTGCTGCTGGGTGCGATGCCGGGGATGGACCTGCTGTACCGCGCCGGTGGCGAACCCAAGCAGGATCTGAACTCGATCGTTGCCCTGATGTCGCCCGCCGCGCAGCTGAAGTCGCTGGCAATGCCCGGCCTGTGGATCGGCGCAGCTTTCGGCGTGGTCTTCATCTTCATCGCCATCCGCCTGCGCAAGCGCGCTGGCGAAATCTGATCTTCAACACGGAGGCACCACCCATGCGTTCCTTGATTGCCTGTAGTGCGCTGTTGCTGTTGCCCTTGTCGGCGCTGGCCGCCGATGCACCGAACTGCAAGTTCTCCGCGCCGCGTGCGCTGAAGATCGATACCGCCGGCGCCAAGGCGGTGGTGTTCGAAATCAACCAGCATGACCTGAAGGTGGTCGCCAGCGCTGGCGGCGGCCAGCTCGAAGGCCGCGCCTGCGCGTCCAACAAGGACTGGTTGGAGCAGCTGGTGCTGGACCAGCGGCGCGTGGGCGACAAGCTGGTGGTAAGCCTCCGCCGCGACAGCCGCGGCTCGCTGTCGATGGGCAGCAACTACGCCTGGCTGGATATCCGTGGCAGCGTGCCGGACAACCTGCCGCTGCAGTTCAAGATCGGTTCCGGCGATGCCAGCATCGAGAACGCGCAGTCGCTGAGCATGGACGTGGGCTCCGGTGATGGCATCGCCCGCGGTACCCGTGGCAGCGTGCATGCCGCCGTGGGCTCGGGCGATCTGGACGTTGATGGCGCCGCATCGTTCAACCTGCTTTCGCTGGGTTCGGGCGACGTCAATGCCCGCAACATCGGCGGTGATGCCAGCGTCGGCACCGTCGGCTCCGGTGACCTGAAGGTGACCGACGTGCGTGGCAACGCGCGGCTGGATACCGTCGGCTCCGGCGACATCGGCTTCAAGCAGGTGCAGGGCAACGTCGAGATCGGCGTGGTCGGCTCCGGCAATGTCGAGATCGAGCAGGTCGGCGGCAATGTCCGTGTGCGCAGCCACGGCTCGGGTGATATCGATGTCGATGGCGTGCGCGGCAATCTCACCGTCGAGCACAGCGGCAGCGGCGACGTCCAGCATCGCAGTGTGGCTGGCACCGTCACCCTGCCCCGCGGCAAGTAACGCCCAACCATCCGATTCGAGGGGAATGCCATGAACCTGCTGCGCCTGCTGCCTGCTGCACTGCTGTGCCTGCCGCTGATCGCCTGTGGCGGCACGTCCAGCCCTGACAAGACCGCCGGCAAGGCGGTGGCCGAGACCGCCGGAGGTGTCGGCCAGACCGTCAAGGAAGCGATGGATGACGCCCGCAAGGAAATTGCGGAAGGCAACATCAAGATCTCCGCCGACAATCAGCCGCGCGCGGAGATCACCCCGCAGGGACAGCTGCTGATCGGCGGCAAGCAGGTGACGTTGGACGATGGCCAGCGCCGCCAGCTGCTCGAGTACCGCGGCCACGTGGTGGCGGTGGCGATGGACGGCATGAACATCGGTCTGGCGGGCGCCAAGCTCGGCGCCAACGCTGCCGGCGAAGCACTGAAGGGCATCTTCAGCGGCGACAGCGAAGGCATCGAAAAGCGGATCAACGCAGAGGCCGCCAAGATCGAGGCGCAGGCCAAGCGCATCTGCGACCGCATGCCTGCCATGCTGGCCAGCCAGCAGGCATTGGCTGCCTCGCTGCCGGCGTTCAAGCCCTATGCAACGATGGACCAGAGCGATGTGGACGACTGCGGCAAGGACACCGTCGTCAACCGCTGACCCTGTGACACATCAGCGCACCCGGCCGGCAGCGCGCAGGCGTTGCCGGCCGGTGCGCCTCGGCGGGCTTACAATGGCGCCCCCGGATGCACTTCATTGAACCGCCATGAAAAAGCTGTTTCTGCTGCTGGCCGCCCTGCTCTGCCTGGGCCTGGTCGGCTGTGACCAGGATTACCGCAACCACCGTGCCGAGCGCGGCAAACCGAAGATCTCGGTCAGCGAAAGCATCGTGACCGTGCGCCGCCAGCCGGCGCCGAACATCATCATCCTGCCCGACGGGCAGATGAAGATCGACGAGATCCTGATTCCGCTGAACGTCAAGCAGAAGCAGATGCTGCAGACGATGTTCGGCACGCTGCAGGTGCTGCGCCAGAACACGCTGGTGGCCGCACCGGCCGACCCCAACATGCAGCCGGTGAAGATCGTGCCACCGGAAGGCATGCAGGTGATTCCGCCGGATCTGGTGCAGACCATTCCCGAGTTCAAGGATTACACCGAGACCTTCGGCAACATCGTCGCCGACCGCCGCTGAAACAAGAACGCCGCCCTCCCGGGCGGCGTTCTTCATTCCTGCATGCGGTGGGTGCGGCCCCGTTCCGCACGTCGGTCGGTCAGCCGCCAGCGCCACCGCCACCGGCCTGGATGCCACCGGCGGTCAACGCGGCCGGGTCCAGCAGCCGGCGCAGCTCGGCTTCGGCCAGGCCACTGTCTTCCAGCGCCACGTCCAGCACCGGGCGCTGCTCCTTGTAGGCACGCTTGGCGATGGCTGCGGCTTTCTCGTAGCCGATGATCGGGTTCAGCGCGGTCACCAGGATCGGATTGCGCGCCAGCGCCTCGGCCACACGGTCTTCGCGCACCTTCAGCCCGGCAATGGCGCTGTCGGCCAGCAGGGTCGACACGTTGGCCAGCAGGCCGATGCCATCAAGCAGGTTCACCGCGATCAGCGGCAGCGTCACATTGAGCTGGAAGTTGCCGGTCTGGCCGGCCACGGTGATCGCCGTGTGGTGACCGATCACCTGTGCGCAGGCCATCACCGTTGCCTCCGGAATCACCGGATTGACCTTACCCGGCATGATCGAGGACCCCGGCTGCAGTGCCGGCAGTTCGATCTCGCCCAGGCCCGCCAGCGGACCGGCATTCATCCAGCGCAGGTCGTTGGCGATCTTGATCAGGGCCACCGCCAGCGCATTGAGCTGGCCCGACAGTTCCACCGCATCATCCTGCGCGGCCAGGCCTTCGAACTTGTTCTCGGCGCTGTCGAACTTGAAGCCCGTCTGCTGCTTCAGCGCCTTGGCCACCTGCGCGCCAAAGCGCGGGTCCGCATTGATACCGGTGCCGATGGCGGTACCGCCCAGCGGCAGGCGGCGCACGCGCTTGAGGCTGTCCTCGATGCGCTCCTGTGCCGAGGCCAACTGCGCCGACCACGCACCGAATTCCTGTTCGAAGGTCAGCGGCATCGCGTCCATCAGGTGGGTGCGGCCGGTCTTGACCACTTTGCGCAGGCTGCGGCCCTTCTTGTCCAGCGTCCTGCGCAGGTGCACCAGCGCCGGCAGCAACTGCTCATGGGTGGCCAGCACGGCCGACACGCGCAGCGCCGTCGGGATCACGTCATTGGAGCTCTGCCCTTGGTTGACGTGATCGTTCGGGTGCACGGTGGTCTTGCCCGCTTTGCCGGCACGATTGGCCAGGGTGGCGATGACCTCGTTGGCGTTCATGTTCGAGGAAGTGCCCGAGCCGGTCTGGTAGACATCGATCGGGAACTGCGCGTCCCACGTGCCGTCCGCCACTTCGGCAGCGGCAGACTGGATGGCCTTGGCAACGGTCCTGGGCAAGTGGCCCAGCTCGGCGTTGACGCCGGCGGCGGCTCCCTTGACCAGGCCCAGCGCACGGATGAAGCCGCGCGGCATGCGCTGGCCCGACACCGGGAAATTCTGTACAGCGCGCTGGGTCTGCGCGCCCCACAGGGCGTCGGCAGGCACCTGCAGCTCGCCCATGCTGTCGTGCTCGATCCGGAACCCCTTGGGGGCGCTCTTGCTTGCAGCTTTGCTCATTGCATCAACTCCGCACTACTTCGGTTGGGGAAAGGGAAGCGGCGGCTGGCAGGGTGTCGCTTCCCGGGCTGGCGGCTGCGACAACGATACTCCCTTGTCCGGTGCACGGTAGTGCCGACGGTAGTGCCGGGCGCTGGCCGGCAACCACGCGGGGCCCGCGATTCCATGGGTTGCCGGCCAGCGGCCGGCACTACCTCACCGGCACGTCGTAGAATATGGCCCCCGCCGCTCGCCCTTTCCTGCCGACATGTCCGAATCCGCCCTGCTCGCCCTGTCCCCGCTCGATGGCCGCTATGCCGGCAAGGTCGACGCCCTGCGCCCGATCTTCTCCGAGTACGGCCTGATCAAGGCCCGTGTCACGGTCGAAGTGGAGTGGCTGCTGGCCCTGGCCGCCGAGCCGGGCATCGTCGAGCTGGCCGCGTTCTCCGACGCCGCCATCGTCCGCCTGCGTGCACTGGCCAGCGGCTTCAGCCCGGCCCAGGCCGCGCGCGTGAAGGAGATCGAGCGCACCACCAACCATGACGTCAAGGCGGTGGAGTACTTCATCAAGGAACAGCTGAAGGACGATGCCGAGCTGGCACCGGCGCTGGAATTCGTGCATTTCGCCTGCACCAGCGAAGACATCAACAATCTCAGCTACGGCCTGATGCTGGAACAGGCCCGTCGCGAAGTGGTGCTGCCGACCCTGGACGGCGTCGCCGACGCACTGCGCACCCTGTCCCACGCTCAGGCCGGCCAGCCTATGCTGTCGCGCACCCACGGCCAGACCGCCTCGCCGACCACCCTGGGCAAGGAGCTGGCCAACGTGGTCGCCCGCCTGGAGCGCCAGCGCCGGCAGATCGCCGCGGTCGAGCTGACCGGCAAGATCAACGGCGCGGTCGGCAACTACAACGCCCACGTCGCCAGCTACCCGGACGTGGACTGGCCGGCCTTCGCCGAGCGATTCGTCACCGGCCTGGGCCTGGTGTTCAACCCGTACACGACGCAGATCGAGCCGCACGACAACATCGCCGAGATCGGTGATGCCGCCCGTCGCGCCAACATCATCCTGATCGACCTGGCCCGCGACATCTGGGGTTACGTCTCGCTGGGCTACTTCAAGCAGCGCCTGAAAGAAGGTGAAGTCGGTTCGTCGACGATGCCGCACAAGGTCAACCCGATCGATTTCGAGAACGCCGAAGGCAACTTCGGCATCGCCAATGCACTTTTCGAGCATTTCAGCGCGAAGCTGCCGATCAGCCGCTGGCAGCGCGACCTGACCGATTCCACCGTGCTGCGTGCGCTGGGCACGGCGTTCGGCCACAGCCAGGTGGCGCTGGACTCGCTGGCCAAGGGTCTGGGCAAGCTGGAAGTGAACCCGCAGCGCCTGGACGCCGATCTGGATGCAGCCTGGGAAGTGCTGGCCGAGGCCGTGCAGACGGTGATGCGCCGCCATGGCCTGCCGAATCCGTACGAGCAGCTGAAGGCACTGACCCGTGGCCAGGGCATCACGGCCGAGTCGATGCGCACGTTCGTGCAGGGACTGGAGCTGCCGGCCGACGCCAAGCAGCGTCTGCTGGAGATGACCCCGGGCAGCTATACCGGTCTGGCGGAGTCGCTGGCGAAGAAGATTTAAGGGTTTTCCTTGCGGCGGCGGCCGCGGGCGCTGCCTGCGGCAGGCAACAGCAACGGCAACAGCAACGTCAAAAGCGGCTCTGGATTACTGCTAGCTGGGCGGGTCGGGATGGGCCAGCGGGACACGCCGTGAACCCATCCATGGGGGCTCGATGGCGCCATCCATGGCGCCAACGGTCCCGCTGGCCCATCCCGCCCCACCTCTGACAGTTGTCCGGTGACGGTTCGAAGAGCATTGGGTTGTCGGACGGAATTTGAGAGAGGGACGCGGCTTCGCCGCGTCCCTCTTTATTTATGGCGAAGGCAGATAGAGCAAGCGAAGCGCGCGACCCGCTGTTGCTTTTGATTTTCTTCTTCCATTCCGTGGCGGGCCACGCAGGAAACTGTCAGAGGCCGGGCGGGTGGGCCATGCAGGGGCGTTGGCGCCATGGATGGCGCCATCGAGCTTACAAGGACGTACTTGCAGCGTCCCCTGCATGGCCCACCCGCCCGGCCAAGCGCGGCTTTTGCTTTGAACTCGACCGCCACGAGGGGCTCAGCCGTTGGCCGGCACCCCGCGACAAACCACCACACGTGCGCAATCCCAACGAACGTCGGACAATGGAGGCCTTGGCGGCCCGCCACGCCGCCCCTCCCGCTTTCCGCTGCAAGGAACTCCCCCATGGCCGCCCGCAAGTCCACCTCCCCCCTGATCGAAGTCCACGCCCGTCGTGGCCAGCCGCTGGGCATGTCCCCGGCCGTGTTCCTGCGCGACTTCTGGCAGAAACGCCCGCTGTTGATCCGCAATGCGTTCGCCGACTTCCAGACCCCCGTACAGCCGGAAGACCTCGCGGGCCTGGCCTGCGAAGAGGGTGTACTGGCACGCCTGATCGAGCACGACAAGGCCCAGGACAGCTGGCGCGTCCGTAGTGGCCCGTTCCAGGAAGACATCTTCCCGGCCCTGCCTGACCACGACTGGACCCTGCTGGTGCAGGACGTGGACAAGTGGGACAAGGACGTGCGCGCCCTGATCGAACACTTCAGCTTCCTGCCGCGCTGGCGCATGGACGATGTGATGATCAGCTTCGCCGCCACCGGTGGCTCGGTCGGCGCCCATGTCGACCAGTACGACGTGTTCCTGCTGCAGGCCCACGGCCACCGCCGCTGGCAGATCGATGCCAGCGAATCGATCAAGGGCAAGCGCCCGCCGTTGGGCTTCCGCCCCGACGTGGAACTGAAGCTGCTGCAGGTGTTCAAGCCGACCCACGACTGGGTGCTGGCGCCGGGTGACATGCTGTACCTGCCGCCGAACGTGCCGCATCACGGCGTCGCCGAAGACCCCTGCCTGACCTTCTCGTTCGGCATGCGTGCGCCGTCCTCGGCCGAGCTGATCAGTGACTATCTGGACACGTTGATCGCCGATGCCGACGAGAACATCCGCTATGAGGATGGCGACCTGAAGGCTCCGGCTGATCCGAACGAAATCGACACCGTGGCGATGGCGCGGGTGATCACCGCGCTCAACGCCATCCGCATGAACGACCCGGACAAGCTGGGTGACTGGTTCGGCCGCTTCATCACCACCTACCGTGCCGCCGGTGAGGTGATGGCCCACCAGGCCGCGCCACCGCAGGAAGAAGTGCTTGAGTCCCTGCTGTCGGGCCTGCTGCTGCAGCGTCACCCGTGGGCGCGCCTGGCCTGGCGCCGGGCCAAGCGCGGCGCCAGCCTGTATGTCAGCGGCCAGGATTTCGCCCTGCCAATCAAGGACGCGCAGCGTCTGGCCGGTGCCGAGCAGCTCGACGCAGCCGCCTACCGCGGCCTGTCCGACAAGGGTCGCGCTGTGCTCCAGCAGCTGCTGGTCGGCGGCGTGTTCCAGCTGATCGATCCGAACGAGGTGTATGCCGACGAGGACGAAGAGGTGCTGGGTGAGGTGATCGAGGGCCGTGAGCAGGTCGAGGTCATCGACGCTGACACCATGTCCGATGATGTCCATCTGGTGACCGTGCATGACGACGGCATTGAAGTGATCGTCAACTTCGACGACCACGACGAAGACGACAGCGACCCCAGCTGCGGCTGAGCCATGACTGCCCTCCGGGTCCAGCAGGTCCGCCATGCCGAGGCCCACGTTGCCATCCACGACGTGCGCCAGCGGGTGTTCGTGCAGGAACAGAGCATCGACGCCGCTCTGGAGCGCGATGCCCTGGACCCGGTCTGCGCCCACGTGCTGGCGCTGGATGCCCACGGGCAACCGGTCGGCACCGGGCGGCTGGCACCGGATGGTCGTATCGGCCGCATGGCGGTGCTGGCTGCGTATCGCGGTCACGGCGTCGGTGAGGCCCTGCTGGAGGCGTTGGTACAGGCCGGGCACCAGCTCGGTCTGGGCGAACTGCACCTGCATGCACAGCTGCCGGCACGCGACTTCTACGCCCGCCAGGGCTTCCTGCCGGAAGGCCCGGAATTCGAAGAAGCCGGCATCGGCCACCAGCAGATGCGTCGCCGGCTGCAAGCCGTTTCCGCTATCGACAGCCGCGCTGAAGCGGTGGCGATCACCACGGCGATCATCCATCGCGCACACCGCCGGCTGTGGCTGCACAGCCGGCAGCTGGACCCCGGCCTGCTGGATGCGCCACCGGTGCAGGCGGCCCTGCGCCGCTTCGTCACTGCCCGCCACGACAAGCAGCTGCGGGTGATCGTGCATGACGCGACCGCCATCGCCAGCGCCGGTGCGCCGCTGCTGGCGCTGTTCCAGCGCCTTCCCAGTGTGATCCAGTTCCGCGAGGTGGCCGATCCGATCGATCGCGCCCTGGCCTCGGCCTGCCTGCTCAACGATGCAGGCGACTTCTACTTTCGTCTCATCGGTCATCGCCTCGACGGCGAATCCGCAATCGCGCTACCGGCACGTTCGCAGCCGTTCGAGCAGCAATTGCAGCGTGTCTGGGACCGTTCGCGCGAATGCAGCGAATTGCGCGCGCTCGGCATCTGACCGCAACCGGTGCGCTCAACCTGTCTGGGACCGACACCGGGGGACGCCCGATGCCCTCGTCGCTGCCCCTTCGTGTCCGGATGGGGGTACAATTTGGCCGTTTGAACGCGCCCGTGCATGGCTATTCATCTTCGTGCCGGGTCCTTCTGAAGCCATACCCCACAAAGCGAATCAGCACCCTCCATCGTGGACAATCAACTGAAGCAGTTTGCGCAATCTTCGCAACTCGCCGGCGGCAACGCCTCCTATGTCGAGGACCTGTACGAGCAGTACCTGGTCTCCCCGGATAGTGTCGATCCCAAATGGAAAACCTACTTCGACGGCTTCAAGGGCCGCGAAGCGGGCGACATTCCGCACTCGGCCGTCATTTCCCATATCGCGGACGCGGCCAAGGATGCGCTGAAAGCAGGCACCGGCACCGGTGCAGGCGATGAGCGCGAGCGCAATGTCGGTCGCCTGATCACCGCCTATCGTTCGCGTGGTCATCTGGACGCCCGCCTGGACCCGCTGGGTCTGGCCGCTCCGGTCAACACCCCGGACCTCGGCCTGCCCTTCCACAACCTGTCCGATGGTGACCTCAACAGCGAGTTCAGCACCGGCGGCGTCGGTGGCCAGCCGCGCATGAAGCTGCGTGACCTGCTGGCGCGCCTGAAGGCGACCTACACCGGTTCGATCGGTGCGGAGTTCATGCACATCTCCGAGGTCGAGCAGCGCCAGTGGATCTACAAGAAGCTGGAACTGGCCGGTGGCAACTACCAGCTGGACGCTGACACCCAGCGCCGTACGCTGGAGCGCCTGACCGCCGCCGAAGGCCTCGAGCGCTATCTGCACACCAAGTATGTCGGCCAGAAGCGCTTCTCGCTGGAAGGCGGCGACTCGCTGATCCCGATGATGGACACCATCATCCGCAGCGCCGGCAAGGATGGCGTCAAGGACATGGTGGTGGGCATGGCCCATCGTGGCCGCCTGAACGTGCTGGTCAACACCCTCGGCAAGAACCCGCGCAAGCTGTTCGACGAGTTCGAAGGCAAGTTCGAGCACGACGAGCACGCCTCGGCCGGCGACGTGAAGTACCACATGGGCTTCTCTGCCGACGTGTCCACCGAAGGTGGCCCGGTCCACCTGGCACTGGCGTTCAACCCGTCGCACCTGGAAATCGCCGACCCGGTGGTTGCCGGTTCCGTGCGTTCGCGCCAGGAACGCCGCAAGGACACCGCGCGCAAGCAGGTGATGCCGATCCTGATCCACGGCGACGCGGCCTTCTCCGGCCAGGGCGTGGTCATGGAGCTGTTCCAGATGTCGCAGGCCCGCGGCTTCGCCGTTGGCGGCACCGTGCACATCGTGGTCAACAACCAGGTCGGCTTCACCACCTCCAATCCGCTGGATACGCGCTCCACGCGCTATGCCACCGACGTGGCGAAGATGATCGCCGCACCGGTGCTGCACGTGAACGGCGATGATCCCGAAGCGGTGGTGTTCGCCGCGCAGCTGGCCTTCGAGTTCCGCCAGAAGTTCGCCAAGGACGTGGTCATCGACCTGATGTGCTACCGCCGTTGGGGCCACAACGAGGCCGACGAGCCGGCGATCACCCAGCCGCTGATGTACCAGGTGATCCGCAAGCACGCCACCACCCGCGAGATGTATGCCGAGCAGCTGGAAAAGGCGGGCGTGATCGCCGCCGGTGCCGGCAAGGCGATGGTCGATGCGTACCGCGAGAAGCTCGATGCCGGTGAAGTGACCACCGAGCTGGCCAAGGTCGAGAAGACCCCGCCGACCAGCCCGCTGTTCGTTGATTGGCCCAAGCTGCTGGAAGGCAAGCTGTCCGATGAGATCTCGACCAAGGTCGACAAGGACAAGCTGCTGGCACTGGCCAAGCTGATCAACACCGTGCCCGAAGAAGTGCAGCTGCACTCGCGCGTGTCCAAGGTGTACGACGACCGCCGCAGGATGGCCGCCGGCGAGATCCCGGGCGACTGGGGCTTTGCCGAGAACCTGGCCTACGCCACCCTGCTGGACGAAGGCAGTGCGCTGCGCCTGGTCGGCCAGGACGTCGGCCGCGGTACGTTCACCCACCGCCACGCGATCCTGCACGACCAGAAGACCGACAACTACTACCTGCCGCTGCGGCAGCTGGTGGATTCGCCGGAGAAGGCCACCATCATCGATTCGCTGCTCAGCGAAGAAGCGGTGATGGCCTACGAGTACGGTTTCTCGACCACCGATCCGAACACCCTGTGCATCTGGGAAGGCCAGTTCGGCGACTTCGCCAACGGCGCCCAGGTGGTGATCGATCAGTTCATCGCTGCCGGCGAAGCAAAGTGGGGCCGCATTTCCGGCCTGACCCTGCTGCTGCCGCACGGTTATGAAGGTCAGGGCCCGGAACACAGCTCGGCGCGCCTGGAGCGCTTCCTGCAGCTGTGCGCGCTGGAGAACATGCTGGTGGTGGTGCCGTCGACCCCGGCGCAGGCCTTCCACATGCTGCGTCGCCAGCAGCACCTGACCACCCGCAAGCCGCTGGTGGTGATGTCGCCGAAGTCGCTGCTGCGCCACAAGCTGGCCGTGTCGACCCTGGACGAGCTGGCCAATGGCGAGTTCCAGCACCTGATCGGCGATGCCAATGCAGATGCCAAGAAGGTCAAGCGCGTAGTGCTGTGCTCGGGCAAGGTCTACTACGACCTGCTGGAAGACCAGACCAAGCGTGGCCAGGACGACGTGGCGATCATCCGCGTGGAGCAGCTGTATCCGTTCCCGCGTGCGCTGCTGGCTGCCGAACTGAAGAAGTACGGCAAGGCCACCGACGTGGTGTGGACGCAGGAAGAACCGCAGAACCAGGGGGCGTGGTACCAGATCCGCCACCACCTGCAGTTCTGCCTGGCCGATGGCCAGAGCCTGCACTACGCCGGTCGCGCACGTTCGGCTTCGCCGGCTGCCGGTCACATGGCTGACCACGTCCGCGAACAGCAGCAGCTGGTCGCCGATGCACTGGTCAACCCGTTCAACGACTCGTTCGCTGAATAACTCTCCCCCTATTTAGAAGACAAACCAGGAAGCTCCCGCATGGCCACCGAAGTCAAAGCCCCGGTACTGCCCGAATCCGTCGCCGACGGCACCATCGCCACCTGGCACAAGAAGGTGGGCGACGCCGTCAAGCGCGACGAAAACCTGCTTGACCTGGAAACCGACAAGGTCGTCCTGGAAGTGCCGTCGCCGGTCGATGGCGTGATCAAGGAAATCAAGTTCAAGGAAGGCGACACCGTCACTTCCAGCCAGGTCGTGGCGATCATCGAAGAAGGCGCCGTGGCCGCTGCCCCGGCTCCGGCTGCCGAAGAAAAGAAGGCTGAGGCCGCTCCGGCCGCTGCTGCTCCGGCCGCTGCCGCTGCTCCGGCCCCGGCTGCCAAGTCGGCTGCCGATGCACTGCCGCCGGGCGCCCGATTCAGCGCCATCACCGAAGGCGTGAATCCGGCCGACGTCGATGGCACCGGCCGTCGTGGCGCCGTCACCAAGGAAGACATCGTCAACTTCGCCCGTAACGGCGGCGCCGGCAAGGCCGGTGGCGCACGTCCGGAAGAACGCGTGCCGATGACCCGCATCCGCAAGCGCATCGCCGAGCGCCTGATGGAGTCGAAGAACTCCACCGCCATGCTGACCACCTTCAACGAAGTCGACCTGTCCAAGGTGTCGGCGGCGCGCAAGGAACTGCAGGACGAGTTCGTCAAGGCACACGGCATCAAGCTGGGCTTCATGAGCTTCTTCGTGAAGGCCGCCGCCAACGCGCTGCAGCGCTTCCCGCTGGTCAATGCCTCGATCGACGGCGAAGACATCATCTACCACGGCTACTCGGACATCTCGATCGCCGTGTCGACCGAGAAGGGCCTGGTCACGCCGGTGCTGCGCAACGTCGAGCGCATGTCGTTCGCCGACATCGAAAAGACCATCGCCGACTACGCCAAGAAGGCCCGTGACGGCAAGCTGAGCCTGGAAGAACTGCAGGGCGGCACCTTCACCGTGACCAACGGCGGCACCTTCGGTTCGCTGCTGTCGACCCCGATCATCAATCCGCCGCAGAGCGCCATCCTCGGCATGCATGCCATCAAGGAGCGCCCGATCGCCCAGAACGGCCAGGTCGTGATCGCGCCGATGATGTACCTGGCGATGTCCTACGACCATCGCATCATCGATGGCAAGGACTCGGTGCAGTTCCTGGTGGACATCAAGAACCAGCTGGAAAACCCGGGCCGCATGCTGTTCGGCCTGTAAGAGACCTCCCGCCCCTCCGCGCCTGCGCGGAGGGGTTCTGGTAATGCAACAAGGACTATTTCAATGGCTGAACAATTCGACGTCGTCGTCATCGGTGCCGGCCCGGCCGGTTACCACGCTGCCATCCGCGCGGCTCAGCTTGGCCTGAAGACCGCCTGCATCGACGCGGCGCTGGGCAAGGACGGCAAGCCGGCCCTGGGTGGCACCTGCCTGCGTGTGGGCTGCATCCCGTCCAAGGCGCTGCTGGATTCCTCGCGCCAGTTCTGGAACATGGGCCACATCTTTGGCGACCACGGCATCAGCTTCAAGGATGCCAAGATGGACGTCGAAGCGATGGTTGGCCGCAAGGACAAGATCGTCAAGCAGTTCACCGGCGGCATCGCCATGCTGTTCAAGGCCAACAAGGTCGCCGCCTATTACGGCTTCGGCGAACTGCAGCCGGGCAACGTGGTCAAGGTCACCCAGCATGACGGTTCGGTCGTCGAGCTGAAGGGTACCAACGTCATCATCGCCGCCGGTTCGGACTCGATCGAACTGCCGTTCGCCAAGTTCGACGGCGACACCATCGTCGACAACGTCGGCGGCCTGGACTTCACCGAAGTGCCGGCGCGCCTGGCCGTGATCGGCGCCGGTGTGATCGGCCTGGAACTGGGCAGCGTGTGGAAGCGCCTGGGTTCGGAAGTGACCATCCTGGAAGCGCTGCCGGACTTCCTGGCTGCGGCTGATACCGAAGTGGCCAAGACCGCCGCCAAGGAATTCAAGAAGCAGGGCCTGGACATCCGCCTGAGCGCCAAGGTCTCCAAGGCCGAAGTGACCGGCAAGGGCAAGAAGAAGGAAGTCGCCCTGACCTACACCGACGCCGAAGGCGAGAAGTCGCTGGTGGTGGACAAGCTGCTGGTGGCCGTCGGCCGTCGCGCCGCCACCAAGGGCCTGCTGGCCGAAGGTACCGGCGTCAAGATCAACGAGCGTGGCCAGATCGAAGTCGACGCGCACTGCCACACCGGCGTCAATGGCGTCTGGGCGGTCGGTGACTGCGTGCGCGGTCCGATGCTGGCACACAAGGGCTTCGAGGAAGGCATCGCGGTTGCCGAACTGATCGCCGGCCTGCCGGGCCACGTCAACTTCGACACCATTCCGTGGGTCATCTACACCGAGCCGGAGCTGGCCTGGGTCGGCAAGACCGAGCAGCAGCTGAAGGCCGAGGGCATTCCGTACAAGGCCGGCAGCTTCCCGTTCGCCGCCAACGGCCGTGCCGTGGCGATGATCGAACCGGCAGGCTTCGTGAAGGTTCTGGCCCACGCCGAAACCGATCGCATCCTGGGCATGCACCTGGTCGGCGCCAACGTCTCCGAGCTGGTGCACGAAGGCGTTCTCACCATGGAGTTCAGTGGTTCGGCCGATGACCTGGCCCGCATCTGCCATGCCCACCCGTCGCTGTCGGAAGTGATTCACGACGCAGCGATGGCCGTGAGCAAGCGCGCGATCCACAAGGCGAACTGATCGTTCGCTGGTAGTGCCGGCCGCTGGCCGGCAGGGCTGGATACAAGAAACCCCGCCTCGGCGGGGTTTCTTGTTGCACGATGACTGTAGAACAAGGGCGGAGCCCATTGGCACTCGGCGCGCGGCAGGCGAGAGGTGTCGCCCTCCCCCTCACACGGGCGTTGACCTCCAGTGCGGTAGGCTCACCCCTGAGGTCGCGTTGCATCGCCAAGCCAAGGATGCGCGACAGGTGGTGCTCCCGCACCTGCTCGTGGGGCTGTTCAGACAGTGGAGATCTCCATGGAAAACGAACGAATCGAGACTCGCGGCGAAGATGGCCGAAGAGTCTTGGTGTTCAAGTTCTGGCCGCACTTCGACGCAATACCTCTTCCCGGTTCAAGCCTGGTCGAAGGCGTACCGCGGTACGCGCTGGCGAATGGCAATTCCGTAACCTTCGACGGCGTGGATTTCGAGATCGCCGCTACCGGCGAAGAGCTGGTCCGGCCGTTGGCCATCCAGCGACCGCCATCGGGCTGATTCATCTGATGCTGCTCGACCGAAGATCGACCCCCTGCTTCAACGCTGCGGCGGGGTGGGTTTCCGGTCCGTGGCGTCCAGCTCTGGCGGATCGTCACAGATCCGGTGTTGGGCGATCACCTCCCCCACCTTCCATTCCTTCACCACCCGGCAGCTCTCCTTCCGAACGTCCTTGTCGGTCGTTTTGATTTCCGACTTGTCTGCAGAGTGCTGACGCTCCAGGTAGGCCGACGGCGGCTGCTTGGCCCAAGCCGGCGCCGCCATCAGCAGCGCCAGCGTCGCGATGACCAGCGGCCTCATGCCGTCACCGCGCCGCGGCCACCGCCCAGCAGGCGTGCCGGCAGCATGAACAGCGCGCGCAGGAAGGCGAACAGCGCCGAGAACGTGATGCCGACCAAGCGGAACGACAGGCTCAGCAGCCACACGAACGGCCAGGCGACCAGCGCCAGGATCGCCAACGGCCAGCACAGCACGAACAACAGGCACCACACACCGAGCGCGAACAAGGTCTTCATCACAGGCTCCCTCGGCGGCACCCCGCCGCCTGTCGTCACCTTGGCGCCCTGCCCCGGGCCGGGCAAACGGTTTGCGACGAAACCCGGTTGGAGGCGATGAAATGGGTGGTGGGGAAACCGGAGATTCAGGAGGTTGCCGGCCAGCGGCAGGCACTACCGAACGGATTCACACCGGCACTGCGCCCGGACGACCGTGGCTCACCTGGAAGCGCGCGGCAGTGCGAACTTCCGCATCGCGCCGCAGCACGCTGTCGGCGAAGCGCAGTTCCGCGTCCACGGTCTGCCGGTTCAACTGCAGCTTCCACCAGCCACGCCGGTCGCCATCGAAATAACGGATGTGCGGATTCTGCGGGATCGACGGGCCGTAGTACGGGCCATACGGCGTGTCATCACCACCGCTGCTGATCGCCGGGGCGATGAACTCGGTGGCGATCACCGGCGCATCCGCGGCATCGAAATCCAGCTTCAGGTCATTGACGAACGTGGAGTGCCAGTCGCCGCCCAGCACGATGGCGTTGCCCTGCCCACCGGCCTGCATCGCCTGCAGCAGGCGCTTGCGGGCGGCCGGGTAACCATCCCAGGCGTCGTTCCAGAAGCGTTCGCGCGGCGTGCCCTGCTCCAACCGCAACTGCGCCATCAGCAGCTGCTGCACCACCACGTTCCATCGCGTTCCCGCCGCAGCCGCCATCGACTGCGCGAACCAGGCCTCCTGCCCGACCCCGAGCATGCTCATGCGCGGGTCCAACGCCGCCTCGCAGCGTGGCGATTCGCCCACGCCACATGGATTGGCCGGACGGAACTGACGGCAGTCCAGCAGCGTCAGCTGGGCCAGGTCGCCGTAGCGCAGGCGGCGGTGCACGCGCAGGCCACCGTTGCCGGTGGGCGTGCTGCGCATCGGCAGGTGTTCGTAGAACGCACGATACGCAGCGGCGCGACGGACGATGAAGTCTTCGGTCGGCACGTCGCTCTTCTCCGGATGGATGCCGGAATAGTCGTTCTGCACTTCGTGGTCGTCCCAGATCACCGCGAAGGCGTGCGCGGCGTGTGCGGCCTGCAGGTCCGGGTCGAGCTTGTACAGCGCGTACTGGTCGCGGTAACGCTCCAGGCTGAGGGTTTCACCGCTGAAGCGCTGTGCATCCAGGGTGCTGCCACGCGCGTTCTGCAACGGGCTGTATTCGTACAGGTAATCACCGGCATGCAGCACCAGATCGACATCGCTGCGGGCGATGTCCGCCAGTACCGGATAGTAGCCGCTGTTCCAGGCCTGGCAGGTGCACAACGCCAGCCGCAGCTGCTGCAGCTGTGCATCCGGCAGCGGCGCGGTGCGGAAATGCCCGACCGGACTCTCCTCGCCGCCGTCGCAGGCGAATCGATAGTAGTAGTCGCGGCCCGGGCGCAGGCCGGTCACTTCCACGTGCACCGAATGGGCCAGCTCCGGCACGGCCGCCGCCACGCCACGCTGCACCAGCCGCCGCATCGCCGGGTCTTCGGCAATGAACCAGCGCACCGGGATCGCGCGCGACGGCATGCCACCGCCGTTGAGCGGATCTGGTGCAAGACGCGTCCACAGCACCGCGCCCTGTGGATCCGGATCACCCGCGGCGATGCCGAGGGTGAACGGATCGCGCCCCAGTCGTGGCCGCGGACCGGCGGCGGCGACGCCAGGCATGGCCGCCAGCGCGATCGCCGCTCCGGTCCCCTGCCAGGCCAGGCGCAGCAGACGACGGCGGGTTTCCGGATCGGCGATGCGCTTCATCAGAAGCGCACGGTTGCGGTGGCCATCACCTGCCGCGGCGCACCGACCTGCATGGTCGCCAGGCTGCGGGTCGGATCAGCGGCGTAGGTACCGTTGGTGTTGATGGTCGCCAGGTACTGCTTGTCGGCCAGGTTGGTCAGGTTCAGCGCCAGGGTCAGGTTCTGCACCGGGCCGAGCTTGCCCATGTCATAGGCCACCGACGCATTGATCAGCCAGTAGCTCGGCACGGAGACGTCATTGGTGTACGTCACGTAGCGCTTGCCGACGTGGTTGGCGGCCAGCCGCAGGTCCCACGGGCCCGGCGTCCACGCCAGGGTGCTGGCGAACATCCATTCCGGCGTGTCGACCGTCTTTTTGCCGCGGGTCGGTACCACGCCGTTGTTGACGTAGTCGTTGTCGTAGCTGCTGTCATTCCACGACAGCGCATTGGACCAGCTCAGGTCACGCATCGGCTTCAACTGCAGGGTCGCCTCGGCGCCGCGGCTGGTGACCGAGCCGACGTTGGAATACAGCGCCGGGCAACCGAGGATGCCCACGCACTGGGCGATGGCCAGCAGGCGGTTGTCGAACTTGACGTCGTACACCGCGACCGAGGCCTCATACCCCTGGCCGTAGCCGCGCCAGCCCAGTTCGATGGTGCGCGACTGTTCCGGCTTCAGATCCTTGGCGCTGGCATCGAACGCCACCTGCGGAACATTGAACGCACTGCCCACGCCCAGCGCGTAGGCCGCGATGTTCTTCGCATATGAACCGAAGATCTCGTTGCGCTCGTCCAACTTGAAGTTGAATCCGGCCTGCGGCAACAGCCCCTTCTTTGCGGTCAGGCTGCTGTTGTTGGCATAGCTGCCCAGCGGCGTGCGCACGCTGGTGCGGGTGTTGGGCGACTTGGCGCCGACGTCGATGGTCAGGCGGTCGTCGAACAGGCGGAAGCGATCCTGCACGTAGAACTGGCGGGTGATGGTGGTGTAGCGCTGGTGCCACACGCGCTGGTCCGGGTTGCGCAGGAAGAAGTCGTCGGTGATCGGGCCATCGATGTAGTAGAAGTTGCGCTGCACGCTGTGGCCGTTGTCTTCGTACCACAGGCCCGCTTCCAGCTCATGGCCGCCGACGTTCCAGGTGAATGCCGAGGTCACGCCGGTGCGGTCGATCGCATATTCGGTGGTGCGGATCGAAATCGGAATCTCGCGGCTGGTGCCCGGGTTGGACGGATTGGACGGGCTGAACCAGTGGCCCTGGCCGCGGTTGCTGTGGTTGTAGACGTTGACCTTCAGGCGCATCGTCTCGTTGAGGCCGAAGTCACCGGCGATGCTGGATACATCATCGTTGCGCAGGCCATGGCCCGAGTAGTACGCATCCCACGGGCTGTTGACGCCGCCGCTGTACTGGCCACGCGCAGCGGCCAGGGCACGGTTCCAGTCCGGTGCATAGTTGTCCCAGTTCCAGCCCAGGCGATCGATCATCTCCAGCGACAGATCCTGGTAATCGGCTTCAACCCGGCGTGAGGCGTTGAACAACGCGGTGATCCGGCTGTCGACACCGAAGTTGTAGGTGGCCTTGCCGTTGAACTGCTTGAGTTCATGCGAGCCCTTGCCCTTCCACTTGTCGCTCTCCGAATACGCACCGGACAGGTAGGCGGCGAAGCCATGGTGTTCGCCGGTTTCCAGGCGTGCATAGCTGCGGCGTGCGCTGTCACTGCCCAGGCTCTGCGCCAGCACGACGCCGTATTCGGTGGAGGGATCGATCGAATAGAACTGGAACACGCCGCCCAGGTTGCTGGTCGACGGCGTACCCAGCGCGCCGATGCCGGTGGAGACTTCGGCACCGCCCAGGTTCTCGCTGATCACCGCGCGGCTGATATGCAGGCCGTTGCTGTTGCCATAGCTCATGTTGCCCAGCGGGATGCCATCGAGCGTGTAGCCCAGGCGGTTCTGGTTGAAGCCGCGCAGGCTGATGCTGGTGGACCATTCGTAGGCACCGGTGGCATCGGCCGATTCGAAATGCACGCCCGGCTTGCTGGCCAGCAGCTTCAGCGGGTTGGCGCCGGGCGGCAGCACCTTCATGTCCTCGGCGGTCACGCGCTGGACCTGGCGCGCCTCGCCCCGACCGATCACCGAGACCGAATCCAGGGTGGTGGCCGACTGTGCGTCGACGGCAGGAGCGGTTTCAGCGGCGGCCAGCGAAGGCAGTGAGGCACAGACCAGCAGGGCCAGCAGATTGCGGCGAAGCGGAGCATGGCAAGACATGGGGATTCCTTGGGCGCGCTGGACGCCGAAGGGCGGCGTCAAAAGGGCAGCAGCGGCGGAATCGTAGAAGCGTTGCGTTACATGTCATTTACACGCCACATACGGATTTTTGGCGATCCGGATGGAGACCATGACGTCGAGGCGCCCCAACGAAAAGAGCCGAGCACTGGGCTTGGCTCTGCAGGGCACGCCGGAATCATCGGTTATTCGAACGAACCGACCGAGTCGTGGGCCAGGTTGTCGAAACGGGTGTACTCGCCGAAGAACTTCAGCTTGCACGAGCCGGTGGGGCCACCACGGTGCTTGCCGATGATGATCTCGGCCAGCCCCTTGTCCGGCGAATTTTCCTTGTTGTAGTAATCGTCGCGGTAGATGAAGACGATCATGTCCGCATCCTGCTCGATTGCGCCCGATTCGCGAAGGTCGGCCATCACCGGGCGCTTGTCGGTACGCGTTTCCAGCGAGCGGTTGAGCTGGGACAGCGCGATGACCGGCACGTGCAGTTCCTTGGCCAGGCCCTTCAGCGAACGCGAGATCTCGGAGATTTCGGTCGCGCGGTTTTCGCTGTTGCCCGGCACGCTCATCAGCTGCAGGTAGTCGATCACGATCAGGCCCAGGTCGTGCTCGCGCTTGAGGCGGCGGCACTTGGAACGCAGGATCTCCGGCGACACGCCCGGCGTATCGTCGATGAAGATCTTGGTTTCCTTCAGCATCTTGATCGCACCGGTCACCCGGCTCCAGTCCTCGTCTTCCAGCTGACCGGTACGCAGGCGCTGCGCGTTGATGCGGCCATTGGAGGAGATCAGACGCATCGCCAGCTGCGATGCGGACATTTCCATCGAGAACACCGCCACGCCCTTCTTCGACTTGATCGCCGCGTACTCGGCGATGTTCAGGGCGAAGGTGGTCTTGCCCATCGCAGGACGCGCGGCAAGAATGATCAGGTCGGTCGGCTGCAGGCCGGCGGTCATCGCATCGAAATCGGTGTAGCCGGTCGGCAGGCCGGTGATGTTGCCGCCATTCTCGAAGCGGTTGCGCAGCTCTTCGAACGCGTCCTTCAACGCGCCGGGCATGGCCACGAAGTCGGTACGGCCGCGCGCGCCCTGTTCGGCAATGGCGAACACACTCTTTTCCGCAGCGGACAGCAACTCGCTGCTGTCGCGACCCTCGGGCTGGAAACCATCGTTGACGATGTCGGTGCCGACCTGGATCAGCTGCCGCAGCACGGCCTTGTCGCGCACGATCTCGGCATAGGCCACGATGTTCGCCGCCGACGGCGTGGTGCTGGCCAGTTCGATCAGATAGGCGCCGTCGCCCACCAGCTCCATCTTGCCCTGCGATTCGAACCACTCACCCAGGGTCACCGCATCGAAGGGACGCTCGCGCTCGGACAGCTCGCGGATCGCCCGGTAGATCATCTGGTGGTCGCGGCGGTAGAAGTCGCCCTCGGTCAGCTGGTCGTTGACCCGGTCGTAGGCGTCCGGTGCCAGCATCAGGCCGCCCAGCACCGCCTGTTCGGCTTCCACCGAGTGCGGCGGCACGCGCAACTGGTCGATACGCGATTCATCGCGATCGCGATCGAAGCCTTCGCCGCGCTCTCTGCGGTTGGAACGGAAGCCGGAACGGGCGGACATGCTGCGGTTTTTCCTGCAAAAGGGGTCAGACGAGTGTAGGCATGCGCCGACCCCGGCGGCCATGGACAAATCTGTGGATAAGCCGTGGAAGAACGGGGGATATCCGCCTGAGCCTGTCCAGACTGGCGCGGGGGCGTCGCATTGCCTGCGACGGGCGTCGTTGCGACGCCCGCAGCTGAGCATTATCGCAGATCAGTCAGCCAGGGTCGGAGTTCCTGCCTGCCCACTCAGTTGGAAGTGGGGTCAGAGCCCGTCGCTGCGCGCCAGGATCCGACCCCGGGCGTGGCTGGGGTCGGATCCCTCTGCGGCGCAGAGGGCTCTGACCCTGGAGGTCTCAATCGCCCTTGGCATGTACCGCGATCAGGGCCAGGAACCGGTCCACGTAGCCCTTCAGGAACGTCTGCGTACCTTCATTGTGGATCGTGCCGTCGGCATCGATCAGGCCATCCTTGAAGTGGATGAACGCCTCGGGCTGGCCAAGCACGTGCATGTCCAGGAAGGCCAGGCTGTTGCGCAGGTGCTGCTGGGCCACCGCCGTGCCGATCTGGCCGATGGAGGCGCCGATCACCGCTGCTGGCTTGCCCGCGAAGGCGCTGTCGCCGTACGGGCGCGAGCCGATGTCGATCGCATTCTTCAACACACCGGGCACGGAACGGTTGTACTCGGGGGTAACGAAAAGCACGGCGTCGGCGGCGCGTACCTGGTCCTTCAGGCGCGTGCCCTGCGCCGGGTAGCTGGCGTCGAAATCCTGGTCGTACAGCGGCAGGTCGCCGATCTGCACATACTGGAAGCGCGCCTTGTCGCCGGCCAGCTTCTCCAGTGCGTGCGCCAACTTGCGGTTGCAGGACTCTCTGCGCAGGCTGCCGACGAAAACAGCAATGGTGGGGACGGACATCAGGACATACTCCTCACGGTGCGGGAGAGCCAGCCTAGCGGCCGCGCCCTTCCCCACCGGTGAAGATCAGCCGCGCTGTACGCCTGCGCGCACCTGCCGCCAATGGTCCTGCCAGGCCTGGAACATCAGCACATTCCACAGGTGCGTGTGCCACTTGCGCTGGCCACCCAGGAACTGCTGCCACAGCGGCTGCACGGCCGCGGCCGACAACACCCCTTCACGTTCCAGCCGCGCCGGCTGCAGCAACTCGTCCGCCCAGGGCTTCAGATCACCTTTCAGCCAGTCACTGACCGGCGCGCCGAACCCACGCTTGGGTCGGTGCACCATCGATTGCGGCACGTACCGCCCCAGCACGCGTTTGAGCAGCACTTTGCTGGTCGATTCACTGCGCTTGAAGCCCAGCGGCAGCGACCACGCGAATTCGGCCACGCGCCAGTCCAGCAAGGGCGCGCGCGCCTCCAGGCTGACCGCCATCGAGGTGCGGTCGACCTTGCACAGCAGGTCGTCGGGCAGATAGCTGACGAAGTCGGCCAGCATCATCGCGTCGGCCGGCGTGCCGGCACCATGCAGCGGATCGGCCAGATCGTAGAAGCTGCCCGCCTCGCGTGCACCGATCACCGCCGCCGCCGGATCGCGCCAGCGCGAAATGCGGTTGCGATACACATCGCCGATGCCGCGCGCGCCGGTTTCGGCCAGCAACGCCGCCAGCCCGCCGGTGCGCGACGCTTCACCCTGCTGGTGTGCACGCGCGCCCATCCAGCGCCGCAGTGGCGCTGGCACCCGTCCCAGCATCTGCCAGTTGCGCAGCGCGCGTACATAGCGGGTGTAGCCGAAAAACAGTTCATCGCCACCATCGCCGGACAACGCGACGGTCACACCCTGCCGGGCGAGGCGGGCGACCAGCGCGGTCGGCACCTGCGAGGCATCGGCAAAGGGTTCATCGAACATCGCCGGCAGCTGCGGCACCACCGCCAGCGCATCCGCGCCGCTGACATACAGTTCGGTGTGATCGCAGCCAAGGTGGGTGGCCAATTCCCTGGCCAACGGCGCCTCGTCGTGGTGGGAGCCGCTGAAGCCGATGCTGAAGCTGTGCACCGGCTGCCCGCTCTGCGCCTGCATCAGCGCCGCCACCAGCGACGAATCGGTGCCGCCGGACAGGAACACGCCCACCGGCACATCGGCCACCATGCGCAACGCCACTGCATCCCGCAGCAGGTCATCCAACTGCTCCTCGGCCTCCTCGATGCGGCCCTGGAATGGTGCGGCCAGTGCAGCCTGCATGCGCGCACGCGCGTCCCAGTACGGGCGCTGTGCCTGCTCTGGGCGATGTGCGCTGGCCCCTGCCGCCACCGCCGCCGCATCCAGCCGCAGTACGCGGCCAGGCATCAGCTTGTAGCAGCGCTGATGGATGCTGTGCGGTGCTGGGATGTAATCCAGCCGCAACAGCAGCGTCAGCGCATCGCGGTCGATATCGTTGTCGAAGTCCGGGTGCTGCCACAGCGCCTTCAGCTCGGAGCCGAACACCAGGGCATCACCGGCCCAGCCGTAGTACAGAGGCTTCTTGCCGACCCGGTCGCGGGCCAGCCACAGGCACTGTTCCTGGCGGTCCCACAAGGCAATCGCGAACATGCCGTTGGCGCGCTGCAGGGTGTCCTCGACGCCCCACTGCAGGATCGCGGCCAACAGCACTTCGGTATCGGAATGGCCACGGAACGCATGGCCCAGCGGCTCCAGTTCGGCGCGCAGGGAGGCGAAGTTGTAGACCTCGCCGTTGTAGGCCATCACATAGCGGCCGTCGACCGAGGCCATCGGCTGGTGGCCCAGCGGTGAAAGATCGAGGATGCTCAGGCGCCGGTGGGCCAGGGCGATGCCAGCGGGGGCATCGACCCAGGTACCGCCGTCATCCGGCCCGCGATGGTGCAGCGCCTGGCCCATGGCCAGCGCCTGCGCCTGCAGGACCTCGGCCGGCGTCTGTGCCGCCGGCAACAACATACCCGCCAATCCACACATGCATCAGGGTTCCTGCGCCAGGTCGAGGGCGGCGCCAATCACCGCATTGTCGCTTGGAAGCCCGAACATTGCTGCCCCCGCCAGCGGCGTATAGGTATCGGCACCGCAGACCCGGCGCACCGGCAGGTGACCATGGCCGGCCTCGACCAGCGCGGTGATCACGCCCTCGCCGATGCCCCCGCTCTGCCGCCCCTCGTCCAGCACCAGCACCCGTTGCGCCGTGGCGGTCTGGGCACCGATGAAGGCGGCGTTCAACGGCACCAGCCAGCGCAGGTCGACCACCCGCACCTGCCAGCCCAGCTGCTGCTCAATGCCGGTCGCTGCACGCAGCGCCATCGGCACACCGTTGCCGTAGGTGAAAATCACCAGGTCGGTGGCATCCGGCGCGTACACCCTACCCTCGCCCAGCACCAATGCCTGCCCAGGCGCGGGGTAGTCGAACAACCACTGGCCATCGCCGGCCGCATGCAGATCCTTGGTCATGTACAGGGCGATCGGTTCCAGGAACACCGCCACCCGGCCATCCACGCGGGCCAATGCCGCCAACGTGCGCAGCATCATCACCGCATCATCGCCACGCGACGGACAGCCCACCACCAGCCCCGGGATGTCACGCAGCGCCGTGATCGAGTTGTCGTTGTGGAAATGACCGCCGAACCCCTTCTGGTAGCCCAGCCCAGCCACGCGCACCAGCATCGGGTTGCGGAACTGGTCATTGGAGAAGAACTGCAGCGAACAGGCTTCGCCGCGCAGCTGGTCGATGGCGTTGTGCAGGTAGGCCAGGTACTGGATTTCCGGAATCGGCAACATGCCCATGTTGGCCAGCCCCTGGGCCATGCCCAGGATCATGGTCTCGTCCAGCAGCGTGTTGAATACCCGGCGCGGGCCGAAACGGCGCAGCAGGTCGCGTGTCACCGTGTAGACGCCGCCCTTCTGCGCGACGTCCTCGCCAAACAGCAGCGCCTGCGGATACTTGCCCAGCAGCTCCTGCAGCCCGTGGTTGATCTGGATCGCCAGATGCCGCGGCGGTTGCCGTTCGGGCAACGCGTCGGCGCCGCCATACAGCGCCTGCCGCGCCTCGACGGGCGCCACGCGCTCGGCCTCGGCCTGCACCGCTGCAGGCGTATAGGGTGCCAACGGTGTGAGCACTTCCTGCAGTGTCTGCAGCTTCGGACGCGTATCGGCATCGATGGCGGCGGCCATGCAGCGCGCGCGCAGGGTTTCATAGGCGGCCTCCACGCCTGCCGCATCCATCCAGCCCGATTCCAGTGCGATCTGCGCCGAGCGCAGCAGCGGGTCCTGCGCTTCGGCCGCACACAGCTCCGCCAGCGCACGCCATTCCACTTCGAAGTCGGTGCCGGCGTGGCCCATCAACCGCGTAGTACGCAGGTGCAGGAAGGTGGGCCGGCGCAAGCGCCGGCAATGTTCGACCGCCGCCTGCACCTGCGCGTGTCCGGCTGCCAGGTCCAGGCCATCGGCGAAGAAATAGTCCAGGCCCGGTTGCCGGCTGAAGCGCTCTGCGATCCATCCCTCAGGTGTCTTCACCGAAATGCCGAGGCCGTTGTCTTCGCACACGAACAGGATCGGAACTGGCAGCTTCTGGTACGCCGACCACATCGCGGTATTGAATGCGGTCTGCGCGGTGGCATGGTTGGCCGAGGCATCGCCGAAGGAGCACATCACGATGCTGTCGGCCGGAATCGGCAGCGGCTGGCTCAGGCGCCTGCCACTCTCTATCGCCAGCGCCGTACCGAGCGCCTTGGGCAGGTGCGATGCGATGGTCGAGGTCTGCGGCAGCACCCACAGCGGCTTGCTGCCCCACACTTTGTGACGACCGCCACTGGCCGGATCGTCGGCGCTGGCGGCAAAGGACAGCGCGGCGTCGCGCACGGGGTCCATGCCTGGCACCAGCCGTGCGCGTTCGGCCATGAAGGCGCCGGAACGGTAGTGCAGGAAGGCGGGATCGGTGTGCCGGCAGGCGCGCGCAAGCAGCGCGTTGCCTTCGTGACCGGAGGAGCCGATGGTGTAGAAGACCTTGTTCTGCACGCGCAGCACCCGCGCCATCAGATCCAGCTGGCGACTGAGCAGCTGCGATTCGAACAGTTCGCCGAAGGCGGCGGCCGTCAGAGTGCTGCCCGGCAGGATCGGCGCATCCGGCGCCGGACGCGGCCGCGGCATGCCACGCCAGGCGCGTACGGCCTCAAGGAAATTGACGTCACAGACTTCGGCGCGGTTGAGGCCACGCATGCGTGCGGGAATGGGATCTGGAACCACAGCGAACATCGAACACCCTCCGTGCCGTTGTTGCGAACCGTGGCGCCGAACGTGCTCGACCCTTCTGCCGGTCGAGCACGACCGACGCTACAAGGGAATCAATCCGGTGCGTTGAACCGCGCGCGCACCTCGGCGGTCACTGCGGGCATGGGCACGAAGCGAGGCTGCGCACGCACCCGCTGCAACCAGGCCTGCACCTGCGGGAATGCATCCAGCGCGATGCCACCGTCGGCAGCGACATCGGAATAGGCGAACAGGGCGATATCAGCAATACCGTAGTCGGCGCCGGTGAACCACTGCGCCTGCCGCAGATGCTGTTCCATCACCGCCAGCGCGCTGGCAGCGCGCTCATGCAGGCGCGGCAGTTCAGCGCGACGCGGTGAGTCGGCAGGTGTCCAACCGCGGATGAAGCGTGCCACCGCCACGCAGGGCTCATGCGTGTACTGCTCGAAGAACATCCAGCTCAATGCCTGCGCACGCTGCCAACCGTCGGCCGGAAGATACGGCGTGCCCTCGGCCAGCCAGAACAGGATCGCATTGGATTCGGTCAGCACGCGGCCGTCGTCGCGCACGATCAACGGCACCTTGGCATTGGGGTTGAGAGCGAGAAATTCCGCGCTATGGGTCTGGCCGTGGGCACTGTCCACCTCCACCCAGCGGTAGCGGCTGCCAAGCTGTTCCAGCAGCAGTCGCACCTTGTGGCAGTTGCCCGAGACCGACATGCCATGCACCGTCAACGGAATGCGTTCTTCCACCATTGCCTGCTCCAGGGAGATCCCGGCCTGCAGCCGGCTGCCCGCAGTCTGGCAAGCAGCCTGGCGATTGCCAAGCGCGGGTGCAGCATGGCGATACGGTGGTGCCGGTCGCTGGCCGGCAACCTCGATGCAGCTGGATTCGTGCGATGGCCGGCCAGTGACCGGCATTACCAGGCAGCGCTCAGCGTGCGCGCTGTTGCCACTGCTCGCGCGATTGCCCCCAGATTTCCAACGGCTTGCCTTCATAGGGCGGTGGCAACTGCCCCATGCGGAGCAGCGTGCTGCCCAGCTTGCGCGCAACCACTTTCGAGTTCTCGTTGTCTTCGGCGATGGTGTGGATCACCTCGTCCCAGCCCAGCGTATCGAACGCCCAATCGATGGCGGCGATCGCCGCCTCCGGTGCGTAGCCCTGGCCCCAGCTGGCACGGCGGATGCTCCAGCCGACCTCGGTACCGGGCCAGTCCTGCGGCTGCCACGGTCCCATGCGACCGATCCATTCACCGCTGGATTTCTCGATCACGCTGAACATCGAAAAGCCGAACAGCTGCCACGCGCCAGCCAGGCTGCAGAAGCCGCGCCATGCCACTGACGGTGCCTGCACGCCACCCAGTGTGCGCATCACCTCTTCATCGGCACAGAACGCCAGATAGGGTGCGTAGTCCTGCCGCTGCGGCGGGCGCAGGATCAGGCGTTCGGTTTCGATGCGCAGGTCGAAGATGCTCATGAGGTCATGGTAGATCCACGGCACGCGTGGATGAACCCCATCCCTGCAAAAAAAAACAGGCCAGCAGAGGCTGGCCTGTTCGATGCAGCGTTGTAGTGGGGGATTACTGACGGTTGGCCGTCGAATCCCCAGCAGCGGCGGTCTGGGTGACCAGCTGCCCATCCACCACCGGCAGGCGGTCGCTGGCCGGCTTGTTGTCCAGACGCACGGTCTTCTCTGCACCGTCGTAGCGGTAGGTCACGTTGTAGCCCTTGACCACATCGCTGGTACCCATGGCAATGCGGTTGCCCGGCTTGCTGCCCATGCGCATGGTGCCCGTGGTGCCGTCTTCATTGCGGTAGGTGACGTTGTAGCCGGTGACACGGCTCGACTCGGAAGTCGCCGTTTCGGTATGGCACTGGCGCTCGGTGCGGTTGACCACGCGGCCACCCACATGGCGCTTGTCGACCTGGTTGCCGATGAAGCCACCCGCCACGGCACCGGCAGCGGTCGCGGCCTTCTTGCCGTTGCCGCCGCCCACCTGGTTGCCCAGCAGGCCGCCGACCACGGCACCGACCACGGTGCCACCGACGTTGCCATCACGCTCGGGCAGGCGCTCCTGCACCACCACGTCCTGACAGACCTCATGCGGGGTCTGGGTGGTGGACGTTTCGCGTACCGGATCGGTGCCGATCACGGTCGCATAGGCCTTCTGCTTCTCGGTGATCGGATCGACCTTCAACACGTCGGCGTATTCCAGGCCACGCGGCGCACTGGCGTCCACGGCGTCGCCACGCGCGCCATCATCGGTGGCATTGCCATCGACCAGGCGCGATTCACTCGGGTTTCCGGCGCTGAGCTGCTCAGGCGACTTGTCGCCACTCTTCATGAAGGCGGCGGTTGCGATACCACCGACCAGCAGCGCGCCCGCTGCGACCAGGACAGTTGTAGTTGTGCTTTTCATGACCTGCTCCTTGCGGACCGTCCGCAACGTTCTCAGGCCAGATTGCAGCATGCGGTGCCTGAACGGAATCTCCACATTTCCTGCTCACCGCCGTAACCCATTCAGCATCGGGAAATGCTGGGCCCGTGGTAGCGTTTGCACATTCCCCAGGAGGACCCCTGTCATGGCCAACCCGATGCTGCTGCCGGTCCTGCAATGGGCGCGCCGGCTGCGCTACCCCACCCTGTTCAAGCTGACCGCCGGCCTGTTCGCGCTGACCCTGCTCATCCCCGACCCGATTCCGTTCATCGACGAACTGATGCTGGGCCTGGGCACCCTGCTGCTGGCCAACTGGAAGAGCCGCAGCGCAACCACGCCACCACCGCTGGAGCAGCGTTGAACCTGCTGGTCGACAGCCACTGCCATCTGGATGCCAGCGAATTCGACGTTGACCGCGAGGCGGTCATCGACCGCGCACGCGCTGCCGGCGTGCAGTGGCAGGTGGTTCCGGCCGTCACTGCGGCCAGCTGGCCCAAGCTGCGCGAGGTCTGCCAGCAGGCGACGGGGCTCTACCCCGCCTATGGCCTGCACCCGATGTTCCTGGACCAGCACCGGCCAGAACACCTGCCGCAGCTGCGTGAATGGATTGAACAGGAGCGCCCCTGCGCGATCGGCGAATGCGGACTGGATTTCTTCGTCGAGGGCCTGGATGCCGAGGCCCAGCAGGATTACTTCATCGGCCAGCTGAAGGTGGCGCGCGAGTTCGATCTGCCGGTGATCGTGCATGCCCGCCGTGCAGTGGATGCGGTGATCGCGGCGATCCGCCGCATCGGTGGCCTGCGCGGTGTGGTGCACAGCTTTTCCGGCAGCCCGGAACAGGCCGCGCAGCTGCACAAGCTGGGATTCCTGCTCGGTCTGGGCGGACCACTGACCTACGAGCGCGCGCAGCGCCTGCAACGGCTTGTGCGCGAGATGCCACTGCAGCAGTTGCTGCTGGAGACCGATGCGCCGGACCAGCCCGACGCGGGTATCCGTGGCCAGCGCAACGAGCCAGCGCGGCTGGCGGTCATCGCCCGCCACATCGCCGCGCTGCGCGGCATGGACATTGAAGACGTGGCGCGGGCCACCACGGACAACGCGCGACGGCTGTTCAGCCTGCCCGCGCCGTAACGGTAGTGCCGGCCGCTGGCCGGCAACCCCGGAACGCTTGAATCAACGCTTGAATCAGCGCAGATGCCGGCCAGCGGCCGGCACTACCCGATCACACTCCTGCCTCTGCTTCAACCGCTTCGGCCTTCACCTTCTTCGGCTCCAGCAGCATCTCCAGCGCCTTGCCCACGGCCGCGAACGCGAACGCGCCGGTGATGTGGGTGGCCGCACCCAGACCAGCGCCGCAATCCAGCTTCAGGGCGGCATCCGCGCCGAGATTCGGCCGCAGGCCACAGACGCTGCCATCGGCCTGCGGATACTTCACGTTCTCCAGCGAATACACCGCCGGCACGCCGAAATAGCGCTTGGCATTCTTCGGGAAGTTGAATTCGCTGCGCAGCTTCTTGCGGATCAGCGCCAGCATCGCGTCATGCTCGGTGCGCGAGACATCGCGGATGCGCACCAGGGTGGGGTCGGTACGGCCGCCGGCGGCGCCGACAGTCAGCAACGGCAGCTTGCGGCGGCGGCACCAGGCAATGGTTTCCACCTTCACCCGGAAGCTGTCGCAGGCATCGATCACCAGGTCGAAACCGCGGTCCAGCAGTTCGGCCATGTTGGCCGGGGTCAGGAACGCCTGCACGGCGTCGACCTCGATCTGCGGATTGATCGCCCTGCAGCGCTCGGCCATGGCCTCGGCCTTGTTGCGCCCGTAGTTGCCCTCCAGCGCCGGCAGCTGGCGATTGGTATTGGACACGCAGATGTCATCGGCATCGATCAGGGCCAGATGGCCAACCGCCGAGCGCGCCAGCGCCTCCACCACCCACGAGCCCACGCCGCCCATGCCGACCACGGCGACACGGCTGCCCTGCAGGCGCTCGAGCGCGCCGACGCCATACAGCCGTTCAATGCCGGCGAAGCGTTGTTTGACCTGTTCGTTCATCGGGCTATTTTAGCGTGCAGATCCCCTCACTACTGCACGCCGACACCGAACCCACCGTTGCACGCCCGGAGCGCCCGCCATGAGTGCCAGCCCACCCCGCCGCCCGTCCACCGCCTACCGCTATCTCTTCGTACTTGGTCTGGGCCTGCTGATCGGCCTGATTGCCACGGTGATGGTCGGCCGTGCCCTGCAGGCGCGCCGCGATCCGTTCCCGGACAGCCTGATGCAGGTGATGCAGCGGCAGGCGGATCTGCTGCAGCAGGCGCAGCAGCAGAACCGCTGCAGCCTGGCCGACAGCATCCCGCGCCTGCAGGTACTGCGCCTGCTGTCCAACGACCTGGACCTGGCCTTCCCCGGGTTGAAGGACAGCCGGCAGTTCCAGCAGCACGCCAGCCAGTACCGGGCCGACCTCAATGCAGCCTTGGCCAGCCCTCCCACCGACTGCGCCGCGTTGGCGCAGCAGGTGCAGACCCTGAAGGACGATTGCCGTGCGTGTCATCAGGATTTCCGCTGATTCATCTTCGAGTGGGCGAAGGCCGATGTGGTTGGCGCCTTGTTCACGTTGAAAAGAGGAGGATTCGCTCACCCTGCTGCATGACGCAGTACCACCCAACGCACCCGCCTTCACGGCCAGGAGACGCCCCATGAAGATCCAGCTCATCGCCGCCAGTGTCATCGCAACCGTCGGCCTTGCCGGCTGTGCCACCTCGCCGGGCTATGGCGGTGGTGGTTACAACAACAACGGCTACAACAACGGCGGCTACGGCAACAATTCCGGTTACAACCAGGGCCGTTGCGCCGACTGCGGCATCGTCACCCGCATCAATGCCGTGCAGTCTGGCCGTACCGCGCCTTCCGCCACCGGCGCGATCCTCGGCGGCATCGTCGGCGCGGTTGCCGGCCATGAGATCTCCGACCACACCGGCGGCAGCCGCGGCAACAAGAACATCGCCGCCGCCGCTGGCGCCGTGGGTGGCGCACTGGCCGGCAACCAGATCCAGAAGAACGTCACCAGCGATACCTATGACATCAGCGTGCGCATGGATGACGGCCGCACCATCGTGGTCAACCAGCGCGACCTCGGCGGCATCCGCGAAAACACCTATGTCCGCGTGGTCAACGGCAAGGTCATCCTGCGCTGAGCCGAATCGGGCCCTGGCCGAACAGACCCGGAGCAACAAAAAAGGCCCGCTTGCGCGGGCCTTTTTCATGCCGGCAAGCGGCAGGTATTACGCCGGCTGGACCTTGTCGGCCTGCAGGCCCTTCTGGCCCTGCACGACTTCAAAGCTCACGGCCTGGCCTTCCTTGAGGCTCTTGAAACCCTGGGTCTCGATGGCACGGAAGTGCACGAACACGTCCTCGCCATTCTGCCGGCTGATGAAGCCGAAGCCCTTGGCATCATTGAACCACTTCACGGTACCGTTCTCACGATCAGCCATCTCACTAACTCCCTTTGACTCTCTACTTGTTGTTGGATACGCCTGTTGGGCGGCTGACAAGCAAGGGGGAAGCGAGGTGCATCGATGCAGCGGATCGGAACGATCTTGCTTCATCAGGCCACGATCCACGGTGACCTTGCCAAGCTCAGCGACTGCAACTTAACCCGACCAAAACGAAAAAGCAACTGGCAAAAACCTTTCACTGTCAACCCCAAAAACACAACCATACTGGACAGCATGGACCTCTCATTCATCTTGTATCTGCTAGCGGTCATTTTTGTCCTGATCGGCATCGCAGGCATCGTCCTGCCGGCGCTGCCGGGCATCCCGCTGGTCTTCGTCGGATTGGTGCTTGCTGCGTGGGCAGACGGCTTCGTCCATGTCGGCTGGCCCACCCTGCTGATCCTCGGCGTACTGACCGCGCTGTCGCTGCTGGTGGATGTGCTGGCGACCGTGGTTGGCGCCAAGCGCGTAGGCGCCAGCCGCAAAGCGCTCTGGGGCACGTTCATCGGCAGCATCGTTGGCCTGTTCTTCATGCCGATCGGATTGTTCGCCGGGCCCTTGCTCGGCGCGCTGCTGGGCGAGTACTGGCATACCCGCGAGCTTGGCCGCTCGACCAAGGTCGGGCTGGCCACGTGGCTTGGCATCCTGCTGGGTCTGGCACTGAAGCTGGCGCTGGTGATCGCGATGCTGGGCCTGTTCGCCTTCGCCTGGTTCCTGTGAGACATGCGGCCTTCACGCAGCGCGCACGTACACGCCGGGCATAAACCCGTGGGGCTGGCCGTTACCGGATGCAGCCGCCACACTGTCCCTCTTTCCGCATTCATTCCGAAGGGCCTGCTGCAATGACCCTCTCTCCGCTGTTTCCCCGTCTTGCACCGCTGGCGTTGGCCCTGGCCAGCGCGCCACTGGCAGCGCAGGAATTCGCGCCCAGCGCCGAGGCCTCGCCAGCCGCCTGCGCAGCCATCACGACCGATGCAGCACGTCTGGCCTGCTACGACCGCCAGTTCGGGCGCACGCCGCAGGCCACCGCCGAAGCTGACGCCGCCGCCGAAGCCGCCGCACAGGCGCGCCGTGAGCAGCGCGACACCACGCGGGTAAGCCAGGGCGAGGAAAAACTGCGCGAACGTGTCAGCGATCTGTTCCGTTCCGAAGCGCCGGACAGCGCACTTGCCAATGCCGGCCGTGGTTCGCTGCTGGACAGCCGCTGGGAACTGGCCGAGGACTCCAAGCTGGGCCCGTTCCAGCTGCGTGCGTACAAGCCCGTGTACCTGCTGCCGGCCTTCTGGACCAGCGATCGCAACACCATGCCGCACTCGCCGAACCCGGCCAACAGCGTGACCACCCCGCAGGTGCTGGACAGCGCCGAGCTGAAGTTCCAGATCAGCTTCAAGACCAAGATCGCCGAGAACCTGTTCGGCGACAACGGCGACATCTGGGCAGGCTACACCCAGAGTTCGCGCTGGCAGGCCTACAACGGCGAGGACTCGCGCCCGTTCCGCGAGACCAACTACGAGCCGGAAGTGATGATGGTGTTCCGCAACGGCTACTCGATCGGTGGCTGGCGTGGGCGGATGACCGGCATCAGCCTCAACCACCAGTCCAACGGCCGTGCCGATCCGCTGTCGCGCAGCTGGAACCGGGTGATCCTCAACGTCGGCCTCGACCGCGAGAACTGGGCACTGGTGCTGCGTCCCTGGTACCGCATTCCCGAGACCCGCAGCGACGACAACAACCCGGACATCGAGGACTACATGGGCCGCGGCGACGCGACCCTGACCTGGAACCACAAGGGTCATGAGGTCTCGTTGATGGCGCGCCACTCGTTGCGCACCGGTGACCGCTCTCACGGCGCCCTGCAGCTGGACTACGGCTTCCCGATCAGCAACCTGCTGCGCGGCCATGTGCAGATCTTCGACGGCTATGGCGAGAGCCTGATCGACTACAACCACAAGGCAACCTATGTCGGCGTGGGCGTGTCCCTGCTGGAGTGGTTCTGATGGATGTGACGATCTGGCACAACCCTGCGTGCAGCAACTCGCGCGGGGCGCTCAAGCTGATCCGCGATGCGGGTATTGAGCCGGTGGTGATCGAGTATCTGGGCAGCCCGCCTGACGTGGCCACGCTGCGCCAGGTGCTGGCGGAATCCGGCCTGGCAGCGACGGAACTGGTGCGCAGCAAGGAACCCGAGTTCGCCGCACTGGGCCTGCACGGAACCGACGACGACGCCCTGCTGGCCGCCATGGCCACCCACCCGCGGCTGATCAACCGCCCGGTGGTACGCACTGCCAAGGGCACGCGCCTGTGCCGGCCACCGGAAACGGTGCTGGAGATCCTGTAACCCGCCCCGCTTTGGTAGAACGGGTTACAGCCAGTCGGTGATGCCTTCGCGGCGATAGACCTCGGCGAACGCCGGGCGCGCCTTCAGGCGATCCGCATACGCCTTCAATACCGGCCAGTGGTCGCTGGGCGTGGGCATGTTGCGCGACCAGCGCATCAACATCACCAGCATGAAATCGACCACGCTCGGCGCATCGCCAAGCAGGTAAGGGCCGCCGCTCTGCAGGTGCGTGGCAAGGTGCTGCCACGCCGCTTCCAGTTGCTGCCGCGCCATCGCACGCACGGCCTCGATGCACTCGCCACCCGCCGCTTCGTGCGCGTAGAACCAGGCGCGGTACGCCGGCTGCACGGTGTTGGCGCACCAGAACATCCATCGATAGGCCTCGCCACGCGCGGGCGTGCCGACGGCGGGCAACAACCCTGCCTGCGGATGACGGTCTGCCAGATACAACGCAATGGCGGCCGCCTCGGTCAGCACCTGGCCGTCGATCAGCAGGGTCGGCACCTTGCCGGCCGGATTCAGGGCCAGGTAGTCGGCCGACTTGTGCTCGTGCGTGTCGAAATCGAGCAGCACCAGTTCGTGCTCGATGCCCAGCTCGATCAGCAGCCAGTGCACCACCAGCGAGGCGGTGCTGGTGGAACCATACAAGGTGGTGCGCATATGACCGATCCTGTGCGGGGAACGGCTGATTATGCGCGCTGCCACCGTTCGGGTCAGCCGCAGGTGCTCATGCAGGTGTCGCGACGCTCGCCACAGCCCATCATCGGCGCCCGCAGCGTGCAATCGTGCGCTTTCAATTCGCAGGAGCGACGCAGTTCCGGATGCTCGATGTCCTTGCAGCGCTTGTCCGGTGTCGGTGCCACCTGCTGCTCGCAGCTGGACTGGCGGCTGCCGATTCCCTGGTCTTGGGCCATGCAGCTGCGATAGCTGGCCTGGCACTGCATCTGGCACTGGGCACCGGCGCTGAAGCCGCCCCCACCGCCATACGACGAAGACGATGTACTGCATCCGGCAAGCACCAGCAGGCCGACAAAGCAAAGGCTGCGCAACAGGTTCACAGGACACTCCTTGTTCAATAGACCGGAATACTGCCGGAAGAACGGGTTTCGCTCACCGATCCGCCGCAATCGAGCACACACTGGGCCCGGGTCGCATCACAGGCGCGCGTATCGGCTGCAACGGCGCAGTATGCGCCGGCGCCGCGTGCGCCCTCGCAACGATGCCGCATCTTCTCGTCAGCAATATCGCTGCATTTGTCGATGACACGTGCTTTGCCCGCCTGACAGCTCTGCTGCGCCGTTTCAGCCATCGAGCGCGCCTGACCCGCGCATTGCAGATGCCGCTGTGCACACCCTGCCGCACACACGCGGCCGGCCTCACTGGTGGGTTGCTCCACGTAGTACTGCGGCGCGCAACCCGCCAGCAATAGGATGGCAACTACAACAAGAACTGCACTTGTTCCTTGACGCACAAGCAGCTTCCCTTCCTTGGCAACGCGCACACCCTAGCAAAGCAGCGCGAGTGCAAACGTTAAACGAAGAACGGCGCCACCAGGGCGCCGTTCTGCAATCGGACAGGCATGGACGTCGCCGCGCCGATCACTCCACCACGACAGGAATCTTGCCGATGCGGGCCTGCCATTCGCGCGGGCCGGTCTTGTGCACCGACTCACCGGTGGAATCGACGGCCACGGTCACCGGCATGTCTTCCACGGTGAACTCGTAGATCGCTTCCATGCCCAGGTCGGCGAAGCCGACGACCTTGGCCGCCTTGATCGCCTTGGACACCAGGTACGCCGAACCACCGACGGCCATCAGGTAGGCCGACTTGTGCTTCTTGATGGCTTCGATCGCAGCCGGGCCGCGCTCGGCCTTGCCGACCATGCCCAGCAGGCCGGTTTCGCTCAGCACCTGTTCGGTGAACTTGTCCATGCGGGTGGCAGTAGTCGGACCAGCCGGGCCCACCACTTCGTCGCGCACCGGATCGACCGGACCGACGTAGTAGATGAAGCGACCCTTGAGATCGACCGGCAGTTCCTCGCCCTTGTTGAGCATGTCGACCATGCGCTTGTGCGCGGCGTCGCGGCCGGTCAGCAGCTTGCCGTTGAGCAGCAGGGTCTGGCCCGGCTTCCAGTTGGCCACGTCTTCCGGGGTGATCGTGTCCAGGTCCACGCGGGTGCCCTTGGAGGCGTCATAGGTCAGCTTCGGCCAGTCTTCCAGCGACGGCGGGTCCAGCATCACCGGGCCACTGCCGTCCAGGGTGAAGTGCGCGTGGCGGGTGGCGGCGCAGTTCGGAATCATCGCCACCGGCAGGTTGGCCGCGTGGGTCGGGTAGTCGTTGATCTTGATGTCGAGCACCGTGGTCAAACCACCCAGGCCCTGCGCGCCGATGCCCAGCGCATTGACCTTCTCGTACAGCTCCAGGCGCAGCTCTTCGATGCGGTTGGACGCACCGCGGGCCTGCAGCTCGGTGATGTCGATCGGCTCCATCAGCGCTTCCTTGGCCAGCAGCATCGCCTTTTCAGCAGTGCCACCGATGCCGATGCCGAGCATGCCCGGCGGGCACCAGCCCGCGCCCATGGTCGGCACGGTCTTCAGCACCCAGTCGACGATCGAGTCGGACGGGTTGAGCATGGCGAACTTGGTCTTGGCTTCCGAACCACCGCCCTTGGCGGCGACGATCACCTCGACGGTGTTGCCCGGCACCACCTTGACGTTGACCACGCCCGGGGTGTTGTCCTTGGTGTTGATGCGCTTGCCGGCCGGATCGGCCAGCACCGAGGCGCGCAGCTTGTTGTCCGGGTACAGGTAGGCGCGACGGATGCCCTCGTTGGCCATGTCCTCCACACCCATGGTGGCGTCATCCCAGCGCACGTCCATGCCGATTTCCAGGAACACAGTGACGATGCCGGTGTCCTGGCAGATCGGCCGGTGGCCTTCGGCGCACATCCGCGAGTTGATCAGGATCTGCGCGATCGCCTCCTTCGCTGCCGGCGACTCCTCGCGCTCGTAGGCGGCGGCAAGGTTCTTGATGTAGTCGACCGGGTGGTAGTACGAGATGTACTGCAGCGCGTCGGCGACGGACTGGATGAGGTCTTCCTGCTTGATCGATGTCACGGATTGCTCGCTTGCTGAAGGCTGGCGGGGGTAATCCGCCCATTTTACCCCCTCCCTCGACCGCGGGGTGGCAGTGTCGGCCGCTGGCCGGCAAGATCTGAGCCCTGCCCTCTGTCACGCCGCGCCCCGCTGGCGCGTCCTTGCCCACATGAACGCCGAAACCGCCTTCCATACCCACCGCCCGCGCTTGATGGCACTGGCTTACCGACTGCTGGGCAGCCGCACCGACGCCGAAGACGTGGTGCAGGACGCCTGGCTGCGCTGGTCAGGTACCGATACCGCGGCCATCGCCGACCCGGAGGCCTGGCTGGTGACCACCACCACCCGTCTGGGCCTGGACCGGCTGCGCGCGGCCAAGCGTGAGCGCGCGCACTACGTGGGCCCGTGGCTGGCGGAACCGCTGGCGATCACCCTCGAACCTGATCCGGCGCCCGGCCCGGCCCAGCTGCACGCGCTGGCCGATGACGTCTCGGTGGCCTTCCTGACCCTGCTCGAACAGCTGGGCCCGGAGGAGCGCGCCGCCTTCTTGCTGAAGGAAGCCTTCGATCACGACTACCGTGAGATTGCCGAGCTGATCGGCCATAGCGAGACCAACTGCCGGCAGCTGGTGCACCGTGCCCGGCAGCGCCTGCAGGCAGGGAGGCCACGCTTCAACGCCGATGCCAGCCAGCACCGGCAGCTGCTGGCGCGCTTCATGGACGCCTCCCAGCGCGGCGACAGCGAAGCGATCCAGGCGCTGCTGCATGCCAACGCGCTGCTGGTCTCCGATGGCGGTGGCGTGGTTACCGCGGCGGTGCGTCCGCTGCTGGGCGCCGAGCGTATCGGCCGCCTGTACTGGGCAATCGCCCGCCGCGGCGCAGCGCATCCGGCTCAGCTCGGCTACGTCAACGGCGAGCCGGCGATCCTGCGCTTCGAAGGCGGCCACCTGCACTCGATCACCACCATCGAGGTGGTCGATGGCCGCATCGCCAATCTCTACAGCGTGCTGAATCCAGAAAAACTGCCTGCGGTTGTCACGCGCGCCGACACGGCGGCGTCCTTGTAACGAAAGGCGGCCATCGTGGCCGCCGTGGAGCTGAAGATGTCCAACCACAACTCTCCCCGCGTTCCCTACACCCGCCTGGCCGCTGATGCCTTCAAGGGCCTGCTGGCCACCAGCAAGGCGGTGCATGACAGTTCGATCGATCCGACCCTGATGGAACTGGTGTTCCTGCGCGTGTCGCAGCTCAACGGCTGCGGTTACTGCATGGACATGCATGCCACCACGCTGCGCAAGGGTGGCATCGAGCCGCGCAAGCTGGATACGTTGCCGGCCTGGCACGAAAGCCGTTTCTTCGACGAACGCGAGCGCGCGGCGCTGGGCTGGGCCGAGGCCCTGACCCGGTTGACCGACGGTGCGCCGTCGCAGGCGGCGTTCGATGCGCTGGCACCGCACTTCGATGAGAAGGGCATCAGCGACCTGAGCATGGGAATCGCCGTGATCAATGCCTGGAACCGGCTGGGCGCTGGGTTGCTGCCGCCGCTGCCGTAAGGGGGTTGCCGTCCGGGCTGCGCCCGGCGCCCGCTGTAATGCCGGCCGCTGGCCGGCAACCTAAACCTCAACCTCAACAGCAACAGCAGAAGCTGGCTTCCTGCGCGCTGGCCCACCCCGCCTTCGACAGTTTCCTGCTGCTGTTCGGTAGGTGTCGACCTTGGTCGACACAGTAGATCCACGCCATGCGTGGATGGAGGTGGGTCGGATCCCTTCGCACTGCGAAGGGCTCTGACCCATTGTGGGTCGCGGGGGTCAGAGCCCTTTGCCGCGCAAAGGGATCTGACCCCGGTGTCAGCCACACGGCTGCGCTGACCCCACCTGCACGTATCAGGCGCGCACAATAGCGGCATGCCTGCTTCCCCCATTGTCGGCGCTGCCGGCGCCAAGAAACCCAGCCTGCGTCAACGCTTCAAGGCGATGCGCAACCTGCCGCCATTCCTGCGTCAGGTGTGGCAGACCAGCCGCGCCCTGACCCTGGCCAGTCTTGGCCTGCGCCTGATCCGTGCGCTGCTGCCAGTGGCGATGCTGTACGTCGGCAAGCTGATCATCGATACCGCGCTGCACCTCAGCCAGCACGACGCGGGCTTCCCGCCGCTGGGCGAGGCCCTGTCCAGTGGCTTGCTCAATCCGCTGCTCGGCCTGCTGGCACTGGAACTGGGCCTGGCCATCGCCTCGGACCTGCTCGGCCGTCTGGTCAGCTACGCCGATGCCCTGCTGTCGGAACTGTTCGCCAACGTCACCAGCGTGCGCCTGATGGAACACGCAGCCACCCTGGACCTGGAGGACTTCGAGGACCCGGACCTGCAGGACAAGCTGGACCGTGCGCGGCGCCAGACCATGGGCCGGATGAACCTGATGAGCCAGCTGTTCGGCCAGGTGCAGGATGCGATCACCGTCGCCAGCCTGGCCGTCGGCCTGCTGGTCTACGCGCCGTGGCTGATCCTGCTGCTGGCGCTGGCGCTGGTGCCGGCGTTCATTGGCGAGTCGCACTTCAATGCGGCCGGTTACAGCCTCAACTTCCTGTGGACGCCGGAACGCCGCCAGCTGGACTACCTGCGCCAGCTCGGCGCCAGCGTGGAAACGGCCAAGGAAGTGAAGATCTTCAACCTGCACCGGTTCCTGGTCGACCGTTACCGCAGCTTGTCGGCGGCACTCTTCCTCGCCAACCGCGCGCTCGCCCGGCGGCGTGCGTTCTGGGGCACGCTGCTGGCCGCGCTGGGCACGCTGGGCTACTACACCGCGTATGCCTATATCGCCTGGCGCACGGTGCGCGGCGATTTTTCGATCGGTGACCTGACCTTCCTCGCCGGCAGCTTCCTGCGCCTGCGCCAGTTGTTGGAAGGCCTGCTGATCGGCTTCTCGCAGGTGGCCAGCCAGGCGTTGTATCTGGACGACCTGTATTCGTTTTTCCAGATCGAACCGGAAATCCACTCGCGCAAAGACGCAGTGCGCGTGCCGCAGCCGATCCGCGAAGGCTTCGTGTTCGAAGACGTAGGCTTCCGCTATCCCGATGCCGAGCAATGGGCCGTGCGTCACCTCGATTTCCAGCTGCACGCGGGCGAAGTGCTGGCACTGGTCGGTGAAAACGGCGCAGGCAAGACTACCCTGGTCAAGCTGCTGGCACGCCTGTACGAACCCGACGAAGGCCGCATCCTGCTGGATGGCCGCGACCTGCGCGACTACGACCTGGACGACCTGCGCGCCAATCTCGGCGTGATCTTCCAGGACTTCGTGCGTTACAACCTCAGTGCCGGCGAGAACATCGGTGTCGGCCAGGTGGAAGCGATGGACGACCGCGCGCGGATCACCGACGCCGCCCGCCGCGGCATGGCCGAGGAAGTGATCGCGGCCCTGCACGGCGGCTACGACCAGCAGATCGGCCGCCGCTTCAAGCAGGGCGTGGACCTGTCCGGTGGCCAGTGGCAGAAGATCGCCATCGCCCGTGCGTGGATGCGCGATGCACAGCTGATGATCCTGGATGAACCCACCGCGGCGCTGGACGCCCGTGCCGAGTTCGAGGTGTTCCAGCGGTTCAGGGAGTTGGCGGATAATCGCACTGCCGTGCTGATTTCCCATCGGTTCTCGTCGGTGCGCATGGCCGACCGCATCCTGGTGCTGGCTGACGGCCGCATCGAGGCCAGCGGCACTCACGCGCAGCTGATGGCCCAGGGCGGCCGCTATGCCGAGCTGTTCGAGCTGCAGGCGGCAGGTTACCGCTGAGAACGCCTCTCGTTTCGCCTAATGAGAACCTGTCTCATTTGAGATAGAATTGTCCCGACGACTTCTGATAGATACGCCCATGTCCTCCGCTTTCGGCGCCGAAACGGTGCTTGAGGTCCGCCACTGGACCGACGCCTACTTCAGCTTCACCCTTACCCGTGACAGCGGTTTCCGCTTCGAGAACGGCCAGTTCGTGATGATCGGCCTGGAGACCGACGCGCGGCCGCTGCTGCGCGCGTACTCCATCGCCAGCGCCAACTGGGAAGAGCACCTGGAGTTCTTCAGCATCAAGGTGCAGGACGGCCCGCTGACCTCGCGCCTGCAGCACATCAAGCCGGGCGACAAGGTGCTGGTCGGCAAGAAGCCCACCGGCACCCTGCTGATCAGCGACCTGCACCCCGGCAAGAACCTGTACCTGCTGGGTACCGGCACCGGCATGGCACCGTGGCTTTCGGTCATCAAGGACCCGGAAACCTACGAGCGCTTCGAGAAGGTGATCCTCTGCCATGGCGTGCGCTACGAAAAGGACCTGGCCTACCGCGACTACTTCGAAAAGGAACTGCGCGAGCATGAGTTCCTGGGCGAGATGATCGGCGACAAGCTGCTGTACTACCCGGCGGTGACCCGCGAACCGTTCCCGAACCAGGGCCGCCTGACCCAGCTGATGGAAAGCGGCGAAATGCAGCGCACCCTGGGCCTGCCGGAGCTGAGCCCGGAAAACGACCGCGCGATGATCTGCGGCAGCCCGCAGATGCTGGCCGACCTGCGCACCGTGCTGGACAGCCGCGGCTTCCAGACCTCCCCGCGCATCGGGACGCCCGGCCACTACGTGTTCGAGCGCGCGTTCGTCGAGAAATAAGCTTCAACGGTAGCGCCGGCCGCTGGCCGGCTCTGCTGCAGCCACGTGGTTGCCGGCCAGCGGCCGGCACTACCTTCAGAGCAGCGCTTCGATGCCGCCGCGCAGCTGCTCCGGCTTGGTGGTCGGCGCATAGCGATCCACCACCTGCCCCTTGCGATCAACCAGGAACTTGCTGAAGTTCCACTTGATGCGGGCGATGCCCAGCAATCCGCGCTTTTCGTGCGACAGCCATGCCCACAGCGGGTCGGCACCCTCACCGTTGACCTCGATCTTCTGCGACAGCGGGAAGCTGACCGGGTAATCGATCGAGCAGAACTGGCGGATCTGCGCGGCATCGCCCGGTTCCTGCGCACCGAACTGGTTGCAGGGAAAGCCGATCACCACCAGGCCGCGATCGCGATACCCCTGCCACAGCTGTTCCAGCCCGGTGTACTGCGGGGTGAAGCCACAGCGGCTGGCCACGTTGACCAGCAGCAGCGGACGTCCCTGGTACTGCGCCAGCGGATGCGGCTGGCCATCAAGGTCGCGGAAGCTGAAATCGTAGGCGGTGGTCATGGCAACTGGCCTGGGGCGGTGTTCTCCATGGTACCCGGGCAGTCAGCCATGGGGGGGCGCTACTGCGCGGCGGCGTTGCCAACATGCCTTTTGACACAAGTGCGGGCGCGCCGGGCCGGGTTACCCTCGGGCCCTTGTTTGCCTTACCGGAGTATCGACCTTGACCACCCGCCTTGCCCTTGCCGTGGCCATGACCCTCGGCCTTGCCCTGCCCGCCTATTCGGCCAGCGCCGCCGCCCCGGCTGCTGCCAATGCCCAGCAGGCCAACCCGTTCTTCGCCGACAGCCCGCTGCCGCTGCATTTCCCGCAGTTCGACAAGATCAAGGACAGCGACTTCGCCCCGGCCTTCGACGCCGGCATGGCGCAGCAGCTGAAGGAAGTGGAGGCGATCGCCAACACCAAGGCCAAGCCGACCTTCGACAACACCATCATCGCCCTGGAAAAGAGCGGTGACACCCTGGACCGCGCGACCACCGTGTTCTTCAGCCTGGTCGGCGCCGATACCAACGACACCCGCAAGAAGCTGCAGGCCGACTACTCGGCGAAGTTCGCCGCGCACAGCGATGCAATCGCGCTGAACGGCAAGCTGTTCGCGCGCATCCAGGCGCTGTATGACAGCCGTACCACCCTGGGCCTGGACGCTGAAGGCGTGCGCCTGGTCGAGAAGTACTACGACAACTACGTGCGCGCCGGCGCCAAGCTGTCCGAGGCCGACAAGGCTACGCTGAAGAAGATGAACGCCGAGCTGGCCAACCTGGGCACCAAGTTCAGCCAGAACGTGCAGTCGGAAGTGAATGCTTCGGCGATCACCGTCAACGACGTCAAGGAACTGGACGGCCTGTCCAAGGAGCAGATCGCTGCCGCCGCCGAAGCCGCCAAGGCCCGTGGCCTGGACGGCAAGTACGTGATCACCCTGCTCAACACCACCGGCCAGCCGCCGCTGACCAACCTGGCCAACCGCGCCCTGCGCCAGAAGATCTACGAAGCCTCCACCACCCGCGGCAGCCGCGGCGGTGAGTTCGACAACACCGCACTGGTCGCGCGCATCATGCAGCTGCGCGCCGACAAGGCCAAGCTGATGGGCTTTGCCAACTTCGCCGCCTACAACCTGACCAACCAGACCGCCAAGACCCCCGAAGCGGTCAATGCGATGCTGGGCAAGCTGGCCCCGGCAGCGGTGGCCAACGCCAAGCGCGAAGCCGCCGACCTGCAGGCGATGATCGACCAGGAGCAGAAGGCCGCCGGCAAGCCGACCTTCAAGCTCGAGCCGTGGGACTGGGCCTTCTACAGCGAGAAGGTGCGCCAGGCCAAGTACAACTTCGACGAATCGCAGCTGAAGCCGTACTTCGAGATGAAGAACGTGCTGGAAAATGGCGTGTTCTACGCCGCCGGCCAGGAATTCGGCCTGAGCTTCAAGCAGCGCACCGACCTGCCGGTGTACCACGATGACGTCACCGTCTATGACGTGTTCGACGCCGACGGCAGCCAGCTGGCGATCTTCATCTTCGACCCGTATGCACGTGCGTCCAAGCGTGGCGGTGCGTGGATGAACTCGTACGTCTCGCAGTCCAAGCTGACCGGCTTCAAGCCGGTGGTGGCCAACCACCTGAACATCCCCAAGCCGCCGGCCGGCCAGCCGACCCTGCTGACCTGGGATGAAGTGAGCACCACCTTCCACGAGTTCGGCCATGCCCTGCACGGCATGTTCTCGAACGTGAAGTACCCGTACTTCTCGGGCACCGCTGTGCCGCGCGACTTCGTCGAGTTCCCCTCGCAGGTCAACGAGATGTGGGCCGACAACCCGGCCATCCTGAAGAACTACGCCAAGCACTACCAGAACGGTTCGGCGATGCCGCAGGCGCTGCTGGACAAGGTGCTGGCCGCGGCCAAGTTCAACCAGGGCTTTGCCACCACCGAGTACCTCGGTGCGGCCATGCTCGACCAGCGCTGGCACCAGATCGGCCCGGACCAGGTGCCGGCCGCCAAGGACGTGATGGCCTTCGAGCGCGCCGCGCTGGAGAAGGACGGCATCTACTACGCGCCGGTTCCGCCGCGCTACAAGACCCCGTACTTCAGCCACATCATGGGCGGCTACTCGGCTGGCTACTACGCCTACATCTGGTCGGAAGTGCTGGACGCCAACACCCAGAAGTGGTTCCGCGACAACGGTGGCCTGAGCCGCAAGAACGGCGACCATTTCCGCGCGACCCTGCTGTCCAAGGGTGGCAGCGTGGATGCGATGCAGCTGTTCCGCGATTTCGCCGGCCACGAGCCGCAGATCGAACCGCTGCTGGAAAAGCGTGGCCTGACCGGCACCGGCAACTGATCGCCGGCACCGTAGCGTGAAATGAAAACCGCCCGGGAGACCGGGCGGTTTTTTTTATGGATGGGTCAGAGCCCATTTCTACGAAATGGGATCTGACCCTGGGGTCGGATCCCTTTCCATCGGAAAGGGCTCTGACCCCATCCACGCATGGCGTGGATCTACTGGAATGCGGCCTCACCGCGGCGCCACGTATCCCCCCGGCACGCCCTGCGGCGACAGCACCAGCTGCCACAACTGCGCATGGCGGCTGCGGAACGTCGCCATCGATCCAGCCAGGTAGAACCTCCACAGGCGACGGAACCTCTCGTCATAGCGCTGCGCATCCAGTGTCGGCCACGCCACTTCCACATTGCGTCGCCAAGCCTGCAGGGTCAGGTCGTAGTCGGTACCGAAGTTGTGCCAGTCCTCCAGCACGAAGCGCCCTTCGAACGCCCGGCTGATCTGCACCGCCGACGGCAGCATCGAGTTGGGGAAGATGTAGCGCGCGATCCACGGATCGGTGCGATGGCGCGAGACGTTGCTGCCGATTGTATGCAACAGCAGCAGGCCACGCGGCGACAGGCAGCGCCGTGCCACATCGAAGAAACTGCGGTAGTTCTTGTCGCCCACGTGCTCGAACATGCCGATGGAGAACACCGCGTCGAACGGCTCGTCCAGTTCGCGATAGTCCTGCAGCCGGATCTCGATCGGCAGGCCAGCGCACAACTCACGCGCGTAGTCGGCCTGCTCCTGCGAAATGGTGATGCCCACGCCACTGACACCATAGCGCTCAGCGGCGAACTTCAGCGCCTCGCCCCAACCGCAGCCGATATCCAGCACGCGTTGCCCGGGGCGCAGCCCAAGCTTGCGGCACACCAGATCGAGCTTGGCTTCCTGCGCGCCATCCAGATCGTTGGCGTTGCGCCAATAGCCACAGCTGTAGACCAGGCGCTGGCCAAGCATCGCCTGGTACAGGTCGTTGCCGAGGTCGTAGTGGCGGCGGCCGACTTCATAGCTGCGCTGCCCGGCCTGCAGATTGAACAGACGCGCTCTCAGGGCGTCGGCTACCTCACGCCAGCCGTGCACCCGTTCGTCCAGGTGCGCCTGCATCAGGTGGAACAGGAATTCATCGAGGACGTTGGCATCCCACCAGCCGTCCATATAGCTTTCGCCCAGGCCGAGTGAGCCGTGCGCCATGACCCGCGCGAAGAAGTGCGGGTCATGCACCTGGATATCCTGTGGCCGGGTTCCATCGATCTGGACCCCGGCCTCGTGGAGCAGGCCGGTGACCCGCTCCTGCAACCCTGTATCCACGTCACCTCCTCGTCTACGGTTACCCGCGTGCGAACAGCTCCACGTAGTCCTTGGCCACGTGCGGCAACACCACCGAGGCCGGCACATCAGCGGTCTGGGTACCGTCCGAGTATGGACCCACCTGATAGGGCGGGAACACGAAGCGCAGTGCGGTGATCTGACCCTTGTCGTCGGTCAGCGGCTGGAACTGGCTGAAGTTGTCGGCCTGCGGACCGGTGCCGTCGGCGATCATCCGCGAGGCATTGCGCAGGGATTCCTGCAGCTGCGACGGGTCCATGTCCTCGCCGCTGAGGCGGGTGGCCACGCGCTCACGCAGCTGGTCGGCGACGAAATCGCTGATCGCTTTCCAGCCCTTGGCGTCGGCCACCAGCTTGTCGGCGCTCAACATCTGCTGCTGCGCCGGCAGCCACACGAATCGTGCAACCAGCGGTTCGCCGTGGGCGCCACCGGTGTAGCGGCTGCCGTCGGCACTGACCACCACCAGCTGCGGCGTCTCCAGCAGCTTCTCGAAGCTCAGCGACAGCTCATAGGGCATGGTCGGCTTGTCGTTGCCCAGCCCGTCCAGCGCCTGCTGCAGATCGCCGCGGGCAGAGGTGGCATAGGCCTGCAGCGCGCGCGCCAGCCCCGGATAGCGATCGATGCCCGCCGGGTAGCTGATGCCGACCACTTCACGTTCGTTGTTCTCGATCACATCGCGCAGATCCAACGGCGCTTCCGCTGCGGGTGTCTCGGCGGTGCCAGTGGCTTCGGCCGCAGGCGCGGCGTCGGTGGCCGGTGCCGCCTCGTTCTCGCGCTGGCAACCGGCCAGCAACAGCACGCCCATAGCGCCGGCCAGCACGCTGGCGTGCAGTGGCCGGTTGTTTCCAATCTTCATCGGGATCCCCTGTTCATGTTCATACATCATCGCCTGCCCTGGCTGAAGCGTGGCCCGCTGGAGTCAGCCTACAAGCAGATCGTGATACTCCTCGTGACGCTGCAGGAAGGCCTCGGCATAGGCACATGCCGGCACCACCTTGTACTTCTGTTCGCGGGCGAAACGCAGTGCGACCCGGGTCAGCTCACCGGCAATGCCGCGGCCAGCGATCGGCTCGGGCACTTCGGTATGGGTGATGACCATCCGCCTGCGTTTGATCTGGTAATCCAACAGTGCAACCTGTCCGCGCACGCGGGCGGTGAACCGGTGGTTGACCTGATCGTGTTCGACCTCGTAAGCCAGACCGGGGGGCGTGACCGAAGCCATGGGACTGTCTCCTGCGGCGACTGCGTGGATGGTGCGCAGGCGGGCGCCATGATCGCGTGAAGCCTGAACAGGGACAAGTCCGCACCTTCTGCGTCAGTTGTTGCCCTCAAGCTGCAGCCCGGCCGGCCGCTAACCCCTTTGCAGGGGTACGCCAGGCTGGCATGCCCCTTGCGACAGTTGACCCAGCGATCTGCCGTGGAGGCCCGCGATGCACCCCAGCGACTCACATTCCGATACCGATCACGCCCTGCTGGAGGGCCTGCTGCAACTGGCCGTGGAGGGACAGACCGAAGACCAGGCATTCCAGAGCATCGGCGAGGAAGTGTTCTCCCGCCTGCTCGATACCTACGGTCAGGAAACCCGCGCCTGACCCGGAGCGGGGCCGAAGCCCCGGGGGTCGGATCCCGTGGATCCGACCCCAGCCACCCTCAGCCGCCGCCGAGGCGGAAGGTCGGATTGGACAGCTCACGCAGGAAGTGACTGAAGATGCTCGGCTGCATGGCCAGCATGAAGATCACCCCGAACGCCGCACCGGCCAGGTGCGCGCTGTGGTTGATGCGATCGCCACCGCGCTTGTCCATCCAGATGCTGTAGCCGACGTAGAACGCGGCATACACGATCGCCGGCGCCGGGATGAAGAACACCAGGATGATCGACCACGGTTTGATCAGGATGAAGGCGAACAGCACCGCTGACACCGCCCCGGATGCACCGAGGCTGAGGTAGTTCGGGTTCTTCTGGTTCTTCAGATAGCTGGGCAGGATCGAGACCAGCAGCGCACCGACGTAGAACGCCGGATAGACCAGGTAGCTGCCGGTCAGCTGCACCATCACGCTCTCGATGAATCCCCCGAAGAAGAACAGGGTGATCATGTTGAAGATCAGGTGCGACCAGTCGGCGTGGATGAAGCCGTAGGTGATCAGGCGGTCGTACTGGCGGTGGCGATCCACCGCCGGCGGCCACAGGATCAGGCGGTCGGCCAGCTTGCGGTTGTTGAACGCCATCCACGACAGGATGGCGGTGATGGCGATCAACAGCAGATTGACGGGGGTCATGTCAGGCTCAGGCGGTGCGGTAGTTGTCGACCATACGATAGCGTTTCGCATACCAACCAAAGGCCAACGCCGCGATGAAGGCGAAGCCGGCGAAGAAGAACATCAGGAAGGCCGCCTCGCTCAACCCGGTCCCGGCGATCTGGTGGGTCACCGTCTCGTTGCGTACCGCCGCGTTGGACAGCAGCACCCACAGGTTGCCGATGGTGGTGGTCAGGTTCCAGAAGCTCATCACCACGCCCTTCATCGCCTGCGGTGCCTGGCTGTAGGCGAACTCCAGGCCGGTGGCCGAGACCAGCACTTCACCGAAGGTCAGCAGCGCGTACGGCAGCATCTGCCAGAAGATCGACATCGCGTTGCCACCGTCCATCACCACCTGGATGCCACCCACCACGATCCAGGCCAGGCCGCTGAAGGCGATGCCTACGGTCATCCGACGCAGCGCGGTCGGCTCGAAGCCGAAGCGGCGCAGGGCCGGGTACAGCACCAGATTGTTGAACGGAATCAGGATCATCACCAGCAGCGGATTCAATGCCTGCATCTGCGAGGCGGTGAACCAGCTCGGCATCTGCATCTGCTGGCCCTGCAGCACCCAGGTCGAGGCCTTCTGGTCGAACAGCGAGAAGAACGGGGTGGTCAGCGCGAAGATCACCAGCACGCGCAGCACCGAGCGCACGCCCTCCACGGCCTCGGCCGGGTGCTGGCCGCGGGCGCGATCCAGCTGCAGCCAAGTGCCACCACCGATGCCTGCCAGAATCGACACCAGCGCCAGGCACAGGCAGATCACGATGCCAAGCGAGCCGACCAGGCCGAACGAAGCGACCGCCAGTACCAGCCCGACCACGGCGATGACCAGGCCCGGACGACCTTGGCCGGCGACGCGCGCGGTCAGCGCGGTACGCACCACGTTGGCGAACGAATGCGGGTCCTTCGGCGGCAGCGGCACCAGCACATAGCGCTTGCGGCCCAGCCAGAACACGAAGGTGGCAATGAACATCAGGATGCCCGGAATGCCGAAAGCCCACTGCGGGCCCCAGTTCTTCAGCACCAGCGGGATCAGCAGCGAGGCGAACAACGAGCCGAAGTTGATGATCCAGTAGAAGGCGTCGAAGACGATCTTGGCCAGGTGCTTGTTGCTTTGGTCGAACTGGTCGCCCATGAACGAGGCCACCAGCGGCTTGATGCCACCGGCACCCAGCGCGATCAGGCCCAGGCCGACGAAGAAGCCCTCTCGGCTGCCCTCGAACAACGCAAGGCACAGATGGCCCATGCAGTAGACCAGGCTGAACCACAGGATGGTGTGGTACTTGCCGAAGAACTTGTCGGCCAGCCAGCCCCCGAGCAGCGGGAAAAAATACACGCCGATCATGAAGCTGTGCATGATGTCCTTGGCTTCACCGGCACGGCCTTCCGCAGTGAGTTCCTGCAGCAGCAGCGAGGTGATCAGGAACTGCACCAGGATGTTGCGCATCCCGTAGAAACTGAACCGCTCGCAGGCCTCATTGCCGATGATGTACGGGATCTGGCGCGGCATCTTTCCCTGGCCGGCGATGGGGGCGACTGCGTCGTGGCTCATCCTGTAAGGCATTCCTGCAAAACGAAAGGCGCAAGAGTACCGGAACCTGTGCGTGCGAAGCACGCTGCAGGGCTGCATGACAGCCGTGCCAAAGCATGGCAGGCATGCGCGGCCCTGCCGGAAGTCACGGAACCTGCACGGCAAAAGCGTAAACTTATCGTTATGCGCCCCCTGCCCTTTGCCCGCATCCTGCCCAGCTGCCTTGCCCTCATGCTGGCCATGCCTGCGCTGGCACGGCCGCAGGCGCCACCCGCCGCAGGCCTTGCCACCGAGGTGCGGCAATTGACCGTCGCCGCGCTGGAACTGCCCAGCCGTGACGAAGGCCAATGGAAGCAGCGCCGCGAACAGGTACTGCAACTGCTGACCGATCTGCAGCCGGATGTGATCTCGGTGCAGCAGGTATTGCAGCAGCAGGGGCGCAACCCGGCCTGCTGGTTGGCCAGCCGGCTGCGCTACAGCTGCGATTTCGTCACGGCCGACCCGCCGAGCCAGCCGGTCCGGCACGGCAACGCGATGCTCAGCCGGCTGCCGGTCAGCGAAGACGGCGTCACCCTGCTGCACCCACCGGGCACCTTCAGTGCCGCCGGCATGATGCGCCTGCGGCTGGGCGACAACGACGTCAACGTCTATATCGCGCGCCTGCGGCCGGAGCCGGACGAAGCCACGGCCCGGCAGCATCAAACCAGCGACCTGATGACCTGGATCGGCGCCACGGCCGAGGGCATGCCAAGCCTGATCGCCGGGGATTTCTCAGCCAGCACCGTCGAGCTGGTGCGCAGCACGCCCGGCTTCCAGCCGGCCCGGCGCAATCCTGGCGCACCGGCGGCCAGCGGCGGGGGTGCCAGTGGCCATGGGCTGGATGTCCTGTTCCAGGTCAAGCACTTCGGCGGCATCCGCCAGCAGGCGATCCTGCTGCCCGCCGATGGCGACCTGCCCGGCCTGCGCCTGGGGGTGATGGCGACGCTGCGGCTGCAGGACGTGCCCGCCACCACCGAATGACTCCGTCTGCGGGGTAGTGCCGGCCGCTGGCCGGCAACTGCAATACCCCTGGCAGGATCATGAGGTTGCCGGCCAGCGGCCGGCACTACCAAACACCCACAAACAAAAAGGCCGGGGTCTCCCCCGGCCTTTTCAGTTCATCCAGTCACTGCGATCAGGCGATCGCTTCCTGGTAACGACGCTCGACTTCGTTCCAGTCGATGACGTTGAAGAACGCGCCGATGTATTCCGGACGACGGTTCTGATACTTCAGGTAGTACGCGTGTTCCCACACGTCCAGACCGAGGATCGGCGTGTTGCCTTCCATCAACGGGCTGTCCTGGTTGCCGCTGCTTTCGACCACGACCTTCTTGTCCGGGGTCACGCTCAGCCACGCCCAGCCACTGCCGAAGCGGGTCAGCGCGGCCTTGGTGAAGGCATCCTTGAACTTGTCGAAACCGCCCAGGTCCTTGTCGATCGCCTTGGCCACATCACCGACCGGGTTGCCGCCGGCGTTCGGGGCCATCACGGTCCAGAACAGCGAGTGGTTGGCGTGGCCACCACCGTTGTTGCGCACCGGGCCCTGCAGGTTCTCCGGCAGCGACTTCAGCTTCTTCACCAGTTCTTCGACCGGCAGGTCGGCGTACTCGGTGCCTTCCAGCGCAGCGTTGACGTTGTTGATGTAGGTCTGGTGATGCTTGGTGTGATGGATTTCCATCGTCGCCGCATCGATATGCGGTTCCAGCGCGTCGTAGGCGTAGGGCAGCTTGGGCAGGGTGTAGGCCATGATGCATCTCCTGATAGCGAGGGCACCCGACGGCATCGTCGGGCGGTGCGCGGTGAATGATGGGGACAGACCGCCAGATTACCAAGGGGGATGTAAAGGAAATTGCGTCCTGCAGGTGAGCGTGCCGGCAATTGTTACCCGGCGGTGACGCAGCGCGCGCCCTCATGCAGGGTGCAGCGCGCAGGCGCTACAGTGGGCGCACCACCCTCGCCCGCTCCTGCCCATGCGCAACCCCCGGCTGTTGATCACCGCCATCGCCCTGCTACTGCTCGGCCTGGTCGTCAATCATTTCCTGCAGCGGCCGCCGCCGCAGTTCGCGCCTGGCCTGCAGAGCACGCCGGCCGCCAGTGCACCGGCGGTCCGAAACAGCGGCAGTGACAGCGCCCTGCCCGCCTTCCTTCCGGCCGAAGCCCGCCAGACCATCGCACTGATCCAGCGCGGCGGCCCGTTCCCGCATCGCCAGGACGGCAGCACCTTCGGCAACCGCGAACAACAACTGCCACAGCGTCCGCGCGGTTACTACCGCGAGTACACCGTTGACACGCCTGGCGCAGGCAACCGTGGCGCGCGGCGCATCGTCACCGGCGGCAATCCGCCCGATGCCTGGTACTACACCGATGACCACTACGAATCCTTCCGCAGCTTCACCGTACCGGCCTCCGGAGAACGTCCATGAGCCACGATGATTTCGGCCTCGGCCTGCATGACATCAACAATGCCGGCGTCTACGCAATCGACAGCTCGGATATCAGCGCACTGTCGGCAGCGATGCGCGATGCCGACCTGAAGGTGATCCGGATCGACCTGGATGGCGTGAGCGACAAGCGCACCCTGCTGGCACGGCTGGCCGCCCAGCTTGATTTCCCTGCCGGCTTCGGTGGCAACTGGGATGCACTGACGGACAACCTGCGCGACCTGCAATGGTTGCCGGCCAATGGGTATGCGCTGTTCCTCGCCGATGTCGATGCCCTGCGCGCAGCGGCGGGCAAGGAGTTCGACACGCTGCTGGACATCCTTGATGAAGCCAGCCGTGACTGGGTGGGCCGCGACGTCCCGTTCTGGGTATTCCTCTCGCAGAGCGCGTGACCGGGTAGAGGCCGACCTTGGTCGGCATGCACGTGTAAGCGCATGGATCATCCACGCATGGCGTGGATCTACCCGGCGCAGCTGGATGCACAGTAGATCCACGCCATGCGTGGATGCGGCACCCTACCGGCTGCCGTTATCTTCCTGCAGCTCTTTCTTGAACGGGATATCCGGCGGCGGACGCGCCACGGCGGGCTGGTCCTGCATGTTCGGATCGGTGAGGCCACAGCCGCCACCGGCCTGCAGGATCGAGATCACGCAGGAAATCTTCGTGCTGGTGCCCGGCAACGGAATCTCCATCGCCTTGACGCCTTTTCGCACCCATTCGGCAAGCAGCGATTCCTGCGGCACCCAGTACTTATCGAACGAGGTGGGCGTGTAGTCGTAGGGCGGCCGCTTCAGCCATTTGCCGGACTCGGCGATGCGTTCCTTGCTCCAGCCGTCGTTGGCTCCGCCAGGTGCGCCACGCTCGGCCTTGCCGGCCCCATCCTGGCCGGCCACGCGCACGCTGCCGTCAGCATTGAACAGACCATCCCCCTTGCCGGCGCTGGCTTGCGCGGCGCCCTGATTGGCGCCTTCGCGATTGCGGCTGGAGGCACCCCAGTCGTCACCGCGTGCAGGAGTCGCCCAGTTGCCCGGGGTCGGCGCCGGGCGCGCGCCCGCCTGCGCGGCGGTGGTGCTGGTCGCCGCAGGACGCGCGGCAGTGGCGCTGTTCTGTGCTGCGCTGCCTGCCGGCGCCGGCGTCGGCGTCGTCGCACTGCCAGCCGAGGACGACGCTGCCGGTAGCGGAGCGGCTGCAACCTCCCGTTCGCGCACCTGCACCTCGCGACCGGCAGGCGCACGCACTGTGGGCTCGCGCCCCGCGACGGCAGCCATGCGCACCTGCGGATCGGTCATCGCCTGCACTTCGCGTTCGCGCACCTGCACCTCACGCTGCGGCACGCCCACCTGGATGTCGGTGGCACGCAGGGGCTGCGACGCCACCGGCACTTCGACCGTGGCGATTTCGCGTTCCTGCACCTGCACATCGCGTACGCGCGGCGCCTGCACAGCCACGTCGGGCATGCGCACGGGCGTTGGTGTCGGCGCAGCCTGCACTGGCTGCACGCTGCGCTCGCGCACGGTCGGCGTGGTGTCGCGCGGAACGACGCTGACTTCGGTTCGCGGCGGCGCCATCGGCGGCACCACGAATTCGCTGGTGGCCTGCGCCACTTCGGTGGCCTGCACCGGTGAGGGCGGTGGTGCGGCAACCGGTGCCGGCTCGACCTCGGGCGGCGGCACGCTGGCGGTCGGAGACGTGGCAGCGGCGGCGGATGACGGCGCAGGTGCTGCAGGCTGCGGGCGCGGCGCAGTGGCAGCTCCCGCGTCCTGGCCTGCGGCTACGGCACCGGCTGCTGCAGCAGCAGCCGCCTCGGCCCCGGCCTGGTCGCCGCCGCCTTCCTGCGCAGCACGGCCGACGAATTCAATCTGCACGCGCTCACCCTCGCTGCCCTGCTCGTCCGGCGAAGACGTGCGGATCACCGCTACCCACAGCAGCAACAGGAAGAACAACAGATGCAGCAGCGCGCTGAGCAGCGCCGAGGTCCAGCGCATCCAGCGCTGGTCGCGAGGCGCCGGATCCCAGTCCTGCCAGAACAGGCGGCGCAGGGACGCCCATGGTCCCAGTGCCGGCAATTGTCCCGGGGGGCCTGGCAGTGGCCGCGGCAGCAGCACCGCGATCACTTCGCGCGCGTGCAACGGACGTGGCAGCGGCGTCAGCGTCCGCAGCCAGATCGCCCAGCCGTATGGCAGGCCGGTGTTCTTCTCGAGGATGGGCGGTCGCTGCTGGCGCGCCAGCAGCAGGTCGATGAGTTGCTCGGCTCTGGGCAGAGGCACGCGTTGGCGATCAGGCGGCGTTGCCGCGCGGAATATACGGGGCGCGGCCGCTGTCGTGATCGGTGGCGTCACGCACGGCGGTCACTCCGGGCACACGGCCCATCAGGGTCTTCTCGATGCCCTGCTTGAGGGTGACGTCGGCCATGCCGCAGCCTTGGCAGCCACCACCGAAGCGCAGCAGCACCACGCCGTCGGCCGAGACTTCCTGCACGGCCACCTTGCCGCCATGCGAAGCGAGCTGCGGATTGACTTCGTTTTCCACAACCCAATGCACGCGCTCTACCAGCGAGGCGGCATCGCCGGGCGCTTCGCCCTTGATCCGCGGCGCTTTGATCGTCAGCTGTTGGGTGCCGGCCGTACCGGGCACGATGTCGATCTCCGCGCCGTCGAGCCAGCCAACGCTGGTGGCGTCGACATAGAGCGTGAAGCCATCGCAGTCCACCGCCCACTCGTCGCCGAGCAGGTCGGTCGGCTCGGCGAACTCCAGCCGGGCGTCGGCACGCGGGGTTCCGGGTTCGACCGCACTCAAGCGCACGCCCATGCCGGGCACGCCCTCGCGTTCGATCAGCTTGCGGAAATGGGTCTGGGCAGTGTCGGAGATCTGGATCATCAGGCTATTCTAGCCAAGTAAGCGTCAGCCGCTCATTCGTTTTATACACCGGCCGGCGCATTGTTCAGTCAACACGAGGTGGAGGAACCCATGGCCGACCTGATTCCGCTGGCACAGGCCCGTTGCGTGCCGCGCAAAGGCAGCGACCACAAGCTGGGCGAGGCCCGCCTGGCAGAACTGCTGCCGCAGGTTCCCGGCTGGGAGCTGGCCGAGGCCGGCCAGGCGCTGGTGCGCACGTTCCGCTTCAAGGATTACTACGCCACCATGGCCTTCGTGAACGCGCTGGCCTGGATCGCCCACGGTGAGGACCATCACCCGGACCTCGGTGTCCATTACGACCGTGCCGTCGTCCGCTATTCCACCCACGACGTGGGCGGCCTGAGCGAGAACGACTTCATCTGCGCAGCGAAGACTTCAGCCCTGACGGAGCAACCGAAATGAACGTGCGATTGCTGAGCCTGTCCCTGCTTGCCGTGACCAGCCTGGCCGGCTGCGGCACCTCCGAGCCGCCGGCAGCGCCGGCTGCGGCACCCACCGAAGTGGCGGCAGTGAAGACCCCGCCGCCGCAGTATCCGCTTGAACTGGCTTGCACCGGCGTGGGCGGCACCAGCACCTTCAAGGTGGTGATCGGCACCGACGGCAAGCCCAGCGAGGTCACCCTGCTGACCGGCGCGGGCAATCCGCAGCTGGACGATCTGGCCAAGACCGCCGTGCAGGGCTGGCAGTTCAAGGCCGCCACCCGCAATGGCGAGGCCGTGCCGGCCACGATCCAGGTGCCGGTCAGCTTCAACCCGCCGCAGCCGAAGCCGGACCAGTGCTTCGCCATCGAAGAAAGCCTGCGCCGCGGCGGCTGACCGCCTGCCGCTGACGAGGCCAGCCGACGCCCGCCTCGCCTTTGCCGCCCCGCCCCGGCCCGTGCCGGGGCGATTGCTTGATGACAAGGAACGCGTCGGAACATGCTGCAGATCCCCCCCGAAAACATCTGGATCGCCCTGGCGGTCACCCTCGCTGCGGGCCTTGCCACCGCCATCGGCAGCCTGCTGGTGCTGTTCTCGCGCCGCCCCAACCCGCGCCTGCTGGCCTTCGGCCTGGCCTTTGCCGGCGGCGCGATGGTGTACGTCTCGCTGTCGGAGATCCTCAACAAATCCATCGCCTCGTTCGCGCTGGCCTATGGTGAACGCACCGGCTTCACCTACGGCACCCTCGCCTTCCTGCTGGGTGTGGTGGTGATCGTGCTGATCGACCACTTCATTCCCAACCCGCATGACAGCCTGGACAAGCAGGACCCTGCTTTCCGCGAGAACAGCCGCGAATACCTGAAACGGGTCGCCCTGCTGACCTCGGTGGCGATCACCGCACACAACTTTCCGGAGGGACTGGCGACGTTCTTCGCAACGCTGGAGAGCCCGTCGGTGGGCATGCCGTTGGCCTTCGCCATTGCCATCCACAACATTCCCGAGGGCATCGCCATTGCGGTGCCGGTGTATTTCGCCACGCAGAACAAGTTCTACGCCTTCGCCGCCAGCCTGCTGTCAGGCCTGGCCGAACCGGTCGGCGCGGCGATCGGCTATGTACTGCTGTCCGGCTCCCTGTCCCACGCCACGTTCGGCTGGGTGTTCGGCCTGATTGCCGGTGTGATGGTGTTCCTGGCGCTGGACGAGCTGCTGCCGGCGGCCAAGCGTTACGCCAAGGGCCACGAGACCGTCTACGGGCTGGTCGCGGGCATGAGTACGCTGGCGATCAGTCTGGTGCTGTTCAAGTGGTGAAAGGTTTCCGGCCAACGGGCTGAGCCCCCTCGCGGCTGGCAGGGTCGGATTCTGCGGTTGGGCCGGGCGAGGTGGGTTTGCGGGGGACGCCGTAAACCCATCCATGGGGGCTTGGGCGCGCCATCCATGGCGCTTACACCCCCGCAAACCCACCTCGCCCGGCCTCTGACAGGCTACGTGCGTGCCAGCCGCGCAATGAAAGAATGAAAAGCGAAGCCCGCGCTGCGCGCGTGAGTCGAGCATTGCTCAACTCTACAAAGGCTGCGTGCGGCCATGGGTCTACGCTGCGGCTGTCGGGTCCGCCTTGTAGCGAGCCGAGCACCGCAGGTCCGGCGAGGGCGAAGAGGCGCGGGTGTCTGAGCGCAGCGAGTTCCGCGCCGCCCCTCGGCGGAGCGAGGAGCACAGGGTACCGGCGCGCAGCGCCGGCTCGCGGATGGCGGCGTGTTTCTTTGGTTACTTTCTTTGCACGAGCAAAGAAAGTGACAAGCCCACTCATCGCAGGGGAACGACGGCACCGACCAAGCGCCCGGCGCCGCCGAACTGCCGTTAGCGGAGTCTGTCCAGCGCCTCGACCAGCTCATCCGCCAGCGGCGCGTTCAGCACATACGGGCTCTTGCCCGCGTCCAGTGCGAACTCCAGCGACGCCGCATGCAGGAACAGGCGCTTCAGCCCGATCTGCTCACGAAGCCGCTTGTTGACTGCAGGATCGCCGTATTTGTCATCACCGGCCACAGGGTGCCCCAGATGCTGGGCATGCACGCGGATCTGGTGGGTGCGGCCGGTTTCGATGCGCACCTCGCAGTAGGAATGGCCACCCTTGCGCTCCAGCACCCGGAAATGGCTGATGGATTCCTTGCCGATCGCATTGACCTGCACATGACGCTCGCCGCCCTGGCGCAGGCCCACGTGCAACGGCGCATCGACCGTCATCACACCGTCCGGCATGCGCCCGGCAAGCAGGGTCAGGTAGCGCTTGCGGATGCCGGAGCCGTGGTCTTCACGCAGCAGCGCCTGCAGCTCGCTCAGCGCCGAACGCTTCTTGGCCACGATCAGCAGGCCCGAGGTATCGCGATCCAGCCGATGAACCAGCTCCAGGGTCTGCCCGGGGCGCAGGGCGCGCAGGGTCTCGATGGCACCGAAGCTGATGCCGCTGCCGCCATGGCTGGCGACGCCGGTCGGTTTGTTCAGCGCCAGCAGGCGGGCGTCTTCGAAGACGATGGCCTGCTCCAGCCGACGCATGAACGCCTCCGGAGGTCCTGCCTTGTCTCCTTCTTCACTGAGACGGACGGGCGGTATCCGCACTTCGTCGCCGGCCTCCAGCTTGCGCTCGGCCTTGGCGCGGCCGCCATTGACGCGTACCTGCCCGCTGCGGACCAGCTTGTAGACCAGGCTGCGCGGGGCACCCTTGAGCTGGCCGAGCAGGAAATTGTCCAGGCGCTGGCCGGCACGGTCGGCCGGAACGGTGATCATGCGCACGGAAGGCTTGTCGCCGGCCGGCTTGGTAGGGTCTTGTGCAGTCATCAGCCTGTTTATTCTGTTACACTCGGGGGGCGAGATAAGGGATTGATTTCGTTGGAAGTTACTCAGGGCCAGAAGCCCCGCTTCCGACGAATCCGGCACAGTGCGCGACCACCGCCCGCGGGGCGGCCATGTTAGCGGCTCACCGGCGTTCCCGGCCATCGCCGATTGCCTGACACGCAGTCGCGCTGAACATGTCCCGTGCGGCGCTCCAGCCTGGCTGACAGCTGCCTCCGGCCCTGCAACACCCAAAACCAGAAAATTGAAGCGCTCCCGCGGCCTGCCGTGGTGTCGTAGCGCTGGAAACCCAAGCCGCCCTCCCCGCGCTTGCGCGAATGGGCGGCGAGCCGTGTCCAGAGGCGAAACTCCATGGCGTTCCGCGCGGTAGCCGCTTGCGAGGAACGCAACAATGAAGCGAATGCTGATCAACGCCACGCAGGCTGAAGAGCTGCGTGTTGCCATCGTGGATGGCCAGTCGTTGTATGACATCGACATCGAGCAGCCGTCCAAGGAACAGAAGAAGTCCAACATCTACAAGGGCCGGATCTTCCGCATCGAGCCCTCGCTGGAAGCGGCCTTCGTTGAATACGGTGGCGGCCGCCACGGCTTCCTGCCGCTGAAGGAAATCTCCCGCGATTACTTCCAGGCCGGCGTCGACCACAACAAGGCCGGCATCCGCGAGCTGCTGAGGGAAGGCCAGGAAATCGTGGTCCAGGTGGACAAGGAAGAACGTGGCAACAAGGGCGCTGCCCTGACCACGTTCATCTCCCTGGCCGGCCGTTACATGGTGCTGATGCCGAATTCACCCAGCGCCGGCGGTGTTTCCCGTCGCATCGAGGGTGAAGACCGGGCGGCCCTGAAGGACGCCCTGGACAAGCTGAACATCCCCGACGAAATGGGCGTCATCATCCGTACCGCTGGCGTCGGCCGCGATGCGGAAGAGCTGCAGTGGGATCTGGATTACCTGCTGAACGTCTGGCGCGCCATCGCCGAAGCCGCGCTGAGCAAGCCGGCCCCGTTCCTGATCTATCAGGAATCGCGCCTGATCGTGCGCGCCCTGCGTGACTACCTGCGCGCCGACATCGGCGAGATCCTGGTGGACACCGAGGAGATGTACGAGCACGCCAAGGAGTTCATGCAGCAGGTGATGCCGCAGACCCTGCGCAAGCTCAAGCATTACAAGGACGACATCCCGCTGTTCAACCGCTTCCAGATCGAATCGCAGATCGAAGGCGCCTACGAGCGCAACGTGCGCCTGCCGTCGGGCGGCTCGATCGTGGTCGACCAGACCGAAGCGCTGACTGCCGTCGACGTCAACTCCTCGCGCGCCACCAAGGGCAGCGACATCGAGGACACCGCGTTCCAGACCAACCTGGAAGCGGCCGAAGAAGTGGCCCGCCAGCTGCGCCTGCGCGATCTCGGCGGCCTGGTGGTCATCGATTTCATCGACATGGCGTCCAACAAGCACCAGCGTGAGGTCGAGAACCGCTTGGCGCACGCGCTGAAGTACGACCGTGCACGCGTGCAGGTCGGCCGCATCTCGCGCTTCGGCCTGCTGGAAATGAGCCGCCAGCGCCTGCGCCCGAGCCTGGGCGAATCCAGCCAGATCGTCTGCCCGCGTTGCGACGGCCATGGCCGCATGCGCAGCGTCGAGTCGCTGTCGTTGTCGATCATCCGCGTCGCTGAAGAGCATGCGATGAAGGAAAACACCGGGCAGGTGCTGGTACAGGCCCCGGTGGAGATCGCCAATTACCTGCTCAATGAAAAGCGCAGCGCGTTGCGCGAGATCGAACAGCGCCACGAGACGCCGATCGTGATCGTCGCCGACGAGCAGCTGCACACCCCGCATTACACCGTCACCCGCCTGCGCGACAACGAACTGGGCGAGGAAAGCGGTAAGCCGAGCTACCAGCGCGGCACCCCGCGCAAGCTGCCGGTGCACGCACTGACCAAGGGCCAGCTGAACATCCCGCCGCCGATGGTGACCCAGGTCAAGCACAACTCCCCCGCCCCGGTGCGGGAGGAAGTGGAACCGACCGCAGCGCCGGCACCCGCGCCGGTGGCCGCAGTGGCTCCGGCTGCCGCCGCCAGCGGTGGCGTCGTTGGTTGGCTGAAGCGCATTTTTGGTGGCGAGCCCGCTCCTGCACCGGCCCCGGCTCCGACCGCGCGCCAGCAGCAGGATGGCGGCCGCCGTGACCGCAACAAGGATCGCAACAAGGACCGCAAGGACCGCCGCGAAGACAGCCGCGGCAACGGCGGCAATGGCAATGCGCAGCAGCAGAAGGACGGCGGCAACCGCAAGGACCGTGGTGAGCAGCGCAAGGATGGCCGCAACGGCGGCAACGGCGGCAGCCAGGCCAATGGCAATGGCAATGCCCCGCAGCAGCAGCCGCAGCAGCAGGGCAAGCCGAAGGATGCCCAGCAGCAGCCCCAGCAGAACAAGCCGCGCAACGAACAGGGCCAGGGCCAGCAGCAGCCGAAGCTGAAGCAGCCGAGGCAGCCGCGCCCGCAGGACGGTGACAAGCCGGCCGAGAAGCCGCAGCGTGCCGCAGCCGAAGCTCCGGTCGATGTCGTGACCGCAGCCGCCGCCGTGGCTACCACGACCGCAGTTGCGGCCACGGTCGCGGTGCAGGAAGAGAAGGCACCGGCGCCCGCCGTCGTCAACGAAAACGTGATCGACACTGTCGCAGCCGTGGATACCGCCGCTGCGACCGACGTCGAGGTCGTGGTTGCGACCGGAGCTGCCGAAGATGCTGCGACGGATGCCGCAGGCGATCAGGCCGGCGAAGGCGCAACCCGCCGCCGCCGTGGTCGTCGTGGTGGCCGTCGTCGTCGTCGTGGTGGTGCCGAGAACGCCGCAGGCGGTGACGTGCTGGGTGATGACCTGGACGACGGCGATGATGCCGAGGGCGACGACAACGACGGCGATTCCGTCGAGCACAGCGCCCAGGCTTCGGTGGACGCCCCGGTTGCCGCCGCGCACCCGTCGCGTTCGCAGCCGGAATTCGACTTCGATGACGAAGTCGAGCCGGCCGCCGCTGATGCCGGCAGGCCGGCACGTGCACCGGTTGCGGTAGCCGCCGCGGTTGCCCCGGTCGCTGCCGTGAGCAGCGCCGTGGTCGAAGCAGCCGCTCCGGTGGCAACCACGGTGCAGACCCCGGCTCCGGTGGAAGTCGTCGCCAAGGTCGAACCGACCCCGTCGCCGGTGCAGACCAGCATGCTGGATGCCATCGATGCAGCGACGCCGGTACAGCCGGCGCCTGAAGCGGCGCCGGTGATCGAGGTGAAGCCGCCGGTGGTCGAGACCGCTGCCGTGATCGAAGCAGTCCCGGTCGCTGAATCGACCGTGGTGGCCGAAGCCGCTGCGGTCACTGAACCGACTGCGGTGGTCGCAGCCGCTCCGGTGGCCGAGCCGAAGCCGGTCGTGGCCGACGTTGCGCCGGTGGTGGAAGCTGCTCCGGTAGTCGAACCGAAGGCCGCGGTTGAAGCCGCACCGGTCGTCGAGCAGCCGGTAACCCCGGTGGCTGTCGAAGCCGCACCGGTGGAAGCCGCTGCACCGGTGGCCGATCCGGTCGTGCCGGCATCGGTCGACCCGATTGCCGATGGCCATGCCGACGCTGCCGCACAGGCTGCCGACGCGCAGGCTTCGGAAGAAGACGAAGAAGCCGCCAAGCGCACACCGCCAGCGAACTGATCGTTCTTTGATCGCGTAAGACGAAACGGCGGGGATCGATGATCCCCGCCGTTTTTTTGTGCGTCTGGCGCCCATTGTCCCCTGCTAACAAGAGGGCACGCTCTGGTAGAGGTCAACCTGGGTTGACGGCGTTGGTTTCATGCACGCGGCAGCGCCTGTGCCAACCAAGGTTGGCATCTACCAGGGCACGAGCGGTGCGTTGAAATCGTCGTCGTTGATTGGCCGCACGCCGCCGCCCTCGGGCACCGCTTCGGTGCAAACCGGGGTTGGCGGCGTTGGTTTCATGCACGCGGCGGCACGTGTGCCCACCAAGGTTGGCATCTACCAACGCGTGCGTCAGTTCGCCGGGGCGAACTGTAGCCGGGTCCATACCCCGTAGTGATCCGACGCCCAACGGCCGCCGTCATCCGGCTGGTCGAACAGGATCTTCGCTTCGCGCGCGACCATCTGGTCCTGCTGGAAGAAGATGTGGTCGATCCGCGACGGCGCCTGGTAGTAATGACGGTTGAGCGTACTGACACCGGCCAGGTCAGTGTTGACGTGCACGCTGCCGTAGCTGTCGCCGTAGTGACTGCGCAGCTCGCTCAGATCGCCGGCATCGACCAGCGCATTGAAGTCGCCGGCAATCACCACCGGCGCACCCGCAGAACTGCCGGCAATGAAACGCAGCAGATCTTCGACCTGGCTGCGGCGGATGCGCTGGCCGGTGTCGTCACTGCGCTCGTTGAGGTGGGTGGCATAGACATTGACCGGCTTGCCGTCCACGTCGATGCGCAGATGGGCCACGGTGCGGTAGTCATCCAGCGGCAGCAGCAGGTGCTCGCCACGGGCCAGGATCGGGCGCCGGGTCAGCAGCGCATTGCCATACCGCTTGGGCGCTCCCACCGGATCGGTGGACACGAACACGTAGCGGTAACCAAGCTGGCTGGCCAACCACTGCGCCTGGTTGCGCACGTTGCGCTTCTGGATCACTTCCTGCAGCGCGATGGCATCGGGCTGCAGGCGCTTGAGCTCGGCCACGATCGTGCGACGGCGGCTGGGCCAATCCTCCCGGTCATGGTGCAGGTTGAACGTCACCATGCTCATGCCGGGTTCGCTGATCGTTGCCGTGTCGGCCGCGGCGACCGGCACAGCAGCGGGCGCCAGCCCGGGCAGGGCCAGCGCGATCGCCAGCCCCAACGCGCCGAGACGGCGGCGGATTCTGATCGGTTGACGCATGGTTACTGCCCTTTGCGTTCGGCGCGGCGCACCGCGCTCGGCACATCGATCTCGACCCGTGCCGGCAACTGGTGCACATGCAGCTCGTTGTTGATCCATTCCACCGCCTCGCCGTTGACCGTCGCCTGGCCCGGCTCACCCGCATACGGCCATGGCAGCACCACGCCGCCGGCCGGCGGTACCAGGCCGGGCTGCACGTCCAGCACCAGCTGCTTGTCGCTGCGCTGCAGGCGATAGTTGAGCTGCCCCTGCGGGGTGCGCAGTCCCTGCACGGCGATGCCGTTGCCCTGGAGCCACGACACCGGGATACCCGCGGCAAGCACCAGCGCCTCGTCTGCGTCACGGTTGTAGCCGAACATGTCCAGCGCCGAACGGACGAAGTCCGATGCGACCCACGCATGCGGCAGGTCGCCTACGAAGAACGGCTTGCGCGGCGTACGCGAGACCACCTCGGCCCACTGGTTCCAGGCCTGCGGGGCACGATCCTTGAAGAAGAACTCGGTGGCCTGCCAGGCGCGATCGCGCCACCCCAGGCGCACGAACGCGGCGACGTTGCGCCATTCGTACGGCGTGTAGTCCTTCCATTCGCGCTTGCCATCGCGGCGCGCGACGAATTCATTCCAGTAGCGCTGGAAGGTCGCGTCCAGCGCCTCCTGCGGCAACCGCCCCTGCTCGCCACCCGGTGCCAACGCGATCGTGGTGGAGGTAGCGTCGAAATCACCCAGCTCGGCCGAGCCCGGCAGGTAGTCGATGCGATGCTGCTGCATGGCCGCCAACAACGAGGCCTGCAGGTCATCACGGAACTGGTCGCGCGATTCGCTGATCTGCATCGCTTCGACCTTGCCCAGCTGCGCCGCCAGTTGCGCGGCGTCCTTGTAACCACGCAGCGCCCAGAAGTTGTCCCAATACGAGTGCATCGGCTTGGCCGAGTAACCCTCGTGGCTGATCGAGGCCGGCATCATCCCGTAGAAGGCCGGATTGCGTGCGCGGTTCTCTTCGGTGCGCTCGCTGCCGCGCAGTTGTTCCATGTAACTGTAGGCGCCGAGCACATGTGGCCACATCTGCTCGAGGAAGGCGGTGTCGCCGGTGTAACGTCCGTACTCGGCGATGTTGTAGATCAGCTCGCCGTGGCTGTCGTTCTCCGGCACCGGATCACTGCCACGCGCATCGACGCAGCACGGCACCTTGCCGTTTTCAAACTGGTAAGGCGCATACCAGGTCACGTAGTCGCGCACGGCATCGCTGCGGCCCATCCGCAGCAGGCCTTCGGAGATCATCGCGCCATCGCGGATCCAGCTGCGTGCATAGGAGCGCGTGCCCGGCTGCAGGCGCGGGCCGACACGCGAGATCAGCATGTGCGCCACTGCGGTGCGCAGGGTTTCCACCAGCGGCTGGCCGGCAGCCGGCACCTGCAGGGTCACTGCACCCAGCTTGTCGCGCCACATTGCCGCGACCTGCTGCTGCGCCTTGCCCACGTCCAGCGCCTGCGGGGCCCAGCTGCCCGTCTGTGGCAGCACGATCGCGACCTCGCGGCTCTGCCCGGGTTCGAGCTTGATCGTGTACAGCAGCGCACCGGACGCCATGCCGGTCGGGTCCTTCACTGCGGTGGTGCCGGGCAGCTTGCCGTTGGCCAGGTGCATCGCATCCAGCTTGCCGTCGAAGCTGCTGGCAAAGCGCCCATCTGGTACCTGCAGGGGATACAGCCGTGGTTCGCCATTGATGCGCACCAGCTGCTCGCCCACGTCCAGGCTGTCGATGCGGCTGAAGCCGCCCACCGTGTTGAGGAACTGGGTGGGCGGATTGACCTGCCACGGGCGGATCGCCAGTGCCAGGGTGTACTCGTGCGCGACCTTGTCCGGGTTGCTCAACCGGTAGCGCCCGATCAGCTGCGCGCGTTCGGGCGTGCCCTGCACGAAGCTGGTCACCGACAGGCCGGCCTTCTCGTGCACCCAGTCGACCGTGGCGATCGGCAGGTAGCGATCCTGCAGCGACTGGGTGATGGCAACGTCGGCCCAATCCAGCAGCTTGCCGTCGAGGCGGATGAACGGCTCGATGCTGAAGCTGCCCTTGGCCGGCTCCAGTGCGCCGTCCTCACTGATCAACGCCTGTTCCTGGCCACCGTCCAGGCCAAGCAGGGTCCAGTACGGCTGCTCGCCAACGTAGGCACGCGGCAAGCTGCCACGCGGCAGGTCGGCCGCCACCGATGACAGGAAGGCATTGGGGGTCGCGGCGAACGCGAGCGGCTTCAGGGTGATGTCACGGATGCCGTAGCGCCAGTTCGGCCCACCCTGCAGGTCGAAACGCACATAGCGCGCATCGGTGTCGGGCAGTGCCAGCCAGTCGCGGCCTCCGGCACCGGCGGTCACTTCGCGCACGGTACGCCAGTCACGACCGTCCTCGGAGGTGCGCACCGTGTAACGATTCGCTTCCAGGCTGGGCAGCCAGTCGATCACCGCACCACCGATCTCGCGGCTCTTGTGCAGGTCCAGACTGATGGTCTGCTGCTTGACCCCGCCACTGATCCAGAAGGTATCGGACTTGCCGTCGATCATCCGGTCCTGCAGCGCGGTTGCGGTATCGGCGATCACCGAGGGCCGCAGCGCCGAATCATCCTGCGCGGGCAGGCCCTGCAGGGTCAGCTTGTCGAAGCACACGGTGCCACGACCACCGACCTTGCTGTAGATCGTGAATTCCATCGACGCACTGCGCGTCATGTCCTTCTCTGGCGATGGCCCCCACGCCTTGTCGATCTGCCGGCGGCGGTACTCCACCGGCGTCCACGCCTTGGGGAAGGCATAGCCGGGGCGGTTGACCCACCACACGTTGTCGCCGCTGGCGTCGATCAGCTTGAACTGCAGATCATTGGCCGGTGAATCACCACGCAGCTGGAAGCCGAAGCGGTAATTGGCCGGGTACTCGATGTTCAGCGGGCGACGGATGCCGACATAGCCGGAGACCTCATGGAAGTCGTAGTCCAGGCACAGCGCGCGGCCACCGCCGGCACCACTGACCGGCCGCAGCGAGCCGCTGACCTGGTCGGACAACGCCAGCTTCCATGCGCTGATGTCGTCGAAATCATCCAGCACCTTCGGCGCGGGCAGCGCCGGTGGTGCGGCGATCGCCAGGGAAGACCACAACAGGCCCAGTCCAACGGCGATCGCACGCTTCATCCCTTCACGCTCCCCAGCAACAATCCTTGGATGTAGTACCGCTGCAGCACCAGGAACAGCGCCAGCACCGGAACCACGGTGACCACTGCGCCGGCCATCATCATTTCCACGTCCATGATGTGTTCGCGCGAGAGGGTGGCCAGCGCCACTGGCAAAGTGTAGTGCTCCTGGTCGGTCAACACGATCAGAGGCCACATGAAATCGTTCCAGGCGCCCATGAAGGTGAAGATCGCCAGCGTCACCAGCACCGGCTTCAGCATCGGCAGCACGATCTGGAAGAAGATCCGCAGCTCCCCTGCCCCGTCGATGCGCGCCGCTTCCAGCAGCTCATCGGGAATCGAGCGGGCGTACTGACGCACCAGGAAGATGCCGAACACGCTGGCCAGCGCCGGCACGATCACGCCGCCGAAACTGTTGACCAGGCCCAGCTGCTTCATCAGCAGGAACAGCGGCAGCATCGCCACCTGTGCCGGGATCACCAGCGCCGCCATCAGCACCTGGAACAGGCGCTCACGACCGGCGAAGTTGAGCTTGGCGAAGGCGTAGCCGGCCATCGTGTTGAGCAGCAGCGAGCCAAGGGTGATCGCCAGCGACACCAGCAGGCTGTTGGCGAAGTTGCCGCCCATGCCGGTACGCGCGAACAGCTCCGTGTAGTTGTGCGTGGTGATGCTGGACGGCAGCAGTGGCGGCGGGAAATGAGTCGCCTCACCCTGCGGCATGAACGAGACCGACAGCATCCACAGCAACGGTGCCAGGCTGACCAGCGCCAGCACCAGCAGCGCGCCGTTGATCATCCACGGGTGCCAGCGTGACTGGCCGATTTCACGACTCATACCAACTGCCTCTTGCGGCCAAAGCGCAGCATCACGGTGGTCACCGCCAGGATGATCAGGAACAGCAGGAACGCCACAGCCGAAGCGCGTCCCAGGTTCCACCACTTGAAGCCTTCCTCGAACATGAAATACAGCACGCTGACGGTGCTCTGCAGTGGGTCGCCGCGGGTCATCACGTAAGGCTCTGCGAACAGCTGGAAGTAGCCCGAGACAGTGATCACCCCGACCACCAGCAGCACCGGGCCGAGCATCGGCAGGGTGATGTGCAGGAACTGCTTCCAGCGCGAGGCGCCATCGATGCGCGCGGCCTCGTACAGATCATGCGGGATCGCCTGCAGACCGGCCAGGAAGATCACCATGTTGTAGCCGAAGTTCTTCCACACCGCGAACAGCATGATGGTCGGCATGGCCCAGTTGGGGTCGCCCAGCCAGTCGATCGGGCTGATGCCCAGGTGGCCCAGGCCGTAGTTCACCAGCCCGTAGCTGGTGTGGAACAGGTAGCGCCAGATCACCGCCACTGCCACCAGCGTGGTCACCACGGGGGCGAACAGCGCCGTGCGGAACAGCGCCTTGAAGCGTGCGGCCGGGGCGTTGAGCAGCATCGCCGCGCCCAGTGACACGCCGATCGACAATGGCACGCCGATCACCACGAAGTACGTGGTGTTCCACAGCGACTTCCAGAACATCGGTGTCTGCAGCAGGTCGATGTAGTTGCCAAGACCCACGAAGCGCAGGTTGCTGCTGTCAGCCAGTGCATACAGGTCGAAGTCGGTCACGCTCAGCGCCAGCGCCGAGGCCACCGGCAGGCCAAAGAACACACCGAGCACGATCAGCGAGGGGCCGGCGAAGATCCAGCCGGCAAGGGAAGAACGTTTCATTGCGGGCTCCCGGCCGCTACTGCACTGGTCGAACCCGGGGCGGGTGCGCTGCGCTGCAGGCGTTGTTGTTCATGCATCCAGCGACGCTTGGCCAGCACCTTGTCCACGCGCTGGTCCAGTTCGGCCACGGCCTTGTCCTGCGGCAGGCCACCGCGCACCACCTGTTCGGTGACGATGCGCATTTCCTGCACGATGCGCTCCCATTCGAGCACCTTCGGGGTCGGCTTGACCCGCTCCAGCTGGTCGCGGAACGCGGCGGCAAGCGGATCGTTGGCCAGCGACGGCGCGTTCCACGTGCTGCGGCGCGGCGGCAGGTCGCCGATGATCGCGTGGAAGCGCGCCTGGATCTCCGGCCGCGACAGGAACTCGATCAGCTTCCAGGACGCCTCCTTCTGCTGCGACTTGCGGAAGATCACCAGGCTGGTGCCGCCGGCGATGCCCGCGCCCGGACCATCCGGACCCGGCAGCGCGGCGGTGCCCCACTGCCCTTCCAGTTCCTTCGGCTGCAGCTTCTTGAACTCGCGGATGTTCCAGGGGCCGGAGATATAGAACACGTTGAAGCCGCGGAAGAATTCATCCCAGACGTTGGAGATCTGCGTCTCGGACATCTTCGGCGCCCAGCCCTGCTCGAACATGTTGGCGTAGAACCCCAGCGTGCGGCGGAAACCCGGGCTGGAGAAATTGCCACGGGTATCCTCGTCGCGCAGCAGCGGGTCCGGCTGCTGCAGCGCCAGCGACAGCTGCTGCTCGAACTCGTTGATCGGCATCAGCACCGCATAGCGGTTCGGGCCCTGCATGCGCTTGATCGCGGCCATCTGCTCGTTCCATTCCGCCCAGGTACGCGGCGGGTGGTCGAAACCGGCCTTGGCCAGCAGATCCTTGCGGTAATAGATCAGGCGGGTATCGACGTACCACGGCACACCGACCAGCTCGCCATGGATCACGTTGGTATCCCAGATGCCCTGGAAGTAGTCCTTCGGATCGACCACGGTCGAGCGCTGCACGAACGGCTGCAGCGGCGTCAGCGCGTTGAGTTCAGCGAATTCGGGCACCCAGGTGTTGCCGAGCTGGCACACGTCGGGCAGACCATCGGCAGCGAATGCGGTCAGCAGCTTCTCGTGCGCGGCCGTCCACGGGATGTTCTGCACATCGACCTTGATGCCGGGGTTCTCCGCTTCGAATTCGTGGATCAGCTCGCTGACCACTTCGGCCTCTCGGCCCATCGCCCAGAAACGCACGGTGGTGGTGCCCTGCTCCTGGCGGGCACAGCCGGCCATGACCAGCGCGGCCAGTGCAGGCAATGCCCAGCGTCGCAGGCGGTGTTTCCAGTCGTGCACCTTGTTACTTCCCTTGGCCGGTGTTGCGGTTGGCATTGTTTTTCTGTTCCTGCGCGGCGGCCGCACGTGATTCGGCGATACCGACCGCACGTGCCGCCGCGGCCTTCTCATCCTTCTGCAGCTCCAGCGGCTGGAAGGAACCTTCCGGCGCCAGCCAGCCACCACTGAAGCCCGCCCGTTCCAGGCCTTTGCGGATGTACGGGTTCTTCTTCATCACATCCCAGACGAAGTCGTTGCGGTAATTGGCGATCATGGTCAGGATCGGGCCCTGATCGATGGCGATGTAGTCGCTGGCGACCCAGCCACGATCAGGCACCACGCGTCCGGTCTTGATCGGGATGTCGTAGTTGAAGCTGGGATTGAACGAATCCAGGAAGCCATAGCTGGAGTAGATGTAGTCGCCGTAGCGCTTGTGCATCTCCAGCGTGGCCGGGATCACTTCCTCGGGGGCGAACACGACCGAGGAGATCGCGGCGGTTGGCGCGATCGTGCCGTCATCGAAATTCTCGCGCAGGCCTGCGCCGCGCGAAGAGTAATGGCGGAACTGGCGCTGCTCGCCGCGGTATTCCTGCGTGGTGTTCTGCGGACCATCACTGGCGGTCAGGCCCCACACGTTCTCGCCGTACTCCTTCCAGTTCATCGGATTGGCGATGGCGTACTCACGCTGGGCCAGCGCGGCCGAACGGCTGTTGAGGAAGTAGGTGCTGCCACGCTCGCGCATGTAGGCATCCTGGATGTCGCGGAAATCGATCCAGACGTGGCTGTACTGGTGGCCGAACAGCGGGCCGAAGGACAGGTATTCCTGGCCCTGGTAGACGCCCCAGTCGTTATCGTAGGTCCGCGTCCACACCGTCCACGCGTCCGGACTGACCGGATGACTGGGCGAACCCAGGGCGAGGATGTAGACCATCATCGCCTCGTTGTAGCCCATCCAGTCATGGTCGATGAAGCCGTTCTCGGGGAACCAGCCCATCGAGATCAGCGGCGCACGCTGCTGCAGCCACGGCCAGTCGACCTGCTTGTACAGGGTGTCGGCGATCTGCCGGATTTCCTTTTCGCGAGGATCGTCGCCGTCGTAGTACGACTGGGCGAACAGCACGCCCATCATCAGCAGCGCGGTGTCCACCGAGGACAGCTCAACCCAGCTGTCGTAGCGGCGGCCCTGCTGCATGTCCAGGAAGTGGTAGTAGAAACCCTTGTAACCGGCCTTGCCGGTGCGCTGCGGGCCCATCGGCACGTCGCGGAAGAACTTCAGGGTGGTCAGGGTGCGGTCGATCGCCTGGTTGCGGCTGACCCAGCCATTCTCGATGCCGATCGGATACGCGGTCAGGGCGAAGCCGACCGAGGCGATGCTGGCAAACGGCCGCGACGGATAACGGTCCGGGGTGAGGCCGTTGATCTCGTTGGTGGTATCCCAGAAGAACTGGAAGGTGCGGCGCTCGAGGTCATCGAACAGCGGCGGCAGCTCGGGCTTCATCGGCCGTGGCGGTACGTCCGCCTCGATCAGGATCACCGGCGGGCGCGGCTTGGCAGGCTCCTGCTGGGCCGGTTTGCAGGCGGCGATGGCCAGGGTCATCGCAGCGGCGGTCATCAGGTGGCGTGCCTGCATGGCGCGGTTCCTCCGGTGGGCTGATCGATGAAAGAGCATAACGTCCAATGACCTGAAATCGTTTACAAAGTGCGGCCTTAAAAAACCACGTAAACGTGGTCGATGACACCGCGGTCATTGCCCACGCCATTGCCCCCTGCCTGGCAATGGCGTGGGCAATGGACCGGCCCGGGGGCCGGCCATTGCCGGTGCCGCCGGCGAACCGGCGGCACCATGTTGCATCAACTGCCTGTGATCAGAAGCGGAAGCCCACTTCGGCCTTGACCTGACGCGGCGTACCAATGATCTCGCCGGTCTCGTTGTAGCTGGCCTGCAGCTTGCCGTTGGTCTTGACGTAGTTGTAGGTGGAGAAGTTGTCGAAGTTGAACACGTTGATGATGTCGATACGCGCGTACAGCTCGGTATCGCCCGGCATCTTGAACGTCTTCGTCGCCTGCAGATCGACCGAACGGTAGCCGAAGATCTTGCCACCCAGCAGGAACTTGCCATTGGCGTTGGGCACAGCCGCCTGCGGTGTCGGCAGGTTGTAGCCACTGGCCTGCGGCACCGGGTACCAGTCGTTGACGGCGGTCGGGGTGGCCAGGGTGATCTTGCCGCCGAAGGTGATGCCCCAGAAGCCCGCGTACGAACCGGTGACCACCAGACGGTGGCGCGGCGCGCCGTTGGAACGGATGGTCGGGTAATCGCCGATCAGGCCGCGGTCAAAGGCGTACTTCTCGTTGATGTCGCGGTTGTGGCGCGCGGTCGTCCAGGTGTAGGCGATCGAGGTGCCCCAGCCGCTTTCCTGGGTGAACGGCTTCTGCGCCGACAGCAGGATCTGGGTAGCGCGGGTCTTGATGCCCTGCTGGCCGATGATCAGGCTGCCGAAGCCCGGCACGTTGCAGCTCCAGGCCTGGCTCAGGCCCGGGTCGGTGCCGCCGCACAGGCGCGGGTCATCGAAGAACTGGCCGGTCGGGTAGCGGTTGCCCAGGGTGAAGGCGAAGCCGTCGTAGCTCAGCGTGCGGGCGATGGTGGCGTCGGTCAGCCAGTCGCCGATCTGGTTGCTCATGCCCAGGCTGAACTGATCCGAGTACGGAGCCTTCAGCTTGTTGTTCAGCAGATCGACTTCCAGGCCCGCATTGCTGGTCGAACCGACCAGCGACTGCAGGTTGCCGATACCGTTGAGCAGGTTCGGGTTCCAGTCATAGCAGGCGGCCTGGCCGTTGATGCAGGTGCCGGTGGCCGGGTTGCGGAAGTAGATGGTCGGCTGCGGCAGGGCCAGCTTGGTGGTTTCCAGCTGCAGGTTGTCGAACAGGTCGCGGTCGTAGGAACGGCCGGCACCACCGTGAATCACGTGCTGCTCGTCGGCGTTGATGTCATACGAGAAGCCCAGGCGCGGCTGCCAGGCATCCTTGAACGCCTTGCGGTTGTGGCCGTTGCTGATGTAGTCGCTGATGTCCAGACCGCCCAGCGCCAGCGAATCGGCGTAGGTCTGGCCGGCGGGGCCGCGCGGGTCCTGCGAGTAGATCGCGTCGACCACCTGCTGCGGGGTCACGAAGTCCAGGTAGGACGGGGTCTTCTCGTAATCCCAACGCAGACCGATGTTCAGCTGCAGGTGGTCGTTGACCTGCCAGTCATCCTGGATGAACACGCCGTACTGCTTGGACTTCGAACGCACTTCGCCGGACACGCCCGACACGCCGGTCACCGGCTTGACGAACTGCGCCTTGTACGGAATGGAATCCGGGAAGTCCGGATCGCCCAGGCTGTAGGTGAAGGTCGGGTTGATCTGCGCCGCATCGGATGCGTACAGGTCGATCTGCTTGTACTTCACGCCCATCTTGATGGTGTGGTCGCCGGCCCACTGGATGCCGTCCAGGGTCAGGTTGTCTTCGATCGACCAGCCCTTCTGGCCCTTCACCTGCGAATCCAGTGCCGATGCACCACCGATCTTCACCACGGTGCGGTCTTCGGTGCCGTCCGGCGCGGTGTAGGTGATGCCGTTGGCCAGGGTCAGCGGCGTCGGGTTGTTGAACGAATCTTCATGGGTGACCATCATTTCGTTGTAGTAACGCTCGCCGCTGTGGTTCCAGCGCAGGGCGTAACGACGGTCGGTGTTGACCACTTCACGGCCGGCTTCCGGCGCGGTCTGGCCACTGAACTGCGACTGGGTTTCGTCGCGGTCCTGGAAGGTCAGCTCGATGCGGTCGTTGTCGGTCGGCTCGAAGTCGATCTTGCCGAAGATCAGATCCTGCTGGAACGGCTGGCTGGCCGGGCCAAGGCCGGCGGCGCCTACGGCCGGCAGCAGGCCGGCAGCACCGGTGACCGCGCCGTCCGGCGCGATGGTGACCGGCAGGTCGAAGCGCTTGGCTTCATAGGTCACGAAGAAGTGCGCCTTGTCCTGGATGATCGGGCCACCCAGCGCGAAGCCGTATTCCTTCTCGGCCGAGACCATCTTGTCCTTGCCGCCCTGACGCTCGGCCGGGGTCTTGGCGCGCATGTCCTCGTCGGTGTAGCGGTAGAACGCCTCACCCTTGAATTCATTGGTACCGGACTTGGTGGCAGCGGTCACTGCAGCGCTCGACACCTGGCCGTACTCGGCCTTGTAGTTGCCGCTGATGACCTTGTATTCGCCGATGGCCAGCTGCGGGAACGGGTTGCCGGCGCTGCCGGACTGACCGGCCACGCCGCCGCCCTTGACGTAGCTCTTCTGGCCCACGCCGTCGATGTAGACGTTGGTACCGTCGGCATTGGTGGCGCCGCCGCGCAGCGAGGTGTTGCCCTTGGCATCACGGGTGAAGATCAGGCCCGGCACCGCGTCGGCGAACTCCAGGAAGTTGCGCGACACCTGCGGGGTGGTCTGGATCTGCTGCAGGCTGACGGTCTTGCCGACTTCGGAGGTACGCACTTCCTGCAACAGGGTCGGCGCAACAACGTTGACGGTGTCCAGGTTGGTGGCGGCGGTCGTCCCGGTGCCACCGGCGGCAGCGCCAGCGAAGTTGAGCGTCGAGGTCGAGGCGACGGTGACGGTGACCTTCTGGGTCTGGCCATTGGCAACAACGTTGTAGGTGCCCGGGTCCAGGCCCATCAGCGAGTAGCTGCCGTCGGCGCGCACGGTGCCGCGACGCACGGTGCCGGTGGCGACGTTGGTGGCGGTGACTTCAGCACCGGCCTGCGCGCCGGACACCTGGCCACGCAGGCTGGCGTTGGCCGACTGCGCCATGACGTTGGGAGCAGCGGCCAGCATCAGGCAGCTGACCAGGGCGGTGCTCAGCAGCCGGCGCGCCGGCGTGCGGATCGTGGAATGCATCATCAACTCAATCTCCGGGTGGCGGTGACCGCTTGCGCGGCACCTGCGATCAATCAAAAAAGAAGGAACGCCTCTGGCTTCAATGGCCGGATGGCGGAGTGGTGGAATCGCGAACAATAAGGCTCGGGACCAGGGTCTGTTTGTCCCCTGTCCCTTCCGTGGAGGTGCCGTCCATCAACTGCAACAAGCGCGACATCGCCCGATCGCCCAGTTCGGCGATGCTGACCTGCATGGTGGTCAGCGACGGGTGGACGAAACGCGCAAGCGGAATGTCATCGAAACCGGCCAGAGCGACATCGGATGGCACATGGACACCTGCCTGCGCGAAGGCATACAGGCAGCCGAGGGCCATCATGTCGTTGGCGGCGAATACGGCATCGGGCAGCGTGCCGGCTGCCAGCAACTCCTGACCGGCGCGATGGCCGGAAGCTTCGTCGAAATCACCGGGCAACTCGATCCCCTCCGCGCCACCACCAAAAGCCGCCAGCGCATCACGGAAGCCGCGCAGGCGCTCACGCGCGTCGAAGTTGAGGTCCGGGCCAGAAATGAATGCAATGCGCCGATGGCCTACGTCGAGCAGGTGGCGGGTCATCGCCATCGCCCCTGCATGGTCATCGATGCTCAACACCGGATGGTCCTGCCCAGGCAGGTAGGTGTTGATGAGTACCGTCGGCAACGCCTGCGGCAGGTTGTCGGTCAGGAACCCCGGGCTCTCCGCATAGGGCGAGAGCACCAGCAGACCGTCGACCCGGCCGCGCATGGCACGCAGGGCAGCACCCTGCTGCTCCTGGTCGCCGTGATAGCTCGACACCAGCAGGTGCTGGCGCCGGCTGCGGGCGACGTTGTCGATGCCGCGCATCAGTTCGGAGAAGAATTCGCCGTACAGGTCTGGAAGCACCACGCCCACCGTATTGGTGCGGCGGCTGCTCAGGCTGCGGGCGGCGGCATGCGGGGTGTAACGCAGCCGTGCGGCCACCTCCAGCACAAGCTGGCGGACCGGTTCGGCGACATTTTCATGCCCGTTGAGCGCGCGCGAAACGGTGGCCACAGAGACCTTGGCTTCACGGGCGACGTCTTTGATTGTTATGGCTGCTTTGTTCACGAAGCCGCCCTCCACGGCTTGGATCTACCAGCAATGGCGCGGAATGTAAGCGTTTCCATCTGCGCTTGTAAACAGTCCGTTAGGCGAATGTCCCTAAACAGACACAGAAATCTGTCCTTGACAGGCCCATGGTGGACCCGCCAGGACAGCTCGGGACAGGCGCTCAGCCCTGTTCTGACGGGGTGTGTGCGCGGATGGACAACGCGTGGATGTCGGTTTCCATCAGCGTGCCCAAGGCCGCGTAGACGGCGCGATGACGGGCCAGCGGTGCCATTCCCGCGAAGCGTTCGCTGACCACGTGCACGTTGAAATGGCCGCGACCATCGCGTGCTCCGGCGTGGCCTGCATGGCGATGGCTGTCGTCTTCGACCTCAAGCATGCTGGGGGCCAGCGCTTGTTGCAGCGCATCACGAATCTGCTCGATCCGTTTCCCGTTCACGGCAGCACCTTGCGGAACGGACGCACCTGCACCCGCACGTAGACGCCTGCGGCGACATAGGGATCGGCATCGGCCCAGGCCTGGGCCTGCTGCAACGAATCGAAGCCGGCTATCACCACTGAGCCACTGAACCCTGCCGGGCCGGGGTCTTCGCTATCGATCGCCGGACACGGGCCCGCCAGCAGCAGGCGGCCTTCATCGCGCAACGCGGTCAGCCGCGCCAGGTGCTCGGGCCGCGCCTGCAGCCGCTGGGCCAGTACATCCTGGCCGTCATATCCTTCAATCACATACCACACCGGCATTTCCTCGCTTGCGTTGCTGGTGAACCGATTCTAGCCAATCCAGCCCCCTGCCCGGCCTCGGCTGGACACTGGCGCAGCAAAGGCTTACCCTAGGGACCATTGCACGTGGCTGGATGCAGCAGCCCGTCGGTTTTTGCGGCCAACGCAGCCCCCGACGACCGACCCGCTGCTTCGAACCGGTCCACCCGACCGGGCCCCGTAGACGACCTCCCCGTAGTCCTGTCGCTGCCGTGTCCTGCGGAGCGTCCTGTTGTTTGATGTGTGGAACCGCGCCGAGACAGGCGCGCCTGGTGTCCTGGCGGTCCGTGGCAGTTGCCCGGTGTGCCAGCTACCGCGACTGGTCCGTTGCAATCCTGATCTCCATTAGATGACTTCCGAACTCGCGCTTGACGCGAACACGCCAACCCGGCCGCCCGCCCCCCAGCAGCAGGAAATGCCGCTGGCCGTGGTGCATGGGCAACCGGTCCTGCAGATTCCGCAGGACCTGTACATCCCGCCGGATGCGCTGGAAGTCATCCTGGATGCTTTCGAAGGCCCGCTGGACCTGTTGCTGTACCTGATCCGCCGGCAGAACCTGGACGTGCTGGACATCCCCGTGGCCGAGATCACCCGGCAGTACGTGGAATACATCACCGTGATGCGCGAGCTGCGCTTCGAGCTTGCCGCCGAGTACCTGGTGATGGCGGCGATCCTGGCGGAAGTGAAGTCGCGCATGCTGCTGCCCCGCCCCCCCAGCGTGGAGGGCGAGGAAGCCGATCCGCGTGCGGAGCTGGTGCGACGGCTGCAGGAGTACGAACGTTTCAAGCAGGCTGCCGAGGACATCGACGCCCTGCCCCGGCAGGACCGTGACACCAGCGTGGCGCATGCCTTCATGCCCGAGCGCGCCGCAGTGAAGCTGCCGCCGCCGGTGGACCTGAAGGAAATGCTGATGGCCCTGCACGACGTGCTCAAGCGCGCCGAGCTGTTCACCGGCCACGCGATCAAGCGCGAGGCGCTGAGTGTCCGGCAGCGCATGGGCGAAGTGCTGGGGCGACTTGAAGACGGCAAGTTCTATCGTTTTGAAAACCTGTTCACCGCCGAAGAGGGCAAGCTGGGCGTGCTGGTCACGTTCCTGGCCGTGCTGGAACTGGCCAAGGAACAGCTGCTGGACCTCGTGCAGGAAGAACCGCTGGCGCCGATCTACGTAAAGTCCCTGGCCGCCGGCAATACCAATGCCCCGCTGCAGTTCAGCAGCGAATTCGACGACAACGACGCCGCCAATGAAAACGAGTGAGCGCTGACTGCCGATGGATCAAACGCTGATCAACCGCATTGTCGAAGGTGCGCTGCTGGCCTCCAGCCAGCCGCTCACCCTGGCCCAGCTGAAGGACCTGTTCCCGGAAGATGAGCCGGCACCGCCGGGCAGCATCGAACGTGCGCTGGAACGGCTGCGCGAGAGCTGCCAGGACCGTGGCGTGGAACTGGTGGAGGTGGCCTCCGGCTTCCGCTACCAGGTGACCGCCGAAGTGCATGGCTGGATCAGCCGGCTGTGGACCGAACGCAAGACCCGCTATACCCGCGCCACCCTGGAAACGCTGGCACTGATCGCCTACCGGCAACCGATCACCCGCGGCGAGATCGAGCAGGTGCGCGGCGTGGCGGTCAGCAGTAACATCATCCAGGCACTGGAAGAGCGCGAGTGGATCCGCGTGGTCGGCCACCGTGACGTGCCCGGCAAGCCCGCGCTGTTCGGCACCACCAAGGGCTTCCTGGACTACTTCGGGCTGAAACGCCTGGACGAACTGCCGCCCCTTTCCGAGCTGAAGGACCTGGGCGACCTGGAACCGCAGCTCGCGCTGGATCGCGACGCCCCCCTCGCCGCCAGCGCCGACGGCCCGGACGTGAGCGCCGACCCGGACGCCGCTGCAAATGACGACACCAGCACCACCGCTGGCGACACCCCCGATTCTGCCGACGCACTTCCTGCGGCGGCCGACGATGAGCAAGCACCTTCGCCCTCCGATGATGGGCACCCCGATTCCGCGCCGGGCGAGCGCGCGGTGACAGTGAACGAACGCGAAGACAACGCCGTCGCGAAGACGACCGTGGCTGTTGACCAAGCCGATTCCGAACCAGAGGCCGACCTCGAAACCGTCGGCCGGAGCAAAACTGATGAGTGACACCCCCCGCAAGCCCTCGTTGAACAAGCTTTCGCTCAAGCGCGAAGCCACGTCCGAACAGTTCAAGCTGGAAGAACGCCTGCACAAGGTCCTGGCCCAGGCCGGCCTCGGCTCGCGTCGTGCGCTGGAACAGCGCATTGCCGAAGGCCTGGTCAAGGTCAATGGTGAAGTCGCGCAGACCGGCATGTCGGTCAAGAGCGGCGACAAGATCGAGCTCGACGGTCGCGGCTTCGTCGCCACCGCGCTGGCCGAACCCTCGCGCGTGCTGGTCTACAACAAGCCGGAAGGCGAAGTGACCACCCGCGAAGACCCCGAAGGTCGCCCGACCGTGTTCGAATCCCTGCCGGCGCTGAAGGGCGCCCGCTGGATCGCCGTCGGCCGCCTCGACATCAACACCACCGGCCTGCTGCTGGCGACCACCGACGGTGAGCTGGCCAACGCCATGATGCACCCCTCGTTCGAGGTCGAGCGCGAGTACGTGGTACGCGTGCGCGCCCCGGAAGGCGAGGACAAGGTGCCTGATGCCGTCGTCGACCGCCTCACCCGTGGCGTCGCGCTGGAAGATGGTCCGGCCAAGTTCGATGAGATCGAACGCATCGGCGGCACCGATTCGCACGACTGGTTCCGCGTCGTGGTGAAGGAAGGCCGCAATCGCGAAGTGCGCCGCCTGTGGGAATCGCAGGGCTGCCAGGTCAGCCGCCTCAAGCGCACCCGCTACGGCAAGGTCAGCCTGCCGCGCGAACTGGCTCGCGGCCAGTCGGTCGAACTGCCGGGCAGCCAGGTCGAAGCGCTGCGCGCCGAACTGAAGCTGGAAGAAGGCGCACCGTCGGCCCTGACCCTGCAGCCGGTGATCGGCCAGCGTCGCGCCGCCAAGACCACCGTGCGCGTGCGTGAGGGTGGCCGCGGCAATGCCTACGTCAACGGTCACAGCACCGCCGATGAAGGGCGTGAACTGCGTCGCTTCGACAATGTGCGCGAAGACCGCGGCCGCGGTCGCGGCGGCAAGGGTGGCGGCGGCTTCAAGGGCGGTCTGACGGTCAGCGGTGAAGCCGCAGCCAAGCAGTCGCAGCGCCCGTTCAAGCAGCGCGCGCCGAAGAACGACCGCTCGCTGCCGGAAGGCAACCCGGCCGCATTCCGTACATGGTACGTGCCTGATGGCGTCAGCACCGGCCCGAGCGGCCACCGCAACGCGGGTCCGGGCGCACGTGGCCCGGGTGCCCGTGGTCCGGGCGCAGGTGCAGGTGCAGGCGGCCAGGGCCGTCCGTACGGCAAGCCGAAGGGCCCAGGCGCAGGCGCCGGTGGCGGCCAGGGTCGCGGCGGCTACGGCGGTGAAGGTCGTGGTGGCTACGGTGGTGAAGGACGCGGTGGCGCCGGTGGCGCCGGCGGCCAGGGTCGTCCGGCCGGTGCGGGCAACCGCTCGCAGGGCCAGGGCAACAAGCACCCGTACGGCCATCCGGGCAATGCCCCGAGCTTCCCCTCCGACCACGCCAACCCGGGCTTCAGTCCGTACGGCACCTCGCGTCCGGCCGGCAACGGTCGTCCGGGTGGCAATGCAAATGCACGTCCGGGCGGCAACCGTGGTCCGGGCGGCCCCGGTGGCAATCGTGGCCCGGGTGGTCCCGGTGGCAACCGTGGTCCCGGCGGCCCGGGTGGCAACCGCGGCCCGGGTGGCCCCGGCGGCAACCGTGGCCCGGGTGGCCCGCGTCGCAGCGGCCCGCGCGGCAGCTGAGCGCTGAAGCAACCGACATGAAGAACCCCGGCTCCGGCCGGGGTTTTTCTTTAAACAGGGGACGGCGGGGATCAAGTCGTTTTTGCCAGACTGTGTGTCGAACGGGCGAAAGCGACTTAATCCCCTCCGTCCCCTTTTGCATGGCGCTGGAAGGCGGCGGGTGTGGTGCCAGCCATGCTGCGGAAGAAGGCAATGAACGGGCTCTCTGCCGAGAAGCCGGTGTCCTGCGCGACATGTGCGACGCGATGGCCAAGCAGCAGCAGTTCCATCGCCCGCATCAGGCGCCATTGCTGGCGCCAGGCCTGGTAGCCCATGCCGGTATCGCGCTGCATCAGTCGGCCCACGGTACGCACGCTCAATCCCGTGCGTGCGGCCAGCTCCCCCAGTTCGGGCGGCAGGTGTTCGGCCAGCGGCAGGCAACGTGCGATCCGTGGATCGTGCGGCAATGGCAGGTCCATCGGCGCTACCGGTGCGGCGGCGATCTCCAGCAAGCACAGCGCGAGCTGATGGTGCGCACGTGGCGCCTGCCAGTCGTGATCGAACGGTGCCTGCGCGATCGGCTCCAGCAGCGCCTGCAGCAAGGGCCCCACCCCGATGATTGCCGGCTGCTGCGGCAGCTGTGCCGACAGCGTGGTATCGAAGTACAGCGAGCGGTAGTCCACCGCCTGGCGCATCTGCGCCCGATGGCGCAGGCCGCCAGGGATCCATGCCGCGCGCGACGGCGGCAGCAGACTGATGCGGTCACCAAACGTCAGCCGCGTGCAGCCCTGTCGCGTGTACAGCAGCTGCGCACGTGCGTGCTGATGCCAGCCCGAATCGTGATCGGCCAGCGACGACGCAATGCCCAACACCGGCGCGTCCCAGGCGTCGGCATCGAAGTGCGCATCCGGCTGCAGCCAAGCCATGTCCGATTTCCTATATTTTCTGTCAGAACCGACATATTGCGCCAACGCGCCGGCCATCACAATGCGCGGCCCCGATTCCGGAGCGCCCGCATGTCGCGTCGCCTGTTGCTGCTCACCATCGCGCTGCTGATGTTCCCGCAGCTGGCACAGACCCTGTACAGCCCTGCCCTGGCCGATCTCGCCGGGCGCTTCGCACTGCCACCGGGCGCCGCCAGCCAGGCGATGAGCCTTTACCTGTTCGGTTTCGCCGCCGGTGTCGCTCTGTGGGGATGGCTGGCCGACCGTATCGGCCGCCGCCCAGCCCTGCTCGGTGGCCTGGCCGTGTTCGCACTGGCGGCCTGCGGAGGCCTGCTGGCCAGCACGTTCGGCCAGGTCCTGCTGGCCCAGGCACTGGCCGCGCTGGGCGCGGCGGCGGCCTCGGTGGTGACCCAGACGGTACTGCGCGATCACCTGCAGGGGCCGGCCTTGGCGCAGGCGTTCTCGTGGATCGGCATGGCGCTGGCATTGAGCCCGGCGATCGGGCTGGCACTGGGGACGTTGCTGGTTGCCACCCATGGCTATGCCGGCGTGCAGGCAGGCCTGCTGCTGATTGCCCTACTGCTGATGCTCGGATGCACATCCGGCCTGCACGAGAGCCGCCCTGCCAACGTCGGGCACACCCCTCTGCTGCCACTGCTGCGGCAACTGCTCTGCGACCGCTGGATCTGGTCACAGGCGCTGCTGGTGATGGCATTCAACGTGGCCATGTACAGCTGGTACGCTCTGGGGCCCTTCGTGTTCGAGCGACTGCACTGGCCGCTGGCCTGGTTCGGTGCCAGCGGAGCGCTGCTGGCGCTGGGTTCGGCGCTGGGCGCCTGGGGCAATGGCCGCCTGCTACGCGCAGGCGCGTGCGCCACCACCCGCATCCAACTCGCCGCGGGGCTGGTGCTGGCCGGTGGCCTGTTGGCTGTACTGCTGCATGATCGACCCGCTCTGGTCGTGGCGATGGTGCCGGTGGTGACCGGCTTCGGCCTGGCCATTCCCAATGTGCTCGGCCAGGCCCTGCGCGGCTATCCGCATTGCCTCGGCAGCGCAGGCGCGCTGTTCGGCCTGCTCTATTACCTGTTGATCGGCGTGGCGATGGCCGTGGTCGGTGCACTGCAGCTGCTGGCACCGACGCTCATCGCATGCGGGCTGCTTGCACTTTGGCTGCAGCGGCCGCGCGCCGTTGTGGCCTAGGAATTATTGCAAAGGCCATGCGCTGTGCGCTGCTTCCGGAATCGCCCCCTATGCACTGGCTATCGTGCGCACTCTCCCCAACGAGGCAGATGCCCATGATCACCATCACCGCCGAACAGGCCCGCGCAAACGCAGATGCCGCTACGCGTCCTGTCGACCAGTACTACCGCGATCTCGACACGTCGATCCAGGCGGGGTCGGAAAATGGCCGCCGCTACATCGTGTTCGGCTTCAGCCAGGCATTGGCCAGCGAGCGGCTCGTCGAGGGCGTCGTCGCGCAGTTGCAGAAGAATGGCTTTGAGGTCGAACGACTGCCCAGCGATGCCGAGCAGCATTACATCCGCATCAGCTGGGAAGGAACCGCGCCGGCCCGGCTCAACGCCGGCTGATGGTGAACGCGGCGCCGTCCACGCCCAGGTCCCAGCCCTTGCCGGTGCCGGACAGGGCCAGCGAGATATCACCCTTCGTCATCACCTGCGCGTTGCTGGACTTCACTGCACCCGCGTGCGCGCCTACAGAGGCGTATGTGCCCAGCAGCTCACCGACGCTGCTGGCGCCGGTGAAGCTGCCACGGCCATCGGTGATCTTCGACTTGCCGACGGTCAGGCCGCCGCCCTTCAGCTGGATCCGCACCGGCATGCTGGCGCCGTTGGTGCAGTGGATGGTGCCGTTGCCCGAGGCGGTCTTGTAGATCAGCGACCAGCCCGACAGGTTGTAGCGCAGCTGGCAATCGAGGTTTCCGCCGGCCTGCGCGGTCGGGGCCAGGGAGGCAGTAGCCAGCGCCAGCAGCAGGGCAAAGGGCTTGGTATTCATTGGCAACACGTCCACATCGGTCGGAATGTGGGCGAATCTAGCAGCACGCGCGTGCACGTTGGATGCAGGCGCGCGCGGTGAGGCGGCAGGCGTTCAGGCGCCGTATCAGGCCTGCACATCCAGATGGAAGGCGTCGGCATCAAGCATCGCCGGGAAGCGTGCACGGTGCGAGGCCAGCGCTTCGGCGGAGATGGTGGTGGTCACCACCTGCTCGCGCTCGCGGATCTCCACCTGTGGCTGGCCGAGGAAGTCGATGACCGCACTATCGCCGGCGTAATGCAGCTGGTTGCCGTCCACGCCCACGCGATTGACCGCGGCGACGAAGCACAGGTTCTCGATGGCCCGCGCACGCAGCAGGGTCTTCCACGCATAGGCGCGCGCGGACGGCCAGTTGGCGACGAAGATCTGCAGATCGAAGTCCAGCTGTTCAACACGCTCGACGTTGTAGCGGTTGCGGCAGAACACCGGGAAACGCAGGTCGTAGCAGACCTGCGGATTGATCCGCCAGCCCTTCCATTCCACGCACAGGCGGTCGCGGCCGGCAGCATAGCGCTCGTGCTCGCCGCCGTAACGGAACAGATGGCGCTTGTCGTAGTACTGCAGGCTCCCGTCGGGGGTGGCGAACAGCAGGCGGTTGTAGACGCCCTCGCCATCGCGCAGCTGCACGCTGCCGATCACCGCCGCGTTCAAGGCCGTGGCCTGTTCGCGCACCCAGGCCACGGTCGGGCCGTCCATGCCTTCGGCCTGGGCGATCGCCTCGTTGGAAAAGCCACTGGTGAAGGTTTCCGGCAGGATCACCAGATCGGTGGTCCCGGCCAGCGGCGCCAGCAGCGCACCGTAGTAGGCGCGGTTGCCGGCCGGGTCGTGCCAGCGGGTGTCGCCTTGCACGAGGGAAATGCGCAGGTCATTCACGGGTGTCACCGTCTTCCGAATAGGGGACAAAATTGATGCTGTACGCAAATGGTCGGTCTCGCGGCGGTTCATCCAATTCGGCCTGATACACCTCGATCGCCCCGGTTATCGAGAAGCCAATCTCATTGCTGACATATCGAAGCATATCGGCGGCTTCGTCCGCGTCCGTCGCCCAGCCCTTCATCGACATCACTGCAGGACCCGGGCGGCATTCAAGACCATCGATCGGTTCACCGGCAACCCCGTCGGCCAGCACCGCAAAGTGCTGGAACGGGGTGGACAGACGACCGTAGCGAAGCTTGACCTTCCAGTCGTCTGCCAGTGCGTCTCCGCTCACAGCAGGCGCAGGCGTTCGATCGCCGCGTCCAGAGTGGCCTCGTTCTTGGCGAAGCACAGGCGCACCAGGCGCTGGCCGACCGGCGCGGTTTCGTAGAACGGCGACAGCGGGATGGCGGTGACGCCCTTCTCGATGGTCAGCCACTTCACGAACTCGTGGTCCGGCAGATCGCTGATGGCCGAGTAGTCCACCAGCTGGAAATAACCGCCCGGCACCGGCAGCGCCTTCAGGCGGGTACCGGCCAGCTGTTCACGGAAGCGGTCGCGCTTGGCCTCATAGAACGCACCCAGTTCCAGATGATGCTGCGGTTCGTCGCGGATCATCGCGGCAAAACCGTACTGCGCCGGGCCGAAACTGGTGAAGGTGTTGTACTGGTGCACCTTGCGGAATTCGGCGGTCATCGCCGGCGGCGCCACCGCGTAGCCGATCTTCCAGCCGGTGCAGTGATAGGTCTTGCCAAAGCTGGAGATGACGAAGGTGCGCTCGCGCAGCTCCGGGTAGCGCAATGCCGATTCATGGCGGCGGCCGTCGTAGATGATGTGCTCGTACACCTCATCGGAGATCAGGTAGATCTGCGTGCCGCGCAGCACATCGGCCAGCGCCTGCATGTCCGCTTCGTCCAGCATCGCACCGGACGGGTTGTGCGGGGTGTTGACCATCAGCAGGCGGGTGCGCGGGGTGATTGCCGCACGCACACGGTCCCAGTCGACGGCGAAGGTCTGCGGGTCCAGCGGCACATGCACTGCCGTGGCCCCGGCCAGCTCGATGGCTGGTTCGTAGCAGTCGTAGGCCGGGTCGAGCACGATCACCTCCTCACCGGCACGCACCACGGCGTGGATGGCGTTGAAGATCGCCTCGGTGGCGCCGCTGGTGACGGTGATCTCGGTGTCCGGATCGATCTGCGCGCCGTACAGGTCCAGCGACTTCTGCGCGATGGCCTGGCGCAGCGGTGCCACACCGGTCATCGGCGGGTACTGGTTCAGGCCGGCGGCCATCGCTTTGGTGGTCTCGTCGATCAGACGCTGCGGCGCTGAGAAATCCGGGAACCCCTGACCGAGGTTGACCGCGCCATGTTCGGCGGCGAGCTGGGACATCACGGTGAAGATCGTGGTACCGACCTTGGGCAGCTTGGTGTTCGGTTGCATCGGCCTGGGCTGTGGGGAAACAAGGGCTGGAAGTGTACGAAATCCCGACCCTGCCTGCGGCGCCGACGGTAGCGCCGGGTCATACCCGGCGGCTCTTTGCACATGCCACACCAGCGCCTGGCAGAGCTGCCGGCCAGCGGCCGGCACTACCCGGTGCGGTTTCACCGCTACAATTGCCGCCGCACTCCCGCATGAAGACCCCTGCGCCTTGAACACCCCTGCATTGCTGGCTGCCAGCGGCCTGAGCTTCTCCCGCAATGACGAGCCGGTGTTCGGCCCGCTGGACTTCCACGTGGATGCTGGCGAGGCGCTGCTGGTGCAGGGTGGCAATGGAGCCGGCAAGACCACCCTGCTGCGCGTGCTGTCGGGCTTGGCTCGCCCGGGCGCAGGTCAGGTGCTGATCGATGGCAAGCCGGCCAGCAACGCCGAACGTGCGCGCTATGTCGCCTACCTCAGCCACCTGCCGGCACTGAAGCCGGACCTGGACACGCTGGAGAACCTGCATTTCCTGTGCGGCCTGCACGGCCGCCGCGCACGGCAGATGCCGGGCAATGCCCTGGCCATCGTTGGTCTGGCCGGCTATGAGGACACCCTGGTGCGGCACCTGTCAGCCGGACAGAAGCGGCGCCTGGCGCTGGCCCGCATCTGGCTGTCGCCGGCACCGCTGTGGCTGCTCGACGAACCCTATGCCAACCTCGACCTCGAAGGCATCAACCTGGTCAACCGGATGATATCCGCACACCTGCGCAGCGGCGGCGCCGCCCTGGTCACCACCCATGGCGCCTATGCCGCCCCGCCGGTGCGCACCCGCCAGCTCGACCTCGGCGGTGCCGCATGATCGCGCCAGGCACCGAGCCGGGCCTGTGGCAGACCGCCCGCGCCCTGGTTACTCGCGATCTGCGCCTGCTCTGGCGCCGTCGCGGCGATGCGCTGCAGCCGCTGCTGTTCGCCCTGCTGGTGGTGGTGCTGTTCGCCCTCGCCCAGGGCCGGGACCCGCAGCCGCTGGCTGCCACCGCCGGTGCGGTGCTGTGGTTGGCGGTGCTGCTGGCCGGGCAGCTGGCGCTGGATTCGCTGTTCCGCTCCGATGCCGAAGACGGTTCGCTCGAACAATGGCTGCTGGCGCCGGTGCCACTGGCGTGGCTGGTGCTGGTACGGGTGCTGCTGCATTGGGCGACCACCGCCCTGCCGTTGATCATCGTGAGCCCGCTGCTGGCGGAAATGCTGCATCTGCCGCATGACCAGCTGCCGATGTTGCTGGCATCGTTGCTGTTGGGAACACCGTTGTTGAGCCTGATCGGTGGCGTGGTCGCTGCACTGACCGTGGGCATCCGGCGCTCTGGTATTCTCGTGGCGTTGCTGTCGTTGCCGCTGTACGTACCGGTGCTTGTCTTCGGTGCTGGCAGCCTGGCGGCAGCCAGCCGCGGACAGGATCCGGTCGGTGCGCTGCTGATGCTGGGCGCTGGACTGGTGATCGCCCTGGTGCTGGCACCGCTGGCGACCGCTGCTGCGATCCGTATTTCTCTGAGTTGACCGAGCTGAGAGCCAATCCACCCCTGCTGGATAGCCGCCACGCATGAATCCGATTGTCCGCTGGTTCCATCAACTCGGCTCGCCTCCCACGTTCGATCGTTTCGCTGCCCGCTGGTCGCGACTGTTCTACATCGCCGCGGTACCGGTGCTGTTGGTCGGTATGTGGCAGGCGCTGCTGGTGGTGCCGCCGGAAGCCCGCCAGCTGGACAGCTTCCGCATCCTCTACATCCACGTGCCCAGCGCCTGGATGAGCCTGTTCGTGTTCGCGCTGATGGCGCTGTACGCCGCCATCGCACTGATCTGGCGGATCAAGATCTGCGAGATCCTGGCCATGGCCTGTGCGCCGATGGGCGCCGGTTTCACCCTGATAACCCTGGTGACCGGCAGCATCTGGGGCAAAGGCACCTGGGGCACGTGGTGGGACTGGGACCCGCGCATGACCAGCGAGCTGGTGCTGCTGTTCCTGTACCTGGGCGTGATCGGCCTGTACCACGCCATCGAAGACCGCCGCAGTGCCGCGCGTGCCGCCGGCCTGCTGGCCATCGTCGGCGTCAGCCTGTTGCCGGTGATCCGTTACTCGGTGGACTGGTGGGGCGGCCTGCACCAGCGCCAGTCGATCAGCGTGTTCGGTGAATCGGCCATCCGTACCGAGCTGATTGCTCCGCTGTGGTGGATGGTGATCGCCACCAAACTCTGGTTCTGTGGTTCGCTGCTGGCCAAGGCGCGTGCCGACAACCTGTACCGCGAGGCCGGCAAGGCCTGGGTTGGCGACCTCGTCGATGCCCGTGCAACCGAGGTGGAGGAATCGCGGCCATGACTCACCTGCCCTTCGTGATCGGCGCCTACGCCGTGTTCGTGCTGGTGCTCGGCGCCGATGCCCTTGGGTCGTGGCTGCGCCTGCGCGCGGCACGCCGCCAGGCGCAGTCGCGCCAGCAGCGGCAGCAGGCCCGTCAGGCCGCACAGCAGGTCACCGCGCCTGCGCTGTCGACGGAGCTGGAGCGATGACGCCGGTCCAACGCCGTCGTCTGGTCTGGGTGCTGCTGGCCCTGCTCGCCTCCGGGCTGGCCACCGCGCTGGTGGCCATGGCGCTGGAACGCAACATCGCTTACCTGTACACGCCCTCGGAAGTACTGCGCGGCGATGTCGATGCACAGACCCGGTTCCGCCTTGGCGGCATGGTGGTGAAGGGTTCCTTCAACCGCCCGCTCGGCTCGTTGGAAGCGCACTTCAAGGTCACCGACGGCGATGCGCAGTTGCCGGTGTCGACCTCGCGGATACTGCCGGACATGTTCGCCGAAGGCACTGCCGTGGTCGCAAGTGGTCGCCTGCAGGACGGCACGTTCGTCGCCGACGAAGTACTGGCCAAGCACGATGAGAAGTACGTACCCAAGGAAGTGGCCGACAAGATGGGCCAGGCCCATCGCAAGCATGATGTGCCGGTCACGGCGCCCGAGGTGCGCTGAGTGCTTCCCGAATTCGGTCAGATCCTCCTGCTCTGCGCGTTGCTGGCCTCGCTGCTGCAGGCAGTGCTGCCGCTGGTCGGTGCGCAGCGCGGCAACGACGCATGGATGTCGGTTGCCCGCCCGGCAGCCTTTGCCCAGCTGGTGCTGCTGGCCGGCGCCTTCGCCGTACTGACGGCGGCCTTCGTGCAGCAGGACTTCTCGGTGCGCTACGTGGCCGAGAACTCCAATTCACTGCTGCCGCTGATCTACCGCTATTCGGCGGTGTGGGGTGCGCACGAAGGCTCGCTGCTGATGTGGGCGCTGGTGCTGGCGCTGTGGACCGGTGCGGTGGCGCTGTTCTCGCGGCATCTGCCGGCACCGGTACAGGCGCGCGTGCTGGCGGTGATGGGCGTGGTCAGCGTCGGCTTCCTCGCGTTCCTGATCTTCACCTCCAATCCGTTCCTGCGCCTGAACCCGGTGCCGCTGGAAGGCCGTGATCTCAACCCACTGCTGCAGGATCCGGGGCTGATCATCCATCCGCCGATGCTCTACCTGGGCTACGTCGGCTTCGCAGTGCCGTTCGCCTTCGCCGTGGCGGCGCTGCTGGAAGGCCGCGTCGATGCACGCTGGCAACGCTGGACGCGGCCTTGGACCAACGTCGCCTGGGGCTTCCTCACGCTGGGCATCGCACTGGGCAGCTGGTGGGCGTACTACGAACTGGGCTGGGGCGGCTGGTGGTTCTGGGACCCGGTCGAGAACGCCAGCTTCATGCCGTGGCTGGTTGGCGCGGCGTTGATCCATTCGCAGGCAGTGACCGAAAAACGCGGCACCTTCGGCAGCTGGACGCTGCTGCTGGCCATCGCGGCGTTCGCGCTGTCGCTGCTGGGCACTTTCCTGGTCCGCTCCGGCGTGCTGACCAGCGTGCATTCGTTCGCGGCCGATCCCTCGCGTGGGCTGTTCATCCTGATCTTCCTGTCGGTGCTGGTGGGTGGCAGCCTGCTGCTGTATGCGCTGCGTGCGCCGCGACTGGCCGTGGATGCCGGCGATCCGCGCCGTGGCTTCACCGCAACCTCGCGCGAAACCCTGCTGCTGGCCAACAACCTGCTGCTGGCCAGCGCCTGCGCGATGGTCCTGCTCGGCACCCTCTACCCGCTGCTGGCCGATGCGCTGTCGCTGGGCAAGATCTCGGTGGGTCCACCGTACTTCGGCAGCCTGTTCCTGCTGTTGATGGCACCGATGGTGATGCTGCTGCCGTTCGGTCCGCTGGTGAAGTGGCAGCGCGACCAACCCTCGCGCGCTCTGGCATTGCTGTTGCCATGGGCGGGCCTGGCCGTGCTGCTCGGCGCCTGGGCATGGTGGCAGGCGCCGCAGAATGGCTGGAAGGCAGGCATCGGCGTCGCGGCCGCAGCCTGGGTCGGTCTGGGCACCGCCCGTTTTGTCTGGCAGCGTTTGCGTGGAAATGGCCGCTTCACTGCCGAGATGCTTGGCATGATCGTCGCCCACGCCGGTGTCGCGGTGTTCCTGGCCGGTGCGCTGCTGGTGGAAGCCTTGAACGTGCAACGCGAAGTCGCGCTGTCACCGGGCCAGCAGGTAGTGGTTGCCGGCCACGAAGTGCGCTTCGAGGGCGTGGACCACCGTGAAGGCCCCAATTTCATTGCTGACCGCGGTCATCTGCGGGTGCTGCGCGATGGTCGCGAACTGGCGCTGCTGCATCCGGAGAAGCGCCAGTACGCCAGCGGCGGCCAGGTGATGACCGAAGCCGGCATCGATGCACGCCTCAGCGGTGATGTCTACGTGGCATTGGGCGAGCCGCTGGGCAACAATGCGTGGGCGGTACGGGTGCATATCAAGCCCTTCGTGCGCTGGATCTGGCTGGGCGCGCTGTTGATGGCCCTGGGCGGATTCATCGCCGCCGCCGATCGCCGCTTTCGTCGTCCGTAGGAGTTCCCCATGTCCGAGTCACCCGCCCCACGCCCTTCCCGCCCGCTGCCGCCGGTAGCCATCGTGATTGGCGTCCTGTTCTTCTTCGGCCTGCTTGGCCTGATGATCTACGGGGTGATGAAATCGGGCGATCCGCAGCGCGATGTGCTGCCTTCGGCACTGATCGACAAGCCGGCGCCGGCGTTCGCGCTGCCGGTGCTGCATGATCCGCAGATGATCGTGCGCAGCGAAGAACTGCGTGGTGCGCCCTACCTGCTCAACGTCTGGGGCAGCTGGTGCGCGGCCTGCCGTGAAGAACATCCGGTGCTGACCCGCTTCGCCGAGAGCAAGCGCGTACGCGTGATCGGCTACAACTGGAAGGATGAACCGACCGACGCGCTGCACTGGCTGGAACAGCTGGGCAACCCGTTCATGGTCGTGTTGAGCGACATCGAAGGCCGCACCGCCATCGACTGGGGCGTGACGGCAGCACCGGAGACCTTCCTGGTCGATGGCAGTGGCATCGTGCGTTGGAAGTACAGCGGCGCGATGACCCAGCAGGTGGTGGATGAGAAGTTGATTCCGGCGCTGGAAAAGCTTGAGAAGGCCCAAGGCGATGCCGGCAACACTCTGCACGCCTCGCCGTAAGCGCATGCGCTGGCTGCTGCCCCTGCTGCTGGCACTGACCCTAGCGGCGCCGAACGCCAGCCTCGCCCAACAGCCGGTGCATGATGCGCGGCCGCTGGTGTTCCGCGATACGGCCGAGGAAGCGCGCTTCCACGACCTGGCGGCGCAGCTGCGTTGCGTGCAGTGCCAGAACCAGTCATTGGCCGATTCCAACGCGCAGATCGCGCAGGACCTGCGCCGTGAAGTGCTGCAGTTGATGCAGCAGGGCCTCGACGATGCGGCCATAAAGCAGTTCCTGGTCGCCCGCTATGGCGAATTCGTGCTCTATCAACCGCCGCTGCAACCGGGTACCTGGCTGCTGTGGGGCGGTCCGCTGCTGGTACTGGGTGGCGGCGCGCTGGTGGTGATGGGCATCGTCCGTCGTCGCAGCCGGCAGATGGATGCATCCACTGCGGCGAATTCAACCGAGGGAGAGGACTGGTGACGCACTGGTTGCCGATGGTCGCCGCAATGGCCGCTGCGCTGTTGGCCGCCGTAGTGCTGTGGCCGCTGCGCCAGCAAGGCCGTCGCAGCTTCGTGCTGGGGGTGGTGGCACTGGGCGTGGCCGGCGCCTGCCTGTACCTGTTGGTCGGCAATCCCCGCGCGGCACAGGTGCAGCCCGTCCCCTCGGTCGCCACCCTACGTGACGGCGTAGAGGCACTGCAGCAGGCGCTGCAGCGTGACCCGCAGCGCGCCGATGGCTGGGCGCTGCTGGGCCGTTCGCAGGCTGAGCTGGGCAATGCCGCCGCTGCGGCCGACGCCTTCAACCGCGCCGCAGCCCTGGCACCGGACGAACCGGGCGTGCTGGTCGAGGCTGCGCAGGCCCGCGCGCAGGCCGATCCCGGCAAGCAGTTCGATGACACAGCGCTGGCATGGCTGCAGCGCGCGCGCACGCTGTCACCCGATGCCGAGCGTGCGAGCTGGCTGCTTGGCATCGCGCTGCGCCAACGTGGCCGCAATGCAGAGGCCGCTGACCTTTGGAGCACGCTGCTGCCACGCCTCGAGCCGGGTGCCGCGCAGGCGCTGCAGGCGCAGATCGCCATCGCCCGTGAGGCAGCCGGCCCGCCGTCGGACTCACCGGCAGCGGCACCGCTGCTGCAGGTGCGGGTGCACCTGCCCGCATCGTTGAAAGCGAGTGATTGGCCGGCCAGCACCCAGGTGTTCGTGCTGGCGCGCGCCGTGGGCGGCCCGCCGATGCCGGTGGCTGCACGCAAGCTGCCGCTGGCCGGCTTCCCTGCAACGGTGGGCCTCGGCGACGGCGACAGCCCGATGCCGACCGCACCGTTGTCGGCGCATCGCGAAGTGGAAGTACTGGCGCGCATTTCGCGCAGCGGCAGCGCCAACCGCAGCGAGGACGACCTGCAGACCACGCCGGTCAAGGTCAGCCTGCCGCATGACGGCATGGTGGAGCTGCGGTTCCCGTAACACCGTGCGACCCGGTAGTGCCGGCCGCTGGCCGGCAACCAGGCACCTGCATCGAGGATCTTGAGGTTGCCGGCCAGCGGCCGGCACTACCTGGCCTTGGCCCTGACGCGCCGATGGAAACCAGCGTGTCGCCAGCTGCACATGCCGCCCCGCTAGAATGCCCGCATGACCGAATTCATTCCGCCCGGCACCCGCTTCCATGCCCTGCCCTCACCCTTTCCGTGCAAGCGCGGCGGCGCCCTGCATGGCGCGCGCGTGGCCTACGAGACTTGGGGCACGCTGGACGCAGACGCCAGCAATGCGATCCTGATCGTCACCGGCCTGTCGCCCGACGCGCATGCGGCGGCCAACGAAGCCAATCCTGCACCGGGCTGGTGGGAAGCCATGATCGGCCCCGGCAAGCCGATCGATACAGACCGCTGGTTCGTGGTCTGCGTGAACTCGCTGGGCAGCTGCAAGGGCTCCACCGGCCCTGCATCGATCAATCCAGCCAGCGGCGAGCTGTATCGACTGGATTTTCCGGAACTTTCCATCGAAGACGGCGCACACGCGGCGGTCGACGCGGTACGCGCGCTGGGCATCGAACAGCTCGCCTGCGTGATCGGCAATTCAATGGGCGGGATGACGGCGCTGGCAGTGTTGCTGCTGCATCCGGGCATCGCCCGCAGCCATATCAACATTTCCGGCAGCGCGCAGGCCCTGCCCTTCTCGATCGCCATCCGTTCGCTGCAGCGCGAAGCGATCCGGCTGGATCCGCGCTGGAACGGCGGCCACTACGACAATGAGGCATACCCGGAATCGGGCATGCGCATGGCACGCAAGCTGGGCGTCATCACCTACCGCTCGGCGCTGGAATGGGATGGCCGCTTCGGTCGCGTCCGGCTGGATTCGGACCAGGCCGACGACGACCCGTTCGGCCTGGAATTCCAGGTCGAAAGCTATCTGGAAGGCCACGCACGCCGGTTCGTACGCTTCTTCGATCCGAACTGCTACCTGTACCTGAGCCGCTCGATGGACTGGTTCGACCTGGCCGAGTATGGCGATGGCGATGTGCTGGCCGGACTGGCCAGGATCCGCGTCGGCAAGGCGCTGGCGATCGGCGCCAACACCGACATCCTGTTCCCGGTACAGCAGCAGCAACAGGTCGCCGATGGCCTGCGCGCCGGCGGCGCCGACGCACGTTTCATCGGCCTGGAATCACCGCAGGGCCATGACGCGTTCCTGGTCGACTTCGAACGTTTCGGTCCAGCCGTTCGCGGCTTCCTCGACGAACTGTAGTGGTGTGGCGGCGCAACCTCGCACTGGCCGCGTTCGGTGCGTTGATCGGCCTGACCGCAACCGGCGTGTTTCCGCTATGGCTGGGCGCATGGTGTGCATTGGCCAGCGCGGTGTCATTCGGTCTGTATGGACACGACAAGCGCGCCGCGCAGCGAAAACAGCAGCGGACGCCGGAACGCACGCTGCAGCTGCTGGCCTTTGCCGGCGGCTGGCCCGGCGCCCTGCTTGGCCAGGCATTGTTCCGTCACAAACATCGCAAGGCGCAGTTCCAGTGGGTGTTCGGGTTGTGCGTGCTGGCCAACGTGGCCACGATCGCGGTGATGCTGCGCGAATTTTCGCAGTAGCTGCCCTGTAGATCCACGCCACGTGTGGATATGCCGACCAAGGTCGGCATCTACCGAAGCGGTTCGCGGACCAATACCCCATCGCGCAACCGGTACTGCACATCCACCACACCTGCGGGCAGGTCATCGTGGGTGATCATCAACAGGCTGCGTCCTTCCAGCAGCGCCGGCAGGTCCCGCAGCAGTGCGCGCGCGGTATCCACGTCCAAGCCTTCGGTGGGTTCATCCACCAACAGGATCGGTGCATTGCGCAGCAGCGCGCGCGCCAGCGCCAGACGTCGCGCCTGGCCAGCCGACATCGTCGCGCCGTTCTCGCCCACCCAGGCCTGCAGGCCGCCGTTGCGCTCGGCCCATTCGCCCAGCCGTACCCGCTGCAGCACCGCCCACAACGCTTCGTCGCTGGCCTCCGGATCGCCCAAACGCAGGTTCTCGGCCACGCTGCCGGCAAACACCGGCGCGTTCTGCGGCAGCCACGCCAGGTGCCGGTGCCAGTCGGCCTGGGCGACATCGCGCAGATCCTGGCCACCGTAGGTCAGCCGCCCTTGCTGCGGATCCCACAGACGCAACAGCAGGCTCGACAACGTGGTCTTGCCGCTGCCGCTGTCGCCACGGATGGCGATGCGCTCGCCCGGCGCCAGCGTCAGCTGCAGGCCACACAGGACCGGGCGTGCGGCGCCCGGCCACTGGAAATGCACGTCGTCCCAGTGCACGGTCGCGGCCTGCGCCAGCGGCTGTGGCGCTGCCGGCTCTTCCACCGAAGGCGGTTGCTCGACGATGGACTGCAGACGCGCGGCCGCAATGCGGCCCGATTGCAGCGACTGCCAGGCCAGGCCCATGCCCGCCCACAGCTCGATCATCGCCGCCGTCAGGAACACCAGGCCGGCCGCCATTTCCGGCGCGATCCGTTGTTGTTCGGCCGCATGCAGCGCCAGCGCCAGCATCGCCACCAGTCCGAGCCCGGCCAGCACGCCGTGCAGCGTTGATGCAGCGATCAGGCGCAGGCGTCGACGACGATCGCGCGAGGCCACCTGTTTGGCCGCCACCCGCACCTTCAACTGCCAAGCATTGCCGGCGTGCAGCGCGGCCAGATCCGCCGCCCCTTCCAGCCCCTCGAATGCCGCCGTGCGCAGTGCCGCACGATGTGCAGCGCGATCGGCCTCTTCGCTGTCATGGCCACGTACGCCCAGCCACGGCACGCCGATGCCGATCAGCAGCGCCAGTACCGCCAGCAGCAGCGCTGCCGAAGGCAGGATCAACGCCGCCGAGCCCACGCCCACCAGCGTCAACGCAGCCAGCGCCAGCAGCGGGCCGATGGCACGCACCAACAGGCCATCGATTTCGCCGATGTCGCCCAGCAGCCGCGCCAGCAGATCGCCGGTGCGGGTCGCCCCCAGCCGCGCCGGCGCCAGCGGCAACGCACGGCGGAAGAACCACACGCGCAGATCGCGGGCGATGCGCAGGGTGGCGTCATGCCCCACCAGTTTTTCGAAGTAGCGCGATGCGATGCGCGCCATGGTCAGTCCGCGGATGCCCGCCGACGGAGTGAAGAAATTGAAGCCCTGGCCAAGGCCCGCTGCACCGGCCAGCGCTGCAGCGGTCAGGAAGCCGCCCGACAGGCCCAGCAGTGCGGTGCCGGCCAGCATCGTGGTCCACAACAACAGCACCGCCAGCAGCAGGCGCGGGCGATGGCGCAGGAACACCGTGCGCAGCGAATCGGAAGACCGGCTCATGCGCGCACCGCCTGCGCCGGTTCAACCAGACGCCCTCCGGGCAGCAGCAGGCAGCGGTCGGCCCAGGCGATCACCGCCGGGCTGTGGGTGGCTACCACCACGCTGCGTCCGCGCGCATACGCGGCCAGGCTGCGCAGCAGCGCCGCTTCGGTTTCGGCGTCGAGAAAAGCAGTCGGCTCATCCAGCAGCAGCACCTGCGGATCGCGCAGAAGCAGACGCGCCAGGCCGATGCGACGTGCTTCGCCACCGGACAGGCCGAAGCCGCGCTCGCCGATCAGCGTATCCAGCCCCTGTGGCAGGCGCTGCGCGAACTGCAGCACCTGTGCGGCTTCGGCAACGGCGCGCAGACGCGCATCACTGGCACCGGAATCGGCCAGGCGCAGGTTCTCGGCAATGGTGCCGTGGAACAGATAGGGGCGCTGGCTGGCATAGGCCACCTGCAGTCCCGGCCGCAGTTGTACGCGGCCCGCGCGCGGCGGCAGCCAACCGGCCAACGCTTCCAGCAACGTGCTCTTGCCGCTGCCACTGGGGCCGACCAGGGCCAGGCGCTGCCCCGGTTCCAGCTGCAGGTCCAGGTTCTGCAACACGTCGTGGGTAGCGCCCAACGGGCGCAGCACCAGACCGTGCGCCTGCAGCGGCGGCAAGGCGGCCTCGGCCGGCTCCGGTGCCAGCGGCACACTGCCATCGGTAGTGGTCGTCTCCTCTTCCGGCAGCACCTGCAGCAGGCGCTCCACCTCGGCCGCAGCGGCCAGCGCATTGGCACGGTCGTGATAGTGCGCGGCCAAGCGCCGCAACGGTGCGTAGAACTCCGGTGCCAGCAGCAGGCAGAACAAGCCCGCCCCCAGCGTCGGCACGGTGGCATGCAGCGACATCAGGCCCAGATAACTCAGGCCCAGATACAACGCGACCATCGCCACGCTGACCGACGCAAAGAATTCCAGCACGGTGGATGACAGGAAGGCGATGCGCAGCACCTTCATGGTGCGTACGCGAACGCCCTCGGCCGCCGCCTCGATGCCCTCCAGTTCGGCCTCGCCCCGCCCGTATAGGCGCAGCAGGCCCAAGCCTTTGATGCGATCGGCAAAATGCCCGCTCATCCGCGCCAGCTCGCCCAGCTGCGCGCGTCCAGCCGCTTCGGCGCCCCAGCCGACCAGCATCATGAAAAACGGCACCAGCGGCGCGGTGAACAGCAGGATCAGTGCGACCACCCAATCGACCCAGGCCACAGCAGCCAGGATCAACAACGGCACCACCACCACTTCGGTGCGTACCGGCAGATAACCACTGTAGTAATTCTCGATGGCATCGCCGTGATGCAGCATCAGCTCACCCAGTTCACCGGTGCGGCGCTGCCGCAGCCACAACGGTCCGTGCCCGAGCAGGCGCGCAAAGACACGCTCACGCAGGGACAGGCGTGCGGCATCGGCAACGTCACCGGCCGCGGCCTGGGTGGCACTGCCCAGCAGGGTCCGCACCACCAGGATCACCGCCAGCGCGGCCAGCACCGGCAGGCCCTGGGCCAACGGCGCGCGCTCCACCAGCACCTGCTGCACCAGCCAGGCGATGGCGGCGGCCTGGCCGATCAACAGCGCACCGGACACGCTGATGCACAACGACGCCAGCCGCTGCCGTCCCTTCCCGGCACGGGCCAGATCGGCCAGCCACGCGGTGCGGACACGCCGCAAGCGGGTCGATTCGTCATCCCGATCACGGGTGTCAGCGGTCGGTTCGGCAGCGCTCAAGGCTCTTCACAGGCAGCAGGGGATGGACGGCATTGTAGGCGCAGGCAACCGCCTTCCCCTGCGGCCGGCGGTCGCAGTCTTCATCGGGTTGGCATACGATCCCCCTGAACACCTGTTCATACATTGATCTGGATCAAGGCTGTTTGAAGTAGTCGGTCACATCATTCACCCCGTAGACCACCCTTCCCGCCACCTGCAACGGCACTATCCAACGAGGTAGCCAGGCCATGATTGATCAGACAGTCGTAGAACTGTCGCGGCTGCAATTCGCTCTGACCGCGATGTACCACTTCCTATTCGTACCGCTCACGCTTGGCCTGTCCTTCATGGTGGCCATCATGGAAAGCGTGTACGTCATGACCCGCAAGCAGGTCTGGCGGCAGATGACCCTGTTCTGGGGCACCCTGTTCGGCATCAACTTCGCCATCGGCGTGGCCACCGGCCTGGTGATGGAGTTCCAGTTCGGCATGAACTGGTCGTACTACAGCCACTACGTGGGTGACATCTTCGGTGCGCCGCTGGCCATCGAAGGCCTGATGGCGTTCTTCCTGGAAGCCACCTTCATCGGTCTGTTCTTCTTCGGCTGGAAGCGCCTGAGCCCGGTCAAGCACCTCACCGTGACCTGGCTGATGGCGCTGGGCACCAATCTGTCTGCGGTGTGGATCCTGATCGCCAACGGCTGGATGCAGAACCCGACCGGTGCGGTGTTCAACCCCGAAACCATGCGCATGGAAGTGGTCGACTTCGCCGCAGTGCTGCTGAACCCGGTGGCACAGGCCAAGTTCGTGCACACCGTCAGTGCCGGCTACGTGACCGGTGCGATCTTCGTGATGTCGATCAGCGCCCTGTACCTGCTGCGCAACAAGCACAGGGACATGGCGCGCCGTTCGTTCGCGGTGGCCGCAGCCTTCGGCCTGCTGTCCTCGCTGTCGGTGGTCGTGCTGGGTGACGAGAGCGGCTATGCCGCCAGCGAACACCAGAAGATGAAGCTGGCCGCGATCGAAGCGATGTGGGAGACCGAGCGTGCGCCGGCTGACTTCACCGCCTTCGGCATTCCCAACCAGGACACACACACCAACGACTACGCGATCAAGATCCCGTACCTGATGGGCCTGATCGCCACCCGTTCGCTGGACCAGCCGATTCCCGGCATCCTGGAACTGGTGGACCGTGCCGAGCACCGCATCCGCGGTGGCCAGATCGCCTATGGCGCACTGGAACGGGTGAAGAAGGACAAGACCGATCTTGCAGCGCGTGAAATGTTCGACCGCCATTGGCAGGATCTCGGCCATGGCCTGCTGCTGAAGCGTTACCGCGAAGACATCCTCAACGCGACGCCGGAGGAAATCTCCAAGGCCGCGATGGATACCGTACCGCGCGTGGCGCCGCTGTTCTGGACCTTCCGCATCATGGCCGGGCTGGGCTTCTACCTGATCGCCTTCTTCGCGCTGGCCTTCTACTACTCCTGCCGCAACAACTTCCAGGACAAGCGCTGGTTCCTGAAGCTGGCCGTGTGGAGCCTGCCGGCGCCGTGGATCGCGATCGAATGCGGTTGGTTCGTGGCCGAGTACGGCCGCCAGCCGTGGGCGGTGGACGGCGTGCTGCCCACCTTCTATGCGGCATCGGGCCTGGCACTGCATGAAATCCTGACCACGCTGGCGGTGTTCACCAGCCTGTACACGGTGCTGCTGATCATCGAAATCAAGCTGATGCTGAAGGCGGTCCGCAAGGGTCCTGATGACATCCTGCCGACGCTGCAGGCCGACATCCGCCCTGTTTCCCCCAATGCCGTTGCCCCCGGCCAGGCCTGAGGCAGGAGAATCCAGATGGAATTCATTGCACTTGATTACACCACGCTCCGCGTGATCTGGTGGCTGCTGCTCGGCATCCTGCTGGTCGGCTGGGCCGTCATGGATGGTTTCGACCTGGGCGTCGGCACCCTGCTGCCGTTCGTGGCCAAGACCGACGAAGAACGCCGGCTGGTGATCAACACCGTCGGCCCGGTCTGGGAAGGCAACCAGGTCTGGTTGGTGCTGGGTGGCGGCGCGATCTTCGCCGCATGGCCGCCGCTGTATGCGGTCAGCTTCTCCGGCTTCTACCTGGCGGTGTTTGCGATGCTGTTCGGGCTGATCCTGCGCCCGGTCGGCTTCAAGTACCGCAGCAAGCTGCCGTCCAAGCGCTGGCGCGACAACTGGGACCGCGTGCTGTTCGTCGGTGGCCTGCTGCCGGGCCTGATTGCCGGTGTCGCGGTGGGCAACGTGCTGCTGGGTGTGCCGTTCCACTTCGATGACACGCTGCGCGTGACCTACACCGGTTCGTTCTTCGGCCTGCTCACGCCGTTCGCGCTCATCGCCGGCCTGATCAGCGTGGCCATGCTGGTGTCGCACGGTGCGGCCATGCTGGTGCTCAAGACCGACGGCCCGGTGGCCGAACGTGCAGCGCGCTACGGCAGTGTCGCCGCCATCATCAGCTTCGTGTTGTTCGCCGCTGCCGGCGCCTGGGTGGCCTTCGGCCTGCCGGGCTATCAGATCACCTCGCAGGTGGTGACCGACGGGCCGACCAATCCGCTGTTGAAGACCGCCGAACTGGGTACCGCCGCAGGCGGCTGGCTGCGCAACTACAGCAGCATGCCGGCAACGCTGGTGTTCCCGGTGCTGGGCCTGCTGGGCGCACTTGCCAGTGCGGTACTGCTGCGCGCTCGTCGTGGAGGCCTGGCCTTCATCGCCTCGGGCGCGTCCATTGCCGGCATCATCCTCACCGTCGGCTTTGCGATCTTCCCGTTCCTGCTGCCGTCCTCCAGCCAGCCCACCTCCAGCCTGACCGTCTGGGACAGTTCGTCCAGCCACCTCACGCTGTGGGTCATGCTGCTGGCCACGGCCATCTTCCTGCCGATCATCCTCGCCTACACCACCTGGGTATACCGCGTACTGAAGGGCAAGACGACGGTCGAAGACATGGACGACAACCCCAACGCGTACTGATTGCCCGTGTGCCGGCCCAGGGTCGGCACACCCCTCGCACATAGGAGATTGACCATGTGGTATTTCGCCTGGATTCTCGGCGCTGGCCTGGCTTCGGTCGTGGCCATCCTCAACGGGATGTGGTTCGAAGCGCGCGAAAGCGCCCGCACCGACAAGGAAGTGCGTTGAAACTGTAAAAAAGGGTTGCCGATACGGCCTTCACACCGTATTCTTGGCGGCTCCTTCGGGGTGTAGCTCAGTCTGGTAGAGCGCTACGTTCGGGACGTAGAGGTCGCAGGTTCGAATCCTGTCTCCCCGACCACTTCGGTGGTCGCATTGAAGCCTGGTGAAGTCTTCCAGGCTTTTTTGTTCTCCGCAGGAGTCGCTGTCACGGCAGCGAAGCAGAACGGTCCTCCCCCTTGCCGCCATCGGGGGAAATGGCTAGAATAGGCGGCTCCCTTCGGGGTGTAGCTCAGTCTGGTAGAGCGCTACGTTCGGGACGTAGAGGTCGCAGGTTCGAATCCTGTCTCCCCGACCACTTCGGTGGTCATCAAGAAGCCTGGAAGACATCACCGTCCTCCGGGTTTTTTTGTGTCTGCAATCCGGGACACACGACTGCGCCGCCATCGGCGACGTGCCACCCCGGACCGGGGTCGAGGACCTGACGCGGCCGGCCACGTACAATGGCCGCCACTCCCCCACCTGCCACACCGGCCCCGTCCGGTGCGGGCGCTGCACGCCACCTGCACGGCGTGCGCCACCTGCAAGGAACACCGCATGACGTCCCCCACCTCCCCTTCGCCATCGTTGCTGCACGGTCGCCTGCTGGCGTTCGCCGCAATCCTGCTGGCAGCGGTCAACCTGCGTACCGCCGTCACTTCGATCACCCCGCTGCTGGACGTGCTGGGTCAGCAGTTCGGCTTCGGCACCACCATGACCGGCGTGCTGGGTATGCTGCCGACCGCTTCGTTCGCACTGTTCGGCGTTGCCACCCCGGCGCTGGCACGACGCCTGGGCCTTGAGCGCACCACCCTGCTGGCCATGCTGATGGCCGCCACCGGCCTGCTGCTGCGCTCCAGTGCCGGCAATGTCGGCACCCTGCTGCTGGGCTCGGTGATCGCACTGGCGGGCATGGGTATCGGCAACGTGGTGGTGCCGCCGCTGGTGAAGCGCTACTTCGCCAACAAGGTCGGCACCATGAGCACGCTGTACATCAGCGTGCTGCAGTTGGGCACGATGATGCCGGCGCTGCTGGCGGTGCCGATGGCCAACGCCGCAGGCTGGCGGGTGTCGCTGGGCATGTGGGCGCTGCTGGCGCTGGCCGCCACCCTGCCATGGCTGTTGCTGGCGCGCCGTGCACCGAAACCGGTGCTGGACAGCAACGATCCCACCGTGCAGCCGCACGGCAAGGTCTGGCGCACGTCATTGGGCTGGAGCATGACGTTGATGTTCGGCATGACCTCGCTGATGACCTACTCGATGTTCACCTGGCTGCCGCGCATCGTGGTCGAAGCCGGTGCCACGCCCGCCTTCGGCGGAGTGATGGTGGCGGTGTTTTCGGCCCTGGGCCTGCTGCCATCGCTGGTGATCCCTTCGCTGGCGGTGCGCCTGCAGAATCCCTTCCCGCTGGTGCTGATCGGCTTCTCCGCCTTCGTCATCGCCTTCGCCGGCCTGCTGTTCGCCCCGATGAAGGCGCCGCTGCTGTGGGCCTGCCTGCTGGGCGTGGGGCCATCCACGTTCCCGCTGGCGCTGACCCTGATCAATCTGCGCACGCGCACCCCCACGGGCTCGGCGGCCTTGTCCGGCTTCATGCAGGGCGTGGGCTACAGCTTCAGCTGCCTGGGCCCGTTCCTGGTCGGCTGGCTGCACACCGTCAGCGAGGGCTGGACCCTGCCCTTCGCATTCCTGTTCGGCTGCGCGGTGCTGATGCTGTGCGCCTCGTGGGTGGCCTGCAAGCCGCGCAAGCTGGAAGACCTATGGTGACCGGCCCGACGGCCTGACACCCCCGTTGCGCAGTCGACCACCTTACTGCGCATGCCCCGCTGCCGCCGCCTACACACCGTCACCGCAGCGGGTGACGTAGCGTGTCCAAAGCTGACCCGTTTCGTGTCCAGAACCGCCCCTGCAGCGTGCCGCACACCCGGGCCAACGGCACCACGCTGCCGTTGGCCGGCATAGGTGATCGCGGAAAAGCATCGTCCAGACAACGGGTTGCGGCGAGGCTGGCCGGTCCTTCGCTGACGCTCCGTCAACCAGGTATGGACCGGAACCGGGCGCATTGGCAATGCGTCAGCTATAGTTGGCATGTGATGTGCGTCACACTTTTTGCACATCGTTCAGGTATGGATGCTTAGGGGGATCTCATGGTTGTCTACCGTCCGCTGGCGCTTTGCGTCGGCCTGGCCTGCGCCTCCGTGGCGTACGGGGCCCGCGCGGCCCCGCCGCCCACCGAGACCACGCGCGCCGACCGGCTCGCCGAAATCGGCCACTACCGTGACCAGGCGCGCTGGGTCGATGCCCTGGCGGCAATCGAGCGCGCGCAGCTGCGCGAGCCCAACGACGACCTGCTGTACAAGCTCCAGGTACTGACCCTGGGCGACATCGGCAATGCCCATCGCGCCTGGCGGCTGTACCAGGCCCGGCCCAACCTGTTCGACCAGGACCAGAAGGCGCGACTGGAAGCCAATTACGTGGCCAAGCTGGTCAACTGGAGCCTGGCCTACGGAGAAACCGAAGACACCCGGCTGGACGAGGCCGAAGCGTCGCTGGCGGAAATGGAGCAGTACGTCGAGCGCGATGGCACAACACAGGCGCAGGCGCCGCTGCGGATCCGCATGGATCGGCTGATCCTGCTCAATCGCTTGGCCCGCCACGCGCAGGTGCGCGACGAGGCCCGGGCGCTGCAGCGCGAAGGTCATGCCCTGCCCGATTACGTGCTGCCAGCAGTCGGCGACTCGCTGATGGCCACCCAGAATCCGGAGGAGGCCATTCCATTGTTGGAGGCCGCCGCGAAGAACGATCCCTCGCGCTTCCAGTCGCGCTCGGAGCTGGCCTACGCCTACCTGGAAACCGAGCAGGCGGAGAAGGCGGTGGGCTACCTGCAGGCGTGGCAGAAGGATGAACCGGCATGGCGCTGGGGCGGTGGCAAGACGCCCTTCCAGAACTGGGCGCGCTACGAAGCCGACCTGAACCTGGCAATGGTGCGGGCCTACAGCGGCGATCTGCCCACGGCCCAGCGCGAGCTGGAAGCACTGGTGGACGTCGGCCCGGGCAATGGCAGCCTGCAGACCTCGCTGGGCAGCGTCTACCAGATGCGCGGCTGGCCACGGCGCGCACTGGAACGCCACCAGATGGCCTACACCCTGGACCCGCGTGACATCGCGCCGCGGCTGGGCATGTACGAATCCTACGTGCAGCTGCAGCGCGACGATCTCGCGCGCCCCCTGCATGATGACCTGCTGGCCCGCTACCCAAGCCAGCCGTCGGTGCAGCGCATGGACCGCGATTGGCGCGCACATCGCGGCTGGCAGCTGCTGGCCAAGGTCGAGGGTGGCCGCAGTTCCGGCGGTGGTGGCACCTCGCCGCTGGGCAACGACGACCTGCACTACGGCATGGAAGTCGCCTCGCCGGTGCTCAACGACCGCTGGCGCCTGTTCGCATTCGCCGACCGCCGTTCGGTCACCTTCCAGGACCAGGATATCGATCCGCTGTGGATCGGTGCCGGCGTGCGCTACCGCTTCGACCGCGTCGACGCCGAGGCAGCGGTGATGCGCCCCAACGACAGCATCGGCGACACCGGTCTGCGGGGCGGCTTCGGCTGGCAGTTCAATGATCGCTGGCACGCGGGTGTCACCGCTGCCCGCAATGATCCGGAAGCGTCGCTGCAGGCGCGCGTAGCCGGCATCACCGCCGACAGCGTCGCCGTTGCCGTGGATTACACGCGCAACGAGCGCACCCACTGGAGCATCGGTGGCAGCCAGTTCCGCTACGACGATGGCAACCGCCGCGATACGCTGAACAGTGCGATCGAACAACGGCTGTTGACCCGCCCGCGCCTGTTGATCGATGGCCTGGGCAGTGTCTACACCAGCCGTGGCAACCGCGACGATGCGCCGTACTTCAACCCTTCGCGGGACCGCTCGGTGGAAGTGGGCCTGCGCATCGACCAGCAGTTGTGGCGCCATTACGAGCGCCACTTCCGCCATCGCCTGACGGTGTCCGTCGGCAACTACTGGCAGGAAGGCTTTGGCAGTTCAATCATTCCGACCGTGGCCTACCGCCACGAATGGCAGTTCGATCAAGGGCGGATCCTCGAGTACGGCGTGAGTTGGTCGCGGCCGGTATACGACGGCCAACGTGAACGACATATCGGCTTCGATGCCGCGCTGCGCTGGGGAGAATGAGATGGAACGGATGCTTCGCAACCTGACGACCGTACTGCTGCTGGCGCTGCTGTTCCTGGCCCTGCCCGCCACAGCCCAGCGTGCCAGCTCTGCCGCGGAACTGGACGCGGCCGACAACGGTCTGCTGGTCCTCAGCTACCACGACGTGCGCGATGATGTGCTGGAGAAATCCGATGCCGACGCCTACGCGGTCAGCACGCAGAACTTCGCCGCACACCTGGACTGGCTGTCCGCCCATGGCTATCACCCGGTGTCGCTGTCGCAGCTGATCAAGGCTTCGCGTGGAGAAGCAAAGCTGCCGCCGCGGCCGGTGCTGCTGACCTTCGACGACGGCCTGCGCAGCGTGTACAGCCGTGTGTATCCGCTGCTGCGTGCGTACAACTATCCGGCGCTGGTGGCGGTGATCACCGACTACGTGGACATGGCTCCGGGCCGCACCATCGACTACGGCTACCGTCCCTTCGGCCATGACGACTTCCTGACCTGGGACCAGCTGCGCGAGATGCAGGCCAGTGGCCTGATCGAACTGGCCAGCCATACCGACAACCTGCACCACGGCGTGCAGTCCAACCCGCAGGGCAACCAGACCCCGGCGGTGATCACCCGCATCTACGATCCCAAGGCACAGCGCTATGAAAGCGCGCAGGAGTACGAGAAGCGCCTGCGCGACGATCTCGGCCGCAGCGTGCAGCGCATTGAAAAGGAACTGGGCGTACGCCCGAAAGCGATTGTCTGGCCGTATGCCGCCTACAACCAGTTGAGCAACGACATCGCCGAGCAGCTGGGCATGCCGGTGTCCTTCGACCTGGAAGGACGCAGCACGCCGGTGACCGCCGACCTGCACGGTCTGGCGCGCCTGCTGGTGACCAGCAATCCGAACGTCACCTCGCTGGCCTTCGAACTGCGTCGCAACGTCAACCTGGACGGCACCCGTGCACTGCAGATCGACATGGATTCGGTCTACGACAGCGACCCGGCCCAGCAGGCGCGTAACCTGGATGCCCTGATCGAGCGCGTGAAGCGGATCGGCCCGACGCATGTCTACCTGCAGGCCTTCGCCGATCCGGACGGCAACAACACCGCCGATGCCCTGTACTTCCCGAACCGGCACCTGCCGATGCGCGCGGACCTGTTCAACCGCGTCGCCTGGCAGCTGAAAACCCGGGCCGGGGTGAAGGTCTACGCGTGGCTGCCGGTGCTGGGCTATGAACTGCCCGACGCTGCACAACGTACGGCGCTGGGCATCCAGAGCCCGGAACGCGATGGCATGTACCGCCTGGATTTCACCAAGCCGCAGGCACGGCAGATCATCAAGGACATCTACGAAGACCTGGCGATCAATTCGTACTTCGAAGGCCTGCTGTTCCACGATGACGGCTACGTACGCGATACCGAACTGGCGCAGCTGCCACAGGAAGGCAGCGACGGCGGCCGCACCCAGGCGCTGATCGATTTCACCCTGGAACTGCGTGACAGTGCGCAACGCTGGCGCCCCAAGCTGGGCACCGTGCGCAACCTGTACGCACAGCCGGTGCTGGAACCGCAGAGCGCTGCGTGGTTCGCCCAGCGACTGGACCTGTTCAACCAGGCCTACGACCGCACCGCGCTGATGGCGATGCCGTGGATGGAAGGCAGCCGCCGTCCCCAGCGCTGGATGGACCGCCTGGTAGTGGCAGTGCGCGAGCACGACCCGGACCTGAAGCACACGATGTTCGAGCTGCAGACCGTCGACTGGCGCACGCAGACGCCGATCAGCGGCGAACAGCTGCGCGCGCAGATCCGTCGCCTGCAGGCGCAGGGCGTCCGCCATTTCGCGTGGTACCCGGACGATTTCATCGCCGACAAGCCGTCGACCCAGGATGCACGCGCGGCGATGTCCGCGCGCAACTTCCCGTATCCGGAGAAGTGACGTGGACATGAACCCGTGGCTCAACGCCATGTTCCAGTTCGCCTTCTTCTACCCCATGGTGATGGCGTTTTTCTGGATGTCCGGTGGCCTGTACTACTTCTTCCGCCGTGAGCGGAAGTCGCGGCCGCGCAACGACCCACCGCCCATGGCGGAGTATCCGTTCGCCAGCCTGCTGATTCCGTGCCACAACGAGTCAGCGAACCTGGACGACACCCTCGGCGCAGCATTGGCCCAGCGCTATCCGGACTTCGAAGTGATCGCCATCAACGATGGCAGCAGCGACGACACCGGCGCCCGCCTGGACGCGCTCGCGGCCCTGCACCCACGCCTGCGCGTGGTCCATCTGGACCGCAACCTGGGCAAGGCCAACGCACTGCGCATGGGCGCCCTGGCCGCGCGCTCGGAATACCTGGTGTGCATCGACGGCGATGCCATGCTGGAAGAGTTCGCCATGCACTGGATGGTCTGGCACCTGACCAGCGGCCCACGCGTGGGTGCGGTGACCGGCAACCCGCGCATCCGCAACCGCTCCACCCTGCTCGGCCGCCTGCAGGTGGCGGAGTTCTCCTCGATCATCGGCATGATCAAGCGCGCCCAGCGTGTCTACGGGCGCATTTTCACCGTGTCCGGCGTCATCGCCGCGTTCCGTCGCACGGCCCTGCACCGCATCGGCTACTGGGCCGATGACATGGTCACCGAGGACATCGACATCAGCTGGCGCCTGCAGCTGGATCATTGGGACATCCGTTACGAACCCAACGCGCTGTGCTTCATCCTGATGCCGGAAACACTGAAGGGACTATGGCGGCAGCGCCTGCGTTGGGCACAGGGCGGTGTGGAAGTGCTGCTGCGCCATGGCTCCTCGTTGTTCAGCTGGCGCAAGCGGCGCATGTGGGGCGTGCTGATGGAATACATCCTCAGCGTGCTGTGGGCCTACACCATGCTCGCGATCATCCTGCTGTGGGCAGTGGGCAAGTTCATCCCGGTGCCGCCGCAGTTGTACATCGACACGTTGCTGCCGCAATGGCATGGCGTGATCCTGGCGCTGGTCTGCCTGCTGCAGTTCGCCAGCAGTTTGATCATCGACAGGCGTTACGAAACGCATATCGGCCGCAATTATTTCTGGGTCATCTGGTACCCGATGGCGTACTGGTTGATCAGCCTGTTCACCACGCTGGTGGCACTGCCGAAGACGCTGCTCAGGCGGCGTGGCAAGCGTGCCACCTGGGTCAGCCCAGACAGAGGTATCCGATGAACGCACATCGCCAGACGGCGGCCAGCAAGCCGTCCAACCGCTTCGACTCGCGCCTGATCCAGAAACCGCGCCAGCAGCCCCGCCTGCAGCGCACCGCCTGGGGGTTTGTGACCCTGGCGTTCTGGGGGTTCTACTTCTACCTGTGGGCGCCGCTGGTCACCCTGGTGTCCTGGCTGCTCGGTGGGCAGCTGGCGTGGCTGCAACTGTATGAGCGCAAGCAGCACCTGGACCCGTTCGTGATCATTGCACTGCCTGTGATCCTGGCCGGCTGCGCGCTGCTGCTGATCGCCTGGGCCGAGTACAACCGCTATCGCTTCGCCGGCAAGGAGCGACGCCACCCGCGCGAGGACGCCAGCCGCTCGGAGATCGCCCATTCCCTTGGTGCCAGTGATCAGCTTGCCGAACAGATGTTCAATGCGAAGGCCATCACCCTGCACATGGATGAGCATGCGCGGCCGCTGGGCATGACGGCACAGCTGTTGCGGTAAAGGGGGTTCGGCCGGGCGGCGCCCGGCACCCGCAGAGGCCGAAGCAACAGCAACAGCTGGCAGTCAGTGGGATGGCGGGGCGGTGCCGGATTGCGGGGACGCCGCAAGTACTTCCTTGTAGGCTTGGCAGCCGCATCCATGCGGCTGACACCCCGCAATCCGACACCGCCCCACCTTCGACAGTTTTCCGGTGTCTGATGGATCCACGCCATGCGTGGATGAATCTCCATCGGAATCGAATATTTCGACAATTGAACGAAGAGCATCCACGCATGGCGTGGATCTACGTGTCGACCAAGGTCGACACCCACCAAGAGCAGGCCATGCCATTCCGGCAGACCGCGGGAAATTGTCGAAGGCGGGGTGGGTCCGGTTGCGGGGGTGTAAGCGCCATGGATGGCGCGCCCAAGCCTACAGGGACGTACTTGTGGCGTCCCCCGCAACCGGACCCACCCCGCCAACCCTCAGGAACCCAGCTGTTGCCGTAGCTTCGGCAGTTGCTTCGGCCGTTGCCGTGGCCTCTGCGGGTGCCGGGCGCAGCCCGGCCGTGAACCTACCTTCTGACCTGGCCTTCGCCGCGCACTACGAAACGTTCGACCGTGAGCGCTTCCAGTCCCATCGGGCCGTAGGCATGCAGGCGCGTGGTGGAGATTCCGATCTCACTGCCGAGGCCAAGCTGGCCGCCATCGGAAAAGCGCGACGACGCGTTGACCATCACCACCGCTGAGCGCAATGCGTTGACGAAACGCTCGGCACTCGCCACGTCTTCGGTCGCAATCACTTCGGTGTGGTCGGAGGTGTAGGTACGGATGTGCGCGATCGCTGCGTCAAGATCGTCAACCACGCGAACCGCCAATACCAGATCAAGGAACTCGGCGGCATAGTCGTCCTCACTGGCCGCGAGGCTTCCCGGCAGCAGCGGCTGCGCGCGCGCGTCGGCACGCAGTTGCACGCCACGTTCGGCCAGCGCCTGCGCAGCACGCGGCAGGAACGCTGCGGCACTGTCCTGGTGCACCAGCAGGGTTTCCAGTGAATTGCACGCGGACGGGCGACTGCACTTGCCATCCACCAGCAGATCGACTGCTTTTGCGAGGTCGGCGGTGGCGTCCACGAACAGGTGGCAGACACCCTTGTAGTGCTTGATCACCGGTACTCGTGCGTGTTCTGCAACGAAGCGGATCAGTCCTTCGCCACCACGCGGGATGGCCAGGTCGATCAGTTCATGCAGCTGCAGCAGTTCCAGCATGGCTTCGCGGCGCAGGTCGGTCAGCACCGTCACGGCGGCAGGGGGAACGCCGTTGGCCTTCAATGCTCCGGCCAACGCCTGGGCGATGGCGGTATTGGAATGGATCGCCTCCGAGCCTCCGCGCAGAATCACGCCGTTGCCCGCTTTCAGGCACAGCGCGGCAGCTTCGGCGGTGACGTTCGGGCGCGCTTCGTAGATCATCGCGATCACGCCCAGCGGCACGCGCACCTTCTGGACGCGGATGCCGTTCGGGCGCACGTCGTCGCGGGTCACCTGCCCGACCGGATCTGGCAGGTCCGCCACTTCACGCACGGCGTCGGCCATCGCCAGCAGGCGCGCCGGGTCCAGCGCCAGGCGGTCGAGCATCGCGCTGCCCACACCCTTGTCGCGGGCGGCAGCCAGGTCGCGCGCATTGCCTGCAAGAATCTGCCCGGCATTGACCTCCAACGACTGCGCCATCGCCTGCAGCAGCGCCCTGCGGGCATCACTGTCGAGGCCAGCAACCACCTGGGCCGCGTCGCGGCAGGCACGGGCCTGCGATTCGATCTCACTCATCGGGACATCCTGCAATGGGTTCATGGCAGCACCAGATCGTCGCGATGGACGACGGTCCCGCCGTAGTTGTAGCCGAGCACGGTCTGGATATCGCGACTGTGGCGACCAGCAATACGACGCACGTCATCGGCGGCGTACTGGCTGACACCACGGGCCACGCAGACCCGGCCAGCTTCGGTGTTCCAGCACACCTGCACCATGTCACCACGGCGGAACGCGCCATCGGCACCGGTGATGCCACCGGGCAGCAGCGATGCGCCCTTCTCGCGCATCGCCTGCGCTGCACCGGCGTCGATCAGGATGGCGCCTTCGGCCAGCGGTGCGTGCCGCAGCCAGTGCTTGCGGGCTGCCTCGCGACTGCGTGCAGCGTGGATGCGGGTACCGAACAGTCGATCCTGCGCCAGCGCACGCACCACCTCGCCGCTGCGGCCGTTGAACAGATAGGTTTCGATGCCAACACGGCCGGCCTTGGCCGCGGCCTCCAGCTTGGTGCGCATGCCGCCGGTACCGGCGACTGAACCGGCACCACCGGCCATCGCCAGCACGGCATCATTCAACTCGGGCACGTCGTGCAGCGGCCGTGCATGGGCATGCGTGCGCGGGTCGGCACTGTAGAGGCCATCGATGTCGGTGGCGATGAACAGTGCATCGGCATCGACCAGCGCCGCCACGGTCGCGGCCAGGTTGTCGTTGTCACCGAGCTTGAGTTCGTCCACCGACACGGTGTCGTTCTCGTTGACCACCGGCAGCGCACCCAGCCGCAACAACTCGTTGAGGGTGGCCCGCGCATTGAGGTAGCGACGGCGGTTGCGCAGATCGTCATGGGTCAGCAGCACCTGCGCCACCGGGCGCTCGAAGAAGCGCTGCCACAGACCGATCAGCTGCGCCTGGCCCAGTGCCGCCAATGCCTGCCGCGCCGCCATCGCCGCACCGGGTTCATCGGCCTTGGGCAGGATCGCGCGGCCGGCAGCGACCGCACCGGAGGAAACGATGACGACCTCGCGCCCGGCCAGCACATTGGCCGAGACGAACTGGGCCAGGCCCAGCGCATGACGCGGCGACAGGCCGCCACCATCGGCCGCGAGCAGGCTGCTGCCGACCTTGAGCACGGCACGCCGCCATGACGGCAGCGCTTGTTCGGGGAACGGCGATGCAACAGTGGCGGCGTGGACGGTCATCAGGGGCGCCTCAGCGGGTATTCCATTCGTAAACGCTCAGTGTCGATGCCTGCATCGTCACCAGCGGATCGGTGGCAACGATGGCCTGTGCCTGGGCAAGGCTGTCGACGTTGCACAGCACATAGGCGCCGCCACTGCCATCGGCAAAGCCGCCGGTCAGCTGCAACTTGCCTTCGGCCTGCAACGCATCGAGGAAGTCGCGGTGCGGCTGCACCACGGCGTCGGTGAAGCCGGGCTGGCGCATCGCCAGCACCAGGTAGACGGTGGCGGCCATCAGGACAGCGCCTGCCAGCGCGCGCGCAGTTCATCCAGGCGCAGGTCCGACGCCGAGCCCGGCGATACACGGGCCGCCAGGCTGCCTTCCGGCGTACGCCCCTGCCCTGCACTGTCGGCACCGGCGGCAGCGGCTTTGTAGGCCTCGCGGAACGGCACGCCCGCGACCGCAGCTTCCACCGCTACGTCGGTGGCGTACATGCCGGAATCGATCGCTGCACGCAGCTTGTCATCGCGCCATTCCAGGTTGGCCAGCAGCGCCGGCAGCAGCTCCAGCGCGGCCAGCCCGCGACCGAAGCCGTGGAAGATCGCGCCCTTGGACGACTGCAGATCGCGGTGGTAGCCCGACGGCAGCGACAGCAGCTGCTCGATCTCGGTACGTGCGGCGGCGACGCTGGCATGGGTCGCCCGCATCAGTTCGATCACGTCCGGATTGCGCTTGTTCGGCATGATCGAACTGCCGGTGGTGTACTGCGCCGGCAGCGCGACGAAACCGAATTCGGCGCTGGTGAACAGCGACAGGTCCCAGGCAATGCGGCGCAGGTCCAGGGTCGCGCCACCCAGCGCTTCCAGTGCGGCCAGTTCGAACTTGCCACGCGACAGCTGCGCATAGATCGGCGAAATCTGCATGCGCGCGAAGCCGAGCGCAGCGGTGGTGTGCTCGCGATCCAGCGGCAGATTCACGCCGTAACCGGCGGCGGTGCCAAGCGGATTGGCATCGATCAGCGCATGGGTATCGCGCGCGCGCACAGCGTTGTCGATGAAGGCCTCGGCCCAACCGGCCCACCACATGCCGGCCGAGGACACCACCGCACGCTGGATGTGGGTGTAACCAGGAATCGGCAGGTGCTGTTCGGCCTGCGCACGGTCGAGCGCGACCTTGGCCACTTCGGCGCTGACCTGCGCTACGCGCTGCAGCTTCTCCTTCAACCACAACCGGGTGGCGACCAGGATCTGGTCGTTGCGGCTGCGGCCGGTATGGATCTTGCGGCCGGCGTCGCCAAGGCGCTCGGTCAACCGTGCCTCGATCGCCGAATGGCCATCTTCATATTGCGTATCCAGCACGAACCGGCCTTCGCGGAAGTCCTGCGCCAGTACCTCCAGCTCGCGCAGCAACCCCGCCAATTCGTCGGCGCTGAGGATGCCGATGTGCTGCAGGCCCTGCGCGTGCGCGGCGCTGGCGGCGATGTCATGCAGGAAGAATTCGCGATCGAGGATCACGTCGTCGCCGGCGAGGAAGGTCTGGATCTGGGCATCGACAGCGACGCCTGGCTTCTGCCAAAGAAGGTCTGCCATGGGGGCTCCTGTGCGGTTTCAGTGCGGGATCGACGTAAGTTCGTCGATGCCCAGCGCGAGATTGAGGTTCTGCATGGCCTGGGTGGCCGCGCCCTTGAGCAGGTTGTCCAAGGTCGCCACCACCACCACCCGCTTGCCACCCGGGGCCAGCGTGAAGCCGCCAACCTGGGCGCCATGGCGGCCAGCAATGCGGCTCACCCATGGCGCCTCGTCCACGACCTCGATGAGTGCTTCACCGGCATAGGCCTGCTGGAAGCGCTCGACGATCTGATCGCGGGTCTGCACACGGTTCAACCAGAGGTTGGCGGTGAGAGTGATGCCACGGAAATGCGGCGCCACGTGCGGCATGAATTCGACGGCTACGCCGAGCTGCACGGATACCTCGCGCTCGTGCACGTGGTTGGTCAGCGCGTATGGCATCAGGTTGTCGGCCAGCAGCTCGACGTTGTTCTTGTCCGACGGCGAGGTGCCGGCACCGGAGTAGCCGGACACGCCGAAGCACTGCGGCGGGCCTGCCAGCAGATCCCGCAGCGGATGGATCGCCAGCTGCATCGCGGTGGCGTAGCAGCCGGGGTTGCTGATGTGCTTCTGCCCGCTGTAACGGCTGCGGGTAAGCTCGGGCAGGCCGTAGTACCAAGCAGTGTCGAAACGGTAGTCGGCCGACAGGTCGACGATCACCGTGTTCGGCTTCGCCGCTTCCAATGCAGCCACGAACGGAGCGGCCAGGCCGTTGGGCAGGGCCAGGATCACCGCATCCACGCCCTTGGCGGCAACGGCATCGGCGTCTAGATTCTCGAACTGCAGTTCACCCTGCCATTGCGGGTAGTGGTCGGACACGCGCTGCCCGGCCAGTTCGCGCGACGACACAAAGCCCAGCTGCAGGTTCGGATGCGCGGCCACCAGCCGGATCAGCTCGGCGCCGGTATGGCCGCGGGCGCCGACGATGCCGACGGTGAACGAGGAGGAAGTGCTCATGCGTGCGTGCTCATGCGTGCGAGTCGAGGCGGTGCTGCAGATGGCGTTTCACGCCCTGCCATTCCGCGTCGATGATGGAGAAGATGACGGTGTCGCGCGGCGTGCCGTCGGGATGGCGACGGTGATTGCGCAGCACGCCATCCTGCTTGGCGCCCAGGCGTGCGATCGCGGTGCGTGAAGTGAAGTTGAACCAGCTGGTTTCAAACACCACGCTCAGGCATTCCAGCCGCTCGAAGGCATGGCTGAGCAGCATCAGCTTGGTTTCAGTGTTGACCCCGGTGCGCTGCACCGACTCGCCATACCAGGTGTAGCCGATGCTGAGCCGCGGCACGTCCGACTGCAGGTCGTAGTAGCGGGTAGTGCCGACGATCTGGTCGTTGGCATCAAACACCACGAACGGCAGCACCTTGCCCTCGGCCTGCACCTGCAGCGCGGCCTGCACATAGCCGGTCATGGTCTTCGCATCGGGCACCTGGGTGTACCAGAGCCGGGACAGCGCGCCGTCGCCCAACGCACCGCGCAGGCCATCGATATGGCTCATCTGCAGCGGTTCCAGCCGCGCATGCGTGCCGGTCAACGTGGGTACTTTGGTCCAGTCTGCGTGGTTCATCGCGCTCAGCCCTCCAGGCTCGGTGCACGCACGGCGCAATGATCGACATACGTCCTGATCCGGTCGATGCCATCGGCACCGTACCAGAACACCTTCCAGTGGCCCTGCTTATAGCAGCCATCGGATTCGGCGTAGTAGAAATGGTTGATCGGGTTGCCGTTGCGCGAGCGCCAGAACAGCTGCGGGGTCTCTTCCAGCATCACGTTCCAGACGGCACGACCCAGGCCTTCACCCTGCGCATCGTCGAGCACGGCGAACTTGTCCAGGTACACGCCCTCGGCCTCATCGGTGAGGATCACCGCCGTGCGGTAGTTCTCGCTGACATAGGCGCGCAGCAGCGTGGTCTTCTCGAAATAGTCCGGCACCAGGGTGCGGCCGAAACTGGATTCGATCAGGCCCTTCAGGCGCGGCAGGTCCAGCTCGCTCCAGGCGGTTGCACGCAGTACCTTCTCGCCCTTGCGCACCAGCGTTCCCGAGCCCTTGTGGGTGAACAGCTCCTTGGCCAGGTCGGCGGGCCGGGTGATCGACACCGACGACTCCAGCGGCAACCGGTCCAGCAGGGACTTGATCTGTTCGATCTTCACCTTCATGCCACCGTGGATCCACGGTTGTGCGATCAGGTGGTCGTACTCGGTGGACAGGTTGATCGAATCGATCACGCTGCCCTCTTCGTCCAGCAGACCGCCGGTGCCGGTCAGGAAGATGATCTTGTACGGCTGCAGTTCCTGCACCAGTTCGTTGGCGGCGAAGTCGGCATTGACGTTGAGGATCTGCCCACCGGCGGTTTCGCCGAGGCTGGTGATGACCGGAATCGAGCCTGCGCGCAGGCTGGCTTCGATCGGTGCCAGGTTGACCTTCTTCACCTCGCCGACCAGGCCGTAGGTATCCAGGCCCAGGTACTCCGCCTCGAACACACCACCGGTGATGGAGGTGGCGCGCGCGCCGTTCTGCTGCAGGGCTTCGACCAGGCGCAGGTTGGATTGCTGGAACACGCGGCGCACGATCGCCAGCGCTTCCGGCGACGTCACCCGCAGGCCGTTGACCGTCTGCTTTTCAATACCGGCGGCCGACAGCTCCGCGTCCAGCTGCGGGCCGGCGCCGTGCAGCACGATCGGGGTCAGGCCGACTTCCTGCAGGAACGACAACGAGGAGGTCAGCGCATCGAGATCGTCGCGCAACACCGCGCCGCCGACCTTGACCACGGCGAAGCGCTTGGCGTCCAGCTGCGAAAAGCGCTTGAGGTACTGGCTGATCTCCTTCGCGCTGGCCATGCTCGAAAGCAGGCGCACGATGGTCTGGCGGGTCTGGCGGTGGGGCTGGAGGGCAGGAGACATTTCGGTTTCGTCACAGGCGGCGGTCGCCGCGTTGCAGTTCCGCAGCGCAGAAGCGCAGCGGCGTTTTGGGTCGATCAGGCGCCGGCGGCGATGATCCGGTGTACGGCGTCGGTGTAGCGCTGCAGCTGCTCCAGCGTCACGAACTCGTCGGCGGTGTGGGCCTGGGCGATGTCGCCCGGGCCGAACACCATCGTGGTGTAGCCAGCGGCCGAGAAAAGGGACGCCTCGGTCCAGAAGTCCACCGCGTTGCCGATCGGCAGGTCCAGCGCGTCGGCCACGTCGCGCGCCAGCAGGCGGCGGTTCTCGGCTTCGGCGATATCGCCTGCCGGCAGGCTCGGGCCACGGAAGGTTTCGGTGAACACCGCCGCTTCCGGTTCGGCGAAGCCGGCAAAGGTCGCCAGCAGCGCATCGATATCCATCGACGGCAGCGGCCGGAAGCCAAAACGTACTTCCGCCGCCGGCGCGATCATGTTGGCCTTGATGCCACCTTCAACGCGCCCGATGTTGAAGCGCAGGCCGGTCAATCCACCGAAGCGTGCCGAGGCCAGCGATTCGACGTGGTCCAGCGCGCGGTTGCCCCAGCGCATCGCCTGGTGCAGCGCACTTGCGGCGGCATCCTGCTTGCCCGACGCATGGCCGGCGCGGCCGGCGAACTGCATCAGCACCGAGCTGATGCCACGATGCGCGAGCACCGCTTCACTCATGGTCGGTTCGGCCACCAGCACCGCTTCGTACGCAATGCCTCGGGCCAGGAACGCCGCGATACAGCGCGGATCGTTGGCTTCTTCATCGCTGGAGAACAGGAACGCCGCGTCGCCATCACTGGCATTGGCCGCAGCGACCAGCGCAGCGGCCGCGCCTTTGATGTCACACACACCGAGGCCGACCACGCGGTCGTCCAGGCGACGCATCACGTGCGGATCGGCACTCCAGTGCGGCGAGTCCGGCACGGTGTCCAGATGCACGTTGAACAGGTACTTCGGCGTACCGCGAACGGCGTACAGGCTGACCGCGCCGGCACCATGGTCGATCACCTCCACATTGAACCCGGGCAGGTTGTCGCGCAGGTAGTCGAAGATGCCACCGGTGGTGATCGCACGCGGCGGATTGCGCGTGTCGAAGGACACCAGCGCCTGCAGGTGGGTAAGGGTGTTCTCGAGCATGCGGGGTCAGTCCTTCACTGCGGCAACGGCCGCATCCTGGTAGATCGTGGGTCGCGCTATTTCCATCAGCAGCTCCGGGCGCGCCGGAGCAGCGAACCCGAAACGCGCGTAGAGACCATGCGCGTCGCGGGTGGCAAGCATGAAACGGCGCAGGCCCTGCAGCGCCGGCTGCGCCAGCAGCGCCTCGATCAACGCCGTGCTGTAGCCGCGCCCGCGGTGGTCGGGCAACACGAACACATCGGCCAGGTAGCCGAAGGTCGCACCATCGGTGATCACCCGGGCAAAGGCCACCTGGCTGCCATCGTCCAGATAGCCGCCGACGCACAGCGAGCCGTCGATCGCCCGCTGCACCGTTTCCCGTGGAATCCCTTCGCTCCAATAGGCTTGGGTCGACAGATACTGGTGAATCAGCGCGACATCGAGCCGCTGTTTATCGGTGCAGACGTGCAGGTTCATGGTCTCGGTCCAGTTCAACGCCCGGCGGGCAGCGCGCACCCGCCGGACACGTCGATCAATCGATCAGCGATTCACCTGCGCGTACAGCGTGGAGCTCATGCCGAACAGCTTGATGAAGCCTTCGGCTTCTTCCACGCCCCAGTCGGCCGACTGCGCATAGGTGGCGCCCTTGGTGTTGAGCAGGTGCGGCGACTTCACCGCAACGGCGTCGACACGACCACCACGGGTTTCCAGCACCACTTCGCCGTTGACCTTGGCCTGGGACGACTTCAGGAACGCCTCGATGTCGGTCTTCAGCGGGTCGTGGTAGAAGCCTTCGTACACCAGCTCCACCCACTTGCGCGCCACGTCCGGCTTGAAGCGGTTCTGCTGCTTGGTCAGCACCGCATCTTCCAGCGCGCGGTGCGCGGCCAGCAGCGAGACCAGCCCCGGGGCTTCGAACACGATGCGGCCCTTCAGGCCGATCACGGTGTCGCCGGTGTACACGCCACGGCCGACGCCATAGGGGGCGAACAGCTTGTTGAGCTGGGCCAGGATCTGCTCGCCCGGCAGTGCCTTGCCGTTGAGCTCGACGGCTTCGCCTTCGACAAACTTCAGGGTGACGGTCAGCGGTGCTTCCGGCCATTCGCTGCGCGGTGCACACCAGCCACGGGCGCCCTCGCCCGGTGCTTCCCAACGATCGATCTCGCCGCCGGACATGGTCAGGCCCAGCAGGTTCTCGTTGATGGTGTAGGCCTGCTGCTTGGCGCGCACGCCGAAGCCACGCTCTTCCAGGTACTTCTGCTCGTAGGCGCGGGTCTGGGTGTGTTCCTTCTGGATCTCGCGGATCGGCGCGATGATCTGGTAGTCACCCAGGGCCTTCACTGCCAGGTCGAAACGCACCTGGTCGTTGCCCATGCCGGTGCAGCCGTGAGCGATGATGTTGGTGCCCAGTTCGGCGGCGCGCTTGAGCGCGGCATCGACGATCAGGTAACGGTCCGACACCAGCAACGGGTACTGGCCCTGGTAGCCCTCACCGGCCCACACGAACGGCTTGACGAAGCCGGACCAGATGGCCGGACCGCCATCGACGGTCTGGTGGCTGGTGACACCCAGCTCGGCAGCACGCTTCTCGATGAAATCGCGCTCTTCGTCATCCACGCCGCCGGTATCGGCGAACACGGTATGCACGTTGTAGCCGCGCTCCTGCAGGTACGGCACGCAGAAGCTGGTATCAAGGCCGCCGGAGAAGGCGAGAACGACGTCTTTGTTGCTCATGGGGGTTATGTCCTGGTAGCGCCGGGCCATGCCCGGCGGAAATGTTCGAATGGAGAAATCAGCGCCCGGCAACGGCGGCCATGATCGCCTTCTGCACATGCAGGCGATTCTCGGCTTCGTTGATGGCGATGCACTGCGGCGAATCCATCACGCCGTCAGTCGCCTTCACGTTGCGGCGCAGCGGCAGGCAGTGGCTGAACACACCGTTGTTGGTCAGCGCCATCTTCCGTTCGTCGACGATGAAGTGCTTGAACTGATCGCGGATCGGCTTCTCCGGTTCCCAGTTACCGAAGAACGGCAGCGCGCCCCAGCTCTTGGCATAGACCACGTCGGCACCGGCATAGGCGCTGTCGATGTCATGGCTGATCTTCAGCGAACCACCGCTCTCGGCCACGTTCTGCTCGGCCCAGCCCATGTAGCGCTCGTCGAGGATGTAGTCGGCGGTCGGGCACAGCAGCGTCACGTCCATGCCCATGCGGGTGGCGATGGTCAGCGCCGAGTTGGCCACCGCGGTGTTCAGCGGCTTGGGGTGGTAGGTCCAGGTCAGCACGTACTTCTTGCCGCGCAGGTCCTGGGTACCGAAATGTTCCTGCAGCGCCATCACGTGCGCCAGTTCCTGGCACGGATGGGTGATGGTCTCCATGTTGATCACCGGCACCGGCGAGTACCTGGCGAAACTCTCGAGCACGACGTCCTGGCGGTCGTAGGCCCAGTCGACGAACTTCGGGAACGCACGCACGGCGATGATGTCGCAGTAACGGCCGAGCACCTTGGCCACTTCAGCGATGTGCTCTTCGGTATCGCCGTCCATCACGGTGCCGAGGTTGAACTCGATCGGCCATGCATCCTTGCCCGGCTGCAGCACCACCGCGTGGGCACCGAGCTGGAATGCGCCCAGCTCGAAACTGGTGCGGGTACGCATGGACGGATTGAAGAACACCAGCGCGATCGACTTGCCCTTGAGCTGGTCGCCGAGCTTGTTGCGCTTGAACAGCGCAGCCTGGGTCAGCAGCGCGTCAAGTTCGCTGCGGCTCCAGTCCTGGGTGTTCAGGAAGTGCTTGGGGGACATCATCATTCCTTGCATGAGCGGCGCCGGTGGTCGACGCGGTGGAAGGTGGAAGGGAAAACCGGGAACCAAGGTGATACGAAAAGGTTGCAGATGAAGCTTTCAGAACGCGGAAACGAAAAAACCCAGCCGGCGGGCTGGGTTTTTTTCGGACGAACAGCAGAAAGCTCCGGATTACCCAGCGAGAATGTGGGGTTCCGGTCGACGGGCACGCGACGTCATGCCAGTGGCCTGGCGGGCGGCGCTGCTGTCGTGCTGGAAGTCGGTGAGCTTCATTGGTCGGCAATCTTTACATGCGGCCGGGGCCGGCGCAAGAGGCCGGCGTCGCAGAATCAGGGGGTGCCAGCGGCAGCCTGCTCGGGGCCCACCCAGGGGGTGATCGAAACCCGGATCTTCAGCCGGTTGCCGGGGTCTTCCGGCAGCCGGGAACGGTACTTGGTGCCCTTGTAGACGTAGTCCACGTCATAGGCGATGGGGCGGCGGAACTCGCGCCCGACAGGCACGATGCGACAGTCCCGGGTCAGCATCGGGCCCGTGTTGGCCGGCGCCGGGGCGGGGGCTTCCGCCGGAAGCTCTTCCAGCACCTCCTCATCGGTGCGCTTGAACATCGAGCGCACCGAATCCCACAGGCGGCCGATGCGACCCTTGTCCTCGACCGGCTCTTCGCCGGTGACGTTGACCGGGGCCAGGGTGCGGGTCGAGACCGGCTCGCAATGTTCCTCGGTACGGGTTGCGCGCAGGGTCTGGAACACCGGCTCCACGTTGAGCACCTGGGCGTAGTCGAACTTCACGTTCTCCACGATCACCACCCGGTTGCGGGGCTCGGCCTCCTGGGCCTGGACCACGGCCGGCAGCGCCGACAGGCAGGCCAGGGTCAGCAACGCGGTGGTTTTCATTGGCGATGGGAGCAGGGACACGGCAATAGTGTAGGCAGTGGTGACCGCAAGGGGCTGAACATTACCCGTCCGCGTCGTTCCTGCCCACCCCACCCCGGCCGCCGGTGACGTCCACCGGTGGCAATGGTCCCCCCAAAGGGCCCCGACACGTTCTAAAATCACTGGCTTGTCCCCCAGTCACAGACCCATGACCCTGCGCCTGCACAACAACCTGACTCGCCAGCTCGAACCGTTCACCCCGCTCGACCCGGCCTGTCCGACCCTGTATGTGTGCGGCCCGACGGTCTACAACTACGTGCACATCGGCAACGCCCGTGGGCCGGTGGTGTTCGGGGTGCTGGCCGACCTGCTGCGGCGGCGCTTCGGTGCCCTGCGCTACGCCCGCAACATCACCGACGTGGACGACAAGATCAACACCGCCGCGCGCGAGCAGGGGGTGCCGATCAGCACCATCACCGACCGTTTCGCCGCCGCCTACCGTGAAGACATGGCCGCGCTGGGCGTGGTGCCGCCGGACATCGAGCCGGAAGTGACCGCGCACATGGCGCAGATCATCACCATGATCGAGCAGCTGGTCAGCAACGGGCATGCCTACGCCGCCGAGGGCCATGTGCTGTTCGCCGTCGGCAGTTTCGAGGGCTACGGCAAGCTGTCGCGCCGCGATCCGGACGAAATGCTGGCCGGCGCCCGTGTCGAGGTTGCTCCCTACAAGCGCGCGCCCGGCGACTTCGTACTGTGGAAGCCGTCCGGCGACGACCTGCCCGGCTGGGAATCGCCCTGGGGTCGCGGCCGCCCGGGCTGGCATATCGAATGCTCGGCGATGGCCGCCGCGCATCTGGGCGAGACCATCGACATCCATGCCGGTGGCGTCGATCTGCAGTTCCCGCATCACGAGAACGAGATCGCGCAGAGCGAGTGCGCGCACGGCGGCAAGGTGTTCGCACGCTTCTGGCTGCACAACGGCATGCTCAACTTCGGCGGCGCCAAGATGAGCAAGTCGATCGGCAACATCGAGCGCGTCCACGACCTGGTGCGTAAACACGCCCCCGAGGCACTGCGCCTGGCCTTGCTGTCGGCCCACTATCGGCAGCCGCTGGACTGGTCCGACGCGCTGATCGAACAGTCCGGCCGCACCCTCGACCGCCTGTACGGCACCCTGCGCGAGCTGGCCGATGTGACCGCCACGGCAGTGATCCCGGCAGACATCGAAGCGGCATTGGATGATGATCTCAATACGCCGCAGGCGCTGGCCGAAGTGGCCCGTATCGCCGGTGAAGCCCGCCGCGCCACCGATCCCAGCGAACGCGCACGCCTGAAGAGCGAACTGCTCGGCGCGGGTCTCGCCCTCGGCCTGCTGCAGGCCGACCCGGCGCAGTGGTTCGGCAACGCCGCTGGCGACAGCGACGACGACGCGCGCATCCAGGGCTTGATCGACGAACGTGCGGCAGCCAAGCAGGCGCGCGACTTCGCCCGTTCCGACGCCATCCGCGACCAGCTGGCCGCCGAAGGCATCGTGCTGGAAGACACCCCGCAGGGCGTGCGCTGGTCGCGCAAGCGCGGCTGACCTGCCCTGCCCCGTGGCCGGCCCCACCGGCCACGCCCCACTGTAGAGACTGTTGTGATCGACTCCCCGTTCCCACTTGAACCCACCGCCGCCGAGGCACAGACGGCCATCGCCGAGGAATTCGGTTTCTTCGGCGACTGGTCCGAGCGCTACCAGTACCTGATCGACCTCGGCCGCAAGCTGCCCGCCTTCCCGGAAGAATGGAAGACCGAAGAGCACCGCCTGCTCGGTTGCCAGTCGATGGTCTGGATCGTGCCGGAAGGCAACGCGCAGTCGCTGCGCTTCCACGCCATCAGCGATTCGGCCATCGTCTCCGGTCTGATCTTCCTGGCGCTGCGGGTGTACTCCGGGCGTACCGCGCAGGAGATCCTGGCCACCGAACCCAGCTATATCCAGGATATCGGCCTGTCCCGCCACCTGTCGCCGACCCGCAGCAACGGCGTGGCGGCGATGCTGGCCTTCATCCGTGAAACCGCGCAGGCCCAGCTGCAGCGCGATCCATCGTGAGCGACCCTGCCACGGCCGAAGACACCGCGCTTGGCCTGCTGTCCCGGCCCGGTTTCGCCCGGCTGCTGGCGTACCGCATCTTCGCGATGCTGTCCTACCAGGTGGTCGCGGTCACCGTCGGTTGGCACATCTACGAAGTCACCCGCAATCCGTTCTCGCTGGGCCTGATCGGCCTGGCCGAGGTGCTGCCGTTCTTCTGCGTGGCCCCGTTCGCCGGTTATCTGGTGGATCATCTGCCGCGCCGCAAGCTGGGTATGGTCGCCTGTTCCGGACTGGTCGCCACCGCGCTGGTGCTGACCAGCGTCGCCAAGGGCTGGCTGCCGGTTGAAGGCGTGTGGCCGATCTATGCAGCCATCGCCCTGACCGGCATGGTCCGCGCCTTCCTGTCGCCGATCTACAACGCCCTGTTCGCCCGCGTGTTGCCACGTGAACATTTCGCCCGTGGCGCCGGCCTTGGCGCCGTGGTGTTCCAGACCGGCATGATCGCCGGCCCGGCACTGGGTGGCGTGCTGGTCGGTTTCGGCGGCAAAGGCCTGTCCTATGCGGTGGCCACGGCCTTCGCGCTGGTCGCGATGGGCTGCCTGGCCACGCTGAAGGTGGAAGAACCGGTGCATGCCGGCCCTGCCGCCCCGATCTTCAAGAGCATCGCCGAAGGCGCGCGCTTCGTGATCGGCAACCGGATCATGGTCGGCGCCATGGCCCTGGACATGTTCTCGGTACTGCTGGGCGGCGTGGTGGCGATGCTGCCGGCGTTCCTGCACGAGATCCTGCACCACGGCCCGGAGGGCCTGGGCATCCTGCGCGCTGCCCCGGCGCTGGGGTCGGTGTGCGTCGGCCTGTGGCTGGCGCGCCACCCGCTGCACCGCAATGCCGGTCGCGTACTGCTGTTCGCGGTGGCCGGCTTCGGCCTGTGCGTGATCGGCTTCGGCCTGTCCCAGCACTTCTGGCTGTCGGCGTTGATCCTGCTGTTCTACGGCGCCTTCGACGGCGTGTCGGTGGTGATCCGCTCCACCATTCTGCAGCTGGCCACGCCGGAAGAGATGCGCGGCCGGGTATCGTCGATCAACGGCATCTTCATCAGTTCGTCCAACGAACTGGGCGCGTTCTATGCCGGCACGATGGCCAGGGTGCTGGGGCTGGTGCCAGCAGTGGTGCTGGGCGGGTTCGCCGTGCTGAGCGTGGCCGGGATCACCGCGTGGAAGAACCCGACGCTGCGGAAATTGAATCTGCGTGATCTGCAGTGACCCTGCCGAGAGCGCGGTCGGCGGCGCCGGTCGTTCGACTGGCCCCGTCACTCTCCCTCGATGCGGTGCTCGGCTCGCTACTAGGCGGACCCATCAGCCGCGAGCGCACGCATGGTCGCCCCTGGTAGACCCAAGCCATGCTTGGCTGCTCTAGCTATTGCTCTATTACTTTTGCTCTTCCCCACCCTCCAGCCTCCGGCTTCGGCCTGAGCCGAGCATGGGCTCGGCTCTACAGCGGCCGCACTCGGGAACTGTCTGGAGCGGGCGGGTCACCCGGGCCAGGACCGTTCGCGCCATGGATGGCGCGACCGAGCCCCCAGGGATGGGTTTACGGCGTGTCCTGGCCCGGGTGACCCGCCCGCTCGCTCACGGAACAACCAAGGCGCCGCTCTACACAGCCAACTCGAACCCAACAAAAAACCCGGCCGAAGCCGGGCTTTTCGCATGACATCACAACGAACCGGAATCAGTCGCCCTGCTGCTTCTGCAGGTGCTCCCAACGTTCCTGGGCGTCGATGGTGCGCTCGGCGGTCAGGCGCGCTTCGAGGCGTTCCAGACCGATTTCTTCACCGGTATCCACGCAGTACCCGTAGTCGCCCGCTTCCAGGCGCTTGAGGGTGCTGTCGATCTTGCCGATCAGCTTGCGGTAACGGTCACGGGTGCGCAGTTCCAGCGAGTTCTCGGTCTCGCGGGTCGCGCGCTCGGCTTCATCGCCGATGTCACGCACTTCCTCACGCAGGTTCTCGATGGTCTGCTTGGACTCTTCCACCAGATCGGCGCGCCAGTTCTGCAGGCGCTGGCGGAAGTACTCCTGCTGCAGCGAGCTCATGTACTCCTCGTCCGAGGCCGGCTTGTAGCCTGCGGGGAGGATCGGGCGGCCAGTGGCCTCGTCGGTCTTGTATTCGACGACCTTGTACTTGCTGCGCGGCGCAGGTGCCGCCGAACGGGCGGCGACGGCCACGGCAACCTTGCCCACTGGGCGGGTCACGGTCTTCGGAGCGGAATCGGATTTCACGGCGGTTTTAGCAGGCGATTTCGAAACGGGCACGGGATTCTTGGATTGCGGGGCGGTCGATGCTGCAGAAGCGGCGGCCGGGGCCGGCTTGGGGGCCGGTTTGGCTGCTGCCACTGCCGCGGTCTTGGCCGGGACAGACTTGGCCGGGGCCGGCTTCGCAGCTGGCTTCGGTGCGGACTTCACTACAGGGGCCGGCGTCGGCTTGGCAGCCGGCGGGGCGACATTCTTGGCAGTCTTGGCAGCAGGTGCCGGCTTGGCAGGCGCCACCTTCTTTGCTGCCGGCTTCGCAGCAGGCGCGGCGGCAACCTTCTTCACCACCGCCTTCGGCGCTGGCTTGGCTACTGCCTTCTTCGGTGCCGGCTTGGCAGCGGCCTTCTTCACCGGTGCAGCCTTGCTGGCAACCTTCTTCACCGCCGGTGCCTTCTTGCTGGCAGCGACAGGTTTGGCCTTGACCGGCGCAGCGGCCTTCTTCGCCACTGCCGGCTTGCCGGACGTGGCCGGCGCTTTCTTTGCGGTGGCCTTCCTGGCCGCCGGTTGTGAGGATGCCGCCTTGGTCACCGGCTTGCTGGCCGGCTTCTTGGCAACGGGCTTGGCCGCCAACTTCTTCACAACAGGCTTGGCGGTTTTCTTGGCGGCCTTGACGGCCTTCTTTGCAGTTTTTTTAGCAGCCACGAAACGCTCTTCCTTGGATTCCCCGGGGCCCGGGAAAGCGGGCCTTTATAGCCTACCCGACCCGCAGCAGCAACCTCGGGGGCCCGCTCCATTCAGTCCAGGAGTCAATGGGGCCAAGGCGCGGTCCGACGAACACGGACCGCCTTGCGCGGTACGGAACCTGTCCGGCACCTGGAGGGGTGCCGATAGCGGTCGCAGGCCATCTACGACATGCGACCAACGGCCCATCCTGCACAAATGCGGCCTTCATGCCAACTGGCTTAAGATGACTGAGTGATCTCGCGCCTGCTCATCGCCCTGCTGCGCTTCTACAAGCGCTTCATCAGCCCGCTGCTGGGGCCTCGCTGCCGTTTCGTGCCGAGCTGCTCTGAATACGCCATGGACGCCATCTCCCGGCACGGCCCGCTGCGCGGCAGCTGGCTGGCGGCGCGACGGCTGGGCCGCTGCCATCCGTTCCATCCCGGCGGCTTCGATCCAGTGCCCGAATCTCCCAACGCCCCTTCTTGCCGTTGCACAGGAAAACACTGACATGTCCTCCACGCTCATCACCAACGCCCGCCTGGTCAACGAAGGCCGCACCTTCGAAGGCGACCTGCGCATTGAGAACGACCGCATCGCGCAGATCGGCAAAGGGTTGACCCCGCGTGATGGCGAACAGGTGGTGGATGCGGCCGGGCGCTGGCTGCTGCCCGGGATGATCGACGATCAGGTGCACTTCCGCGAACCGGGCCTGACCCACAAGGGCGACATCGCCAGCGAGTCGGCTGCTGCCGTGGCCGGTGGCCTGACCAGCTTCATGGACATGCCCAACACCAACCCGCCGACGCTCGACTCGACCATTCTTGAAGCCAAGTACGAGCTGGCGCGCGGCCGCGCCTGGGCCAACTACGGTTTCTACCACGGTGCCAGCAACGACAACCTGGACGCCATCCGCGCGCTCGACCCGAAGAAGGCGCCGGGCGTGAAGGTGTTCATGGGGGCCTCCACCGGCAACATGCTGGTCGACAACCCGGAAACCCTGGACGCGATCTTCCGCGAGTGCCCGACCCCGATCATCACGCACTGCGAAGACACGCCGATGATCGATGCCAACCTGAAGGCCTTCCAGGAAAAGTACGGCGACGCGCTGACTCCGGAGATGCACCCGGACATCCGTTCGCGCGAAGCCTGCATCAAGTCGACGCGGCTGGCGATGTCGCTGGCGCGCAAGCACGGCACCCGCCTGCACGTGCTGCACATCTCCACCGCCGACGAACTGGCGCTGTTCGAGAAGGGCCCGCTGATCCGCGCCGACGGCAGCCGCAAGCAGATCACCGCCGAAACCTGCGTGCACTTCCTGCACTTCGCGCGCCCGGACTACGCGACCAAGGGCAACCTGATCAAGTGCAACCCGGCCATCAAGGACGTGGCCGATCGCGAGGCGATCACCGCTGCGCTGGCTGACGACGTGCTGGATGTCCTGGCCACCGACCACGCCCCGCACACCTGGGAAGAGAAGCAGAAGCCCTATGCGCAGGCGCCGTCCGGTCTGCCGCTGGTGCAGTACGCGCTGGTCGCCGCGCTGGAACGCGTGCACGAAGGCAAGCTGACCCGCGAGCAGGTGGTGCAGAAATTCGCCCATGCTCCCGCCCAGCTGTTCGACGTGGAAGAGCGTGGCTTCCTGCGCGAAGGCTACTTCGCCGACCTGGTACTGGTGGAAGACGTGCCGTTCACGGTCAAGCGCGAGGACGTGCTGTCCAAGTGCGGCTGGTCGCCGTTCGAAGGCACTACGTTCCGATCGCGCATCGCCTCCACTTGGGTCAACGGCCAGCTGGTGTGGGATGGCAGTTCGCTGGTGGGCGAACCCGCCGGCCAGCGCATGACCTACGACCGCTGATGCGTTCGGCACTCATGTTCGGGGCGCTGCTGCTGGCAGCGCCCCTGTTCTCCGCACCGGCGGCGCAAGCGCAGGACGGCATCGGCGACCTGATCGACAGCCGCGTGGTGTTTCCGGCCAGCGCGTCGCAGGGCGCGCTGGTGATCGGCAAGGTTCCCGCCGGCAGCAGCGTGCGCTTTGCAGGACGCGATCTGCGAGTGAGCAACTACGGCAGCGTGGTGTTCGGCATCGGTCGCGATGAGAAGGGACCGCTGCAGGTACAGATCCGCCGACCGGATGGCAGCAGCGAGACGGCCGCCATCACCGTGACCCCGCGCGACTGGCCCACCGAGCGGGTGAACGGCGTGCCGCCGAAGACGGTCAATCCGCCGCCGGCCATCGCCGAGCGGATCAAGCGCGAACAGGCGCAGGTCACCGCGGCGCGCGCGCGCGACGACAACCGCACCGATTTCACCCAGACCTTCATCTGGCCGGTGCAGGGACGCATCAGCGGCCGCTTCGGCAATGCCCGCGTGTACAACGGCCAGCCCGGTGCCGGCCACTCCGGCATGGACATCGCGGTACCGACCGGCACTCCGGTGAAAGCACCGGCCTCCGGTGTGGTGACATTCGCCGGCCCGGATCTGTACCTGACCGGCGGCACCTTGCTGCTCGATCACGGCTTCGGGGTCAGTTCGAATTTCCTGCACCTGTCGCGCATCGACGTGAAGGTCGGTGATCGCGTCGAACAGGGCCAGGTGATTGCCGCCGTCGGCGCGACCGGCCGTGCCACCGGCCCGCATCTGCACTGGGGCATGAACTGGTTCGACACCCGCATCGACCCGCTGCTGGTGCTGGAACGGAAGTAACGGGAGTGCCGGCCGCTGGCCGGCAACCTCATGGTGTTCAGCAACCTACCCGGATTGCCGGCCAGCGGCCGGCACTACCCGGTGATGGTTCAGCCGCGCGCGGCCCACCACACGCGCAGCAACGTGCGTACCGGCGTCGCTTCGACCGGCTTGCCGGCAGCCTGCGCCGCCAGGCGTGCACGCGCCAGGCTCGACCACACGCGGCGCGCGCGCGGACCGGGCACACGGGTGCCCCACCCTTTCAGCAGCTGCTGCGCCCAACGCTGCGCAGCGTTGCCGGCATCCTCGTCCAGCAGGCTGCGCGGCACGCCGGCCACGCCAGCGTCCTGCAGGCGCTGGGCCAGGGTCTGCAGCAGCACCGCATGACCGGCGCCCTTGCGCGGCGTGTCGGCAAACACCACCGCCTCAACCGCAGCCACTGCCTCGGCATAGTTGCGCAGCGCGCGCTCGGCACCGGCAGCGTCCAGCGCTACGGTGCGCGCCTCGACCAGATCCGGCAGGGCCTCAGCCAGCTGCACCCACGGCGCACGCACCGGCTCCAGCACGCGCCCCAGCGGATGCCGCGAACGTTGCGCGGCCCAGCTGCGCAGTTCCTCCCCCCACCAGGCCAGCTTGGCATCTGCCGGCAGCGGGTCGCCACTGGTGTTGAGCATGTCGTCGAATTCCTGCAGCAGCGCGAACCACGCCAGCGCGACAGGGCGCTGTGGTTCGGCCACGAACGGCTCAGCCACCGACCATTCCGGCCAACGGCTGCGCCACTTGTCGAGGAAACTGTCCAGCGCGGTACTGCTCACTACGTTGTTCCTTACGGCTGGGCCGGGGTCGCCGGCCGGGTCGGCCAGAGGCTGGCCAGTTGCAGAAGCTCGGCGTTCTCGACCAGCACATCGGCCTGCCAGGCCAACGGATCATCGCTGTGCAGGCGGTAGCCCCACAGCGCCGCCACCGACGGCATGCCGGCGGCACGCGCGGCGATGATGTCGCGCTCATCGTCGCCGACATACACGCAGTCTCCCGGCGCAATACCGATGGCCTGCGCGGCATGCAGCAGCGGCAACGGATGCGGTTTGCGCTCGGCCAGGGTGTCACCGCCGACCAGCACGGCGCAGCGTTGCTGCCACTGCTGCTGCGGCACGATCAGCTGTGCCAGGTATTCCGGCTTGTTGGTGACGATGCCCCACACGGTACCGGCCGCGTCCAGCGCCTCGAGCATGCCGACAACCCCGTCGAACAGCACCGCGTGCTGGCCGATCGACGCTTCGTAGCGCTGCAGGAACTCGGGAATCAGTGCATCGCGCTCTGCCGCGTCCAGCTCTGGAAACGCGGCCGACACCATCGCCCGTGAGCCCTTGGACACAACCGGCCGCAACTGCGCCGGATCGATCGGTGCGCGACCGCGCTCGGCCAGCATCGCGTCGAGGGTGGCGACGAAATCCGGCGCGCTGTCGAGCAACGTGCCGTCCAGGTCGAACAGCACTGCACGCGGGAACGCTGCGGCGGTCACGGTGCCTTGACCGCGTGGGCCAGGTAGTTGATGTCGGTGCGGCTGCTCAAGCGGGCGCGGTTGCGCCACGGCTCATAGGCCATGCCGCTGACATCGGCCAGCTGCAGATCGGCCTCGCGCAACCAGCGCGCCAGCTCGGCCGGCTTGATGAATTCCTGGTAGTGGTGGGTGCCCTTGGGCAGCAGCCGCGCCACGTACTCGGCCCCGACGATGGCCACTGCAAAGGCCGCAGCGGTGCGGTTGATGGTGGACAGGAACAGATGGCCGCCCGGCTTCAGCAGGCGCTTGCAGGCCTCGATGATCGCGCCCGGATCGGGAACGTGCTCCAGCATTTCCATGCAGGTCACCACGTCGAAGCTGCCCGGCTGTTCGGCGGCGAGATCTTCGGCGGCCTGTACCCGGTAGTCGACGCTGACACCACTTTCCAGTGCATGCAGGCGCGCGACCTTGACCAGCTCCGGCGCCAGGTCGATGGCGGTCACCTCGGCACCGGCCTGGGCCAGCGCTTCACTCAGCAGCCCGCCACCGCAACCGATGTCGAGCACGCGCGCACCACGCAGCGGCGCGCGGTCGGCAACGTACTGCAGGCGCACTGGATTCAGCGCGTGCAGCGGCTTCTGCGGGCCATCGGCGTCCCACCAGCGGTTGGCCAGCGCGGCGAACTTGTCCAGCTCGGCCTGATCGAAATTGGAAGAAGCGTGGGGGGCTGTCATGACGGTTGTCCTTGCGGCGCCTGTGCTCAGGCGCGGATATGACGGATACGCTCGCGCCACTGGCGCGCGTTGGCGATGATGCCCGGCAGGTCCATGCCGACCAGCTCACGCTGCACCAGCTTCGGCTTGCCGGCGATCCAGACATCGCTGACCTGCTGGCGGCCGGTGGCGTACACCAGCTGCGACAGCACGTTGTGCAGCGGCTGGGTCTCCAGCGCGGACAGGTCGACGCAGACCAGATCGGCCTGTTTGCCGACCTCGATCGAGCCGATGCGTTCGCCGAAGCCCAGTGCGCGGGCGCCACCCAGCGTAGACGCACGCAACGTGGTCGCCGCGTCCAGCGCGGTGGCATCGTCGGCCACGGCCTTGGCCAGGATCGCCGCGGTGCGGTTCTCGCTGAACATGTCCAGATCGTTGTTGCTGGCGCAGCCGTCGGTACCGATGGCCAGGTTCACGCCGGCGCGCTGCAGGGCGCAGGCCGGGCAGAAACCGGAGGCCAGTTTCAGGTTCGATTCCGGGCAATGCACCACGCTGACGCCACGCTCGGCGCACAGGTGGATCTCGGCTTCGGTCAGCTGGGTCATGTGCACCGCGATCAGGCGGTCGTTGACCAGGCCGAGGCGATCCAGCCGCGCCAGCGGACGCTGGCCGTGCAGCTTGATCGAATCGGTGATTTCCTGTGCGGTTTCATGGGTATGCAGATGCACCTGCATGTCCAGCTGGTCGGACAGCATCCGCACGCGCTCGAAATTGGCATCGTTGACCGTATACGGCGCATGCGGGGCGAACGCGGTGCCGATCAGCGGATCGGTGCGCCACTGGTCGTGCAGCTCACCGGCCTTGGCGAAGTACTCGTCATCGGTCTTGGCCCAGGCAGTGGGGAAATCGATGATCACCGCGCCGACCAGCGCGCGGAAACCGTGCTTCTTGTAGACGGCGGCCTGCACGTCACCGAAGAAATAATTCTCGTTGGCGCAGGTGGTGCCGCCACGCAGCATCTCGGCGATGGCAAGGGTGGTGCCATCAGCCACGAATTCGGGGCCGATCACCGCCGCTTCCACCGGCCAGATGTGCTGCTGCAGCCAGGTCATCAGCGGCAGGTCGTCGGCGACGCCGCGCAGCAGGGTCATCGGGTTGTGCGTATGCGCATTGACCAGACCCGGCATCAACGCCGCGTCGGGGCGGCTGACAACCTGGGTGGCACGGAAACGCGCACGCGCTTCGGTACGCGGCAGGATGGCCACGATCTCGCTGCCACGCACGGCGACGGCATGGTCTTCAAGCACCACCGCATGCGGCTCGATCGGGACCACGTAACCGGCTTCGATCAGCAGATCGCAGGCTTCGGGGAGGTGCGGGCTATCGCTCATGCGGGCTCACTGGCTATGGGGGAAGGACCGTACGTAGCCTTGGCTCCGACCTGGCGACTGATCACCGGTCAAACGGCTACCGCTGAGCTTCTGGAAGGCAAGCCCCTGAGTCAGGGGCGGCCGCGAAGCGGCGGGGTGTGGGTGCTGGTGAGCGGGGGCCCACGATCCGCATGGCGGATCGTGGGAGCGCCAGCGCGAATGCGCCGGCGCGTACCCGGATTACTTGACGCGCGAGGAGTACTCGCCCGAACGGGTGTCTACCTTGATGATTTCATCCTGGTTGACGAACAGCGGCACGCGCACGACGGCCCCGGTTTCCAGGGTGGCCGGCTTGCCGCCACCGCCGGAGGTATCGCCACGGACGCCCGGGTCGGTCTCGGTGATCTTCAGTTCGACGAAGTTCGGCGGCTGCACGAAGATCGGGGAGCCATTGAACAGGGTGACGATGCAGGACTCTTCGCCCTTCAGCCACTTCTCGGCGCCGCCCATGCCGGCCTTGTCGGCCTGCACCTGCTCGAAGGTTTCCGGGTCCATGAAATGCCAGTACTCGCCGTCGCTGTACATGTAGTCCATGTTGGTATCGACCACATCGGCCACTTCCACGTCGTCGGTCGCCTTCATGGTCATTTCGACCGTGCGGCCCGACTTGATGAAGCGATAGCGCACGCGGGTGAAGGCCTGGCCCTTGCCCGGCTTGATGAACTCGGTCTCGGAGATGACGGCCGGTTCATTGTTGACCAGGATCTTCATCCCGTTCTTGACATCGTTCATGCCCGCAGTGGCCATGCTCAAGCTCCTCAAATGGCGAAACCGCCGCGCGTGCGGCGAGCCGGATAGAATGGAAAGCCCACCGGAACCCCGGCGGGCAACTGTTTATGTGTCCATGATAACCGCAGGCCCCCTCTCCATGCAGCTTTCCGCCTTCCCCCGGACCCAGTCGCCAGCCGCGCCCGCGCGCTGGCAGCAGCTGTGGCGGCAGGCCCTGCGCGACCCGCAGGCGCTGCTGGCCAGGCTGGATCTGGATGCCGCGGCACTGGGTGTATCCGAGGCCGCCATCGCCCAGTTCGCGCTGCGCGTGCCGGAGGGTTTCGTCGCGCGCATGCGCCGTGGCGATGCCCACGATCCGCTGCTGCGGCAGGTGCTGCCGATCGACGCCGAGATGCGCCCCGCCCCCGGGTTCAGCTTCGATGCGGTGGGCGACGGTGCAGCAAAGAAGGCCACCGGGGTCATCCAGAAGTACCGCGGCCGCGCCCTGCTGGTGGCCACCGGCAGCTGCGCGATCAACTGCCGCTACTGTTTCCGCCGGCATTTCGACTATGGCGCCGAAAACGCCGCCAAAGGGGGATGGCAGGAGGCGGTGGACGCCATCGCCGCAGACCCGGACATCGATGAGGTGATCCTGTCCGGCGGCGACCCGTTGTCGCTGGCGACCCACAAGCTGGCCGAGCTGACCGATGCACTGCGCGGCATCGCGCATATCCGCCGGCTGCGCATCCATACCCGCCTGCCGATCGTGCTGCCCGAGCGGGTCGATGACGAGCTGCTGGCCTGGCTGGGCAGCCTGCCCTGGCCGCTGGCGATCGTGGTCCACGCCAACCACGCCAATGAATTCGATGCCAGCGTCGATACCGCGATGGCCCGCCTGCGCGGCATCGGCGCCCAGCTGCTGAACCAGGCGGTGCTGCTGCGTGGGGTCAACGACAGCGTGCAGGCGCTGCAGGACCTGAGCGAGCGCAGCTTCGCCGCCGGTGTGCTGCCCTATTACCTGCACCAGCTGGATCGGGTCGAGGGCGTGGCCCATTTCGAAGTGGATGATGTCCAGGCCAAGGCCCTGATTGCCAGCCTTACTGCGCGGCTGTCCGGCTATCTGGTGCCCAAGCTGGTCCGCGAACTGCCCGGCGACCCGAGCAAGCGCCCGGTGTAACAGTAGATCCACGCCATGCGTGGATGGAGCAGTTGCGGCCAAGCAGAATCCACGCATGGCGTGGATCTACTCTCATGCGCCTGATTCGATCATCCGCACCACTTCGGTGGCAGTAACCGGATGGCTCAACCGATAGCCTTGGCCCAGGTCGCAGCCACGCTGGGCCAGCAGCTCGAACTGCGCCTCCTGCTCGATACCCTCGGCCACCACCGTGATGCCCAGTGCATGGGCCATGGCGATGATCGCTGTGGTCAGGGCCAGATCGTCCGGGTCGCGCTGCATGTCGGCGACGAAGCTCTTGTCGATCTTGACCCCGTCCACCGGCACCTGCCGCAGGTGGCTCAGACCGGAGAAACCGGTACCGAAGTCGTCCAGCCACACCTTCACCCCCGCCCGGTGCAGCCGGTCCAGCAGCTGCGCGGCCAGCATCTCATCGCCGATCACCGCCGTCTCGGTCAGCTCCAGGTGCAGGCGCGAGGCCGGTAGACCCGACTCCTGCAGGCACTGCGCGACCAACGCTGGCAGCTCACCGCCGCGCAACTGCCGTGGCGACACGTTGACCGAAACGAACAGCTCGTCACCGGCCACGCCCCGCGGCCACTGCACCGCTTCCATGCAGGCGGCACGCAATACCTTCGGGCCGATGATCTCGATCAGGCCACTCTGCTCGGCCACCTCGATGAACACCGATGGCGGGATCGTGCCCAGCGTCGGGTGCTGCCAGCGCAGCAGCACTTCCACACCGACCATGCGGCGGTCGCGCATGCGGAAGATCGGCTGGTAGGCCAGCCGCAGCTCGCCGCGCTCCCAGGCACCGCGCAGCTCCTGCTCCATGTGCACGCGGCGCTCGACAGCGTGATCCATGGCCCGGCTGTAGTAGCGGTAGCAGTTCTTGCCCGCCATCTTTGCCTGGTACATCGCAATGTCGCCATTCTTCAACAGCGTCGTCGCGTCCGCAGCGTCGTCGGGGAACAGGGTCACACCGATCGAGGTACCCAGGAACAGTTCCCTGCCCTGCACCACCAGCGGCTTGCCCAGCTCGCGTACCAGCACTTCGGCCAGCAACCGCGCATTGGCCGCGACATCGCCATCTCCGACCAGGATCACGAATTCGTCGCCGCCGAACCGCGCCAGCAGGGTGTCATCGCCGCCGGCCTCGGTCACTGCACGGCCGATGCGCTGGGCAAACTGCAGCAACGCCTCGTCGCCGGCCTCATGGCCCAGCGTGTCATTGACCCGCTTGAAATCATCGATATCCGCAAACAGCAGCCCCAACCGATGATTGGACGCACGTGCGGCCATCAACCGGTGGTCCAGCGCCTCGCGGAACGCCAGCCGGTTGGTGAGGCCGGTCAACGCGTCGGTGTAGGCCATGCGCCGCACTTCGCGGTCGTGGCGGGCAATCGCATCACGCATGCGGGCAAAGCCCCGCACCAGTTCACCCACCTCGTCGTCGCGAGTGTTTTCCCGCAGCGGCGCCTGATAGTCGCCAGCTTCGATGCGTCGGGCGGCTGCCGCCAGGTCGCGGATGGGCGCCACCAGCGTGCGCTGCACGTACAGGATCACCACCACGCCGATCACCACCAGCAGGCCCAGCATCAGCAGCAGCCAGCCCAGATGTCGGCTTCCCATCTGCTGCAGCCGCTCATCGAGGGTCGCGTTGGCCGCCTGCTCGCGCTGCAGCACTTGATCCAGCGCCATGCCGACGCGGACACCACCGATGCGCCGATTGCCCGTCCTGATCGGCATCGCGTTGTCGAGCACCGTGGGCGACTGCTGCACCACCAGCGATTGCGCGGCAACCGCCCCGGCAGCCAGCGGATCGGCCATCGGCCGTCCAGCATCGGGCACCCCGACCGAGCCGTCATGCACCAGCCGCCCGCGGTCGTCGAACACCAGTACGTAGCGCACCACCGGCTGCCGCGAAATGCTGCGCACCAAGGCCCCGACCTGGTCCACGTCGTTGTTGTGCAGCGGACCGGCGAGCGCATCGGACAGCTCGCGCACCATGGCCTCGCCACGACTGCGCACACTGCGGTCGAACAGTTCGTGGATGACGCCGTTGCTGAGCGACCTCACCTCGCCCTGCATCGCCGCCTGCCGCCCCAGCAGCACGGCCAGGATCGCCACCACCACCAGCATCGCCCCGCCCATCGCAAGCAGGAATCGGGCCTGCATCCCGGAGCCGAGCAACTTCATTCCACTTCCATCCGCACGCGCGTCGACCCTTGTTTCAATTCATCCAACCACGGCTGCGCATGCGCAACGACGCGGCGGAAACCGGAAGCCCCCAACACCTTCTGCAACGCACTCTGCACCCGTCGAAGACAGACGACACGCGATGGCACGCCGGACGCGTGGCCGGACACCGCGAGCACCGGTCCGGCACTCTCCCGGTCCACACGGCCAAGCGCATGATCCTGCGTCATCGCGAATCGCCTCTCTTCGCTGCCCAATGCCCCCACGGCGAACCCGGCGCAGCATGCGCCGTCCCGGCCAGCAGGGCCAAGGCCAGGCTCAGCAGTTCCCCCTGCATTGCCCTACGCAGACCCGACACAAGCATCATCCCCCCGGGGTATCCGGACAGACTACCCGAAAAAATGAGACCGTCGTCAGCTGTCCTTGCTGTTCTTCTGCGCCAGACGCGCCATGCGCTGGGTATCGGCCAGGATGCCGCGCAGCAGACGCACTTCCTGCTCGCTCGGCTCGCTGCGCAGGAACAGACGGCGCAGCTTGCGCATCGCCGAATCGGGCGAGCGTCCCTTGTGGAAATCGATCTCGTCCAGGGTGTCACCCAACTGGGCGAAGAAACTCTCCATCTGCTCGTGGCTGGCCGTCTGCTCGCGACTGTCCGGCTCGGTCCCGGCCACCGGCTGAGCGCCCAGCAGCTGCATGCGCACTTCATAGGCCAGCACCTGCACTGCGGCGGCCAGGTTGAGCGAGCTGAACTCCGGGTCGGACGGAATGTGCACGGCGGCATGGCACAGCTGCAGCTCCTCGTTGGTCAGGCCGGTACGCTCGCGGCCGAACACCAGCGCCACCTCGGCGCCTTCGCCGGCCTTGGCCACTGCACGGGCTGCGGCATCTGCCGGCAGGAACTCCTCCAGCTGGACCCGGCGCGCACGTGCGGTGCACCCCAGCACGAACCGGCAATCGGCCACGGCATCGGCCAGGGTGGCCACCACCGGTGCGTCGCCGAGTACGTCCTCGGCGCCGGCCGAGCGCCGGAAGGCCTCTTCATCAAGCGGCTTTTCCGGTGCTACCAGCACCAGGCGGGCCAGGCCCATGGTCTTCAGGGCACGGGCGGCGGCGCCCATGTTGCCGGGGTGTTGGGTCCCGACCAGAACGAATCGGAGGCGGGTAGCGGCAGGAAACTGGGACATGAACAGGGAAAATGTCGAGCTGGACGAAGACCAATGGTAAACTGTGCGGCCGGCCACTGCGCCGGACCCGCTCTTTTCCCCCGCCAGCCCTTCTCTTCTGCCCTTCCGGGAGCCCATGCCATGCAGAAACCCGCCGTAACCGTCATGGTCAAGGCCGCCCGCCTCGCCGGCAACGTCCTCTTGCGCAACATCAACAAGCTCGAGGCACTGAATGTAGTCCAGAAGGGCCGCATGGACTACGCCAGCGAAGTCGATGCGGACGCGGAAAAGGTGATCGTCAAGGAACTCAAGCGCGCTTACCCCGAGTACGGCATCTTCGGTGAAGAAGGTGGCGTGCAGAGCGAGCGTCGCCATATGTGGGTCATCGACCCGCTGGACGGCACCAGCAACTACCTGCGCGGCGTGCCGCACTACTGCGTGTCGATCGCCCTGGTCGAGAACGGCGAGCCGACCGACGCGGTGATCTTCGACCCGCTGCGCAACGAGCTGTTCACTGCCAGCCGCGGCGCCGGCGCCGTGCTCAACGACCGCCGCATCCGCGTTGCCGACCGCAAGGATCTGGAAGGCACCATGATCCACACCGGTTTCGCCCCGCGCGAGCGTGCTCGCGCCAGCGCGCAGCTGAAGTCGGTGGACGCCCTGCTGGTGCACGCCGAAGACATCCGCCGCTCGGGTTCGGCCGCGCTGGACCTGGCCTACGTGGCCTGTGGCCGCGCCGACGCTTACTTCGAAGCCGGCGTGAAAGCCTGGGACATCGCTGCCGGTGTACTGCTTGTGCGCGAAGCCGGTGGCAAGGTCTGCGACTTCAAGGGCGCGACCCCGGCACGCATGGACAACCGTGGCCCGGACACCCAGCAGATCGTGGCCGGCAACCTGAAGGTGGCCGAGTCGCTGCAGAAGGTGCTGGTCAACACGGGCTACGCTGCCGAGTTCGACGCGAAGTTCTAAGCGCCCACGCGACGCGGTTCACTGAAACGGCACCTGCGAGGGTGCCGTTTTCGTTTGTGCGCACGGAGATTCGTTTCCGCGACCGCGGAGGGGTGTCACTTTCTTTGCTCGTGCACCGCGCTGCAGGAGCAGCGTGGAACGGCGTAGCCGGCCCGCAGGGTGGCGCACAGGGATGTGCGCCATCAAGAAAGTAACCAAAGAAACGCTCCGCCAGCCACGAGCCGTCGCTACGCGCCGGTACCCTGCGCTTCTCGGCGAATCAGGGGACGGCGCCGAACTCGCTGCGCTCAGACACCGGCGCCTCTTCGCCCCTGATTCCCCTGCGATGCTCGGCTCGCTCAAGGCGGACTGGAAGGTCAAGATCAACGGCAACAGCATCCACGCGTGGCGTGGATCAACCGGGAGCAGCTGTGGAATTTGACCTTGTGTCCGCCTTGAGCGAGCCGAGCACCGCAGGTCCGGCGAGGGCGGAGAGGTGCGGGTGTCTGAGCGCAGCGAGTTCCCGCACCGTCCCTCGACGGACCGAGGAGCACAGGGAACCGACGTGCGAAGCACGACGGCTCGCGGCCGGCGGCGTGTTTCTTTGGTTACTTTCTTGATGGCGCACATCCCTGTGCGCCACCCTGCGGGCCGGCTACGCCGTTCCACGCTGCTCCTGCAGCGCGGTGCACGAGCAAAGAAAGTGACACCCCTCCGCGGTCGCGGAAACGAGCCGCCGGGCGAGCCCGGCTCCAGCGATACATCCCCGCAAACAAAAACGCCCGGCGCGAGGCCAGGCGTTCCTGCATCTCCATCGGAAGCCGAAGCTTACGCCGCGGTTGACGCCCGCAGCGCGGCAATGCGCTCTTCCAGTGGCGGGTGGCTCATGAACAGCTTCTTCGCGGTCGAGCCGGCAATACCGAACGCGGCAATCTGCGTCGGCAAGGTGCTCTGGCCGTGGTTGAGCTGCAGTCGCTCCAGCGCCGAGATCATCTTCTGACGGCCCGCCAGCGATGCACCGCCGGCATCGGCGCGGAACTCGCGATGGCGCGAGAACCACATCGAGATCATCGTCGCGAACAGTCCGAACACCATCTCCAGCACGAACACGATGATGAAGTAGGCGAAGCCACGACCACCGCCTTCGCGGTTGCCCGACAACGCGCTGTCGATCACGCCGCCGACCACGCGGGCCAGCACGATCACGAAGGTGTTCAGCACGCCCTGCAGCAGCGCCATGGTGATCATGTCACCGTTGGCGACGTGGGCGATCTCGTGGCCGAGCACGGCTTCGGCTTCGTCCTCGCTCATGTTGTGCAGCAGGCCGGTGGACACCGCCACCAATGCGTTGTTGCGGTTGGCGCCGGTAGCGAAGGCATTGATCTCGGGGCCGTCATACACGGCCACTTCCGGCATGCCGATACCGGCTGCCTTGGCCTGTCGCTCGACGGTGGCCAGCAGCCAGCGCTCGGTCGGGTTGCGCGGCTCGGTGATCACCACCGCACCGGTGGAGCGCTTGGCCATCCACTTGGACAGCAGCAGCGAGATGAGCGAGCCACCGAAACCAAAGATCGCGGCCATGACCAGCAGGCCACTCATCGAACGGGAGTCCACGCCCAGGATTGACATCACGATGCTCGCGAGGATCAGCACCGCGAGGTTGGTCGCTAGAAAGAGGGCAATACGGGTGAACATGGGAAATTCCGGCTCGGAAGGGGTCGATATCCGTCAATTTGCGGTGCGGTCAGCTTGAATTCAAGCGCCAACCTGACCGACGATTCAGCCTGCATGACCTCCAACCTTCCCTGCGGCCGTTTCGCGCCCTCGCCCACCGGCCTGCTGCATCCCGGCTCCCTGCTCGCCGCCTTCGGCAGCTGGCTGCTCGCGCGCCACCATGGCGGCCTGTGGCGGTTGCGCATCGAAGACGTAGACCCACCCCGCACGGTTGCCGGTGCAGCACAGGCGCAACTGCAGACCCTGGCCGCGTTCGGCCTGGCCCATGACGGGCCGGTGATCTGGCAGAGCGCGCGCGGCGACGCCTACCAGGCTGCGCTGGACCGCCTGCTGGCCGATGGCCATGCGTTTGTCTGCCACTGCAGCCGCAGCGACCTGGCCGCCAACGGCGGCCTGCACCACCAGTGCGTTGCACGGCAGCCACGAGCGGACCCGGCCGTCCGCTTCCGCGTGCCTGCGGGCAGCTTGGTGCATTTCGAGGATGGCCTGCGCGGCCGGCAACAACAGGATGTCCATGCCGAGGTCGGCGACTTCGTCCTGCGCCGCGCCGATGGCTGCTGGGCCTACCAGCTGGCAGTGGTGGTCGACGATGCCGCGCAGGGCGTGAACGAGGTCGTGCGTGGCGCCGACCTGCTCGATTCCACTGCCCGCCAGATCCTGCTGCAGCGGGCGCTGGGCCTGCCGACACCGCGTTACTGGCACCTGCCGCTGCTGCTGGATGCAGCGGGCCACAAACTGTCCAAATCACTGGCCGCGCTGCCGGTGGAGGCCCGCGAGCCGGTACCGGCGCTGCGCCGGTTGTGGGAACTGCTGGGCCAGCCGAGCACCGCACTGGAAGGTACCGACGATCGCGATGCCCTGTTGGCCGCCGCCCAGCGCAGCTTCGACCCCAGCCTGCTGCCGCGCGCGGACATCCTGCTGCCGGCGGGCGCACTTTCCGCGCCGATGTTGCAGAATCATCCCTCCCCCACCTGATATCCGGACAGCTTTCCATGACATCTCGCGTCGCACTGGTCACCGGCGGAACCGGCGGCATCGGTACCGCCATCTGCCAACGCCTGGCCGACCAGGGCCACCGCGTCGCCACCAACTACCGCGATGAGGCCAAGGCCCGCGCTTGGCAGCAGAAGATGAGCGAACGCGGCTACCAGGTGTCGATCTTCCCGGGCGATGTCTCCGACTCCGCCAGCGCCGAAGCCCTGATCCGCGCGGTCGAAGCCGGACTGGGCCCGGTCGAGATCCTGGTCAACAACGCCGGTATCACCCGCGACACCACCTTCCACCGCATGCGCGCGGAGCAGTGGCACGATGTGATCAACACCAACCTCAATTCGGTGTTCAACGTCACCCGCCCGGTCATTGAAGGCATGCGCCGACGCGGCTGGGGCCGGGTCATCCAGATCAGCTCGATCAACGGCCTGAAGGGCCAGTACGGCCAGGCCAACTACGCCGCCGCCAAGGCCGGCATGCACGGCTTCACCATCTCGCTGGCGCGCGAGAATGCAGGCTTCGGCATCACCGTGAACACCATCTCGCCCGGCTATGTGGCCACCGACATGGTGATGGCGGTGCCCGAGGAAGTGCGCGCCAAGATCATCGCCGACATCCCGACCGGGCGCCTGGGCAAGCCGGAAGAAATCGCCTATGGCGTGTCCTTCCTGGTGGCCGAAGAGGCCTCGTGGATCACCGGCAGCAACCTGGACATCAACGGCGGCCACCACATGGGCTGGTAAACGCCGCCAAGGCCGGAGGCGCCTTCGTGCTGCACCCTGCCGTTGGTCATGCTGCGCAGCACGCAAAGCCTTGCTGCGCAACATTCCGGCGACGGAAAGCCAAGCCTGGCGGGGGCTGGGGCGGTTGCAACGGCTGCTGCACTGCGCCATGCTGCGCGTCTACTGTGACGAGTACCGCTTCATGGCTGCGACCCGCATCATCAAGAAGTATCCGAACCGCCGTCTGTACGACACCGAGATCTCCAGCTACATCACCATCGAGGACGTGCGCCAGCTGATCCTCGACGGCGAAGACTTCGAAGTCCGCGACGCCAAGAGCGGCGACGACCTGACCCGATCGGTCCTGCTGCAGATCATCGCCGACCAGGAGCAGGACGGTGAACCGATGCTCTCCACCCAGCTGCTGAGCCAGCTGATCCGCTTCTACGGCGATTCCCTGCAGGGCTTCATGGGCAACTACCTGGAGCGCAGCATGCAGGTGTTCCTCGACCAGCAGCAGCAGTTCCGCCAGCAGATGGGCAACCTGCTGGGGCAGACGCCGTGGGCGATGATGAACCAGCTGACCGAGCGCAATCTGGAGCTGTGGCAGGAATTCCAGCGCAACATGGGCAGTGGTTTTGGTGGTCCGCGTCCCGGTGGCACCGGAACGGGCACTGGCGGCGGCACCGGTACCGGCACGGCCGGCAAGCCGAACGAACCGACCGGCGGCACGGGTACCGGCGGCAAGACCCGCCGCTGAGGCGACCGCCCCGACTGATACGGAAACGGCGCGCCATGGGCGCGCCGTTTTGTTTTCAACGCCTCCACGCGTGGCGTGGATCTACGGACGTTTCGCCTTGCATGCCGAGCACACCCGCTCGACCTTGTAACCCTTGGCGCGCAGCTTCTCGACCACGCCGTCGCCGCCCAGCAGGTGCAGGCCGCCCACCACCACCAGCGTGCCGCCCTGCCCGGCTTGCAGGTACGGCAGCAGCTTGGGCACCCACGCATCGTTGCGGTCGGTATTGATGCGCTGGTAAAGCTGCGGATACTTCTGGCGCATCTCCACGCCCATCCGGTTCCACAACAGGCGATCATCGCCACGACGCCAGGCCTCATGCAGCATCTGCGCCTGGCCATCGCCCTTGCCTGCTTCGTCCAGCGCCTCGGACAGCATCTGCCGCTGCTCCTGCACGCTCATGCCATCGAGCAGGTTGATCTGGCTGGACATGTCTTCCAGGCCTGCGGTCTTCTTGCCCGCCTTCTGCGCCCGCTGCATGAAATGACGGTCCAGCCCCAGCTCAGGGTCCAGGCCCAGCTTCTGCATCTGCGCCACGGTGATGGTCAAACCGACAAACCACGCTTTCATGCCCTGCAACTGGGCCAACGGCAGTTTGTTCTGCGTCGCATAGGCCTGCAGCTTCTGCCAGGTCGGCGCATCCAGGTCACGCTTCAGCTCACTGCCATCCTTGCGGACAGCGACCTGCACCATCTGGCTGGCCATCTGCGGCGACTGCAGCTCCTCTGGCGTCACCTCGAACAGCACGCGCTGCGAGGCTTCGAATGCCTGCTCGACATCGGTCGACAGCGGATAGTCCTGCGGCTTCAACAGATGGAAGGAGCCCAGCAGGTACAGGCGTGCATCTCCCTGTCCGCTGACCTTCCACAGCAGCGGCACCGGCGGCTTGCCAGCCGCGGGTTCGGCCGGCGCATCGCGCGCGATGGCCAACGGGCCGGCGGCGCAGGCAACGAGAAACACAGCACTGCGCAACAACAGTTTCATCAACATGTTCAGCCCTCTCCTTCAGGCAGGTGATACGCCTTCTCACCCGCTTCCACGCGCAGATCCAAGCGGTTTTCCGGCGGCGCCAACGGGCAGGTCGCATAAGCGGTGAACGCGCACGGTGGGTTGTGGGCGTGGTTGAAGTCGATCGTCACGTGGCCGTCGGCCGTCGGCGCATCGGTATCCAGATAGCGGCCAGCAGGATAGCTGCCGTGGCCACTGGTACGGTCGGCGAAGATCAGGAACAGCGGCTGCCCCGGCTCGCCGATCGCTTCCAGCCGCCAGCTGCGGCCGTCGCGATCGAATTCCACGGCGCCGGCATTGGGCATCTCGGTAGTCAGGCCGGTGATGTCCACGATCGGCAGGGTCTTGCCTGGCGGATGGGCGATGAAGCGTGCCTGCACCTGCCACTGCGGACCACCGGGCCAGTACTGCAGGCCGGCGAAATCGCGGCGCGCGGGTGCATCGGCGTGCTTCACCCGCAGCGCATCGCGCGGGCCGCGACGGATCAGGCTGAGCTGGCCCTTGCCGCCATCGAAGGCCAGCAGGGTCGGCTGCGGATCCTTGTCGGTATCCATGCGGACACGCCCACGCACAGGCTGTCCATCGAGGGTGACATCGGCGCCGGATTCCGGCGTGAACCACCATTGGTCGCCTTCACGGCGCAGCAGCCCCAGCCTGGCCGGCCCCACCGCCAGGCGAATGCCGCTGGTGGCGCCACTGCCGACAAAGTGCGACCGGTTCTGCAACCAGTGCAGGCCGACCAATGCGGTCCACCCATCGGCCCGGGTCAAGTCCTGGTAGCGCAGTACCCGCCATTGCTGTTGCTGCGCAGCGAATGCCGGATCCTCAACGACGGCTGGCGCCGGCGTCGGTGCCGGGCTGCAGGCCGCCAACAACAGGACCGCCATCAGGCCGCCCATTCCCCAAAGTCGCATCGGTGCTCCCCTCAACGTCCGCGCAGGAACCAGCGGTCGATCTCCGCCAGCGAAAAACGGGCCCAGGTCGGCCGGCCGTGGTTGCACTGGCCGGACCGCTCGGTGATTTCCATGTCGCGCAGCAGCGCGTTCATTTCCGGCACGGTCAGGCGCCGGTTCGCACGCACGGCGCCATGGCAGGCCATGGTCGACAGCAGCTCATCGCGCGCCGTGGCGATGCGCCGGCTCTGGCCATGCTCACGCAGGTCGGTCAGCACGTCGCGCAGCAGACCTTCGGGCTCGGCATGGGCCAGCAGCGCCGGGATGCTGCGCACGTGCAATGCGCCCGGTCCGGCGCGGGTGATCTCGAACCCGAGGGCGGCCAGCGTATCGGCCTCCACCTCAGCGGTGTCAGCCTCGCGCTCGCCCACTGCCAGGGTGATCGGCACCAGCAACGGCTGCGACTGCAGGCCGATGCCATCGTGCGCATTCTTCAACCGCTCGTAGCCGATGCGTTCGTGCGCCGCATGCATGTCGACCACGATCAGGCCTTCGGCGTTCTCGGCCAGAATGTAGATACCATGCAGCTGGGCAACGGCATAGCCCAGCGGCGGCACCCCGGCGTCTGCGCTGGTGACCGGCAGTCCATTCTCCATCGGCATCGGCGGCAGTGCCGCACCGCGCTCGGCACCGGCTGGCGATGCATACAGCGCAGCATAGGCCGCGGGTGCATCGGCAACCTGCAGGCCCAGCGGCTGCTGGGGTCGCCAACCGGAAAATCCTCCGCCGCCGCCCTGCCCCGCACCGGGTGCCGGACCGCGCACGTAGCCGAAGCTGGAGGCGGTGGCCCCCGGCATCGCAGATGCGCTGCCGCCCTCGGCCGGATGCACCGCCCCCGCACCGATCTCCTGCGCGCTCATGCCGGCGCGGGTGTCGGCCAGCGCATCCTTCAAAGTGCGGTAGACGAAGTCATGCACCAGCCGCGAGTCACGGAAGCGCACCTCATGCTTGGCCGGGTGCACGTTCACATCGACGCGCGTCGGGTCCAGTTCCAGGAACAACACATAGGCTGGCTGCCGACCGTGATACAGCACGTCGCCGTAGGCCATCTTCACCGCGTGGGCAACACTGCGGTCACGCACCGAACGGCCGTTGACATACAGGTACTGCTGATCGGTGCTGGCACGCGAATAATGCGGCTGCGCGATCCAGCCATGCAGGCGCAGGCCGGCACTGCTGTGATCCACGCGCACGGCCTGGCTGGCGAAGTCTTCGCCCAGGGTCTCGGCCAGACGCACGTCCGAATACAGGTCACCCGGCTTGTAGCGGCGCGAGGCCTTGCCGTTGTGCGAGACACGCAGCTCGACATCGGGACGGGCCAGCGCCAGCGAGCGCAGCCACTCCTCGATATGCCCCAGCTCGGTGCGCTCGGCACGCAGGAACTTGCGCCGCGCCGGCACGTTGTAGAACAACTCGCGCACTTCCACCGTGGTGCCCGGCGCATGCGCGCGAGGGGTCACCTCGCCGATCTTGCCGCCTTCGATCTGCAGTGCCGAACCGTGCTCATCATGGGCACGGCGCGAGGACAGGGTGAAACGGCTGACCGAGGCGATCGACGGCAGCGCTTCACCACGGAAACCCAGCGTGGCCACCGCTTCCAGCTCGTCCAGGTTGGCGATCTTGCTGGTGGCGTGCCGCGAGACGGCCAGCGGCAACTGTTCTGCGGCAATGCCGCTGCCGTTGTCGCGGATGCGGATCAGGCGCACACCGCCTTCTTCCAGTTCGATATCGACGCGGCTGGCGCCGGCATCGATGGCGTTTTCGACCAGCTCCTTGACCACCGATGCGGGCCGTTCGACCACCTCACCGGCGGCAATCTGGTTGATCAGGATTTCCGGCAACGGCCGGATCGGACGCGGATCGGGCGCGTTCATGGGGCGACATGGGCTGCGGACTTCATGCCCCGATGATAGCGGAGCGGCGACAGGTAGAGTCGAGATCCACCGTGTGCAGCGTCCGCCAGGCAGGGCTCTACCGGAAGTGAGCGGCCCGTTGGCGCAGCGCCCGGGAAACAGGAACGCCGCGAACCCGGATTACTTGCTGCCGCCAGCCACGGTGCTTGCGGCGTCGATCTCGGCCTGCGCGCGCGCAGCGTACAGCGTCCCCGGCGGCGGTTGGCGGCTGAAGAACGTATGCACGCCGTCCAGCACTGCACCGGCGACCTTGCGCTGGTAGGCCGGGTCGATCAGGCGGCGCTCTTCGTCCGGGTTGGAGATGAACGCAGTTTCCACCAGCATCGCCGGCATGTCCGAGGTGCGCAGCACCGCGAAGTTGGCGCGTTCGATGTTCGGCTTGTGGTTGTTGCCAATCCGCTTCAGGCCGCCCAGCACGTGCCCGGCTGCGTCCTCGGAGGATTTCATGTAACCGCTCTGGGCCAGGTCCAGCAGGACGTTGGCGAGGGTGCCCTCGGTCTGCTGCAGGCGCACGCCACCGACCAGGTCGGCCGCGTTTTCCTTGTCCGCCAACCAGCGCGCACGCTGCGAGGACGCGCCCTTGGTCGACAGCACGTACACCGACGAACCGGTGGCCGAGCGGTTCTCGGCGGCATCGGCGTGGATCGAAATGAAGATGTCGGCCTTGTTCGCACGCGCCTTCTGCGCACGCATCGGCAGCGGGATGAACACATCGCTGTCGCGGGTCAGGAACGCTTTCAGGCCGGGCGTGGCGTTGACCTGACGGGCCAGTTCACGCGCCACCGCCAGGGTGACGTCCTTCTCGCGCTTCCCGGTCGGGCCGATGGCACCGGGGTCCTGGCCGCCATGGCCTGGGTCGATTGCCACCACCAGGTGACGCATGCCCGGCTGCATGCGGATGCGCGAGGCATCGCTGGGCATGGTTGGGCGCGGCGACTCGGCCGGCGCAACAGGTGTTGGCACCGGCTTCGGCTGGGTGGTCACCACCGCAGTGGTCGCCTGACCGGCCAGGATCGCTGCCGGCGATGATGTCGGTGTGCTGCTGGCGGTGGTGCCCGCTGCCGCCATCTGTACCGGCGCGGTGCTTGGCGCTGGCGTCGGTGCTGCGGGTGCGGCAGCGCTGGCACTGGCCTGCTGCTGGACCTGTGCGGTCAACAGCGCGGTGGCGCGCGCGGCGTCACCACGGGACTGTGCGGTTTGCGCCGGGGTCGGGTTCGGAGCCGGACTCAGCGATGACGCCGCTGGCGACGGCGTGGGCGCAGGCGTCGCCGTGGGTCGGCTGGCGGCCACGGCCGGGCCATCGCCCGGCCACTCGATCACCAGTTTGGATTCATTGCCTTCGCGCTGCATCTGCGGGCGGAAGGGTGCGACCGTCTCGGCCAGGTCGAATACGACACGGAACGTTCCCGGCACCGGCTGTCCGGTGCGCACCGCCGTGACTACGCCCTGCGGCGAGGGCATCTTCAGGTTGCGCACCGCACTGGAATCGGGGAAATCGACCACCAGCCGGTTCGGGCCGGCCAGGGACAGCGTCTTGTAGCCGCCACTACCGACCAGCGCGATTTCCGCACGGGTTCCGGTAGAACCGGTATTCAGCAGCACCTGACGGACCTCACCGGCCCACGCACTGACGCTCGCCAGACCAAGTCCGACGGCGGCACAGATGGCAATGAGTCGATTCCCCGGGCGCATGACTCAGGATTCAATCACCGCACTGAACGGAATGCAACACCTTTTTCCTTAATAATCCGTAACCTGCCGGTGTTTGTTCTCGTCAGCCGACAGAAAGAGCCCGCAAGTCGCCACCTTCGGGAAGCCGCTGCAGCCATTCACGTCCCGCGTCGCTGGTGCCAGTGAGACGCACGCGGCGCCCCTGCCCTTCAATTTCCAGTGCGACCACCAGATCGGTGGGCGGCAGCGCACCGGCACCGCGCTCGGGCCATTCGACCAGCCACAGCACGGCGCTGCCCTCGTCCAGCCCGAGGAAATCCAGCTCGCCGGCTTGGCCGATGCGGTACAGGTCCAGGTGCCAGGCTTCGCCGCCACTGGACAGCGGATAGCGCTCGACCAGCGTGTAAGTGGGGCTGCGGATCGCGCCCTGCACTCCCAGCGCACGCAGCAGCGCGCGCGCCGTGGTCGATTTGCCGGCGCCAAGATCGCCGCGCAGTTCGACCAGCGCCTGCGCTGGACGGGTGGCTGCCAGCCATTGCCCCAGCAGTTCGGTGGCGTCGCTGTCAGCAAGGAAGAATTCGGTCATCGGGAACATTCCGGGTTGGCCAGCCGCCGCAGGGGCGCCAGCAGATCAGTGGGAAGCAGGCCGCGGGCACCGTCGGCGGCGGCGACATCACCGGCCAGGGCATGCAGGAGCGCACCGCCGGCCGCCGCATCGAATGCAGACAGGCCTTGCGCGCGCAGGCTGGCGATGATGCCGGTCAACAGGTCCCCCATGCCACCCACCGCCATTCCCGGGTTGCCGGCTGCAATCAGTCGTGGTGCGCGGCCGGGCGCGGCGACGATGCTGCCAGCTCCCTTCAGCACCACCACCGCGTGATAGCGCTCGGCCAGCGCCTGCGCGCTGCCGTAGCGATCAGCCTGGATTGCCGCCGTGCTGGTTTCCAGCAAGCGCGCCGCTTCGCCGGGGTGCGGGGTCAGGATCGCATCGGCCAGCGCATGCGCATCCTGCGCCAGCAGGTTCAGCGCATCGGCGTCAATCACCAGTGGCAGGCCTGACTGCAGCACACGCGCATACAACGCGCGGGCCCATTCGTCCTGGCCCAGGCCCGGGCCGATCGCCACCACCTTGGCCTTTGCCAGCAATGCAGGCAGGGCAGCACCATCTTCCAGCGCATGCGTCATCGCTTCGGGCAACCTCGACAGCAGCGGGCCGACATGGTCCCGACGCGTGCCGATGCTCAGCAGACCTGCACCAGCGCGCAGCGCGGCTTCGGCGGCCATCGCGATTGCACCGCCGCTGCCATGGTTGCCACCCACGCACAGCACGTGCCCGGATTCACCCTTGTGGCTGTTGGCACGGCGCGGCGGCAGCAGATCCGGCAGGCGCGACTGCGTCCAGCACTCTGCAGCGGCAACGACACCCTGCCAGGCCTCGTCGGGCAGCGTCAGCGGTGCCAGCTGTTTACGCCCGGTGCATTCCAGCGCGTCTCCGGTGTACAGGCCACGATGGGCGACGATGAACTGCAATGTCAGGGCTGCGCGGACGGCTACGCCCGGCACGCAGCCGCGGTCGGCATCGACGCCACTGGGTACATCCAGCGCCAACACCGGCGCGCGCTGCGCGTTGAGCGCCTCGATCAATGCCTGCGCTGCCCCGCCCGGCGCGCGGGAGAAGCCGAGGCCGAACAGGGCATCGACCCATACATCGGCCTGGGCCAGTTCGCCGTTGAAATCAGCGATGGTTCCCCCGGCGGACTTGAAATCCGTCGCGGCGCGCTGCGCCAGTGCCGTGGAAGACGGCCAGCCCGGCAGCGCGACCACCTGAACCTGCAGCCCCGCCTGCAGCGCATGACGGGCCAACACGTAACCATCGCCGCCATTGTTGCCGCTGCCAACGACCACGCCGAGCCGGCGCGCCTGTGGCCAGTGCTGCAGCAGGCACTGCCAGGCCGCCTGCCCCGCCTGGGCCATCAGGCCCCAGCCACCCTCGCCCGCCAGCGCGGAGGCCTGGACATCGAGTGTGCGTGCGGCACGGGAATCGAACAGATCGGCGAGGTTGGCCATGCAGGGATTTTATACTGGTGCACATGTCCCCCGTCCCTGCCCCCCTCGATCCGGCCCTGGCCGTACAGCGCATCCGCGACCTCGCGCGTGCGCATGGCTTCCAGCGCTGCGGTATCGCCGGCATTGAACTGGGCGAGGATGAGGCGCACCTGGCCGACTGGCTGGGCCAGGGCCTGTACGGCACGATGGACTGGATGGCCCGCCACGGCACCCTGCGCGCGCGACCTGCCGAGCTGCTGCCCGGCACGGTGCGGGTGATCTCGGTGGGCATGGACTACAGCCACAAGGACGACACCGAAGCCTGGGCCACGTTGGCCGATCCGGGCCGGGCCTACGTGGCGCGCTACGCACTCGGTCGCGACTACCACAAGCTGATGCGCAACCGCCTGCAGAAGCTGGCCACGCAGATCAATGATGAGGTGGCGCCGCTGGGCTACCGCGTCTTCGTCGACTCGGCGCCGGTGCTGGAACGCGCGCTGGCCCGCAATGCAGGGCTGGGCTGGATCGGCAAGCACACCTGCCTGATCGACCGCCACGGCGGCTCGTGGTTCTTCATCGGCGAGATCTACATCGATATCCCGCTGCCGATTGATACGCCGGCCAGCGCCCACTGCGGCACCTGCACCCGTTGCATCGACGTCTGCCCAACCCAGGCCATCACCGGCCCGCAGCGCCTGGATGCGCGCCGCTGCATCTCCTACCTGACCATCGAGCATGACGGGGCGATTCCACTGGAGATGCGACCACTGATCGGCAACCGCATCTATGGATGCGACGACTGTCAGCTGGTCTGCCCCTGGAACAAATTCGCCAAGCGCACCGACGAGGCCGACTTCCGCGCCCGCAACAACCTGGACACCGCACGCCTGGACCAGTTGTTCGCGTGGGACGAAGCTGAATTCCTGCGCCGTACCGAAGGCAGCCCGATCCGCCGCAGCGGCCACGAGCGTTGGCTGCGCAACATCGCCTTGGCGCTGGGCAATGCGCCGACCACGGCAGCGACGCTGTCGGCACTGCAGACGCGCGCCGAAGATGCTTCCCCCGTGGTCCGCGAACACGTGCAATGGGCACTGGGCCAGCACGGCCTGCGCTGACGTGCGATCCTGAGGCCCCTGCTCCATCTGCCGTACGCCGTAACCATGCAGCCACGCAACAACGATGTCCTCACCCCCAGCCAGCTCAACACCCTCGCCCGCGACCTGCTGGAAGGCAGCTTTTCGGCGATATGGGTGGAAGCCGAACTGGGCAGCGTGGCGCGCCCGGCATCGGGCCATCTGTACTTCACCCTGAAGGACGCGCGTGCACAGCTGCGCGCTGCGATGTTCAGGATGAAGGCGCAGTACCTGAAGTTCGTGCCGCGCGAGGGCATGCGCGTACTGGTGCGCGGCAAGGTGACCCTGTACGACGCCCGTGGCGAGTACCAGATGGTGCTGGACCACATGGAGGAAGCCGGCGAAGGCGCACTGCGTCGCGCGTTCGAGGAACTGAAGGCGCGGCTGGAGGCCGAGGGACTGTTCGACCCGGCGCGCAAGCGGCCGATGCCGGCGCATGTGCAGCGCCTGGCGGTGATCACCTCGCCCACCGGTGCCGCCGTGCGCGATGTGCTGAGCGTGCTCGGCCGCCGCTTCCCGATGCTGGAAGTGGATCTGCTGCCGACCCTGGTACAGGGCGCAACCGCTGCCGCGCAGATCACCCGCCTGCTGCAGGCCGCCGATGCCAGCGGCCGCTACGACGTGATCCTGCTGACCCGCGGCGGTGGCTCGCTGGAGGACCTGTGGGCGTTCAACGATGAAGCCCTGGCCCGTGCAATCGCCGCCAGCGGCACGCCTGTTGTATCGGCGGTGGGTCACGAAACCGACTTCAGTCTCAGCGATTTTGCCGCTGACCTGCGCGCGCCGACGCCATCGGTGGCCGCAGAACTGCTGGTCCCCGATCAGCGCGACCTGGCCCTGCGCCTGCGCCGCAATGCGGCTCGCATGGTGCAGCTGCAACGCCACGCCCTGCAGCAGGCCATGCAGCGCGCTGATCGTGCCCTGCTTCGTTTGAATGCACAGAGCCCACAGGCGCGTCTGGATCTGCTGCGTCGGCGCCAGCTGGACCTCGGGCGTCGATTGCATGCAGCGCACAACCAGCAGCAGGAGCGTCGCGCGGCCCGCCTGCGCCATGCCGCCGCAGTGTTGCGTGGTCACCATCCGCAACGGCAGATGGAAGCGCTGCGACATCGCCTTGCCGCGCTGGGCGGGCGCCCGCAAGCGGCGCTGCAGCGACTGCTGCAACGTGATGCGCTGCGCCTGCGCGGCCTTGCACGTTCGCTGGAAGCGGTCAGTCCGTTGGCGACCGTCGCGCGTGGCTACAGCATCGTGACCCGTGCAGACGATGGCGCGCTGGTGCGCCGGATCGAGCAGGTGCAACCGGGTGACGCACTGCAGGCCCGCGTCGGCGACGGCGTGATCGACGTCCAGGTGACTGCGGTCAAGTAAGGGTTGCTCGGCAGGGCTGCGCCCTGCACCCGCGGTAGTGCCGGCCGCTGGCCGGCAATCTCAGCAGCAACAGCAACAGCTGGCATTCGGTGGGATGGCGGGGCGGTGTCGGTTTGCGGGGACGCCGTAAACCCGTCCGTGGGGGCTTGGCCGCGGCATCCATGCCGCGGACACCCCGCAATCCGACACCGCCCCACCTTCGACAGTTTGCCGGTGACGGTTGGCACATCCACGACATGCGTGGATGAATTTCTTTCAGATATCGAAATCAATCTGGGGTCAGATCCGTTTTCCGTAGGAAAACGGATCTGACCCCAAGAGCCACTCCAACAGATCGCGGAGATCTGTCGAAGGCGGGGTGGGTCCGGTTGCGGGAGTGTCCGCGGCATGGATGCCGCGGCCAAGCCCCCATGGACGGGTTCACGGCGTCTCCCGCAACCGGACCCACCCCGCCATCCCACCGATAGCCCGCTGTTGCTGTTGCTCCGGCTGTTGCTCCGGCTGTTGCTCCGGCTGTTGCTTCGGCGGGTGCAGGGCGCAGCCCTGCCGAACCACCCTTTACCTGGCCTGCTCGCAGAACTTCTGCCGGTACTCCAGTGCCTTCGGCATCAACGCCTGCAGGTTCTGGATACGGGTACCCGGATTGGGGTGGGTCGAAGAGAATTCAGGCGGCGACTGGCCGCCGCCGGCCTGGCCCATGCGCTGCCACAGCGGCACCGCCTCGCGCGGATCGAAACACGCCGCCGCCGCCAGCATCAGGCCCACTTCGTCAGCCTGCGTCTCGTGGCTGCGCGCATACGGCAACAGATAGCCGTAGCCCATCGCCGACATCATCATCTGCTGCTGCTGCGCATCCATGCCACTGGCGGCGCCGGCCACCTGGCCGATCTGGGTCAGCTTCTGCTGGGCCATGCGCTGTGCACCGTGCCGCAGCAACGCATGGGCGATTTCATGACCCATCACCACTGCCATCGCATCGCGGGTGCGCGCCACCGGGATCAGCCCCGTGTACACGGCCATCTTGCCGCCGGGCAGGCAGAACGCATTGGCCTGTTCGGACGGAATCACATTCACTTCCCACTCGAAGTCGCGTGCGAAGTGTGCCGGCTGCAACCCGTGTTCCTGCGCCAGCGCGGTTTCGACCACGTCCACCTTGGCAATCAATCGCTCGGCAATCGCCCGGACGTCCCGCGAGACCTGTTCGTTCGGGCCCAGCGGGCGCTCCTGCGACAGGATCTGCTGGTAGGCCTGCAGGCCCAGTGCCTTTTCCTGGCTGGCATCCAGGCTGCTGTCGATCAGCACCTTCTCGCCGGTATACGGGTCGACCGCACGGTTGGAGAACCAGTAGAACGCGGCGTAGCCGGCGGCCAGCAGCAGCACCCACCAGCGGATGTTGCCGAACAGACCACGCCGCTGCTGCGGCGAGCGGGAAAAAGGATCGTTGCGCATCGGCAGGTCTTCCGGCTGACCCCGCCGGTCGGCGGGTACGGCGCAATCTTAGTGCGACGCTGCCTGCGGCGGGTGAAGCCGACGCCGATGCGAGCGCGTCCGTCAGATCCCGCGGACCAGACGGAAGCCGATGCGCGCGTTGGTGGTATCCGAATCCTGCGATTGCCGCCAGGCCGCCCGGGTCTGCTCCGGTGCATTGGCCCAGTTGCCACCGCGGATCACCCGTGAACGACAGCCAGGGTTGAACCAGGCCACACCATCGGCCGGGGCGCGCCGATAGCTGGCATGCCAGCAGTCGGCCACCCACTCGCTCAGGTTGCCGCCCATGTCGTGCAGCCCGAAGCCGTTTGCCTGGAAACTGGCGACCGGTGCCGGCCCCCACCACCCATCGCCATAGCCGACGAAGGCGTTGTGCCAATGTCGGCCGGACGGTGAAACGTCCTTGCTGCCGGTGTAATTGCCACTACCTTCCGGCGGCAGCCCTGCATCGCCCCACGGATAGCGGCCACTGCTGCCGGCACGCATCGCGTACTCGAACTCGGCCTCGCTGGGCAGGCGGTAGCTGCGGCCGGTCTGCTCGGACAGCCAGGTGGCGTAATTCTCCGCGTCACGTACGCTGACATGCATCACCGGCGAATTGCCCAGTGCGCGCCCACCGTCATAGTCGGACCGCCAGTCCACGCCGCTGCGACGGATGAAATTGCCGCTGCGCTCGTCATAGACCACCGAGTGTCCACGCCGGGTCGCGCGTGGACGGGCGTTGGTCGCCTTCACATAACGCTCGAAATCACCCACGGTGATCTCGGTGATCGCCATCGCGTAACCGCGCTCGAAGCGCACATAGTGCGACGGTCGCTCTGCGTCGGTCGCGCCCGGTTCGGTATCACTGGCGCCCATCTGGAATCCGCCGTGCGGCACCACGATCATCTGCGGTCCACGGCCGCCATCACGCAGCGCGTCGCTGAACACCTGCCCCGGCCGGAAGCTGCCGTAATGGGTGGCCAACTCGATGCGCTCGCGCAGCTGCGCCACCACCGCGTCGCCCGGCAAGGCGATGCGCAGCGCTTCGGCCAGCTTCTCGCGCGCAGGCTTCAGCCCCTGCGGAGTGGTCAGATCATGCAGGCCGCCATCGCGCAGCTGGACCAGCGCCGCTGCGCGGATCTGCTCGATGCGCTCGAACGCGTCGGCGATGGTGGGTGACGAGTCCCGCACCTTGCTGGCCTCTGCCAACCACGCCCCGGCACTGGCGAAATCACGGATGCGCGCGGCGTCCTCGGCCCGCCGGATCAGTCCGCTTTCCGCAGCGGCCAGGCCCTGCCGCGCGCGGCGGTTGTTCGGGTCCAACGCCAGTGCCTCGCGGAAGTTGCCGATGGCGCCATCACCCTCTTCACCTATCCGGTCGGCACGCAGATCGTCTTCGCCCGCGCGGTTGTAGGCGACCACGCGCTGCGCCGTCTCCACCCGGCCCTGCAGCGCGCGCACCTTCTCGTCCTTCGGCGCAAGGGTCAGCAGTACCAGCGCCTGGCGCCCGGCTTCGGCCAGCGCTTCACGCTGCCGCAATGGCTGCTGCAGCAACGCATCGGCCTGCTGCAGCAGGCGCTGCTTCGCACGTTGCAGGCCCAGGCGCGCCTGGCGGTCGTCAGGTTCCTCTTCCTGCACCGCAAGCCACAGGGGAACTGCCGCATCGCCATCTTCGTACAGATGCCCCCGCGCGAATGCCTGATCGGCCGCCCGGCGCAGCTGTGCCAGCGTACGTCCCTGGCGATCGACCCGCGGCGGCGTCCACTGCTGGATGTCCTCGGCCGCATCGTCACCGGCAATGGTCACCGTGCCCTGCCCGCTACCAGGCGCCGGATCGGCCTCTGGCGCGGGATCGGCCGGCTGGCCTGCGGTGCCACCAGAGGTCTGCGCAGGGGGCGACGGCGTGCAACCGGCCAGACCCATGGCCAAGGCGGTACACAGCACGGGCGACAGCAGAAAACGCAAGCAGAGCCTCCTTCGGCACGGATGCGGACCGACGTTAGGCTATTCTCCCCTGCCTGAGCAAACACGAGTAGTAGGCCCTGACCTGTGGCAACCTGGATCACCACCCCCGCCGAGCTGGACACATACCGCCAGCAACGGCCGACCCGCATCGGCCTGGATACCGAATTCATCCGTGAACGCACCTTCTGGCCGCAGCTGGCGCTGGTGCAGATGGCCGTCGGCGAGGACATCCTGCTGATCGACCCATTGATTCCCGGCATGCCCGAGGCGCTGGCGCCGTGGCTGGCCGATGAATCCATCACCAAGGTAATGCACAGCGCCAGCGAAGACCTGGTGGCGTTCAAGTGGACCTGCGGCGTGCTGCCGCGCCCGTTGTTCGACACCCAGATCGGCGCCGCCCTGGCCGGCATCGGTGCTGGCATGGGCTACCAGAAGCTGGTGCAGGAGATCACCGGCGTGGCACTGGAAAAGGGCGAAACCCGCTCTGACTGGATGCGCAGGCCGCTGTCGGACTCACAGCTGAAGTACGCCGCCGATGACGTCGAGCATCTGTTCGCGATGCATGACGCGATTTCCGCCAAGCTGGAATCGCTGGGGCGCCAGCAGTGGCTGCACGACGACGGCGAGCGCCTGCTGGCCAGCGTCGCCAATGACGAAGACCGCTGGCCACACCTGGGCATGCGATCGGCGCAGTTCCTGGACGCGCCCGCGCAGCGCCGCCTGCTGCGCCTGCTGCGCTGGCGCGACGTGCAGGCGCGCGCCAGCGACCGTCCGCGCAGCTGGATCCTGGACAACGAGCTGGCCGCGACCCTGGCACGCACCCCGCCGGCCGATGCCGCTGCATTGAGCACGCTGTTCGAACAGTTCCCGAAGGCGCCGCGCAAGCTTGCCGCTGCCGTGTGGCAGGCACTGGATACGCCGCTGGCCGACGAAGCCGATGCACCACTGGCGGTACAGGCCAGCGACGCCAGCAAGCAGGCGCTGAAGAAGCTGCAGGACGCCGTGGCCGAACGCAGCCGCGAGCTCGGTCTGGCCGACGGCGTGCTGGCCTCGCGCAAGCATCTGGAAAGCTATCTGGAACGTCGGCAGTGGCCTGCCGCATTGGCCGGTTGGCGCCAGCAGGAGCTGGAGCCGGTGCTGGCACCGCTGTTGCCCGCCGCCTGAATGTCCTGCCGTCGTCGCGCACGCAGCGCGGCGACGGTACACCCGGGCATGGTCATGAGATCGCGCGGCACGTGCCTGCAGCGTGCGACACGTCGCGCTATCGCTCTTCGAAACCCACCTGACACTGATTGCCGCATGCGGCGGTCCCGTGATCCTGTACGCCCGCCAACAGGATCGCGCCGCTCGGTTCATGTACATGACTGCAGACACATACGCCTGCGTCGGCGGCATGCAAGAGTGAATCGCGCGTCACCTTTCATGCCTTTATCAAGGTACGGGTGGACGACGCACCCCGCAGGACCGATGCCGTCGGCGCAGGTCCTGCCCACGCTGCTGCGCAAAGGACTTCCATGCACACGATCATCTCCGAACGGACCGCAGCTTCCCCCTCCCGCCCCATGCGCCACCTGCGCCGATGGCTGGGCGTTTCACTCCTGTGCGTTGCCGCAAGTGCCAGCGCCGCCGATGACCTGCAGGCACGCATTGCACAGGCGCTGCAGGGCACGACGACGCCGGCCATGGGAGTACTGGTGATCCGCGACGGCAAGATCGCCGAGCAGGCCGTCAGCGGCGTGCGCCGCAATGATGAGAAGGTGGCCGTCAGCACCGGTGATGCCTGGATGATCGGCTCGACCGGTAAACCAATCACCGTCGCGATGATCGCGCGTCTGGTCGAACAGGGCGTGCTGAAGTGGGATGCGCCGCTGTCGACGATGCTGCCCGACCTGGCCGCGCAGATGCAGCCGGCCTACCGCAACGTCACGCTGGTGCAGCTGCTGTCGCACCGCGCCGGCCTGCCGGAAAACCTCACCGATGGCGCCGCGCTGGATGCGTTCTTCACCGACACGCGTGCCCTGCCTGTACAACGCGACGCCTACATCAAGGCCGCGCTGTCCGAGGCGCCGATCCACCCGCCGGGAACGGAATTCGCTTACAGCAACAGCGGCTTCCTGATCGCAGCCGTGATCGCCGAGCGCGCCACTGGCAAGGACGTGGAAACGCTGATCCAGCGCGAGGTGTTCCAGCCACTGAAGATGACCGGTGCCGGCTTCGGGCCGACCACGGCAGGGCAGCCGTTGGGCCACCGCGGCGGCAAGCCCGTCACCCGCGCGCCGCAGAAAGCCGATGATGGCGTACCGCCGATCTACACCGCCGCCGGCAACCTGCACATGCGCCTGCAGGACCTGGCACTGTTCGCCATCGACCAGCTCGCCGGCAGCCACGGCAAGGGCACGCTGTTGACGCCTGCGTCCTACACGCTGATGCAGAGCGCGCAACCGGGCAGCCCCTCGGGTCTGGACTGGGGCGTACAGCCGTCGATCGCAGGCCGCCAGGGCCCGGTGCTGGTGCACGGTGGCTCCGATGGCAACTGGCTGGCGTGGGTGGTGCTGTTCCCCGCACAGAACAGTGGCGTGATCGCTATTGCCAACGCCGCCGAAGACATGGGGGCCGACACGGTCACCATGGGTGTGCTCGGCGGCCTGTTCGCCGAACTGTCACCTTCCGCCGCGCCCGCCGCGAAGTAACACCGGCCGACGCCCTGCAGTTGCAGGGCGTCGGCCTGCCGCGGCACCGCAAGAGATAACAGGCCTGTACCGGATTGCCTAGAATGCGCGTCCGATCATCTGCAAGGACGCTGTTCCCCATGCCGCATTCCCCCCACGACGCGATGGCCTTGCGCCGCGAAGCACGCGACGCGCTGCAGCAGGAGCGTTTCGACGATGTCGACCGGCTGCTCGGGGCGGTGGAGCAACAGTGGCTCGACGGTGACACCCCGCGCTTTGGATATGGCTGGTTGCTCGCCACCTTGCTTGAACCCACGCAGGACCTGCCTGCCCGCCTTGGACGCGCGCGGCACTGGTGTGCGCGACAGCCACACAGCCCGCATGCGTGGGCCGTACTGGGCACACTGTGGGACCGCGTTGCCGGCCGCATCCGTTCCACCGACACCGTCGAAAAGATCCACCAGGCGCAATGGGACGGTGCTGCCCTGGCGCGCGACCATGCTCTGGCCGCGTGGCTGCATACCGTCGCGCGGCATCCACGCCCCGCCTTCGTACTGGGGCGGATGCTGCGGATGGCCTGCTATCTGGGCGAGCCGCGTTGGTTGCAGCAGTTGCAGCGCGGCGGTCGCGCCGATCTGTACACCACGCAGCAGCACCAGGATCCGGAAGCATTCGCCGATGCGGTCGCATTGCTCGCGCCTTACGGCGCCCCCTTGGATGAGCTGCCTGCGCTGCCTCCTGTGCTGGCGCAACGCAGCGAAGAGGCATTCAAGTACGTCGCCGACTACTGGCTGCAGCTGGCGTTGTCGTTCCGTGCCGACGATGTCGACGTGCTCGAGACCTATCTGTATTACCTGTACCCGCGCTGGGGCGGCAGCCATGCCTTGATGCAGCACTTCATCGATGGCCCCGAAGCATCGCGATTGATGCTTCCCCAGCGCAATCGACTGCGCGTGGTCAAGGAACGCGACTGGCTGTGGTTCACCCCGGATGCCGACGATGCCGAGGCCATTGCCGAGCACGACCAGGCCTACCGCGCGCTGCTCGACCTGCATCTGGACGCGTCCACCCGGGCACAGGTGCTGTGCTGGTGGGCAACCATGGACTATCACCTCGGCCGCGACGAACCGCAGGACAACGAGGTGAACTGGGACCCGGTGCGGATGACGCATGCCCATGAGTGCCTGGCAGAAGCCTTCGCACTGGATCCGGGCTGTGTGGTTGATGAGGGGCTGAACGCACTGGAAGCCTGTGCGCTGTTCGCACGCGTCGACGGCGCCGAAACCCTGTTCACGCAGGTTCTGGCCAGTGTCGAAGGCTGGACCGACAGCGCGCATGCGCTTGCGTGGTTGGCGGCCGGTCGCCAATCCGGCCTGTTCGGTTTCAGCGCGGACAACGCCCTCGCCGCGCAGCACCTGCAGGGAGCGCTGGCGACGGCCGATGAAGAAGACGTGGAACTGTCTACGGTGGCTGCCAATCTGCTCTGCTCGGTTTCCGCGCCGGCCGGCCTGCAGATGCTGCTGCAGCTCGCGCAAGCCGGGGACCCGCGATCAATGGCATCGCTGGTGGATCTGTACCGCGGGCGCGTGGCCGGCAAGGACTTCCCCGCCTACACCGATCCCGAGCAGGAAGCGCTGTGGACCGAACGCGCGATTGCCGCCGGCGACCTGGTGGTCATCTACAACCGCGCTTGGCACCTCGGCGAGCTCTTCAGGCAGAACCCCGATCCGGCACTGCAGCAGCGGTCGCGCGTGTTGTATCGGCGCTGCGTGGACGAGGCTGCGCCGCATGACCGGGTATGGCGCCCGGCGCACAAGAACCTTGCGGTGCTGCTGTACCAGGACGAGGACGACAACGACAAGCGCGAAGCCGTGTTCGACCTGCTGGGGCCACTGTGGTGGCGTGGCGACAGCGCGACCCAGGCGTGGGCCGCCGGTTTCCTGGCCGATGTGTTCCACTTCGGCAACGGTGTGCCTGCCAATGCCTTCCTGGCCAAGATCTGGCTTGAGCGTGCCGCCGACGCCGAGCCCGACAACGCAGAGGTGCTGCGCATGCGTCCGCTGATCGATGGGCAGGGCAAGTTGTTTGGTGCCAGCCGTGCGGCGCGCCAGCAAGCCCGCGACCGCGAGAAAGTGGACCTGCGCAGCTGGCAGCTGACCTTCGGACTGGATGCAGTACCCGACCGGCACGACGTGCAGCCGGTCTGAACCCGCGGCAGCTCAACGACAGACGCCCTGCACAGGCAGGGCGTCTGGAGGGAAGTGCAATGGTGTCGGTACCGCGTGCGGTACCGACCGATGCCGCTTACCAGTTCATGTTCAGCGACACACCCACGGTACGCGGCTCGTTGTAGACCGCCGCCATGTAGTTCTCGATCACACCCTTGAGGTTCTTCTCGTTGGTGATGTTGCGCGCGAACAGCGACACTTCATACGCGCCGTAGTTGCCCGAGTAGCCGATCTTCAGGCCGCCTTCGAAGTCACCCTTCGAATTGAACTCCTGGCTGTCGTACAGCACGAAGCTGGTGTAGCCCTGCTTGTTCCAGTCGGTGGACACGAACATCGTGCCCGCATCGCTGAGCGGGAAGTCGTAGCGCGCGGCCAGGTTGATGTTGTACTTCGGCGCGTTCGGCAGCGGATTGCCATCGATCTGGGCGAAGGTATTGGCACCGACCTTGATCGTCGGGTCATCGACGGTGCACACCACCTTGCCGTTCAGTGCGCAGACCTGCGCATACACGCGCTTGTCCTTGATCTCGCTGTGCAGCAGGCTCAGGCCGGCGCTCAGGGTCAGGTTCGGGATCGGGCGCAGCTCCATGTCCGCTTCGAAGCCGTAGGCCTTGGCCTTGTCGGCGTTGAACAGCACGCCATTGCCGTCCGAATCGTTGCCGTTGAGCTGGATGTCGTTGACGGTGTAGGTGAACGCGGTGGCATTCAAACGCAGGCGGTTGTCCCACAGGCTGCTCTTCACGCCGGCTTCCCAGGACAGGATCGTCTCCGAATCGGCGGTGGTGAAGTCAGCGTTGAACACTGCCGAACGGCCCTGGATGGTCGGGCCGCGGAAGCCGCGCGCGACCTTCGCATAGACGCTCACGTCCGGGGTGATCTGATACATCGCGCTCAGATCCCAGCTCGGGGTGGTGTCGGTCATCTTGACGTCGGTGCGGCCCTTGTAGGTGACTGCGCCAGCGGCGGTGTCGGCGGTCTTCAACAGACGGGTGTGCTTCTCATCGCGGGTCTGGCGCAGGCCGGCGGTGACGGTGAACTTGTCGGTGAAGGCGTAGCTGAGCTGACCGAAACCGGCCCACGAAGTGTTCTTGTTGCGCAGGCGCACCCAGTTGTTCGGGTTGCGCGCCGCGCCCTTCAGGAACCAGGCGCGCTGGTAGAAGTCGGTGGTGTCGCTGCCGTTGAAGTAGAACGCGCCGGCCTGCCACTGCAGGGCGCTGTCATCGTGGCTGGCCAGGCGGAATTCCTGGGTCCACTGGTCAAGGTCGCGGATCTGGCCCATCGACTGGCCGTAGCCGTTCGGCACGCCATTGACCGGGTAGTTGACCGCGGCGCCGCCGTCGGTGTCACCGCGGCTGTAGCCGGAGGTGGTTTCGTAAGCGGTGATCGAGGTGAAGTCGATCGCGCCGAAGTCATAACGCGCCTTCACCGAACCACCGTAGGTCTTGTACGCCTGCGGGTTGTTGTCGGCCTCGTCGTAGGCGACCTGGTCACGCGGCACGTCGGTCTTGTTCGAACCCTTGGTCAGCGCGTTGCGCAGGAACAGGGTCGAGGTGCCTTCGTAGTCGCGGGCGTGGGCCGAAGCAAGGATCGAGAACTGGTCGCTCGGGGTCAGTAGCAGCTGTGCACGCACATTGCGGTCGTCGAAGCCGCCCATGGCGTTCTTCTTCGGGCTGACCGTGCCATCTGCACTGGGGCCGGTGTAGGTGTTGTCGACGTAATCATCGCGGTGCTGGTACAGGGCCGACACGCGGAACGAGGCTATGTCGTTGATCGGGCCGCCGAAACCACCGTCGATCGACACGCTGTTGTAGGAGGCATAGCTGGCGCTGACGCGGCCGCTGTAGTCCTGGGTCGGCTTGAGGGTGTCGAACTTGACGATGCCGGCGGTGGTGTTGCGGCCGAACAGCGAGCCCTGCGGACCGCGCAGCACTTCCACCTGGTCCACGTCATAGACCGGGTTGGACTTCAGCACTACGTGCTCCAGCACAACGTCGTCCTGGATGATCGAGACCGGCTGCGAGGCACCCAGGTAGAAATCGATGTTGCCCAGGCCGCGGATGTAGAAGCGCGGGAAGATGCGGCCGGTGGTGGTTTCCGCATACAGGCTCGGCACGCGGCCGGACAGCGCCAGCAGGGTGTCGTCGCCGCCGGCGGTGAAGTCGCGCATGCGCTCGCCCTGCACCACGCCTACCGATACCGGCACTTCCTGCAGGTTCTGCTCGCGGTGCTCGGCGGTCACGGTGATGGTGTCCAGCCCGGTCGGGGTCGGCGCACTGTCCTGCGCGGCAGCACCGAAGCTGGCAGCCAGCGCCAGGCCTGCACAGGCCAGGGCCAGCGGATGGCGACGGAAGGAAACGAGGGAGGACGACATGCCCGACGAACGGCGGGAATCGGAATGGGAAGGCATCGAAAGCTCTGAGGAGGCGTCCGTGCGGCCTGCGCTGACCGGGCGGCAAATAGGAGGAAAACTGCGCAAGCGGCCATTATCCTCCAAATTGTTACAATTTCGTTGCGCCGGCAGACAGCAGGGGCATCAAGCCGTTTTCGGCACAGTCCGCCCTCAGCCGTCCTTTGGCAGCGGCGCCAGCGCAACCTCGACCATCGCCAGCAGGCGCTCACGGCTGACGCCGTCACGCGCCTGCACCGAGATGCCATGCAGTACCGTGGCGAAATGATCGCCCAGGGCCTGCACGGACAGATCGGCCGCCAGCTCGCCGGCCGCCTGCGCCTGCTGCAGCCGCGCGACGATCGCTGCCGTGCGCTGGCGGCGATGGCTGGCGAGCCAGTCGCGTACGCCCTCGCCATCGGGTGACACGCTGCTGGCCGAGGACACCACCAGACAGCCATGCGGACGACCGCGACGGGTGTAGGTCAACACGGCGTCACGCAGCATGCTGCCGATCGCATCGCGCAGTGACGCCTGCTCCAGCGCGCGCGGCGCGAAGCCGCCCTCGCCTTCCTCGTACAGCGCCACTGCTTCGCGGAATAACTGCTCCTTGCTGCCGAACGCGGCGTAGATGCGTGCCGAGGCAATGCCAAGCGTTTCAACCAGGGCCGACATCGAGGTGCCCTCATAGCCGTGCTGCCAGAACAACAGCATCGCCTTGCGCAATGCCTGGTCCCTGTCGAATTCGCGCGGTCGCCCTGCCATCTGCCTGCCTGCCGTTCTGAGGCGCGCAGTGTAACGCGGGTGTTGACCATCCCGATGCACACGCCTATTCTTTGTCGACCGACAAACAATTGGAGCAACACATGCAAACCCTCAAAGGCCCCAGCCTGCACCTGGCGCAGTTCGCTGGCGACCAGGCGCCGTTCGACAGCCTGTCCGGCATCGCCGCCTGGGCGGGCGGCCACGGTTTCAAGGCCCTGCAGATTCCGGCATGGGACGCGCGCCTGTTCGACCTGGCCACCGCTGCCGACAGCCAGGACTACTGCGATGACCTGCGTGGCACCCTGGCCGAGCACGGCCTGCAGGTCAGCGAGCTGACCACCCACATCCTGGGCCAGCTGGTAGCCGTGCATCCGGCCTACGATGAACTGTGCGATGGCTTCGCCCCGGAGGCGCTGCGCGGCAATCCGCAGGCACGCAGCGAATGGGCGCAGCAACAGCTGCATCTGGCCGCCCGCGCCTCGCGCCGGCTCGGCCTGCAGGACATGGGCACCTTCTCCGGTTCGTTCGCCTGGCCCTACCTGTTCCCGTTCCCGCAGCGTCCGCCGGGCCTGATCGATACCGCGTTCGATGAACTGGCACGCCGCTGGCGGCCTATCCTCGATACCTGCGAGGACAACGGCATCAACCTCTGCTACGAAATCCATCCCAGCGAAGACCTGCACGATGGCACCAGCTTCGAGCGCTTCTTCGAGCGTGTGGGCCAGCACGAGCGCTGCCGCATCCTGTTCGATCCCAGCCACTTCGTGCTGCAGCAACTGGATTACCTGCAGTTCCTGGACATCTACCATCCGTTGATCCGCATGTTCCATGTCAAGGACGCGGAGTTCCGTCCCAATGGCCGCCAGGGCATCTATGGCGGCTACGCCGACTGGACCGATCGCGCCGGCCGCTTCCGCTCGCTGGGCGATGGCCAGGTCGATTTCAAGTCGATCTTCTCCAAGCTGGCGCAGTACGACTACGCCGGCTGGGCAACATTGGAGTGGGAGTGCTGCCTGAAGGACCAGGAAGCCGGCGCGCGCGAAGGTGCCGCCTTCATCCGCGATCACATCATCCCGGTCACCGACAAGATCTTCGACGACTTCGCCGGCGCGCCGATCAGCAGCGCCCAGATGCAGAACATGCTCGGCATCGCCTGAGCCCCCACAGGAACATCCTCATGACGAACATCCCCACCGCTGGTACCACCGGCGACGACACCCTGCGCCACCACTACCTGCGCATCGACGGCCAGCGCGTGCATTGCGTATCCGCCGGCAGCGGGCAACCGGTGCTGTTGATCCCGGGCTGGCCGCAGACCTGGTACGCCTGGCGCCACGTGCTGCACGCGCTGGCCGAGGCCGGCTTCGAAGCGATCGCGGTCGACCCGCCCGGCATCGGCGAATCCGATCGTCCCGCGCACGGTTACGACACCGGCAGTGCCGCCGCGGTACTGCATCAGACCATGCAGGCCCTGGGCCACGAGCGCTACCAGGTGGTCGGCCATGACATCGGCATGTGGATCGCCTATGCATTGGCCAGCGACCAGCCGCAGGCGGTACAGCGTCTGGCCGTGACCGAAGCGGTGATTCCCGGGCTGGCACCTGAGCCGGGCATTTTCGCCGCACCGGCCGACAACATCTTCCTGTGGCACTTCATGTTCAACCAGGTGGCCGATCTGCCCGAGGCACTCATCACCGGTCGCGAACGCGCCTACCTGGACTTCATGTTCGACCGCTGGTCGTACCGGCGCGATGCGGTGGCCAGCGAAACCTACATTGCCGCCTACAGCCGCCCCGGCGCGTTGCGTGCAGGGTTTGCCTGGTACCGCGCGATTCCGGAAACGATCCGCCAGAACCAGCTCCGCGCACAACGCCGGTTGACGATGCCGGTGCTGGCCATCGGTGCCGAGCACGCCACCGGCAACGCCCCGATGCTGACCCTGCAGCCGCATGCCGATGACCTGCGCGGCAGCGTTGTTCCGGGCTGTGGCCACTTCATCATGGAAGAAGCACCGCAGGCGTTCCTCGCCCAGCTGCTGCCGTTCCTGCAGGAGGCTGGTCATGCCGCTTGAACCTGCGCTGCAGTCGTTCGTCGATGCGGTGGTGGCGCAACCGTTGCCACACGATCTGCTGGAGCTGCGCGCACTCAGCGAGCAGGCGCTGCCCACATTGCAGGGCGCCACCGAGGCGGTATCGCATGTCGTGGAGCACGTCGTCAGCGCGCGCGACGGCCATGCGCTGGTCGTGCGCCTGTACACGCCCGCTACCAACAGCGCCGAACCCCGCCCCGCCCTGTTGTTCGCCCACGGCGGTGGCTGGTTCCAGTGCTCGCTGGCGGTCTATGACGGCCCCTGCCGAGCCCTGGCCAATGCCAGCGGCCATGTCATCGCTGCCGTCGGTTATCGGCTGGCCCCGGAGCATCCGTTCCCGACGCCGCTGCACGACGTCGCCGACGCCTGGCTGTGGCTGCAGGCCAATGCCGCAGACCTGGGTCTTGATCCCGCGCGCCTGCTCATCGGTGGAGACAGCGCTGGCGGCAATCTCGCCGCCGCGTGCTGCCTGCTGCTGCGCGATCAGGGACTGCCGCTGCCATCGCATCAGCTGCTGCTGTACCCGGCATTGGATGCCACCATGGCCAGCAGCACCTATCGTGAGTTCGCCGACGGTTACTACCTCAGCGCCGAACTGATGCAGCGCTGCTGGCAGGCCTATCTGGGCGACGGTGACCGCCGGCAGGCGCTGGCTTCGCCCCTGCACGCCCCAGATCTGCGCGGGCTGCCAGCGGCCACTGTGCTGAGCTGTGAGTTCGATCCGCTGCGCGATGAAGCTGAACAATACGCCGCGCACCTGCGGGACGCGGGTGTGGACTGCACGCTGGAGCGCCTGCCGGGGATGATCCACGCCTGTATCCACCTGCATGGCGTGTCGGCTGCGACCGACATCGCGATCCAGCGCGCGGCGGCCTTGCTGCCCTGAGCCCGGCCTGCAGCGGCGCAGATCACCTGCGCCGCTGTGTCCGGCCCGCCCCTTTGCAGCCGGCACCGGCCAGCGCTATGCTAGGGTCGTCACGTGGCGTCAGCTCCGCTGCCCACGGGATGCAACACCACCCATGGGGCCATAGCTCAGCTGGGAGAGCGCGTCGTTCGCAATGACGAGGTCAGGAGTTCGATCCTCCTTGGCTCCACCATATGAAGAACAAAAAGCCCCGGCACTGCCGGGGCTTTTTGTTTTGGCCAACCGCTCAGGCCGGGGCCTGCCCGCCGTCCTTGCGGACGGGTGAACGCGAATGTGCATCGCGCACCTTCTGGTCCTGCTGGCCGGGGCGCTGCTTGGCCACTTCCTCCTGCTGCCGGTCCTGGCGACTTTCCTGCACGCCTTCGTGTGCGTTCGAGGTCTTCTTGTCGTGTTCGGTCATGAATCGCTCCCACTGCGCTGGCAACAGGCCAACGTGACGCGGACAACGCTAGCCACGCCTGCGTGATGCGGCGGTCGGTTGCCTGCGAACAGCGCGTGCAGCCATCACGCCCCTTCAATGCTTGTGATCGTCATCGGCGCGTGGTCACAATCGGCGGTCACCTCGCACAAGGATGCGCCATGTATCGCCCTGCCCTGATGTCTGCCCTGTTGATCCCACTGCTGCTCGCCACTGGCTGCGCGCATCGCCTTGACCGGCAACCAGCGCCGCCAGCAGGCTACATCGGCACCTACGAGGCGGTGCGTGCCGCGCAGGATGACCCCGCGCGCGGTATCTCCGGCGTTTTCGTGCTGACCGTGCAGGCCATCGGTACCGAAGGCGAGCGCATCTACCTGAACAGCGAGCGCGATTACCGCCACCCGCTCAACATCACGCTCAACATCGATGCCGCGCTGCGCCCGGAACTGGAGAAGGCGTTGGGCATGAAGCTCGAACAGCTGCAGAACCGGCGCATGCTGGTGCGCGGCACCGCGCGTCGGGTACGCATCGCCTTCATCGATTCGAACGGCCGGCAGAGCGACAAGTACTACTACCAGACCCAGATCCAGATCCGCGACGCCAATCAGCTTCGTTTCGCCCCGTAAGCCAACGAACGGCACGCGTCGTGGATGGAGGGCACCGGACCCGTTCCGGTGCCTCGATGAAGCGATCACTCAATCCAGCTTCACCACCAGCTTGCCGAAGTTGCGTCCCTGCAGCAGGCCAAAGAAGGCTTCCGGCGCATTCTGCAGACCCTGCACGACGTCTTCGCGGTACTGGATGCGCCCATCGCGCAGCCACTGCGGCATGTCGCGCTCGAAATCCGGCCATAGATGCTTGAAGTCATGGACGATGAAGCCACGCACCGTCAGCCGCTGGCGCAGGATCTGGCTGAACAGCGCCGGCAGCCGATCCGGTCCAGGCTGTGCGACGCCGCGGGCGTTGTAGGTGGCGATGGTGCCGCACACCGGAATGCGCGCGAAATCATTGAGCAGCGGCAATACCGCATCGAGCACATGCCCCCCCACGTTCTCGAAATACACGTCGATGCCATCCGGTACGGCAGCACGCAGCTGCGCTGCAAAATCGGAGGCGCGATGGTCCAGCGCCACGTCCACGCCCAATGTCTCCAGGTACGCACGCTTGGTCTCACCACCGGCGATGGCGACCACGCGCGCGCCCTGCAGCTTGGCCAGCTGCGCCACGGTGGCCCCGACCGGTCCACTGGCAGCAGCCACCACCAGGGTCTCACCGGGTTGCAGCCTGCCGATTTCTATCAGGCTGGAGTACGCGGTGAACCCTGGCATGCCGTACACGCCCAATGCCGTGCTCAGCGGCAACCCGGCCGGATCCAGCCGCCGGCTGATCGCATCGCCCGCCACCACGGCATGGGTCTGCCAACCACCGGGGGCCAGCACCAGGTCGCCCACCGCCAGGCCAGGCGCCTGCGACTGCAGTACTTCGGCGACGGTCTGGCCTTCCATCACTGCATCCACGGCCACGGGCGGGGCGTATGACGGGCCATCGTCCATGCGTCCGCGCATGTACGGATCCAGCGACAGGTAACGGTTGCGCAGCAGCACCTGGCCGGGCGCCAGCGCCGGCAGGGCCGCCTGTTCGAGGCGGAAATTGGTGGCGACCGGCGCACCTTGCGGACGCGAGGCAAGCACGATACGGGTGGTTGAATCGGACATGTCCAATGGCTCTGCTGCGGGCAGCTTCGGGGAGGGGAACCGCGACAGTACGCCGTACCCTGCCCGCGTGGGCGCCATGAAAACAGCGTTCCATCGGCGCCGTCCCCACTCCGTCCCTGCATCGCTTGCCCCGTCAGCTTTGACGTCAGCGGCGGGCCGCTGTTTTCCGCGTCCGACAATTCCGGTCGAGCCGGCTCAACGCAGGATCAATCACTTGCACGACCTTCCGCCGGCCGCAGACACCAATGTGAAGGTTTTTTTCCAAAACGCTTGCCGAACCTGTCCTACGTCCGTAATATGCGCGTCCTCGGCAGCGACATCGCTGCAACGAAACAAGTGGCCGAGTAGCTCAGTTGGTAGAGCAGGGGATTGAAAATCCCCGTGTCGGCGGTTCGATTCCGTCCTCGGCCACCACTTTCGAAGACCTGCAGAAATGCGGGTCTTTTTTTTCTACATGGCCGAGTAGCTCAGTTGGTAGAGCAGGGGATTGAAAATCCCCGTGTCGGCGGTTCGATTCCGTCCTCGGCCACCATGTTCGAAGACCTGCAGAAATGCAGGTCTTTTTTTTGTCTGCGACTTTTCCGTCCACGCATGGCGTGGCTCACGCCGCATCGATTGTGCGCGGACGCGGGCACGCGGGTTGACGAAACATTCACACCTCCGCGTGCCGTGCACCCTACGCTCCAGAGTCCTGCCCGGAGCCGCCCCATGCACCTGCGCCCCGCCCTGCTCGCCTGCCTGCTGCTTTTCGCCGCACCGGCACTTGCTGCCGAGCCCGTGCGTGCCGTCAGCGAACTGGACATTGATCGCTATGCCGGTCAGTGGCACGAGATCGCCCATCTGCCAGTGTCGTTCCAGAAGCAGTGCGTGGGCGAGATCACCGCCAACTACGGGCTGCGCCGCGATGGTCGCATCAGCGTCACCAATGCCTGCCGCAAGGCCGATGGCGAGCGGGTTGTCGCCGAAGGCGTGGCGCGGCCCGTTGCGGGACAGCCCGGCCAGCTGCAGGTGCGCTTCGTTCCCGACTGGCTGAGCTGGGTGCCCCTGGTCTGGGCCGACTACTGGGTGATCGCGCTGGACCCGGATTACCAGTGGGCGATGGTCGGTGAGCCCGGCCACAAGTATCTGTGGATCCTCGCGCGCCTGCCGGAGATGGACCGCGCCCTGTTCGACCGGCTCAAGGCAAAGGCCGAAGCGATGGGCTACGACCTCGCACCGCTGCGCATGATGGCGCCCCTGCGCGACCCACCCGCCGATTGAAGCGCCGCCCAACCGGCGCACGCCACGCTCGCAATCCGACATCGCGCACGCCTCGCGCGCATCTTCACGCGCTACCCTCTGTGGCGGGTCGCCGCAGGCGCCCCATTCCACCATACGCCGTAGTATGCTTATCCCACGCACTGCCCTCAGAGGACCTGCGCCCATGCTCCACCGCTTCCGTACCGTCTTGATCGTCCTGTGCACCCTGGCCCTGGCCGCTTGCGGCGATGGCATCGTCAAGCGTGTTTCGGAACCGGCCGCGAGCCTGCAGCAGCTGACGGTGCAGGCCAACGGCGACTGGACCGTCGCCCTGCGTCTGCAGAACTACAGTTCGATGCCGATGAGCTTCGACGACGTCGCGCTGGCCTTGACCATCGGCGACACCGAGGCCGGCCCCCTGTCCGCCAAGCCGGGCATCTCCATCGGCGGCGTCTCCGCCGATGTCATCAACGTGAACTTCAAGCCCAGCCCGGCCGCGCGTCTGGTGATCGCCGACGCGCTGGCCAGCAACCGCACCCTCGCCTACAGCCTGAAGGGCACGGTGTCGGCCACGCCGCAGGAAAAGAAGCAGCGCACCTTCGACATCAACAGCCGCAGCACGCTCAACCAGGCCCCGGGCCTGCCCGGCGTGCTGCGCTGATCTCCGCTTTCCGCCGCGACGCATCGCGCCGCTCCCCCTGTTACTGATCAAATCGAGACGCACCGATGAGCAGCTACACCGCCCCGCTTTCCGACCTTCGTTTCGGCCTGCACGATGTGCTGAAGGTCGAGCCGCTGTTCGCCCGTCTTGGCTTCACCGACGCCACTGCTGATGTCGTCGATGCCGTGCTGGAAGAGGCCGGCCGCTTCAGCGCCAGTGTGCTGGCCCCGCTCAACAGCGTGGGCGACGAGATCGGCTGCGTGCTCGACCAGGCCAGCGGCGAAGTGACCACTCCGCCCGGCTTCAAGCAGGCCTACGATCAGTTCGTCGACGGCGGCTGGACCGGCCTGACCGCGTCACCTGAACTGGGTGGCCAGGGCCTGCCGCACACGCTGGGCGTGCCGCTCAATGAAATGATCAACGCCGCCAACCTGGCCTGGGGCAACTTCCCGTTGCTGTCGCACGGCGCCATCGAAGCGCTGAAACAGCACGGCGAAGCCTGGCAGCACGAGGCGTTCCTGAAGCCGCTGATCGAAGGCCGCTGGACTGGCACCATGTGCCTGACCGAGCCGCATTGCGGCACCGACCTGGGCCTGCTGAAGACCAAGGCCGAGCCGAACGCCGATGGCAGCTATTCGATCACCGGCACCAAGATCTTCATTACCGCCGGCGAGCACGACCTGACCGGCAACATCGTGCACCTGGTGCTGGCCAAGCTGCCCGACGCCCCGCCGGGCGCCAAGGGCATTTCGCTGTTTGTCACCCCGAAGTTCAAGGTCGACCGCGACGGCAATGTCGGCGAGCGCAACGCGCTGCGCTGCGGCTCCATCGAGCACAAGATGGGCATCAAGGGCTCGGTCACCTGCGTGATGAATTTCGATGGCGCCCAGGGCTACCTGGTCGGCCAGCCGCACAAGGGCCTGCAGGCGATGTTCACCATGATGAACACTGCACGGCTGGGTGTCGGCCTGCAGGGCATCGGCCTGTCCGAACGCGCGTACCAGAACGCGCTGAAGTACAGCCGCGAGCGCCTGCAGTCGCGTTCGCTCAGCGGCGCCAAGTTCCCGGACAAGCCGGCCGACCCGATCCTGGTGCATCCGGACGTTCGTCGCATGCTGCTGACCATCAAGTCGCTGGTGGAAGGCAGCCGCCTGCTGGCGCTGCACGCCGCCACCCTGATCGACGTCGCCCACCATGCGGAAGATGCTGGCGAACGCGAGCGCGCTGACACCCTGGTGAGCTTCCTGACTCCGATCTCGAAGGCTTGCCAGACCGAATGGGGGATCGAGAACACCTACAACGCCCTGCAGTGTTTCGGTGGCCACGGCTACATCCGCGAACACGGCATGGAACAGCTGGCCCGCGATGCCCGCATCACCACGCTGTACGAAGGCACCACCGGCATCCAGGCACTGGACCTGATCGGCCGCAAGACCGCGTCCAGCCAAGGCGCTGGCCTGAAGCTGATGCTGGCCGAGATCGAAGCGTTCGCCAAGGCGAATGAAGGCGATGAGAGCCTGGCCGAGTTCATCGGCCCGCTGCGCGCCAAGGCCGCCGAATGGGGCAAGCTGACGATGGACGTGCTGCAGCGTTCGGCCGCCAACCCGGACGAACTGGGCGCAGCCAGCTACGACTACCTGTTCTATTCGGGGTATGTGGTGCTGGCCTACTGGTGGGCCCGCAGCGTTGCCGCCGCCGATGCCAGCGCACACGGCGCAGCATTCGCCCAAGGCAAGCGCGAGACCGCACGTTTCTACTTCGCCCGCGTGCTGCCACGCACCCTCGGCCATGCCGCCGCCATCCAGGCGGGTGCCGCACCGCTGATGGCAATGGACGACGAACGCTTCGGCGCCTGAGCCGGGCCGCGCCCGGCACCCGCGGTAGTGCCGGCCGCTGGCCGGCAACAGCAACAGCAACAGCAACAGCTGGTTTCCTGCGGGATGGCGGGGTGGGTCCAATTGCGGGGGACGGCGCAAGTACGTCCCTGTAGCCTCGGTCGCGCCATCCATGGCGCTCACGCCCCCGCAACCGGACCCACCCCGCCTTCGACAACTCCCCGCGGCTGTTGGTAGGTGTCGACCTTGGTCGACACGTAGATCCACGCCACGCGTGGATGGAAACCCCCGGAATCCATCTGGAGAAAAGCCCCCTTTTGTTAAAGGGGGCGCGCCAAAGGCGCGGGGAATAGGAGGAATGCGTGGACCTGAATGTTGACGATTTGTGTATCGCCCGCTGGGCGATACACAAATCGTCAACATTCAGGTATAAGCTGTTTTCCCGATGGAGACAGACACTACACGCTTGGGTCTGATCGAAGCCGGAGCTCCGTTTTCTGCTCCGGGCGCCGAAGCATCGCCCAACGCCACGACGCTGCATCGCCCCGGCACGGTCCGGTTGCTCTCACTTGATGGTCACGGGCGGGTCCTGGATTGGATCACCTGGCAGGACGCCGCCTGCCTCTACGCCCGCGATGCCGTCGCCTGGACACTTGGCGACCCCTGCCTGCACATCCACGGTGGGACAAATCGTCGCAGTGGCATGCAGAGCGGGATGGACCTGCACCCCATCATCGCCGCGCGTGGACATGCCCGCTCACGCGCGTTGGACCCCACACCGAACCTGACCAACCCGGCCCTGTTCGCCCGCGATGCCCATCTCTGCCTTTACTGCGGCCAGCAGTTCGGACGCCCGACCCTCACCCGCGACCACGTCATGCCCTTGTCCAAAGGCGGCCTGGATACCTGGGAAAACGTAGTCACCGCCTGCTTCCACTGCAATTCGCGCAAGAGCGACCGCACCCCGCAACAGGCCGGCATGCCACTGCTGGCGGTACCCTACCGGCCGAGTTGGATCGAGCACCTGATCCTGTCCAACCGCAACATCCTGGCCGACCAGATGGCATTCCTGAGGGCCCAGCTGCCCAAGCGTTCCAAGCTCTGCACCTGAACACCTGAAATTGCAACCCTCACCGTCCTGTCACGGACGGCGGCGTTTGCTTGCCCCACCCCCGTTTGAGGGCGAAAATGGGCGTTCAGAACAAGTGCGAACATGATGATCGACTCTGCCCGCTATCCCCGCCTCGCGCGCATCCAGACACCGGATGACCTGCGCACGTTCGACGAATCCGAACTGACGGCGGTTGCCGATGAACTGCGTGCCTACCTGATCGAATCGGTTGGCAAAAGCGGCGGCCACTTTGCCGCCGGCCTGGGCGTGATCGAGCTCACCGTGGCCCTGCACTACCTGTACCAGACCCCGGTCGACCAGCTGGTCTGGGACGTCGGCCACCAGACGTATCCGCACAAGATCCTTACCGGTCGCCGCGACGAGATCCACACCGTCAAGCAGAAGGATGGCGTCGCGCCGTTCCCCAAGCGCGAGGAAAGCGAATACGACACCTTCGGTGTCGGCCACTCCTCGACCTCGATCTCGGCAGCGCTGGGCATGGCCATCGCGCGCCAGACCGAAGGTGACGACCGCAAGGTCGTGGCCGTGATCGGCGACGGCGCGATGACCGCCGGCATGGCGTTCGAAGCGCTGATGCACGCCGGCGGCATGGAACCGGAACCGAACCTGCTGGTGATTCTCAACGACAACAACATGTCGATCTCCGAGGCAGTGGGTGGGCTGACCAAGATGCTCGGCCGCGCCACCGGCAGCCGCACGCTCAATGCGCTGCGCGAAGGCGGCAAGAAGATCCTCGGCGACAAGAAGAACAACCCCGCCCGTTTCGTGAAGCGCTGGGAAGAACACTGGAAGGGCATGTTCGTGCCGTCCACGATGTTCGAGGAAATGGGCTTCCACTACACCGGCCCGATCGACGGCCATGACCTGCCGGCGCTGCTGTCCGCGCTGAAGACCCTGCGTGCCTCCAAGGGCCCGAAGCTGCTGCATGTGATGACCACCAAGGGCAAGGGTTACGAGCCGGCCGAAGGCGACCAGATCGGCTACCACGCGGTGGGCCCGTTCGATCCGGACAAGGGCCTGGTGGCCAAGACCGGCGCGAAGAAGCCGACCTACACCGATGTATTTGGCGACTGGCTGTGTGACGCTGCCGCCGCCGAGCCGCGTCTGTATGGCATCACCCCGGCGATGCGCGAAGGCTCGGGCCTGGTGCGCTTCAGCAGGGAACATCCTCAGCGTTATTTCGACGTGGCCATCGCAGAGCAGCACGCGGTGACCCTGGCCGCAGGCATGGCCACCCAGGGTGGCAAGCCGGTGGTGGCGATCTATTCCACCTTCCTGCAGCGTGCGTACGACCAGCTCGTGCACGACGTGGCCATCCAGGACCTGGATGTGCTGTTTGCGATCGACCGCGCCGGCGTCGTCGGCCCGGATGGTGCAACCCACGCCGGCAACCTCGACCTCAGCTTCCTGCGCTGCGTGCCGAACATGGTGGTGATGGCCCCGTCCAACGAGGCCGAGTGCCGGCAGATGCTCAGCACCGGCCTGCAGCACCCCGGCCCGGCAGCCGTGCGCTACCCGCGCGGCAGCGGTACCGGCGTGGACGCAGGCAGCGATCTGTCGACCCTGCCGATCGGCAAGGGCGAGCTGCGCCTGCAGGGCAACCGTGTCGCCCTGCTCGCCTTCGGCAGCACCGTCGCCGCCGCCGAACAGGTGGGTCGCGAACTGGGTTTGAGCGTGGTCAACATGCGTTTCATCAAGCCACTCGATCGCGAGCTGGTGCTGGCGATGGCCAACCAGCACGACGCACTGGTGACGATCGAAGACAACGTGGTGGCAGGCGGCGCCGGCTCGGCCGTGGCCGAACTGCTCAATGCCGAGGACGTGCTGCGCCCGATCCTGCACCTGGGCCTGCCCGATGCCTTCCAGCATCACGCCAGCCGCGAGGATCTGCTGGCCGAGGCCGGCATCGATGCGGCCGGCATCCGTGCGGCCCTGCTCAAGCGCTGGCCGCAGCTGGCCGCCGGCAACCCGCCGTTGAGCGCGGCGGGCTGAGAGCGTTGCAGGGGTCTGGTGGGGCCAGGCCATGCGTGGCTCCCCAGGTTCCTCATCCACGCATGGCGTGGGTAGGTACTGGTGGCGCAGAAATACTTCCACGCATGGCGTGGATCTACCAGGGTAAAAGTAGATCCACGCCATGCGTGGATGCCGCAGTCCCTGCGGGCGAACGGCGCGCTCAGCCGTAGCTGATCGCCTCGACAAATGCACCGCTGGACTCCACCCGCACCGAGGCGCGCTGGCCGGTGTCGGTGAAATGCAGGCGGGCCAGGGTTTCGGCGAAATCGAAGGCACGGACGCCATCGCGGAACTCGATCGGTTCCGGCTTGTCCGGATGCAGCACGCGCCATTGGCGCTGCTCACATTGCAGTCGGATCAACATGCGTTGCTCACTCCTTGAACAGCGTATCGACGACGAGAGAATGACCGCACCAGGCGAGACAGGGATGGCCAGTGCGAACCGGGACGCTCCAGGCGTCCCGGGGGTCGACAATACGAGGAAAGAAGTGTGATCGCTATCAGATTTCTCTGATCTTGAGCCGATTGCGGCGGCCGCTCAGTTCACCTGGAACTGGGCCCTGCAGCCGTTGCTGACCCAGATACCACGGCGGTCCCAGCCCCAGCTCTGGCCTTCGATGCAGGCACTGCGCGATTCCTGCCGTACCAGACGCACGCCGCGACGAACCTGCGCATCGCAGTACTGCTGGCGCCGGTCATTGGAATGGCAGGCAATCACCTGGCCGCCACCACCCCACTGGCTTCCGCCCCAGCCGTTGCCGCCGCCGCCCCAACCACCGCCGCCACCGCCCGGTCGCCGGTATTCACCGACGAATTCGGCCCGGCACCCCTGGGTAACCCAGACACCGTAACGGGACTGGCCCCAGGTCTCCCCTTCCACACAGGGGGAGCCGGACAACTGGCGGATCATGCGCGCGCGCCCTTCCAGCCGGCACTCGTTGCTGCGGTTCTTGATCGATTCGCAGCGCACGATGCCATTGCCGCCACGGTCATCGTAGCGATCGTCGTAGCCATAGTTCTGCGCCTGCACGCCGCCAGCGGCAGCCATCATCGGCAACAGGGTGCACGCCACGGTGCGCCAAGTGAGTCCCTTGCCCATCCCTCGTCTCCAGGTGAATACGGTCGAGGCAAGCATCGGGGATTCCGGGCGCGCCGCACAGAGGGGGCTGCGACGGCGGTTTTTCCCCCATTCAACCAACCCAACCGCGCCTGACCAAGGCGGCGCGCGCCATCAGTGGCCAACGGCAATCCCACCCTGCGTCAGCCCAAGCTTCTCCTCGAACGCATACGCGAACAGTTCCGCGTCGTTGCTGATGCCCAGCTTGCGCATGGCCGAAATGCGTTGCCGGCTGATGGTGCTGACCGTCCGCCGCAGCTGCGCGGCGATCTCGGTGATCGACGGCCCAGAGACGTAGAGGCGCAGCACCTCCAGTTCCTTCGGCGACAAGACCGAAAGTGACCGATCGTGCCCGGCCTCCTGCAGGCAGGGCGCAAGCATGGGGTCCAAGTACGTCCGTCCACCCAGCACCATGTCCACGGCCTCGCGCACGTTGTCCACGCCACTGCCCTTGTGGACCACGCCACGTACGCCAGAACGCAGGGCCATGTGCAGCGACGTCGCATTGGTGATCATGGTGACGAGGATCACCGGCACATCAGGGTGATTGCGACTCAATGCCTGCAACATCGCATGACCATCGGAACGGCTGCCACCGGGCATCGAAAAGTCGGTCAACACCATGTCCACCGGCTCGCTGGCCAGGATCGACAGCAGCTGCTCGGCGCTCTGCGCCTCTGCCACGACGCGGTGCCGGCCGCCTGCTTCGACCACCACACGGGTACCCAGCAGCACGATCGGATGATCGTCTGCAATGGCGATTCGAGTGAGCATGATGGTTATCCCTGTGTAGCCACGCCGCAGTGCGCAGCGAGGACGCTAATAATGCATCCGCACGCCGTCAACTTAACATCGCGCCTTTTCAATAATCCTCAGAAGCAAGCCCAGCACCGATCTTTCAACTAATTGCATAAACCAGAAAATTCGAAAAAAAAGCACAACTTTCCCAATAGTTTCATGGTGCGGGATCGCGGAAGACGTTTACATATCCCTCCCCGATCAATCACCCCGCCAAACCACATGGTCCGATTCCGTCGTTCATCGTTCGAGGACCCAAGCGGGCCGTTCGCACCGCCACCAATGGCGCAGGCGACACTGCCCGCCGCGGCCCTTCCCTTCGTGCAGCAGCTGCGCATGCACCTTGCAGGTGACACCGCGATGCCGCGTAGATCCGCCTATGCCGCCGTCATCCATGACAATGCAACTGTCTGCTGGCTGGACACGAAGAACGACCGCATGATGACCACAGCACCGGCGCCAATTGCGCTGACGCTGCTGCACAAGTTGCTGGCCGACGAGCATCCGCCACTTTGTTTGGCACCGGTGACGCAGGAGATATTGGTGCAGCGCGCGACCGTTTCCAGCAACCTGCCGCTGCGGCCTACCCTGTGGAATATCGGCCTGGCGGCCACGCGGCTCGACAGGCTGATGACCCCGCTGCAGATGGACGCAAAACTGCGCCTGCGCCGCTGGCCGGACTTCCGGATTCTCGCTCATCGCCCCGATCACTTCCGGCTCTGTGCACTGCTGATCAAGCAGGGCGCCTCCGTGCAGGCCTGCTGCGACATCCTGGACCTGCCACAACGCCAGGTGCAGTCGTTCTTCAACGCAGCCTTCCTCACCGCCTACGCCTTCCCGGTGATGGGCGAGGATGCGCCCGTCCGCCCCTCGCCCGCCGACGGCCTCGTCAATCTGTGGCGCCAACTTCGTATCCGCTGGAGTGCATGACCGTGCGTGAGCACAAGATCGTTGTAATGGGCCCACTCGGCGCCGGCAAATCCACCCTGGTGCAGACCCTGACCCAAGGCAAAGCCGTAGTGACCGAGGCCCGCAATACCGACCCCAGCGTGGGCAAGGAATACACCACCGTGGCGATGGATTACGGCGACATCGACCTGCCCGGCGGTGACCGCCTGCGCCTGTATGGCTCCCCAGGCCAGGAACGCTTCTCGTACATCTGGCCGATCCTGTTGGCCGGAGCGGAGGGCGCCATCGTCCTGGTCGATGGCAGCACCGGCGTCAACACGACACTCGCCGGACAGCATCTGCAGGCCATCGCCGACCACGCGCCCGCGCTTCCCGTGGTCATCGGCATCACCAAATGCGGCCGCACCGACGACCCGGTACTGCCTCACTGGCAGGCCTGGCTGAGTGAGCACGCACCCCACCTGCCGGCATTGCCGCTGGATCCGCGCGACGTGAAGCAGGCGATCACCGCCATGGACCTGCTGATGAGCCAGATCGAATGCAACGCACTGGCGACCGCCCATGAATGACACCATCCACGCCGCTTCGGCGTTGGACGCGCTAGCGCGCGCCGTCTCCGGCATACAAGCGATCGTCGTCGCCAGCGCCGACGGTTTCGCGCTCGCCCAAGCCGGCCCGAAGGGCAACGTCGCCGACCGGCTGGCGGCGATGACCAGCTCGATGCTGGGCCTGGCCAGCGCGCTTGGCCGAGAGCTGCGCTTCGGCGAGCTGGACACGCTGATCCTCGATGCCGCCAACGGCAAGGTGCTGATGCTGGCCATTCCAGGAACGCAGCCACGGCTGCTGATGACCGCGTGTGATCACAGCTGCGTCATCGGCAACGCCTTGTGGCACGCCAAGCAGTGCGTGCGCACTCTGGCCGACAACACGAACCGATGAATGCCTCTTTCATTGCTCAGACGACTCTTTTCTTTCAAACACCCGCAACGGACCACTGAAATGAATACTGCGATCAACAAATGCCTGGACACGCTCATGCAGATCAACGGCGCGCAAGCCGTCGCGCTGGTCGATTACGAGAGTGGCATGCTGCTCGGCGAAGCTGGCTCGGGCGTGGACATGGAGCTGGCCGCGGCCGGCAACACCGAAGTGCTGCGTGCCAAGATGAAGACGGCAGAGGCATTGAACCTCAACGACAGCATCGAGGACATTCTCATTACCCTGGGCCGCGCTTACCACGTGCTGCGTCCGGTGTCGGCGAAGAAGGGCCTCTTCTTCTACGTCGTGCTGGACCGGCAGAGGGCCAACCTCGCGCTGGCCCGCCGGATGGTGCTGGACGTGGAAAGCTCGCTGGCGCTGTAACGCCCAGCCAACGAACGACATTGAAGGGGACGGGAATGCCGGGGCCGCTGGGGAAAGCGGCCCCGGCCCGTGGACGTATTCCAGCAGGATTCCGTGCATTGGAGCCACCGCCATGCGGCCGCCTTCCGCAACACACGCAGACGACATGCAGCCCCCCCGGGGAAGGCCCTGGGTGGCCATTTTTGTTGCTGCAGCACTCATCGCCACCTATGCACTGATCCTGGTTGCGCCGGCTGCGGGTACCCACGCCACCCGCAGCCAGCTGCATGGCGCCGTGGCCAGCCTCGGCAACGCGATCAACGTGGTGGAGGCCAGCTATGCCGATGGCGAATTCCAGATCAGCGACCGACACCTTGGGCTGCCGGGCAGCGCCGCGTTCTGCGCACACCTCAGGCTGTATCTGCCGGAGACCGGTCGCGCGCGCCTGACCTGCGAACTACGCGTGACGTCGCGCGTGCACGGCACGCTGGTGCTGCATCGCAGCCCGCAGGGAGCGTGGCATTGCCAGGCCGATGTGACTGATCCGCACCTGCTGCCTGCGGCGTGCGCCACGCGCACATACCATTAATCGTAAAAACACTTCACTCCGCACCACAGGCTGCACTTTTACCACTTCTTGAATATCGCTCCACCCTCCTTGGTGATTATCTATTGGCACGCTCTGGAGCATCCATTCCACAGCCGCCCATTCAACCACCCAGGCCACGGAGGATCATCATGAATACCCAGAATAATCGTGCAGAGTTTACCCCGCTTAAGAATTCCCGACAGAAGGGTTTCTCACTCATTGAGCTGATGGTGGTGGTCGCCATCATCGGCATCCTCGCCATGATCGCCTTGCCGCAGTACCAGAGGTTCTCGGCCAAGTCCAAGCTGGCCGCGGCACTTGCCGAAGTGGCGCCTGGAAAGGTCGGGGTGGAAGCACTGCTAGCCGAAGGCAGCAGTGCCAGCACCGTGGACGGGGCCATGGTCGGCCTGCCGGTTTCGGGTTCGCGCTGCACCTCGTTCGATGTGGTGTACGACGGGATGGGCGGCACCAGCAGTCTGGTCTGCAACCTGAAGGACGACGGGTCCTACGGTACTGGCGGCTTCACGCTGAGCCTGGTCCGCAGCACCAACGGCATCTGGAACTGCGAGAGCGACGTCAGTGATAAAAACCTGCTGCCCGAGCCCTGCCGCGGCTGACAGCTGCGGCCTGGCCAACCTGCCGCCCAGCTGACAGGAAAACAACATGGTGCTCTTCAACACCCGCGTACCACGTGCGGCAAGGCCGCAATCTGATCAAAAAGGATTTTCGCTGATCGAACTGATGGTAGTGGTCGCGATCATCAGCATTCTGGCCATGATCGCGCTGCCGCAATACCAGAGATTCGCAACCCGAGCCAAGGTGGCAGCGGCCTTATCCGAGCTGATACCAGGGAAGGCCGGGCTTGAGATTTTGTTGATCGAAGAATATCCAAACCGCCCGCTGAAGCCTGAGGATGTAGGCCTGCCGGAACAGGGGTCGCAGTGCGCAAGTTTCCTTGTGACCAGTTATGAGCTTTTCTGCATGATGAAGCCTGATGCGGTGCTCGGCAACTCACACCTGAATCTGAGGCGTGACTCGATGACCGGTGCTTGGAGCTGCCATGCCGACGTTCCCGTCGAACCTTTCCTCCCAAAGGAGTGCCGTTCCTGACAGCCTTAAGACGGCTACACGACGGAGCGCGCAGCGCACGAACCGACGTTCTCATTCACTCACTACGCGTGGGGCACCCATTCGTGAGTCACGCCCTATCCGCCATCCATTTCGCATGAACGCCGCATACGCTTCAATCGCTCCACCACCCACATCAAAGACAAGAACCGAAGGCTTCGGAACCCCGCACAGACGCACCTCTCCCACCCTCCTCCTGGCAGACGCCAATCCCTGGATCCGGCGCGAGCTCAACCAGCATCTCCACCCCCACTTCGGCGCAGACGCGATCGCCGAAGCCCGCTCCCCCTCGGAAGTCCTGCTGCAAGTGGCCGATTCACGGTGCCGCGTACTGGTGATCGACCCCTGCATGCCGACCATCGGCCAGACCGACGGGGTGCCGCTGCTACGGCGCATCTGCTGCCTGCGCCGCGACCTGCATATCCTGGTACTGGCCCGGCAACCGCAGCATCTGCTGCGCGACAAGGCCTTTCCCAGGCAGATCGCGCATGTCTGCCGCAAGAACATCAGCGCCGCCTGGCTGTACCGCTTCATCGACCGGGCACTGACACAGAGCGAGGCGGCCTAGCCCCCGCGCATCGCAAGCGCCGCGCCTCAATGGCTGAAATGCACCGCGTCCACCGTGCTGCCCAGCGCTTCCACGCGCACGGTGCTGTGCTGGCCGGTACGGCGGTGGTGCTCGCTGGCCCGCGACACAGCGGCATCGAAGGCCGCCGCGCCGCTGCTGAACATTTCGGTCGAGCGTGTCTGCGGATCCAGCACGGACCAGCGCTGGGCATTGCATTGGACAGTGATGACCATGGTGGGCTCCTGCGTTTCTGGGAAATCCGGGACCGGCGCGAGGCCGATCTCCGATGCCCGACCAGCCTAGCCAGCGCCTCCGGGAAGACCTATCGGATTTATCCGAAAACTCCCTACCAGCCCCTCAGAAAGCGCCGCCCATCACATCCCTGAGGCCATTTAGGAAATCCATTCCGTGACCCTTGTCACGAAGTCAGCCGCGCTTCACACTACCGTCATCAACAGGGGCCCCTTCCACATGCGCACCTCGCTTCCACTGCAGCGTTCGACGCTGCTGAAGTTCTATTTCGCCGCCAGCTACGTGGTACTGATCGAGGAACTGGTCCGCGCATCGCTGAGCTGAGGATTGGCCAGCGATGCTTGCCGCTGCCGCGGGGACCGAACAAACTGTCGGTTTACGGCACGGAGCCGCACCCATGAAAGTCCTGTTCCTGATCCCGCTGCTGGCCCTGGCCGCGTGTGCCAGCCCGGAAAAACCGGTCACCCATGACACCGCCACGCCCGTGGTTGGTGGTGACCGCGATGCACACGGATGCATCGGTTCGGCCGGCTATCAGTGGTGCGAGCACAGCCAGCGCTGCGAGCGCCCGTGGGAACTGGCGCAAGCGCAGGGTCTGGCCAACACGGCCGAAGCCATCGACGCCTACTGCGCCACCCCGGCAACGCCGGCGCGCAGGTAACGGAGTCCGCCAATGACCGACCTGTCCCCGCTGCCCGCGCTGGCGCCCGGCCGCTACCGCCACTTCAAAGGTGGCGAGTACGAGGTGATCGACATCGTCCGCAGCAGTGAAACGTTGCAGCCGATGGTGCTCTATCGCGCGCTGTACGGCGAAGGCGGCCTGTGGGTGCGGCCCTATCCGATGTTCATAGAACAGGTGCCCGGCGAGCACGGCCCGCAGGCACGCTTCGCCCGCATTGGCGACTGAACGGCGCGGCTCACGCTGCGCGCACGGCATCACCGCGCATTCTGAAGCCCCCCTGCGAGACGGAACCCGCATGCGCCACACCCTGTTGATCGCCCTGTCACTGGTCAGCGCCCCGGTGCTGGCCGCAGAACCTCCCAGCTTCGACCGTCCCGGCATCGGCTTCGGCACCGACACGGTGCCGCGTGGCGGCCTTGCCGTCGAAGTGGGCCTGCCCAGCTATCAACGCGATCATGATCGCGACGGCCTGCGTACGACATCGCTGTCCAGCGATCTGCTGCTGCGCACGGGCCTGGCGCCGGGTTGGGAACTGCAGTTGGCGTCCACACCGTGGCAGCGCCAGCGCGAACGTGGCCCGGACATGCCGCGCACGCAGCAGCGCGGCGCCGGCGACAGCACCGTCGGCGTGAAATGGGCAGGTCCGGGAAGTACCGAGCGCACGGCCTGGGCGCTGCTGGCCAGCGGTGTGATCGCGCGGGGCGATGGCGCCTTCAGCGACGGCCGCCAGTACGCGCTGGCCGCCAGCGTCGAGCACACCTTCAGCGACCGCTGGAGCGGCGCGCTGTATGGCAGCCATCAGCGCGGCGCGGGCCAGCGCAGCACAACCTGGTCGCCCAGCCTGGCGTTGAGCGTGACCGAGCGGCTGGGCACCTACCTCGAAGCCGGTTTTACCCATGCCAACCAGCAGCCCGACCAGGCCATCGCCGGCGCAGGCCTGACCTGGATGCTGCGGCCGAACGTGCAGCTGGACGCCTCTTTCGATCTCGGCCTCAATCGCAACAGTCCCGACCTGCAGCTGGGTACCGGCATCGCGTTCTATCTGCAGTGAGGTCCTGAACTGACTGGCGAGGCGACTGCATCGTCCTCGCGCTACAATCAAACCGTCCAGTCGGTTTCGTTTCCCATGCCAGAATCCCCTCCCCGCTCCCGCCGCAAGGCGCCCGACAGCGTGCGCCAGGCGCTGCTGCACGCGACCGCCCTTACCCTCGGCCAGAACGGGCTGGCGGCCCTCACCGTGCAGGACGTCGCCGACGCGGCCGGTGTCAGCAAGGGCGCGCTGTTCCATCATTTCAGCAGCAAGCAGGACTTGATCGAGGCGACGCTGACCTCGCTCATCGCCGACTTCGAGGACAGAGTGCGCGAGGTGCTGCGCCAGTCTCCGCCCCGCCATGGCGGCTTCAGCCGTGCCTATGTGCAGGTGAATTTCGAACATCTGCTGCAGCAGGAACAGGTCAACGACATCGGGCTCACCATGGGCAACATGCTGGAGCCGGCACTGCTGGTCTACTGGCGCACGTGGATGCGCGGCATGCTGGCCGAGTTTCCGGACGAAGCCTGCGATCCGCGTCTGTACGCCGCGCGTTGCGTTGCCGATGGTTACTGGGCCACCGCCTATGGGCGGCCTCTTGATGAGCACGAACGCCAGAACGCCCAGGCCATGGCCCTGGAGGCACTGAAACTATGCGAACCGGCATGAGCGGGAGACTGCGATGAACCCCTATTTCTACCTGGCCGGCGCGATCGTGCTGGAAGTGATCGCCACCTCCCTGCTCAAGGCATCGGAAGGAATGACTCGCCTCGGCCCCACGCTGGGCGCGCTCGCCGGTTACGGTGTGTGCTTCTACCTGCTGTCGCTGACGATGAAGTCGATCCCCACCGGCATTGCCTATGCCATCTGGTCCGGCGTCGGCATCGTACTGATCTCGCTGATCGGCCTGCTGGTGTTCAAGCAGCGTCTGGATGCGCCGGCACTGATCGGCATCGGCCTGATCTGTGCCGGCGTGCTGGTCATCAACCTGTTCTCGCACAGCAGCGCGCATTGAGCGCGCCGCTGCACGAACTGCTGCGCTAGGCGACCTTCTTCGCGACGGTCATGCCGAGCACGAAAAGTACGACGGCAATGATGATGCCGGCCCAGAACAGGAACTTGGCGATGCCCACGGCAGCGCCGGCAATACCGCCAAAACCCAACGCACCGGCGATCAGGCCGATGATGGCGAAAATGATGGCCCACTTGATCATGTCGATCCTCTCCCTGACGGGAATACTGAAGGTGCGATCAGGTTAGGCAGGCCGCGATGCCACACGCGTGAACAGGTCGCAGGCGCGGCGTGAAACGATCCGGCTCAGCGCGGCCGGAAGCGCAGCAGCGCCACTGCGAAGGCGAGAAACACGCTGCCGACCAGGCGTTCGAACCAGCGTTGCGCAAAGGGCTTTGCCAGCCAACGGCGCAGCCCATGTCCGCCTGCGGCATACATCACGTACCAGAACAGTTCGCAGGTGGCGAAGGTGGCCACCAGCACCGTGTACTGCACGGCCTGGCCACGCGCGGGGTCGACGAACTGCGGCAGGAACGCGGCGGCGAACAGCAGCAGCTTGGGATTGCTCAGCCCCACCAGCAGACCACCACGGAACACCGCCCAGGCGCCGTGCACCGGCGCCAGCGCTGCATCGACGTCTGTCGCCACCGGCGCCTGCCGGTAGCTGTCCCGCCAGGCCTTGATGCCCAACCAGGCCAGGTAGGCCACACCCAGATAGCGCAGCACATCGAACAGCATCGGCGACGAGCGCAGCACCGCGCTCAGGCCGGCCGCGGACGCCGCAAGCACCAGCAGCATCGCCAGCAGGCAACCGGCCATGGCGGGCACGCTGCGACGGAAGCCCAGGCCGACACTGCGTCCCAGGATGTGCAGCATGTTCGGACCCGGCGTGCCGCACAGCACGAACACCGTCGCCAGGAACCACCACCAGGTATGCAGGGCCATCACTTCGTCCACCGGAATAATCCCTGCAAGGATAGTGCGCAGCGGCTGTTACCACCATGCACAGTCCCGGGTCGATTCGACGGATACAGCGGCTGCGGCTCAGCCGCTGGCAACGCGCGACGCACGCAGTTCGGCCATCGCGATGCGCAGCACCCGCAGCGCCGAGCGCAGGAACACGACCAGCAGCGCGACCGCGACCAGCAGGTCCGGCCAACCGGCACCGAACAGCGCCACCAGCCCCGCCGCCAGCACCACCGAAACGCCCTCGAAGATATCGTTGCGCGCGCATTCCCAGGCCGATGCCAGGTTCACGTCGTCATAGCGATACGGCGTCAGCAGCCACAGGCAGAAGCCATTCGCGGCCAGGTTCAGCAGCGCGGCCAGGCCCATGCTTTCGAACAGGGGAACCTGCGGATGCGCCAGCCGCCATCCGATCTGCACCGCCACTGCCACAGCCGCCGCCAGGATCAGCACGCCCTTGAACAAGGCAACCCGCGCCTTGGCGGCCACGCCGGCACCCACCACCAGCAGGCTCAGCAGGTAGGTGGCTGCGTCGCCCAGGTTGTCCAGCGCGCCGGAGAGCAGCGCGGACGAGTGGCTGTACCACGACGCGCCGACCATCATCAGGAAGGTCGCCAGGTTGATCAGCAGCACGATCCACAACACCCGCCGGTGGCGCGCCTGCATGGCCGCCACATCCAGCGTCTTGCCGCAGCCACAGCATTCGCCCATCGCCCTGCCCTCTGCCTGTCGTCGCCCATTATCACGCCGATCAGGCGCGTCGGCAGCTGCTGACGCGGGTCCGCCCGTAATCGCGGGCCCCCAGCAAGCCGGCGCGCAGCATCCTGTCCACGGTTGTGCTGCAATGGCACTCCCCCGGCACGGAGACACGCATGAAGACGCTTGGCTTGATCGGTGGCATGAGCTGGGAAAGCTCGGCGCAGTACTACCGCCTCATCAACGAAGAGGTACGCGCCCGGCTGGGAGGCGCGCACTCGGCGCAGCTGCTGATGTGGTCGCTGGATTTCGCCCGCATCAAACAGCTGCAGCACGACGGTGACTGGGATGCGCTGGGCAACGAGATGGTCGATGCCGCACAGCGGCTGCAGGCCGGTGGCGCCGAACTGCTGTTGATCTGCACCAACACCATGCACAAGCTCGTTGGTGAGATCGAGGCGGCCTGCGCGCTACCGCTGCTGCACATCGCCGACCCGACCGCTACGGCGATCGTGCAGGCCGGTCTGCAGCGCGTCGGCCTGCTCGGCACGGCCTTCACCATGGAGGAAGACTTCTACCGTGGTCGCCTGAGCGAGCGCTTCGGCCTGGACGTACTGGTTCCGGAGGCCGACGACCGCCGCGATGTGCACGCGATCATCTACGAGGAACTGATCGGCGGCGTGGTCAGCGAGCGATCACGGCAGGTGTACGTCGAAGTGATCGAACGCCTGGTTGCACGCGGTGCCGAAGCGATCATCCTGGGCTGTACCGAGATCATGCTGCTGGTTCGTGCCGAAGACAGCCCGGTGCCGCTGTTCGACACCACGTCCCTGCATGCGCGCGCGGCGGTGGACGCGGCGTTGGCATGACGCACATCGCCGTGCACCCGATCACGCGGTCGGATCGGACTGCACTTCCAGCGAAGTGACCAGCCATTCCACCACCGGTGGCGAATCGCACAGGAAGAACACGGCGTCGCCGCTGCGGGCTTCGGTCAGCATCCGGTAAACGCTGATCGCCACGCCCGATTGGCTGGCGATGAAAATCTCGCTGCTGCGCGGCCCATCGGCCTGGCGCGAAACCAGCCGCAAGGCATGCCGAGCCGCTGCCGTATCTTCCGGCTCGGCTTCGCGGGTCAATTCCAGGCCACGCAGGCCCCAGGCAACAAAAACACGCTTGCCCTTGAACGTCGTGTCCAGGACCTGCACTTCGGCCGCGCTTGCGCCGGCCGAGCGATGAATGACGATACTGCTGATCAACGCAACCCCCTGTGGTCGTCGTGGTCCGCACATCCTTGTCCGCACCCGCGCCAGCAGCCACGGGCGATGCCCGAAGGCCGCGTCCGAAAGCGCTGGAACGTGTAAAAAACTGTAAACCGATGCAATCGGATGTGCCGGGGATGATACGGGATGTAATGCCCTGCATGCGCCGCCGGACACTTATAAATCCGTCCTGAGCCAGCGCAGGCCCCGGTCGTCGCAGAGCGCTGCACCTGCGCCATTCTTGCGTCCCATTCCCAACCCGAGGTTTCAATGAGCCTTCGCCTGCTACTGCCCCTGGGCGGTTCTGCGCTTGCCCTGCTGCTGGCCGCAACCACCGTCTCGGCCCAGGATTACGACAGCGAATCGTCACCGCGCACGACCTGCGAATCACACTTCAACAAGACCCAGCAGTGCCCGTTCGAAGGACGCGCGCGACTGGCCCGACAGCTGTCGGTGACGCGATGCGTGGAAGATGACAACTGGGGACAGCGCCGCGGCATGCTGTGGGTCACCGACGGCTGTCGCGCCGAGTTCGTCGCCGAAGAGCGTGGACGAGGCCGTTGGCCCGGACGTGACCGCGACCGTGATCGCGATGGCGAGCGTCTGGTCTGCGAATCCTATGAAAAGAAGGAAAAGCACTGCCGCATCCGCGTCCGTCATGACGTGCGGTTGGTGAAGCAGAAGTCGGTCACCACCTGCACTGAGGACCGCAACTGGGGCTGGGACCGACGCGGTGTATGGGTCAGCGACGGCTGCCGCGCCGAATTCCGCGTCTACTGAGTGCGATGGCTGCGGGCCCATCCTCGCTAGAATGAGGCTCCCACAGCAGGAAGCACCGCATGGAACGCTGGTATCTGGCAACGATGATGTCCTTGCTGCTGCATCAGATCGATGCCGCGTTCTGGCAGGAGTGGCGGATGTTCCAGGTACCCGGCGGCATCCAGGGTTTCCTGCTGTTCAACCTGCTTGCCATCGGCGTACTGCTGCACGGCTATCGTCAGGTCGTGCTCGGCCTGGGCTCTGCGCGTCGCTACGCGCTGCTGTGCGGCGTGTTGGGTATCGGCACCACCCTCATCCATGCAGGCTTCGCTGCGGCCGGTCGCGATGAATTCCACCTGCCGTTGTCGCTGCTCACGCTTCTGGCCTGCCTGGTCAGCGGCAGCGGCTTGCTGCTGCGCAGCCGTCCGCGATGACTCTGCAGGCTCCAGCACTTCGGATACGCGCGGCCGAGTGCACGGATCTTCCGGCACTGATCGCTCTGGACAGCGTTGCGGCCGATGACCCACGCCGTGCCGCGCAGATCGGCCAGTGGCTGGCGGACAGCCACATGCACGTTGCCGAGCTCGATGGCGCGCTGGCCGGCTACCGGGTCCAGCATCGGCACTTCTTCGGTGAGGCCTTCATCGAGATGCTGATGGTGGCCGCGCCGCTGCGGGGACACGGCATCGGTCGCGCGCTGCTGCTGCATGCCGTTTCGTGCAGTGCAGGCGCCAGGCTTTTCAGTTCCACCAACCAGTCCAACACCAGCATGCAGCGGCTGCTGGCAGCCGCTGGATTCGTGCAGTGCGGGATCGTGCACGGCCTCGACGAAGGCGATCCGGAGTTGATCTACCGCTTCGCAACTGACGATGTGAGGTAAGGCGCAGCCTTCGCTTCCAGCAGCGCCATCAGCGCCGGATCCATGCAGCGATAGTCGTCGGGGATGTCCAGACAGTGCAGCGGCGTGTGCTCAAGCAGGCGCGCGAAATTCGCCTGCAACCGATGCTGGTGCTTGGGCTCCATCACGAAGATGACATCCGCCCAGCGGATATCCGCTGGGCTGATGGGCCGGCGCGCATGCGGGCTGGTGCCTGCAGAGCGCGCACTGATGCCTGGCCGTCGATGCCACATCGCTTCGGCGGTGGGGCTGCGCAGCTGGTTGCGGCTGCAGACAAACAACAGGTTCAACATTCCTGATCCAGCAGTTGCCGCGGGCTGAGGACCGGATAAGTGAAACCCAGCTGGCGCGCCCGCAGCAGCTTGTCGCCGCGCGTATACATCAGCTTCCAGTTCTTTTCCGGCTTGAAGATCGGCAGTGGTGCCGTGTGGTCGCCGCCGTGGTGGCGCGACTGCGAGCGCCTCCAGGCGCGGTTCCTTTGCGTTTCCATGATCGTGTTCTCGTGAGTACCGGGGTCAGCAGCCGCGGTAGTACGAGTGCGCGCAGGATACAACGCTGCAACAAAAAAGCCCACGCATCGCTGCGCAGGCTTGTCTGTTTCATCACAGTGGTCGGGACGGCCGGATTCGAACCGACGACCCTCTGCCCCCCAGGCAGATGCGCTACCAGGCTGCGCTACGCCCCGACTGATGCTGCGATGTACCCGCCAGTGCGGCGGGCCGTGAAGTATAGCGGATTACGGCGGAAATGGGTCAGCGACGCAGCAGTTGCAGCACTTCTTCCAGTTCCATACGCACCTGCTTGATGATCTGGTTGCTCAAGGCCGATTCCTCGCGCGCATCCGGACCATCCAGGCGCAGGCGCGCGCCACCGATGGTGTAGCCCTGTTCGTACAACAGGCTGCGGATCTGCCGCACCATCAGCACGTCGTGACGCTGGTAGTAACGACGGTTGCCACGGCGCTTGGCCGGCTCGAGACTGGGAAACTCGGTTTCCCAGTAGCGCAGCACGTGCGGCTTGACGTCACACAGTTCGCTGACTTCACCGATGGTGAAGTAGCGCTTGGCCGGAATCGGCGGAAGTTCGCGGTTACTGCCCGGATCCAGCATAAGCTTCCACCCTCTCCTTGAGCTTCTGGCCCGGACGGAAGGTAACCACCGTACGAGCGGAAATCGGAATTTCCTCGCCGGTCTTGGGGTTGCGACCCGGGCGCTGGTTCTTGCGCCGCAGGTCGAAATTGCCAAAGCCCGACAGCTTCACCTGACGTCCCTGTTCCAATGCTTCACGCAGCACATCGAAGAACGCGTCGACGAATTCCTTGGCTTCCCGCTTGTTCAGACCGACTTCGTCGAACAGCTTTTCCGCCATCTCCGCCTTGGTCAATGCCATTGCCTGCTACCCCCGAGTGCTGCCCGCTCAGCCGCGGATCCGGGCGTGGTGTTCACGCTCGATGGCAGTGACCGCCTCGGCCACTACCGCTTCCACGTCGCGGTCCGTCAGAGTGCGCGACTTGTCCTGCAAAATCAAGCCCATAGCGAGACTCTTGAATCCCGGCTCGACGCCTTGGCCGACATAGCGGTCGAACAGGTTCAGCTCGCGCAGCAGCGGGCCGGCGGCCTGGCGGATGGTCGCGGCCAGGTCACTCCAGGCCACCTGTTCAGGCACCAGGAAAGCCAGGTCGCGGCGCACTGCCGGGTAGCGCGACAGTTCACCGGCGCGCGGCAGCGCACGGGCGGACAGCGCTTCCAGATCCAGCTCGAAAGCGTACACGTCTACATCGATGTCCATCGCCTTGGCCAGGCGCGGGTGGATCTGACCGATCCAGCCGATCGCCGCGCCGTCGCGGAAGACCTCGGCCGAACGCGCCGGATGGCCATAGGCACGGGTAGACGGGCGGAACTCCAGGACAGCGCCACTGGCGGCGGCCAGTGATTCCAGGTCGCCCTTCAGGTCATGGAAATCGACCTTGCGGGTCGGCAGGCCCCACTGCACCGCCTGCGCGTCACCGCAGACCGCAGCGGCCACGCGCGAGGTTTCCAGCGGTGCCGGTTGCCCGTCACCGGCCTGCTGGGCGAACACCCGGCCGATTTCGAACAGACGCACGCGGCCCAGCTGGCGGGCCGCATTGCGGCCCAAGGTGGCGACCAGGCCCGGCAGCAGCGCCGGACGCATCACCGCCAGCTCGGCCGACAGCGGGTTGGCCAGCGGCACCAGGTTGTCGCGCAGCTGCCACTGGCTAAGCAATGCGTCGTCGACGAAGGCGAAATTGACGGTTTCCTGCAGGTCGCGGGCAACCAGCTGGCAGCGCACGCTGAGCGTGTCCAGCTGGGTCTCGGTCGGCATCGCAACACGCGATGCACCACCCGGCAACGTGGTCGGGATCTGCTCGTAACCGTGGATCCGGGCCAGCTCCTCGATCAGGTCTTCTTCGATGGCGATGTCGAAGCGGCGGCTCGGCGCGGTGACCTGCCAGCCTTCGCCAACGACCACCACCTGCATGCCCAGCGCGCGCAGGATGCGCTCGACTTCCGCGTCTTCGATGGTGATGCCCAGCACGCGGGTGATGCGTGCGCGGCGCAGCAGGATCGTGGCCGGCTGCGGCAGGTCGGCCGCATGTACCGCCTCGGTCACCGGCGCCGGGGTACCACCGGCCAGGTCCAGCACCAGGCGGGTGGCGTATTCGATGGCGGTACGCGGCAGCGCCGGGTCGACGCCACGCTCGAAACGGTGGCCGGCATCGGTGTGCAGGCCCAGCTTGCGGCCACGGCCCATGATCGCGGCCGGCGCGAAGTGCGCCGCTTCCAGGAACACGGCGGTGGTGGCATCGGTAACGCGCGTATCGAAGCCGCCCATCAGGCCGGCCAGGCCGACCGCGCGATCAGCGTCGGTGACCACCAGGAAGCTGTCGTCCAGCGCAGCGTCGCGGCCGTCCAGCAGCTTCAGGCTTTCGCCGGCGCGCGAACGGCGCACACCGATCGTGCCCTGCAGGGTGCCGAGATCGTAGGCGTGCATCGGCTGGCCCAGCTCGAGCATCACGTACTGGGTGATGTCGACCAGCAGCGATACCGGGCGCACACCACTGCGGCGCAGGCGCTCGGCCATCCACAACGGAGTCTTCGCCGCGGCGTTGACACCTTCGATGACACGTCCGAGATAGCGCGGCGCTTCGGCACCGGCGTCGAGCTGGATCGCCAGCTCACGGTTGCCGTGGGCGGCGATCGGCTCTGCGATGAAATCCAGTACTTCGCTGCGCGTGGCAGCAGCGACGTCGTAGGCGATGCCGCGGATGCTGAAGCAGTCGGCGCGGTTCGGGGTCAGCTTGATCTCGATGCTGGCGTCCGGCAGGCCGAGGTACTCCACCAGGGTCTGGCCGACCGGCGCATCGTCCGGCAGTTCCAGCAGGCCGGAGGCATCGTTGTCCAGGCCCAGCTCCTTGGCCGAGCACAGCATGCCGTTGGACTCGACGCCGCGCAGCTTGGCCGGCTTGATCTTCAATTCACCGATCTGCGCACCGACCATCGCCAGCGACGCGACCAGGCCCGGGCGCGCATTCGGCGCACCACAGACGATCTGCAGCAGCTCAGCCTGCCCCGCATCAACCTTGCACACCTGCAGGCGGTCGGCTTCGGGATGGCGTTCGGCCTCGACGATACGAGCCACGACCACGTGCTGCAGGCCATCGCCGAGCGCGGTCACCTCTTCCACTTCCAGGCCGATGGCGGTCAGCACCGCGCTGAGCTCATCGCGCGAGGCAGTGGTGGGGACGTGGCTGCGCAGCCAGTTTTCGGAGAATTTCATGGGGTCACCCTGGTGGGCCCGGCGCATGCGCCTGGGCTTCGGATTCAAGTGCAGCCGGGCGTGGCCCGGCACGACATGGCTGTGGCTTACGCGAACTGCTTCAGGAACCGCACATCATTCTCGAAGAACGCGCGCAGGTCGTTGACGCCGTAGCGCAGCATCGCAAAACGCTCCACGCCCAGGCCGAAGGCAAAGCCGGTGTAGCGCTCCGGATCGATGCCGACGTTGCGCAGCACGTTCGGGTGGACCATGCCGCAGCCCAGCACTTCCAGCCAGCGGGTGCTGCCATCGGGCTGCTGCCAGGCGATGTCCACTTCCGCGCCGGGTTCGACGAAGGGGAAGTAGCTGGGGCGGAAGCGCATCTCGAAATCGCGCTCGAAGAACGCGCGCACGAACTCGGACAACGTGCCCTTCAGGTCGGCGAAGGTCGAGTGCTCGTCGACCAGCAGGCCTTCGACCTGGTGGAACATCGGCGAATGGGTCTGGTCGCTGTCGCTGCGGTAGACCTTGCCGGCGGCGATCATGCGCAGCGGCGGCTGGTGCTCGCCCATGTAGCGCACCTGCACACCGGAGGTATGCGTGCGCAGCAGTCGGCCGTCACCGAAATAGAAGGTGTCATGCATGGCGCGCGCCGGATGGTGCGGCGGGAAGTTCAGCGCCTCGAAGTTATGCCAGTCGTCCTCGATCTCCGGCCCTTCGGACAACTCGTAGCCCAGCCGGCCGAAGATGCCGGTGATGCGCTCGAGGGTGCGGGTGATCGGGTGCAGGCCGGCGCGTTCGCCACTGCGGCCCGGCAGCGTGATGTCGATCGCCTCGGCGGCTAGGCGCGCATCGAGTGCGGCATCTTCCAGCACTGCCTTGCGCTCGCCCAGCGCGCTGCTCAGCGCGTCGCGGGCCTGGTTGATGGCCTCACCGGCCGCCTTGCGTTCGTGGGCCGGCAGCGCACCGAGCTGTTTCAGCTGCGAGGTGATGCTGCCGCTCTTGCCAAGCAGGGCCACGCGCAGCTGTTCCAGCGCGTCCGGGCTCTGCGCGGCGGCCACATCGGCCAGCGCCTGGGAAGTGAGGGATTGGATGTCGCTCATGGGTAGCCGGAACTCCAGTCGGTCTGCCATCGCGATGCGCGAAGGGCCGCGCCGTCGCAACCGCATGCCGGTCGCCCGCCATCTGCACAGCTGCGCCCGGCACAAAAAAGAATGGGGAAGGACTTGCGCCCTTCCCCATGCATTGCCTTTACCTGACACCGTTCTCCGTGAACGGCAACGGCATCGGGAAGGACTTATGCCGCCAGTGCGCCCTTGGCCTTTTCGGCCAGTGCAGCAAAGCCAGCTGCGTCGTGCACGGCGATGTCAGCCAGAACCTTACGGTCCAGGGTGATGCCAGCCTTCAGCAGGCCGTTCATGAAACGGCTGTAGCTCAGGCCGTTGATGCGGGCAGCCGCGTTGATGCGGGTGATCCACAGCGAACGGAAGTTGCGCTTCTTCTGCTTACGGCCGATGTAGGCGTACTGCTGTGCCTTGATGACCGCCTGCTTGGCGACGCGGAAGACCTTGCGACGGGCATTGTAGTAGCCCTTCGCCAGATCAAGGATTTTCTTGTGGCGGCGACGCGCCTGTACGCCACGCTTAACTCGTGCCATTTTTCAGTTCCTCAGAGGTAAGGGAGCATGCGGTCCAGACGGCCTGCGTCTTCTGCGCGGACGTGATTCGTCTGACGCAGGTTACGCTTACGCTTGGTCGCTTTCTTCGTGAGGATGTGGCTACGGTTGGCGTGGCCGCACTTGTACTTGCCCGAGGCGGTCTTGCGGAAACGCTTGGCCGCCGCCCGGTTGGTCTTGATCTTGGGCATTGCAATGTCCTTGATGGGATATGACCCTGGTTTCTGACTGATCTGGCGGCGGCCTGGGCCGCTCTTTCCGTCCTGCCATGATCGGCGTACGACCCGTCCTGGGTGGGTCGAGCCGGGCATGATACAGGCAAAACCGCCCTGTAACCAGCCCCCAGACAGCTTTTCATCCGCATCCCGGCTGCGCCGGCCCCGGAAAAGCAAAAGGACGCCATCGGCGCCCCTTCACCTTCATCCATTCAGCCGCCAGGCGCCCCGCGAGGCAGCCCGTCAGGCCTCAGGTCTTCTTCTTCGGCGCGATCATCATCACCATCTGACGCCCTTCCAGGCGCGGACGGGATTCGATGACGATGTCCTCGCCCAGATCACCCTCGATCCGGCTGGCCATCTCGCGACCCAGTTCCTGGTGGCTCATTTCACGGCCACGGAAACGGATGTTGACCTTGATCTTGTCGCCTTCTTCAAGGAAACCGCGCATCTTGCGCAGCTTGATCTGGTAGTCGCCCTCGTCCGTAACCGGACGGAACTTCACTTCCTTGATCTCGACCTGCTTGGTCTTCTTCTTGGCCTCGCTGGCCTTCTTCTGGGCTTCGAACTTGAACTTGCCGAAGTCCATGATCTTGCACACCGGCGGGTCGGCCTGCGGCTGGATCTCGACCAGGTCCAGGCCTTCATCTTCGGCCATGGACAACGCTTCGTCTCGCGTCAACACGCCAATCATTTCTCCGTCACTGCCGATCACGCGGACGCGCGGCACACGGATTTCCTGATTCTTGCGGTTCTGTTTGTTGTCAGGGGTACTGATATTGCGATCTCCCAAGGGTGTCGAACCCGGCCCGGGCGCCAATGCGCACGGGCCGGACCTTTGTTTACGCGCCCTCGGCCTGGAGCCGCTCGGTGAAGGCCTGAAGGCTCATGCTGCCGAGATCTTCGCCAGAACGCGTACGCACCGCCACAGCGCCGTTTTCCTTCTCGCGGTCACCAATGACCAGCAGGTACGGCACGCGCTGCAGCGTGTGCTCGCGAATCTTATAGCCGATCTTCTCGTTACGCAAATCGGCGCTGACGCGGAAGCCTTGATCCGCAAGGCTTTTGGTCACGGCAGACACGTATTCAGCCTGCGCATCGGTGATATTGGCCACCACCACCTGGGTCGGCGCCAGCCAAGCCGGGAACTGACCGGCATGGTGCTCGATCAGGATGCCCAGGAAACGCTCCATCGAGCCGACGATGGCCCGGTGCAGCATCACCGGATGCTTCTTCTGGCTGTTTTCGTCCACGTATTCAGCGCCCAGACGGCCGGGCATCATGAAGTCGACCTGCATGGTGCCCAGCTGCCAGGTACGGCCAATGGCGTCCTTCAGGTGGTACTCGATCTTCGGGCCGTAGAAGGCGCCCTCGCCCGGAAGTTCCTGCCATTCCACCCCGCAGCTGGACAGTGCCGAGCGCAGCGCGCCCTCCGCCTTGTCCCAGGTGGCGTCATCGCCCAGGCGCGATTCGGGGCGCAGCGCGATCTTGACCTGGATCTCCTCGAAGCCGAAGTGCTGGTATACCGCCAGCGCCTGCTGGTGGAACGCGGTCACTTCCGCCTCGACCTGGTCTTCGGTGCAGAACACGTGACCGTCGTCCTGGGTGAAGCCACGCACGCGCAGGATGCCGTGCAGCGCGCCGGACGGCTCGTTGCGGTGGCAGGCGCCAAACTCACCGTAGCGGATCGGCAGATCGCGGTAGCTGTGCAGCCCCTGGTTGAACACCTGCACGTGGCCCGGGCAGTTCATCGGCTTGAGCGCGTAGGTACGCTTCTCCGACTCGGTGAAGAACATCGCGTCCTGGTAGTTGTCCCAGTGGCCCGACTTCTGCCACAGCGACACGTCCAGGATCTGCGGGCAGCGCACTTCGCCGTAGCCGGTGCTGCGGTACACCTTGCGCATGTACTGCTCGACCACCTGCCACAGCGCCCAGCCCTTCGGGTGCCAGAACACCAGGCCCGGGGCCTCTTCCTGCAGGTGGAACAGGTCCTGCTGCTTGCCGATGCGACGGTGGTCGCGCATCTCCGCTTCTTCGATGCGCTTGATGTACGCATCGAGCTGCTTCTTGTCGGCCCAGGCGGTGCCGTAGACGCGCTGCAGCTGCTCGTTCTGCGCATCACCGCGCCAATAGGCGCCGGAAATGCGGGTCAGCTTGAAGGCCTTCAGGAAGCGCGTGTTGGGCACGTGCGGGCCGCGGCACATGTCCACGTATTCCTGGTGGTAGTACATGCCCATCGCCTGGATGTCAGGCGACATGTCCTCGATCAGGCGCAGCTTGTAGTCCTCGCCACGCGCCTTGAAGATCTCGATGACCTCCGCGCGCGGGGTGACCTTCTTGACCACGTCGTAGTCCTGGGCGATCAGCTCGCCCATGCGCTTCTCGATCGCCGCCATGTCTTCGGGGGTGAACGGGCGCTCGGAATAGATGTCGTAATAGAAGCCCTCGGCGATCACCGGACCGATCACCATCTTCACGTCCGGGTACAGCTGCTTGACCGCGTGGCCGACCAGGTGGGCGCTGGAGTGGCGGATGATTTCCACGCCCTCCTCGTCCTTGGCGGTGATGATGCGCAGGGAGGCGTCGTGGTCGATGACGTCACTGGCATCGACCAGCACGCCATCGACCGAACCGGCGATGGTGGCCTTGGCCAGGCCGGCGCCGATCGACTGGGCGACGTCCATGACGCTGACGGGATGTTCGAATTCGCGGCGGCTGCCGTCGGGAAGGGTAATCGTGATCATTGCAATGGCTTCATGCGGGGCCCGCCGGGCGGGCTGGAAAGCGCTCCCGGGCCAGCGCCCGGGCAATAAAAAAGCGCCGCGAGGGCGCCTGGAATACAGGGCCTTCGGGGCAGGTCAACAGTGGGCGGTGGTAGTGCTCATGTCGCACGCTCGGCCGGCGCAGTGCGCGGGCCACCTTGGTTCCAGGATGTGGTTGCCGATGATCTTAAACCAGTGGCCGACAAAGCCCAAGCGGCGCCTGAATGGCGCTCGCTGGCGGCGTGAAAACGCAATGATTACCATGTGCGCGCAGCCAGCCTCCGTGCCGGCTTGCCCGCTTCCCCCAGGACCCTGCAATGCGCCACCCGCCCCGACCGGCGCCTGCCGGTCCCGCCCGTGCCCCGCGTTCACCGGCCGAGTGCCGGGCTCGGAGCCCGCAATGATCACCGTTGGCCTGTCGACCCTTGGCTTCTGCAGCCTCGGCATGCTGTCGGCGATGTTCTCCGCGCTGGCCTTCTATGCCGCTTCCCCGCACTGCCGCTGGCCACGCCTGCGCCGTGCCGGGCGCCTGGGCCGGCAGATCGGCCTGGTCGCTGCTGTGGCCGCACTGTGGTTGTGGATGGCCGAACTGGGCTTTGCCGCCGGCCTGGTGGCGATGCTGTGTACTTGGATGCTGGCCGCCATGCTGCTGCCAGCACTGGCCGCGTGGCACCGTCCCGATGTGGAGCCGCGCTGATGTGGGCGCGCGCACTCGCCGGCATCTTCGCCGGCTTCTTCCTTGCCACTGCGGTGACCGGCCTGGTCGCATGGCTACCGCCGGGCCCGTGGCAGAAGGCCCTGGTGCCGAGCCTGATCGCGTTCGTCCCGTTGTGGATGCTGGCCGCGCTGTGGGCCTTCAGTTTCCGCAGCCCGCTGCGCGCCTGGCTGACCCTGGCCGGTTGCGCGGCCCTTGGCTTCGCCGTACTCGGCCTGCTGCGCCTGACCGGCGCGGTGCAATGAGATCGACCCCATGAAATTCAGTTCACAGACCCTGCGCACGTTCACCACCCTGCACACCTGGGTTGGCCTGGTCGCCGGCTTCGGGCTGTTCGTGGCGTTCTATGCCGGCGCGCTGACCCTGTTCCACCACGACCTCCCGCTGTGGCAGACGCCAGGCGCGGCAACCGCGCTGCCGGCCGGCCTGGATGATGCGCAGTACCTGCTCGACGACGTGCTGGCCACGCACGCGGAAGCGCGTCGCCACGTCGGCATGACCTTCCCGGGCGCCGATCATCCGCAGCCGCTGGCCTACTGGCAGGCCGAGGACGGCAGCTGGCGCTATGCATGGCCGGGACAGACCGGCGGCAGCCCGACGCCACCGCAGACCGGGCTGGCCGAACTGGTCAACGAACTGCATTACAGCCTGGGCCTGCCGGTGGCCGGCATCTATGTGATGGGCATCGTCAGCCTGCTGTACGGCATGGCCCTGCTCAGCGGCCTGGTGATCCACCTGCCCAAGCTGCTGGGCGATCTGTTTGCACTGCGCCCGGGCCGCAATCTCAAGCAGCAGTGGCAGGACGCGCACAACGTGATCGGCGTGCTCAGCCTGCCGTTCCATCTGATGTTCGCGGTAACCGGCGCCCTGCTCTGCCTGGTGTTCATGCAGATGGCCGTACTCAATCCCCTGATCTACGACGGCAAGGCCCTGCAGGCAGTGCCGACGGCGATGGACACCGCGCCGCTGCGCGAAGCCAGTGGCATTCCGGCTGCACCGGGCAGCCTGCGCGAACTGCACGCACGGGCGCTGGAAGTGGCGCGCGCGCAGGGCGTGGCCAACTTTGAACCGGCCTACCTGAAACTGGCCAATGGCGGCGATGCCAACGCGACCATCGAGATCACCGGCGAGGCCAGCGGCACGCTCGGCCCACTTGGTGCTGTCGCGCTGGATGTCGAAAGCGGCCGCGTGCTGGCCAGCCAGCTGCCCGGCCAACGCGATGCCAACCACGCCACGCTGAGTGCCGCCTATGCCCTGCACTTCGGCGAGTTCGGCAACGGCGTGGTGGTCTGGCTGTACTTCCTGCTCGGCCTCGGCGGCGCCTTCCTGTTCTATTCGGGCAATCTGCTGTGGATCGAGTCGCGCCGCAAGCGCCGTCAGCCGCAGCAGTCACGCACGGCCGTCAACATGGCGCGGGCCACGGTGGGTGTCTGCATCGGCCTGTGCGTGGCGATCTCGGTGGCCTTCGTGGCCGCACTGGTACTGGAGCGGGTCGCCCCTGCCCAGGTCGACCACGGCATCCGCTGGGCCTGCTTCGTGACCTGGGCCGCGTGTGCGCTGTGGGCAGCCCTGCGCCGCCCGGCACAGGCGGCACGCGAGCTGCTGTGGGCCGCGGCGATCAGCACCGCGCTGGTGCCGGTGGCACACGGCGCCCTCAACGGGGACTGGCTGTGGTTGGCCGCCGCACGCGGCCACTGGCCGTTGTTCTGGATCGATGCGATGGCATTGGCGATGGCCTTTGGTTTTGCCCGCCTGGCGTATGCGAGCCAGCGACGGGCCCGCAACGGCGATCCGAACAGCGTGTGGGCAAACTGATCACCCGCCATCGATGATCGGGTTGCAGCGCCAGGCAGGGCCCGGCGCTGCCAGAACCGCTCAGTCGCCGACGCGGGCCTTCTGCCATGGAGCCAGCATGGCGTTGAGCAGGCTGGCCTGCTCGTCGTCACCGGTCAGCTCCCACATGAAGACACCGGCCAGGCCCTGCTCGCGCGCGAACTGCGCCCGCAGCCCGATCGAACGCGGGTCTTCATAGCTGATGAAGATCTTCTCGGTCGGGTTGTACAGCCAAGGGCTCTGCGCCTGCGGCTGCCAGTGTTTGTTCCAGCCCGGCTGGTCGAGATAGCGCGCCTTGATCACCCGCCAGTCACCGGCATCGGCCGGAGCGCTGTAGGCTTGGTACAAGCCATCTGCCGACTCGCCGGTGACCTTGAAACCGCGCCCATAGAACGGCACGCCCAGCACCAGCTTGCTCGCCGGTACGCCGTGCTCGCGGTAGTACTGCACGGCACCGGCGACGTTGTTCCAGCGCCGCAGTTCCGGCGCCAGCGGGTCAGCAGGCACTTCATGCAGGGGGGCATTGAAGGTCGACACCGAGGAGAAGCCGGTGCCCATGTCGTAGCTCATCAGGTTGATGAAATCGAACACCTTGGCCAACGCCGGCAGATCGTAGCTGGCGGCGGGATCGTACGGACCGTCAGTCTGCAGGCGACCTGCCGCCAGCGCCGCAGTCAGCAGCATCGGCTGCCCCGCTTTTCTGCCACGCGCATCAAGCGCTACGCGGAAGGCCTGCGCAAGCTTGGTCAGGTTGGCACGGTCCTGCGGGCGGTGCGCCAGTTCCTTCGGGCCACCGCTGACCGGGAATTCCCAGTCGATGTCCACGCCATCGAAGCTGCCGGCATGACGCTCGAAGAACAACGCCATGCACGAGTCGACCAAGCGCCTGCGGCTGGCCTCGGTCAGCGCAGCGTCGGAGAATCCGCCCGCGCCCCAGCCACCGATCGAAATCAACGTGCGCAGATGCGGATGCCTGCGCTTGAGCTCGGCCAACGCGGCGAAGTTGGCAGGCGCCTCGGCACCGATCGCACAGCGTCCGTCCTCGATGGTGGAGAACGCATAGAACAGATGGGTGAGTCGTTCGGCCGGGATGCTCGATACCGGATAGCGCTCGGCAGAACCGCCGGGATAGTACGCTCCGAAGATCGGCGGTTGCGCGGGTTGCGCCTGTGCGGCAATGGGCAGGGTACCGGCGATCAGCACTGCAAGTACGGCCAAGGTCTGGCGGAACATGGAAACTCCCGGGTCGAAGGCGCAGCCACGTTAGCAAACAGATCGGCCCAGGGTGCGGATGTCCGTGCAAGTCGTCCGCTGGACAGTGGCCGGCCACTGGAAGCTGACACGGTCGTGGCTGCGCAACGTCGAAAGCACTTCGCTGCAGGACAACACACGACCTGCCTGGGCTAAGGTGGCGCTGGATCTTCAATGGCACACGGACATGACCGCAGACCACGACGCAGACGACGAACTGCTGGACGACGAAACCCTCGAAAAGCTGCAGGCAATGGAAGCGCGTGCCTATGCGGCGTTCGATGCTGGCGACCTGGCGGAAGCCACCACCCTGTTCGGCGAGCTGATCGAACTCACACCCGAACTGCCCAATCTGCACTACATGCGCGGGTTGGCGCACAAGTACCTGCGCGACTGGCCGGCATCGCTGCAGGACAACCTGCGCTCGGAACAGCTGCGCGATGCATTCGACGAGGCCACCGCATGGAATGCCGGCATTGCCGCCACCGGCGCCGGTGACTGGGCAGAGGCGCGCCGGCAATGGACCCGTTGCGGCATCACACTGCCAGAGGGCGAAGGCCCAATCGACGGCAATTTCGGCGTTGCCTGTGTCCGCTTGAATCCGTGGTCCAGCGGCGAGACCGTGTACATGCGCCGATTGGATCCGGTGCGTGCACGGGTGGAGAACGTACCGCTGCCTGAGAGCGGGTTCCGCTTCGGCGACATCGTGCTGCATGACGGCGCATCCACTGGGCAGCGCAGCCATGGTGAGCGTCAGGTACCGGTGTTCAACGCCATGCAGCGTCTGCAGCCATCGGACATGGCAACCCATGCCGTGTTCGTGCAGTGCGACGGGCCAGAGGACATTGACGCGTTGCGTGCGCTGACTTTGCCGGGCATCGGTCTGGTCGAGGACTGGACCCAGTCAGTGCGTCACCTGTGCCTGCGCTGCAGCTATGGCACGCCGCACCAGCACGATGACGACCGTGGCGAGGACGAGACCCGTGATGATGACGATCGCTGGGAGAGCGAACGCAACCTCGGTATCGCCGCACAGGGCCGGGCCCCAGTGGAGACGCTGATGGCGGTATGGACGGCTGCAGGCAGGGGGCGCGTGTTGGAGGCGATTGAACAGCGCGAGCATCCGCTTCCGGAGCCGGAGCCCGGCCAGGTGTGGTGGCTGGGGCACGAAGAAGAACAGCCCGTGTAGCGCTGAGCCTTGCAGCGCAAGGCCTTCAGAATTCTTCAGGGGGATTTCCAGCACTTCAGCCGGTGCTCTGGCCCAATCGGGCTCCTTTCGATGGAGCCCGATCATGCGTTCACTCCTGGCCATTTCAGGCCTGCTGGCATCTCTTCTCAGCCTGCCCTGCGCTGCCGCCCCGCCCGACCCTGCACGCATGCAGGCGCTGGAACACGCGATTGCCAGCGATGAACTGAAGCAGATCCGCAGCGTGCTGCTGCAGGTGGACGGCAGGGTCGTCTACGAGGGCTACTTCAATGGCGCCGATGCGCAGACCCTGCACGACGTGCGTTCGGCCAGCAAGAGCGTAACCGCGCTGCTGGTGGGGGCTGCCATTGGCGAGGGCAAGCTGCCGGGCGTACACGCCCGCGTCTATGACTACTTCCCCGCCTACACCGCCCTCCATCCGGTGGACCCGCGCCTGCGCCAGACCACGGTGGAAGATCTGCTGACCATGAGTTCCCTGTGGGAGTGCGATGACGAGAATGCGTTCTCGGCAGGCCACGAAGAGCGCATGTACGTGACCGAACGCTGGCTCGATTTCACCCTGGGGTTGCCGGTTAAAGGATTCGCACCATGGATGCCGCGTCCGGCAGACAGCCCGCACGGGCGCGCCTTCGCCTACTGCACCGCCAATTCCTTCGTGCTCGGCACCGTGCTGGAACAGGCGACCGGTCAGCCGCTGGCAGACTACGCCGCGCGCGTGCTGGAGCGACCGCTGGGGATCACGGAAAGCCACTGGAACCGTTCGCCCGAGGGCATCGGCATGGGTGGCGGCGGGACCCGCTACCGCAGCCGCGATCTAGCCAGGCTGGGCCAACTGGTACTCGATGGCGGCCGCTGGCAGGGCCGACAACTTCTGCCGCCCGACTACATCGCCGCCATGATCCAACCGCAGGCACAGGCCGGTGATGGCAGTGACTACGGCTATCAATGGTGGGGATTGAAACTGGTGCTCGACGGCAAGCCACAGACGGTGTGGGCAATGTCCGGCAATGGCGGCAACTACGTCTTCGTGCTGCCGCAGCTTCGCGCGGTGGCCGTGATCACCAGCCAGGCCTACAACCGCAGCCTGGCCCACCCACAGTCGCGACGGATTCTCACCGAGTTCCTGTTGCCGGCGCTGCGCTGAGGCCCGAGAGGTCGGCGGGACGCCAGTCGGCAGCCAGTACCCGGCTACGTTGGCGTGCGATGTCGGCATCGATGCGCGCCAGCAGTGGCGCCCATCCCGAAGTGCTGTGCAAGGGCGCGAACAGCGGCGTGGCGCGCAGCCACGCCGCATCGCGGAAGCCATCATTGACCGCCTGCTGAAGCGCCGCCATCGCCGCAGCGGTGTTGCCTGACGCCTGCAGCAGCAGAGCCCGCTCCAGAGCGGCGTCGGACCAGCCATCACCGGCCTGTGCCTGCAGCGACGTGAGGCGGTTGCCGATCCATTCCGTTGATGGGCCCGGCACTGCGTACAGCATGGCAAGGGTCTGCCCGAACGACTGCTGCGGACGCAGTTGGCGGCCCTGCTCGAAGGCAGCGGCAGCGGCGGCGCGATCCCCGGCCTGCAGCGCCAATTCGCCCTGCAGTCGCAGCAGTTGTGGATGCGGGGTGCCGCGCGACAGCGCTTCGGAGAGCGCCTGCCTGGCGGGCCCGGATGCACCCGCTGCGAACAGGCTGCGCGGCCAGGCAATGTTGGCAAAGACGTTGTCGGGGTACAGCTGGAAGTTCCGCGCATGCCGCTGTGCCGCCGCCTGGGTGAAGCCCAGCAACTCCAGTTCACGTGCCACCTGCACGTCGCGGAAACGCAGGCGCTCGGGCGCCTTGAGTGCGAGGTTGTCACGCAACGCAAGAACGAGATGGCCCTGCTCCTGGTGCAGATAGGCCAGTGATGCGCGCGCGCGCTCATCTGCTGGATCCAGCTGGATGGCACGCTGGTAATCGGCAATGGCATCACCCATCTGCCCCAGGCAGTCGTAGGCATAACCGCGCAACGCGTATGCCGCACCATCGTCAGAAGCGCGGCGGAGTTCGGCGTCCGCCAACACAAGGGCTTCGTCCACCTGCGCAGCCGAGCCGTTGAACAGGCAGCCCTGCGCGGACAAGGCACGTGACAGCCCGCGTCGTGCGCTGCTGGATTCGGGATCTACCTGCAGCGCCTGCCGGTACAGGGCAATGGCGCGCTCGTTGTTGCCAGCCTGGCCGATGCTGGCGTAGTACTCCGCGCGCTGCAGCAATGCCTGGGCGGCCGGAGGCGATGGCGTAGCAGGCCACAGCAGCACGGTAGCCAGTACGGCAACGGCGGCGGCACCGCCGGCCAGCAAAGGCCACTTGCGTCGTGCAGTTGGCGGCGACGTCGGTTCCAGCGCAACCGGCGCGGCACACAGCTGATAGCCACGTCCGCGCACCGAGCGAATATAGCGCGGGCGGCGACTGTCATCGCCCAGCGCCTGGCGCAGCAGCTTCACCCGCTGGCTGATCGCATCTTCACCCACGACTGCGGGTGCCCAGACCTGTTCGGCCAGGGTGTCGAAATCGACGATGTCGCTACCACGCTCCAGCAGCACTTCGAACAGGCGCCAGCTCAAGCCATGGACCGGCAACGCGACTCCTGCACGGGTGACCCGCTGTGCAGGGCAATCGATTTCAAGGTCGAGCAGACGCAGGCTGTCCATGAGCAAAGCATAGCGGCCGGTGCGGCCGGCGGAACGGCGGGCAAAGAAAAAGCGGGCCGAAGCCCGCTTTTTCATTTCGGCGTGTCAACCAAGGTTGACACCTACCGGCATCGAGGCGTGCCAACCAAGGTTGACACGTACCGTCGATTACTCGGCGGTGGCGCCTTCGCCTTCCTCGACGGCCTTCATCGACAGGCGGATACGGCCCTGCTTGTCGACTTCCAGCACCTTGACCTTGACCACATCGCCTTCCTTCAGCACGTCGCCGACCTTCTCGACGCGGTCGCTGGAGATCTGCGACACGTGGACCAGACCGTCCTTGCCCGGCAGGATGGTGACGAACGCACCGAAGTCCATGATCTTGGCGACCTTGCCTTCGTAGATGCGGCCCGGCTCGACGTCCGAGGTGATCTGCTCGATGCGGGCCTTGGCAGCCTGCGCAGCGATGGCATTGACCGAAGCGATGACGATGGTGCCGTCATCCTGGATGTCGATCTGGGTGCCGGTTTCCTTGGTGATGGCCTGAATGGTCGAACCACCCTTGCCGATCACTTCGCGGATCTTGTCCGGGTGGATCTTGATGGTCAGCAGACGCGGCGCGTAGTCCGACAGCTCTTCGCGCGGAGCGGTCAGGCCGTGGGCCATTTCGCCCAGGATGTGCAGACGGCCAGCCTTGGCCTGCTGCAGAGCCTGCTTCATGATCTCTTCGGTGATGCCTTCGATCTTGATGTCCATCTGCAGGGCGGAGATGCCCTCAGCGGTACCGGCAACCTTGAAGTCCATGTCGCCCAGGTGATCTTCGTCACCCAGGATGTCGGACAGGACGACGAAGCGATCGCCTTCCTTGACCAGACCCATGGCGATACCCGCAACCGGTGCCTTCACCGGCACGCCGGCGTCCATCAGGGCCAGCGACGAGCCGCAGACCGAGGCCATCGACGAGGAGCCGTTGGATTCGGTGATTTCCGACACGACACGGATGGTGTACGGGAAGGATTCCAGCGACGGCATCACTGCCAGCACGCCGCGCTTGGCCAGACGGCCGTGACCGATCTCGCGACGCTTCGGGCCCATCATGCGGCCGGTCTCACCCACCGAGTAGGGGGGGAAGTTGTAATGGAACAGGAAGTTTTCTTTGTACTCACCGGAGACGGCATCGATGACCTGGCCATCACGGGCGGTGCCCAGGGTGATGGTCACGATGGCCTGCGTTTCACCGCGGGTGAACAGCGAGGAACCGTGGGTACGCGGCAGCAGGCCGGTCTTCACGGCGATCGGGCGGACGGTGTCCAGCGCACGGCCGTCGATGCGGACCTTGGTGTCCAGCACCGAGTTGCGCATGGTGCTGTATTCCAGCTCGCCGAATTCCTTCGACAGCTCGGCCGGGTTCCAGCCGTCGGCGGCAACGCGGCCAGCCAGCGACTCGGTCACGTCCTTCTTGATCGCCGAGATGGCGTCGCGGCGCTGCAGCTTGTCACGCACCTGGAAGGCTTCGCCCAGACGCGGGCCGATGGCTTCCTGCAGGGCGCTGATCAGGGCGGTGTTCTTGGCCGGGGCTTCCCAGGTCGACGGCTTGGTGCCGGCTTCGACGGTCAGCTCGTTGATCGCGTTGATGACCTTCTGCATTTCGCGGTGGCCGAAGGTCACAGCGCCCAGCATCACGTCTTCGGACAGCAGCGCGGCTTCGGATTCGACCATCAGCACGGCATTGGCGGTACCGGCGACAACCAGCTCCAGCTCCGAATCCTTCAGTTCGGTCACGGTCGGGTTGAGGATGTACTCACCATTCTTGTAACCGACCTTGGCGGCGGCGATCGGACCCTTGAACGGGGTACCGGCCAGCGACAGCGCAGCCGAGGCACCGATCAGGGCAGCGATGTCACCATCGATGTCCGGGTTCAGCGACATCACCGTGGCGATGATCTGGACTTCGTTCTTGTAGTCTTCCGGGAACAGCGGACGGATCGGACGATCGATCAGACGCGAGATCAGGGTTTCCTTCTCGGTCGCGCGGCCTTCGCGCTTGAAGAAGCCACCCGGGATACGGCCACCGGCGTAGAACTTCTCCTGGTAGTCACAGGTCAGGGGGAAGAAGTCCTGGCCCTCACGCGCGCTCTTGGCGGCAACGGCGGAGACCAGCAGCACGGTGTCGTCGAACTTGACGATGACGGCGCCACCGGCCTGGCGGGCGATTTCGCCGGTCTCAAGCGTGACGGTGTGCTTGCCGTACTGGAAGGTTTTGGTGATTTTTGCCACGGAGGGTGTCCTTGGGGATGCTGTCTGCGAATGGACCGAGGGCGACCCTTGCCGCCAACGGATGACCGGTCGTTCCGATCTGAAAAAGGTATTGCGGTGCTACAAAACAAAACCGCGGCGCATCGCTGCGCCGCGGGGGATTCGTTGCTTAGCGACGCAGGCCAAGCTTCTCGATCAGGGCCTTGTAACGCTCGACGTCCTTCTTCTTCAGGTAGTCGAGCAGGCTGCGGCGGCGGTTGACCATCTGCAGCAGACCGCGGCGGCTGTGGTGATCCTTCTTGTGGGTCTTGAAGTGGCCGGTCAGCAGTTCGATGCGGGCGGTCAGCAGTGCAACCTGGACTTCCGGGGAGCCGGTATCAGCCGAGCTGCGCTTGTTGTCTTCAATGACCTTCTGGGTGTCGATCGACATGTCTTTTTTTCTCTGTGATGCGTGGCCGGCAGGAACGCGCTTTCGCGCACCGCTTGGCTCGCCGTGAACAAACAAAGGGATGAAACCCGCCTTCGGCAGGCTGCCGTAAAACGGCCGCGAAATTGTAACGGCCAGGGGGCTTTGGAACAAGGTCCGGGGCTGAACCGGGCCTCCCCGTTCAGAGGTTGAAGCGACGCTGCGGGGCCAGCAGACCGCCATCATCGACCTGGCCGAGGCCCTGCACCACCGATTCAGGACCGAACACGACCACCAGGCCGCGCGGCCAGGAAGGGTCACGCTGGCGCTGGCCCACGCAGAAGCGCTGGACCTGCTCGGCGTCCAGATCGACCCGTGGATACTCGGATAGGCCCGCCACCAGCGGCAGCAGCAGCGCATCCATGGCGTCCTCGTCCTGTGCTTCCACCAGGGCCCGCAGCTGCTCCAGGGTGACCATCGCCGGCGCGTGGAACGGCTCGACCCACAAGCGACGCAGGGCACTGATGTGCGCGCCGCAGCCCAGCGTTTCACCAAGGTCACGGGCCAGACTGCGGATATAGGTGCCCGAGCCGCAGGTGACCCGCAGCCGCAGCCGCTGGGGCTGCTGCTCCAGTATCTCGATGGCGTGGACCTTGACCTGGCGCTCGGGCGCTTCGATGGCGTCGCCACGGCGGGCCTTCACATAGAGCGGTTCCCCACCCTGCTTGAGCGCGGAATAGATCGGCGCACGCTGCAGGATGTCGCCCAGCAATGGCGTGATCGCCGCCTGCAGGGTCTCAGGGCTGATCGCGGGCACCGGACGCTCGAGCAGCACCTGGCCCTCGGCGTCGTCGGTATCGGTGGTCTGGCCCAGCACGATCTCGGCGTCGTAGGCCTTGGCCGAACCCAGCAGCAGGCCGGCGATCTTGGTGGCCTCGCCGAAGCACAACGGCAACAGGCCGGTGGCCAGCGGGTCAAGGCTGCCGGTGTGGCCACCCTTTTCCGCACGGAACAGGCGACGGGCGACCTGCAGCGCGGCGTTGGAGCTCATGCCGGTGGGCTTGTCGAGCAGCAGGATGCCATCCAGGCGGCGGAACTGAATTCGGGTCATGACAAGTACGGGTAGCGCCGGGCCATGCCCGGCGAGCGCGCAGCGCGGTCTGCATCAGACATCGCGCAGCCGGAATGCAACAACGCCGGGCATGCCCGGCGTCGCGCGGTTATTCTTCGTCGCCTTCGCGACGCTTTTCGGCGGCCACGGTATCGGGCAGGTCGCGCAGCAGATTGTCGATGCGCTCGCCACGATCGACCGAGTCGTCGTAGTGGAAATGCAGCTCCGGCACGTGCCGCAGCTTCATCGCGCGCGCCAGTTCCATGCGCAGGCCCCAGGCCAGTTCCTTCAGGCCCTTCATCGCCTCAACCGAACGTTCCGGCATCAGCGCGGTTACGAACACCTTGGCGTGGGCCATGTCGCGGGTGATTTCCACGTCGGACACGCTCACCGAGGGCAACCCATGCTCTCGCACGGCGTTGTGCACCAGGGTGCCGAGTTCACGGCGCAGCTGGGCGGAGACACGGTCGGTTCGATGGAAAGTCTTGGGCACGCGGCAGGCTCTTGATTCGATTGTGGCCCGACCAAGGTCAGGCCCTACAGTTTACGGGATGAAACGAGACCGGCCCGTGAGGGCCGGTCCGTTGCAGCATTACAGGGTGCGCGGCACTTCGATACGCTCGAAGCACTCGATCTGGTCACCCGGCTTGACGTCGTTGTAGGCCTTCACCGCGATACCACACTCGGTACCGTTGCGGACTTCCTCGACGTTTTCCTTGAAGCGGCGCAGCGATTCCAGCTCGCCTTCGAAGATCACCACGCTGTCGCGCAGGACGCGGATCGGCTTGTTGCGCTTGACCACACCCTCGATGACCATGCTGCCGGCGACGGCACCCAGCTTGGAGCTGCGGAAGACGTCGCGGACCTCGGCGATACCGATGATCTCTTCGCGGATCTCCACGCCCAGCAGACCGGAGGCCACCTGCTTCACCTGATCGATCACGTCATAGATGATCGAGAAGTAACGCAGGTCCACGCCGTTGGATTCGATGATGCGACGGGCCGAAGCATCCGCACGCACGTTGAAGCCGATGACGGTGGCCTTCGAAGCGGCGGCCGAATTGGCGTCCGACTCGGTGATGCCGCCCACGCCGGAGTGGATCACGTTGATGCGGATGTCGTCGTTGGACAGCGCCACCAGGGCCTGGCTCAACGCCTGCACCGAACCCTGCACGTCGGCCTTGATGACCAGGTTGAGAACCTGCTGGCCCTCGCCCTTGCCCAGGGTCGCCATGATGTCTTCCATGCGGCTGCCAGCGGTGGCGACCAGGCGCGATTCGCGGCGCTTGGTCTCACGCTGCTGGGCAACGTCCTTGGCCAGACGCTCGTCGTCGACGACGACGAAGTCGTCACCGGCTTCCGGCACGCCGGACAGGCCCAGGACCTGCACCGGGATGGACGGGCCAGCGAACTCCGGCTGCTTGCCGGTTTCGTCGAACAGCGCACGCACGCGGCCGTACTGGATACCGCACACCAGGTAATCGCCCTTCTTCAGGCGGCCCTGCTGCACCAGCACCGTCGCGATCGGGCCACGGCCCTTGTCCAGCGACGATTCGATGACTACGCCGTTGGCACGACCCTCGTCGACCGCCTTCAGTTCCAGCAGCTCAGCCTGGACCGAAACAGCTTCCAGCAGATCGTCGATGCCCAGGCCGGTCTTGGCCGAGATCTCCACCATCTGGGTGTCGCCACCAAAGTCTTCGGCCACGACCTGCTCGGAGAGCAGCTCGTTCTTGACCCGCATCGGGTCGGCACCGGACTTGTCGATCTTGTTGATCGCCACGATCAGCGGCACACCCGCCGAACGGGCGTGCTGGATCGCTTCCTTGGTCTGCGGCATGACGCCGTCATCGGCAGCCACGACCAGCACCACGATGTCGGTCAGCTTGGCACCACGGGCACGCATCGAGGTGAACGCGGCGTGGCCCGGGGTATCCAGGAAGCTGATGACGCCCTTCGGCGTTTCAACGTGGTACGCACCGATGTGCTGGGTGATGCCGCCGGCTTCGCCGGTGGCGACCTTGGTGCGACGGATGTAATCCAGCAGCGAGGTCTTGCCGTGGTCGACGTGGCCCATGATGGTGACCACCGGCGGACGCTGCACGGCCTCGCCCTTGTTCTCACCCGCCGATGCCAACAGCGCGTCTTCGGCGTCGTTGTCGCTGGCGCGGATTGCCTTGTGACCCAGCTCTTCGGTGACCAGTGCGGCGGTGTCGTGATCGATGGACTGGGTGATGGTGGCCATCACGCCCATCTTGAACAGCGCCTTCACCACCTCGCCGCCCTTCAGCGCGAGCTTCTGCGCCAGGTCGGCCACGGTGATGGTGTCGCCGATCGCCACTTCACGCACGACCGGTGCGGTCGGACGTTCGAAGGCGTGCGGGCCGGAGTTGCCACCGCCGCGCGACATGTCGCGACGGCCGGACGTCGGACGGCTGCCCGGGCGACCACGGTTGTTGCTGTTGTTGCTGTTGCCACGGCGCGCACGATCGGCGGCGGACAGGTGCATCTGACCGGCAAAGCGGTCACCCGGTCCACGCTCGTTGCGCGGCGCGTTGCGGTTGTTGCGGTCGTCGCTGCGCGGCGGCGCTGCACTACGCGGAGCAGCCGGGGCTGCAGCCGGAGCGCGCGGCGGGCGCGGCGCGGTTTCGTCGATAGGAGCACGCACCTTGGGCTTGCTGGCAGCCAGGGCCTCGGCAGCCTTGGCGGCAACCGCAGCTTCCTCGGCCGCCTTCTTCTCGGCCTCGGCACGCTCCTTGGCAGCGACTTCTTCCTCGCGCTTGCGGACGATTTCCTCGTCACGCAGGCGGTCCTTCTCGGCCAGTGCCTGCTGCTCGGCAAGGTTGCGTGCGCGCGACTCTTCCAGCTTGCGCAGGATGTCGGCACGCTCTTCGTCCGGGGTCATCGCGCGACCACCATCGGCCTTGACGTAGGTGCGCTTCTGGCGCACTTCCACGTTCACGGTTGTCTTGCTGCGACCGGAATTGACCGTCACTTCCTGCTGCTTGCGACGGTTGAGGGTGATCTTCTTGGCAGACTGATCAGTCTCTTCCGGGGCCTGCTCGGGCTTGCCATGCGAGCGACGAAGGAAGCCCAGGAGCTTCACTTTCTCGGAGCTGGTCACGACCTGGTCGGGACCGCTGAACTTCATGCCGGCACCAGCCAGCTGTTCCAGCAGTTTTTCGACCGGTGTATTGACCAGTTCAGCAAGCTTGCGGATGGTGGTTTGCTGCGACATTCGGATCCTATGATCTTGTGGGCGCCCCCCCGCATCTGGAGGTGGCGCGGATTCTACGCCCTGATCGGCTCAGGGCCCTGTTCATTGCCGGCTCATTCGCCGCGTTCCAGTCGGGCGATTTCCTCGGCACGCGCGGCCAGGATCAGCGCCGCGGCGCGCTCCTGGTCCAGCCCTTCGATGCCGAAGTCCATGACCTCGTCGGCGGCCAGGTCGGACAAGTCCTCGCTGGTACGCACGCCGTGGCCGGCCAACGCATATGCGGTGGCTTCGTCCATGCCCTTCAGGGACAGCAGGTCCTGCGCCGGCTGGCCGTCCTCCAGGCCTTCCTCGACTGCCAGGGCCTCATTGAGCAGCGCATCGCGGGCACGTGCGCGCAGCTCTTCGACGATGTCTTCGTCGAAACCTTCCACGGCCAGCAGTTCGCCGACCGGTACATATGCAATTTCCTCGACCGTGCCGAAGCCTTCGCTGACCAGGATGCCGGCGATTTCCTCGTCCACTTCCAGCTTGTCCATGAACAGCTGGCGGGCCGAAGCCTGCTCGGCTTCCGACTTGGCGGTCACCTGGTCCTGGGTCATCACGTTCAGCTGCCAACCGGTCAGGCGGCTGGCCAGACGCACGTTCTGGCCGCCCTTGCCGATCGCCTGGGCCAGGCGGTCTTCAGCAACAGCCAGGTCCATCGAATGCTTGTCTTCATCGACGATGATCGACTGCACTTCAGCCGGCGCCATCGCATTGATGACGAAGTTGGCCGGGTTCTCGTTCCACAGGACGATGTCCACGCGCTCGCCATTGAGCTCGTTGGACACGGCCTGCACGCGCGAACCACGCATGCCGATGCAGGCGCCGATCGGATCGGTGCGGGCATCGTGGGCGAGCACGGCGATCTTGGCGCGGTCGCCCGGGTCGCGGGCACAGGCCTTGATTTCCACCAGGCCCTGGCCGACTTCCGGCACTTCCAGCTTGAACAGCTCGATCATGAATTCCGGGGCGGCGCGGCTGATGAACAGCTGCGGGCCACGCGGTTCCGAACGCACTTCGGCCAGGTAACCGCGGACGCGGTCGCCGGCACGCAGGACGTCACGCGGAATGCCCTTGTCCTTCGGAATGAAACCCTCGGCGTTGCCGCCAAGGTCGACATAGATGTTGCCGCGCTCGGCGCGCTTGACCACACCGGTGATCAGCTCGCCCACACGGTCGGCCCACGCATCGACCACCTGCTGGCGCTCGGCTTCGCGCACGCGCTGCACGATCACCTGCTTGGCGGCCTGGGCGGCGATACGACCGAAGTCGGGGTTCTCGATCTGCTCTTCGATGTAATCGCCGACGTCCACGCCTTCGGCTTCGTCGACCGCATCCATCAGGCGGATCTGGCGATCCGGCGATTCCATCACCACGTCATCGGCCACCACTTCCCAGCGGCGGTAGGTTTCGTAGTTGCCATCCTTGTGGTCGATGACCACGCGGGTCAGCACTTCCTCGTCGGGATAGCGCTTCTTCGCTGCCGAGGCCAGGGCGGCCTCGATGGCATCGAAGATCACTTCACGCGGCACGCCCTTCTCGTTGGCGACCGCGTCCACTACCAGCAACAGTTCCTTGCTCATTGGCTCACTCCGCGCGCGGCTTCTTTGCCGCCGGCTCGTTGGAAGAAGAATTCTTGTTCGGCTTCGGACGCTTCGGCGCCGGACCGGTCGGCTTGCTCGGGGCCAGCCCCAGCGCCACCCAGTCAGGCATGATCCGCGCCTTGTCGATGTTGTCGGCCGACACCACCAGTGCGGTGTTGTCGACGATGAAGGTGATGCTGCCCTGCGCCTCGTCGATCGCGTCGATGCGACCCTGCAGACGACGGCGGTTTTCCTGCGGCAGCTTCAGCGTGACCTTGGCCGATTCGCCGAGGTGACGACCGAACTGCTCCAGGTTGAACAGCGGGCGATCCACGCCCGGCGAGGAGACTTCCAGCGTGTAATTGCCGCTGATCGGGTCCTCGACGTCCATCTGTGCCGAGACTTCGCGGCTTACCCGCTCACAGTCGTCCACATTGATGATGCGCTCCGGCTGTTCCGCCAGCGGCACGTCGATGTAAAGGCGAAGGGTCGCACCGCCGGGGGCCGGCAGATACTCAACGCCCAGCAGCTCCAGGCCCAGCGACACAACGGTCGGGGCGAGCAGATTCGCGATGTCGGTTGCCTTGTCGCTCACAGCCTGCCTTGATCTCTTGGTTGGGTGCCGGCCTTGGCCAGCATGGAAACATGACGCCCCGAAAACGACGAAGGGCCCGCTGGGCCCCTTTTCCGGAAAGACTCCGGTGACTGGATTCCGGTTGCAACGCGCTGAACAAGCGTGTTGCGGCCCTCCTTCCGGGTGGACCTCCGATGGGGAGTGCCGCCGTCAGGGGTACTTCTAGGCCGCTGATGATAGCCCCTGCACCGCTCTGGTGCAAGGCTGCGACCGTCCTGAAACCCTTCGCTGCGCTCGCCAGGCATAGCCCGGCGGATCGGCAGAAGCCGCAAAGAAAAACGCCCTCGAAGCAGAGCTTCGAAGGCGTATTCTTTACTTGGTAGCGGGGGCAGGATTTGAACCTGCGACCTTCGGGTTATGAGCCCGACGAGCTGCCAGACTGCTCCACCCCGCATCAGAAGCGGAATTATGAGGGATAACTTCAAAACATGCAAGCTTTTCCTCATTCATCGAATTGGTTGGCGCCGATTCGATGTGTTGGTAGCGGGGGCAGGATTTGAACCTGCGACCTTCGGGTTATGAGCCCGACGAGCTGCCAGACTGCTCCACCCCGCACCGGAAGTGTTTGAACCGCTGCCCCACTCTGGCGAGTGGAGGCGCTCCGCAACGATGTTCTGGCTGAACCGCTGCAGTGACAACTCAAGCTGCGTATATTACACGAATCGCGCAGCTTTGTGTCAACTTTTATGCAAGATGCGCAAATGCCTGCTGGCACCAGACCATGATCGGGTTCCAGGCCAGGCCCAGCGCCAGCAATGCCAGTGCGTTCACGCCCAGCACCACACCCAGCACGCGGTCCTTGCTGCGCGGCATGGCCTCGCCCACCGGCTCATCGAAGTACATGACCTTGATGACGCGCAGGTAGTAGAAGCAGCCGACCACGGCGCACAGCACGCCCAGGATCGCCAGCCACAACAGGCCACCGTTGATGGCTGCGCCGAGCACGGCCAGCTTGGTCCAGAAACCAAGGAACGGCGGGATGCCTGCCAGCGACGCCATGATGCACAGCACCAGGCCGGCCATCCACGGGTTGCGGGCGTTCAGGCCCTTGAAGTCCTCGATGTTCTCGGCCTCGAAGCCGGCACGCGACAGTGCGATGATCGCGCCGAAGGCTGCGGTCGACATGATCGCGTAGGCCAGGGCGTAGAACAGCGCAGCCGCATAACCCTGCGAACCGCCACCGGCGATGCCCATCAGCAGGAAGCCGATGTGCGACACGGTGGAGAACGCCAGCATGCGCTTGAGGTTGCTCTGTGCGATGGCCATCAGGTTGCCGATCACCAGCGACAACGCGGCCAGGCCGGCAATCATCAGCTGCAGTTCGGTCGACAGCGGGCCCACGCCCATTTCCAGCAGGCGATAGGCCATGCCGAAGGCGGCCAGCTTCGGTGCCGAGCTGATGAACAGCGCGATCGGTGCTGGTGCACCCTGGTACACGTCCGGCAGCCACATGTGGAACGGTGCGGCACCCAGCTTGAAGGCAACACCGGCAATCATGAACACCGCGCCGGTGATCAGCAGTACGCGCTCTTCCGAGTGCGGGATGGCAGCCTGGATGGCATCCAGGTGCAGGCTGCCGGTGGCGCCGTAGATCAGCGACATGCCGTACAGCAGCAGGCCCGAAGCCAGCGAGCCGAGGACGATGTACTTCATCGCCGCTTCCGAGGCCAGGCCGCTTTCACGGTTGCTGGCAACCAATGCGTAGGAGCACAGGGCCAGCAGTTCCAGGCCCAGGTACACCATCAGCAGGCTGCCGGCGGAGACCAGGATCATCATGCCGGCCGTGCCGAACAGAATCAGCACCGGAATCTCACCCTGGAACAGCTTGCGCTCGCGCAGATAGCCCCAGCCGTAGATCAGGGTCAGGCCGCTGAGCAGCACGATCCCGGTCTTCATCACGTCCGCGGCGGTATCGCGCACGAACATGCCATGGAAGACCTCCCCCTGCCCGCCCACACCGGTGGCCAGCATGAACAGTACGACGGCCAGTGCGGCGACCGAGAACAGGTGGGTGACGATCTTGTTCCGTTCGCTGACGAACAGGTCGAGGATCATCAGGGCGAAAGCGCTGCCGATCAGCACCAGCTCGGGAGCGAGCGGTGGCAGGTCAGCGGCGGTCAGTGGCAGCAGCGGCGAGGTGGTCATCATCAAATCCTGGAATTACAGCAACTTGCTGGATGCGATCTGCATCGCCAGCTTTGCGATCGAGGGCTCCATCAGGTCGGTCAGCGGCTTGGGGTAGATGCCCAGGGCCAGCACGCCAATGGCGAACACGCCCAGCACCAGCCATTCGCGGCCGTTGATGTCCTTCAGTTCGGCAACGTGGCTGTTGGCCACCTCGCCGAAGAAGACGCGCTTGTACAGCCACAGGGTGTAAGCCGCGCCGATGATCAGGGTGGTGGCTGCGCCCAGGGCGATCCACGGGTTCCGCTGGAACGCCGCGAGGATGACCATGAACTCGCCGACGAAACCGCTGGTACCCGGCAGACCCGCGTTGGCCATGAAGAACAGCATGGCGAAGGTGGCGAACCAGGGCATCACGTTGACCACGCCGCCGTAATCGGCGATGCGGCGGCTGTGCATGCGGTCGTACAGCACGCCGACGCAGGAGAACATCGCGCCGGACACGAAGCCGTGCGAGATCATCTGCACCATGGCGCCCTGCAGGCCCAGGCGGGCCGCATCGACGTTGCCGGCTTCACGCACCAGCCACAGGGCGATGAAGGTGCCCAGGGTGACGAAGCCCATGTGCGCGATCGACGAATAGGCGATCAGCTTCTTCATGTCGTCCTGCACCAGGGCGACCAGGCCGACGTAGATCACCGCGATAAGCGACAGTGCGATGACCAGCCATGCCCATTCCTGCGACGCATCGGGGACGATCGGCAGGTTGAAGCGCAGGAAGCCGTAGCCACCGATCTTCAGCGCGATGGCGGCCAGGATCACCGAACCGGCGGTCGGCGCTTCCACGTGCGCGTCCGGCAGCCAGGTGTGCACCGGGAACATCGGCACCTTGACCGCGAACGCGATCAGGAAGGCGAAGAAGATCCAGGTCTGTTCCTTGCCCGACAGCTGCAGTGCATAGAGGTCGGCAAGCTGGAAGCTGCCGCCCTTCATGTACAGGTAGATCAGCGCCACCAGCATCAGCACCGAGCCGAGGAAGGTGTACAGGAAGAACTTCAGCGCAGCGTAGATGCGGCGAGGGCCGCCCCAGACACCGATGATCAGGAACATCGGGATCAGCATCGCCTCGAAGAACACGTAGAACAGCATCGCGTCCGTGGCCGAGAAGATACCGACGGTGACACCTTCCAGGATCAGGAAGGCAGCCACGTACTGGTTCACGCGCTTGTCGATCGCGCTCCAGGCACCGATCAGGGCGAGCACGCTGACCAGCGTGGTCAGCAGGATCAGCGCTACGGCGATGCCGTCCACGCCCAGGTTGTAGCCGATGTTGTAGGTCGGGATCCAGGCGTGGGTCTCGACGAACTGCAGCGCGTCGATGCCCGGGTTGTAGCCGCCCAGCAGCGAGAGACTCGCCACGAAGGTCAGCACCGCGACGCCCAGGGACGCCCAGCGGGCGGTCTGCGCATCACGGATCGCAAGGATCAGGGCACCGCCGAGGATCGGCAGCCAGATGAGGACACTGAGTAGAGGCCAGTTCGACACGTCTTCTTATTCCGTACAGGTCATCAACGCAGGTAATGCATCAGCACGCCCAGGAGGGCAATCAGGCCGATGATCATCGCGAAGGCGTAGTGATAGAGGAAACCGGATTGGGTACGACGCAGCACGCTGGCTGCGACGTCCACAACACGTGCCGAGAGATTGACCACGCCGTCGACGATGTTGCTGTCGATCCAGCGCGAGACCTTGCCCAGCTTGACGCTGCCACCGGCGAGGCCATCGATCCACAGCTTGTCGAAGCCGTACTTGTTTTCCAGCACGGACACCACCGGGGCGAAGGTCTTGCGCGCCTTGCCCGACAGGTCCGGCTTCCACAGGTAGAACAACGCAGCCAGCAGGAAGCCTGCCAGGGTCAGCCAGAACGGCGGCAGCATCATGCCGTGCAGCGCGAACGCCACCGGACCATGGAACTCCTCGCCCAGGAAGGCCACGGTGTTCTTGGCCGGATCGTAGAAATCGACGATGCCGGTGAAGAACGTGTTGACCTGGCCCTTGATCGCCGCATGGGCGTGGTGACCGGCCCAGTCGGTGCCATGCAGCATCGGACCGATGCTGAAGAAACCGATGGCGATCGACGGGATGGCCAGCAGGATCAGCGGCAGCGTCACCACCCACGGCGTTTCATGCGGCTCATGCGGACCGTGGCCATGGCCGTGGTCGTCATGCGCGTCGGCATGATGTGCGTCGGCGGCATGGTGGTCGTCATGACCATGACCATGATCATCGTGTGCGTCGCGGAAGCGTTCCTTGCCGTGGAAGGTCAGGAACAGCAGGCGGAAGCTGTAGAAGCTGGTCACCAGCACGCCACCCAGCACGGCCCAGTAGCCATACGTGGCTACCCAGCTGTTCTGCATGTGGGCGTGGATCTCGGCGGCCTCGATGATGGTGTCCTTCGAGTAGAAGCCGGAGAAGAACGGCGTACCGACCAGGGCCAGGGTACCGATCCACATGGTGATGAAGGTGATCGGCATGTACTTGCGCAGGCCGCCCATCTTGCGCATGTCCTGCTCGTGGTGCATCGCGATGATGACCGAGCCGGCACCCAGGAACAGCAGCGCCTTGAAGAAGGCGTGGGTCATCAGGTGGAACACGGCGGCGGAGTATGCCGACACGCCCAGGGCGACGGTCATGTAACCCAGCTGGGACAGCGTGGAGTACGCGACGACGCGCTTGATGTCGTTCTGCACGATGCCGATCAGGCCGGTGAAGAACGCGGTGGTGGCACCGATGAACAGGATGAAGTTCAACGCGGTCTGCGACAGCTCGAACAACGGCGACATGCGGGTGACCATGAAGATACCGGCGGTCACCATCGTCGCGGCGTGGATCAGTGCCGAGATCGGGGTCGGGCCTTCCATCGAATCCGGCAGCCACACGTGCAGCGGAACCTGCGCCGACTTGCCCATGGCGCCGATGAACAGGCCGATGCAGATGACGGTGGCGATCGACCAGATCACCGGCTCGTTGAGCAGCTGCATGCCGAACATGGTGCCGTCCCAGATCTGCAGCTGGGCGCGCGGGTCGGCGAGCATGCCGGCCTGCGAGAACACCTGCGAGTAATCCAGGGTACCGAACACCCACAACACACCGGCGATGCCCAGCAGGAAGCCGAAGTCACCGACGCGGTTGACCAGGAACGCCTTCATGTTGGCGAAGATCGCGGTCGGGCGCTTGAACCAGAAACCGATCAGCAGGTACGACACCAGGCCTACTGCTTCCCAGCCGAAGAACAGCTGCAGGAAGTTGTTGCTCATCACCAGGGTGAGCATCGAGAAGGTGAACAGCGAGATGTAGCTGAAGAACCGCTGATAGCCCGGATCGTCCTGCATGTAGCCGATCGTGTAGATGTGGACCAGCAGCGACACGAAGGTCACCACCACCATCATCATCGCGGTCAGCTTGTCGACCATGAAGCCGACGTGGGCCGAGTACTGGCCGACTTCGAAGAACGTGTACAGGTTCTCGTTGAACGGCTGCGCCCCGCCCCACAGCAGCTGGTAGAGCGTGTGCATCGACAGGCCGCAGGCAACCGCGACACCGAGGATCGTGATGGTCTGCGCACCGAAGCGCTTGACCTGGCGACCGAACAGGCCGGCGATGATGCTGCCGAACAGCGGTGCAAGCACCACTGCGATCAACAGACTCTTGGAGAGAGTGATTTCCATCTGTGGATCAGCCCTTCAACGAATCGACTTCGCCGACATTGATCGTTCGGCGTGTACGGAACAGGGTCACCAGGATCGCCAGGCCGATGGCGGCCTCGGCAGCAGCCACGGTCAGGATGAAGAACACGAACAGCTGGCCGGCCGTGTCCCCCAGTTCCCGCGAAAACCCGACGAAATTGATGTTGACCGACAGCAGCATCAACTCGATGGACATCAGCAGGACGATGATGTTCTTGCGGTTGAGGAAGATGCCGGCGAGGCTGATGCAGAACAGCACCGCGCCCAGCGCCAGGATGTGGCCCAGAGTGATCATGCCTTGGTCTCCTCGTCGCCAGCGGCCGGCTTGGTGTTGCTGTGGATCAGCGGCTGCTCGACGTCCATCTTGACCACGCGCAGGCGGTCGTGTGCCTTGACCATGGTCTGCTGCGACGGGTTCTGCGTCTTCAGGCCTTCACGACGGCGCAGGGTCAGCATCACCGCGGCGACCACGGCCACGGTCAGGATGACGGCGGCGAACTCGAACGGCAGCAGGTACTCGGTGAACAGGCTGCGCGCCAGCCAGGTGACGTTGGAGCTGTCGGCGGCGAGCGCGGCGGCGTTGTCGGCCGGGAACGGGTTGACCGTCCTGCCCTTCACGCCGATCAGGATCAGCATCTGCACCAGCATGGCCACGGCCACGATCAGGCCGACCGGCAGGTAACGCACCCAGCCCTCACGCAGCTTGTCCGGATCGATGTCGAGCATCATCACCACGAACAGGAACAACACCATCACGGCACCAACGTAGACCAGCACCAGTGCCACGCCGAGGAACTCGGCGCCGACCAGCAGCCACACGCAGGCGATGGAGAAGAAGGTCAGCACCAGGCACAGGACAGCATGCACGGGGTTGCGCACGCTGATCACCGCAGCGGCCGAAACCGTTGCCGCGATGGCGAAGACCCAGAAAGCGATATTTACCCAATCCATCTCTCGACCTCAGCGGTAAGCGGCATCGGCGGCACGACGCTCGGCGATCTCGGATTCGAGACGGTCGCCCAGGGCCAGCAGCTGCGGCTTGGTAACGATGTTTTCGCCACGATTCTCGAAGTGGTACTCGAGGATGTGGGTCTCGACGATCGAGTCCACCGGGCAGCTTTCCTCACAGAAGCCGCAGAAGATGCACTTGAACAGATCGATGTCGTAGCGGGTGGTACGGCGGGTGCCGTCCTCGCGCTTGGCCGAATCGATGGTGATGGCCAATGCCGGGCACACCGCTTCGCACAGCTTGCAGGCAATGCAGCGCTCTTCACCGTTGGGATAACGGCGCAGGGCGTGCAGGCCACGGAAGCGCGGCGACTGCGGGAACTTCTCCATCGGGTACATCATCGTGTACTTCGGCTTGAAGCTGTACTTCAGCGTCAGCCAGAGACCGGCCAGCAGTTCGAGCAGCAGCAGGCTCTTGAAGTAATGGGTAATCCTGTTCATCACTTAGACGCCCTTTTGAATCACGCCGAAGAACACCATGACGGCGGTAACCGCGATCCAGAAAATGGTCAGCGGGATGAAGACCTTCCAGCCCAGGCGCATGATCTGGTCATAGCGGAAGCGCGGGAAGCTTGCTCGGAACCAGATGTAGGCACTGGCGAAGAAGAAGACCTTGACGAACAGCCACGGCCAGCCGCCCTTCCAGATCCAGTCGATGAACGGCGAGATCTCGCCCGGATTGACCCAGCCCTGGATCGGGCTCAGCCAGCCGCCGAGGAAGAAGATCGAGATCAGGAAGCTGATCAGGATCATGTTCGCGTATTCGGCCAGGAAGAACAGTGCGAAGGCACCGCCGGAGTACTCGACCATGTGGCCGGCGACGATTTCCGACTCGCCTTCCACCACGTCGAACGGCGCGCGGTTGGTTTCGGCAACGCCGGACACCCAGTACACGATGAACAGCGGGAACAGAGGGATCAGGAACCAATCGAAGAAGCCGGAGCTGCCAGCCTGGGCCATCACGATGTTGCTGAGGTTGAGGCTGCCCGAAGCGATCATCACACCGACCAGGGCAAAGCCCATCGCGATTTCGTAGCTGATCATCTGTGCCGAGGCGCGCATGGCGCCGAGGAACGCGTACTTCGAGTTGGAGGCCCAACCGGCCAGGATCACGCCGTAGATGCCCAGCGAGGTCATCGCCAGCAGGTACAGCAGACCGGCATTGGCGTTGGACAGCACCAGCTGGTTGTCGAACGGCACCACCGACCAGGCCGCGAAGGCCGGGGCCAGGGTGATCAGCGGCGCCAGCAGGAAGATCGCCTTGTTGGCGCTGCTGGGCTGCAGGACTTCCTTGAACAGCAGCTTGAAGACGTCGGCGAAGGCCTGGAAGATGCCCATGCCCACATACATCGGGCCGTGGCGGACGTGCATCCAGCCGATCAGCTTGCGTTCCCAGACCACGTAGAAGGCCACCGAGACGATCACCGGAACGGTGATCACCAGGATCTTCAGGATGATCCAGATCAGCGCGCCGATGTCACCGAGGCCAAGCAGCCACTGGTGCAGCGGATCGACCGCGTTAATCAGCAATTCGTTCATGCAGCCACCACCGAAACACGAGCGGCACCCAGCGGCGCGGTTGCGCCGTGGCCCGATTCAATCCAGACCGAACCCGCAGCGACGCGGGCATCGACCACCACCGGCAGGGTGGCCTTGCCGGCATCGGTGCCGACCTTGGCCATCTGCCCTTCCTGCAGCTGCAGGCGGGCGGCATCGTCAGCGTTGAGCACCATGCGCGGGGCGTTGTTCAGCGGATGCGACTGCAGCGCCGGGGCGCGACGGACCACCGCATCGGTGCGGTAGATCGCAGCGGTCGAGGCCACTTCCATGCCCTCGCCCGCCAGCACCGGCTGTGCCGACGCGGACACCTGCACGCTCACCGGTGCCAGGCTGGCGCGCAGGCCGGCCAGGTCGATGAACTCGAAGCCGGCCACGGCCAGCTCACCGCCAAGCGCACGCAGCACGCGCCAGCCCTCACGGGCCTCGCCCGGCAGCTTGCCGCCGGCACGGGCCGACTGCTCGCGACCATCGAGGTTCGTCAGGGTGGCATCGATTTCCGGCAGCGCACCGATCGGCAGGATCACGTCGGCGACGTCGCGGGTCGAGGCGCAGGCGAACTGGCTGAAAGCCACCACCTGTGCGCCGACCAGCGCCTTGCGCGCAGCCGGAGCATCGGCGAAGTCCAGGCCCGGTTCCAGGCCGTAGACCACGTAAGCCTTGAGCGGATCGGCCAGCATCGCGGCGACGTCCTTGCCGGCCGGCAGCACGCCGGCGCGGGTCAGGCCGATCGCGTTGGCGCCCTGCGGGATACGGCACAGCTTGGCACCGGTGGCGGCGGCGAACTCACGCGCAGCGGCGCGGATCGCGGCAGCCTGCGGGTGGTTCTCGGCGATGCCACCGACGATCAGCACCGTATTGGTACCGCCCTGCACCGCCGAACGCAGCTCGGCGTTGGCCAGCGCATCGGCGAACTTCGACGGCGCCACGATCTGCTTGCCGGCGATGCTGAAGGCGAAATCGAAATCGACCGGGTTGACGACGTGGATCTTCGCGCCGTTGGTCGTCTGTGCCTTGCGCAGGCGGGCGTGCAGCAGCGGCAGCTCGTGGCGGATGTTGCTGCCCAGAACGACGATACGGTCGGCGCCTTCGATCTCGGCCAGCGGCAGGCCGAACACTTCGGCGGTGGCGGCGTCGGAGAAGTCGCGGTTGTTGATGCGGTGGTCGATGTTGCTCGAACCCAGGCCAGTGGCCAGGCGGGCCAGCAGTGCGCCCTCTTCGTTCGAGGTCGACGGGTGCACCAGCACGCCCAGGTTGTCACCCTGGTTGGCCTTGAGGATCTCGGCAGCAGCGGCCAGGCCTTCAGCCCAGCTCACTTCCTTCCACTCACCATTAACCTTGCGCAGCGGCTTGACCGCACGATCTTCGCTGTACAGGCCCTGGTGCGAATAGCGGTCACGATCGGACAGCCAGCACTCGTTCACGGCTTCGTTGTCGCGCGGCACGGTACGCAGCACTTCGCCGCGACGCACGTGCAGGAACAGGTTCGAGCCCATCGCGTCGTGGTAGCCCAGCGATTCGCGCGCGGTCAGTTCCCACGGACGGGCGCGGAACTGGAACACCTTGTTGGTCAGCGCGCCGACCGGGCACACGTCAACCACATTGCCCGAAAGCTCGGTGGTCAGCGGCTTGCCGTCGTAGGTGCCGATCTGCAGGTTTTCACCGCGGTACATGCCACCCAGTTCGTAGGTACCGGCAACGTCGGCGGTGAAGCGGACGCAGCGGGTGCACTGGATGCAGCGGGTCATCTCGGTGGCGACCAGCGGCCCCATGTCCTCGTCGGCCACCACGCGCTTGCGCTCGTTGAAGCGGCTGACCGAACGGCCGTAACCCAGCGACACGTCCTGCAGTTCGCACTCGCCGCCCTGATCGCAGATCGGGCAATCCAGCGGGTGGTTGATCAGCAGGAATTCCATCACCGAGCGCTGGAACTTCAGCGCCTTTTCACTGCGGGTGGCGACCTTCATGCCATCCATCACCGGCGTGGCGCAGGCCGGTGCCGGCTTCGGCGACTTTTCCACGTCGACCAGGCACATGCGGCAGTTGGCAGCGATCGGCAGCTTCTCGTGGTAGCAGAAGCGCGGAATCGAAATGCCCGCCTTGTCGGCGGCCTGGATGATCATCGAACCCTTGGGCACGACCAGCGACTTGCCATCGATCTCGATGGTGACGTGGTCCGGTGGCACGCTGGGATTTATGGGTTGCGCGCTCATGCAGCGGCTGCCTCCACCTTCTTGCCGTCAACCATCGAATGACCGTTGACGATGTAGTACTCGAATTCGTCCCAGAACTGGCGCAGGAAGCCCTGGATGGGCCACGCCGCCGCTTCGCCGAACGCACAGATGGTGTGACCTTCGATCTGACCGGCCACGGTCTTCAACTGGTGCAGGTCTTCCATCGTGGCCTTGCCGGCGACGATGCGCTCCAGCACGCGGTGCATCCAGCCGGTACCTTCGCGGCACGGGGTGCACTGGCCACAGGATTCCTTGTGGAAGAACTGGCTGATGCGGCAAGCGAACTTGACGCAGCAGACACTGTCATCCAGCACCACGACCGCACCGGAACCCAGCCCGGAGCCCAGCGCACGGATGGTGTCGTAGTCCATCGGCAGGCCCTTCAGCTCGGCCGCGGTCAGCACCGGCATGGACACGCCGCCCGGGATCGCGCCCTTGAGCTTGCGGCCCGGCTTGAGGCCGCCAGCCATTTCCAGCAGGTCATCGAAGGTGGTACCGAGCGGCACTTCGAAGTTGCCGCCCTTCTGCACGCAGCCGGACACCGAGAAGCACTTCGGGCCGCCATTGGCGGTCAGGCTCAGGCCCTTGAACCACTCGGGACCATTGCGGATGATTGCCGGCACCGAACCATAGGTTTCGGTGTTGTTGATCGTCGACGGCTTGCCATACAGGCCAAAGTTGGCCGGGAACGGCGGCTTGTAACGCGGCTGGCCCTTCTTGCCTTCCAGCGATTCCATCAGCGCGGTTTCTTCGCCGCAGATGTAGGCGCCGGCACCGAGGGCGCCGTAGATATCGATATCCACGCCGGTACCCATCACGTTCTTGCCCAGCCAGCCGTTTGCATAGGCGTCGGCCAGGGCCTGTTCGAAGTGCTCGAACGGCTCGTGGTGGAACTCACCGCGCAGGTAGTTGTAACCCACGGTCGAACCGGTGGCATAGCAGGCGATCGCCATGCCTTCCACCACCGAATGCGGGTTGTAACGCAGGATGTCGCGATCCTTGCAGGTGCCCGGCTCGGATTCATCCGAGTTGCAGAGGATGTACTTCTGCACGTTGCCCTTGGGCATGAAGGACCACTTCAGGCCGGTCGGGAAACCTGCGCCGCCACGGCCGCGCAGGCCGGAGGCCTTGACCATCTCGATGACCTGCTCCGGCGGGATCTTCTCTTCGAGGATCCTGCGCAGGGCAGCATAGCCACCGGTCTTCAGATAGCTTTCGTACGACCACGGAGTGTCGTAATGCAGGGTGGTGTAGACCACCTGGTGCGGCAGCGGCGCGGGGCCGACCGGACCCTTGGATTCGTGGTGATGTGCCATGCCCTTACTCCAGCCCGTCCAGAAGCTCGTCGACCTTTTCCAGGGTCAGACGCTCATGGTAGTGACCATTGATGACCATCATCGGTGCACCCGCGCAGCCGGCCAGGCACTCTTCCTCACGCTTGAGGTAGACGCGGCCGTCAGCGGTCGACTGACCGTTCTTGATGCCCAGCTTCTTCTCGCAATGGCGCACGATGTCTTCGGCGCCATTGAGCCAGCAGCTGATGTTCGTGCAGATGGCCACGTTGTTGCGGCCCACCTTCTCGGTCTCGAACATCGAGTAGAAGCTGGCAACCTCGTAGGCCCACACCGGCGGCAGGTCCAGGTACTTGGCCACGCCGGCGATCAGCTCGTCGGTCAGCCAGCCCTGGTTCTGCTCCTGGGCAGCATGCAGACCCTGCAGCACGGCAGAGCGCTTGCGGTCCGGCGGGAACTTGGACAGCCAGTGATCGATGTGAGCGCGGGTTTTGTCGCTCAACACCACCATCGGGTCGACGTCGCGCGCCGCCTCGAAATTACCTGTCGCCTTCATCGGCCGACCTCAGCGAAATGCATAACGTGAAATTGCAGAAACTGCGGCGCCGGCTTGCGCCGGCTGCCTGCAGCGGGCGTTGGCGTGGCGGACGGCATTACCGGTCAACCTCGCCGAACACCAGATCGTAGGTACCGATCATCGCCACCACGTCGGCCAGCATGTGGCCGCGCACGATCGAATCGATCGAGGACAGGTGGGCGAAGCCCGGCGCACGGAGGTGTACGCGGAACGGCTTGTTGGCGCCGTCGGAAACCAGGTAGCAGCCGAATTCGCCCTTGGGCGCTTCAACCGCGGCGTAGGTCTCGCCGGCCGGCACGCAATAGCCTTCACTGAACAGCTTGAAGTGGTGGATCAGCGCTTCCATGTCGTCCTTCATGTCCTCGCGCTTGGGCGGAGCGACCTTGAAGTTCTTGACCATGACCGGGCCTGGGTTGGCCTTCAGCCACGCCACGCACTGCTTGATGATGCGGTTGGACTCGCGCATTTCAGCCACGCGGCACAGGTAGCGATCGTAGCAATCGCCTTCCTTGCCCAGCGGGATGTCGAAATCGACGGCGTCGTACTTTGCGTACGGACGCTTCTTGCGCAGATCCCAGGCGATGCCCGAGCCGCGCAGCATCACGCCGGTCATGCCCCACTGGTGGGCCAGCTCCGGCGTGACCACGCCGATGCCAACGGTACGCTGCTTCCAGATACGGTTGTCGGTCAGCAGGGTCTCGTATTCGTCGACACGACCCGGGAACTCATTGGTGAAGTTTTCCAGGAAGTCCAGCAGCGAACCTTCGCGCGAGGCGTTGAGGTTCTTCAGGGCCTTGCCCTTGTGCCAGCGCGATTCCTTGTACTTCGGCATGTGGTCCGGCAGGTCGCGGTAGACGCCGCCCGGACGGTAGTACGCCGCGTGCATGCGCGCGCCGGAGACCGCTTCGTAGCAGTCCATCAGCTCTTCGCGCTCGCGGAAGGCGTACAGCATGACTGCCATCGCACCCAGGTCGAGTGCGTTGGAGCCCAGCCACATCAGGTGGTTCAGGATGCGGGTGATCTCGTCGAACATCGTGCGGATGTACTGCGCGCGCTCCGGCGCCTCGATCCCCATCAGGGTCTCGATCGAGCGCACGTAGGCGTGCTCGTTGCACATCATCGACACGTAATCCAGGCGATCCATGTAGCCGATCGACTGGTTGAACGGCTTGGACTCGGCCAGCTTCTCGGTGCCCCGGTGCAGCAGACCCACGTGCGGGTCGGCACGCATGATGGTCTCGCCGTCCATCTCCAGGATCAGGCGCAGCACACCGTGCGCGGCCGGATGCTGCGGGCCGAAGTTCATGGTGTAGTTGCGGATTTCCTGCCGGCTTTCGGCAGCATTGCTGGCGAATGCTTCGCCGGCCTGGTGTACGTGACTCACTTCACTGCCTCCTGCGAGCGCTCGCCGGCAGCGGTCTGCAGACGGGCGTCGTCGCGGATCACGCGCGGCACGCCGACACGCGGCTCCACCGAGGTGACCGGTTCGTAGATGACACGCTTCTTTTCTTCGTCGTAGCGGACTTCGACGTTGCCGATCAGCGGGAAGTCCTTGCGGAACGGATGGCCGACGAAACCGTAATCGGTCAGGATCCGGCGCAGGTCCGGGTGACCTTCGAAGATCACGCCATACAGGTCGAACGCTTCGCGCTCGAACCAGTTCAGGCCCGGCCAGATGCCGGTCAGCGAGGACACCACCGGCAGCGCTTCGTCAGGAGCGAAGCAGCGCAGGTGCATCATCAGGTTGTGCTGGTACGAACGCAGCTGTGCGACCACGGCAAAGCGCTGGGTCGGCATGTGCTGCGGGCGGGCACCGTCGGCGCTCTCTTCGCTGGGGAATTCGCCCCAGGCGAAGCGGCCCTGGGCCTTGCCTTCGACACCGCGGCTGAAGCCCTGCGACGACACGTCGGCGGTGTCCCACTCATCGGAACCATAGCCGAGGTAATCGACGCCGCAGAGATCAACGGCCTGTTCGAAACCAAACTCGTCACGCAGCGCGAGGGCGGTGGCGTGCCACTCAGTGGCAGGCACTTCCAGCGTCACTTCGCCGCGGGGTTCGACCACGATGACCTTCGCACCTGCGAAACGTGCGGAGAGTCGGTCGATGAAGGATGCTTGCTCTGCCATGGGGGCTTGGCGCGCTCTTGTCAGGTAAAGGGGTCAGCGGGCGATGGTCTGTGTACGCCAGATCTTCTTCTGCAGCTGCAGGATCCCGTACACCAGCGCCTCGGCGGTCGGCGGGCAGCCCGGGACATAGATGTCCACCGGCACCACGCGATCACAGCCGCGCACCACAGAATAGGAGTAGTGGTAGTAACCACCGCCGTTGGCGCAGCTGCCCATGGAGATCACCCACTTGGGGTCGGGCATCTGGTCATAGACCTTGCGCAGCGCCGGGGCCATCTTGTTGACCAGGGTGCCGGCGACGATCATCACGTCGGACTGACGCGGCGACGGGCGGAACACCACGCCGTAGCGGTCAAGGTCCAGGCGCGCCGCACCTGCGTGCATCATTTCGACCGCACAGCAGGCCAGACCGAAGGTCATGGGCCACATCGAACCGGTACGTGCCCAGTTCAGCAGGGCATCGACGCTGGTGGTGACAAAGCCCTTTTCCAACAGGGGGTTGTCGCCTTCCGGCCGCAGGATGTCATCAACCCGCCCTTCCGGGACAGGATTGGTCATCAGGCCATCGAGAGTCTGAATCACTCCCATTCCAGCGCTCCCTTCTTCCAGACATAAATGAAACCGAGGAACAGCATGCCGACGAACAGACCCATGGTGACGAGCGAACGCGCGCCAAGCTCCATGAAGACCTGCGTCCACGGCACGATGAAGATGATTTCCAGGTCGAAGACGATGAACTGGATCGCGATCAGGTAGTAGCGCACGTCGAACTTCATACGTGCGTCTTCGAAGGCTTCGAAGCCGCACTCGTACGGCGACAGCTTTTCCAGATCGGGGCGGCGGGGACCGAGGAATCGACCAACCAGCATCAGCGTAATGCCGATACCGGTGGCAACGATCAGAAACAGCAGAGACGGCAAATATTCGGCCAGCACAGCGATTCTCTCTTGCCTCTGCCGCTGCGCCTGCAGGCGCTTTGGCATGGGGGAGTGGACGGGAATCTGCCTGGCGCCTTGCGCGCCAGACGAACCCGCTTTACTTACTAAATGGTGCCCAAGAGGGGACTCGAACCCCTACGACCTAAGTCGCTACCACCTCAAGGTAGTGCGTCTACCAATTCCGCCACCTGGGCAAACGATCACATCAGACTATCTTCCCGATGCGCCGCGTATTGTAACCGGCTTCAGTCTTTCTGGGAGCCTTCCGAAGGCTTTTCTTCACCAGAAACCGAAGATTCCGCCTGAGCCGGCACAGTTGCGGCCGGAACCGGGGCGGCCGGGACCGCATCGGCCTTCGGAACGGCCGGCAATTCGCCCGCCGGAGCGGCCGGAGCACTGGCCGCCGGGGCGGACATCAGGCCCAGATCCTGATCGGCGGCCGGGCGGTTGCCGTGGCCGGCGTACCAGGCCATGAAGAGGCTGATACCGAAAAACACCACGGCCAGCCACTTGGTCGACTTGGACAGGAAGTTGGACGCGCCACGCGCACCGAACACAGTCCCCGAGGCGCCAGCGCCAAAGCCCGAACCTGCCGCCGCACCCGAGCCACGCTGCATCAGGATCAGCGCGACCATGGCTACGGCAACCAGCACGTAGACGACATTGAGGATCAACATCAGCATTGGAAATCCGCCCTCGGACTAGAGTGCCGGCGGCTAGCCGGCAACCGTAACTAATTGTTTGCCGCCGCCTCTGCGATGGCCAGGAAGTCGGCGGCCACCAGGGAGGCACCACCAACCAACCCACCATCGACATCCGGCTGCGCGAACAGTTCCCCGGCATTGTCGGGCTTCACGCTACCGCCGTAAACAATGGGCAGTGAATCAGCAATTCTAGCATCGATGCGCGCGACTTCGCCACGAATGAACGCGTGCACCTGCTGCGCCTGCTCCTTGGTTGCGGTACGGCCGGTTCCGATCGCCCAGACCGGCTCGTAGGCGACCACGGCATTGGCGAAGCCTTCCGCCCCGACAAGTTCGAGCACCGGGGCCAGCTGGCTGGCGATGACCGACTCGGTCTGTCCGGCCTCCCGCTGCTCAAGGGTTTCACCGACACACAGCACCGGCACCAGGCCGGCGTGCAGGGCGGCCGCGAACTTGCGCGCGACCAGCTCACTACTCTCGTTGTGGTACTGGCGGCGCTCGGAGTGGCCGACCAGGCCATAGCGGGCACCCACCTCGTGCAGCATGGCCGCGCATACCTCACCGGTGTAGGCGCCCTTCTCGTTGCTGCTGACGTCCTGTGCACCAAAGGCCAGGCCGGTGTCGCCGAAATCTTCGACCAGCTCACCCAGGTAGGGCATCGGCGGCAGGATCACCACCTCCACCCCGCGCTTCGGCAGCCCGGCGGCGACCTGCCCCAGCAGTTCGGTGGCGAATTGACGGCTGCCGTGCAGCTTCCAGTTTCCAGCGACGATCTTGCGGCGCATGAGCGGGTGGCTCCTGTATGAACTCAGCCGCCCATGATACCTGCTGCGGCAAAAAACCGTTTCTTTGTAAGCGGTTACATGGATTTTCAGCCAACGGCGCAGCCCCTCGTGGCGGGTTTGAGGTTGGGTTGGCCGCGGAGAGCCCCGGCTGGATTTGCGGGGTTGGCCGGGCAGGTGGGACTGGCGAGGGACGCCGTGAACCCATCCCTGGGGGCTTGGCCCCGGCATCCATGCCGCGGACACCCTCGCCAGCCCCACCCGCCCGGCCCATGACACATTGCGGCGGTCCGCCCGCCACGGAAAGAAAAAAGAAGATCAAAAGCAAAAGCGAAAGCAGAGCTTCGGCCCCCTCCCCTGCTTCGAGATCTGACAGATCTCATCCACGCATGACCTGGATAGATCGTGTCGACCAAGGTCGACGCCTACCAACAGCCGCAGGGAGGTGCCGAAGGCGGGGAGGTGTCGGATGGCGGGGTGTCCGCGGCATGGATGCCGCGGCCAAGCCCCCATGGATGGGTTTACGGCGTCCCCGCCATCCGACACCTCCCCGCCTCCCCACGGAACATTCCAGAGCCGCTTTGGCTTTGGCTTTGGCCTCTGCGGGTGCAGGGTGCAACCCTGCAAAGGAAAAGGCCGCCTTTCGGCGGCCTTCTCATTCATTACTTCAGCTTGATCTCGCGCAGGCGCTCTTCGAGGAAGCCGTGCGCGGTGATCGGCTCCGGGTACCGGCTCGGGTTCTCCTCGGTAATGCACGAGGGCAGCACGTCGATCAGGAAATCCGGGTTCGGGTGCAGGAAGAACGGCACCGAATAGCGCGGCTGGCGGGCCAGCTCGCCCGGGGGATTGACCACACGGTGGATGGTCGACGGATACACGTGGTTGGTCAGGCGCTGCAGCATGTCGCCGATGTTGACCACGATGGTGTCCGCGTCCGAGGTGAACGGCACCCAGTCCCCATCATGCGACTGCACTTCCAGGCCTGCCGCGCTGGCACCGACCAGCAGCGTGATGAAGTTGATGTCGCCATGGGCACCGGCACGCACGTTCGGGATGTCGTCGGTGGTGATCGGCGGGTAATGGATCGGGCGCAGGATCGAATTGCCGAAATTGGTCTTGTCGGCAAAGAAGTGCTCCGGCAGGCCGATGTGCAGGGCCAGGGCCGACAGCACGCGCGACCCCAGGTTGTCCAACGCCTGGTACAGGCCGTAACCACGCTCACGGAAACCCTCGACCTCGGACGGCCACAGGTTCGGCGCCATCACGTCCCGGTACTTGGAGTCGTCGGCGATCTCGCGACCGATGTGCCAGAACTCCTTCAGGTCGAAGTGCTTGGAGCCCTTGGCAGTCTCCACACCGAACGGGGTATAGCCACGGGCGCCGCCGCTGCCAGCCACGTGGTACTTGCGCTTGGTCTCATCCGGCAGTGCGAAGAAGGCCTTGAAGACGTCATAGGCCCCATCGATGTCGGCCTGCGGGATGCCGTGGTTGCGAATGCCGGCAAACCCCCATTGGCGATATGCCGCCCCGAGCTCGGCCACGAAGGCGTCGCGGTCACTGTCGAAACGGGTGATGTCGAGGGTGGGGATCTGGCTCACAGCGGTTCCTGGCTTGTCGTTGAGTCGGTACGGGCCGCCCGGGTCACAGCGGCCGATCTGAACATTGTGACAGATAGATCGGGACACGCCACCGACACGCTGAAACAAACCGATACAATGCGCAACCCGCGCGCGAGTTAACGACTTCGTCACGCCGGGAAACGCCCTCGCTGCCCACCTGAAACCGCCCTGCCATGGACGCCGCCCTGCCCGACGCCATCACCGCCGATATTCCCGGGCCAGCCCGACGCTGGCGCAGGCTGGCCTGGTGGTCCCTGTTCATCGCGGCCAACGCGGCGCTTGCCGCGCTCATTGCGCTGGGCAACGTGCCGCTGCGCGACAACCCTGGCGGGACGCTCGGTCTGGCCTATCTGGCGATTGCCCTGCCCGGCCATCTGCTCGCGTTCGGCGCACTGGCCGGCCTGCTGCCGTTGGCCATCGGCCTGTGGCCGCGCAGCGCGCGCGCATTGAGCGTGTCGGCGGTGATCTGCCAGGGCCTGTGGCTGTGCCTCCTGCTGGTGGATGCCAAGGTGTTCGCGCTGTATCGCTTCCACCTCAACGCGATGGTCGCCAACATGGTGTTCGGCGGCGCCCTGCAGGACCAGGTGAGCCTGTCCTGGAAGACCTGGCTGCAGGCGATAGCCTTGGTCTCGGCGATCTTCGCCGCGCAGGGCCTGCTGGCCTGGGCGTGCTGGAAGCTGCTGCCTGCGGCACCGCGGCGGCGACGGGTACTGCAGGCGTGGGCGGTGATCGCCCTGCTGATGGGCGGGGGCCAGGTCGCCACTGCCTACTACGACGCGCTCGGCGAACGCGCGGTGATCAGCCAATGGAATTACCTGCCGTGGGCGCAGCCGATCACCGCCAAGAGCGCGATGCGCCGCTTCGGCGTGGTCAGCCAGCACCAGGTCGGCCTGCCCGATCCGCGCCATGCCCAGCTCAACTATCCATTGCAGCCCCTGCGCTGCCAGAGCCACCAGCGCCCGAACGTGTTGATGGTGGTGCTGGAGTCGTTGCGCCACGACGTGCTCACCCCGCAGTTCATGCCCAACGCATCGGCACTGGCCCGGTCCTCGCGGGTGTACGCGCATCATTTCAGCACCGGCAACGCCACCCGCTACGGCCTGTTCGGGCTGCTGTACGGCCTGCCGGGTGGCTACTGGCCCAGCATGCTCGACGAGCAGCGTGGCTCGCAGTTGTTCAAGGTGCTGGGACAGCAGGGCTATGACCTGCATCTGTATGGCAGCGCGCCGCTGTACAGCCCGGAATTCGATCGCACGGCGTTCGCTGATGTCCGCGACCAGTTGCACCAGGGGCCGTCCGAACTGACCTCCGACGGCCGTGATGCCGCCATCGTCGCTGGACTGCAGAAGGACATCCGCGCCAGCCAGGCTGCGCAGCGCCCGTGGTTCGGTTTCGTGTTCCTCGATTCCACCCACGCGCCGTACCACATGCCAGCCGGCTATCCGCCGCTCGCTACGCCGATGGCCGATGCCATCGATTTCCTCAAGTTCGGCCCCGAGCACGATCCAACGCCGGAACTGAACCGTTATCACACCTCGGTGCATTACGCCGACAGCCTGATTGGATCGCTGCTGGATGACCTGCGCGCACAGGGCCTGGAGCAGAACACGATCGTGCTGGTGACCGGTGACCACGCCGAGGAATTCAACGACCTCAAGCTCAACTACTGGGGCCATAACGGCAACTTCTCCAATTACCAGCTGCAGGTGCCGTTCGTGCTGCATTGGCCGGGCCAGGCTGGCGGCCGCGACGCGCGCGTCAGCTCGCATGAAGACTGGGTACCGACGCTGATGCGTCACGGCCTGGGCTGCGAGAACGCATTGACCGACTACAGCACCGGCCACGACCTGCTCGCTGCACCGACCGGCAAGCGTGCGCTGGTGGTGGAAAGCTGGTCGCAGCGCGCAGTGCGCACTGGCGAGGCGATCTACGTGTTCGACAAATTCGGCAACGCCACCGCGCTCGACGCGCGCTACCGCCCCCTGCCGCAACAGACCCCCGACGCCGCCAGCATCCGCGCGGCATGGGAAGCGCTGACGCGCTTCCGCAACCGCTGAATCCAAGGACCGATCCACCATGAACCGTCCGCTGCGCATCCTGCATACCGAAGCCGCCAAAGGCATGGGTGGGCAGGAAATCTACATTTTCCGCCACATGCAGGTGATGCGCGCGCGCGGCCATGACGTCGCCCTGCTGTGCCAGCCCGACGCGCGCCTGGCCACCCGCGCGCGCGACGATGGCTTCACCGTGCATACGCTGCGCATGGGCGGCATTGCCCGGCTGCTGCGCGGCATCTGGTCGGTATCACGGCTGGTGCGCCGCGAGCGCTACGACGTGGTCAACACCACCAGCCGTCGCGATGCATTGATTGCCGCCGCGGGTGCACGCCTGGGCGGCACACCGCTGGTGGTGCGCTCGCGCCACCTGATGAGCCCGGTGAATTCGCTGCTGACCTACACCGGCCTGCCGCACCGGGTCATCACCGTGAGCAACTTCGTCAAGCAACTGCTGGCGGACCGAGGAATTCCCGCCGATCACATCGGCATCGTGCCGCCGATGGCGGTTTCTCCAACCGGCATCGACGCCGCGCAGGAGCCGTCCTGGCAGGCGCTGCAGGAGACGCGTGCACGCGTGCGCGGCGAGCTCGGATTCGACGAACAGGACATCGTGGTGGGCTGCGTGGCCGTGCTGCGTGAACCCAAGGGCCACGCCGAACTGCTGCAGGCCATGGTGCCGCTGTGCAAGGCCAACCCCCGCCTGCATCTGGTGGTGGTCGGCGATGGCCAGGCAGTGATGCAGCGCCTGCAGGCCACCTGCGCCGAGCACGACCTGCAGCGTCAGGTCCATCTGCTGGGCTTCCGCAGCGATGCCAGCCAGCTGATGCCCGGCTTCGACATCTTCGCTCTGGCCACACACAAGGAAGCGTCGGGCACGGTGTTCCTGGAAGCGGCACAGGCGGGCCTGCCGATCGTGTCGCACCGGGTCGGCGGCGTGCCTGAAATGCTGGTGGAAGGCAGCAATGCCATCCTCACCCGACTCGGTGACGGCGCCGCCCTGACCGGCGCGCTGCGGCTGCTGGTGGACGATCCCGAGCGCCGACGGCAGATGGGACGTTCCGGCTGGGACTGGATCCGCAGCGCCAAGCGTTTCAGCCCCGAAGGCCACGCTGAGGCCACCGAACACTACTACCACCAATGGATGAAGGAGCTGGGTCATGGCTAATGCCAGAACCGTACCGGTGCTGATGCATCATCACGTCAGCAACTCGCCCGGCATGATCACGGTGTCGCCGGAGAATTTCGAAAGCCAGATCGCCTGGCTGGCACGCACCGGCTGGACCTCCTTGACACTGGACCAGTACGCCGGTTTCCTGGCCGGCAAGCCGGTGCCGCGCAAGTCGATCGTGATCACCTTCGATGATGGCTACCTGGACAACTGGGTCTACGCCCATCCAATCCTGCAGAAGTACGGCATGCACGCGGTGGTGTTCGTGGTGACCGGCTGGATGCACGAGGGCCCGATGCGCCCGCATGCCGGCATCACCGGTGCCACGCTGCCGGAAACGCCCGAGCATCGCGCCTGCGAAGACCTGATCTACAAGCAGGACCGCAGCGACGAAGTGATGATGCGGTGGAGCGAAGCACGTGCGGCCATCGAGGCCGGCACCTTCGAGATCCATTGCCATACCCACACCCATACGCGCTGGCTGCGCCGCCAGGACCTGGATCGCGCCCAGCGCCGTGCCGGCATCAGTGGCGACCTGTCGAAGGCCAGGGAAGTGCTGCTGGAGAAGCTGGGCGAAGTGTCGGACACGCTGTGCTGGCCGTACGGTGATTTCGACCAGGACTACATCGAAGTGGCACGCGAGCAGGGGTTCCGCTACCTGCACACCACCCATCCGTTCGGACGCAACGTGGTCGGCAGCGACCCCGAGCACATCTACCGCTTCGCCATCCGTAACCGGCCGGCAAGCTGGCTGCGCAAGCGCATCGCATGGAGCTACAACCCGCTGATCGCACCGCTGTTCAATGGCTTCAAGGCGCGGCAGAAGAAGATGGTGCCGGGGCCGTGACGGCGTCTCCAGGCCCGGTCTGACACAGCTTCGGCAAGGAAGCTTCAACCGATTGGAAGGAATACAGGAAATGAACGTTCTGGTTACCGGCGGTGCGGGATTCATCGGCTCCCACACCTGTGTGGAACTGCAGCAGCAGGGCCATGCGGTGGTCATCGTCGATTCGCTCTGCAACAGCGACGCCGGGGTGATCGGCCGGATCGGCGACATCACCGGCATCACGCCGCTGTTCGTACAGGCCGATGTGCGCGATCGTGCGCGGATCGCGGCCCTGCTGCGCGAGCATTCGATCGATGCGGTACTGCATTTTGCCGCGCTGAAGTCGGTTGGCGAATCGCGGCAGATGCCGCTGGACTACTTCGACAACAACATCAGCGGCACCCTGGCCCTGCTCGGCGCCATGCGCGATGCCGGCGTGGGCACGTTCGTGTTCAGCTCGTCGGCAACCGTGTACGGCGACCAGGACCATTGCCCGGTGGCCGAGACCGCCGCGACCTGCGCGATGACGCCCTATGGCCGTTCGAAGCTGGTGGTGGAACAACTGCTGTCCGATCTGGTCGGCGCCGATGCAGCGCTGCATGTGGCAACGCTGCGCTACTTCAATCCGGTGGGTGCACATTCAAGCGCCCTGATCGGCGAACTGCCGCACGGAACACCCAGCAACCTGATGCCCTACATCGCCCAGGTGGCCGCCGGCCTGCTGCCCGAAGTGCAGGTGTTCGGTGATGACTATCCGACCTGCGACGGTACCGGCGTACGCGACTACATCCATGTGGAGGATGTGGCGCGGGCCCATGTGCTGGCGCTGCAGTACCTGCGCGACAAGCGCCGCAGCATCACCCTGAACCTGGGCACCGGACAGGGCCACAGCGTGCTGGAACTGATCAAGGCCTTCGAGCAGACCGTCGGTCGGGCGATTCCATTCCGGATCACCGGCCGCCGCACCGGCGACATCGCGGTGAGCTTTGCCGACCCGTCCCTTGCCCTGCGCGAACTGGGCTGGACTGCGCGCCATGGTCTGGCGGACATGTGCCGCGACACCTGGAAATGGCAGACGGAGATGCCGCGCAGCGCCTGATGCCTTGCTTGCACCAGACAGCAACATGGCCGCACAGGCGGCCATGTTGTCGGTTCAATCCAGCGACAGGGCTCAGGCCGCAGCCGCTGTCCTGACCGCCGCCGAAAGCCGATCCAGGGTGTCCTGCATCAACGTCGCGTCATCGGCCTCGACCGTGACCCGCACCACCGGTTCGGTGCCGGAGGGACGCAGGAAGGCACGTCCGCGGCCGGATACGGCCTGCTGCGCTTCGGTCAGCGCAGCCTGCACGCTCTCGGCCTGCACGATGGCCTTGGCCGAGACATCGCCGAGGCGCACGTTGACCGTCTTCTGCGGCACCTTGGACAACGGCTGCAGCGCTTCGCGCAGGCTCTTTCCCTGCTGCTTCAACGCCACCAGTACCTGCAGGGCACTGACGATGCCGTCGCCGGTGGTGGCCCGGTCCAGGCACAGCAGATGGCCGGACGCTTCACCACCGAGCACGCCGCCTCCCTCCACCAGTGCCTGATGCACGTAGCGGTCGCCGACGTTGCTGCGCTGGAACGGAATCTGCAGTTCGGCCAAGGCCTTTTCCAGACCGAAGTTGCTCATCAAGGTACCGACCACCGGGCCGCGCAGGCGACCTTCGGCCTGCCACGCGCGCGCCAGGATGTACACCAGGTCATCGCCGTCGACCGGGTTGCCGTGGTCATCGGCCATCAACACCCGGTCACCATCACCGTCGAAGGCGATGCCCAGGTCGGCGCGGGTCTCACGCACCTTGGCAGCGAGGTTGTCGATGTGGGTCGAGCCGACGCCGTCGTTGATGTTGATGCCATTGGGTTCGGCACCGATGCCGATGACCTCCGCACCCAGTTCGCGGAACAGCAGCGGCGCGATCTGGTAGGTGGCGCCATGCGCGCAGTCGAGCACCAGGCGCACGCCGCGAAGATCGAACGAGCGCGGCACGCTGGACTTGCAGAACTCGATGTAACGACCGACGGCCTCGCGTGCACGCGAGGCCTTGCCGAGCTTCTCCGAAACGGCCGTGGTGAACGGCACGTCCAATGCGGCTTCCAGCGCCAGTTCGGTGGCATCGTCGAGCTTCTCGCCCTGGGCGGAGAAGAACTTGATGCCGTTGTCGTAGTGCGGATTGTGCGACGCACTGATGACGATGCCCGCATCCACGCCGAGGGTACGGGTGAGGAAGGCAACGGCCGGGGTCGGCATCGGGCCGAGCAGCTGCACGTCAGCGCCGGCAGCGACCAGCCCGGCTTCCAGCGCGGCTTCGAACATGTAGCCGGAGATCCGCGTGTCCTTGCCAATCACCACGATCGGACGGCGTCCCTCCTGCCCGCGCTGGGCGACCAGCACGCGGCCCAGGGCGTTGCCCAGGCGCAGCACGAAATCCGCCGAGATCGCCCCTTGGCCAACCCGACCGCGGATGCCATCGGTACCGAAGTACTTGCGGCTCCCCATCAAATCTCCTCCGGTGCCGGCTCGCGACGCAGCATCGCCAGCAGGTCGGCCAGGCGGTCGCGCAGTTCACGGCGGTCGCAGATCTGGTCGATGGCACCGTGCTCGAGCAGGAACTCCGAACGCTGGAACCCTTCCGGCAGCTTCTCGCGCACGGTCTGCTCGATCACGCGCGGGCCGGCGAAGCCGATCAGTGCACGCGGTTCGGCAATGTTGATGTCGCCCAGCATCGCGAACGATGCCGACACACCGCCGGTGGTCGGGTGGGTCAGCACCGAAATGTACGGCTGTCCGGCTTCACGCAGCTTGCCCAGCGCGGCCGAGGTCTTGGCCATCTGCATCAGCGAGAACAGGCCCTCCTGCATGCGCGCGCCACCACTGGCGGAGAAGCACACGTACGGTGCGCCGATCTCGGCAGCGGTCTCGGCGGCAAGGGCGAAGCGCTCGCCGACCACCGAACCCATGGAGCCGCCCATGAAGGCGAAATCGAAGGACGAGGCCACCAGAGGACGGCCCTTGAGCAGGCCGCGCATGGCAATCAGCGCGTCGTACTCACCGGTGTTCTTCTGCGCGATCTTGATGCGCTCGCCGTACTTCTTCTGGTCCTTGAACTTCAGCAGGTCGGTCGGCCCCAGGCGGGCGGCGATCTCGGTGGTGCTGTCGGCGTCGAACAGCGCGGCCAGGCGCGCACGCGCACGGATGGCCATATGGTGGCCGCACTTCGGGCAGACCTCCAGATTCTCTTCCAGCTCCGGACGGTACAACGCACTGCCGCAGTTGCTGCACTTTTCCCACAGGCCCTCGGGGACGCTGCGCTTCTTGCTGGGGGTGTTGTCGGTGCGGATGCCAGACGGCATCAACTTGCTGAGCCAACTCATGCGGGAGGACACTTCCGTTCAGGGCGGCCCGAGGGCCGCAAAGGCGGACAGTCTAGCTCCGCTTTCCCTGCCCGTGCACCCCCTGCCCGGCCGTGGCCCCGGTGGAAAAAACCATGCTGGGACGTACGTTTAGGTGTTGGTAGCGCCGGCTGCTGGCCGGCAGCGCTTGCACGCGGGCAGGTACGGAGGATGCCGGCCAGCGGCCGGCACTACCGTTACGCCAGGTGTTGGTAGCGCCGGCCGCTGGCCGGCAGCGCTTGCACGCGGTCGGGTACGGAGGATGCCGGCCAGCGGCCGGCACACCGTTACGCCAGGTGTTGGCAGGGCCGGCCGCTGGCCGGCAACGCTTGCACGCGGGCGGGTACGGAGGATGCCGGCCAGCGGCCGGCACTACCGTTATGCCAGGTGTTGGTAGCGCCGGCGACTGGCCGGCAGCGCTTGCACGCGGGTAGGTACGGAGGATGCCGGCCAGCGGCCGGCACTACCGTTACGCCAGCTGTTGGTAGCGCCGGCCGCTGGCCGGCAGCGCTTGCACGCGGTCGGGTACGGAGGTTGCCGGCCAGCGGCCGGCACTACCGTTACGCCAGCTGTTGGTAGCGCCTGCCGCTGGCCGGCAGCGCCTGCAAGCGGGCAGGTACGGAGGATGCCGGCCAGCGGCCGGCACTACCGTTACGCGTCGAGCGCTTGGCGCAGCGGAGCCAGGAATTCAGCGGCGCGCTGCGCTGCGTCCTCGACCGAGGCCGCTTCGGCCAGTACCGCCACCAACGCACTGCCGACCACCACGCCGTCGGCCTGGCGGGCCATGGCCGCCGCACTGGCTGCATCCTTGATGCCGAAGCCTGCCACCACCGGCACGCTGGCCTTGGCCCGCAGTGCCTGCAGACGTGCACTGGCCGCGTCACTGTCCAGTCGTTCGGAGGCACCGGTGACACCGGCAAAGCTGACGTAGTAGAGATAGCCACGGGCCAGCGCCAGCAGCTTGTCGGCGCGTGCCTCGCTGGTGGTCGGCGATGCCAGCAGAACCAGCGCCAGACCTGCGGCATCGAAGGCCTGCTGGGCTTCGCCGGCTTCTTCCGGTGGCAGATCGACCAGCAGCACGCCGTCCACGCCAGCGGCCACTGCCGCGTTGGCGAACGCCACGTAACCGTGGATCTCCACCGGGTTGAGATAGCCCATCAGCACTACTGGCGTCTGCGCGTCCTGTTCGCGGAACTGCGCCACTGCCTGCAACACATAGCGGGTGCCTGCGCCGCGGGCCAACGCGCGCTCGGAACTGCGCTGGATGGTCGGGCCGTCGGCCATCGGGTCGGAGAACGGGACGCCCAGTTCGATCACATCGGCACCGGCCTCGACCAGCGCGTGCATGACCGGCACCGTGGCTTCCAGGGACGGATCACCGGCGGTGATGAAGGGGATCAGGGCCTTGCGCTGCTGCTCGCGCAGGCGCTGGAAACAAGCATCGAGTCGGGATACGGACATTTCAGGCACACCCTTCAATCAGTTCAATCGCTTCACTGGTTCCCCAGTACATCTGGGTAACCTTCCCTTCAAACAGTTCCAGGCGGATGCCGAGCGCGGAACCCGGGTCCTGCCAGGTCAGGTACTCGCCCTGCTCGCCGTCGTAGGCATGCGGGCTGGACACAGGCGGCTTCGGGAACCGGGCAACCGCTTGCGCGCGGGTCATTCCCACGCGCAGGCCAAACGGGCCGGGCTGCTCGGCCGGCGCCCCGCTGTCCGGATCAAGGCCGAGGTCGAAACGAACCACGCGGTCCTCGTCGGTCATCATCGACACGCCCGCCGGCAAGCCCTTGCCGTCGTAGTACTCGCAACTTCCACCGAGGGCTTCGACCGCCCCTTGCGCCGTCCACGGCCCGAGCGCTTTGAGATCGTTCAAGTGCTGGCCGATCAGGACCTCGCCGGCATGATCCAGCGCCACCGAGACCACGGCCGGGCCCTCGTCGCCACCCTCAGCTTCTGCTGCGGGCGGGTCGTCGATCGGCATGCGTGCCAGCGGGTCTACATCATCGTTGGCAGCGGGCTGCTGCGCGGGTTGCGTGGTTGCCTTGGCCGCCGGCGCCAACAGCGGCGGCTCCGGCGGCTGGCAAGCGGCCAGACCGAACGCCAGCAGCAGTGCGCTGCTCCTGCGCATCAACGCGCTCACAGCACCAGGCCTTCGCGCGCAGCGATGGTATGCACGTCCTTGTCGCCGCGGCCGGAGAGGTTGCACAGCACGATCTGGTCGCGCGGACGCTCGCGTGCAAGCTTCATCGCCTGTGCCAGCGCGTGGCTGGACTCCAGCGCCGGCAGGATGCCTTCGGTATGCGCCAGCAGGTGGAAGGCCTGCAACGCCTCTTCGTCGGTGATTCCGACGTAGCGCGCGCGGCCGCTGTCGGCCAGGAACGCATGCTCGGGACCGACGCCCGGGTAGTCCAGGCCGGCCGATACCGAATGGGTCTCGATGATCTGGCCATCGTCGTCGCACAGCACATAGGTGCGGTTGCCGTGCAGCACGCCCGGACGGCCGGCGGCGATGGAGGCTGCGTGGCGACCGGTGTGGATGCCATCGCCGGCCGCTTCAGCGCCGACGATTTCGACCTGGCGGTCGTTGAGGAAGGCGTGGAACAAGCCGATCGCATTGCTGCCGCCGCCGACGCAGGCGGTGATCGCATCGGGCAGGCGACCGTACTCGGCCAGCATCTGCTCGCGCGCCTCGCGACCGACGATGGCGTTGAAGTCACGCACCATGCGCGGGTACGGGTCCGGGCCAGCGACCGTGCCGATGATGTAGAAGGTGTCCTGCACGTTGGTGACCCAGTCGCGCATTGCTTCGTTGAGCGCGTCCTTCAGGGTGGCCGAGCCGGAGGTGACCGGCACCACCGTCGCACCGAGCAGCTTCATGCGGTAGACGTTGATCTTCTGCCGCTCGATGTCGGTGGCGCCCATGTACACCACGCACTCCAGGCCCAGCCGCGCGGCGACGGTGGCACTGGCCACGCCATGCTGGCCAGCGCCGGTCTCGGCGATGATGCGCGTCTTGCCCATCCGCGCAGCCAGCAGCGCCTGGCCGATGGTGTTGTTGATCTTGTGCGCGCCGGTGTGGTTCAGGTCCTCGCGCTTGAGCAGGATCTGCGCGCCACCAACGTGGTCGCTCAGGCGTTCAGCGTGGTAGATCGGGCTTGGCCGGCCCACGTAATGAGCCAGGTCGCGGTCATAGGCCAGTTGGAACGCCGGGTCCTGACGGGCCTGGTCATAGGCCTGGGCCAGTTCCTGCAGCGGTCCGACCAGGGTTTCGGCGACGAAGCTGCCGCCATAACGGCCGAAGTGGCCCTGGGCGTCAGGGAATGCGTGGAAATCGGCAATGGGAGAGGCAGACATGGAGACGACCGGTCGTTCAGACAGGTGGATACTCTAGCGCACGGATTGTGTCCGGAAAATGGATATTATCTGGCGTATCCCGTCAGGAAATCTCACATGAGCGCGTCATCGCTGCCCCCTTTGAATGCCCTTCGGGCGTTCGAGGCCACCGCACGGCTGGGCGGCGTAGGCCGCGCTGCACAGGCGCTGCATGTGACCCATGGCGCGGTCAGCCGGCAACTGAAGCTGCTGGAAGACCATCTGGGCCTGGCGCTGTTCCAGCGTGCTGGTCGCGGCCTGCGCCTGACTGCCGCAGGCACCCGCCTGCAGGAGGCCTGCAGCGAGGCCTTCACCGGCATCGAGGACTGTGTGCGCGCGTTGCGGCGGCCGGCGGCTTCACCGGCGCTGGTGCTGGGATGCAGCGGCAGCGTGCTGGCGCGCTGGATGATTCCGCGGCTGCCGGCACTGCAGGCGGCACTGCCCGGCGTGCGCCTGCAGTGGTCCGCTCTGGATGGCAGTTTCACCGAGACGCAGGCCACGCTGGATGCGGTGCTGCTGCTGGCGCAGGGACCATGGCCGCGCGGCTGGCAGGTACGCGAATTGGCACCGGAGCGGGTGGGCGTGGTGGTGGCGCCCTCGCACCCGGCGGCGCATCGGCTACGCCATGTGCCGCCGTCCGCCTTGCTGCAGGAAACGCTGTTGCACACCAGCTCGCGCCCGCAAGCGTGGCCAGCCTGGGCGCAGTCGCACGGGCTGGACCCGGGCCAGCTGCAGCTGGGCACCGGCTTCGAACACCTGTACTACCTGCTGGAAGCAGCGGTGGCCGGACTGGGCCCGGCGATCGCGCCGGAGCCGCTGGTGGCAGAGGATCTGGCCGCAGGGCGGCTGGTGGCACCGTGGGGGTTTGCCGCGACCGGCGGGTTCTGGGTGCTGGCGCGGCCGGACGGCCCTGTCGATGCGCGCGTGCACGCGCTGGCGGACTGGGTGACTGCCCAGCTGCGATGAGGCGCACCGCGGCGGGTGCGCAATGGCCGGCAACGCGGGCGGAATGATCCACCCGGTGCCGGCACTGTGCAGGCCTCAGCGGCCGCCCATCGCGACCCTCTGCTGCTCCTCCTGCACCTGCTGGTGCGGCGCAGGATCGGCCAGCAGCTTCGCGCTGGTGTGCTCCAGCGATGGTGGTGCCTGGGCAAGGTCTACGGCGGCGCGGAAGCCCGGCGTGGTTCCCATCACGAATGCCTTGCCATCCTGCACCGTGATGCTCTGCAGCTTGTCGGCGGCGTCGATGCCGTTCTGTTTTGCATGCAGGGTGATGTTGGCCGCGGCTTCTTCGGAGAACACACTTGGCAGCTTGCTGCGCACCGCGTTGTGCAGGGCATTGTCCGGATGCGAAGCATCGTTCAGCGATGGACCCTTCGGCGCGGCAGCCACCGGCTCCTGGCCCTGCAAGCGGCCTGCGGCCAGCGCAGCGTGGGTATTGCGACCGGCGATGCCATCGGGCACCAGACCCTGCTGCTTCTGGAAGGCGATCACCGCCTCGCGGGTGTGGTCACCGAAGCGACCGTCCTCGGCCAGCCGGTTGCCGTGCGCATCGCGCACGCCGAGCTGATTGAGGGTCTGCTGCAGGGATTGCACATCACTGCCGCGCTGGCCGTGCCGGATCACTTCGGCCGATGCCGCGTGCGATGCCGCCGGTTGCGCTGCCGATGCGGCGGGGCGGGAAAGCGCCGGCTCGGCATTGCCGTGCAGCGGCGCACGAACCTGGAACTCCGGCTTGGGCGTCAGTGCACCGACGATGCGCGTACCGCCGCCGTCCCAGTAACCGCCCGGGCGGATGGTGACTTCAGCTGGCCCGGTACTGCCCTGGGAGCCGATGAACTGGATGTTTCCCTGCGCGTCGTAGCCTTTGAAAATACCGACGTGCTGACCCTGCGACGAGGAGAACATCAGGATGTCACCCTGCTTCAGCGAGCCATTGGGCTTGCGTGCGTCCGCCGCCGAGGTCACATCGAAATGCTCGCGCGCGTACGCGGTCGTATTCGCGCCGTTGAACAGGGTCGAGGTGGTGAATCCCGCGGCGTTCTCGCCGCGCACGTCGTAGCCCGCATTCTTCAGACCGCGCCAGACGAATGCAGAGCAATCCACGCCGAGCCGCCCGTCCCCGTCCAGGTCGCGCTCCAGCCGGCTGCTGTCACGACCCGGCCGCGGATGGTCCGGCCGGCCATACTCGTACTGGCGGCCGGAGCCCATGAAATGCTGGTGGGCCTCGTTGTAGACGGCGGCACTGCCGGCCGCAGCCACCACCTGAGCCGCAGCGGGTGCGGTCGCAGCAGGCGTCGTTGATTGGGTCTGGGTCTGGGTCTGGGTCTGGGTCTGGGTCTGGGTCTGCACGGCAGCCGATGTGCGCGTCGGCTGCTGGACAGTAGCGACATCGCCAGGTTGCCAGCCCTCGAAACGGCGGATGCCGTCGGCCAGCACTTCGCGCTCGCGCACGCTCATTTCGCCCACCGTCTTCGAGCGCAGATCAACGCCGTTGCGATCACCCTCGGCGTAGATGGTGGCGGCCTGCTCCTTGTGGTGGGTCGTGCCGCTATAGTCCTTCTTGGAGTAACTCGGCAGCATTTCCTCGACGGTCTTGTCACCAAAACGGCGCTCCAGCAGCTGGATCTTCGCCACTCGCCCGGCTTCATAGCTTTCGAAGACCGCGTTGCCCCATTGGTCCAGACCGACTACGCCCTGGTAACGACCATGCGCCGCCTCGAGCGCCTGCTCACGGGTACGGGGGTTGGTTACCGTCTTGTCGGCGCTGCCGGCGAACTCGAACTTGAGATTGCCGGGGTTGTTGTTGCGCCACGAGACGCTGCCGCCTGACCGTTCGATGACACTGCCATCGTCCATTTCCAGCGTGCGCGTCGTACCGACGCTGCTGACTACCCGGGTGACGTTTGGATCCGACATGCGCTGTTCCTTTGCCAGTGGTTGATTGGACCGCTCCCCTGGCGGCGATTACATTCCGTTGGAAAACACGTCCAGTACATCCGCACTGACCCAGCCCTGTGCGCAGTTCCCGGCGTAGTGTCCCGGGGCTGCCGCATGGCAGGCCTCGCCTCCCGTGGCGACCCGATTGTTGATCGGCCTGTCACCATAGGTGTCACACAACGCATTGTCCTTGCACTTGCCGACCGTGTTGGCCGGAATGGCGACAACGTAATAGAACAGCGGATTCTGTCCGGTGCGGCCGATGCCTTGCACGCACACCAGCTGCCCCTTCGACAGCTTCGCGGTGGCGGTGGCCTTGCTGCCGCTGCTCGGTACCGCATCCAGCGTCTCCACGCCCTTGGCCTCGGCCACGCCGGCGAAGAATCCCTGGTCGCCGCAGTCCGGCGACAGTTCAACATCGTAGAAGTCACCGCTGTCGACATCGCCTGCCGTGCAGCCGGTACCGGCACTGGCATTGCTGCACGTCACCCCGCTGGCGCGGATCAGCGCGGCCAGCCCATTGTCGGCCGATACGGGGGCAGTCCCAGGCGTCGCCGTGGCCGTCGCAGCAGCGGCAGGCGCCGTCGTGGCCGGCGACGAGGCCGCGGAATTCGAGGATTCTCCCGCCGCGCAGGCGGCCAAGGCCAGCAGCAAGACAGGAACGACAGAAACACGGGCCAAGCGGAATCGCGGGGAGGAGAGACGCGGCATATCCATTGCAACCTCATTGAAAGCATGACGCGCCGCAGGGGCGCGAGATGGTGGAACGCACACAGGCTGGCACCCAGCCGTGGCAGGCTGGGGCACATTGTGTCCGATCAAATGTTGCGAGGACGTCATCCCCACCCTCGTCGGTGCGTATTCATGCAAAAATGGGATATTCGTCGCATTCCTGCACGCCGCTTGGACAGCAGGTACCCAGCTACGGCGCCGTCGGTGCCGCCAGCCGCTGCTGCAGATCCTCGCGCAGGCGCGACAGCTCCACTTCGGCCTGCTGACGCTGCTGCATGCCCTCGCGATGGATGCTGCGCACCTCCTCGACCGTAGCGATCAGCTGATCGTGCACGTGGCGCAACGTGGCCACGTCGATCACGCCGCGCTGGTTGCTGCGTGCAGTGTCCACCGAGGCCTGCCGCATCAGGTCGGCATTGCGTCGCATCAGTTCGTTGGTCGCATCATCGATTGCATTGGCCAGTTCGGCCGCGTTCTTCTGCTCGCCCAGCGACAACTGGATCGCGAACTGACGCTTCCACGATGGGATGGTGATGTCGCGGACGGTGTTGAACTTCTCGATCAGCTGCAGCGCATTGGCCTGGATCAGCCGGATCATCGGCAACGACTGGTCAGCCGCATGCTGCATCAGCTGCAGGTCGGAGACGCGCTTCTCGATCAGGCGGATCGCATTGTCGATCTCGCTCTGGCGGATGCGCTGCTGCGGGTCTTCGCTGCCCTGCCCCAGCAGCTGTTCGGACTGCAGCTGGGCCAGGCGCTGCTTGCCGGCGGCGGCGTACAGGCCCAGCGCATGACGTTCCTCGCGCACGATGTCATGCATGCGGTCGAAATCGGTCACCCGCTTGCCCATCAGCGTCTGCTGCGCGCCCACGTCGCCAAGCAGCTGTTCGATCTGCGAATTGGTATCGCTGAACTTCTGCACCAGTTCGCCCTTGGAAGCACGCAGGCGATCGATGAGGCCACCGATCAACGGCACCTTCGAGCGCTGCGAAAAACCATCCAGCTTGAGCTCGCGCGCGATGCGCACCACTTCCCCAAGTTTCTCGCCATTGGCATCAAGGTCACGATTGCGCACCTGGTCCAGCAACTGGCTGGAGAAGGCCGTCGTTCGTGCGGCGGCTTCACGGCCGAACACCTGCAGGTTGCCTGGTCGCAGATCTTCCAGCTCGCGGCCGATTTCGGCGATGCGCGGCAGGTCGTCGCGCACCAGGCCGAGGGCCTTCAACGTGCTGTCATCAAGTTCGGGGGCGGGCGTGGTGGCGGGCACGAGCGTGCCGGAGTTCTGGCTGTCCTGGGTCATCGGGCAGTGTCCTTGCAGTGGATAAGCGGCAGCGGCGGCCGGCTCAGCGCAGTCTAGCCTGAGCAGCGGCCACTTCGTCGTCGATCTGGGCCTGCAGCGTGGCTGCCTGCGCGACCTGTGCAGCCTGGGCCTGTGCCTGGCCAGCCTGTGCAGCCTGGCGCCAGGCCGGCAGCAGGACATCGTGGATGCGGACGAAGCGCTGCAGCAGGGCTTCGTCCTGCTCCTGCAGCAGCTGCCATTGCCCGCTTTCGATGCGCCGCAGCGTGGCCAGCCGCTGCAGGTGGTCCACGCGCGGGGCCAGCGCGACCTGCGCAGCGCCTTCCAGGCTCGCCAACTGCGCGGCGCCGAACGTGGCCCAGGCCTCCAACGCGGCGGCAGCCGCGTCGTTGTCGATGATGGTCTGGGCACGCTGCTGTACACGCTGCGCGAGACCCTGTGCCTGCTCGCGCGCCTGCAGCACCAGCACGCCCAGCTGCGCCTGCAGCCCCTGCGCCTGCGCTTCGCGCGCAACATCGCGGCCGAGCAGGCGCCCCCACCAACCCTCCTGCCGGCGCAGGCGCACCGGATCGCTGGCCTGCAGGGCCAACGCGATCCGCGCCAGCGCAGCCACCAGGCCTTCGCCGCCCGCGTCGGTCTGCAACGGTGTCGGCTCGGCCAGTAGCTGCAGCAAGGGGCTGCCATACGCAGCCAGCGCGGCCACATCGGCACACGCCGGAAGCGCAGGTCCGGGCAGGGAGCGTACGGAGGTCACGGAAGTGGCGGCGGCCGTGGGCCGTCATCAGCCACCGTTTCCGGCGGCAATGATTCGCCGTAGAAGTGGCGCATCAGCGCTTCATCCAGCGCACGTTCTTCCGGTGTCGCTGCACGACGCACGCGCGGACGACGACGCGTGTCAGTCGTTGCCACATCGGTGTTTACCTGCTGCCGCGCCCATCCGGCGAAGGCTGCCAATGTCTGCGACAGCTGCACCTGTTGCTCCTGCGAGGCAACCAGCAACTGCAGCAGCGGTGCCAGACCGGCCTGCAGGTCTTCGGCCAATGGCGTGGCTGCAGGCGGCGGTGCGGCAGCGGCCGGCGCACTGGCCGGACGTGCATCCGCCAGTCGCTGCAGCGCCGCCAGCAGGGCCGGCCATGGCGCCGGCTCGGGCGCGACGGCTACCTCCACCGGCGCTGGCGGCAACTGCAGCGCGCTGGCGATGTCGGCCAGCTGCGCGACCACGCGTCCGCCGACATCACTGTCACCGGCGCCCATCGCCTTGTTGCGCAGGAAATCACGCTTGATCTGCGCCCAGCGCTGTGCTCGCTCATCATCGAGCACGCCGCGCAGCTCGGCCAGCTTCAGCAGATTCTCTTCGGCACCGGTGGTCAGCAGCTGTGCTTCGCCCAGATAATGGTCGGAGATCAGCTGCTGCAGCTCGTCGTCATTCATCACCGGCGAGATCTTTTCCGCCAGCTTGTTCATGTTGCGGTAGCTGCCCTGCAGGCGGAACGGCGGCTCGGTGCGATAGCGATCATCCTGTGCGGCGCTGGCGATGTACTGCTGGTTGACCCTGTAGACCACGTCGCGCACGCGCAGCATGCGCTGCAGGGTGGCGGTGATCTCGTTGACCTCGGCGCCGCTGTAGGCATGGCTCAGACCATTGGTGGAGACATCCTTGCCCATCGCGCGGTCGACCAGCAGGTACAGGTCCGCCATCTCACGCGTGGCCAGCGGCGCCAGTACCGGGTTGGAGGTCAGGCTGTTCTCGATGTAGCTGAGGGTGAAGGCGGCTTCCATGCCGCCGAGCACGTCGCCCAGGTTGTAGATGTCGGCACGGTTGGCCAGCATGTCCGGGATCTTGAACACTTCGCCGGACTCGGTATACGGGTTGCCGGCCATGACCACGCAGAACTTCTTGCCACGCATGTCGTAGGTGCGGGTGCGGCCCCGCCACACGCCTTCAATGCGACGCGTGCCATCACACAGCGAGATGAACTTCTGCAGGAACTCCGGGTGGGTGTGCTGGATGTCATCGACATACAGCATGGTGTTGTTGCCCATCTCCAGCGCCAGGTTGAGCTTTTCCAGCTCCTGCCGCGAGGTCGCGTCCGGCGCCTGTTCCGGGTCCAGCGAGCGTACTTCGTGGCCCAGGGCCGGTCCGTTGATCTTCATGAAGACCAGGCCGAGGCGATGCGCCACGTACTCCATCAACGTGGTTTTGCCATAGCCGGGCGGCGAGATCATCATCAGCAGACCCATCAGGTCGCTGCGCTTGTTCTCGCCAACGGTGCCCATCTGTTTGGCCAGGTTGTCGCCGATCACGCCGAGATAGACGTCGTTGATCAGCTTGTTGCGCACGAAGGACGACAACGGCCGCGCCTTGAACTCCGACAACCGCAGGGTTTCGCGCTCGCGGCCGATGATGCCCTGGCGCACGGCCTGATAGGCATGGAATGCCGGCACGAAGGACTGCAGGTGGTGCTGCATTCGTGCCAGGAAATCGTCCAGCGACACGGTCAGGCTGCCGTTGCGGATGCGGGCATGTTCGCCCAGCAGGCCACTGACGTCCGCCTGCAGCGGTGCATCGCTGGCCCGGGTGCGCAGCTGTCGCTGCACCAGCAGCAATGCCGCTGCTTCTTCGACATAACCGGCATGCGCCGACTGCGCTGGCAGACCGGCCAGCGCCCGCAGCCATTGCCCGGCCAACGCCCAACGTGTAGCCAACGGATCCTGCGAGCGCTGCAGCGCACGTTCAAGCGCATCACGCTGGCCCGCCTGCTCCAGTTGCTGCGACAGCGCTTCCAATAACGCCTGAGCATGCCGACTGGTGCTGAACACCGGCTCGCCGGCGACCAGTTCTTCGCCCAGATACGCCGCTGCAGCATCGGCGGCGGCGGCGTCGAACGGCAATGCATGGGTCTGTGCGTAGTCATGCAGCGCCTTCGCCATTTCCGCGCGCAGCGCCTGACGTCCCTCATCGGAACCGAACAGGCGCGCGATAGCCTCCGCGCCGGCCTGCCGGCCGGGCCACTGCGCCACGGCTTCATCGCGTTGCCGTGCGGCCCAGAACAGCAGTGCCAGCGCACGCACGTGGGGCGAATGCCGCAGCGGGCCAGCCGCCTGCTGCAGAGGCAACAGCGCGCGCAGGATCAGGGCGGCGTCATGGTCATGGATGCCGCGCTCGTACCCCTCGCGGTAACGGGGCGCGGCAAAGGCGCGGACCCGCTGGTCCAGCGCTTCGGGTTCGGCCGCATCATGCTGTAGCTGGGCGAGGTCCAGGCCATCCCGGCCCTCCTCCGCCGCCAGCAACAGGCACCCGGCCAGGTATTCGCCGCGGTAGATCGCTGCCGATTCCGAATCCAGGGTCACCGGCCAGAACGGCTTCAGCGCATCCAGCTCGGGATCGTGCAGGGTCTCCAGGAAGTCGGTGCCAGTGAGATGGATGGCAAGGGTTTCACCACGCGGCAGCAGGGTCAGGTCCAGCGCCTGGGTGTTGACGCTGAAACGGTGGCGCGGGCCCAGGCGGACCACATTTCCACCGGCCTCGTACAGGTCGCTGCGGTCACGCAGCTGGCGCACGGCCTGGTCGCGGACGCCCTTCAGGCGCGCCTCGACATCGTCGGCCTTGACGTTGTCGCGCAGCGCCCGCAGGCGCTCGGCCAGTTCACGCAGCTTGAGGATCAGCGGATCGCCAGCGAAGAAGGCATTGAGTTCGTCGGCTGTGCCGAAACGCTCGGTGCGCTTGCCCAGGCCGTCGAGGATGCGGTTGGCGGCGTCAAGCACCGAGCGCGCCTTGCGCTGGCGATCATCCAGCAGGGCCTGCTTGTGCGTGTCGAAGGCTTCGACCAGCTCTTCACGTTTGCTCAGGATGTCGCCGAGGAACTGCTCGTGCTCGCCGAACTGGCTCTCCAGTTCTTCCAGCTGCACCAGCAGTCGCGACAGCTGCTCGTCGGCACGTTCAGGGTCGCTGGCCATCGCCAGCGCGCTGGTGATCGATTGCGAGAACAGGGCGAACTGCGCGGCGAACTGGGCCACGGCTTCGGCCGAGCCCAGCGACCTGCGGCGCTGTTCGGCACGTGCGCGCGCCTGGTTCAGACGCCCGTACAGCAGCGAGATCGATTCGACCACGCGGGTACGTGCGGTCGCATCGTCGACCTTCAGACCGGCCATCAGCTCGGACAGCATGTCCAGATCGCCGGCCATGCCGCGCAGTCCGTCCAGCTGCTCATCCAGCTGGCGTGCACTGGCGGCCTGCTGTGCAGCCTCGTCCAGCGCCAGCATGCGGGTGGTCAAGGGGGCAAGCGCCGCATCGCCGGCGAGGAAAGCGCCGGTGGCGGCACCGACACGGTCGTGCGCCTCGACCAGTTCGGCGGCCATCGCCTCGATACGCGCGGTATCGATGTAACGCAGTTCGCGGATCGTCAGCAGGCGGCCACGCAGCGCGGTGATCGCGTTGAGCGCCTCGACGAAGGCCTGCACCTCGTTCCAGTTTTCCGGCTGCAGCCGGCCCAGCAGCGCCTTGTGCGTGGCCTCGGCCTCGGCCATCGCCTGCGCCGACTGCTGGCGGATCGACTGCACTTTTTCGTATTCGTCCAGCACCGATTCGCCGGTGGCGCTGATCTGCCGCAGCAACGCTTCGGCACCATCGCAGGCCTCGTCGCCCAGCCAATGATGGGCATCGAAAAGCCGCCGGGTGTCGGCCACCAGGCGCTGGTAGCGCTGCACCGATACATCCTGGCCGTCGATTTCGCGCGCCAGGTTGAACAGGTTGGAGATGCCACGCACCAGCTCGGCGTTGCCGATGCGCCCCATGAAGGTATTGCCGGGCGGACGGCTGGCGGCGAACTCATCACTGCTGAAAGGCGTCTGCCAGACCTGCATCGGATGAATGCGGGTCGGCTCGCTGCCTTCGGCATGGAACAGCACCATGCGCCCGTCCTGCATGAAGGCATAGCCGTGGCCGAACACCGGGTTCTGCAGCACGCGCTGGATGGTGTTGTAGACGAACAGCGCCGAGCGCCCACCTTCGCGCTCGTAGAAGATGTACAGCACGTCCTCGCCGTTGGGCGAACGGATGCTGCGCTTGAACTGCATGCCATCCATCGAGGCGTCGAACGCCTTGTGCTCGCCACCCTGCAGGTAATAGCCGCCGGGGAAGATGATGCCGTGGTCTTCGGGCAGCTGCACGCAGGCCTGGACGATGGCATCGTTGCGCACGATGTCACCGGTGAGGGTGTTGTAGATCAGCCCACGCCATTCGGTTTCGCGGTACGGCAGCACTTTCAGCAGCACCAGCGAGCCGACACGGGCGAACTCGAACTGCGCGTCGTCGAGCGACTGCGTGCTGTCTTCCACCGGTTCGCTGTAGATGCCCTGCCCGGTTTCGGTGTTGTTCTCCACCTTGATGGTCAGATCACCACCGGTGGTCTCCACGAACAGGGTGTCGAGGATGTTCAGATGCGAATGGCGGCCGTTGACGGCGAGGTCGCGGGTGGCGCGGGTCCATTCGAAATCGAACGGCGGCGGCAGCGCGATGTCACGCTCGCCACGCGCATCGAGATAGGTCAGTTCACCTTCGCGTGACAGCGCCCAGCGGAACACGCGCACGTCGCTGCTGCGCTCGCCGATCTGGAACGAGGCCAGCAGCTTGTCGCCCACCACGATCAGCTGCAGCAGGCGCGCATGCTTGTAGTAGGCGTACAGCTCGTTGAAGTCATGCACGAAGCCGGGCTGGTCGAGGAAACTGCCCTTCAGCTCCAGCGCGGCGACGTCGTAGCCATCATTGCCCTGTACCAGCCGGTACAGGCCGAACACATCTTCGATGCGGGTCTGGGTCTTGAGCCCGATGAACACGTTGTAGCCGAACAGCAGGCGGTCCGGGCCGACCTGGACGATGTCACGGCCGACACAATTGTTCTCGCTGCGGATACGGAAGCGACCGACCACCTCCAGACGGCTGTCGCCGAACTCGGCCAGGCGCTGGCGGTTCAGCTGCTCAGCAACGGCCTGCAGGCGCTGGCCCTGTTCGCCGAGGCGACGGCGCAGGACTTCATAGGCGCCGCCCTGGGCAACGGCCTGGTCGACGGTATCGCTGGCAGCCTCTGGCACGGTGGACGCGGTGGACGGTTTGGTTTCGGACATCAGCAGGTTTCCGGCTCACGGACGGCCGGCCGTCGATGCGGCCGGCACGGGTGGGCGATGGCGGTGGCCATCGCCGGGTGGATCAGCGCACGCTGTCGACCACAGCGGTCGACGCGACGGACACGGTGTCCGCGTCCTCGGCGATCTGCCGCGGCGCGTTGTCGGCCACGTTGACGCCCAGGTAGCGCTGCATCAGGTCCTGCACGATCGGGCTCTTGCCGGCGAAGCCTTCGATCGACTTGCCCAGCGAAACCGCCTTGATCAGGTTCTCGAACATGCCGCCGTCGCCACCGATCAGATCGATGTCTGCATTGCGCAGGGCGCTGGCGATGACGCCAGCGTTCTCGCGCGAGACTTCCTTGCCGGCCTCGATCGAGGCCAGGGCCTGCTTGAGGCTGTTGTCGAGCATCATGCGGAACTCTTCGTGGCCACGTGCCTGGTCGCTCAGCGAGGCGATGGCCTCGAACTTGCGGACCAGGCCTTCGGCTTCGGCCAGCAGCTTCTTCTGCACCACGCCGGCTTCCGCATTGCCCAGCGATTCGGTGGCGGTAGCACGGGCCAGGCCCATCTTCTCCTCGCCCTGTGCCTGTGCCTGCAGCGTCTCGGCCAGCACGCGCGCCTCGTTGCTGCCCTGCTTCAGGTTTGCTTCGGCCTTGGCTTCGATCACGCGCGCCTCGGCGATGCCGACCTTCTCGATGGCCAGCGCCGACGCTTCGCGTACCTGCGCTTCGGCCAGGCCCGGTGCGGCCTGCTCGGCGCGGAACGCGTCGGCCAGCAGACGCTTGGCTTCGGCCTGCTTGCCGGCCGCTTCGTGCTCGGCCTGCGCCAGCGTGGTCAGCTCCACCGCACGATGCTTGGAAGCGGTCTCGCGGGCCTGCGCTTCCTTCACTTCACGCACCAGCGATTCCTGCGCCTTGGCTTCAGCTTCCAGGATCAGCACCTGCTTATGGCGGTCGGCCTCGGAGACTTCACGCACTTCCTTGATGCGCTCTTCTTCCTGCGCCACGGTCTTGTCGATGGAGATGCGTTCGCGGGTGATGTTGGCCACGTCCATCTTGCCCTGCTCGACCACCTTGTCGCGCTCCACGCCCTGCAGCTGCACTTCGCGATCGGTGGTGACCTGCTCCAGCTGGCGTGCACGTTCGACGCGCTCGGCTTCGATGGCCACGGCGCGCTGGCGGTTCTGTTCGGCCACTTCGACTTCGCGCATGCGGTTCTGCTCGCGGATGTCGATCACCTGCTGCGCTTCGATGCGGGCGTTCTCGGACAGCTGGCGCTGTTCTTCCTGCACCTTGGCGGTCTCGGCTTCCTCGCGCGCACGGATGGTTTCGATCTCGCGCTTCTGCCGTGCCTCGGCCTCAGCCTGCTGGCGTTCAAGCGCCAGCAACGCTTCGCGCGCTTCGACGTTCTTCTTGGTGATGGCCAGCTTCTCGTTCTGCTCCAGCTCGTTGGTCACCACGTTCTGCGCAGCGGTCAGCTCGGTGATCTTGCGGATGCCCTGCGCGTCGAGGATGTTGAACTGGTCCAGCAGCGATTTCGGAGTCTGCTCCAGGTAGTCGATGGCCACGTCTTCCAGCACATAGCCATTGAGGTCATTGCCGATCACCGCGATGATCTCGTCGCGGAACTCCTGGCGCTTCTCGAACAGCTCGGTGAAGTCGAACTTCTTGCCGACCGTCTTCAGTGCTTCGGAGAACTTGGCGTTGAACAGCTCATCGACCGCGTGTTTGTCAGAGGCGCGGTCGGCGCCGATGGCCTTGGCCACGCGCAGCACGTCGGCCTGGGTCTCATTGACGCGCAGGTAGAACGCCACGGCGATGTCGGCGCGCATGTTGTCGCGGCAGATCAGGCCTTCCTTGCCGCGACGGTCGATCTGCAGGGTGATCAGGCTGATGCGCATCAGCTCGGCGCGGTACAGCACGGGAATGATCAGCGCGCCGGTGAAATGCACTTTCGGGGTCGCACTCATGTCGTTGACGATCAACGCCACGCCCTGGTCGACCTTGCGGTAGAACGCCTTGAACAGGCCGGCCACGCCGAGCAGGAGGGCAAGCACGCAGCCCACGATGAAGAGGAAGGGGAGCACGGAAGCCAACGTCATTGATGATTCTCCTTGTTGCCCGGAAGCAGGTTGTCCTGGAAGTCGAGGGCGACCGCGTCGGCGCGGACCACCCGGTAATGGTGTTGTGCAGCCACATGCTCGACCAGCACGATGCGCTCGCCGCGCTGCAGTTCGATGTCGCTGCGGATCTGCAGGACCAGGCCGGCACCGCCGTCATCGACGGTGGCATGGCCACTGCGTGCGTCGACCTTCGGCGAGGCGACCACGCCCACCCGGCCCAGCAGGGAGGCCTGCGGCACCGGGCGCAGGCGCAGCAGGAAGCGGCGGATGGGGCGCAGCAGCAGCGCGGTGACCGGCACCGCCGGCAGTGGCGCAAGCACCGCCACGACGGTGCCCAAGGACCAGCGCAGCAGGTCGGGCAACGGCAGCAGCAGGTAAAGATGGATGAAGTAGGTGAGGGTCCAGGCGAACAGGCTCAGCAGCGTCACCACCACCATGAGCGGCACACCGCCCAGCCCCCAACGCGCCAGCAGGGCTGACAGACCGCTGAGATGGGCGTCACCTTCGAGGGCGCCGTCGGCACCGGCCTCGCCGAAACCGTCATCGACCAGGCCGAAGGCGGCAATTCCCCAATACAGGACCGCCACCGCCAGCGCCACGCTGTACGGGAGGGTCGGATAACCGAGCACGACGGTTAGGAATTCCTGCATCGTTTGCCTTCCTGGGCGAGGGCGCCAGGCGCCCGTTCGGAGCACGCCAACAGCGGCTCCGTCGATCCTCGTGCCGGCCCTCATGGCCAGCACGCTTGGGATCATCCTATGTGAAGAAGGTGTGCAGGCTCAAATGTGAAGGCCAGACACGTCCGCACTGACCGCGATTCAATCCAGTGCGGCGCAATCGGAGCGACGGACTTCTTCCACGAACGTGCGCATCTTGTAGCCGTCCTTGATGCCCGGCTCCAGTTCGATGCCACTGGACACATCCACGCCCCACGGCAGGGTCGCCAGCACGGCGTCGTACACGTTTTCGGGGGTCAGGCCACCGGCCAGCAGGAACGGACGATGCAGTCCGGTCGGTACCCGCGACCAGTCGAAGGCCACGCCGGTACCGCCGCCGCCGCCCGGGGCATGGCTGTCGAACAGGAACCCGGCGGCGCTGGGGTAGCGCAGCTGCAGGGTACGCGCATTGATCTCCTCACGCCCGCCCATGGCGATCGCCTTCAGGTACGGCATGTTGAAGCTGCGGCAGAAGCTCTCGTCTTCCTCGCCATGGAACTGCAGCAGGGTCGGCCGCACGGTGCGCAGCACCTCGCGCACTTCTTCCTTGCTGTTGTTGCGGAACAGCGCCACCACGTCGACCATCGGTGCGATCGCCTGGCGCATCGCGCGCGCTTCGGCCGGTGCGACCCGGCGGCTGCTCTCGCGGGCGAAGATGAAGCCCACCGCATCCACGCCCAGCTCGCCGGCCAGGCGCACGTCGCCGGCACGGGTCATGCCACAGAACTTGATGCGGGTACGGTAGTAGGAGCGGCTCATAGCGTTACCTCGGCGGGCAGATGCCAGTTGTCGGGGTACAGCGGCCCCAGGAACACCAGTCCCTGCGGAGGAGCGGTGGGACCGGCTACGGTTCGGTCGCGCCCGGCCAGCAGTTCGGCGATCCACTCCACCGGTTTCTCCCCACTGCCAACCAGAATCAACGAGCCGACAATATTGCGGACCATGTGATGAAGGAATGCATTGCCGCGCACCGCCACCTCGATGATGTCGTCGTGGCGGCTGACCTGCAGTGACTGCAGCTCACGCCGCGCATGCAGGGCCTGGCACTGGACGGAGCGGAAGGCGCTGAAGTCGTTCTCGCCCAGCAGGGCCTGCCCGGCGAGGTGCATGCGCTCGGCATCGAGCGGGCGGCGCTCCCAGCTGAGGGTCTGCCGGCCCAGCGCCGGGCGCACTTCGCGGTTGAGCAGGCGATAGCGGTAGCGTCGTGCCCGCGCGGAGAAACGGGCATGGAAGTCATCGGCCACCGGCACGCACCAGCGCACCGCGATCGAACGCGGCAGGCGGGTAGTGGTACCCAGCATCCAGGCGCGCGGGTCACGCACCACGTCGGTCTCGAAGTGCACGACCTGGCACTGGCCATGCACGCCAGCATCGGTGCGGCCGGCGCAGACCACCTGCAAGGGGGTATCTGCCACCGATGACAGGGCCTGTTCCAGGCTGGCCTGAACACTGGGTCCGCCCTCGCCCAGATTCTGCCAACCCCTGAAATCGCTGCCGTCGTATTCGACGCCGAGCGCGTAACGCATGTGCTACCTCGATGTTGCGGGTGGGGCGGCGCTCAGGCCGGGTCGCGCTCGGACCAGACCGCCAGTTCATTGCCACCGGGCTCGACGAACTGGAAACGGCTGCCGCCGGGGAAAGAGAAAACGGTACGCACGATCTGCCCACCGGCTGCGCGCACCGCCGCTTCCATCGGCGCCAGCTGGTCGGCATACAGCACCAGCAGTGGCGCACCTTCGCTGGCACGCTGCGGTTGGCCGCGGAAGAAGCCTCCCTGCAACCGGCCGTCATCGAAGGCGGTGTAGTCGCTGCCGTAATCGACGAAGGCCCAGCCAAACACCTCCTCGAAGAAGACACGGCTCGCAGCCGGGTCGCTCGAGGCGAATTCAACGTAGTCGAGGCGACGTTCGCGGGTCATGGCAGACGGGCCAGCAGTTCGCGGGCCTGCGCCTGACAATGCAGATCACCACCTTCGGCCACCTCGTGCAGCAGGGTACGCGCGGTCTGCGCGTCGCCCAGGTCCAGATAGGCGATGGCCAGTTCCAGCCGCTCCTGGCCGACACGCGGGGTCCAGTCATGACCACTGTCTGCCGGAGACCCGACGGCGTCCTCGACAGCGGTACGGTCATCGTGCAGATCGACCGGTGCAGCCGTCTCATGCGGTTCGGCAGGCAGATCGAACACACCACGGAACTGCGGCTCCTGTTCGGCCTGCAGCGCGTAGTCGGGCACGGCCACCTCGGCCGGTTCGGTCGGCGCCACCGGGGCAGCGGCAGCGGCAGCAGCATCGTCCCAGCGCGGCAGATCGTTCACCGCAGCAGGCAGTTCAGCCAGCGCGTCGTCATCAAGCTCACCCGCCTGCCACTCGGCCGGCGAGGCATCCGCGTGGATTGCCGCATCCGGCGCGTCATGGTCGGCAGGGCTGGCCCAGGCCGGCATCGCCGGTTCCTGACGTCCACCGTCGGCCGCAAAGCCTGCGCCGGCGTCCTGCTCGGCCAGAGTATCCAGCGCGGCACCTGCCGGCAGCGCTGCTGCCAGGCCCGCAGCATCGTGCTCCTCGCGCAGCGGCGGCAGCGGCGAGGGCTTGCGACGACGCAGCAACCAGGCGCCCAGGGCAACCAGCACGAGCAGAGGCAGGCCCAGCCAGTACCACGGCGTGCCGGCGCCCGGCGCACCCGGCGCCTGTGCCAAGCGCTGCTGCGCGGCGGCCAGGTCATTGTCCTTCATCGCGATCAGTGACTGCTGCTGCTCCTTGAGCTTCTCCAGCTCCGCCACGCGCTGCTTCAGATCGCCGATCTCGGCATCGCGGGTGGCGATGTCCTCCTTGGCCTGACGCAGTTGTTCGTTGCCCAGCATGTCACCCTCGCTGCCGGCAGTGGTGCCGGTGGTTGTGCCCGCGTGCGCGGCGTCGGACGCCAGCGCCGGAGCGATTTCAAGTCGTGCCCCTGTGGCCGCAGCCGGGGAAGAAACGGTGAGATCGGCCTTGGCCACCGGCATCGGGGCGCCAGCCGGCTGCGGCACGGTACGAGCCTGCCGCCACTGCGCGGCGTGTTCGCGAACCAGCGCGGCGGCCTCGGTCGCATCCACCGCGGCCAGTGCGGTATCGCCCGGCATGCGCAGCACCGCGCCCTGCTTGAGCAGGTTGACGTTGCCTCGGATGAAGGCCTCGGGGTTGGCACGCAACAGCGCGATCATCGCCCGGTCGCGACTGATCTGATTGCCACGGGCCAGCGAACCGGCAATCTGCGAAAGGGTCTGTCCGCGCTGCACGGTCACGCTGCCGTCTGCGGCCAGTGCTGGTGCTGCTGGGGCTGGTGCCGCTGGCGCGGCGCGCGGACGCGGTGCAGCAGGTGCGGCGGCCGCGGTGGCAGGTGCCGGCGCGGGTACGGTCGCAGCGGCAGCAGGCGCATCGCGGACGATGGTGTCCGACAGCACGCCGGCCGGCGCGACGATCTCCGGTTCGGCCACGGCCAGTGCACTGGCCGGTGCATCAACCAGCGCCGAGTACTCACGCACCAGCCGACCCTGGCCCCAGTCGGCCTCGACCAGGAAGCTCAGCGACGGTGTTTCCACAGGCGTCTGCGAGGTCACCCGCACCACCGCCCTGCCCTGTGCGTTGCGGGTCAACTCGAACTGCAGTTCGCTGACCAGGCCTGCCGGGCGCTGCAGGCCAACACGCTCGAAGGTGACCGGCGAGGCCAGCGCGACGCGCAGGTTCTCAAGTTCGGATGGATCGGCCGAGATCACCGGGATCTCGGCCAGCAACGGCTGTCCAGGCTTGGACAGGACCCGGATGTCGCCCAGCCCCAGGGCCATGGCCGAACTGCTGACCAGGGCCAGCAGCGCGGCGGAGAGACAGGTGAGCGGGCGCCGTGCGCCCTTGGCTCGTTTATTCATGGGCGACACTATAAAGCGTGCGGACCAAGGTCCGCACCCACCGACGGGAGACCTTCGGTAGTGCCGGCCGCTGGCCGGCAGATCCACATGTCCGCCATTCAAGGCAATGCCGGCCAGCGGCCGGCACTACCGGTCATGCACCAGCGGGGATCAGCGCGTCTCGGCGGCGACCAGCTCGGCCAGCTGCACCGCATTGAGGGCCGCACCCTTGCGCACGTTGTCCGACACGATCCACAGGTTCAGGCCGCGCGGATGCGACAGGTCCTCGCGGATGCGGCCGACATACACCGCGTCCGTGCCCGAGGCATGGGTGACCGGCGTCGGGTAACCACCGGCTTCGTGACGATCCACCACTTCGATGCCCGGCGACTGTTCCAGCAGCGCGCGCGCTTCAGCCACGGTCACCTTGTCACGGGTTTCGATCGCCACCGATTCGGAGTGGCCGTAGAACACCGGCACGCGCACGGCGGTCGGGTTCACCAGGATGCTGTCGTCGCCCAGGATCTTGCGGGTCTCCCAGACCAGCTTCATCTCTTCTTTGGTGAAGCCGTTGTCCAGGAAGTCGTCGATGTGCGGGATCAGGTTGAACGCGATCTGCACCGGGAAACGCTGCGGATCGATTTCCTGGAAGCTCAACAGCTGGCCGGTCTGCTTGCCCAGCTCTTCCAGCGCCGAACGACCACCACCGGATACCGACTGGTAGGTGGACACGTTGATGCGCTCGATGCCGTACTTGCGATGCAGCGGTGCCAGTGCGACCAGCATCTGCATGGTCGAGCAGTTCGGGTTGGCGATGATGCCGCGCGGACGGTTGCCGATCTGGTCCGGGTTGACCTCCGACACCACCAGCGGCACGTCATCGTCGTAACGGAAGGCCGAGGAGTTGTCGATCACCACTGCGCCAGCGGCGGCAAACTTCGGGGCATATTCCTTGGACACGCTGCCACCGGCCGAGAACAGGGCGATGTCCACGCCACTCGGGTCGAAGGTGGCCAGGTCCTGGATCTTGACCTTGCTGCCGTTGAACTCGACTTCGCCGCCGGCCGAGCGCTCGGAAGCGAGCAGGCTCAGGGTGCCGACCGGGAAATCGCGCTCGGCCAGGATGGCCAGCATGGTCTCGCCGACCGCACCGGTGGCGCCGACGATAGCGACGTGGAAGCTGCGTTGTGCATTGCTCATGGGGGAACTCTCACGAAAACGGGAATGGGGGAAAACTCACGCACGACAGCTGGGTTCGGGGAGCCTCCTCGGATGGATGCGCGGAGGTTCCCTATCGTTTCCCGCTTTTTTTATCCATGGAGGCGCGCGCGGCAAGGGCCGCATCGGCGTTGATCGCGCTCGGCATGCGCGACGGGCTGCCGCCCAGGCCAAGGCCGGCGAGCAGATTGTCCACGGCCATCTGCACCATGGCGGTGCGCGTGGCCAGTGAAGCGCTGCCGATGTGCGGGGTCAGCACGATGTTGCGCAGGGCCAGCAGCTCCGGCCGCACGTTCGGCTCGCCTTCGTAGACATCCAGGCCAGCGGCCGCCAGGCGACCATTGGCCAGTGCATCGGCCAGTGCCAGTTCGTCGACGATGCCGCCGCGGGCGATATTCACCAGCGTGGCGGACGGCTTCATCTTCGCCAGCGCGGCGGCGTCGATGATGTGGTGCGACGACGGGGAGTACGGCAGTACGGTCAGCAGATGGTCGGAATGCGCCAGCAGCGTGTCCAGATCCACGTAGGTCGCACCGAGTGCGGATTCGGTATCGGCCGGCAACCGCGAACGGTTGTGGTACAGCACCTTCATGCCGAAGCCGTGCGCACCGCGACGGGCGATGCCCTGGCCGATGCGGCCCATGCCGAGGATGCCCAGCGTGCTGCCATGGATGTCGGCACCGAGCATGGTCTGGAACGACCACTGCCCCCACCTCCCCTCGCGCAGCCAGCGCTCGGATTCGGTGATCCGGCGCGCGGTAGCCATCAGCAGGGCGAAGCCGAGATCGGCGGTGGTCTCGGTGAGGACGTCCGGGGTGTTGCTGGCGAGGATGCCGGCGGCGCTGAGCGCGTCGACATCCAGGTTGTTGTAGCCGACCCCGACATTCGCAATCACCTGCAGCTGCGCGGCATCGGCAACTTGGGCCGCACCGATGCGCTCGTTGAGGGTGATGATCGCGCCGTCAACGTCAGCCAGCTGCGCGGCGATCTGCGGCGGCGACCAAGCGGTGACGGTATCGGTGGTGCGCAGCTGCACGCGATCGCGCAGCGGCGCGATGGCCGCGTCGATCAGCGGCTGGCTCACCCAGACCGTCGGCCGCGTATCAGCCATCAAGCTGGCCGGGAATGCGCGGAGTGATGGTGCCGACGTCGCCGCACTGCGCACGGTGGCGCAGCGCCTGGTCCATCAGCACCAGTGCCATCATCGCCTCGGCGATGGGTGTGGCGCGGATACCGACGCAGGGATCATGGCGGCCGGTGGTGACCACCTCGACCACATTGCCGGCCGTGTCCAGCGATTCACCTGGCAGGCGCAGGCTGGAGGTCGGCTTGAGCACCATCGAAGCGACCACCGGCTGGCCGGTGGAGATGCCACCGAGAATGCCGCCGGCATGGTTGCTGGCAAAACCCTGCGGGGTCAGCAGGTCACGATGCTCGGTGCCCTTCTGCATGGCGCTGGCGAAACCGTCGCCGATCTCCACGCCCTTCACCGCGTTGATGCTCATCAGTGCGGCCGCGAGCTCACCATCGAGCTTGCCGTAGATCGGCTCGCCCCAACCCGGCGGCACGTTGTCGGCGACCACGTCCACGCAGGCGCCGACCGAATCACCGGACTTGCGCAGCGCATCCATGTACGCCTCCAGCTCGGGCACCTGTGCGGCATGCGGCCAGAAGAACGGGTTGTCCTCGACCACCGACCAGTCGAAACCGGCCGGGGTGATCTCGCCCAGCTGCGACAGGTAACCGCGCACGGTGATGCCGAAGCGTTCGGCCAGCCACTTCTTGGCGACCACGCCAGCGGCCACGCGCATGGTGGTCTCGCGCGCCGAGGAACGGCCGCCGCCACGCGGGTCGCGGATGCCGTACTTGTGCCAGTAGCTGTAATCGGCATGCCCCGGACGGAACTGCTGGCCGATGTTGCTGTAGTCCTTGCTGCGCTGGTCGGTGTTGCGGATCAGCAGCGCGATCGGGGTGCCAGTGGTCAGGCCCTCGTACACGCCGGACAGGATCTCGATCTCGTCGGCCTCACGCCGCGCCGAGGTATGCCGGCTCTTGCCGGTGGCGCGACGCTGCAGATCGTGGCTGAATTCGGCCGCGTCCAGCGCCAGCCCCGGCGGGCAGCCATCGATCACGCAGCCGATGGCCGGCCCGTGCGATTCGCCGAACGTGGTGACGGTGAACAGCTTGCCGAACGAATTGGAGCTCACGGGCGCTGTGCCGCCAGTTCGGTGATGCGTGCGCTGTGGGCGATCAGCTCGCGGCACTCGACCGCGAAGATGCCCATCTGGCCGACCTTGAACTCGACCCAGGCGAAATCGACTTCCGGCAGCAGCTTGATCAGGTGCTGTTCGGATTCGCCCACTTCACAGATCAGCAGGCCGTCCTCGCTCAGGTGCAGCGGCGCGTCGCGCAGGATCTTCAGCACCAGGTCGAGGCCGTCGTCGCCGGCACGCAGGCCCATATCCGGCTCGTAGGAGTATTCCTGCGGCAGGGCATCGGTCTCGTCGTTGGTGACGTACGGCGGGTTGGTGACGATCAGATCGTAGTGGCGGCCGGTCAGGCCGTTGAACAGGTCCGACTTCAGCAGCGTCACGTTGTGCGCCTGCAGGCGTTCCTTGTTCTCTTCGGCCAGCGACAGCGCCTCATCGCTGAGGTCCACGCCGTCCACTTCCCAGTTCGGGTAGTAGTGGCCCATGGCGATGGCGATGCAGCCCGAACCGGTGCACAGGTCCAGCGCGCGGCTGACGTCGCGGCCAGCCAGCCACGGCTCGAAGCCGCACTCGATCAGTTCGGCGATCGGCGAACGCGGCACCAGGGCGCGCGTGTCGCTCTTGAAGCTGAGGCCGGCGAACCAGGCTTCACCGGTCAGGTAGGCGGCCGGGATGCGCTCGTCGATGCGGCGCTGGAACAGCTCCAGCACCGTCAGTTTCTCTTCCCGCAGCAGCCGCGCCTGGCCGTAGGCCGGGCCGAGGTCGTGTGGCAGGTGCAGGCCGTGCAGCACCAGCTGGGTGGCCTCGTCCAGGGCATTGTCGTAGCTGTGCCCGAAGGTCAGGCCCGCAGCGTTGAAACGGCTGGTGCCGTAGCGGATCAGATCGATGATCGTGTGGAGTTCGGCGGCCGTTTCAGCGGTCATGGCGGTACTGCGGGCAAAGTGGCCCCCGATTATAGGGGTTGCCGCCTGCGCCGGCATCCGTTGCGGCAGAAACGATCCAGTCGCAGCCGGTATGATGGTGGCCACTTCCTGCGGCGGAATCCCATGTTCAATCGCAACGTCGGCATCATCCTGCTGATCGCTCTGGCAGCGGGCCTTGGCCTGCTCGCCGCCCAGCAGGTGTTCGCGCCGAAGCCGCCGGCCGGGCAGCCGGCCACCGAAGCGATCACCCTGTACCCGCAGCCGCGCGCCCTGCCCGACTACAACCTGGCCCAGTCCGACGGTACGCGCCTGATTCCCGGCGAGCTGAAAGGTCACTGGACCCTGGTGTTCCTCGGCTTCACCTTCTGCCCGGACGTCTGCCCGACCACGCTGGCCGAGCTGGCCGGTGCGCAGAACCAGTGGGAAGCGCTGCCCGATGGCCTGCGCCCGCGCGTGCTGTTCGTCTCGGTCGATCCTGAGCGCGACACCGCGACCCGCCTGGGCGAGTACGCCCATGGCTTCCACAAGGACACCCTGGCGGCGACCGCCGACATCCCCTCGCTGGAGCGCTTTGCCACCTCGCTGGGCTTTGTGTTCCAGAAGGTGCCGGGCAAGCACTTCGACGAGAATCCCGAGGATTACACCCTCGAGCACTCCGCCAGCCTGGCCGTGCTCGATCCGCAGGGTCGGCTTGCCGGCCTGGTGCGGCCCCCGTTCAACGCGCCGGCGATCGCCCGCGACCTGCAGAAGCTGACCGAGAAATCCGCCCCATGAGTCTGACCACCGCCCTGACGTACGTCCTGCCCCACCGCCTGCTGTCCTCGATGGCGCGTTCGCTGGCGTACTCGGACAACCCGCGCGTATCGCGCTGGCTGATCGACACGGTCACCCGCAAGTTCAACGTCAACCTTGATGAAGCGGCCAACCCGGACCCGCGCAGCTACCCGACCTTCAATCAGTTCTTCACCCGCGCGCTGAAACCCGGCGCGCGCGTGGCCGATGCCGATCCGCGCAGCCTGGTGATGCCGGCCGATGGCCGCATCAGCCAGCTCGGAAAGATCGACGCCGGGCGCATATTCCAGGCCAAGGGCCAGTCCTTCACCGCCGCCGAACTGCTGGGCAGCGCCGAGGATGCCAAGCCATTCAACGATGGGCTGTATGCCACGGTGTACCTGTCGCCGCGCGACTACCACCGCGTGCACATGCCCTGGACCGGCACCCTGCGCGAGACCGTGCACGTGCCCGGCCGCCTGTTCAGCGTCGGTCCGGCCGCAGTCAACAACGTACCGGGTCTGTTCGCACGCAACGAACGCCTGGTCTGCCACTTCGACACCAGTTTCGGCCCGATGGTCAGCGTGATGGTCGGTGCGCTGCTGGTGTCGGGCGTGGAAACGGTGTGGAGCGGCGAAGAGATTCCACACTACGGCGACCGTATCACCCGCAAGGATTACCGCGGCAAGGGCATCACACTGCAGCGTTTCGAGGAGATGGCGCGCTTCAATTACGGCTCGACCGTGATCGTGCTGCTGCCACCGGGGGTGGCCGAATTCGCCCCGCACCTGGATGCCGAGCATCCGGTGCAGCTGGGTCAGGCACTGGCGAAGCTGCGCTGATCTTCTGGTAGTGCCGGCCGCTGGCCGGCATCTCCGTCGATCCAACGCATCGAGTGTTGCCGGCCAGCGGCCGGCACTACCGGATGCGGGCGTTACTGCAGGGTTCGCTCCGCACCTGGATGCCGGGCATCGAGTGCCGCTGGGCAGACACTGGCGAAGCTGCGCTGATCTTCTGGTAGTGCCGGCCGCTGGCCGGCATCTCCGTCGATCCAACGCATCGAGCGTTGCCGGCCAGCGGCCGGCACTATCGGATGCGGACCTTACTGCAGGGTTCGCTCCGCACCTGGATGCCGGGCATCGGGGGCAACTGGGTCAGGCACTGGCGAAGCTGCGCTGATCCCTTGGTAGCGCCAGCCGCTGGCCGGCATCGCCGTTATCCAACGCATCGAGCGTTGCCGGCCAGCGGCCGGCACTACCGGATGCGTGCGTTGCTGCAGGGTTCGCCCCGCACCTGGATGCCAGGGCATCGGGTGCAGCTGGGTCAGGCACTGGCGAAGCTGCGCTGATCTTCTGGTAGTGCCGCCCGCTGGCCGGCATCTCCATTGATCCAACGCATCGAGTGTTGCCGGCCAGCGGCCGGCACTACCGGATGCGGGCGTTACTGCAGGGTCGGCGCCGGGCCGACGTCCATGCCGTCGTAGTCTTCCACGCCCATCTGCGTGGCCAGCGCGCTCAGTTCCTGGTTGCGCTTGTCCAGCGAGGCTTCGTCGTGGACTTCCACACGCTCCACGTGCAGCACGTGGAATGCGGCGTCACCGTCCTCCGGCTCCTGCTCGAACAGTTCCACCAGCACATACCCCTGCGCCTGCAGGTGGGTGCCCAGTGCCTGCAGCGGCTCGGCGGTGGAGTGCACGAAGAAGTACCCCCACAGCAGCGGGGCATCCAGGTCCCAGTCGGTGTTCTCGCGGAGGTTGGTGAACAGGTTGCGGGTGTCTTCGATGTCCATGCGATATCCAGATTGCAGAAAGATTATTTGTCGCAGCCCTGCAGCTTCAGCACCTGGCCGTGGCGCAGGCTGTAGCCGGGGGCCTTGAGGCCATTGGCGCGGGCCAGCACCGGCACATCGCACTGGAACTTGGCGGCGATCCGGCCCAGGGTCTCACCCTTGCCGACCTTGTAGCTGCGGGCCGGCTTGGCACGCGGGGCCGGCGCCGGGCGCGGCGCAGCCACGGGCGCGGCAGGCGCGGTCGGCACGCTGCTGGCGGCGTTGGGATCGACCACCGGTACCACCCCGCCCACGGCCACGCTGCCGGTGTAGCTGGCAGCGCTGGGGCGCATGATCGCGGCATTGAGGTCGGCGGTGATCAGGGTGCGGGCCAGATCCGCACGCGGGCCGCTGACGCAGTTGCGCGCGTACAGGCCGGCAATGCGGTTGGTGGCATTGATGAGGGTTCCTGCCGGGATCCAGCCATCGGCCTCATAGCGCGGGTTGAGGTTGCGCAACGCGCGCATATAACCATCGCGGGTGCCATGGCTGCCCAGGCAGATGGTCAGCTCGTAGATCGTGGTGGAACGGGCCAGGCGGATGGTGGCCGGCTGTGCGTTGATCTTCGGGAACTCCACGCCGTACTGCTGCGGGTGCAGGAAGATCCAGGACGCAGCGATCACCATCGGCACGTAGTCCTTGGTCTCGCCCGGGAACTGGTTGTAGACGCTGTCCACCCAGAAGCTCTGGCCCGGGTACTGCTTGTAGACGCGGGCCGCGCGGCCCTCACCGCCGTTGTAGCCGGCCAACGACAGTTCGACGTTGTTGTTGAGCTCGCGCATGCGTTCGTTGAGGTACGTCGCGCTGGCTTCGGCGGCGCTGCGCGCGTCGAAGCGGGTATCGAAACCGGTGCCGTCCGGGCCCAGGCCAAAGCGGCGACCGGTGGCCGGCATGAACTGCATCAGTCCTGCGGCACCAGCGCGCGAGGACGCATGCACGCGGCCATTGGACTCCTTGGCCATGATGCCGAACAGCAGCGCCTCGGGCAGGCCGCGCTTCTCCCATTCCGGCCACATCACCGCGCGCAGGTTCTGGTAGTTCTCGTAGGTGGTCATCAAGGCCGGGCGCATGTCGGTCAGCCAACGGCGGATGCCGGCCTGCACGGCCGGGTTGTACTCGACCATGTTGTCGAAGGCATGGCGCTTGTCGTTGAGCAGCGCCGCCGCCCGGGCCGCCTCGGGCACATCGGCAGCCAGCGGGCCGACATGGTCCGGGTCGGCTTCCAGGCGGTCGCCGGCTTCATCGGCCACGTCATCATCGGCGGCGGCATCGGCGTCGTGCTTGAGCAGCCGCTTGTAGGTCGCCAGCATGTTGCTCATCTGGCAGCCCTTCTGCTTCACGCACTCGCTGATGACATCTTCCATGTCCTCCAGCGCGGCGTCGGCCTCGTTGCGACCCTTCGGATCGGCGTTGGCCACCAGCAGCACGGCATCGCTGTAGCGCTTCTCGGCAGCCGTCATGCGCAGCTGCAGTGCATCCACCTTCACCTTGTCCCGGGCCGAAACCCGCTGTGCGTGGGCCTCCGGTGCCAGGGAAACCAGGCCAGCCAGGGCCAGCAGCGGCCAGGTGCGGGAAATCAGGACAGGAACGGGCATTGGTGGCACTGTGTATGAAACAGGCAGGCAGAGTAGCGGCGCTGCCAAGGTCGGGGCAAGCCGACCTTCGGCCCGTCACCGTCGGCGGTTAACATTGGCACATTCATCACAAGGGCTGGACCATGGATCCGATTCTGCTCGGCAAAGGCATCACCGACGATGTGGCTGTCACCCTGCTGCCGAAACTCGGCAACCGCCATGGGTTGGTGGCCGGCGCTACCGGCACCGGCAAGACCGTGACCCTGATGACCCTGGCCGAGGGCTTTTCGCGGATCGGGGTACCGGTGTTCCTGGCCGATGTGAAGGGCGATGTCTCCGGCCTGGCCGTGCCGGGTACCGGCGCAGACAATCTGCTCAAGCGCGCGGCCGAGATCGGCGTGAGCGACTACGCCCCGGCGGCCAGTCCCACCGTGTTCTGGGATCTGTACGGCAAGCTCGGCCATCCGGTACGCACCACCGTAAGCGAGATGGGCCCGACCCTGCTGGCCCGCATCCTGGAATTGAACGACACCCAGGCCGGCGTGCTCGACATTGTGTTCAAGCTGGCCGATGACCGCGGCCTGCTGCTGCTGGACATGGACGACCTGCGCGCCCTGCTCGGCCTGGTGGCCGAGGAGCGCAAGGACATCTCCACCGAGTACGGCCTGGTCAGCGCGCAATCCGTGGCGGCCATCCAGCGCTCCCTGCTGCGCCTGGCGCAGGACGGCGGCGAGCATTTCTTCGGCGAACCGGCGCTGGAACTGGCCGACATCATGCGGGTCAACCATGATGGCCGCGGTGTCATCGGCATCCTTGCCGCCGACCAGCTGGTGCTCAAGCCCAAGCTGTATTCCACTTTCCTGCTGTGGTTGTTGTCGGAGCTGTTCGAGCAGCTGCCGGAAGTGGGCGACCTCGACAAGCCGAAACTGGTCTTCATTTTCGACGAAGCGCACCTGCTGTTCGACGATGCGCCCCCCGCACTGGTACAGCGCATCGAACAAGTGGTGCGACTGATTCGTTCCAAGGGCGTGGGCGTGTACTTCTGCTCGCAGTTCCCGGACGACGTGCCGGCCAACATCCTCGGCCAGCTCGGCAACCGCGTACAGCACGCGTTGCGCGCATTCACCCCGCGCGACCAGAAGGCAGTGAAGACCGCCGCCGAGACCTTCGTGCCGAACCCGAAGCTGGATGTGGTGAAGGTGCTCAGCCAGCTTGGTACCGGTGAAGCGCTGGTGTCCACGCTGCAGGACAAGGGCGTGCCGATGCCGGTACAGCAGACGATGATCGCCCCGCCGCGCTGCCGCATGGGACCGGTCACCGACACCGAACGTACGCAGGTGCGTGCCGGCAGCCCGGTCGGTACCCGCTACGACACTGCCATCAACCGCGAATCGGCCGCCGAACTGCTTGCCCAGCGCGCGCAGAAGGCGGTTGAGAAAACCGATGCGCCGGCAGCGCGCAGCCGTGAGCAGGACGAGGCGCAGGAAGGTGGCTTCGGACAATCGATCAAGGACGCAATCTTTGGCACCAAGCGCCGCCAGGGCATGATCGAGACGATGGCCAAGCAGACCACGCGTACGGTCGGTACCAAGCTGGGCAACCAGATCGTGCGCGGCATTCTGGGCGGCATCTTCGGCGGCAAGCGCTGAGCTCCGTCAATGGGTCAGAGCCCTTCCTGCGGAAGGGACCTGACTCCACTGCATGACCCGGGGTCGGACCCCTTCCGCAGGAAGGGCTTCGACCCCATCGCTCCCCTGAAAAGAAGTCTTACCGCATGTCCCGTTGGCGTCCCCCCGCAGAAAAGAGCACCGCGCTGATCACCGCCGCCGGCCATGCACGCTTGAAAGCCGAGCTGGATGAGCTGTGGCGGGTGCGTCGACCCGAAGTGGTCAAGGCGCTGGCCGCGGCCGCCGCCGAAGGCGATCGCTCGGAGAATGCCGAATACACCTACCGCAAGAAGCAGCTGGGCGAGCTCGATCGTCGCGTGCGCTACCTGACCAAGCGCCTGGAATCACTGCGCGTGGTCGACACCACGCCGACCGATCCACAAGCGGTGTTCTTCGGTGCCTGGGTGGAACTGGAGAACGTGGACAGCGGGCAGACCAGCCGCTACCGCATCGTCGGGCCGGATGAGACCGATGCAGGGCTGGGCTGGATCAGCATCGATTCGCCGTTGGCGCGGGCATTGTTGAAGAAGCGCCTGGATGATGAGTTTTCGGTGGAACTGCCCAGTGGTCATCACACCTTTGCGGTGATCGATGTCGAGTACGAGACTGCGGCCAAGGGCTGAGCCTCTGGCGGGCAGCCGCGCTCAGCCGGGCATGGGCTCGGCTCTACAGCAGCGGCGACGGGTAACGGCGCCCTTCGCGCAGTGGGCGGAAGTAGTCGTCGTTCGTGTAGAAGGCTGACGTCTGATCGGTGTGCCAGCCCGGAATGCCCGCCAATGGCAGCGGCCGCAGCTCCAAAGGGTCGAGCAGCACCCTGCCCTCGTCGATGGCCTGCGCGACCGCATCGACGCAGGCCGCATCGTCATCGCCCTGCAGCACGATGCATTTACCCACCAGCAGCCGGCCCGGCAGCAACGCCTGTTCCATCAAGGCATGACCAAATACAGCGGCAATGTTGATCCGCCCTGTTTGCCAATGGCTCGGTTTGAACAGCCCGCGCCAATCATGAGCATCCCAGGCCTCCAGCAACGCCGGATCGTGCACGCGCACCACCACGCCGGTTTCATCGAACTGGGTCAGCGCGGCCTGCGCGCGGTTGCGCTGCCCTGCGGCCATGCTGTCGATGTGCCGGCATTGCTGCGTGTTGAGTGCGCGCTTGATCGGCAGGTAGCGTGCCCAGACCAGGGCATTGAACAGGTCGTGCCAGTTTTCGGCACGGGTGGCGATGCGGCCTTCGGCGATGCGCGTTTCATAGTGCAGGCCGTCGGCCAGCAACGCCGCATCCTGTTCAACAAAGCGTTTGCCCGGCAGTGCAAGACGCGCGTCCAGGTCGGACACGCGCGGCCAGTTCGCTGCGGTCAGCAGATCACCGAATTCGGCGATACCGGCAAACAGCGGATGACCGAACGCAGATCGATCCACTACCGCGCGCAGCGGCGCCACGAAGCGGCGGGGGCCGCCATCAGCAGCCTCCGCCCCGGTCACAGCACCTTGAGGTCGAAGGCCGGGCGCGTGCTCGGCGGCAGCGCGTCGCCGTAGAGGTCGTGCTCGTCGCTTTCGGTGATTTCCACGTCGACGAACTCACCCACGCGCAACGCCACCTGATCGGCGTTCTGGATATGCACCAGACCGTCGATCTCCGGCGCATCGGCCTTGGAACGGGCTACAGCGATATCGCCTTCGATGGCATCGACCAGGCATTGCTGCACGGTGCCGATCTTGGCTTCCAGACGCGAGGCTGAAATCTGCGCCTGCTTTTCCATGAAGCGCGCCAAGCGCTCCTGCTTCACTTCTTCCGGCACCGGGTCCGGCAGGTTGTTGGCCGTGGCGCCCTCGACGGGCGAGTAGGCGAACGCGCCGACGCGGTCCAGCTGCGCTTCGTCCAGGAAGGACAGCAGCTCTTCGAACTCGGCCTCGGTCTCGCCCGGGAAACCGACGATGAAGGTCGAACGCACGGTGATGTCCGGCGCGATGCGGCGCCAGTTCTGCACGCGCTCCAGGGTCTTCTCGACCGCACCGGGGCGCTTCATCAGACGCAGGATGCGCGGGCTGGCGTGCTGGAACGGGATGTCCAGGTACGGCAGGATGCGGTTCTCGGCCATCAGCGGCACCACGTCATCGACGTGCGGATACGGATAGACGTAGTGCATGCGCACCCACGCATCCAGTTCGGACAAGCCTTCGCACAGTGCCTTCAGGCGGGTCTGGTAGGCCTTGTCGCGCCACATCTTCTCGGCGTACTTCACATCCACGCCGTAGGCCGAGGTGTCCTGCGAAACCACCAGCAGCTCGCGCACGCCGCCGCGCACCAGGCGCTCGGCTTCGCGCAGCACGTCATCCACCGGCCGCGAGACCAGCTTGCCGCGCATCGACGGAATGATGCAGAAGCTGCAATGGTGGTTGCAGCCCTCGGAAATCTTCAGATAGGCGTAGTGACGCGGGGTCAGCTTGATGCCGTAGTCCGGCACCAGATCCACGAAGGGATCGTGCTTGGGCGGCAGCGCCGCATGCACGGCTTCCATCACGCTCTGGTAGTCCTGCGGCCCGGAGACCGCCAGCACGTTCGGGTACGCCTCACGGATCTGCTCGGGGCGCTTGCCCAGGCAGCCGGTGACGATCACCTTGCCGTTCTGGTTCATCGCCTCGCCGATGGCGTCCAGCGATTCGGTCACCGCCGAATCGATGAAGCCACAGGTGTTGACCACCACCACGTCGGCCGAATCGTAGGACGGGACGATGTCGTAGCCTTCCGACCGCAGCTGGGTGAGGATGCGCTCGGAATCGACGAGGGCCTTCGGGCAGCCAAGGCTGACGAAGCCGACTTTGGGGTTCAGCTGGGACATGGAATCGCGGGACTCTGGGGGCCTGGGCCCCTGCCAGCATGGCAGGGGGACCTGGGGGCCGGGGCCTGAAAGGGCGCCAGTATACCGGGGTTGGGGGGCGGCCTCTGAATCGTGTGAGCCGCCCGATACCGCACAGCCGCTGACGTCGCGCTAACCCGCCCAGCACCGACAATGCAGGCCTGTCCCCTGCAACGAGGTACATCCCGATGTCCGAATGGATCACCCTGGACACGCATTACGGCCCTGTCCGCGCCTGGCAGGCCCTGCCCGAGGGCAAACCCCGCGGCGCGCTGGTGGTGGTGCAGGAGATCTTCGGCGCCAACCCACACATCCGCGGCGTCGCCGAACGTTTCGCGGCCGAGGGCTACGCGGTGCTGGCGCCGTCGTTCTTCGACCTGATCGACGGCCCCGAGGCCGACCCGGATGCCCTGCCCTACAGCCCCGAAGGCGTGAAGGATGGCCTGGAACGGGTCACCGCCCTGGGCATGGAGAAAGCGCTGGAAGTAGTTCGTGCCGCCGCCACCCGGCTGGCCCCGCATGGCAAGGTCGGCACGGTCGGCTACTGCTGGGGAGGCAGCGTCGCGCTGCTGTCCGCGCTGCGTCTGGGCCTGCCCTCGGTGAGCTACTACGGCGCGCGCAACGTGCAGTTCCTGGATGAAACGCCGAAGGCCCCGGTGATGTTCCACTTCGGCGCGCAGGACAAGAGCATCCCGCCGGCGGCGATCCAGGCCCACCGCGAGAAGCTGCCGCAGATGGCGACCTACGTCTATCCGGCCGATCATGCCTTCAACCGCGAGGTCGGACATGCGTATGATCCAGACAGCGCCGCCCTGGCGCTGCAACGCACCCTGGACTTCTTCTCGGAGCATCTTGGATGAGCGATTTCGAACTCGATTCACGCCTGGCCACCGATAGCGTGCTGGTGGCCGAAGGCCCGTTGTCGCAAGTGCGACTGATGAACGACGAACGATTCCCCTGGCTGGTCCTGGTGCCGCGCCTGGCCGGGGTGACCGAGTGGATCGAGCTGGACGGCGAGCAGCAGGACAAGCTGCGTACCGAGCTCAACCGCGCATGCAAGGCGCTGCACGGCTCCGACGGGGTGGAGAAGATCAACATCGGCGCGCTGGGCAATATCGTGCGCCAGCTGCATTTCCACGTGATCGGCCGCCACGACGGCGATCCGGCGTGGCCGGGACCGGTCTGGGGCAGCGGCCCGGCGCACCGCTATGAGGCGGCCGCGCTGGACCAGCATGTCGCCTACTGGAAGGAACGGCTAGGATATCCGGCCCATTCCTGAGCCAGTGCCGACCTGATGCGATTCAATATCGTCGCCGCCATCCTGCTGATCCTGATCGGCCTGTTCATGCTGGCCAGCAACCTGGGCTGGACCAACCTGAACCTGTCGCGCCTGCTGCTGACCTGGTGGCCGCTCGGCTTGGTGGCCGTAGGCATCGCGATCCTGTTCGGTCGCGGCAAATAAGCAAAGGCGGCGCATGCGCCGCCTTCGCCATCACGCAGAACGCCGGGTATCGCCCGGCGCCATCTTCAGGTGCGCGGCAGGGTCACGCCGGTCTGGCCCTGGTACTTGCCGCCGCGGTCCTTGTACGAGGTCTCGCACACTTCATCGGACTGGAAGAACAGCATCTGCGCCACGCCCTCGTTGGCGTAGATGCGCGCCGGCAGCGGCGTGGTGTTGCTGAATTCCAGGGTCACGTGGCCTTCCCACTCCGGCTCCAGCGGGGTCACGTTGACGATGATGCCGCAGCGCGCATAGGTGCTCTTGCCCAGGCACACCACCAGGGTGTCGCGCGGAATGCGGAAATACTCGACCGTGCGTGCCAGCGCGAAGCTGTTCGGCGGAATGATGCATTCATCACCGACGATGTCGACGAAGCTGCCCGGGTCGAAATGCTTGGGGTCCACGATCGTCGAGTTGATGTTGGTGAACACCTTGAACTCGCGCGAGCAGCGCACGTCGTAGCCGTAGCTGGAGGTGCCATAGCTGACGATGCGCTCGCCGTTGACCTGCTTGACCTGCCCGGCCTCGTACGGCTCGATCATGCCGTGCTGTTCGGACATCTGGCGGATCCAACGGTCACTCTTGATGCTCATGCTCTGTCCTGGGTGCAAGGGGGCGCGAGGATTCTAACAGGGGGCCGGGCGTCGCCGCCGCAGCCCCGCCAGCGGCCCTTACAGCAGCGAGGACAGGATCGGGATCGAGGCGCGCGGGCGCTTGCCCACCTCCTCGACCAGACGCTGGGCAGCGCGATGGTAGGCCTGGGCCGCCGCCGAATCCGGCTGCGCGGCGGTGATCGGGGTGCCGGCATCGCCCTGCTCGCGGATGCCGATCTGCAGCGGCAACGACCCCAGCAGCGGTACGCCGTACTGCGCCGCCATGCGCTCGCCACCGCCCTCACCGAACAGATGCTCCACGTGCCCACAGTTGCTGCAGGTGTGCACGGCCATGTTCTCGACCACGCCCAGCACCGGCACCTCGACCTTCTCGAACATCTTCAGCGCCTTCTTCGCATCCAGCGTGGCGATGTCCTGCGGCGTGGTGACGATCACTGCACCGGCCAACGGGATCTTCTGCACCAGCGTCAGCTGGATGTCGCCGGTGCCCGGTGGCAGGTCGATCAGCAGGTAATCCAGGTCGTCCCACAGCGTGTCTTCGAACAGCTGGGTCAGCGCCGCCGTCGCGCGCGGTGCGCGCATGATCAGCGGCGTTTCGTCCTCGACCAGATAGCCGATCGACATGGTGTCCACGCCGAAGGCACGCATCGGCTCGATGCTCTTGTTGTCCGGGCTTTCCGGGCGACCGGACAGGCCGAGCATCGCCGGCACGCTGGGGCCGTAGATGTCCGCATCAAGCACGCCGACGCGCGCGCCAAGCTGCTGCAGGGCGACGGCGAGATTGACCGCCGTGGTCGACTTGCCCACCCCACCCTTTCCCGAGCCCACCGCGATCACGTTGCGGATGCGCGCATGCGGCGCCAGTCCCTTCTGCACCTGGCTGGCATGCGGACGACGGGAAGAACTGTTCACTGCGGACTCCGGGTGAATCGATAATAAGAACCCAACATCATACTAGCTGGACGTACGCTGACTGAAATTCAGGATTGCTACAGATTCGTGCACAGATTGTTAAGTTCATGTTACGTTCGCTGGGCACTGGTTTTGGGCTGCGTTGCTGGTTCTACAGCACGCACGATGGCGCATGCGCAGTGCCGTACTCGTATTTGCTCTCTGAACGGAACTACATGAAAGACCTTCGCAATTCCGCACGTCGCAACACCCTCGCCGTCGCCTTGATCTCCGCCCTGGTTGCCGCCTCGCCGGCAATGGCCCAGGACAAGGCCACCAACCTGGACAAGATCACCGTCACCGGCTCGCTGATCCCGCAGACCCAGGTCGAGACCCAGACCCCGGTCATGACCATCAGCGCTGAAGCCATCCAGTCGCGCGGCTTCAACAGCGTCGCCGAAGTGCTGCAGCAGTCCTCGCTGACCACCGGCGGCATCCAGGGCGGCCAGACCTCCGCTTCGTTCACCCAGGGCGCTGAAGCCGCTGGCATGTTCGGCCTGAATCCGGGTTACACCAAGTACCTGATCAACGGCCGCCCGATGATGTCCTACCCGGCGCTGTACAACGGCGGCGACGCGTTCAACAACATCAGCGGCATTCCGATCGACATCGTCGAGCGCATCGAAGTCCTGCCGGGTGGCCAGTCCTCCCTGTACGGTTCGGATGCGATCGCCGGCGTGGTCAACATCATCCTGAAGGACCACATGGAAGGCGGCAGCCTGTCCGTGCGTGGCGGCACCACCACTGAAGGCGGCGGCAACAGCTTCCGCATCAGCGGCGCACACGGCTTCTCGGCGCTGGACAACCGCTTCAATGCACTGGTCAACGTGCAGATCGAAAGCAGCAACCCGATCTGGGGCTACCAGCGTGATCTGACCAAGCAGAACAACACCAACGGCTACACCGCACAGCTGCCGTCGAACGACTTCGCCGTCATCGACGCCAAGACCAATGCGCTGTACATGATGGACCCGAGCAACTGCGCCAACGTCGCCGGCCAGTTCGATGGCACCACCGTGCTGGCGAACCGCCCGACCGGCCAGTCCTGCGGTTCGGTGTTCGGCGCAGGCTACAAGACCCTGAAGAACGGCAAGGACAGCGGCCAGTTCTATTCGTCGATGACCTTCGATGTGAACGACAACTTCCAGCTGTTCGCCGACGTGCTGTACAGCAAGGAAAAGACCGAATACACCTCGGGTTCGAACTACCTGTGGTGGGGCACCAAGAGCGGCATGGGTGGCTTCTATGACCAGGCGTCGGGCAAGCTGGTCAACCTGCAGCGCGCGTTCGCTCCGGAAGATATCGGCGGCGAAGGCTACAAGGGCATCCTGAACAACGACAAGAGCCGTTCCTACCAGGTCACCCTGGGCGGCAAGGGTGCGGTCGGCAACTGGGACTACAGCCTGAGCTTCACCCGCGGCGAGTACCGCCTGGATGAAAGCAAGTTCCAGCGCTTCGGCAATGCCATCAACAGCTACTTCGCTGACAAGGTACTGGGCCCGCAGCTCGGCACCAAGGATGGCTTCGGCATCTACAACACCAACTGGGGCGCGTTCTATTCGCCGATCGCGCCGGAAGACTTCGCCGGCTTCACCGGTTACACCACCAACCATGCGCGCACCTGGCAGAACATGGCTCGTGCCCAGGTCACCAATGGCTCGCTGTTCTCGCTTCCGGGCGGCGACGCCGGCCTGGCCGTGGTCGTCGAAGGTGGCAGCGAAGGTTGGGACTACAGCCCGGACCAGCGCCTGCTGGACGGCGATGTGTGGGGTTCGTCGGCTGTTGCCGGCAATGGCCATCGCAGCAACTACGCGGTGACCAGCGAATTGCGCATGCCGCTGCTGGAGTCGCTGACGGTGACCGCTTCCGGTCGCTATGACGCCTTCAAGATCGGAGACAACACCGTCGACAAGGCCACCTACAGCGTCGGCGTCGAGTTCCGTCCGATCGAAAGCCTGCTGTTCCGCGGCAAGTACGGCACCGCCTTCCGCGCGCCGACCCTGCCCGACGCGTTCCAGGGCCGCAGCGGCTACTACGCTGCCAACTCCACCGACTACTACCGTTGCGGCGAGCTGGGCTACGTGCCGGGTAATACCGACGCCTGCCGCTACGCGGACAGCGTCTCGGTCTACTCCGAGCGTGCCGGCAACCCGGACCTGGAGCCGATCACCGCTGACGTCTGGAATGCGGGCATCGTCTGGGCGCCGATGGCGAACCTGTCGATCTCGGCCGACTACTACAACTGGAAGATCGAGAACGAAGTCGATACGGCCAGCACCGACCAGCTGCTGCTGGCCGAGTACTACTGCCGCAACGGCCTGCCGAACGGCTCCTCGGCTACCTGCCAGAACGTGGCTGACTGGGTCACCCGTGATTCGGCCGGCAACCTGAGCTCGCTGTACACCCCGAAGATGAACGTGGCCCGCCAGAACCTGCAGGCCGTGACCGTCGGCTTCAAGTACCTGCAGGACATCGGCCGCTTCGGTTCGCTGCAGGTCTCGGGCAACTACACCAACATGCTGAAGCGTGAAGTGCAGGCGCAGCCGGGTGAGGACTTCCAGGACCTGCTGGGCAACCCGAAGTCGATGTGGAACTACGACAGCTACGCCAAGGTCCGTTCCGACGCGTCGGTGGCCTGGTCGTTGGACAAGTGGACCACCACGCTGTACGCGAACTACATCGGCCACACCCCGAACTACCTGGCGGGCCTGAACGGCTATGAGTACACCCATGGTGCGTCGGGTTACAAGGCAGGCAAGTGGGCTTCGTACACCACCTACAACCTGAGCGTTAACTACCGCGTGCAGGATGACCTGACCCTGTCGCTGATGGTCAACAACGTGTTCAACAAGATGCCCGAGCAGCAGGCCCACAGCTACCAGGGCACCTCCGGCACGCCGTTCAACAACTACCTGTACAACGTCTACGGCCGCACCATGTACGTGCAGGCCAAGTACGACTTCGGCAAGTAATCCCGTCGTTTTCCGGGTTTGATTCCGGACCAGGCCCCGCTTCGGCGGGGCCTTTTTTTTGCCGGCGCATATGCATCGATCAGCGCATGAACATCTCGATTGTTAAATATCCAATGATTTACGGGACATTCATTAAGCCAAACTCGGCAAATTCGTACCAATTTCGTAACGCATTGTTTTTAAATATATTTTTATTAACTCGAAACGAGTGATTGCGAGAGCGCGACAACTCCGCGAAAAACAAGTTAAGCGTGTGTTACGTTCGAAAAACGCCGCCTTTCTGTGTCTGCAGGCTGCTGAACAATCCATGAGTTCCCAGGAAAGGGAAACGCGTCTCTCACGACCACTCGGAGTACCGCATGTCTCGCAATGGCTTCCCGCGTCACCCGCTCACCCGCGCCGTCCTCAGCGGCTTGATCCTGGCCAGCAGCAGCGCGATCGCGCTCGCCCAGGAGAACACCCCTACCGATCTCGGGCGCGTGACCGTCACCGGTTCACTGATCCCGCAGACGCAGATCGAGAACCACACGCCGGTATTGACCGTCACCGCCGAGGACATCCAGACCCGCGGCTTCACCAGCGTGGCCGAGGTGCTGCAGCAGAACTCGCTGACCACCGGCGGCCTGCAGGGCGGCCAGACCTCTGCTTCGTTCACCCAGGGTGCTGAAGCCTCGGGCATGTTCGGCCTCAGCCCGAGCTACACCAAGTACCTGATCAATGGACGGCCGATGCTGTCCTACCCTGCCCTCTACAACGGCAGCGACACCTTCAACAACCTCAGCGGCATCCCGATCGACATCGTCGAGCGCATCGAGATCCTGCCGGGTGGCCAGTCCTCGCTGTACGGCTCGGACGCGATTGCCGGTGTGGTCAACATCATCCTCAAGGACCGCATGGACGGCGGCGTGCTGAACGTACGCGGCGGCGGTTACACCGAGGGTGGCGGCAACGATTTCCGCGTCAGTGGCGCGCATGGTTTCAACGCGTTCGATGACCGCTTCCACGCGCTGGTCAACGTGCAGTACGAGAAGAGCAGCCCGATCTGGGGCTATCAGCGTGACCTGACCAAGCAGAACAACACCAAGGGCTATACGCCGCAGGTGCCGACCAACGACTTCCTGGTCTACCTGCCGGGCCAGCAGAACGCTTACGTGATGATGGACCCGACCCGCTGCGCCAACGTGGCCGGCCAGTTCGGCGGCACCACTGTACTGGGCACGCGCGCTACCGGTGAATCCTGTGGCTCGCCCTTCAGCGCCGGCTACAAGACCCTGAAGAACGGCAAAGAAAGCAGCCAGATCTATTCGTCGATGTCCTTCGACGTCAACGACAACTTCCAGCTGTTCGCGGACGCGCTGTACAGCCTGGAAGAGGTCCAGTACAACGCCGGCTCGGGCTACGCCTTCTGGGGTAGCGATGTCGGCTTCGGTGCGTTCGTCGACCAGGCCAGTGGCGAATACATGAACCTGCAGCGCGCGTTCGCGCCGGAGGACATCAGCGCCGCCGGCTACCGCGACATCATGAGCACTGATCGCAACAAGGCCTACCAGGTCACACTCGGTGGTCGTGGCAACGTCGGCAACTGGGACTACAGCGCCAGCTTCAGCCGCGGCGAGTACAAGCTGACCGAGCGCAGCTTCGCGCGTTGGGCCAACGAGATCGACAGCTACTTCGAAGACCGTGTGCTGGGACCGGTACTGGGCGTCAGCGACGACGGCTACAACATCTACAACCCGAACTGGGGCGCGTTCTATTCGCCGCTGCCGGCAGGTGATTTCCAGACCTTCACCGGCTTCACCTACAACAAGAGCCGCACCTGGCAGAACCTGGGCCGCGCGCAGATCACCAACGGTTCGCTGTTCAAGCTGCCCGGCGGCGATGCAGGCCTGGCGGTGGTGGCCGAAGCCGGCAGCGAAGGCTGGTCGTATACGCCGGACCAGCGCCTGCTGGATGGCAGCGTGTGGGGCACCACCTCGGTCGCCGGCGCCGGCCATCGCAGCAACTACGCGCTGACCAGCGAGCTGCGCATGCCGCTGCTGGAGTCACTGACCGTGACCGCCTCGGGCCGCTACGACGCCTTCAAGATCGCCGACAAGACCGTCGACAAATCGACGTACAGCATCGGTGTGGAATTCCGTCCCATTGAAAGCCTGCTGTTCCGCGGCAAGTACGGCACCGCCTTCCGCGCGCCCAGCCTGTCCGACGCATTCCAGGGCCGCAGCGGCTACTACGCCAACAGTTCGGTCGATTACTACCGCTGTGGCCAGCTTGGCTTCAACCCCAGCGATACCGTGGGTTGCCCGTACAGCAACGAATCGGTGTTCGGCGAACAGTCCGGCAACCCCGACCTGGAAGCGATCACCGCCGACGTCTGGAACGCGGGCATCGTGTGGGCCCCCATCAACAACCTGTCGGTGTCGGTGGATTACTACAACTGGAAGATCAAGAACGAGGTCAACACCCTCAGTTCCGACCAGTTGCTGCTGGCCGAGTATTACTGCCGCAACGGCCAGACCAACAACACCTCGGCCAGCTGCCAGAACGTGAGCGACTGGATCACCCGTGACGGCACCGGCAAGCTGGAGCAGATCTACACGCCGAAGATGAACATCGCCAGCCAGAACCTGCAGGCGGTGACGGCCAGCTTCAAGTACGTGCAGGACATCGGCCGCTTCGGTGCGCTGCAGTTCTCCAGCAACTACACCAACATGATCAAGCGCGAACTGCAGCCGCAGCCGGGCGATGATTACCTGGACCTGCTGCGTGACCCGTACGCGATGTGGAACTACGACCAGTACGCCAAGGTGCGTGCAGATGGCGCGGTGGGCTGGGCGAAGGACAAGTGGACCACCACCCTGTACTTCAACTACATCGGCAAGACGCCCAACCGCATGGCGTACCTGGGCAAGGGCTACGACTACGTGCATCCGTCTGGTTACGAGGCCGGCAAGTGGGGCTCGTACACCACCTACAACCTGAGCGTGAATTACCAGGCGATGGACAACCTGACCCTGTCGATGATGGTCAACAACGTGTTCAACAAGATGCCCGACGGCCAGGCCCACAGCTACGCCGGCAACATCGGTGCGCCGTACAACAGCAACATCTACAACCCGTACGGCCGTGCGGTCTACGTGCAGGCCAAGTACGAGTTCGGCAAGAAGTAAGCCACCCGCACTGCAGCGTTTGAGACCCCGCTTCGGCGGGGTCTTTTTTTGCCCGGCAACCCGCGCCTGACTGAAAAATCTTATAAATCATCAACTTGCCCTAAGACCCAGCAGCATTCAGTGCGCCCACCCTCTTTGCAGATCATGTCTTTATGACGCGCGCATGAACACTTGACTCCGGTAGTTAAGCCCGTGTTAATCTCGCGACATCGGCTTGTGAAGCCGGTAAGCGTGATCTCGATCATCGTTTAAAGGGGCACAAGGATGTCAGGCACCGGCACAGCTCCGGGCAGACGCCACGTGCGAATGGAATGATTTCTAGGGGGTTTCACTCATGACGCATCGGAAGCTGCTCAGCCGCAATCCGCTGAGCTTCGCACTGGCCTCGGCACTGGTCTTCCCGGTTGCCCTTCCCGCCTTCGCCCAGGACGCGGGCGAACAGGAACAGCCTGCCAGCCGCGGCACCACCACCCAGCTGGACAAGGTCACCGTGACCGGCTCGCGCATCAAGCGCGCCGAGGTCGAAGGCCCAGCACCGGTTGTTGTGGTGACCTCGCAGGACATCGAAAAGCAGGGCTTCAACACCGTCTATGACGCATTGAACACCCTGAGTCAGTTCACGGGCTCGGTGCAGAACGAACTGAGCTCCGGCAGCTTCACCCAGAACGCCAGCTTCCTGAACCTCCGTGGCCTCGGCCCCGGCTATCAGCTGGTGCTGATCAACGGCCGTCGTGCAGCTGACTACCCGCTGCCGTACAACAGCCAGTCCAACGCCGTCAATCTGGCCAACATTCCGGCTGCCGCGATCGACCGCATCGAAATCCTGTCCGGCGGCGCGTCGGCCATCTACGGCTCCGACGCGGTGGCCGGCGTGGTCAACGTGATCATGAAGACCAACTTCGAAGGCGATACCGTCACCCTGCGCGGTGGTACCACCACCCGTGGCGGCGGTGATTCCGGCCGGCTGCAGTGGGTTGGCGGCAAGACCGGCAGCAACTGGAGCGTGACGTACGCTTTCGAGGCCATGGAGCGCGAAGCGATCTACGCAAGCCAGCGCAAGTTCATGGACTCCTATCGCGATGATCCGTCGCTGGCCAATCCCGATGATGCGACCGCCATCGAAGGCGTGCGCTTCACCGTCAATCGTGGCGCTGGCGCGATCCGCGAGTGGCCGGCACCGGGCCTGGACGAGATCTGCGGGCGCTTCCCCGATTTCGAAACCTTCAAGTCCACCCCCAGCGCGGCTGCACCGAACCGCTGCGGCTACTTCGGTTACCCGGCCACGCAGACGGTACGCAACTCCGACAGCTCGCAGTCGGGCTACCTGTACGGCACCTTCGATTTCAGCAATGGCATCCAGGCCTGGGGCCAGCTGAGCGCAGGTCGTTCGGAAGCGAAGATCTCCAGTGCTACCCGCTTCTTCCAGAGTGGCGGCTCGCTCGGCATCACCAGCCACTACGACCCGCAGTTCGGCGGCACCGTCGGCAACATCAACCGCTTCTTCACCCCCAGCGAAGTGGGCAACGAGGGCGCACAGAACAACTACACCGAGACCTCGCTTGACGTCGCATTCGGCCTGCGTGGCAACATCGCCGAGCGCTTCGACTGGGATGCCACCGTCTCGCACTCGCGCTATACCGCCGACCAGAAGTTCAACTGGCCGGTCGCAAGTCGCGTGCGTGACTTCTTCTTCGGTCCGCGCCTGGGCACTCGTCCCAATGGGCTGCCGATCTACCGCCTGAATGTCGATCGCCTGCTCAATCCGCTGACTCCGGATCAGGTTGCCGCGTTCAGCGAGACCTACTCCAGCACCGCAGAATCGCAGTCCACGCAGGGCACCTTCACCCTCAGCGGCGACCTCTTCGAACTGCCGGCCGGTCCGCTGGCCATGGCCGGCGTGCTGGAAGGTGCTCACCAGAAATACGACATCTCGCCGGATGATCGCATGCGACAGGACTACACCGGCACTGATGCGCCGATGGGTCGCACCGCCACCGGCGGTGGCGGCAAGCGCAGCCGTTACGCCGCGGGCCTGGAGTTCAGCATTCCGATCTTCAGCACGTTGAAGGCCAACCTCGCTGGTCGCTATGACAAGTACGACGACGCCAGCTCGGTCGACGCCGCTTCCACCTGGATGGCTGGCCTGGAATGGCGTCCGTTCCAGAGCCTGCTGCTGCGTGGCACGCATGCCACCAGCTTCCGCGCGCCGGATATGCATTACATCTTCGCGCAGCCGTCTGGCTTCTTCCTCAACAACGTGACCGACGAGTACCTGTGCCGTCGCGATGGCCTGAATCCGCTGAACAATGATGAGTGCGGCGTCGGCACCGACTACAACTACAGTCTGCAGGGTGATCGCCAGGGCAACCGCAACCTCAAGGAAGAAACCGGCAAGTCGTCCACCGTCGGCTTCGTCTGGGACGTGATGGACCAGATGTCGTTGAGCGTGGATTACTACAACATCAAGCTGGAAGGTGCAGTCAAGGACATTTCCTTCGGCTACCTGATGCGCAACGAAGCGGACTGCCGCCTGGGCAAGACCCGCGACGGAACGCCGGTTGATGGGGCCTCGGCAGCGTGCGACTACTTCCGCAGCCTGATAGGCCGCGAAGGCATCAACCCGGTGCTCGGCGAAGACGAGCATGTGGTCGATTACCACTCGGTACCGTTCAACCAGGCCACGCAGAGGACCTCGGGCCTGGACGTGGCCTGGAAGTACAAGATCGACACCGATCGCTGGGGCGACTTCGACCTGGGTCTGAACTGGACGCACGTGCTGAAGCTGGAAGACAAGGAGTTCCCGGGAAGCCCGACCCGCAACGTGCGTGATCACATGCAGTTCTTCAACTTCCGCAGCCGCATCAACTGGACTGCTGCATGGGAACGTGACGACTGGGCTGCATCGGTGTACGGCTACCGTTGGGGCTCGCTGCCCAACTGGGGCGAGACCGATCGCATCGGCTCGTACGTGATCTGGAACGCCAATGTGCAGAAGAAGATCACCAACAAGGCCACTGTCGGCCTGTACGTGAACAACGTCTTCGACACGCTGCGCCCGAAGGACAGCACCTACAACGAATATCCTTACTTCTACTACGCCTACAGCGCGGTGGGTCGTGAGATCTTCGTGCAGTTCGAGTACAAGCTGAACTGATCGCTCGCTGTCGCATCGAAGAGCCCGGCTTGCCGGGCTCTTCGCTTTGATGTGCATTCAATTGCCTTATTCTTCTGGAGAATGCGTATGAAGCGCATGTTGTCGCTCCTTGCAGTGGCGATGGTGGCGGCCGCTCCGTCCGCGCACGCCGCCGCACCGCAGCAGGCTGTAAAGGACTTTGTCGGCCACGCCACCTATGGCTCGGTCAAGATCTCGCCCAATGGCGAGTACCTGGCCATTACCGTCGACCAGGGTGACCAGGACGTACTGACCGTCATCCGCACCAGTGACCTCAAGCCGATCAAGGTTCACGTATTGCCGGAAAAGAAGAGCATCGGCTCGTTCTACTGGACCAGCCCCGATCGGTTGATGTTCAACGCGGTCAAGAAACTCGGCGGCTACGCCTCGCCGATGTCCACCGGCGAATGGTATGCCGTCAATGCCGATGGCAGCCAGGCGCGACCGTTGATCTACTACGGTACCCGTGACGCAACCCAGCGCGGCAAGGAGGTCAGCCGTGAGCGCTTCTCGCTGCTGGACACCCTCAAGAACGATGATCAGAACGTGATCATGCAGGTCACCTCGGCGCGCTCGGCCGAGGGTGGCAATACCGAGATTGTCCGCCTGGATACCATCAGTGGCCGCCGCACCTCGATGGGCCGCGCACCGAAGGAAAACTGCAGCATCGCGCTGGACGCCGCCAAGGAGCCGCGCTTTGCGATCTGCAGTTCCAGTCGCAACGAAGAAGGTGAGTACGAGGAGCGCAGTGAACTCTATCGCCGCGATGGCAGCGGCTGGACCCTGCTCAATGCCTCCAAGAGTGACGGCAAGCACCTGGATGTGATCACCACGACCAACACGGGCACCGTCTATGCCACCGAGAACGATGGCAAGGCACCGGCCGCGGTCGGCGTGCTCGACACCGCCAGCGGCGCCTTCAAGCCGCTGTTCCAGGACCCGGTTGCCGAAGTCTCCAACTACATCTGGTCGACCGACGAAAGCACGCTGATCGGCGTGGTCACCGAGGCCGGTGCGCCTGCGGTGAAGCTGATCAATGAAGACCACCCCGATGCCGAACTGTATGGCTCGCTGGCGGCTGCCTTCGACGGTCAGATGGTCGATTTCTCCAGCTACACCCAGGACGGCCGCAAGATCATCGTCAGCGTGTATAGCGACAGCAACCCTGGCGAGCTGTATCTGTACGACCGCGATACCGGCAAGGCCCGCTTCCTGATGTCCCGCCGTCCGCAGATCGACAAGAAGAACATGGCGTCGATCAAGCCGTTCAGCATCACCACCCGCGACGGCCGCAAGGTGTTCGGCTACCTCACCCTGCCCAACGGCTCCAACGGCAAGAACCTGCCCCTGGTGGTCAATCCGCATGGCGGCCCCATCGGTCCGCGCGACAACTGGGGATTCAACCCCGAAGCCCAGCTGTTCGCCAACCGTGGCTATGCCACGCTGCAGGTCAATTTCCGCGGATCTTCAGGCTATGGCAAGGCCTTCGAAGATGCCGGCCACCAGCAGTGGGACCAAGGCATCCAGAACGACATTCTGCAAGCTACGCACTGGGCGATCGACAACGGCTACGTCAACCGCGACCGCATCTGCATCTATGGCGGCAGCTTCGGTGGCTACTCGGCGCTGATGGCACCCATCCGCGAGCCGGGTCTGTTCAAGTGCGCCTTCGGCTACGTCGGCGTGTACGACGTGGACATGTTGTTCAAGAAGGGCGACATCCCGCAGCGCGACTCGGGCCTGCGCTACCTGCGCCGCACCCATGGCACCGACCGTGCCGACTGGAACCGCGCCTCGCCGGCCCTGCGTGCGGCAGAGGTGAAGATCCCGGTCTATCTGGCCGCTGGCGCGCGTGACGTGCGTGCGGTGCCGGAACAGACGGAGATGATGAACAAGGCGCTGATCGCCGCCGGCAACAAGCCAGAAGGCATGATCATCCAGAGTGGCGAAATGCATGGGTTTTACGGCGAGGACGCGCGGGTGAACCTGTACACGGAAATGTTGAAGTTCTTCGACCGCCATATCGGTGCTGGAAGCAGCCCGCCCTCCAGCCCCTGAACCTGGCAGTGCCGGGCGCCCCCCCCGTCCGGCCCCTACGATGCGACATGGAACATGCAAATGAGATATCCGCAATGGTTGGCGACCGGTGCCCTGCTCGCAGGGTTGCTGGTGTCGAGCACCTCGCTGGCGCAGGACCCGGCAGCGCCGGATCCCACCCAGGACAAGCTGATGATCACCGCAGGCTTCCTCAACGGCCATCCGGACCTGCGCTTCCGCCTGCTGGCCCTTGAGAAGTACAAGGCCGGCAAGCGCGCCGACGCCCTGCGGTTTTTCCAATATGCCTCGCAGTACGCAGACAAGCCCTCGCAGGCGATGGTGGCCGAGATGCTGTGGAACGGCGACGGCACTACGCAGGACCGTGCGCTGGCCTATGCGTGGATGGACCTGGCCGCTGAGCGGGGGTATGGAGGGTTCCTGGAACTCCGCGAACGCTACTGGAACCAATTGGCGCCGGAAGAGCGCGAGCGCGCGTTGAACGAGGGCGAAGCGATCTACGCCCGCTATGGCGACGCGGCGGCCCAGCCCCGCATCGCCACGGTCCTGCGCCGCGAACGACGCGCAGCCACCGGCAGCCGCACCGGCTTCACCGGCAACCTGCGCATCATCGTGCCGGGGCCGGCCGGCCCGCAGGAAATCGATGGCTCCAAGTTCTACGACGAACGCTACTGGGACCCTGAGCGCTACCAGGCCTGGCACGACTCTGTCTGGAAAAAGCCGCGCATCGCCTCGGTCGACGTCGGCGATGTCCAGCAACTCCAGAAGGACGCCAAGGGCTCGCGCATTCCCGAGGTGAAGCCGCTGCAGGATGTCCCGGAACCGGATGCCGGCAACGAGATGCCCACATTGCAGGACGGCCCGGTCAAACCCTGATCGCCGCACCTGGGTTGGCGACCCAAGTCGGCACACCGACGCAAGCAACGCCGCCTGAACTCCATCAGTGCAACAGCCCCGCGGACTTCGTCCCGGGGCTTTTTGCGTCCCGCCAACCGCCAACTTGCGCAAAATGGAACTTAACACCCCATTCATAATCAACAGAACAAAGACCAAGCGATCGTCACAACTGAGACCAAGTAGCTGTATTTGTTGCAATTTAATTCAGCAAATGAGGATGCGCCGTATCAATGTGTGACGGAACCATGCAATTCCCGTTAAGCGCGTGTTACGTTCGGGTCAAGTCAGGACGACACATGAACATCAACATAACAATCGCATGGAGGCGAGCGTTCTCTGTCCATTAGGGGGATTCACTCGATGACGCACCACCGCACGCCCGGTCGCCACCCGCTGACCAACGCTCTGCTCGCCGGCCTGATGATGGCCGCCGCGGCCCCGGCCCTGGCCCAGGAGGCCAGCTCCGGCAGCAACCCGATCGACCTGGACCGCGTCAGCGTGACCGGCTCGCGCATCGCGCGTACCGGCTTCGTGACCCCCTCGCCGGTCACCGCCATTACCGCCGAAGAAATCCGCGCCACCGGCGCCAACAACATCGGCGACCTGATGGCGCGCCTGCCGGCGCTGAGCCCGACCTACACGCTGGGCAATTCCACCCGCTTCATCGGCACTGCCGGCGTGGGCCTGATGGACCTGCGCGGCATGGGCACCTCGCGTACGCTGGTGCTGGTCAATGGTCGCCGCCATGTCGGCGCGACCTCCGGCTCCTCGGCGGTGGACGTCAACACGATCCCGGTCGAGTGGATCGAACGCGTTGAAGTCATCACCGGTGGTGCCTCGGCCGTGTATGGCGCCGATGCCGTGGCCGGCGTCGTCAACTTCATCATGAAGAAGTCGTTCGACGGTGCCGAAGTGCGCGCCCAGACCGGCATGGCCAGTGAGGGCGGCTTCAACCGCTCCTTCATCAGCGCCTCGGCCGGTACCGACTTCGCCAATGGCCGCGGCAGCGCGGCGATCGCACTGGAATACAGCAAGCAGGACCGCTTTGTCCGCAGCGACCGCGCGATCGGCAACGAATTCCTGGTGTCGGTGCCGAACCCGAACTACGACCCGACCAAGCCCTCCAACGAAAGCAATCCGCAGACCGTCCTCAGCGGCCCGGGCGGCAACCATTCGATCTCCTTCGGCGGCACCTTCACGCTGGGTGCGTTCTCGCCCAACAACAAGGCAACCTGGGGCAACCGTTACCAGTTCAATCCGGACGGCACCTATCGCCCGCAGCGCTATGACGGCGTGATGCCGAGCACCACCAGCTGCGTCAACTGCGACTTCGCCGATCTCAACTCGGTGGCCGATCTGCAGCCCGGCTTCGACCGCAAGAGCGTCAATACGGTCGTCAACTTCGATCTGACCGACAACCATCGCCTGTATTTCGAAGGCAAGTACACCGAGACCGTGTCGGACTTCCTGGCGCAGCCGTCGTTCGACCAGACCCTGCGCATCCAGCGCGACAATGCCTACGTTTCGCCGCAGCTGCGCGCGCTGATGGCCGCCAACGGCGCCAGCCAGTTGACCCTGAGCCGCTTCAACGTCGATGCCGGCCAGCGTGGCGAGCACGTGGAGCGCAACACCCAGCGCTTCGTGCTCGGCGTCGAGGGCAACCTGACCGAGAACTGGACCTACGACGTGTACGGCAACTGGGGCCAGAGCGAAGTCAAGCGCTGGAACCTCAACAACCGCATCAATGAGCGTTGGCAGGCCGGCCTGGACACCGTGGTCGATCCGTCCACCGGCCAGATCGTCTGCCGCACCACGCTGAACCCGAACGCGACCAACCCCAACAACGGCAACCGCGTGTACTCGCAGTTCGCCCGCGAAGGCTGCGTGCCGTTCTCGGTGTTCGGCAATGGCGCGGTGACCCAGGCGGCACGCGACTGGATGAACGTCAAGTCGTTCAACTATTCGCGCCTGCAGCAGTCGGTGTTCAGCGCCTCGCTGGCCAACGCCTCGCTGTTCAGCCTGCCGGCCGGCGACGTCGGCGTGGCCGGTGGCGTGGAATACCGCCGCGAGAAGAGCCGCGAAATCACCGATCCGCTGGCAGCCCAGGGCCTGACCTTCCTCAACGCGATCCCCAACCGCATGGGCAAGTACGACGTGCGCGAGGCGTTCGTCGAAGCCACCGTGCCGCTGCTGGCCGACATCCCGGGCATCTACAACCTGACCATGGATGCGGCAGGTCGCTGGTCCGATTACAGCAGCATCGGCAAGACCACCACCTGGAAGGTCGGCCTGGACTGGACGATCATTCCGTCCCTGCGTGCCCGCGGCACCCTGTCGCAGGCTGTGCGTGCGCCGAGCATCGGCGAACTGTACAACCCGCAGAGCGAGAACTTCGCCACCGTCAACGATCCCTGCAACTACCTGGCCACCAATTCCAACCGTCCCAACACCGCAGCTGATCCGGCCCTGCGCCAGGCCAACTGCTCGGCGCTGGGCGTGCCGGTGGGCTGGGTCGACACCTACACCGCAACCCGCCCGGGCGTCAGCGGCGGCAACCCGAACCTGAAGCCGGAACGCGCGCGCAGCTTCACCTATGGCCTGGTCTGGCAGCCCGATTTCCTGCAGGGCTTCGGCATGTCCGTGGACTACTGGTGGATCAGCCTGAAGGACGCCATCGGTGCAGTGACCGCACAGACCAATGCCACCCGCTGCGTGGATTCTCCGGGCGGCATCAACAACAGCTTCTGCGGCTTCATCGAGCGCGCACCGGTCGGTGGCAAGACCGATGCGGGCGGCCGGACCTTCCCGGAACATTCGATCAGCCGTTGGGTTGCGCTGAACGAAAACCTGGCTCGTTCGCGTCGCGTCGGCGTCGACCTCGAAATGGACTACCGCTTCAAGCTGGCCGAGGGTGACACGGTGATCCGCCTGGTCGGTACCCGCCTGCTGCAGTCGCGTGAATGGGCCTTCCAGGACTTCCCGACCGAGTACGACGAGAACGTCACCTGGGTGACCGACCCGCGCTGGCGCGGTTCGCTGCAGACCAAGTACTCGCTGGGTCAGTGGCGTGCGTCGTGGGACCTGAACTACGTGAGCAGCAACCTGCGCGTGCAGCCGAAGAGCTACCAGGCCAACCCGGGCCAGACCAGCCCGATCCGCAATGGCTCGTACGTCTACCACAACTTCCAGTTCGGCTACCGCTTCCCGGGCGACAAGATCGACGTCTACCTGGGCGTGGACAACGCCTTCGACAAGGATCCGCCGGTGAACTACTTCGGCTCCGACGTCGGTTCGGCGATGTACGACAACATCGGTCGCTACATGTACATGGGCGCTACCTACAAGTTCTGATCCAGCAACACATGCAGTACCCCGACAGACCCGGCTTTTGCCGGGTCTGTCTTTTTCCGGTGCCGGCAAGGCCCCCTTGCGCCCGGCCATGACCTTCGACACCCTTGCAGTGCGGGCCGGCGGCGTATTGTTCGGCCCACGGCCGTCACCACGGCCCTTCCCTGACTCACTCGGCCTGGAGGCCATTCAAGTGACCCGTACTCCCAAGATCGTGCTGCTGACCCTGGCCGTTTCGGCCGCGCTGGTCGGCTGCGGCAAGAACGAAACCCCGGCAAAGGATGCCACCGCCTCCACGCCGGCCGCCGCCGACGCCGCCACCACCTACAAGCTCGACGAGAGCAAGCTGCCGGCCTACAACGCCTTCCAGGCCAGCGATCTGGACAGCAACCTGGACGCCTGCAACGCCTTCGGTGACTACGTCAACGGCAAGTGGCTGGCCGCCAACGAGATTCCGGGCGACCGCACCAGCTGGGGCGCCTTCACCATCCTCGACGAGCGTTCGGTGGCCGTGCAGCACCAGCTGGCCGAGCAGGTCGCGCAGGTCAAGAACCCGGCCGGCATCGAGAAGATCGTCGGCGACCTGTGGGCCACCGGCATGGACGAAGCCAAGGTCAACGCCCAGGGCATCGAGCCGCTGAAGGCCGACCTGGCTGCGATTGATGGCCTGCAGGACAAGGCGGCCATCGCCAACTACCTGCGCACCAGCGCCGCCAAGGGCGAGAACGTGCTGTTCGGCTTCGGCGCCGAAGCCGACTTCAAGAACTCGGCCGTGAACATGGCCTACGCCAGCCAGGGCGGCCTGGGCCTGCCGGACAAGACCTTCTATACCGACGCGTCCAAGGCAGACAAGCTGAAGGCCTACCAGGCCCACGTGGCGAAGGTGCTGGAGCTGTCCGGCGTCGCCGCTGCCGATGCTGCCAAGCAGGCTGAAGAAGTCGTCAAGTTCGAGACCCGCCTGGCCAAGGCCTCCAAGTCCAGCGTCGAGCTGTCGCGCGATGTCTCGCTGTACTACCACCCGGTCAGCCTGGCCGAAGCCGATGCGCTGACCCCGAACTTCAGCTGGACCGAGTTCTTCAAGTCGCAGAACGTGGCCGCGCCGGAGAAGTTCTCGCTGGCCATCCCGGCCTTCCACCAGGAAGTGAGCAAGGCGCTGGGCGACACCGATCCGTCGGTGTGGCGCGCCTACCTGCGCTTCCACACCGTGGACAGCGCCGCGCCATACCTGGCTGATGCCTTCGTGCAGGAAAGCTACGAGTTCTACGGCAAGACCCTCAATGGCCAGAAGGAACAGAAGCCGCGCTGGAAGCGCGTGCTGGGCACCATCGAGAGCGACGCCGGCGAAGCCTTCGGCCAGCTGTACGTGAAGGTCGCCTTCTCGCCGGAAGCCAAGGCGAAGATGGAAGAGCTGGTGAAGAACCTGGCCGCTTCGCTGAAGGAACGCATCCAGGGCCTGTCCTGGATGAGCGAAGAGACCAAGGCCAAGGCCATCGCCAAGTGGGAAACCTTCACTCCGAAGATCGGCTACCCGGACAAGTGGCGTGACTGGTCGGGCCTGCAGACCAACCGCGACAGCTACCTGGGCAACGTGCGCGCGGCCACCGCGTTCAACTACCAGTACAACCTGTCCAAGATCGGCAAGCCGGTGGACAAGACCGAGTGGGGCATGACCCCGCAGACGGTCAATGCCTACTACAACCCGCTGCAGAACGAGATCGTGTTCCCGGCCGCCATCCTGCAGCCGCCGTTCTTCGATGCCAAGGCCGACGACGCGCTGAACTACGGCGGTATCGGTGCGGTCATCGGCCACGAAATGACCCACGGTTACGACGACCAGGGCAGCCGCTTCGGGCCGACCGGCAACTTCGAGAACTGGTGGACCGAAGGCGATTCGAAGAACTTCGCTGGCCTGACCGGCAAGCTGGTCAAGCAGTTCGACCAGTACAAGGTCGACGGCCAGGCCGTGAACGGCAATCTGACCCTGGGCGAGAACATCGCCGACCTGGGTGGCCTGGCCACCGCCTACGACGCGCTGCAGAAGGCGTCGGCCGGCAAGGAAGACGCGAAGATCGATGGCTTCACCCGCGATCAGCGCTTCTTCTTCAACTGGGCCACCGTGTGGCGCACCAAGTACACCCCGGAGAACGCCAAGGTCCGCCTGGCGACCGACCCGCACGCGCCGGCGCAGTTCCGTGCCATCGGTGCGCCGTCGAACCTGCCGACCTTCACCGCGGCCTTCCAGTGCAAGCCGGGTACGCCGATGTCGCGCACCGGCGACGCGCAGGTGGTGATCTGGTAAGCCACGGCTGAGGCCACGGTTTGCCTGCAGAGGCCCGGGATTTCCCGGGCCTTTGTTTTTTCGCGCGGGTGGAGGCCGACCTTGGTCGGCGCATGGCACAAAGCAGCCAACCATGACGCGTGCATCCCGTGCCCGTGCCACCCATCCGGTAGCGCCGGGCCATGCCCGGCAGATGCACCATGACGCGTGCATCCCGTGCCCATGCGCGGCTTGCTATAGTTCGCCCGCCCTCAATCCATCACGGATTCGTTCTACATGCCCAACTTCCGTCCGCTTGCCATCGCCCTGGGCATCAGCCTGGCGACCCTGGTTCCGACCCACGATGCGTTCGCCGCCAAGAAGAAGGCCGCACGCGCCCCGGCCGTCAGTGCGCAGTGCAGCGATTTCTACGACGCCACCAACGCGGGCTGGCTGAAGGCCAACCCGGTGCCGCAGACCGGTGCCGCCACCGCATTGGGCCAGCTGGTCGACCGCAGCCGGCAGCAACAGCGTGAACTGCTGGACGCCTCGATGAAGGCGCCGCAGGGCAACGTGCAGAAGCTGCTGGGCGACTTCTGGGCCAGCGGCCTGGACGAAGCGGCCGTGGAAGCCGATGGCTCCAACCCGATCGCACCGCTGCTGACCCGCATCAACGCAATCAAGAAGGCCAAGGACATTCCGGCATCGATCGCCGCACTGCACCAGGTCGGTATCCCGGTGGCCTTCAACTTCGGTCCCGATGTGGACCTGAAGGCACTGGACCGCCACATCGGTTACTTCATGCAGGGCGGCATGGGCCTGCCTGATCCGGCCTTCTACACCCGCACCGACGCCGACACCGTCGCGTTGATGGGCCGCTACCGCAACTACGTCAAGCAGATCCTCGCTCTGACCGGCACCCCGGCGGCCAAGCTGGACGCCGAGTCGCAGGCGGTGATCGCGCTGGAAACCGAACTGGCGCGCAACGCGCAGTCGCTGGCGGGCATCAACAACCCGTTCAACAACTACGCGCCGATCTCCACCAAGGACCTCAACAGCCGCTACCGCAACCTGCAGCTGGATGCGTTCCTGAAGGCGCAGGGCGTCAACGATGATCTGGTCTCGCTGGCCGATCCGGCGCTGTTCAAGCAGCTCGACGGCATGGTCACCAAGCTCAAGCCGGACCAGTGGAAGGCCTACCTGCGCTGGCGCGTGGGTGACTCGATGGCGCCGTACCTGTCCAAGGCGTACCGCGATGCGGAGTTCGAATTCCGTGGCCGCGTGCTGCGTGGTGAGACCCTGCCACCGCAGCGCTGGGAAAGCGTGTTGGATGCGATCAACGTGGCCGCTGGCCCGATGGTCGGCCGCGAATACGCAGCCCGTTACCTGTCCGCCGAAGACCGCCGCCAGGCGGCATGGATCGTCGACAAGGTGCGTGAAGTGCAGATCGAAGCGGTCAAGAACAACAGCTGGATGAGCGCCGAGGCCAAGACCGAAGCGCAGGCCAAGCTGGCCGCGTTGAAGATCGAAATCGGCACCCCGCTGCGCGACCTGGACTACAGCGTGCAGCCGATGGGCCGTGGTTCGTTCGGCGGCAACATGCTGATCGCTTCGACCTGGCGCCACCGCGAGGAAATGAAGCGCATCGGCAAGGGCAACGCCGACCGCCGCTGGGACGTGCTGCCGCAGCAGCCGTCGCTGGCCTATGACCTGGCGCAGAACCGGCTGATCGTCACTGCTGCGATTCTGCAGGGCCCGGTGTTCAACGCCAAGGCCGACGCCGCGGACAAGTTCGGCAGCTTCGGCGGCCTGGTTGGCCACGAACTGACCCGCGCGATCGACGCCAAGGGTGCGCTGGTCGATGCCAAGGGCGAACTGCGCAGCTGGTGGACGCCGGCCGACAAGACCGCATGGTCCCTGCTCGGCACCCGTGTCGCCACGCAGTACGGCACCTACGAGTTCCCCGGCGTGAAGGGAGCCAAGGTCAACGGCACGCTGACCCAGGAAGAGAACCTGGCCGACATCGCCGGCCTGGAACTGGCCTGGGCCGCCTACACCGCGCAGGAGCCGAAGGCCAAGCCGGCACAGCAGCAGGGCTTCTTCCGCGCCTGGGCCGCGCTGTGGCCGCAGCAGCTGTCGCCGAACGAGGCCGCGCGCCGCCTGACCGCCGACATCCGTGCACCGGGCCGCTGGCGCACCAACGGCCCGCTGTCGAACCTGCCGGCGTTCGGCGTCAGCTTCAGCTGCAAGCCGGGCCAGCCGATGCAGCGTACCGACGCCGAGCAGATCAAGGTCTGGCGCTGAGTGTGATCTGATAGTGGAAACGAAAAGGGCGCCCTAGGGCGCCCTTTTTGATTCGCGCAGGAGATCACCCAGGTTCCAGCACACCCCGGTAATGCACGATGCGCCCCACCAGCGGTGCGGCAATTTCCACGTCGAACACGAATCGCCCGTCGACTTCATACTCGAAGCTGTTGTCCCCCGGCATCAGCGCGCGCGGCAACGGCATGCCCAGGATCGACCAGCGTCGCGGCACCAGTTGCAGCCGCCCGTTGTGGACCAACAACGCCAACGCCACCGAGATCACGCCAAAACGCTCGACCAGCAGTGCTTCGTTGCGCTCCTGCCCCTGCGTCTGCAACGAAGAGAAACGACGGCCGGCAAAGGTCCGCGTCCAGCGCTCGCCGCCCGCCTCCGGGGTGAACTCCACACTGACCGGCACACCGTCACCCGTCGCAGGAAAGCCGAACACCTTCCCCAGCAACTGCGACAGCAGTCCGCGACCACGTTCGACCGATGCCGTGCCGCTCCAGCGCTTGGCTGCAGACGGTGCGTGCAACGCCTGTACGCTGACCGGCAGTTGCGCGTATGCACTGCCCAGCACGCGCTGGTACAGGCTGGCACCCGGCATGTCACGGCGGAAACCGGTATGGATCGTGCGCCCTTCGAACAGCCGGTCGTAGTCGGACAGTTCCAGCGCATGCGTGGCCGCACGCGCACCCGGTGCCGGCCGATCACCAGCCAACTGCTTGCGGATCACCGCCTCGATCGCCATCGACGGAATGTACGGGCCGTCATCGGCCTCGGCCAGCAGGTGCCAGCTCTGTTCGACGCGCGCGCCATCGCGGGTGCCCACCGCACGTACGATCATGCCACCACGATGTTCGCCGAACTTCATCAGGTTCAGTACGGTGTAGAACAACCGCGAGCACGGCTCCAGCGACGGTAGTTTCAGGTGCAGACGCGCCTTCGCCAGCAGGTTCAGCACGCGATGCAGGATTTCCGGCACCGGGCCAGCCCCCATCCAGATGTCGGTCATCGACGGATGTTCGGGGGGCAGCACCTGCAGATCGGGCACATCCACCAACGAGAAATGCAGGTTGCGCAGCGGCAGCCGGCCCGGCACCGCGACGGTAAAGCGGCGACTCTCGGCCAGGCCGATACCGTGCCCATCGCGACCATTGCGACGCAGCTTCACCGGCGAACCGGCATAGCCGACAACCGCACGCATCACATTCAGACCAATGCCGGCATAGGGTGATGGCGCGATGCCGCCTTCCACGCTGACGATGTCCATGTGCGTGGCCATCTCGCGCAGCACCGCCGCGGTCAATACCGGGAAGCTGCTGACGCCCGACAGCACGTAGATGCCGGCCGCCCTGGCCTGCGCGTCGTACTGCGAAACGCCGAATACGAAGTCCGCCGCATCGGCGAAGTCCAGATAATCAATGCCGGCGGCGATGCAGGCTTCGATCGCGCCATAGCGGTGTTCACCGTAGTCCTGGAAAGGACCGGAGGCATCGACTACCAGGTCTGGTCGCTCGGCCCGCAAAGCCGCAACCAGCTGCTGCCGGTCAACCTGCAGTGGGCGCAGCGTCGATTGCCCGACATAGCCTGCGCAGAAGGCCTGCGCCGCCGCCAGGTTGCGGCCACCGATCAGCAGTTCCAGCATCGGCAGGTCCGCGAGCAAGCGGACCAAACGCCCCCCGAACACCCCATATCCACCCAGAATCAGGATCTTCACGCATCGTCCCTGTCGTGTCGTCCAGCCATGGTAGCGCGACGCCGCCAGCTCCCGCAGTGCAGCACGATCCGGCATTAACACGACCCATGCTATCGCTGCGCCTTCGTCCACTGCGGAGCCCCGCCATGGCTCACAAGAACACCATCTGCGTCTGGTACGACAGCGGTGCCCTCGAGGCCGCCTCGTTCTACGCAAAGACATTTCCCGACAGTGAAGTAATCGCCGTGCATCACGCGCCAGGCGACTTCCCCGACGGCAAGCAGGGTGACGTCCTCACCGTCGAGTTCACGGTCTGCGCTGTCCCCTGTGTCGGCCTCAATGGCGGCCCGACCTTCAAGCACAGCGAAGCGTTCTCGTTCCAGATTTCCACCGAGGACCAGGCCGAGACCGATCGCCTGTGGAATGCCATCGTCGGCAACGGTGGCCAGGAGAGCCAATGCGGCTGGTGCAAGGATCGCTGGGGCATCTCCTGGCAGATCAGCCCACGCATGCTGATCGAAGCGGTGACCAGCAAGGACAAGGCGCTGGCCAAGCGCGCCTTCAATGCGATGATGCCGATGAAGAAGATCGACATCGCCACCATCGAAGCAGCGATCCGCAACGCATGACGACGTTGGACACGATCATCGTTGGCGGCGGCCACAACGGGCTGGTGTGTGCGGCGTATCTGGCGCGCGCGGGGCAACGGGTGCTGGTGCTGGAGCGCCGCGGTGTACTCGGCGGTGCGGCGGTCACCGAGGAATTCCACCCCGGCTTCCGCAACTCGGTGGCCTCGTACACGGTGTCGCTGCTGCAGCCGAAGGTGATCGAGGAACTGCAGCTGCATGCGCACGGGCTGCGCATCGTCGCGCGGCCGGCCAACAACTTCCTGCCGTTGCCCGATGGTCGCTACCTGCTGTCTGCACCGGGCCGCACCCAGGCGGAAGTGGCGAAATTTTCCGAGCGCGATGCGCAGGCGCTGCCCGCCTATGAAGCGCGTCTGGAAGTATTTGCCGACGTGCTGCGTGACTGGGCGCTGCGTCCGCCGCCCGACCTCGGGGTGACAGCTGGCTGGCGCGCGCTGCCCGCGCTGTGGCAGATGGGCCGGCTGGGGCGCGAGCTGGCCGCACTTGATCCGGCATTGCGGCAGGAACTGCTGGATCTGTTCACGCTGTCGGCCGCCGAGTACCTGGACCGCTGGTTCGAGAGCGAGCCGATCAAGGCCTTGTTCGGTTTCGATGGCATTGTTGGCAACTACGCCAGCCCCTACACGCCCGGCAGCGCCTACGTTCTGCTGCATCACGTGTTTGGCCAGTGCAACGGGGTCAAGGGCGCCTGGGGCCACGCCATCGGTGGCATGGGAGCGATCAGTCAGGCCATCGCCGCATCCGCGCGTGCGGCGGGTGCTGAGCTGCGTGTCGATGCCGGTGTGCAGAGGCTGCTGGTTGAAGACGGACGCGTGGTCGGCGTCGCGTTGTCCGGCGGCGAGAGCCTGCGCGCAAGTGCCGTGGTGGCCAACGTCAATCCGAAGCTGCTGTACGAACAGCTGCTGCAGCCTGCGCAGGTTCCCGCCACCACCCGCGAACGCATGGCGAACTGGCGCTGCGGCTCGGGCACGTTCCGGATGAACGTGGCGCTGTCGCGACTGCCGGATTTCCGCGCCCTGCCCGGCCCTGGCGACCACCTCAGTGCCGGCATCATCATGGCGCCCAGCCTGGATTACATGGACCGTGCCTGGCTCGATGCACGCCGCGATGGCTGGTCGCGCGAGCCGATCGTGGAGATGCTGATTCCGAGCACGCTGGACGACTCGCTGGCGCCCCCCGGGCAGCATGTGGCGAGCCTGTTCTGCCAGCACGTGGCGCCGGAGCTGCCCGATGGCCGTCACTGGGATGACCATCGCGATACCGTCGCCGACCTGATGATCGCTACCGTCGATCACTACGCCCCTGGCTTCGCCGACAGCGTGCTCGGTCGACAGGCACTTTCACCCTTGGACCTGGAACGGACGTTCGGGCTGATCGGCGGCGACATTTTCCACGGCGCGCTCAGCGCCAACCAGCTGTTCTCGGCACGGCCGATGGTCGGCCAGGCCGGCTATCGCGGCGCCCTGCCCGGCCTGTACCTGTGCGGCGCGGGTACGCATCCGGGCGGCGGGGTGACCGGTGCGCCCGGGCACAATGCGGCGCAGGTGGTGCTGCAGGACCAGTAGATCCACGCCATGCGTGGATGTGGGTACAACCCGCCGCCTGCATTACCTGCTGTTGGTAGGCACAACGTGGCAGAGGTGAGTGCCAACCGAGGTTGGCATCTACCGGCGTCAAATGATCCTTTCCAAGGCGTGCCAACCAAGGTTGGCACCTACCCGCGTGAAACGAGGCGCGTAGCGCCTCACTTCACGCTGCGCAGATGGTTCGGGCGCTTCGGCGGGCCGGGGGGGCGACGCTTGTTGAACGGCGATTGGCCGCGCCAGTAGCGGATCAGCAGCCAGCCGAACAGCATGCCGCCCAGGTGCGCGAAATGGGCCACGCCCGGCTGCCAGCCGGTCATGCCCAGCACCAGCTCGCCCACGCCGAACAGGATCACGAACGTACGCGCCTTCATCGGAATCGGCGGGAACAGCAGCATCACCCGCTGGTTGGGGAACAGCATGCCGTAAGCCAGCAGCAGGCCGAACACACCACCGGAAGCGCCCAGCACCGTGGCCGGATTGTCGAGCATCGTGCCGACCAGCAACTGGCACAGGCCGGCGCCGACCACGCACACCAGGTAATAGATCAGGAAGCGCTTCTCGCCCCAGGTCTGCTCCAGCGGCGCACCGAACATGAAAACGGCCAGCATGTTGAAGAACAGATGGAAGAAGCTGCCATGCAGGAAGCCGTAGGTCAGCAGCTGCCAGGGCTGGAAGTTGCCGCCCGGCGAGAACGCATCGAAGCCCTGCTGCAGCGGCTGCAGCATGAACGGCTCGAAGGTCTGCATGCCGAGCAGGAACGGCTGCTGCAGCAGGAACAGGATCGCGTTGGCGATCAACAGGGCCTTGGTGACGGTTGGCAGTCGCGGGAACATGGGGACACCGGCATGGAACGGTCTCCATCATAGCCGCAGCATCGGCCCTTTTTGACCAGAGCGGACGCTCGCCCGTTCAGTCGCAGGCAGCGATCAGCCCGGACCCCATACGGCCGCATCCAGCGCCGCCGCCGGGTCGGCCGCGGGCATCCGCACCCGACCGTTTTCCACGACGACACCCTCGGCACGCAACCGCTGCGACTGCTCGCGCCAGCCGGTCGAACCTTCGGCCATGGCGATGCGCCCATCCGAGCGCAGCACGCGGTGCCAGGGCAGCGACGGATCCTCGTTCTGGCCGAGAATGCGCGCGGTCAGCCGGGCGCGTCCGGGCAGGCCCGCGCGCATCGCGACCTGGCCGTAGCCCATCACCTGTCCCGGCGGAATCGCATGTATCACCGCCAGGATGCGCGCACGCGCCTGCTCCGGCGTCAGCGGCGCAGCCGCGTCACCAGCAGTACGCCGAGCAGGACCAGCACGGTGCCGGCGATCTGCGCCGGCCCCATCGGTTCGTCGAGCAGCCATAGGCTCATCACGATGGTGGAAACCGGGCCCAGCATACCCACCTGCGCGGCCAGCGACGAGCCGACGCGCTGCACCGCCAGCATGATGGCCAGCACTGGCAGCACGGTGCAGACCGTCGCATTGATCAGCGACAGCCACTGCACTGCAGCGGGTGCCTGCCACAGCAACGGCAGTGGATGGGTGATGGTGAAATGCAGCAGCACCAGCACGCTGGCCACGCAGCTGGCGTAGGCGGTCAGACGCACCGCGCCGATACGGGCGACCACCTGGCCGCTGCCGAACAGATAGAGCGCGTAGCTGAGCGCGCTGCCCAGCACCAGCAGGCTGCCGAGAATGATCTGCCCACCTTCGCGCTGCAGGTCATGGCCGAACGCGATCAGCACGCCGAGATAGCTGAGCACCAGCGCACCGATCTGCCATCGACCCGGCCGCTGCCGCGCCAGCAGCACGTTGATGAGCAGCACCAGGGTCGGGTTCAAGTACAGGATCAACCGTTCCAGGGTCACGCTGATGTACTGCAGGCCCTGGAAATCCAGCAGGCTGGACAGGTAGTAACCAGTGAAGCCGAGCCACAGCACGCGTGCGCGGTCAGCCCAGGACAATCGCTCCGCACGGCGCGACGCCCACACCGCCATCAGCGCGAACAGGGGCAGCGCCATCAGCATGCGCAGCGCCAGCAGCGTGGTGGCATCCACGCCATGGCGCAGCCCCAGCTTGACGATGATCGCCTTGCCCGAAGCGGCAATGGCGCCGATCGCAGCCAGGCCGATGCCGCCCAGAGCAATACGCGGGGACGTGGTGGCGATGCGGGGGGAAGAGGTAGACATCAGGAAGAAGACGGGCCGCACGGGCGACTGGAAGGAGCCGGATAGCTTCCAATTGTCTCATGGCACCTCCGGGCGAACGATCCGATTTCCGTTCATGCCCACTGCAATTCCTGATCCACGCATGGCGTGGATCCATGTGTCGACCAAGGTCGACACCTACCAACAGCAACACAGAACGCCGGTCCGACAGATCGCAGCAATCTGTCGAAGGCGGGATGGGTCCGGTTGCGGGGGTGTCCGCGGCATGGATGCCGCGGCCAAGCCCCCAAGGACGGGTTTACGGCGTCCCCGCAACCGGACCCACCCCGCCATCCCACAGGAAGCACGCTGTTGTTGTTGCTGTTGCTTCGGTTGCTGTTGCTTCGGCTGTTGCTGTTGAGGTTGCCGGCCAGCGGCCGGCACTACCGTGAGTGTCGGCTCAGCGCATCAACACCACTTCTTCAGCAGACGTCGGGTGAATTGCCACCGTGTCGTCGAACTGGGCCTTGGTCGCGCCCATCTTCACCGCCACCGCGAAACCTTGCAGGATCTCGTCGGCCGCTTCGCCGAGCAGGTGTATGCCGACCACACGCTCCTCCGGGCCGGCACAGACCATCTTGAACAGGCTGCGCTGGGTGCCGTTGGCCAGCGCCTGCAGCATCGGCCGGAAACGGCTGTGGTACACCGTCACCTGGTCGAAGCGCGCACGTGCATCTTCCTCGCTCATGCCCACTGCGCCGAGCGGCGGGTGCGAGAACACCACGCTGGCCACGTTGTCGTAATCCATCTTCGCGTCCGGGCGGCCACCAAACAGGCGATCCATCAGACGGCGCGATGCAGCCACGGCAACCGGCGTCAGCCCGACCTTGCCGGCGATGTCACCGACCGCATGCACGCTCGGCACGGCCGTGGTCTGCCACTCGTCCACCTCTACCTGCTGGTGTTCGCCGATGCCTATACCGAGCGCCTCCAGGCCGAGATCCTTGCTGTTGCCGCGCCGGCCGGTAGCGAAGAAGACGGCGTCGAACACGCTGTCGATCGGGCCGTCGTGACCGAAGGCACGCACGCGTTCGCCGTCGCGCGTCAACTCGCGCAGACGATAATCGAAGTGGATGCGGACACCCTGCTGGCGCAGGTTCTCGGCCAGCTGCGCGGTCAGCTCGTAGTCGAAGCGCTCCAGCAGGCGACTGCCACGCACCAGCAGGCTCACCCTGCTGCCCAGCGCCTGCAACAGCCCGGCAAGTTCCACCGCGATGTAGCCGCCGCCGATGATGGCGACGTCGGCCGGTGCTGCACGCAGGTCGAAGAAATCGTCGGACACCAGGCCCAGTTCGGCGCCGGGAATGTCGGGCCGCTGCGGATGCGCCCCGGTGGCGATGAGGATCTGCGCAGCGCTGTACTGCACGCCATCACTGCACGCCACCGTGTGCGCATCCAGCAGATGGCCACGGGCAGGAATGCGCACCACGCCGGTTTCATCCAGGCGCTTGTGATAACTGGTGTGGATGTTGCTGATGTAGGACTGGCGATGGATCACCAGCTCCTTCCACGACAGCGCCGGACGCGCCTCCACGTCGAAGCCCATCGCGCTGGCCAGGCCGATGCGCTCGGCCAGGTCGGCCGCCAACCACATCGCCTTCTTCGGCACGCACCCTACATTCACGCAGGTACCGCCCAGTTCACCTGGCTCCAGCAGGGCAACACGCTTGCCATGCTGCGCGGCGCGGATGGCGCCGGCCAGGCCAGCGGAACCGCCGCCAAGGACGATCAGATCGTAGTCATAAGAGGGAGTGTTCATCGGAATCGCTCGGGTCGACAGGGAACAGGATCGATGGCGGGCGCGCGCCCGCAGAAAAGATCGACGGGCAGCTGGCTGACGCAGGCGCTCATGCTGCTGCGAGCATGCCATGACCCGCTGCAGGGCAGACGTGAGGGTGTGCAATGGCGTGCTTGACGATGCACGCAGCCATGCAGATCGCCAGGCGCGCGCCCTGCATCGATCACCGCTGCCCAGCCCCACGGCGCATCGCTGGCCATTGCTGGTACGTCATCGCACGCCACAGCCATTCCATCGGACCGAAGCGGAAACGACGCAGCCACAGATGGCTGAGGCTTACCTGTGCAGCGAACAGCAGCAAGGCGAACAGCAGCTGCCAGGCACGCGGTACTGCATCGAACCACCCCAGCCCGTAGTGATAGAACAGCAACGTACAGACCACCGATTGACCAAGGTAATGGGTCAGCGCCATCCGGCCGACTGGCGCCAGCCAGCCCATGCGCGCACGCCAGTGCACGATCCAGGCCAGGTAGCCCAGGCACATCGGCACGCCGCCCACGGCCACCAGCGCCATTGCCGAGGTGGTCGGCAGGTCATAGACACCCGGGGCCAGATAGGGCTTCCACAACACACCCGCCAGGGTGACCAGCAGGCCCAGAGGCAACGCGACCCAGCGCAGGCCGGCATACAACCGGGGGAAACGTTCCGGCGCGGTCAATGCGCCGCTGCCAGCGAACCAGGCACCCAGCAGGAACATGCCCAGCACTTCGGGTCCGGAAATGAACATGCCACCCAGCGACGCGCCGAACTCATGCAGGCGCTGCACGTTGGCCTGCATCCAATCGCCCTGGCCGTACACCAGACGTTGCTGGTCGATGCCCTGCTGCGCATCGACCAGCATCTTCTGCAGGTCCTGCGGGGTAGCCATCGACACCATCGCGCCGACCAGCAGCATCAGCGCGACACCCAGTGCATACACCAGCAGACCCATCCACGGCAGCCAGCTGCGCGGTGCTTCGCGGCAGGCCAGCAACGGCAGCGAGGCCAGTGCATACAGCACCAGGATGTCGCCCGACCAGACCAGCAGCGCGTGGCACAGGCCGATCAGCAGCAGCCCGGCGCTGCGACGCAGATAGAACGGCGTGAACGGGCGACCCGCCGTTTCAGCACGCTGGGCCATCACCGCAAAGCCCGCACCGAACAACAGCGAGAACAGGGTGAAGAATTTCCCCTGCACGAACACATAGACGAAGGCATCGGCCCAGTAGTCGATGCCCTGCCAATGCACGTCGATGCCGGTGAAGGCCAGGTCCAGCGGCCCGCTGAGGGCCTCGATGTTCATCAGCAGGATGCCCAGCAGGGCAAACCCACGCAGTATGTCCAGGAGGGCGATGCGTTCGCCGGAAGCCACCGGTTGCAGGGAAGGGGAAGCGGTGTTCACGGGGCATCCGGCGTGCAGGTCCGTCATTATGCCGCCGGCCTGCAGGCCATGGATGGCCTCATCTTGTTCCACATACGCAACGGCCCGCCGAAGCGGGCCGTTGCTGCCATCACGATCGCAAGGCGATCAGTGCTGGTGACCGCCGTCGCCGTGGACGTGGCCGTGTTCGAGCTCTTCCTTGCCGGCTTCGCGCACGTCGACGATCTCGACGTCGAAATGCAGGTCCTTGCCGGCCATCGGGTGGTTCAGGTCGACGTCGACCACGCTCATGCCGACCTTCTGCACGGTCACGGCGCGCGGGCCGAAGTTGGTCTGCAGCACGACCTGCTGGCCCGGGACCAGCTTGGCGGTACCGAAGTGCTTCTTCGGCACGCGCTGGGACAGGCCATCACGGCGCTCGCCGTAGGCATCGGCCGCCTTGACGTCGACGTCGAAGGTTGCGCCGGCTTCCTTGTCCATCATGGCGTTTTCCAGGCCCGGGATGATGTTGCCGTGGCCGATCAGGATCGCCAGCGGCTCGCCGCGGTCCTTGGACGATTCGATCGGCGCCTGGCCGGCCTCGGAGACGGTGTAGTGGAAGCGGACAACGCGGTCTTTTTCGATCTTCATGCGCAACTCTGTCTGGATCTGCCGGAGGCAGGCGGGTTGGGGCGGGTTGTCGCCCGGCGGGGACGCCGCCATCATGACGGCCAATCCAAGGTCGCGCATTATCCGGAGAACATGCACATCACGCCAGTTTCGTCCGGCACGCGCCGGCGCCTCGCGCCCGCCCTGCTGCTTGCTCTGCCCCTGCTGCTGACCGCCTGTGGCGGCGGCAAGGCCGTCCGTTCCGCACCGCCACCGCCTGCGGCAAGCTGGCCCAGCACTACACCGGACAACCCCGAGGCCGCCAATTCGGTGCTGATGCGCGCCATCAGCCTGGTCGGCACGCCCTACCGCTACGGCGGCAACACGCCCGAATCCGGCTTCGACTGCAGTGGCCTGGTCGCCTACGTCTACCGTGAAATGCTGGATCTGAAGCTGCCGCGGACCTCACGCGACCTGGCGGCGGTACAGGGCCCGAAGATCGATCCGAAGCGCCTGGCGACCGGCGACCTGGTCTTTTTTGGCAGCCGCGGCAATGTCAGTCACGTGGGTATTTACGTGGGCGAAGGTCGATTCGTGCACGCCCCGAGCACCGGCGGAACGGTGCGCCTGGATTCGCTCAGCGGACCCTACTGGAAGGACCACTACACAGGGGCGAAACGCGTCCTTCGCTAAAATGAACAGGCGATATGTTCAAAATTGTGACGGACATCACTGTGCAACTAACGATTTACTAACGGAATTTTTAACTTATTACCGCTTTTACAGGGCATGATGCCCCATCGTTTTTTTCCTTGTGACCGACGCGTGACGACAAACGACCCGACGTGCCAAGGCCAGACCGCCGCTTCTTCGCGTAGTGTCCGCCCGCTTCTGCTGGGCTTGGCATTGTGTCTGACCAGCCTTCCCGCCTGGTCGCAGTCCGCTCCCACCCGTACCGATGCGACCCCGGCTGCCACCGCCGAGACCGCTCCCCGCGCAGCCGCCAAGGCCGACGCCACCGCTCCGCAGCGCAGCCGCGCCGATGCCGCCGCCAGTGCCACTCTGGCCGCCCTGCTGCCGCACCTGGCCGCCAATGACACCATTCCCCTGATGGACCGCTCGGCCATGGTGGCCGGTGACCTCAGCCGCCTTCTCGCTAATTACGACACCAGCAGCGCCCCCAATGGCAGCGTCGTGGTCGGTACCGCTGCCGACAACGGCAAGGTGCAGTCGCTGCTGCGCCGGGCCATGACCCTGCTTGGCACCCCCTACCGTTGGGGTGGCAGCAATCCGGACAGCGGTTTCGACTGCAGCGGCCTGGTCGGTTATGTGTTCCGCTCGGCCCTGGGCATCGAGCTGCCGCGCGTCTCGCGTGAAATGGCGCATGACGCCAATGCCGAACTGATCAACGACCGCGCCGCCCTGGCTGCAGGCGATCTGGTGTTCTTCGGCCGCAAGGGCCGGGTCGACCACGTCGGCATCTATGTGGGCGATGGTCGCTTCCTGCATGCCCCGAGCACCGGCAAGGACGTCCGCGTCGACACCCTGCTCAGCGGCTACTGGGGCAACAAGTTCATGCAGGCCCGCCGGGTCGACCTCTGATTCGAGGCCGTCCGCACGTGACCTGACAAGCCGCTGCCCTGCAGCGGCTTTTTTGTTGGTTCATTGGGCCGGAGATGGCCGCTGCTCGACGCATGCTGCGTTGGTCATTGATGTCACGGTCCGGTTGGGCCGCAACCGGCCACCCACGCGTGGCCGCAGCATCCCGGCGTGGGGCGGCACACCGATGATGACCTGTCAGCCGCCCGCGTTGCCCGGATGCTGGGGGAAGGCATGGCGGCAAGCCTGGAGATTCCATCGCGCTGCGTGATCTGGTTCGGCCAGCCACCGGCCGCCGAGCGCGGCGCGCTGGCGGCCGCCGGATGGCAACTGCGCTGTGTCAGCCCTGCGCCTGCCATGGCCATTGGCCTGCGCGGCCGCGATCATCTGGTCGCCGTCGTCGATCTTCGCCATCTGGATGCAGAGGCGGCGCAGTTGTTGCTGCCGTGGGTCGAGCAGCACCATCACCTGCCGTGGTTGGCCGTGCTGCCCGCCGGGCTGGGCAGCCCTCCTCCCGTCTGGGGCGCGTTGCTGCGGGCCTGCCAGGATCAGTTCTCGCTGCCGCTGGAGCTTCCCGACCTGCTGTCGGCGATGCAGCGCCAGTGCGACGGCGATGACATGGCACTCGCCGCGACCCACAACGGTGGCGGTCTTCCTGCACTGATCGGCAACAGCGCCCCCCTGCTGGCCGTCCGCACTGCCCTGCACAAATTCGCCCCGGTCGAGCTGCCGGTGCTGGTAACGGGAGAAACCGGCACCGGCAAGGAGCTGGCCGCGCAGGCGCTGCATGCGCTGTCCGGGCGCGCAGGAAAACCCTTCCTGGCGGTGAACTGCGGCGCCATTCCCGCCAACCTGGTGCAGTCCGAACTGTTCGGCCACGAGCGTGGCGCTTTCACCGGCGCTTCCCAACGTCGCATCGGCCTGTTCGAAGCGGCCCATGGCGGCACCGTATTCCTCGACGAAGTCGGCGACCTGCCTGCGGATGCGCAGACCAGTCTGCTGCGGGTGCTGCAGGAGGGCACTCTGGAACGGGTGGGCAGCAACCAGCCACTGCGGGTGGATGTGCGCGTGCTGGCAGCCACCCATGTCGAACTGGAACAGGCGGTCGCCCACGGGCGTTTCCGGCGCGATCTCTACTACCGCCTCAATGTGCTGCGCCTGCCGATGCCATCGCTGCGCGAGCGCGGCGCCGATGTCCTGTTGCTGGCCGAGCACTTCCTGCGCGCATTCCGCCAACGTCATGCCGGCCGTGCACGTGGCTTCGATCCTGGCGCGCACCAGGCGATGCGCGGATTCGACTGGCCGGGCAACGTGCGCGAACTGTTGAACCGCGTACAGCGGGCGGCAATCGTGGCGGAGGGAGAATTGATCAGCGCAGCGGACCTGGATCTGGCCCAACCCGATGCACCCGCACGGCGCGCGCTGCTGCAGGATGCACGTGGCCAGGTGGAGCGCGATGTGCTGCTGCAGGCCCTGCGCCAGCATGGCTACAACGTGTCGGCGTGCGCGCGACACATGCAGATCTCGCGGGTGACGGTCTATCGATTGTGCCGCAAACATCATCTTGAGCTGCCGGCGCAACGCTGACCGCTGACGGCCTGGAGCAGCCGGGCATGGCCCGGCTGTCCCGCCTACAACATGTACGGCACCTTGAACGCCAACGTGAAGTCCGGCGCATCCGGGGTCAGGCCGATGCCCAGCAGGGTCACCAGCGTGGTGTGCTGGTTCAACGCATAGGTCACGCCGAGGTTGAGCGAGGCCGCATTGGCGTCACTGCCGATTACCTTCACCCATTCACCACTTTTGAAACGGGTCGAGGCGCGCGTGCTGATCTTGTCGCTGAAGGAAATGCTCAGGCTGGTGCGCTCGTTGAACGCGAAGGCCACACCGGCACCGAAGTACACCGAGCCACCCAGCTTCACATCGCCGGGGTTGACCGTATCCGGGTTGCTGTCGATATCGCTGAAGCCGCGCGGGAACGAATGGATGTAGCCCGCGTTCGCGAACAGGATTGCCGGATCGGCGGTCTTCACCATCGATACACCCAGGTTGGCCTGCCACACCCCGTTGCCGGTCGGCTGTTCCTGCGGCACCGCGAAGCGGATGTAGTCATCGTCATCGCGCTCGATCACTTTCCAGTCCAGTCCATAGGGTGCTCGCCCCGTAGGAGCAGTCACGCCACCGGTCAGTACCGTCTCCGGGCGCCAGCCGCGTTCGGCGAACAGCCGGTAATTGGCACTCAGGCTGACATCGCCGATGCCGCTGCCATTGGTTTCTTCCTGCGCGATCGCCGCCGCCGCACCACCAGCACCGCCCTTCTGGTAGACCGTGCGTCGGGCCAGATACGGCACGTCCATGTTCAAGGTGAGATTGGGACTGACGCCCCAGCGCGCGGCCAGGTTGTAGGTCAACGAATCGGATTCGACGTTCTCGATCGCGATGTTGCCGAGGAAGATCGCATCCAGCGCAAGGAAGCCGTTGAGCGTGAGCTGCTTGCGGTCGTAGCGCGCATAGGTGAGGCCGTTCTCGATGGTGAACCGGCGCGAGAACAATGCCGCCTGCTGCTGCTTGACGTCGTCCACGCTGCGCCGCGCCTCCTGTTTGGCCTGCTGTGCCTCGACCGCGCTGCTGGCATAGCCTTCGCTGCTGGGCGGAATGGCGGATGCCGCAGCGGGCGCCAACGGCGCAGCGGGCGTCGTACCAGGGCCTGCGCGACCACTCAGCCGCGCCTGCATTGCCTGCACCTGCATGTCCAGTTCGCGCAGGCGGCGTACCTCCTGTGCGTAATTGGCCTTGAGCTGTTCCAGTTGCGCGATCAATGCCTGCATGTCGGCGCCTTCACTGGGCGCAGGCTGCTGTGCGAAGGCAGTGGCCGCCAGCGCCGCCAGCGCCAGCGGAGTAAGCCGGAAGAGAGTGTGCATGTCGGTGACCTGCGTTGTACGTCGATTCCCCCTGACCGGGCCGTGTTACTGGCCCGGGCCCATGCCGCGGTTCATCCCGATCGCCTGGGCCACGTTCTGGCTCAAGGGCAGGTTGTTGGCCGCGGTGTTGCGTACCAGCTCCAGCTGCAGCCGGTTGCTGGCCGTCTGTCCATCGCCGGCCAGGGCAATGCCCTGCCCCACGCTGCCATTGCGGATCCACTGCTGTACCAGGCTCTGCCCGTCGACCTGCAGCAGCAGGCGCGCCTGGTTGCCATCGAGTACGGCCGTGGCGGTAGTGCCGCCCTGTTGTGCCTGCGCCATGCGGCTGCCGTCGTCGGTCATTGCTGTCGGCACCGCACCATCACGCACGGTCAACGTGGTCACGTTGCGTGCGGTGTTGCCATCGCCGGCCACCTGCACGCTCTGCACCAGTCCGCTGGCATTGGCCAGGCCTGCACTGTCGATGCTGCGCCCTGCCGTTGCCGGCAGCGGTGCATCAGCGGCAGTGACGTGGACGCTGGGCTGGAAGCTCAGCTTCGGTGTCCCGCCATTGCGGAAATCCATGCCCAGGGTCAGCGCGCCCTGCACCACCGCACCGTTGGGTCCCTGCCACTGCGAAATCATCGTCACCCCGAACCAGGCCACGTTGTTGCCACCGAAGGTGTAGCGGCCACGCATCAGGTTCAGTTCGGGATCGGGTATTTCCTTCAGGCCACGCCCCGGTGCACCGTCTGCCGCCATCAACGGCGACACCGACAGCATCAGCAACAGGGCGAGTACTACACGTTGGCATTGCATGATCGTGCCTCCTTCAGAACAGGTCGGCGTGGCTGAAGCCGAAGTCGACCAGTTCGGCATCGGTGATCGGTCCCTGCCGCGCATACAACGCGCGGGCACTGGGCCGTTCGCTGGGCTGCAGCAGCGCCGTATTGCGATCGAAGTCGCTGCCGATCACGACAAAAACGGCGCGTGACGGCCAGGCGGCGCTGAACTCGGCCAGTGACAGGCTGCGGTTGCCCAGAATCGGATCGGCCACTTCCACCACGCCGTCGCGCACCTGCTTGAGCACCACGAAATGCCGGAAGCCGCGTACATCCATCAACACCAGTCCAGGAACCCGCAACGTGCGCAGGCGCGATTCATCGATGCGATAGCCGCGTCCACGCATGCCCAGCGATTCGACATAGCGTTTGATGTCCAACAGCGAGAAACCGCGTTCCTTGACCAGCTGTGGATCGGATACCCCCATCATTCCCTCGATCACCGTCGCCTCGGTGGTGTCCAGGTGGTAGGCATAACGCAGGATGGTGGCCAGAGCAGCCGCTCCGCAGCTGTAGTCGGTGTGCTGCCGCACCAGGTTGCGGTAACGCCGCTCCTGCATGCTTTCCACCTTCTGCTGCAACAGTGCGCCATTGGGCAGCACCCCGCTGAACACCACCTCGCCCGCCCAGCCACATGCGCTGGTCAACAGCAGCAGGCAGGGCAGCAAACGCAACCACCAGCGATGACCGGCCATGCGGTTCTCCAGGAGAAGGAGGGAGCCCCTGCCCCAAGGGGGAGGAGGGACAGGGGCTCCCGGGGGAACCCGGCCATTGGCGGATGGCCGGGCTTGTTGCGCTCAACGCAGGTTCACTGCGAAAGCGGTCACACCGTGGATCATTCGCCGCCGCCGGTCCCACCGCCGGTGCTCGGCTGTGCCACGGCCAATGCCAGGCTGTTGGCCTGCAGGTTGCCGGTACCCGATGCCACGTTCACGCCGATGTTGCCGGAAGCGCCGGAGAACGCGCTGCCGGACAGTGCCGAGGTGTTGGTCGCATTGACGTTCACCCAGCGGGTGGTGCTGACCGTGCCGCTGAGGCTGGCATACAGGTCGGCCACGCCCAGCTCGACGAACTGGCTGGTGCCGCTTTCACGCGTATCGAAGCCCAGGCCACCCACTCCCGGCCGGTTCGGGTTCATCGTTGCGTTCTGGATCTCGTTGTCCAGATCGATGTGCCCGGTCGCATTGCCACCCGGATGCGGCAGATCGCCACTCCACGTATCGAGGTAGTAGTTGGCCATCTGGTAGGCATTACCGGTGCCGCGATAGGTACCGGCACCCACGGCCAGGGTGCCGCCAGCGACGCGACCGCTCAGGCCGACCTGCACCGTGTCGGTGTAGGACTGCACGAAGCCGGCGTTGGACACGGTGTTGCCGGTGGACACCTGGTTGGAGCTGATGCTCGACTGCGCCATCGCACTGGTGGCTACCGATGCAGCAAGTGCGTTCTTCTGCTCGTTGTTGTTGCCCGAGGCGATGTTCACACCGATGTTGCCCGATGCACCGCCGAAGGCATTGCCACCGAGGCCAGCGGCGTTGGTGACGCCGGAGTTCATGGTGGTGTTGCCGAAGCCGGCCTGGTTGACGAACACCTCAGCGTCGGCCATGCCGAAGCTGAAGGAGGCATCCGCCGCCGACAGCGACGCAGCGTTGTCCTGCGCGTTGTTGTCGCCAGCCACCACGTTGAAGCCGAGGTTGCCGGAGGCACCGGCGCCGACATCATCGGCGATCGAAGCGCTGTTGGTGACCAGGCTGTTGCCGGTGAGGTTGTTGCTGATCGACTGGCGGTTGTCGATCACGGCGATGGCTGCCGAATCCAGATCGATGTCACCGGTGATGGTCGGATCGCCGGAGAAGTTGATGTCCGAACTCAGCCGCAGGTCCTTCTCCAGGTTCACGTCGACGCCGTGGTTGTTCTTTTCCTTGCGCTCGTCGGCCTGGATGTTGCTTTGCTCGTTGACGTTGACCGTGCGGTTGCGGGTCACGTTGGAGTTATCGGTGTTGTTGCGTACCGTGGTGGTGTTGCGGGTCCAGTTGCGGACTTCGTTGTCGGTGTGGTTGTGCGTGTCGTTGCGGGTTTCGGTCACGACGTGGTTGTGGTTGATGTTCGCATTGGCGTTCTGGTTGTCCCAGCCATTGGCCGCAGCAGCGGTCGAGGCAGTGGCAATTGCCATGGCGAGTACGGTCTTTTTGACAGTCGCTTTCATGGTGCCCTCTCTCTCATCAGGTGATTGGTTCGGGTGGGTGGTACTCACGGGTTGCCCTGCACGACCAGGCCCAGAACATTGGCCGTATCGTTTCGCGCTCCCGCGATCTGATTGAGTTGCAGGACACCGTCGAAGCCCCGCAGTGCCGTCGATGAAACGCCGACACTACGGATACCCGCCGCAACACCGTCACCGGCATCGCCCTGCCCCCCTGCTGACGCGATGTCCGAGGCGGCCAACGCCGTGTCATCGGATTCGCGTATTCCTTGCCGGGCCAGCGTCGCACTGACGACATTGAGCGTCGTGTTGGCGATGCCGCTGGCCTGGTTGATCGATGCAATACCGCTGGCGCCTGCCAGCGCTTGTCCGGCGATGTGCGCGCTGGCTTCCAGTGGTGCCGACAGCACGACATCGTTGCTGTGCTGCTGCCGTGCGGCGATCGCCACGTCGGCGCGGTCGCCGCTGGCCATGCCATGCAGATTGGCCTGGATATTGAGATCGCCCGCCGCCTGGTTGATGGCGATGGCACCGCTGGCACCGGCCAGCGCGCGGCCGTCGATGCGGGTCACATCGAGGTAGGCCAACATGCCGCTGTAGTCGTCGGCCAGGGCTACGGCCGGCAATGCCAGCCAGGCCGCCAGCAGCAGTGCGCGCTTCACTTGCCACCCGCCTGCGCAGGTGCGCCCAGCGGGAACTGCGACAGCGCGCCGCGTACGGTATCGCCGATGCCGCGTGTGGTATTGCCGACCGCCCCCAGCGGGCCGCTCATCGCACCGCTGAGGCTGCTGCCACTCATCATCCCCTCGCCCGAGCGGCCAAGGGTTCCGCCCAGGGCCTGCTGGGTCACCCGCTCGACGGTGGTGACGCCATGCGGGTGCACGCTGCCGGACTGACCAGCGCCGAGACCGGCGTAGTCGTCATCGCTGAGTTCATCCATGCCGCTGGAGGCGCCGCTGCTGCCGAGCGCAGCGGCGATCTCATGTTGCGGTTTCGGATCAGCGATCAACGCCACGCCGGGCGGCGCCATGCGGTAGGCCGGACGCGTGGCCACGTCGCGCAACAGAACGATCTCGCCCGGCTGCGCCTTCACTCCTTGGCGCGCCCCCGAGGCGGCGGCCGCCAGTGGAACGACCAGCACCAGCAGCAGTGCAAGCTGCCGGCCGGAAACAGTGAAAAGGGTGATGCTGCCGTCCATGCCGCTCTCCCGTTGCATATGCGCAGGGAGAGAGCAGCTTTCGTGCCAACACCGGGAGGCCGTAGCAGCGGGGGTTTGACGGGTAACACCACCGCGACGTGACGCCGCAGTGTTACAACTTCGTTCGGATTCCGTTCGCCTTAACGCGCAGGAAACACCACTGCGCAAGGCGCCACCGGGGCTGTATCAGCAGTGTTACAGGTGCTGATACAGCCCGTTGCAGTGCCACTTCAGGCGCGCGGCGGGCTCGGGTCGGGATCATCGATGCCGACGTTGGTGGACGGGTTGTCGTACACCGTCTGGTCGAGCAGGCCGGTTTCCTTGGCCACCAGCACCGGCACCAGCATCTGCCCGGTCACGTTGGTCATCGTGCGCATCATGTCCAGGATGCGATCGATCGCGTACAGATAGCCGATGGTTTCCAGCGGCAGGTTGGCCGCACTCAGCACCACCGTCGCCATGATCACCGCCGTACCCGGCACGCCGGCGGTACCGAAGCTGCCCAGCACCGAAGCGATCAGCACCACCACATACTGCTCGGGCGTCAGCGGCACACCGCTGTACTGGGCAATGAACACCGCGCACAGCGCCGGATAGATCGCGCCGCAGCCGTCCATCTTGATGCTCGCGCCCAGCGGCACCGCGAACGAACCGTAGTCCTTGTTCACGCCCAGGTTGTGGGTGATCGAACGCAGCGCAACCGGCATCGCCGCGAAGCTGGAGGAGCTGACGAAGGCCACCTGCATGCCCGGCGCCGCGCCGCGGAAGAACTTCAGCGGATTCAACCCGTGCGCCAGCAGCAGCGCGCTGTAGACCACCACGATGTGCAGCGCACAGGCCACGTACAGCGCCAGCACGAAGTGGCCCAGCGGCAGCAGCTTCTCGAAGCCATAGCTGCCGACCAGGCCTGCGATCAGGCCGAAGGTGCCGATCGGGGTGACTTCCAGCACGAAGCGGGTCACCTGGATCATGATGTCGCTCATCTGCCCGACCAGCTTGCGCGCTTCGGTCACCTTCTCGCCGAGCTTGACGATGGCAAAGCCGACCAGGCCTGCGAAGAAGATCACCGGCAGGATCGAACCACGACCCGCCGCCAGCACGGTCTCACCCGCGGCGTTGACCTTGGTGCCGATACCCGACAGCGCGTAGAACACGTTGGACGGCACCACATCCAGCAACACCTGCACCACGCTTGGCACTTCGCGCGGCACATAGTTGCTGGCCATCGACAGCTGCAGGCCGCCGGCGCCCGGCTGCAGCACCGTGCCCACGCCCAGGCCCACGCATACCGCGAGCGCGGCAGTGATGACGAACCACAGGAATGTGCGCCCGCTGAGCGCAGCGACCGATTTCTGGCCGTGCAGCGAAGAGATCGCGTTGATGACCGCGAAGAACACCAGCGGCACCGCGATCATCTTGATCAGGGTCACGTACAGCTCGCCGAGCGGGCCGAACCAGGTTTCAGCAGCCGGGCCAAGCGCCCAGCCGGCCAGCGCACCGAGCACGAAGCCACCGACCACGCGCTGCCAGAATGGAATCCGCAGCCAGGCAGAGACCAGCTTCATAGGCAATCCAAGGGGGTAGGAAGGGATGCTGGCACGATAGCCCAAGGCGGGCCGCAGAACGACCGCCCACATGGCAAATCAGTGTGTCATCGGCGTGCCTTGCGGGGCCGGGCATAATGAACGTCCCGTTTCACTTTGTGAGATCCCAGCGTCCATGCGTCGTTCCGTCTCCCTGTTGGCCGCCTGCGCCACGACCCTGCTGCTCGGCGCCTGCGCCAGCACCGCCCCCGCGTCCGCTCCGGCCGGCCTGAAGGTCAGCGTCGCCCCCGTTGCCCACCCTGCCGGTGAAACCCCGCAGTGGTGGTACCGCAGCGGCGCTGCGCAGGCAGCGGCGAACGGCGCGATGTCCGGCAAGGCCAAAAACGTCATTCTGTTCCTGGGTGACGGCATGAGCCTGACCACCGTGGCCGCCTCGCGCATCTACGAAGGCCAGCAGAAGGGCGGCTCCGGCGAAGAGAACCTGCTGTCCTGGGAGCGCTTCCCGGCCACCGCGTTCAGCAAGACCTACAACACCGATTCGCAGACGCCGGATTCGGCGGGCACCATGACCGCCATCACCACCGGCGTGAAGACCCACATGGGTGCGATCGGCGTCAGCGCAGGTACCCGTACCGACTGCGCCGACAGCCTGTCCAAAGGCCTGCTGACCTGGCTGCAGCTGGCCGACAGCGCCGGCCTGGCCACCGGCGTGGTCTCCACCGCACGCCTGACCCATGCCACCCCGGCGGCGACCTACGCGCACTCGCCGGAGCGCAACTGGGAAAACGACACCGACCTGACCGAAGCGGCCAAGGCTGCCGGCTGCAAGGACATCGCCCAGCAGCTGCTGTCGACCTCGCGCTACGGCCGTGGCCCGCTGGTCGCCCTAGGCGGCGGTCGCGGTGAATTCACCACCGTGGAAGAGCGCGACCCCGAGTACGACGACAAGGTGGGCCAGCGCCTGGACGGCCGCAGCCTGGTGCAGGAATGGCAGCAGGCGCACCCGCAGGGCGCCTATGTGTGGAACAGCAAGCAGCTGCAGGCCGCCGCCAGCGCACCGGCGATCCTTGGCCTGTTCGAGCCGGACCACATGCGCTACGAGTACGAGCGTCCGCAGGACCCGGCCGGTGAGCCGAGCCTGGCCGAGCTGACCGCTGCAGCGATCAAGAACCTGTCGCGCCATCAGGAAGGCTACGTGCTGATGATCGAAGGCGCGCGCATCGACCACGCCAACCACAGCGGCAACGCCTACCGTGCGCTGACCGAAACCGTGGCCCTGTCCGATGCCGTGCGCGTGGCCAACGAGCTGACCTCGGCCGACGACACGCTGATCATCGTCACCGCCGACCATTCGCACACCCTGAACTTCGTCGGCTACCCGGCCCGTGGCAATCCGATCCTGGGCAAGGTGAAGGACAAGGGCGGCGAAGACGGCGCGGGCAAGCTCGACCTGGCACTGGATGGCAACGGCCAGCCCTACACCACCCTGAGCTATGCCAACGGCCCCGGCCACACCGGCACCAGCAACCAGCAGCCGGCGGGCCCGAAGCGCTACCCGCACAACCCCAGCAGCTTCGAGCCGGCCAACGGCCGCCCGAACCTGCACGACGTCGATACCGAGCATCCGGACTACATGCAGGAAGCGCTGGTACCGATGAAGTCCGAATCGCATGGTGGCGAGGACGTCGGCATCTGGGCACGCGGTCCGGGCAGCAAGGCGATCCGCGGCACCCTGGAACAGAACGCGATCTACCACATGATCGTGCAGGCCACCCCGGCCCTGCGCGACCGCCTGTGCAAGGCTGGCACCTGCGACGACAAGGGCGTACCGGTGGAACTGCCGGCACCGGCCACCTTCGAACGCAAGGCTGACAGCAAGTGATGGCACGGCCAGCACGCCCTGCGCTGGCCAGCCTGCGCCATGCGCGCGGGCTGGCCCTGCTGGGCGTGCTGGCCAGTACCTGTGCGTCAGCGCAGGGGCCTGCCTGCAAGGTCATGACCGAAGAACATGGGTTGTGGATGCTGCCCGGTTGCGAGGTCGTCGATGGCAAGCCGCAGATCAGCGCGGACACCCTGCAGGATCTTCCCTACGACGGCGATGGCCTGGCGCTGGTACAGACTGCCGACGGCTTCCACTACGTCGACCGTCGCGGCCGCAGCCAGGCGGTGATCGCCTGGGACAACGGCGCGGACTCCCTGCAGGAAGGCGTGTTCCGCGGCCGCGTCGGCGATCGCGTGGGTTACTTCAACGCCGCCTTCGAGCAGGTGATTGCGGCCACGTTCGATTTTGCCTGGCCATTCCAGGACGGCGTGGCCGAGGTCTGCAACGGCTGCCGCCGAGGCACGCCCGATGGCGATGGGCATACGCCGATGGAAGGCGGCGAGTGGTTCCGTATCGATCGTTCCGGTCGTCGGCTGAAGTAAGGGGTTTTCGGCAGGGCCGCGCCCTGCACCCGCAGAGGCCAATTCAGCAGCCGAAGCAACAGCAACAGCGGCATTCCGTGGGATGGCGGGGCGGTGTGACTGTGCAGGACACGCCGTAAACCCGTCCATGGGGGCTCGATGGCGCCATCCATGGCGCCAACGGTCCTGCACAGCCACACCACCCCGCCCCCGACAGATTTCCGCGAACTGGTAGATCCACGCCATGCGTGGATGAATCTCTTTCAGATATCGAAATCAATCTGGGGTCAGACCCGTTTTCCTACGGAAAACGGATCTGACCCCAAGAGCCAGCCCAACAGATCGCGGAGATCTGTCGAAGGCGGGGTGGGTCCGGTTGCGGGGGTGTCCGCGGCATGGATGCCGCGGCCAAGCCCCCATGGACGGGTTTACGGCGTCCCCCGCAACCGGACCCACCCCGCCATCCCACGGAATGCCCGCTGTTGCTGTTGCTGTTGCTGCTCAGGTTGCCGGCCAGCGGCCGGCACTACCGCTTCGGCAGGTGCAGGGCGCCGCCCTGCCGACCCACCCTATACTTGCCGCCGTGACTGCCTTCCCGACCCTCGCTACGCTGGATGCACCGCTGCTGGTCGGTTACAGCGGCGGGCTGGATTCGACCGTGCTGCTGCACTGGCTGTGGCGATCGGCGCAGGCCGCCGGCACGCCCTTGCGTGCCATCCATGTACACCACGGCCTGCAACCCGCTGCCGATGATTGGGTGCGCCACTGCCAGCAGCAATGTGCTGCGCTGGGCATCGCGCTGGCCGTGCACCGCGTGCAGGTCACGCGTGAGGGCGGCCATGGCCTCGAAGGTGCTGCCCGGCTGGCACGCCGTGCAGCATTCACCGCCGAATTGCAGGCTGGGGAAACCCTGGCGCTGGCCCAGCACCAGGACGACCAGGCCGAGACCTTCCTGCTGCGTGCGTTGCGCGGCTCGGGCATTGATGGGCTGGCGGCGATGACCGCTGACAGCCAACTCGACGGCCATCGCCTGTGGCGGCCATTGCTCGATGTACCTCGCAGCACGCTGCAGGCTTACGCCACCACACACGGCCTGCAGTGGATCGAAGATCCCAGCAACGGCGACGACCACGCCGACCGCAATTTCCTGCGTCTGCGAGTGCTGCCACTGCTGCGGCAGCGCTGGCCACACGCCACTGCCGCGTTGGCGGGCAGCGCCGCGCATAGCGCGCAGACCCGCGCGCTGCTCGATGAAGAAGATGCCGAGCTGCTCGCTCACCTGGAAGTGGCACCACGGGTGCTGTCGCTGGAGCTGCTGCGCCAGGTTGCACCGGAGCGTGCTGCGCGCGTGCTGCGTGCGTGGGTACGCCGTCATGGCGCAGCCCCATTGCCGTCACACGTGCTGCGGCAAGCGCAGAACGAACTGATGGTCGCCAGCGCCGATCGGCAATCGCAGGTGCGTTGGCAACAGCACGCCATCCGCCAGTGGCGCCAGCACGCTTACCTGCTGCCCGCAGAACTGCCGGCACTGCCGAAGAACTTGCAGGCGACATGGGACGGCCGCGCGCCGCTGCAGCTGCCCGACGGCGGCCAGCTGCGCCTGCTCGGCACGGACGGCTTCGAACACCCGCTGCACCTGCGCGCCCGCCAGGGCGGAGAGCGCATCGTACTGCCCGGCCGTACGCATTCATCCGCACTGAAGGACTGCCTGCAGCGCGAACACCTGGCGCCCTGGCGACGCGCACAACTGCCCCTGCTGTTCGACGGTGGGCAGCTGCTGGCGGCCGCCGACGTGGTTGTTTCCGCACCGCTGCAGGCCTGGCTGCAGGCCCGCAATGCACAGTTGCAGTGGCATCCGGGCGGCTGGTGAATTGACCCTCGCGCGCGCGCCGTCCACACTTGTCGCATGGCCAAGAAGTCCCCCGAAAACGCCTCCCCCGTCGCCCAGTTCGAGCAGTCGCTCGAATCACTGGAACAACTGGTGGAGCAGATGGAAACCGGCGAGCTGAGCCTGGAAGCCTCGCTCAGTGCTTACGAACGTGGCGTGGGTCTGTACCGCCAGTGCCAGCAGGCGCTGGAGCAGGCCGAACTGCGCGTGCGCCTGCTCAGCGATCCGGCCCAGCCCGAAACCGCCGAACCCTTCGATCCGCCCAGCCATGACGGCTGAGGCGTTGTTCGCGCGCTGGCGCGACCGTATCGAAAGCCAGCTCGACGCCGCCCTGCCCTCACCGGCCGATGCCCCGCAACGCCTGCACCAGGCGATGCGCTATTCCGTACTTGGTGGCGGCAAGCGCATGCGCCCCTTGCTGGTCTATGCCGCCGGCCAGGTGTTCGGCGCCCCGCTGGACAAGCTTGATGCCGCAGCGATGGCGGTGGAGCTGATCCACGCCTACTCGCTGGTGCACGACGACCTGCCGGCCATGGACGACGACGCCCTGCGCCGTGGCAAGCCCACCACCCACATTGCCTTCGACGAAGCCACCGCGATCCTCGCCGGTGACGCCCTGCAGACCCGTGCGTTCGGCCTGCTGGCCGATGCGCCGCTGCCGGCGGCATTGCGCGTGGCGTGCCTGCAGACCTTGGCTCATGCCTCCGGCGCGGCCGGCATGTGCGGTGGCCAGGCGCTGGACATCGATGCCACCGGCCAGCAGCAGTCGTTGGCAGCCCTCACCCGCATGCATGCGCTGAAGACCGGTGCGCTGATCCGCGCGGCGGTGCGTATGGGCGCGCTGTGCGGTGATGCGCCCGAACCCGTGCTGGCCCAGCTCGATGGCTTCGCCGATGCGCTCGGCCTGGCCTTCCAGGTCCGCGATGACATCCTCGATGTCGAAGCCAGTTCCGAGCAGCTGGGCAAGACTGCCGGCAAGGACCAGGCCCAGGACAAGAGCACTTTCCCTGCCCTGCTCGGCATGGACGGTGCCAAAGCGCAGCTGCGCGAACTGTCCGCGCACATGCAGCAGGCGCTGGCGGGCTATCACGAAGAAGCCGATGCGCTGCGCGCGCTGGCCACCCTGGCGGTGGAACGCGACCACTGATCACAGCAATGGAGCTGCCGCGCTGCGCGCTCGCCGGGCTCGGCCCGGCGCTACCATACGCGCCGCATACGGAAACGCCCGGCATTGCCGGGCGTTTCTTTTTGCGTCGTTGATCGTTACCGCTTACTTGATCAGGCGCAGCGCGAACGGGTAACGGTAGGCTTCGCCGTTGTTGGCCTTCACCGCAGCGATGATGCTGAAGACCAGGCTGAGCAGGCCGACGATCGGCGCCAGGAACATGCCGATGATCACGAAGCTCAGGATGACGCAGACGAACATCGCGATGGAGACGGTGATCTGGAAGTTCAGGGCTTCCTTGGCCTGGTCGGTGACGAAGGCCTTGCTGGCGTCATCCTTGTTGATCAGCCAGATGATCAGCGCGCCGATGAACCAGGTGAAGATGCCCAGCAGGTGCGCCGCCAGGGCCATGGTGCGCTGGTCGGCAGGTACGCTGCTCGCCGCCGGGACGTTCTCGAATTCGCTCACGACAAAACTCCTTTTTTTTGGGTGGTCTTGACCGACCGGCGGCAGGCCGGTCGCGTCAGGCGGGCCTAGCTTACGCCATCAATGGCATCAATCATTGCCGGCGATCGTCATCCGTCCCACCAGGATCGAGCCGGTGCGGATATGCGAGCGCGGATCGACATCGCTGCCGACCGCCTCGATGGCCATGAACATGTCCCGCAGGTTGCCGGCGATGGTGATGCCATCCACCGGATACTGGATCTGGCCGTTCTCCACGCGGAAGCCGCCGGCACCGCGCGAGTAGTCGCCGGTCACCCCGTTCACCCCCTGCCCCATCAGCTCGGTCACCAGCAGGCCGTTACCCATCTGTGCGGCGATGTCCTGCAGCGAACCGGCATTGGCCGCCAGCTGCAGGTTGTGCACACCGCCGGCATTGGCGGTGGTCTGCAGGCCCAGCTTGCGCGCCGAATAGCTGCCCAGCACGTAACGCTGCAGCACGCCGTCGCGGACCAGTGCCGACGCGCGCGTGGCCACACCGTCGCCGTCGAAGGCCGCCGAGCGCAGGCCGCGACGCAGGTGTGGCAGCTCCTCGATCTGCATCCAGTCGGGAAACAGCTGCTGGTCGACACTGTCCAGCAGGAAGCTGGCCTGGCGGTACAGTGCGCCGCCGGACACCGCCGACAGCAGATGGCCCACCAGGCTCCGCGCTACTTCCGGCGCGTACAGCACCGGCATGCTGCCGGTCGGCAGCGAGCGTGGCTGCAGGCGGGCGACCGTGCGCTCGGCGGCGCGGCGACCGACGCTGGCCGGATCTTCCAGGTCCTCGCGGGCCAGTGCGCCGGTGTACCAGCCGTCGCGCTGCATGCCGTCGCCGGCGCCAGCGATCAGCGCGCAGCCGATCGAATGGTGGGTACCACGCTCGCGGCCGATGAAGCCATGCGAATTGGCGTAGACCGACACGCTCTGCATGCTCGACACCGAGGCGCCGTCGGAATTGCGGATCTGCTCATCGGCTTCGCGGCCCGCTGCCTCGCAGGCCAGTGCCAGGTCCACCGCCTCGTCGGCCTGCAGCTCCCAGGGGTGCCAGCCGTCCAGTTCGGGGAAGTCGCGAGCCATCAACCCGGCCTCGGCCAGGCCGGCAGCCGGGTCGTCCTCGGTATGGCGGGCGATCGCGCAGGCCTGCTCGACGGTGGCCAGCAGGCTGGCCTCATGCAGGTCGGCGGTGCTGGCACTGCCCTTGCGCTGGCCGAAGTAGACGGTCACGGCAATGCCGCGGTCACGGGTGGACTGCACGGTCTCGACCTCGCCGAGACGGACATTGACCTCCAGCCCGCGATCTTCGCTGCAGCTGACCTCGGCCTGGCTGGCGCCCAGCGCGCGGGCGCGCTGCAGCAGCTGCTGGGAGATGTCGGCCAGCCGTTCCAGCCGGGCCGGGCTGTCGTCGCCGACGGCGACTTCAGGGGCGATCACGTTCAATGCTTTATCCTGTGCGGGTTGGGCCCGGCATCACGCCGGGCGACTTTTTTTGAAATCAGGTATGGACGATGCGCGGACGCGACGAAGAAACCGGTGAATTCCACGACAAGAGCCGCAGCCAGAACCGGCGCGATGCGCTCGACGTCCTGGCCTTGGGCGAGAAGCTGGTGTCGCTGACCCCGGCCCAGCTGGCGCGCCTGCCGATCCCGGAGGACCTGCTGCCGCACATCGCCGAGTGCAAGCGGATCACCGCCCATATCGCGCACAAGCGGCAGCTGGCGTTCCTGGCCAAGCACATGCGCCGCGAGGATGATGCCGCGCTGGATGCGATCCGCGATGCGCTGGACGCCAACAGCGACACCGGCCGCCGCGAAGTGGCGATGATGCACCGTGCCGAAGACTGGCGCGAACGCCTGATGAACGAGGGTGACACCGCGCTGGCCGCACTGCTCAACGATTACCCGCAGGCCGACCGCCAGCAGCTGCGCACGCTGGTGCGCAACGCCCAGGCCGAAAAGGCCAAGAACAAGCCGCCGCGCGCCTACCGCGAAATCTTCCAGGTGCTGCGCGCGCTGATGCTGCCGGCCGCGCTGGGCCTGAAGGCATCCGGTGAGGATGTCGAGGCGGACGAGCCGGTCGACGACACCGACGAGGACTGAGTCCCCGTCGGGCATGGCGGTGGCTGTGGCCATCGCCGTGCTCAGGCCTGGGTACCGCCGACGGTGATGCCCTCGATCAGCAGCGAAGGCTGGCCGACACCGACCGGCACACTCTGCCCGTCCTTGCCGCAGATGCCTACACCTTCGTCAAGGGCCAGGTCGTTGCCGACCATGCGCACCTTCTGCATGGTTTCCGGGCCGTTGCCGATCAGGGTCGCGCCCTTCACCGGTGCGGTGATCCGGCCATCCTCGATCAGGTAGGCCTCGGTGGCCGAGAACACGTACTTGCCGCTGGTGATGTCGACCTGGCCACCGCCGAAATTGACCGCGTACAGGCCCTTCTTCACCGAACGGATCATTTCTTCCGGGTCATGCTGGCCGGCGCGCATGTAGGTGTTGGTCATGCGCGGCATGGTCATGTGTGCGAACGATTCGCGTCGACCATTGCCGGTCGGCGCCACGCCCATCAGCCGCGCGTTGAGGCTGTCCTGCATGTAGCCGACCAGGATGCCGTCCTCGATCAGCGTGGTGCACTGGGTTGGATGGCCTTCGTCATCGATGTTGAGTGAACCACGACGCCCATCCAGGGTGCCGTCGTCGACGATGGTCACGCCCGGGGCGGCCACGCGCTCGCCGATCCGGCCGGCGTAGACGCTGGTGCCCTTGCGGTTGAAGTCACCTTCCAGGCCATGGCCGACCGCCTCGTGCAGCAGCACGCCCGGCCAGCCCGGCCCCAGCACGACCGGCATCACCCCGGCCGGTGCCGGCACCGCCTCCAGGTTCACCAATGCCTGCCGCAGCGCCTCGCGAGCGAAGGCTTCCGGGCGGCCATCGGCGAACAGCACTTCATAGCCATAGCGACCACCGCCGCCGGCATAACCCGACTCACGGCGGCCGTTCTGTTCAACAATCACCTGCACGTTCAAGCGCACCAGCGGGCGCACGTCGGCGCCCAGCACACCATCGGTGCGGGCGACCAGCACGGTATCGACGCCACCGGACAGGCTGACCATTACCTGCTTCACGCGCGGGTCGGCCGCGCGCAGGTAACCGTCCAGGCGCTTGAGTACCTCGACCTTGGCTTCGTTGCCGATGCCGTCGATCGGGTCCAGCGCCGGATACAGCACGCGCGCATCGCCGCGCAGCAGCGAGCGTCCGGTCTGTGCGCCACCTTCGCGCGAGATCGCACGTGCAGACTGCGCCGCCGCCAGCAGTGCACCGGCGTGGATGTCGTCGGAATAGGCAAAACCGGTCTTCTCGCCGGCAATCGCGCGCACGCCCACGCCCTGCTCGATGGAATGGGCGCCGTCCTTGACGATGCCGTCCTCCACGCTCCAGCTTTCGCGCCGGGCGTGCTGGAAGTACAGGTCGCCGAAGTCCACACCGGGGCCGAGCAGTTGGCCGAAGGTGCGCTCCAGGCCGGCGGTATCCAGGCCACCGGGGCGCAACAGGCGATCTTGGGCAAGCGTCAGGGCGTTGTCAGTCATGGTCTCGATCTGGGGGTGTGAAGGCGGCCAGGCAAGTCCGCCGGGGGAAACGGGGACGCCGGGCTCAGCGCGGCGGCGGTTCGGTGACGGTCGGCGGCACGGCCGGCAATGGTTGTATGCGCGGCGGCGGTGCCGGCGCTGGCGCGCGTTCGCGGCTGCGCTCGATCACTTCCACCTTGGGCTCCTTCCACGGGCCGGTCACCTTGTAGGTGCGGGCGCCGATCTCGCCCAGTGGCTTGGACAATACCGCATTGGTGGCGGCGCCCAGCGCCGCGCCTACCGGGCCGCCGGCCACCGCGCCGACCACGGTCAGCAGGTTGCCCGCGCGCGGGTTGACGTCGATGGTCTGGTCGAACTGCTGTTTTCGCAGATCGGCCTCGCCACGGATGGTGATGTTCGCTGCCGGCCCTTCGATCAGCACCTTGTCGGTACGCGCCACGCCGTCGCCGAACTGCACGCTGCCCTCGACCTGGTTGAACGCGAAGCCCTTGGAGAAGAAATCGCGGAAGTCGAACATCAGCCGCCGCGGCAGCTGGGCGACGCTGAGCAGGCCCAGCACGCGGCCGGCACCCGGTTCCAGCTCCAGCAGCTGGCCATTGCGGGCATTCACATCAAGCTGGCCCTGCAGGTTGCCCAGCTGGAAGTCCGACGGACCACCGGGCCACGACGCCTGCAGCTGGGCATGGCCGGAGCCGCCGCGCAGCTGGCCGCCGTAATCGAGGTTCTGCAGCAAGCCGCCGAGGTCTTCACTGCGCACCTGCGCATCAAGCGCGGTGCGCGAGCCGCCGCCCTTGCCGAGCCAACGACCACGGATGTCGATCTCCTGGCTGGGGGCACGGAAGCGCAGTTCTTCCACGCTCAGGCCATTGGCGATCGGCCGCGTGCGCAGCACTGCCTGGCCCAGCACGACCTTGCCGAACTTCAGGTCGGCGATGTCCAGTGCGAACGGCGGCAGCTTGGCCGGGTCCATGTCGTCGGCCCCGGCCTGCACCCGTGCCGGTGCCGCGGTTGCTCCGGGAAGAGTCGGCAACGATTGCCAGTACACGCGCTCAAGCTGGCCGCTGATGGTGCCGCCATCGGCGTTGGGTACGTTCAACTTGCCGGCCAGCGAGGGGCCATCCAGGCGCACATCCAACGCCTGCGGGCCGGGGTGCAGCTGCAGCCGGGTCTGCTCGAATACGCCGCCGATCAGCATCAGCTGGCCGACCTGCACGTCCACTGCGCGCAGCGGCATTGGATCGCCATCGCCACCGGCACCACGGGCCAGGCCGATCCATTCCAGCGCATCCAGGGTCGGGCTGCGGCCATTGATGGTCAACCCGCTGGGCGGGGGTTCGCGGTCAACACGGTCGCTGCCCAAGGTGACCTGCACGCCGGTCTGGTTGTTGTGGCTGCGCGCGGCCAGCGCCAGGCGCTGGCCGAATGCCACGTCGATGCGACCAGCGCCCATCGGCAACTGCGCGGCCACGGTGGTCGCCAGCGGCTCGCTGGCCGGCTTCTGCAGCGGTGCCGGCAGGTCCAGGCGGGTGCCCACCAGATCCGAACGCAGGCGCAGCTCACTTGGCGGCGCGGGCGCACCCGGCGCGACCTTCGGCAGGTTCACCGCGATGGTCCACGGCGAGGTGCCATTGATGTAGGGCTTCAGCCAGGCCATTTCCGGTGCGCGGTCGATCAGCACGCCCGCATCGAGCGTGGCGGCCAGTTCCGATTCGAAGGCCAGCTTGGGGTCGCTCACGAAGCCACCGGCGCGCAGGCTCAGCCTGCCGTCCTGGCCAAGGTGGCGCACCGCCAGTTCCTCGGCGGCAAAGCCGGCGTTGCTGTAGCGGGCCTGCCCGCGCATGTTGTCGAACTCCAGCTGGAAGCGCTTGTCGACCAGCCTCAGCCCCGCCAGGTCCACCGTGCCCTGCAGGTGGCCACCACCCTGGTCATGGTGCAGCGGCTGCAGCAGGTCGAAATGCACATTGGCCGGGCCGCTTGCCGCGAGGTTGTCCAGGGTGTCGCCGTATTCCTTGTGCAGCGGGCTCTGCCGCAGCATCGCAAGCAGCTTGCCGGCGTCGCCCTGGCTGTCGGCACGAACATACAGCGGCTGCTGGCCAAAATCCTGGATGCCGGCTTCGAACTTCTGCACCGCCACGCCGGCCAGATCGCCGCGGCCCTGCATGTGGAAGCCGGGGCCGATGAAGGCGACATCGGCATCCACCTGGCCCATCAACGGCCAATCGTGCTGGAAGCGGATGTCACCGTTGGTGATATGGCCGGTGGCTTCGAAGCGACCATCGTTGTTGTCAAACGGCCAGTCGTCCAGGTCACCACTGACCAGGCCGATGCCATTGCGCACCTGGCCGCCCGCCAAGGCCATGTCCAGCCAGTCGGTGGCGCCCTTGCTCATCCTGGAATGGATCCAGAAACGCTTGGCGGCGGTCATCGGCACGTCGTCCAGCTTGGCCGCCAACTGCATCCACGGCCGGGTGCCATCGCCCTGGAACCAGAGCCCACCGCGCACGTCGGCGGCGTAGTCGGTGCCTTCCACACGCATCGCCGGGGTGCCGATACGCCAGCCGCCGGCCTCGTCGCGCCAACCAACGATCTGCCCGGCCAGGTGCAGGTCATGGCGCACGCCGAAACCGGTCGGCCAATCGAACTGCAGCTGGCGTTGTGGCTGCAGCTGCAGGCTGAAGCCGTCGGCATCACCCTCGAAGCGGCCGCCCAGGCCACGCAGGCCCGGCGAATTGCCAACGCTGGCAAAGCCTAGCGACTGCAGCTCGCCCTGTACCGACAACGGGCCATCCTGCTGACCGCGCACCTGCAGTTGCGCCACGTCCAGCTGCGGCTTGGCCAGGTACAGCCAATGACGCAGGCCTGCATCCAGCCGGTCGCTGAGCGCCAGCGCGCGCAGCGCGGTACCCGCCTGCGTCGCCCCGGCCTGCACCTGCATCTGTTTGCCCAGCCGCACCTGCAGGCCATCCAGCTGCTGCTGGCCGCCATCGGCCTGCAGGCGCAGGCGCGGCACCTGCAGCGCCCAACCGTCTGCCGTCCGCTGCCAGCGCAGGCGCGCCTGCAGTCGTTGCAGCTGCATCTGCGGACGCGCGATGCCGGGCATCGGCGCACCTTCGATACGCAGATCGCGCAGGTCCGAATCGGTGGTCAGCGCCACCGGCGCGAAATCGCGCAGGGTCAGCCATAGGTTGAGCTCGCCTTTGCCCTCACGCAGGCGCATGCCGCCAGCCGCCAGCAACGGCGACCAGGCACGGAAATCAACTGGATCGGCACCCAGCCAGGCCTGGCCGTTGCCGCGCTGGCGATCCAGGTCCAGCACCGCGGTCAGCGGCAAGGTATCGGTCTGTGCCCAGGCACGCACGCCCACCCGCAGGCGGTCGCCATCCACGCGCAGGCGCAGGTCGATGCGCGGCAGGGTGGTGTCCACGCCCAGCGCAGGTGCATGCACGCCCAGCCGGCCGCCGATCACTTGCAATTCGCCCAGCCGGCGCAGCGCATCCAGCGGATCGCCGCCAGCGCTGGACTGCGGCAGGCCACGCACCGACCAGCGGCCGTCGGCGGCCTGCTGCAGGTCCAGCGCCAGGCCGCGCAGGCGCAGTTCGGTCAGCGAGCGGCCCGGCAACAAGCCGCTGTACATCGACACCAGCACCTCGGCTTCGCCGATGGCCAAGCCTTGGCCCGCGCCGATGCGCAGGCCCTTCAACTGCAGCAATGGACCGCGTCGGGTCCAGGTGGTGTCCAGGCGTTCGAAGCGCACCGGTTGTCCGGCGCGCGCGCTCAACCAGGCCGCAATCCTGTCCGGATGGCGCTCAGCCAGCGGCAGCAGCTGGCTGAGGGTGCCGACCAGCAGGGCAAGCCCGACCAGGCCGACCGCGCATGCGGCGATGAAATGACGGCGGATCCTTCGCAGTCGCAGGCGCGGCGGCGCGCTCATCGGCCACCGAAAGCAGACAGTCGGCCTGGATCAGAGCAGAACAACATCGAACTGCTCCTGCAGGTACTGCTCATCCGCCTGGAAGCGGATGCTCTTGCCGAGGAACTCCTCCAGTTCGGCCACCGCCGTGGATTCCTCATCGGTGATCCGCGCCACCACCTTGCTGGAGGCGATCACCAGCAGGCGCGCCGCATCGAACTGGCGCACCGCACGGGTGATCTCGCGGAAGATCTCGTAGGTCACCGTTTCGGTGGTCTTGATGGTGCCGCGACCACTGCACTGCGGGCAGGTTTCCGACAGCTGGCGCTCCAGGCTTTCCACCGTGCGCTTGCGGGTCATCTCCACCAGGCCCAGCGGCGAGAAGTCGTACACCGTGGTCTTGGCGTGGTCGCGGGCCAGCGCCTTCTCCAAGGTACGCAGCACCTGGCGGCGGTGCTCGGCGTCATCCATGTCGATGAAGTCGATGATGATGATGCCGCCCAGGTTGCGCAGGCGCAGCTGCCTGGCCACCGCCTGCGCGGCCTCCAGGTTGGTGCGGAACACCGTCTCTTCCAGATTGCGCTGGCCGAGGAACGAGCCGGTATTGACGTCGATGGTCGTCATCGCCTCGGTCTGGTCGATCACCAGGTAGCCACCGGACTTCAGCGGCACCTGTTTGTCCAGCGCACGGCCGATCTCGTCCTCGACCCCGAACATGTCGAAGATCGGACGATCACCGCTGTACAGCTCGATCTTCTCGGCCAGCACCGGCATGTACTTGGCTACGAAGGCCTGCAGCTGGGCAAAGGTCTCCTTGGAGTCCACCTTCACCTTGTCCACGTCCTTGCGGATCAGGTCGCGCACCGAACGCAGCGGCAGGCTCAGGTCTTCATAGATGTTGCTGCACGAGGCCGCCTCGCGGCCGCGGCGCTCGACCACGTTCCACACCCGTGACAGGTAGGCGATGTCTTCGGCGATGGCTTCGGCCGGCTGGCCCTCGGCATTGGTGCGCACGATGTAGCCGTAGCCGCCGTGCTGGGCCGACAGTTCGGTCACCAGCGCCTTCAGCCGCGCGCGCTCGCCTTCGTCCTCGATACGCGCCGACACGCCCACCACCTTCGATTGCGGCAGCAGCACCATGTAACGAGAGGGGATGCTGATCTGGGTGGTCAGGCGTGCGCCCTTGGTCCCGATCGGATCCTTCACCACCTGCACCACGATGTCCTGGCCGTCGCGCAGCAGCTCCACGATCGGCACGCTGGACGGCGGCGGCAGGGTCGTGTTCTCGGTGTCGACACTGGCCACCGGTGCCGGCCGCACCACGTCGTTGGCGTGCAGGAACGCGGCGCGGTCCAGCCCCACTTCGACGAAGGCCGCCTGCATGCCCGGCATGACCCGCTGCACCTTGCCCTTGTAGATGTTGCCGACCACACCCCGGCGCCAGCCGCGCTCGATGTGCAGTTCCTGCAGCATGCCGTTCTCGATCACCGCGACCCGGGTTTCGCGCGGGGTCACATTGACCAGGATTTCCTCAGACATCGGCAGCCTCCCTGGCGGCATCAGCAGTTGGGGCCAGCACGCCGCAGCGGGCCAGCAGACGATCGGTATGCAGCAACGGCAGCCCCATGACGCCGGAGTAGCTGCCGGAAAGGTGTTCGATCCAGCGTTCGGCGCCGCCCTGGATGGCATAGGCACCTGCCTTGTCCAGCGGCTCGCCGGTGGCGACGTAGGCGGCGATGTCGGCGGCACTGATCGGGGCGAAGGTGACCTCGGAAACGACCAGTTCGCTGTCCAGCCCCTGCGCGTCCACCACCACCACGGCGGTCATCACCTGATGGGTACGCCCGGCCAGCCGCGCCAGCATCGCCCGCGCGTCGGCGGCGTCGACCGGCTTGCCGAACACATCACCATCGAGCACCACTTCGGTATCCGAGCCCAGCACCCGTGCCTGCGGGTCATCGGCCAGCACCCGCGCCAGGCCGGCGCGCGCCTTGTCGGCGGCGACCCGGCAGACATAGTCCTGGGCACTTTCAGAAGCCGCACGCTGCTCGACAACCTCCAGGTCCAAGGCCTGGAAAGGGCGTCCGAGTCCGGCCAGCAGCTGGTTGCGTCGGGGGGAGCGGGAAGCAAGATAGAGCATCGACACAGCATAACCTGACGCCGGTACCTGAATCGTCGGACAATCCTTCCCCGGCGCCTGCAACCCCGAACGGACTCACAGCGCGTTCATCGCTACGACACCACCCTCACCGCCACAACAAGGAGATCCCATGCGCCGCACCGCCACCCCGCTGCTGCTTGCCCTGTCCCTCGCTCTTGGAGCTTCGATGACCGCCCATGCCGACCCGTCGTCGCCGTCGATCGCCGCCCCGGCCGAAGGCACGCTGCTGAACATCTCGGCCAACGCCGAAGCCACCCGCGTGCCGGACGTGGCCACCCTGTCGGCCGGCGTGGTCACCCAGGCCGCCGACGGCAACAGCGCGATGCGCCAGAACGCCCAGCAGATGGACAAGGTACTGGCCGCGATCAAGGCCGCCGGCATCGCCGAGCGCGACGTGCAGACCAGCGGCGTCAGCCTCAACCCGCAGTACCGTTATGCCGACAACGAAGCACCGAAGATCACCGGCTACCAGGCCAGCAACACCGTCAGCCTGAAGGTCCGCGACATCGCCAAGCTCGGCAAGGTGCTGGACGCGCTGGCCGCGCAGGGCGCCAACCAGATCAATGGCCCGCAGTTCGAGATCGACCAGCCCGAACCGGTCTATGACGAAGCCCGCCTGGCGGCACTGAAGAAGGCCCAGGCCCGCGCCCAGACCTATGCCAAGTCGCTTGGCCTGCAGGTGCGCCGTATTGTCAGCATCTCCGAGAATTCCGGTGGCGGTTTCCGCCCGATGCCGATGATGCGCGCGCAAGCCGCAGGCATGGCCATGGACAAGGCCACTCCGGTCGCCCCGGGTGAGTCGACCGTCTCGGTGAACCTGGACGTGGTGTTCGAACTGGGCCGCTGAGGCCCCTGCCCGCTTCCTGCAACGGCGCCCTGCGGGGCGCCGTTTTCGTTTCCGCCGCCGCCGCACGCGCCCCGCTAGATGAAGGCCAGCTCAACGCTGCCGCCCCTGCCTCTAGGCAGTGGTGGAGGCCGCGCGCTAATGATTGACTGCCAGCCGCGTGCGGCAACCCCGATGGCGGCTCTGGTGCGTTGAGGACTTCAACACTGGCATGGAGGTGGACCATGGTTCGTACGTATCCCGTAGTACCCCTGCACTTCGATCCCGCCCGCGTTGCCGCCTGGAGTGCGGCCATCGCCCTGCATCTGCTTGCGTTCCTGATGTTGCTGATCCCGGCGACCTACCAGGCCGTCACCGCACTTCCCCGCGACCAGACCACGATCCGGTTCATTCCGAAGGAAGAGCCCAAGATCGAGCCGCTGCCGGTGCCGCCCAAGCCCGAAAAGGTGGAGGTGGTGCAGAAGAAGCAGGCCGTGCCGGCACCGCCGACACTGCCCGCTCCCACCGCCACCGTCGAGGAGGCCCAGGGCATCATCCTGCCGGCCGCCGAGCCGACGGCGGTACAGACGGCGCCGACGATCGCCCCGTCCACGCCGTTGGCCGGTGCCCAGCTGCAGTACCGCAGCAACCCGCCGCCGAGCTACCCGATCCAGGCCCTGCGCAACCACGAGCAGGGCACGGTGCTGCTGCGGGTGGAAGTGGACCCCAGTGGCCAGCCGGTGAATGTCAGCATCGAACGCAGCAGCGGCTCGCGCAGCCTGGACCAGGCCGCCCGCCAGCAGGTGCTGCGCCACTGGCGTTTCGTGCCGGCCGAGCGTGATGGCATGGCCGTACCGGCCATCGGCATGGTGCCGGTGCAGTTCTCCCTGCCCAACTGACCCGTGGGCCGGCCCGGCACCTGCCGGGCCGGCAGTAACGGTGAATGGGCCGGAACAGGGCCAATCTGCCCGGTTATTTGAACTTCGTTGGAAAACCGTTACGAATTTAGTAAAACTTCACACCTTCGTCACCTGCCGGAAACCTAGATTGACGCGTCCCGGGACACACCGGAGACAGCCCTCAATGCTCGAGTTTTCCAGTCAGGAGAGAAGCTGTGAAACACCCGATCCAACGGCCCGCCAGCCGCCGCCGCAACCACCTGGCAACGTCCATTACCCATATCCTCACCGGCGGTGCCCTGCTGCTCGCCGGCGCCGTGGCTTCCTCCTCTGCATTCGCACAGGAACAGGCCACCAACCTTGACCGGATCACCGTCACCGGTTCGAACATCCCGCGTACCAACACCGAGACACCGTCGCCGGTGCAGGTGGTGACCCGCCAGGAAATCGATCGCACCGGCAAGACCTCGCTGGCCGAGTACCTGCAGACCATCACCGCTGACGGTGCTGGCTCCATTCCCAAGACCTTCGGCAACGGCTTCGCCGGTGGCGGCGCGGGCATTTCGCTGCGCGGCCTCGGTGCCGGCTCCACGCTGGTGCTGTTGAACGGCCGCCGCATGGCCACCTATGGCCTGGCCGATGACGGCCAGAAGGTGTTCACCGATCTGAGCACCATTCCGCTCGATGCTGTCGAACGCGTGGAAGTGCTGAAGGACGGCGCTTCGGCGATCTACGGCTCCGACGCCATCGCCGGCGTGGTCAACATCATCCTGCGCAGTGACTTCCAGGGCGTGATCCTGCGTGGTTCCTACGGCTTGTCCGGCGACAGCGATGGCGACGCCAAGAAGGCCACCCTGACCGCCGGTACCGGCGACCTGGCCAGCGATGGCTGGAACGCGTTCTTCAGCCTGGACGTCGGCAAGACCGACGCCATCAAGATCAGCGACCGCAAGAACCGCAAGTGGATCGGCACCGGCGACACCCGCCAATGGGGCTATGACAAGACCGCACAGTTCCTCGGCGGCGCATACACCCGTGGCGGCACCTCGGGCGGTTCCGGCCCGAACGGCTCCTACCTGGATGCCACCGGCCACCTGGTTCCCCTGCCCGGCTGCGCGGGCCTGACCACCATCGGTGGCCAGACCCCGGCCAGCATCGCCGCCGACGGCTGCCTGTTCGATCCGGCGCAGCAGTACCGCGACCTGATCCCGGAAGAGAAGTACGTCAACGTGTTCGGTCGCGCCAGCTTCGCCTTCGGTGAAGGCGGCGAGGTCTACACCGAGATCGGCTACTCGAAGAAACAGACGATCTTCAGCAATACCCCGTCCGGCGTATCCGGCGGCTGGGGTTACCCCGGCGGCCCGGTCAACGCGAACAGCGGCTCGGGCGCCACCACCCTCGGTGCCACCCACCCGGACAACCCGACCGGTGCGCCGGTGCGCCTGCGCTACTCGGCCTGGGACGTCGGCCCGCGCGTTACCGACAACACCAACGAGTTCAATCGCTTCCTCGTTGGCGTGAAGGGCAACTGGGGTGACTGGAGCTACGACACCGCCTACCTGCATTCGGGCACCGACCTGACCAACAAGCGCACCGGCTTCCTCAATTACGACAACGTGCGTTGTGCGCTGGCCAACCCGAACTGCGCCGGCGGCGTGTGGCGCATCGGCGACAACGCCGGCCAGAACTCGCAGGCACTGTACGACTTCATCTCGCCGATGATCAGCGCACGCGCCAAGTCCAGCCTGGACATGTTCGACTTCACCATGTCGCGCAGCCTGATGGACCTGAAGGGCGGCCCGCTGGGCCTGGCGTTCGGCACCGAGTGGCGCAAGACCAGCAACAGCCTGACCCCGCAGACCTTCACCGATACCGGCGACATCATTGGCCTGGGCTATTCGGCCTACGACGGCACCCAGAACGTCTACGCCGGTTACGTCGAACTGTCCGCGCCGGTGCTGGAGCAGTTGGAGCTGTCCGCTGCGATGCGCTACGACAAGTACGAGAGCGGTGAAGGCAAGGCCACGCCGAAGCTGGGCGTGAAGTGGACCCCGGCCGACTGGATCGCCCTGCGCGCCAGCTACGCCGAAGGTTTCCGCGCGCCGAACCCGGCCGAGAACGGTGACGGTGGCCTCGCCGCCTTCTCCACTGCCGTCGACCCGATTCGTTGCCAGATCAGCGGCAACAACGCAGCAGAGTGCGGCGCCAACTCGGTGGCGATCATCACCAAGCCGAACAAGCTGCTGAAGCCGGAAGAGTCCAAGAGTTACTCGGTCGGCATCGTGCTGCAGCCGACCTCGTCCACCTCGATGACCGTCGATGCCTGGCAGATCAAGCGCACCAACGAGATCGTGCAGGGCAGCACCTCGGCGGCGATCCTCGCCGGCAACGTCCTGCGCGACAGCAACGATCTCAATGGCGTGGCCAACAGCGGCACCATCCTGGCCGTCAACACCGCCTACGTGAATGCCAGCTCCTCGCGCGTGCGCGGTATCGATACCGACATCCGCCAGACCTTCGATATCGGCCCGGGTCAGCTGGAGCTGGACCTGCAGTGGAGCCACATCCTGAAGTTCGAGCGTACCGAAGGCGGCGACACGGTTGACTACGTGGGTACCCACGGCAACTGCGACGTCACCAACTGCATTGGCACGCCGAAGGACAAGGTCAACTTCGGCACCACCTGGAAGCAGGGGCCGTGGAGCGTCAGCGCCGTTGCCAACTACATCAGCAAGATGGAGAACAAGGACAAGCGTGGCGGCGATTACCTGGCCTTCTACGCCGATGGCGAGCCGGTGAAGAAGATTTCTTCGTTCACCACGATGGACCTGTCCGGTCGCTGGAGCATCAACGATTCGTTCGAACTCAACGCCTCGGTGGCGAACGTGTTCGATCGCATCGCCCCGCTCGATCCGACTACCTACGGCGGCGTGAACTACAACCCGATGCACTTCTCCGGTGCGCTGGGTCGCTACTTCACCGTCGGTTTCAAGTACACGTTCAAATAATCCTGCTACCGCTTCACCTGCAAAGGCCCGGGCTCATGCCCGGGCCTTTGCTTTTTTCCGCACGCGACAGCGTCCATCATGGGCACCCCGACAGCTGCGGCGCGCGTGATGCCCTCTTCCAACCAACGCCTTGGCCTGGCCGCACTGACCGCACTGGTGGTTGGCTCGATGGTCGGTGCCGGCATCTTCTCGCTGCCGCAGAACGTGGCGCGCAGCGCCGGCCCGGCCGCCGCGCTGATCGGCTGGGCAGTGAGCGGCGCCGGCATGCTGATGCTCGCCTTCGTGTTCCAGGCCCTGGCCAATCGTCGCCCCGACCTGGACACCGGCATCTATGCGTATGCGCGCGCAGGCTTCGGCAACTACATCGGATTCTCTGCGGCCTGGGGCTACTGGGTCGCTTCGGTGCTCGGCAACGCCAGCTTCTTCGTGCTGATCTTCAGCGGCCTCGGCCACTTCGCGCCGGTGTTCGGTGAAGGCAATACACCGGCCGCCATCGCCGCATCGTCCGTGTTGCTGTGGACCGTGCACCTGCTGGTGCTGCGCGGCCTGCGTACCGCCGCGATCATCAATGGCCTGGTCACCGTGGCCAAGCTGGTGCCGATCGCGCTGTTCCTGGTTCTGGCTGCCGGTGCATTCCGCATGGACGTGTTCCGCGCCGACTTCTTCGGCGCTCCCGCGCTGGGGGACATGGGTCAACAGCTGCGCGGAATGATGCTGGTCACCGTGTGGGTGTTCATCGGCATCGAAGGCGCCAGCATCTACTCGCGCCGGGCCACACGACGCGCCGATGTCGGCCGCGCCACCGTGATCGGTTTCATCGGCGTGTGGCTGCTGCTGGTGCTGGTCAGCCTGCTGTCGATGGGCGTGCTGTCGCAGGCCGAGCTGGCGGGCCTGCCCAATCCCTCGATGGCCTATGTGCTGCGTGCGATCGTTGGCGAATGGGGCGCAACGGTGATCATCATCGGCTCGATCATCTCGGTGCTGGGCGCGCTGCTGGCGTGGGTGCTGCTGTGCGCCGAAGTGCTGTTTGCCGCCGCTGGTGATGGCACGATGCCGGCGTTTCTCGGTCGCGAGAACGCGCGCGGCGTGCCCGCCAATGCGCTGTGGCTGAGCAACGGACTGATCCAGCTGTTCCTGCTGCTGGTGCTGTTCAATTCGGGCAGCTACACCAGCCTGGTGCTGCTGGCGGCGTCGATGAGCCTGGTGCCGTACTTCCTGTCCAGCGCATTCGGCGTGAAGCTGGCCTGGCAGGGCGAGGCTTACCCCAGCGCGGCCGGTGCCCGTTGGCGCGACTTCATCGTCGCGCTGCTGGCCAGCGCCTATGCGCTGTGGCTGGTGTATGCCGGTGGCCTGGACAACCTGCTGCTGTCGGTGCTGCTGTATGTGCCGGGCGTGGTGCTGTATGCAGTGACCCGGCGCCAGCGCTGCGAGCAGGTTTTCACTCGCTGGGAATGGGTGCTGTTCGGCGCGATCCTGGTGGTGGCGATCGCTACGCTGGTGGCGTTCTCGCGTGGCGCGCTGACCTTGTAAGGCCGAGCCGCGCTCGACGCTACACCCGTCGTATCAGTGCTTCGTCAGCATGCCGATGTCGTGCATCCAGCGTTCGACCAAGCTGGGCCATGCCGACACCGGCGCGTCTTTCAGGCGCAGGCCGAACGCGTGACCACCACGTGCGAACAGATGCATTTCCACCGGCACGCCGGCCTCGATCAGTGCGCGGTGATAGACCAATGCGTGACGGACATCGTCCGTCGGATCATCGGCGGCCTGCACGATGAATGTCGGCGGCACCTTGGCATCGACCACGATGTCTTTTTCCAGCGAATCATCCTTGCGTACCCAGAGATGCCCGGGATACAGCAGCATCGCGAAATCCGGCCGGCTGGACTGCACATCGGCCGCGTCCAGCGATGCATAGCTGCGCTGTGCATGCGTGCTCAACCCGGCCACCACGTGGCCGCCGGCCGAGAAGCCGATCACGCCCAACCGTTGCGGATCGATCTTCCAGCGTGCGGCCTGCGCACGCAGCAGGCCCATTGCCCGTTGCGCATCCTGCAAGGCCATCGGCACGGCCGGAATGTCGCGGCAGTTGCACTCCCGATTCCAGTTCGGCCCCGAGGCCGGTACGCGATACTTCAGCAGCGCGCAGGTGATGCCTTGTGCGGTCAGCCAATCACAGATCTCGCTGCCTTCCAGGTCCATCGCCAGCACGTTGTAGCCACCGCCCGGCACCACCATCACTGCGGTGCCGGTGGGCGAGCCTTTCGCCGGGAACACGGTGAGCGTGGGCACGGCTACGTTCTGCAGCATCATCCAGTGCTCGCCACTGGCCTTGGAGACGGTTTCGCTGACCTGCTCGGGGCCTTTCAGCTTCGGCGGTGCCATCACCTGGCCATCGGACCAGAGAGGGAATTCGGTGGTACCGGCCGGCGGGTGCCAGCTGGCAGGCGCGGCGGCTGATGCGGTAGATGGCAGCAGGGCCATCAGCAGGAGAAATGCAAAGCGAAACGCGCGCATCGTCAACATCCACGTGATGGACCTGCAGTGTAGAGTCGTGTCCGCTCGAAAGATCGCGCGCAATGCATCCACGCATGGCGTGGATCTACCGCCGCACGCGATTGCACAGCGCGGCACAACAAAAAAGGCCTGCATCTTGCGATGCAGGCCTCTTGAATGTGGCGCCCGAAGTTGGACTCGAACCAACGACCCCCTGATTAACAGTCAAGTGCTCTAACCGGCTGAGCTATTCGGGCAGACCGCCAGTATAACGACTCTTCACGCGCGATGGTAGGGGTGATTGGCCAACATCGCCGCAGCGCGATACAGCTGCTCGGCCACCACCAGGCGCACCAGCATGTGCGGCAGCGTCAGCGGACCGATCGACCACTTTTCATCGGCCAGCGCAGACACTTCCGGCGAATGGCCTTCCGGCCCGCCAATCAGGAATGCCAGGTCCCTGCCCTGTCCGCGCCAGTGCTCCAGGCGCTGTGCCAGCTGTTCGGAACTGAGCTGGCGCCCCGGTACGTCCAGTGCAACGACATAGGCATTCTTCGGCAACGCAGCGATCACCCGCTTGCCTTCGTCTTCGGTGGCGCGACGTGCGTCCCGCCCTTTGCCGCGCAGGCCGGGCTCGATCTCCACCAGCTCGAAGGGCAGCCAGTGCGAGAGCCGCTTCTGGTACTCGGCAAACCCCTGCGCCACCCAACTGGGCGCGCGTTCGCCGGTGGCGATCAGGCGGGCTTTCATCAACATTCCTCCAAAACGTCGACGGCGCCATCGGCGCCGTCGAACACTGCATCAACGAATGGCTCAGGCCACTTCGTCGTCGTCGTAGGACGGCGGCTGGTCGCCAACGGTCCACAGGCGCTCGAGTGCGTAGAACTCGCGCACGCGCGGCAGCATCACGTGCACGATGACGTCGCCCAGGTCGACCAGCACCCATTCGGCTTCACGCTCGCCTTCAACACCCAGCGGCATGACATCGATCTTCTTGGCGAAGCGCACGACCTCGTCGGCGATGGACTTCACATGGCGGGTCGAAGTACCCGACACGACCACCATGTAGTCGGCGACGCTGGACTTGCCGCGTACGTCGATCTCGACCGGGTCCTTGGCCTTCAGGTCTTCGGTGGCTTGACGGACGCTGGCCAGCAGTTCCGGCACGGAGGGCGGCGGGCTGGGCAGATCGACCTTGATGGTCTGGGGCTGGGTCTGGTTGCTCAAAGCGGGTCGACTCGATAAACGTGGGGGCGATTATACGGGCACAGCGCGGCAACCGTATTCACGAGGTGGAGGGGCGGTACAGGCCGTGGCCAGAAACATAGTCGGCCACCGCCGGCGCCAGCATGGCCCGCCAGGGGCCGCCCGCGGCGATCTGGGCGCGCACGGCGCTGGCCGATTCCTCGCGCAACGGGTGGTGCAGGCGCAGGATGCGGCCGGCCGGGCTGGCAAACAGGGCCTGCTCGTTGTCGGCCCAGCGCCCCTCGGTGGCCTGTCCCAGGGCGCCGTCGACACTGGCCCGCAGCGGACTGCCCGGCCGCTCGGCGACGATGAAATGGGCCAGCCCGAACAGTGACTGCCACTCATGCCAACGGGTCAGGCCCAGCAGGCTGTCGGCCCCCACCAGCCACGCCAGTGGGCGGCTGGGTCCAAGTTCGGCGCGCAGTTCGCGCAGGGTATCGACCGTGTAGGAAGGCCTGCCGGGAAAGCGCGCCGCCCGATCCAGCTCACGCCGATCCAGCAGCAGGCCCGGCTCATCGCCGATGGCCAGGCCGAGCATGGTGCAGCGCTGTTCAGCGGTCGCGCCCGGCACCGCGCGGTGCGGCGGGTCGGCGGCAGGCAGCATGCGCACCGCCACCTGCAGTTCATCGCGCGCAGCGCGCGCGATCGCCAGATGGCCCAGATGCACCGGGTCGAAGGTGCCTCCGTAATAGATCCGCAGGCTCATGGCTCAGGCCCGGGCGAGCAGCCGTACCGCGCGCGCCTCGGCCACCGCCACCAGCAGGCGCTCAAGTGCGAGCCAGGCATCGCCGTCGGCGCGCCCCTTGGCAATGCGGTCAACCAGCCCTGCCTCGGCCACGAAGCGCTCCCAGCGCTTGCCTTCCGGATGCCGCTGCAGCGCACGCTTGTAGGGTGCCTGCCGCGATTCCCAGATACCGCGGGATTTCATCTCCGCAGCCAGATTGCCGCCGCGTGCCTGTACCCGTGCCAGGCCGGCACCGGCCAGCAGCTCGCGGATCACGATCGGCATCAGCGCCGCCACCGCCTCGCCTTCGCCGCGCAGACCGGCCAGCATCCTCAGCACCGCCTGTGGCTGGCCGGAGAACGTTGCCTCCACCAGCCGGAACACGTCGTAGCGGGCGGCATCGGCCACCAGCGATTCCATCCGTTCCACGTCCAGGGTCTGGCCATCGGCCAGCAGCGCCAGCTTGTCGATCTCCTGCGCAGCGGCCAGCAGGTTGCCTTCCACGCGCTCGGCCAAGCGCTGCACGGCGGCAGGTTCGGCGCGCAGGCTTCTGCTGCGCAGGCGTCGTTCGATCCAGTCCGGCAGCTCATGTGGCTTGATCGCCCAGGCCACCGACAACACGCCGACACGGTTCACCGCCTCGGCCCATTTGCCCTGGTGGGCCTTGCTCCATTCATTGGTGGTGATCATCAGGATCACGTCCGGCGCCGGGTTGGCGCAGAACTGGCTGATCACCTCACCGCCTTCCTTGCCCGGCTTGCCACTGGGCAGACGCACTTCCACCAGACGGCGGGCGCTGAACAGGCTGGGGGCATGGAAGCTGGCGTCGAGCTGGTTCCAGTCGAAATCGCGGCCGTCGGCGTCAAATACTTCGCGCTCGTCGATGCCGGCCGCGCGTGCGCGGGCACGCACGGCGTCAGCCGCCTCCAGCACACGCAGTGTTTCCGGGCCGGCGATCAGATAGACCGGCGCCAGCGCCGTGTCAGCACCCTGCCCGGCCAGCTGTTCCGGTCGCAGCTCCATCAGACGCCCGGCTCAGTGCTTGACGGCGGGTGCGGGCTCGACCGGATCGCGCTCGACCGGCTTCGGTGCCGACAGGCTGCCGCCCTTTTCCAGTTCGGCGCGGACCACGCTGTCGATGCGGCGGATGATCGAGGCGGACATTTCCCGGCGCAGTTCATCGGCCAGGATCTCGCGCTCGGTGGTAGTACCGGTGGCGTCGGTCGGCGGCGACACGTAGTCGCGCGACAGTTCGATCACCTGCTGCGGCACCAGTTCGCTGCCATCTTCGCGGCGGAAGATGAAGATCACGGCGTAGCGCAGGCTGTATTCCTGTGCGCGGCCCTGCGAGTCGATGGCGATGGGCAGGTCGCCCCAGCGTTCGGACAACACCTGCAGCTGGGCATTGGGGCCCTTGCTGTCCTCATCGGCCAAGCGCGCACCGGATGCCAGCAGGCTGCGGTTCAACAGCTTGACCAGCTCGCTGTAGGGCGCGGTGGATACCACCTTCACCGGCGCCGTATCGGTCGGCAGCATCAGCTTGTTGCGCAGGTGGAAACCGCAGCCGGCGAGGCCGAGGACGAGAACGAGGGCAAGCAGGATTCGGGTCATGTAGACAGTCTGGCGGAGCCGGGCGATCACGGCAACAGACAGGGTGCCCGAGGCCGCGTGAACGCAGGGCCATCGGCCGGGCGCGCCCGGCGTGGCGACAACGCACCGGCCGCCACGAGGGCGGCCGGTGCCAGGTACATCAGGCAGCGACGATGTTCACGATCTTGCCGGGAACGATGATGATCTTGCGCACCGTCAGGCCTTCCAGGAACTTGGCCGCGTTCGGCTCGGCCAGGGCCAGCGCTTCGATCTGCTCACGCGCGGCATCGGCCGCCACCTCGATGGTGCCACGCAGCTTGCCGTTGACCTGCACGGCCAGGGTCAGCGCGTCGCGTACCAGCGCGCTGCTGTCGGCCTGCGGGAACGGCTGGTCTTCCAGCAGCGTTTCGCCATGCCCCAGCACCTGCCACAGGGCGTGGCTGGCGTGCGGAGTGATCGGGTTGAGCAGCAGCACGATGGCCTGCAGTGCTTCCTGGCGCACGGCGCGCCCCTGTTCACTGCCGTCCTCGAACTTGGCCAGCGCGTTCATCAGCTCCATCACCGCAGCAATGGCGGTGTTGAAGCTGTGGCGGCGGCCGTAGTCGTCACCGACCTTGCCGATGGTCTCGTGCGTCTTGCGGCGCAGGGCCTTCTGGCTGGCATCCAGCGCAGCCGCGTCGAGCGCCGGTGCGGCACCGTCGGCAGCGTGCTTCTGCACCTGTGCCCACAGGCGGCGCAGGAAACGGGCCATGCCGTCCACGCCGGCTTCGTTCCACTCCAGCGACTGTTCCGGCGGTGCGGCGAACATCGAGAACAGGCGCACGGTGTCGGCGCCGTACTTGCCGACCATCGCCTGCGGGTCCACGCCGTTGTTCTTCGACTTGGACATCTTCTCGGTGCCGCCAACCACCACCGGCTGACCGTCGGCGATCAGGGTGGCGCCGGTGATGCGGCCGCGCTCATCGCGCTGCACGTCCACGTCGGCCGGGTTGATCCAGTCCTTCGAGCCGTCCGGGTTCGGGCGGTAGTAGGTCTCGGCGATCACCATGCCCTGGCACAGCAGATTGCGCGCCGGCTCGTTGCTGTCCACCATCCGCGCGTCGCGCAGCAGCTTGTGGTAGAAGCGGAAATACATCAGGTGCAGGATCGCGTGCTCGATGCCACCGATGTACTGGTCCACCGGCAGCCAGTAGTTGCCACGCTTGTCGACCGCATCACGGGCGCCCGGCGAGGTGTAGCGGGCGTAGTACCAGCTCGACTCCATGAAGGTGTCGAAGGTGTCGGTCTCACGCTCGGCCGCGCCGCCGCAGTCCGGGCAGGTGGTCTTGCGCCATTCCGGATCGGCCTTGATCGGCGAACCGGTGCCGACGAAGTTGACGTCTTCAGGCAGCACCACCGGCAGCTGATCTTCCGGCACCGGCACCGCGCCACACTTGTCGCAGTAGATCACCGGAATCGGGCAACCCCAGTAGCGCTGGCGGCTCACGCCCCAGTCGCGCAGACGGTAGTTCACGCGGCGCTGGCCCTGGGCCTTGCGCTCGAACCGTTCGGCCAGTGCTTCGAAGGCACCCTGGAAGTCCAGGCCGTCGAACTCTTCGGAGTTGACCAGTTCGGTTTCGCGGGTCTTGTCGCCGTACCAGTCCTGCCAATGCGTCGCGTCGTAGGCGCCCTCGTCCTTGCGCAGCGACTTCAGCGCGATGACCTGGCGGATCGGCAGGTTGTACTTGTTGGCGAACTCATTGTCGCGCTGGTCATGGCCCGGTACGGCCATCACCGCGCCGGTGCCGTAGCCCATCAGCACGAAGTTGGCTACCCACACCGGCACCTGGGCACCGGTCACCGGATGCACGGCGCGCAGGCCGGTATCCATGCCGCGCTTTTCCTGGGTTTCCAGTTCGGCCTCGGACACGCCGCCCTGCTTCATTTCCGACAGCAGCGCAGCCAGTTCCGGGTTGTTCTTCGCGGCATGCAGGGCCAGCGGGTGTTCGCCGGCGATCGACACGAAGGTCACGCCCATCACGGTATCCGGGCGCGTGGTGAACACGCGCAGCGGATCCAGTGCGGCGCCATCGACGTCGCGCACATCAAACTGGATTTCCAAGCCTTCGGAACGGCCGATCCAATTGCGCTGCATGGTCTTGACCGAGTCTGGCCAGCCATCCAGCTCATCCAGGCCGTCCAGCAGTTCCTGGGCGTAATCGGTGATGCGCAGGAACCACTGCGGGATCTCGCGCTTTTCCACCAGCGCGCCGGAGCGCCAGCCGCGGCCGTCGATGACCTGCTCGTTGGCCAGCACGGTCTGGTCGACCGGGTCCCAGTTCACCACCGCGTTGCGGCGGTAGGCCAGGCCCTTGCGCATCAGGCGGGTGAACATGCGCTGCTCGTGGACGTAATAGTCCGGGCGGCAGGTGGCGAACTCGCGCGACCAGTCGATGGCATAGCCCAGCGACTGCAGCTGGCTGCGCATGTGGTCGATGTTCTTGTAGGTCCAGGCCGCCGGCGCGGTCTTGTTCTTGATCGCGGCGTTTTCCGCCGGCAGGCCGAACGCGTCCCAGCCCATCGGCTGCAGGACGTTGTGGCCGGTCATGCGCTTGTAGCGGCTGATCACGTCGCCGATCGTGTAGTTGCGCACGTGGCCCATGTGCAGCGCACCGGACGGATACGGAAGCATCGACAGGCAGTAGTACTTCGGCTTGTCCGAGGCTTCATCGACCTCGAAGGCACGGGTAGCGTCCCAGTACTGCTGGGCGGCGGATTCAACCTGCTGCGGATCGTAAACGTTGGGTTCGACGCTGGTCATGTAACACGCGGTTGCGGCGGCAAAGCGGTACAGCGTACCGCAGTGCGGCAAATGGCTCCAATCCCGCCTGCCGGGCCGGCGCGCGGCGAGGCGCTGGAACGCGTCTCAGCGCCTGCGCGACAGCGGCAGGACCAAGGCCAGCCACAGCGCCCAGCAGGCAAAGGCCAAGCGCTGCGCCAGCGCCGCCGGCAGTACCCCCGGCAGGCCGAACGCGAGCAGGCCAGCGCCGATGCCACAGGCCAGCGACAGCAGGCCCAGCCTGCGCCCTCCCGGATGCCGCAGTCGCGCCGCCCCCAGCAGCACGCTGCCTGCGACAAAAGCCAGCGCCCAGACCATCCACACGCTGGCGTGCAGCTTGCTGGCCGGGCCCTGCATGTCCATCTGGTCCTCGAAATCCAGCGGCAGCAGGCCCATGGCGATGAAGGCAAGCGCGGCCAGCAGCAGCATCTGGCTGCCCACGCGTGCCGTCCAGGCAGCGTCCACCGGCAGTTGCCGACGCAGGCGCTCGGCCACCACGACCGCCAGCGCGCCCGGCAGCACCAGACCCAGCAGGTTGAATCCCAGCGCATGGGGGATGCCGCGCGCGCCCAGCCACGTCACCGGATGCAGCGCCTGCGAATAGTCCGGCAGGGCCGCACCGAAGCCGGCCACCGACAGCACGAACAGGGCTGCGGCGAGCACGCCGACCCAACGATCCAGCCGAACCACGGACATCGCAGCCACTCTCCAGAAGAACATCAGGGCATTGTCGCGGCAGCTGGCAACTCCGCCAAGCTGTCCGGAATTTCATCGAGGTGTGGTCCCAGGGTTGAGACCGACAGTCTTCGTCACCATAGAATCGGTCTCCAGATGCCGAACGATGCCCCATGACCGAGACGACCTACGTATTCGACGCCACCACCGCTACCTTCGAGGCGGACGTGCTGCAGAAGTCGCTGCAGACGCCGGTCCTGGTGGACTTCTGGGCCACCTGGTGCGAACCGTGCAAGACCCTCGGCCCGATGCTGGAAAAGCTGGCCGGCGAGTACAACGGCGCGTTCGAACTGGCCAAGGTCGATGTGGACAAGGAACAGCAGATCGCGGCCGCCTTCCAGATCCGTTCGGTGCCCACCGTGTTCCTGGTCAAGGGTGGACAGCTGGTGGACGGCTTCCCCGGCGCCCTGCCGGAAGGCCAGCTGCGTGAATTCCTCGCCCAGCACGGCGTTGTGCCGGCCGATGTCGGCGACGCCATTGCCGAGGAGGAGGCCCCGCTCGACCCGCAGGCGCAGGTGGACGTGCTGCGCGCGCAGATCGCCGCCGAACCAGACAAGGACGAGCTGAAGCTCGACCTGGCCCTGGCCCTGCTGCAGGTTGGCGGCGTGGACGAGGCCGCTACCCTGATCGACGCCCTGCCCGCCAACCTGGCCACCGACGACCGCGCCGTGCGTGGCCGCGCCCGCCTCACCTTCGCCGCCGCGCTGAAGGATGCCCCGCCCGCTGAAGTGCTGGAGGCGCGCATCGCCGCCGACGGCAAGGACCTGCAGGCGCGCCACCTGCGTGGTGTGCAGCTGTTGCTGGCCGGCGAAGACGAAGCCGCACTGGAACAGTTCCTGGAGATGCTGCGGATCGACCGCGGTTTCCAGGAAGGACTGCCGCGCAAGGCGCTGATCGATGCCTTCAACGTCATCGCCGACGAAGACCTGGTCGGCCGTTCGCGGCGCCGGATGGCCTCGCTGCTGTTCTGAACGGCACCGGCATCGTTCAGAATCCCTGCACTGAACGCGGGCAATAATGCCCGCGATGGTGGCCCCCAGGGCCGCCACGATCCGTTCGGGGGGATGAGGTCGGGGCCATGGGGTCTTGCAGCTGCGCCCCCGCTTTGCCGGGACAGCAATCCGTGACCGTTGGCCGCTCGTCGTCTTTCATCATGCGTTTCCTGCGCACACTGCTGTGCGCCCTCTGCCTGTTGCCGGCGTTTGCCGGCGCGCAGGACTGGAACTATCGGGTGCGCCCCGGCGATACCCTGTGGGACCTGGGCGAGGCCTACCTCAAGCCCAGCGTGGGCTGGCAGCAGCTGCAGCAGCACAACCGCATCGACAATCCGTACCGGCTGCCACCGGGCGAACTGCTGCGCTTCCCGATCGGCTGGTTGCGCATCGAACCCGCACCGGCGCGGGTACTGGCGGTGCGTGGGCAGGTTGAACTGAGCGCGGCCGATGGCAGCAGCAGCCGCGCCGTGCGCGCAGGCGAACAACTGCATATCGGCGATGCGATCCAGACGAAGGCGGAGTCCAGCATCACCCTTGAATTCGCCGACGCGTCGCGGTTGCAGCTGCGCGAGCACTCACGCCTGCGCCTGGACCAGCTCAGCCGCTATGGCCGCACCGGCATGGTCGATACCCGACTGCGCCTGCAGCAGGGGCGCGCCAGCAACCGGGTCACCCCCGCGCGCGGGCCCGCCTCGCGTTACATCATCGATGCGCCCACGGCCACCAGCAGCGTGCGCGGCACCGTGTTCCGGGTCAGTGCCGGCGATGATGCCCATGCCGGTGCCACCGAAGTACTGGAAGGCAAAGTGCAGGTCGGCAACCCGCATGGCCAGCGCCTGGTGCACCCCGGCCAGGCCAGTCGCAGCGCGGGCAGCGAGACAGCACCCGAAGCGGTTTCCGGCCTGCTGCCGGCACCGCACCTGCGCGCCGATTCGACCCGCCTGGGTGCCCTGCCGGCCCAGCTGGCGTGGGAACCGGTGACGGGTGCCGATCACTACCGGGTCGAAGTCGTGCAGGCCGCCACCCCGGAAATCCTGTTGTTTGCCGCCACCACCACCGAAACCCGGCTGCTGATCGGCGAGCTGCCGCCGGGAGCGCTGCGTCTGCTGCTGCGCGCGGTGGATGCACAAGATGTGGAAGGCCTCGATGCCAGCGAGGATTTCCTCCTTGGCGACCAGCCGCCACCGCCGCTGACCATTTCCCCGGTACAGGGACAGACGGTCAACAGCGATCGGCCGCGCTTCCACTGGAGCCAGGCGCCGGGTGCCAGCAGCAGCGTGCTGCAGGTTGCCGACGAGCCGCAGTTCCTGCAGCCGCTGCGCGAGCAGCGTACCGGCGACACCGACCTGCGCCTGGGCGAGCCGCTGCCTCCCGGCCAGTACTACTGGCGGATCGCTTCGCGTGATGATCAGGGTCACCAGGGTCGCTATGGCCAGGCGTTGACGCTGCAGTTGACCAATGAACCCGTGGACCCGGCACTACAGCCGCCCGAGGCCACCGATGGCGAGCTGACCCTGCGCTGGCAGGCGGGAAGCGATGGCCAGCGCTACCGGGTGCAGGTCGATCGTCGCGGTGATTTCAACGCGCCGCTGGTCGATACCACCGTTGACGAACCGCAGGTCAGCTTCAAGCGACCATGGCGCGGCACGCTGCACATCCGTGTGCAGTACATCGACGACGACGGCCACGCTGGCCCGTTCTCGCCTGCCCAGCAGGTCAAGCTGCCGTGCCGCCTGTGCTACGGCGCGGGCGGCGGTGTCCTGCTGCTGTGGCTGTTGCTGTGAGGCGTTCGCCGCTGCCGTGGTCGCGACGGATCCTGCTGGCGTTGCTGGCAGGTGTAGCGACTGCGGTGGTCAGCCATGGCCAATGGCTGTGGCGACAGGACGAAACGGCGTACGACATGATGGTCGGCAGCTGGGATTACCGTCCCGACCCCAGCGTGCTGATCGTCGCCATCGACGAAGGCAGCCTGCAGCGGCTGGGCCAATGGCCGTGGCCGCGCTCGGTGCATGCGCGCCTGCTGGACCGCCTGACCGACGCTGGTGCCGAGCGCGTCGCGCTGGACCTCATGCTGTCCGAGCCCGACCGCCGCGATGCACGCCAGGACGCCGAACTGGCCGCTGCGATCCGTCGCAACGGCCGCGTGGTGCTGCCGGTGCTGGCCGCGCCGGCCGCCGGCGACCGCATGGCCGAGGAGATGCTGCCCATCCCGCTGATTGCTGCCAGCGCTGCCGCCATCGGCCACAGCGACGTTGAGGTCGATGGCGATGGTGTCGCCCGTGGAATCTACCTGCATGCCGGCATCGGCCAAGCGCACTGGCCGGCGCTCGGCCTGGCGTTGACCGGTCTGCCGCCGCAGCGCGCTCAGGGCCTGCCTGACCCCGACCCCGCGCTGGATTCGCCCTATCAATGGCGCCGCAACGACTACGTGCGCGTGCGCTATGCCGGGCCGCCCGAACGCTTGCCGCAGGTGTCCTACGCCGATGTCCTGGAGGGACGCGTGGATGCATCGATGCTGCATGGCAGGCGCATCGTGGTCGGCATGACGGCCAGTGGCATCGCCCCCCGCCTGTTGACACCCACCACCCGCGAATACTGGATGAGCGGCAGCGAGTACCAGGCCAACATCGCCTCGATGCTGCTGCAGGACAAACAGATCGACGTGTTGCCCCGCGCCTGGCAGGACACCCTGGCCGGCCTGCTGGTGGCAATGTGCGTACTGCTGCTCGGGCTGCGCCTGCCCTGGGTGGTTGCGCTGTGCTCGCTGCCGGCCGCGCCGCTGCTGAGCTGGCTGCTGCTGCGCACCGGCAGCCTCTGGTGGGCGCCGGCCAGCGCACTGCTCGGCATCGTGCTGGTGCTGACGGCGTGGGCGACCTGGCGCATCGCCTCCTGGCACCGCCAGGCCAACCGTGATGCGCTGACCGGGCTGGGCAACCGCCTGCGCTTCGAACAATCGCTGCAACAGGAATGTGATGCGGCGCGCCGCAGTGGCAAGCCACTGACCCTGGCCCTGATCGATGTCGACCACTTCAAGCACCACAACGATCGTCATGGCCACCAGGTCGGTGATCGCGTGTTGTGCGAAGTGGCCCGCCTGATCCAGGCGCATGCCCGCCGCCCCCGTGACATGGCCGCGCGCTATGGCGGCGACGAGTTCGCACTGGTGCTGCCCGATACCCCGGTGGAAGGCGCACGGCAGGTGATCGAAGACCTGATCTCCTGCATACGCGCCCTGCCGCCGCCCGGCGATGGCAGCGACACAGGTGTCACCCTGACCATCGGCGTCTATACCCGCGTGCCGGACAGCGACCTGCAACCGCATCATTTCGTCGAAGGCGCTGACAACGCGCTCTACCGTGCCAAGGACAATGGCCGCGACGGCTATGTGATCGACGGCGGTACGCCCGAACCGTAGCGCCCGGCAGGTCTGATACGCCCCCACGGGCTACAACATACGCATGCGAATGGTTAGACTGGATCCCCGCCCCCTGCCCGGTTCCCGCATGAAAGCCAGCACGTTCCGCTTCGGCATCAATCTGTGGCCACCGTTCCTGTTCACCGGCATCCATGTCACACGGATCACCCCGGACTACCGGCAGATCGACGTGGAACTGCGCCTGCGTCCCTGGAACCGCAACTACGTCGGCACACACTTCGGCGGCAGCCTGTTCGCGATGACCGATCCGTTCTGGATGCTGGGCCTGATGCACACCCTGGGCCGTGACTATTACGTCTGGGATCGCGCCGGTGCGATCGATTTCCTCAAGCCCGGCCGCGGCACAGTACGCACGTCCTTCCGCATCGACGACGCCCTGTTGGATGAACTGCGTACGGCGGCGGCCGGTGGCGAAAAAGTGCTGCGCTGGTTCAGCAACGACGTGGTCGACGAAGCCGGCGAGGTCGTTGCGCAGGTACGCAAGCAGGTCTATGTGCGCTTGAAGCCACACGTACGGTAAAGCAGGCCGGCTGACGTCCCGCTATCCTCTGCAGCCTTGCCATGGAGGCTGCAATGCGCCTTTTCGTCCTTGCTGCGGCGCTGACCGCCCTGCCCGTTGCCGCCACCGCACTGGATGTGCCGCCGGTGCGCTACCCCACCCTGCCGGCGCACGCCGCTACGGCCGAGGGGTTCGTACCTGCCGGCTGGGCGCTGGAATACAGGATTGAAGGCGACCTCGACCAGGACGGGCGCAGCGACCTTGCGCTGGTGCTGCGCCAGCAGGACCCGCGCAACATCATCGAGCACGATGGGTTCGGGCCGTCGCCGTATGACAGCAACCCGCGCATCCTCGCCATCGCTTTTGCGCGCCCCTCCGGTTACGTGCTGGCCGCGCAGAACCACACCCTCATTCCACGCCCGGACTCGCCCGTGCTCAGCGATGCGCTGGCCGAAGGCACCGGCGTGTCGATCCAGCGCGGCGCACTGCGGGTGGGGCTGTACTCGTTCTCCAGCGCGGGCAGCTGGTCGACGAGCACCACCACATTCACGTTCCGCTGGCAGGAAGGCGCCTTCGCGCTGATCGGCTACGACCGCGACTCGATGATGCGCAATTCCGGACAGACCGAAGGCCTCAGCGTGAACTTCTCCACCGGCAAGGTGAAGCTGACCGAGGGCAGCATGCAGGACGACAAGGAACAGGTGCGCTGGCAGACCCTGCGTGACCGCAGGCGCTGGACGCTGGACGGCGTTGGCGATGGCTGGGCGTTCAATCCGCTCGGCGACAGCGACTGAGCCCGGGTCAGTCAGCCCGCAAGGGCATCGACAGATACGGGCCCTCGCCTTCGCGCGCCGGTCCGCGCCTCAGCAGCTGCAGGTGGCGACCGTCGGCAGACAGTGTTGGCGTGCGCGCCTGCGAACGCCACTGCGCCGGCAACCGCGCCAGTGCCTCGTCGGGTGGCCCGGCCTGTTGCCGCAGCCAGCGCTGCGCGCCAAGCAGGCGGATCATCGCCGCTGCGTCCTGGCTGCGCGTCGCGTACTGTGCGTGGGACGGCCCGGCGATGGCGCTCAATGTGCATCCCAGCGGATTGGCCACGCAGCCCACTTCCCATCGGGGCGGTGGCGGGGCAAGGAGCGGGACATCGGCTGCCAGCGCCTTCACTGCAGCAGGGCGACATGCCCAGCCGAAATTGCCGGCGATCCGGGCCAGGGTGTGGTCGCGATCCAGCAGCAGGCGGCTGCCTGCTGTCTGCGTGGACGCCTCGATGGCGGCCTTGTTCATCGCGAATTCGCCCTGCATCGCATGACACAGGCTCTGCTCGTCGGCTTCCAGCGGCTGCAGCGCCACCTCGCAGGAGACGGGCAGCACGTAATCCGGTGATTGCTCGACCAGCATGTCACCCAGCAATGCGGCATGGATCCTCACCACGGCGGCACCCATCATGCTGTCCACCAGCGTGCTGCCGGTGCGCATCATCCGCCGCCCGAACTGAACCGATCTGCAGCCTGCCTCGACGGCACCGGCAACATCGCCCTGCAGATAGGCCAGTGCCTGCGCACTGGTGCCATCCAACAGCGGCGTGTACGCCGGTAGTGGCAGGAGCTCGCTTTCGAAGGGCTGGAACGGGGAATCGAAACGATCGTAGTCCGCCATCCGCGCCAGTCGCTCGTGCAGGCCGGCATGCCCGGCGTGGGCGTCAGCGAAGCGCTGCGGATCAGCGCGTACCTGTGCCAGGCAGCCGACGGGCCCGACGGCACAACGACCTGCCCCATCCAGCTTCAACGGTGCGTGCGCGGCCGCCAGCAACGACGTGTGCGACGCCTGCGACGGCGAGGCCTGCCAGCGCCGCAGATCTTCGGCCAACGCCGCCTCACGTTGGGCCTGGTCCAGCCCATCGAAGGGCAGCGTCCACAGCAGGGCGAAGCCGTTGCGACCTTCGTTGGGTTGCACGGCCTCAAGCAGACGCCTGTCTTCCCGCTGGGCGGCCGACAACGGCCAGTACCTCGACAGCAGCCATGCCGCGACGGCCATCACCAGCAGACCCAGCATTGCCCAGCTCAACCACCGCAGCATCCTCAACACGGTATCCTTTCCCTGTATGGCCTGCACCGCCAACGGACAGCGTAAACGAGCGGCCGCGACCGCTACAATGCGCGCATGTCGCTCGAAGCCCCCGCCCTGGTTCCCCGCCCCTCCCTGCAGCGCCTGTTCCTGACCGGCCTGCTGACCCTGTTGCCGATCTGGCTGACCTGGGTGGTGGTCAAATTCGTGTTCGTGCTGCTGTCGGGCATCTCCAGCCCGCTGGTGGTGCCGCTGTCCGAACAGATCGCGACCAACTTCCCGCATTACCTCGGCTGGGTCCGCGCCGAATGGATCCAGAACACCATCGCCCTGCTGGCCACCCTGCTGGTGATCCTGGCGGTGGGCGTAGCCAGCCGTCGCGTGGTCGGCCAGCGCCTGCTGCGCTGGGTCGGTGCGGTCATCAAGCGCATTCCGCTGGCCAGCATCATCTATGACAGCGCCAAGAAGCTGCTGGACATGCTGCAGACCGAGCCGGGCAGCACCCAGCGCGTGGTGCTGATCGACTTCCCGCACCGCGACATGAAATCGGTCGGCCTGGTCACCCGGGTCATCAAGGAACAGGGCACCGACCGCGAACTGGCGGCCGTCTATGTACCGACCACGCCGAACCCGACCTCGGGCTATCTGGAGATCGTGCCCGTCGAACTGCTCACCCCGACCGACTGGACGGTGGACCAGGCGATGAGCTTCATCATTTCCGGCGGTGCAGTGGCGCCCTCCAGCGTTCCGTTCACCCGCGCTGGCGATCGTTCCGAATGAGCGAGGCGTCGCACGCGCGCCCGCTGCAGGACCGCGCGGTCCTGCTGTTCATCGTGCTGGCCGCGTTCTTCTGTGGCAACGCCGTACTGGCCGAACTGATCGGGGTGAAGATCTTCGCCCTGGAAGACACCCTCGGCATCGACCCGCTGAACTGGAACCTGTTCGGCCAGACCGGCTCGCTGAGCTTCACCGCCGGCACGCTGCTGTGGCCGGTGGTGTTCATCATGACCGACACCATCAACGAATTCTTCGGCAAGCGCGGGGTGCGTTTCATCTCGTGGCTGGCGGTGGTGCTGATCGCCTACGGTTTCCTGTTCGCCTTCGCTGCGATCTCGCTGGCACCGGCCAGCTGGTGGGTGACCTCGATGGATGCCCACGGCGTGCCCGACTACCAGGCCGCGTTCGCGGCGGTGTTCGGACAGGGCATGTGGACCATCGCCGGCTCGCTGGTGGCGTTCCTGTTCGGCCAGTTGATCGACGTGGCGGTGTTCCATCGCATCCGCCAGGCCACCGGCGAGCGCCATGTATGGCTGCGTGCCACGGGTTCCACCGCAGTCTCGCAGCTGGTGGACAGCTTCGTGGTGATCTGGATCGCCTTCGTGCTCGGCCCGCAGCACTGGCCGACATCGCTGTTCCTGGCGGTGAGCAGTGTCAACTACGTCTACAAGATGGGCTTTGCGATCGCCCTGATTCCGTTGCTGTACCTGATGCGGCGTGCAATCACCCGCTATCTGGGCGAACACCGCGCCGCCGACCTGCGCGCTGCGGCCGCGGCTGACTGAAGCCCCAGCGGCGCGCAAGCTGACTGCGCCCTCACGCTGGCCGTACGCGCGCGGATCGTGCAAGCTCCACGGTCTGTGTTCCACGGAAGCTTCTTGATGCCGTATTCCCCCCGCGTCCTGGCCGCCGCCATCGCCGCGTTGTTCCTGTTCAGCGCCGTTCCGCCGGCCGAAGCAGCGAAGAAGAAGGGCAGCCGCCCCGCCGCCGCGCAGACCCGCCAGGCGGCCAAGCCGAAGGCCCGCGCCGGCACACGTGCCACCCCGCCGGCCCGCGGCAGCTC
>NZ_JBNYZT010000002.1:0-639778 GCF_050573115.1 Stenotrophomonas indicatrix
GCTACCGTCCGCAGTTCTACTTCCGTACCACCGACATCACCGGTGCGGTCGAGCTGCCGGAAGGCGTCGAGATGGTGATGCCGGGCGACAACATCAAGATGGTTGTCACCCTGATCAACCCGGTCGCGATGGACGCCGGCCTGCGCTTCGCAATCCGCGAAGGTGGCCGTACCGTCGGTGCTGGCGTGGTTGCCAACATCCTCGAGTAATCTGTTAGACTCTGCGCCCCGATGTTGCCTGGGTAGGGCATCGGGGCGTATCAAACGGGAAAGTAGGCACAGGATGTGCTTTGTGTTCCCCGGACCAGGAAGGGTCAATGCCATTCAGGCGGCGTCAACAGGAGACTGTTGACAGCTGCCTTGCGTGCCATTATGCTTCTCCGTCTGGGCAGGCCGGCTTCACGGGTCTGCCTATGTATTTGGGGTCTACGGATTGACCTTGTCGGCCTGCGGGAATGCGGGCCGTCTGTATTCAGGGATTTCATGGGGCAAAGCAACCCAGAGGCTTTGTCTGTCGCTCTTTTATCGAAGGAACCTACCGCCATGGCGGACCAAAAGATCCGGATCCGGCTGAAAGCGTTCGATCATCGTCTGATCGACCGTTCGGCCAGCGAGATCGTTGAGACGGCGAAGCGGACCGGCGCGCAAGTGCGTGGCCCGATCCCGCTGCCGACCAAGATCGAGCGTTACACCATCCTCGTCTCCCCGCACGTCGACAAGGACGCGCGTGACCAGTACGAGACCCGCACGCACAAGCGCGTGCTCGATATCGTTGACCCGAATGACAAGACCGTGGACGCGCTGATGAAGCTCGAACTGGCTGCCGGCGTCGACGTTCAGATCAAGCTGACCTGAGGACTACGACCATGACGAAGAAATATTCGTTGGGCTTCGTGGGCCGCAAGGCTGGCATGAGCCGCGTGTTCACCGAAGATGGCCGTTCCATCCCGGTGACCCTGATCGAAGCAACCCCCAACCGCATCGCGCAGATCAAGACCGTCGAAGCTGACGGCTACAGCGCCGTGCAGGTGACCGTCGGTGCGCGTCGCGCTGCCCTGGTCAACAAGCCGGAAGCCGGCCACTTCGCCAAGGCGAAAGTGGAAGCGGGCCGTGGCCTGTGGGAATTCCGCGTTGAAGACGCCCGGCTCGGCGATTTCGCCGTTGGCGGCGAAGTCAAGGCGGACATCTTTGAAGTCGGCCAGATCGTCGACGTCCAGGGTGTCACCAAGGGTAAGGGCTTCCAGGGCACCATCAAGCGCTACAACTTCCGCATGGGTGACGCTACCCACGGCAACTCGCTGTCGCATCGCGCGCCGGGTTCGCTGGGTCAGCGCCAGACGCCCGGCCGCGTGTTCCCGGGCAAGAAGATGTCCGGTCACATGGGTTCGGTGCAGCAGAGCACCCAGAACCTGGAAGTTGTCAAGGTCGACGTCGAGCGCGGTCTGATCGCAGTTCGCGGCGCCGTTCCGGGCGCGGCGGGTGGCGACGTGATCGTCCGTCCGGCGAGCAAGGCATAAGGAGAGATGACGATGGAACTCGTTATCACGGGTAGCAATAACAAGGTCTCGGTCTCCGACGCCGTGTTCGGTCGCGATTTCAGCGAAGATCTGGTTCACCAGGTCGTCGTTGCTTACCGCAACGCCGGTCGCGCCGGCACCAAGGCGCAGAAGACTCGCTCCGAAGTGGCAGGTACCACCAAGAAGTCGAAGAAGCAGAAGGGCGGCGGCGCGCGTCATGGCGCACTGACGGCTCCGATCTTCGTCGGCGGCGGTGTCACCTTCGCGGCAAAGCCGCGCAGCTTCGAGCAGAAGGTCAATCGTAAGCAGTACCGTGCCGCCATGTGCGCGATCCTGTCCGAGCTGAACCGTCAGGGCCGTCTGACCATCGTGGAGTCCTTCGATGTCGAAGCGACCAACACGAAGGCTCTGATCGCCAAGCTGGCCGGCCTGGAAGTGGGCAAGCGCCCGCTGATCGTCACTGAAGAAGCCTCCGAGCACCTGTACCTGTCGGCGCGCAACATTCCCTACGTGGAAGTGCGTGACGTCCAGGGCCTGGATCCGGTGTCGCTGGTCGGTGCCGACACGGTCGTCATCACCGCTGACGCGGTCAAGAAGGTCGAGGAGTGGCTGGCATGAACAGCAACGAAAAAATCTTCAGCGTGCTGCTCGCCCCGCGTGTCTCCGAAAAGACCGCGCGCCTGCAGGAACTCTCCAATCAGTACGTCTTCGAAATTTCGAACGAAGCCACCAAAGCCGATGTAAAGGCCGCGGTTGAGCAGCTGTTCGACGTCAAGGTCGAAGCAGTCAACGTGGTCAACGTCAAGGGCAAGAACAAGTCCTTCCGTAACCGTGCTGGCCGCCGCGGCGATTGGCGCAAGGCGTACGTTCGCCTGGCCGACGGCCAGTCGATCGATGTAACGGCCAAGGCCTGAGGTACATCCCATGCCATTGATGAAATTCAAGCCCACTTCTCCCGGTCGCCGTTCGGCCGTGCGCGTGGTTACTCCCGACCTGCACAAGGGCGCTCCGCATGCCCCGCTGGTCGAGTCGCAGAGCCGTTCGGGTGGTCGCAACCACCACGGCCGCATCACCGTGCGTCACGTCGGTGGTGGCCACAAGCAGCACTACCGCCTGATTGACTTCAAGCGCAACAAGCTGGGCATCCCGGCGCGCGTGGAACGCATCGAATACGATCCGAACCGCACCGCCCACATCGCCCTGCTGTGCTACGTCGACGGTGAGCGCCGCTACATCATCGCCCCGAAGGGTCTGAAGGCTGGTGATCAGGTGATCGCTGGTTCGGATGCTCCGATCAAGGCGGGCAACACCCTGCCGCTGCGCAACATCCCGGTCGGTACCACCATCCACTGCATCGAGCTGAAGCCGGGCAAGGGCGCTCAGATCGCCCGCGCTGCGGGTGCTGCCGTGCAGCTGGTTGCTCGTGAAGGCATCTACGCCACCCTGCGCCTGCGCTCGGGTGAAATGCGTAAGGTTCCGGTTGAGTGCTGCGCGACCATCGGCGAAGTCGGCAACGACGAGCACAGCTTGGAAAAGCTGGGCAAGGCCGGTGCCAAGCGCTGGCGCGGCGTCCGCCCGACCGTTCGTGGTGCTGCCATGAACCCGGTTGACCACCCGCACGGTGGTGGTGAGGCGAAGGCCGGCCAGGGTAACCCGCATCCGGTCACCCCGTGGGGTGTTCCGACCAAGGGTTACAAGACGCGCCATAACAAGCGCACTCAGCAGTTCATCGTCCGCGATCGTAGGGGCTAATCGACCATGGCACGTTCACTCAAGAAGGGCCCGTTTGTCGATCACCACCTGGTTGCTAAGGTGGCTGCCGCTGCGGGTAGCAAGCGTCCGATCAAGACCTGGTCGCGTCGTTCGATGATCCTGCCTGACATGGTAGGCGTCACCATTGCCGTGCATAACGGCAAGAACCACATCCCGGTTCTCGTCAACGAGAACATGGTCGGCCACAAGCTCGGCGAATTTGCCATCACCCGGACCTTCAAGGGTCACGGTGGTGACAAGAAGTCGGGCAAGTAAGGAGAGATGACAATGGAAGCGAAAGCCATCCTGCGCACCGCGCGCATCTCCCCGCAGAAGGCACGTCTGGTCGCTGACCAGGTGCGCGGTCTGCCGGCCGAGCGTGCCGTCAACCTGCTGAAGTTCTCGGACAAGAAGGCTGCCCACCTGATCAAGAAGGTGGTGGAGTCGGCTATTGCAAATGCCGAGAACAACCAGGGCGCCGACGTCGACGAGCTGAAGGTTCAGACCATCATGGTAGATGAAGGTCCGACCCTGAAGCGTTTCATGGCGCGGGCGAAAGGCCGCGGTACCCGCATCCTCAAGCGCACCAGCCACATCACTGTGGTTGTTGGCGCCGCCAAGTAAGCGGATAAGGAAAAGACCATGGGTCATAAAGTTCATCCGATTGGTATCCGCCTCGGCATTTCCAAGGACTGGAACTCCAAGTGGTACGCCAACAAGGCCGAGTTCGCTGGTTACCTGGCAGCCGACCTGAAAGTGCGCGAAATGCTGCGCAAGAAGCTGGCTCAGGCCGGCATCAGCAAGATCCTGATCGAGCGTCCGGCAAAGACCGCTCGCGTGACGATCCACACCGCCCGTCCGGGCGTGGTGATCGGCAAGCGCGGTGAGGACATCGAGAAGCTGCGCAAGGAAGTGAGCGAGATGATGGGCGTCCCGGCGCACATCAACGTCACCGAAGTGCGCAAGCCCGAGCTGGACGCACAGCTGGTTGCCGAATCGATCGCGCAGCAGCTGGAGCGTCGCATCATGTTCCGCCGTGCAATGAAGCGCTCGGTCGGCAACGCGATGCGCCTGGGTGCCCTGGGCATCAAGGTCAACGTCGGTGGCCGCCTCAACGGTGCAGAAATCGCCCGTTCGGAGTGGTACCGCGAAGGCCGCGTGCCGCTGCACACGCTGCGTGCCGACATCGACTATGGCTTCGCTGAAGCCAAGACGACCTACGGCATCATCGGCATCAAGGTCTGGATCTACAAGGGCGAGGTCTTCGATTTCTCCCAGGTTGGCCAGGAAAAGCAGGACGACACCCCGTCGCGCAACGATCGTCATGATCGCGGCGACCGCGGTGACCGTCAGCGCCCGGCTCGTGAAGCGAGGTAACGACAATGTTGCAACCCAAGCGAACCAAGTACCGCAAGGTGCACAAGGGCCGTAACGAAGGCCTCAGCTGGAGCGCAAACGCTGTCAGCTTTGGCGAGTACGGCCTGAAGGCAACCGCCCACGGTCAGCTGACCGCGCGTCAGATCGAAGCGGCTCGCCGTTCGATCAGCCGCTACGTGAAGCGCGGCGGCAAGATGTGGATCCGAGTGTTCCCCGACAAGCCCATCACCAAGAAGCCCATCGAAGTTCGAATGGGTTCGGGTAAGGGCAACGTGGAATACTGGGTGGCCCAGATCCAGCCCGGCCGCATGATCTATGAAATCGAGGGTGTTACCGAAGAAGTGGCACGCGAGGCGTTCCGCCTGGCCGCCGCCAAGCTCTCGGTCACCACCACTTTCGTGACCCGGACGGTGCGCTGATGGATATCAAAACTCTCCGTGAAAAGTCGGCTGACGACCTCAAGGCCCACCTGATCGACCTGCGTAAGGAACAGTTCTCTGTCCGTATGCAGCAGGTCACCGGCCAGCTGCCGAAGACACACGACATCCGCCGGGTGCGTCGCGAAATTGCTCGCGTCAAGACCCTGCTCGGCAGCACGAAGTAAGGATGGCCGCTATGAGCGACAATACTGAAAACAAAGCGCTGCGCACGGTCGAAGGCCGTGTCGTCAGCAACAAGATGGACAAGACGGTTACCGTCCTGGTTGAGCGTCAGGTCAAGCACGCACTGTACGGCAAGTACATCAAGCGCTCGACGAAACTGCACGCCCACGATGCCGACAACGCCTGCAAGGAAGGCGATGTCGTCCGCGTGACCGAGATTGCTCCGATGTCCAAGACCAAGAACTGGCGCGTGGTGGAAGTCATCACGCGTGCGGCTGAATAAGGAGTCTGAATCATGATCCAGATGCAGAGCTACCTTGACGTCGCCGACAATTCTGGTGCCAAGCGAGTGATGTGCTTCAAGGTGCTGGGTGGTTCCAAGCGCCGTTACGCCGGTATCGGCGACATCATCAAGGTCACCGTGAAGGATGCGATTCCGCGCGGCAAGGTCAAGAAGGGTGAAGTGTATGACGCTGTCGTGGTGCGTACCCGCAAGGGTGTGCGTCGCGCCGACGGCTCGCTGATCCGCTTCGACGGCAACGCTGCCGTTCTGCTTAACAACAAGCAGGAGCCGATCGGCACCCGTATCTTCGGGCCGGTGACTCGTGAACTTCGTTCGGAGAAGTTCATGAAGATCGTCTCGCTCGCTCCCGAAGTGCTGTGAGCGACAGGAGATAATCATGGCTAACCGTATCAAGAAGGGCGACCAGGTTGTCGTCAACGCCGGCAAGGACAAGGGTAAGCAGGGCGAAGTCGTCCGCGTCGATGGCGACCGTCTGGTCGTCGCCAACGTGAACATCGTCAAGCGCCACACCAAGCCGAACCCGCAGGCAGGTGTTGCCGGCGGCGTGGTCGAGCGTGAAGCGTCGATCCATATCTCCAACGTGAATGTGCTGAACCCGGCTTCGGGCAAGGGCGAGCGCGTTGGCTTCAAGGTGCTGGAGGATGGACGCAAACTGCGTGTGTTCCGCTCCAGCGGTGAGGCGCTCGACGCCTGAGGAATGAGAAGATGACTTCCCGTCTCGAAAAGTTTTACAAGGAAGAAGTGGTGCCGGCGCTGATGAAGCAGTTCGGTTACACCAATTCCATGCAGGTGCCGAAGCTGGTCAAAGTCACCCTGAACATGGGTGTCGGCGAAGCGGCCACCAACAAGAAGATCCTGGAAAACGCCGTTGGCGACATGACCAAGATCTCGGGCCAGAAGCCGATCGTCACCAAGTCGCGTATCTCGGTGGCATCGTTCAAGATCCGTGATGGTTGGCCGATCGGCTGCAAGACCACGCTGCGTCGCCACAAGATGTACGAGTTCCTGGACCGCCTGATCAACATCTCGCTGCCGCGCGTGCGCGACTTCCGTGGTGTTTCCGGTCGTTCCTTCGACGGTCGCGGCAACTTCAACATGGGTGTGAAGGAACAGATCATCTTCCCGGAAATCGACTTCGACGCTGTCGACGCGATCCGCGGTATGGATATCGCCATCACCACCACTGCGAAGACCGACGCGGAAGCGAAGGCGCTGCTGGCAGCGTTCAAGTTCCCGTTCCGTAACTGATTCGTCGAGGAAACCGAAATGGCAAAGACCTCCATGGTCAACCGCGACATCAAGCGGAAGAAGCTGGCTGAAAAGTTCGCTGTCAAGCGTGCTGCTCTGAAGAAGATCGTGTCCTCCCCGGACGCGAGCTACGAAGAGAAGATCGAGGCCTCCACCAAGTTGTCGAAGCTGCCGCGCGATTCGTCGCCGAGCCGCCACCGCAACCGTTGCGAACTGTCTGGCCGCCCGCGTGGCGTGTACAGCAAGTTCGGCCTGGGTCGCAACAAGCTGCGCGAAGCCACCATGCGTGGCGACGTTCCGGGCCTGCGCAAGGCCAGCTGGTAATTCCAGCCGGTCCTGCCAGCGAGGGCGCCTTCGGGGGCCCTCGCAGCCGGGGAGGGGGAGTGTTCAGCTTTCCCTCTGCAAAAAACCGAAGAGCCCGACGCAAGTCGGGCTCTTTTGGCGTATACTCCCGCGTCTTGCTCTGCGCAACGCGTAGGGGGAGGGGGCCTGGCCCGTTTCCAGGAGACAACAGATTTTCGCGAAAGCGGATATCGGTGCACTCAAAGGTACTCATATGAGCATGACTGATCCCATCGCCGACCTGCTGGTCCGCATCAAGAATGCGGCAGCGGTTGGCAAGCAGACGGTGAAAGCCCCGTCGTCCAAGATCAAGGTTGCGATCGCCCAGGTCCTGAAGGACGAGGGTTACATCGCCGACCTGCGCGTGACCGCGCTCGAGAACAACAAGTCCGAGCTGGAAATCGTGCTGAAGTATTTCGAAGGCAAGCCGGTCATCGCGACCCTGAAGCGCTTCTCGCGTTCGGGCCTGCGCCAGTACCGCGGCAAGAGCGAACTGCCGAAGGTCATGAACGGCCTGGGCATTTCCATCATTTCCACTTCCAAGGGCATCATGACTGATGCGCAGGCGCGCCAGTTGGGCGTCGGCGGCGAAGTCCTGTGCTTCGTGGCCTAAGGCGAAAGGAGTAGACCATGTCCCGTGTAGCCAAGAAGCCGATCGACCTGGGTAAGGTTGAACTGAACGTCCAGAACGACAACGTCATCGCCAAGGGCCCGAAGGGCACCCTGTCGCTGGCCAAGCCGGCTGGTATCAACATCAATGTCGAAAACGGCGTTGCCACCCTGAGCACCGACAACGTGGACCTGATCCCGCTGACCGGTACCGTCCGCGCCATCCTGTCCAACATGGTCAAGGGTGTTTCCGAAGGCTTCGAGCGCAAGCTTGAGCTGGTCGGCGTGGGTTACCGTGCTGCGATGCAGGGCAAGGACCTCAGCCTGTCGCTGGGCTACTCGCACCCGATCGTGTTCGTGGCGCCGGAAGGCATCACCATCACCACCCCGACCCAGACTGAAATCCTGGTGCAGGGCGCTGACAAGCAGGCCGTCGGTGAAGCTGCCGCCAAGATCCGTGCGTTCCGCAAGCCGGAGCCGTACAAGGGCAAGGGCGTGAAGTACTCCGACGAAGTCATCATTCGCAAGGAAGCCAAGAAGGCCTAATTAGGACCTTCCGCTTTCCAGGGAAAAAGATCATGAACAAGAACATCGCCCGCCTGCGTCGCGCCAAGTCGACCCGTGCCCACATCCGTGTGCTCGGTGTTGCCCGCCTGTCGGTGCTGCGCACCGGCCAGCACCTGTACGCACAGGTCTTCACCGCTGACGGCTCGAAGGTGCTGGCTGCTGCCAACACCACCCAGGCCGACATCAAGGAAGGCCTGAAGAACGGCAAGAACGCTGATGCCGCCGCCAAGGTTGGCCGCATCGTCGCCGAGCGCGCCAAGGCCGCCGGCGTCGAGAAGGTTGCCTTCGATCGTTCGGGTTACCGCTACCACGGCCGCATCAAGGCCCTGGCTGACGCTGCCCGCGAAGCCGGCCTGCAGTTCTAAGGGATCAGGGCAGGGGACTTCGGTCCCCATGCCCGCCTGCTCGCCAGCCTGAGTGAGGCTGGGCGGCGCCGCTCTTCTGCAGCGGCCCACCGCAACAACGCACCACTCCACAACCATAAGCGGCCTCGAGCCGTACATAACCCAACAACCAAGGAATAAACATGGCAGAAGAACGTCAGCAGCGGGGTCGCGATCGCGACCGTAACCGCGAAGAGAAAGTCGACGACGGCATGATCGAAAAGCTGGTCGCGGTCAACCGCGTCAGCAAGACCGTCAAGGGTGGCCGTCAGTTCACCTTCACCGCCCTGACTGTTGTCGGCGACGGCGAAGGCAAGGTCGGTTTCGGTTATGGCAAGGCGCGTGAAGTGCCGGTTGCCATCCAGAAGTCGATGGAGCAGGCTCGCAAGAACCAGGTCACCGTCGATCTGAACAACGGCACCCTGTGGCACACCATCAAGGATGGTCACGGCGCAGCGCGCGTGTTCATGCAGCCGGCTTCCGAAGGTACCGGCGTCATTGCCGGTGGTGCCATGCGCGCCGTCCTGGAAGCAGTGGGCGTGAAGAACGTGCTGGCCAAGGCCACCGGTTCGCGCAACCCGATCAACCTGGTGCGTGCCACCGTGAAGGGCCTGACTGCAGCGCAGTCGCCGGCTCGTATCGCGGCCAAGCGCGGCAAGAAGGTGGAGGATCTCAACCATGGCTAATGAAACCACCAAGACCGTCAAGGTCCGTCTGGTTCGCGGCCTGCGTGGTGCCCAGGCGCGTCATCGCCTGTCGGTGCGTGCGCTGGGTCTGGGCAAGCTGAACGATGTGCGTGAACTGAAGGACAGCCCGCAGGTTCGCGGCCTGATCAACAAGGTCCACTACCTCGTCAAGGTTGAGGAATAATCCAATGACCATGCATCTGAATGAATTGAGCCCGGCACCGGGCGCTCGTAAAGAGCGTACCCGCGTCGGTCGCGGTATCGGCTCCGGCCTGGGCAAGACCTGCGGCCGCGGCCACAAGGGTTCGTTCGCCCGTAAGGGTGGCGGCAAGATCAAGGCTGGCTTCGAAGGCGGCCAGACCCCCATGCAGCGTCGTCTGCCGAAGATCGGCTTCCGTTCGCCGATCGCCAAGGACACCGCTGAAGTGCTGCTGTACCAGCTGGACAAGCTGCCGGCCGGCGAGATCGACTTCGCTGTCCTGCGTGCTGCCAAGCTGGTTCCGAGCACTGCCAAGAAGGCCAAGGTCGTCGTCAAGGGCGAAGTGACCAAGGCGTTCACCCTGAAGGGTGTTGCTGCCACGGCTGGTGCCAAGGCTGCGATCGAAGCTGCCGGCGGCAGCGTAACGGAGTAAGAGAATCATGGCGCAAGCTGGCATCGGTAACCTCGCGGGCGGAATGGGCAAGTTCACTGAACTTCGTCAACGTTTGCTGTTCGTCGTCGGGGCTTTGATCGTCTATCGCATCGGCTGCTACGTGCCGGTGCCGGGCGTCAATCCCGATGCCATGCTTGCCATGATGCAACAGCAGGGCGGCGGCATCGTGGACATGTTCAACATGTTCTCGGGCGGCGCCCTGCACCGTTTCAGCATTTTCGCGCTGAACGTGATGCCGTACATCTCGGCATCGATCGTGATGCAGCTGGCTGTGCACATCTTCCCCGCCCTGAAGGCGATGCAGAAGGAAGGTGAGTCCGGCCGCCGCAAGATCACCCAGTATTCGCGCATCGGCGCCGTGCTGCTCGCAGTGGTGCAGGGCGGTTCGATCGCGCTGGCGCTGCAGGGCCAGGTGTCGCCGACCGGCGCACCGGTCGTGTACATGCCGGGCATGGGCTTCGTGCTCACTGCCGTGGTCGCACTGACCGCCGGCACCATGTTCCTGATGTGGGTTGGTGAGCAGGTGACTGAGCGCGGCATCGGCAACGGCGTCTCGCTGATCATCTTCGCCGGTATCGTGGCGGGCCTGCCGGGTGCGGTCATCCACACCTTCGACGCTTACCGCGACGGCAACATCCAGTTCATCCAGCTGCTGCTGATCGCCATCGTCGTGCTCGCCTTCACCTTCTTCGTGGTGTTCGTCGAACGCGGCCAGCGCCGGATCACGGTGAACTACGCGCGCCGCCAGGGCGGTCGCAACGCGTACATGAACCAGACCTCGTTCCTGCCGCTGAAGCTGAACATGGCGGGCGTCATTCCGGCGATTTTTGCCTCGAGCCTGCTGGCCTTCCCGGCCACCCTGGCCATGTGGTCCGGCCAGGCTGCCAACCAGAGCACCTTTGGCCAGACCCTGCAGAAGGTCGCCAATGCCCTGGGTCCGGGCGAGCCGCTGCATATGATCGTGTTCGCTGCGCTGATCACCGGTTTCGCGTTCTTCTATACCGCGCTGGTGTTCAACTCGCAGGAAACCGCCGACAACCTGAAGAAGTCGGGCGCGCTGATTCCGGGCATCCGTCCGGGCAAGGCCACCGCCGACTACATCGACGGCGTGCTGACCCGACTGACTGCTGCCGGTTCGGCTTACCTGGTGATCGTCTGCCTGCTGCCGGAACTGATGCGCACGCAGTTGAACGCCTCGTTCTACTTCGGCGGTACTTCGCTGTTGATCGTGGTGGTGGTGGTGATGGACTTCATCGCCCAGGTGCAGGCGCACCTGATGTCCCACCAGTACGAGAGCCTGCTGAAGAAGGCCAACCTGAAGGGCGGCAACCGCGGTGGTTTTGCTCGCGGCTGATTAGCCTGCTATACTTTCGTCTTCCTGACGTGATGGTCCTCCGCTTCGCGGACTCTGGCCACACAAACGAAGGGCGGCCCCCGCAGCGGTTCCGGGTGGGGGTGTGATGAGGTGGTCCCGCGCTGGAGTAGCGCGGGCGGCCCGGGAGGCAACTCCAGGTCCAACCCCATCCGGCGCCGGAGCCTGGGCACACTCCCCGGGCCGGGTCCATGAAACCTCTGGTTTCACGGGCTTCCAAGTAAACCGGAACCTTGTTAGTATCACTGGTTCACTTTTTTGATCCATCCTGCCGGATCGGCGTGCCTTGAGCGCGCTGTCGGCCATCACTCAGCTGGAGAACCGCGTCATGGCGCGTATTGCAGGCGTCAACCTGCCAGCCCAGAAGCATGTCTGGGTCGGGTTGCAAAGCATTTACGGCATCGGCCGTACCCGTTCGAAGAAGGTCTGCGAAGTCGCAGGCGTCACTTCGACCACCAAGATCCGCGATCTGTCGGAGCCGGAAATCGAGCGCCTGCGCGCCGAAGTCGGCAAGTACATCGTGGAAGGCGATCTGCGCCGTGAAATCGGTATCGCGATCAAGCGCCTGATGGACCTGGGCTGCTACCGCGGCCTGCGTCACCGTCGCGGTCTGCCGCTGCGTGGCCAGCGCACCCGTACCAACGCCCGCACCCGCAAGGGCCCGCGCAAGGCGATCAGGAAGTAAGGGACATATAAATGGCTAAGCCTGCTGCTAAGACCAAGAAGAAGATCAAGCGCGTCGTCACCGACGGCGTTGCCCACGTCCACGCTTCGTTCAACAACACCATCGTGACCATCACCGACCGTCAGGGCAACGCTCTGTCGTGGGCGACCTCCGGTGGCGCTGGCTTCCGCGGTTCGCGCAAGTCGACCCCGTTCGCAGCCCAGGTGGCTGCCGAAAAGGCCGGTCGTGCTGCGCTGGACTACGGCGTGAAGTCGCTGGAAGTCCGCATCAAGGGTCCGGGTCCGGGCCGTGAGTCGGCCGTGCGTTCGTTGAACAACGTCGGCTACAAGATCACCAACATCATCGACGTGACGCCTATCCCGCACAACGGGTGCCGTCCGCCGAAGAAGCGTCGCGTCTAAAGGGAGCGATAAGAAATGGCTCGTTATATCGGTCCTACCTGTAAGCTCGCCCGTCGCGAAGGCGCCGACCTGTCCCTGAAGAGCCCGGCGCGTGCGCTGGATTCCAAGTGCAAGTTGGAGCAGAAGCCCGGCCAGCATGGCGCCACTGCCCGTAAGGGCAAGCTGTCCGACTACGCTACCCAGCTGCGTGAAAAGCAGAAGGTCAAGCGTATCTACGGTCTGCTGGAGCGTCAGTTCCGCAACTACTACAAGAAGGCCTCGACCAAGAAGGGCAACACCGGCGAGAACCTCCTGCAGCTGCTGGAAACCCGCCTGGACAACGTTGTCTACCGCATGGGCTTCGCCGTGACCCGTCCGGCTGCCCGTCAGCTGGTGTCGCACCGCGGCGTCACCGTGAATGGCAAGTCGGTCAACCTGGCCTCGTACCAGGTCAAGGCTGGCGACGCCATCGCCCTGTCTGAAAAGGCTGCCAAGCAGCTGCGCGTCCAGGAAGCCCTGACCGTCGCCGCCCAGCATGACCTGAGCCCGTCGTGGGTTGAAGTGGATTCCGGCAAGTTCTCCGGCATCTTCAAGGCTGTTCCGGATCGTTCGGATCTGCCTGCGGACATCAACGAAGCGCTGATCGTCGAGCTGTATTCGAAGTAATTCACATTGGAGAGCCCCCGGCGACGGCCGGGGGTTCACTAGGAGAACCCGCAACATGACGGTTACCGCCAACCAGGTTCTGCGTCCTCGCGGTCCGCAGATCGAACGCATTACCGACACCCGTGCAAAGGTCGTTATCGAACCTTTGGAGCGGGGTTACGGGCATACGCTGGGTAATGCCCTGCGTCGCGTGCTGCTGTCGTCCATCCCGGGCTTCGCCATCACGGAAGTCGAAATCGACGGCGTGTTGCACGAGTACACCACGGTCGAAGGTCTGCAGGAGGACGTGCTGGAAGTCCTGCTGAACCTGAAGGACGTGGCCATCCGTATGCACTCTGGCGACAACGCGACTCTGTCCCTGTCCAAGCAGGGTCCGGGCGTTGTCACCGCTGCCGACATCAAGGTCGACCACAATGTGGAGATCTTGAACGGCGACCACGTGATCTGCCACCTGACCAAGGACACGGCAGTGAACATGCGTCTGAAGATCGAGCGTGGTTTCGGCTATCAGCCGGCTGCTGCGCGTCGTCGTCCGGACGAAGAAACCCGTGCCATCGGCCGTCTGGTCCTGGATGCCTCGTTCTCGCCGGTCCGCCGTGTCGCCTATGCCGTGGAAGCGGCTCGTGTCGAACAGCGCACCGATCTGGACAAGCTGGTCATCGATATCGAGACCAACGGCACCATCGACGCCGAAGAAGCAGTGCGTACCGCTGCCGACATCCTCAGCGATCAGCTGTCGGTGTTCGGTGACTTCACCCACCGCGACCGCGGTGCGGCGAAGCCGGCCAACAACGGCGTGGATCCGGTGCTGCTGCGCCCGATCGACGATCTGGAGCTGACCGTGCGTTCGGCCAACTGCCTGAAGGCCGAGAGCATCTACTACATCGGCGATCTGATCCAGAAGACCGAAGTCGAGCTGCTGAAGACCCCGAACCTGGGTAAGAAGTCGCTCACCGAGATCAAGGAAGTGCTGGCCCAGCGTGGCCTGTCGCTCGGCATGAAGCTGGAGAACTGGCCGCCGGCCGGCGTCGCCAGCCACGGCATGCTGGGCTGATATAGCCTTTCTGCAAGACTGCATGGCCCCGTCGGCAACGACGGGGCCATTGCACCAAGGCAATACCGCCACGACGAACGAAGGTTCGCGGGCAGGTCGTCCAGGACGGATGGCCAGGACCAACCGCAGTCCGAGCAGCAGCGCCAGGAAGGCGACAACGATCCGCAAAGCCACATCATTAACCAAGGAATATCACCATGCGTCATCAGAAATCCGGCCGTAAGTTCAGCCGTACCAGCGCCCACCGCGAAGCGATGTTCAAGAACATGGCCGCCTCGCTGTTCAAGCACGAGCTGATCAAGACCACCCTGCCGAAGGCCAAGGAACTGCGCCGCGTCGCCGAGCCGCTGATCACCCTGGCCAAGGTCGACTCCGTCGCCAACCGTCGTCTGGCCTTCGCCCGCCTGCGCGACAACGAAGCCGTCGGCAACCTGTTCACCATCCTGGGCCCGCGCTACGCGACCCGTCCGGGCGGTTACCTGCGCCTGCTGAAGTGCGGCTTCCGCGCCGGCGACAACGCGCCGATGGCCTACGTCGAACTGGTTGACCGTCCGGTCGTGGCTGAAGCCGTCGAAGAGTAATCGACGCGCTACACCCGTCATTCGGTGAAGAACCCGGCCTCGTGCCGGGTTTTTCCGTTTCTGGGGGGCAGAGCCCTTTGCATGTGCAAAGGGATGCGACCCCGCAACGTTCCGACGGGCGCGACGTTGTGGCGGTTCGAATGGCGCGCACTCTCGGTTACGCTTGCGGTCCGTACTACACGAGCGTTGCCGATGAATCCTCTGCGCTGGCCTTTCCGCGCCCAGTTCCTGTTGGGCTTCCTGATCTGCGCGGGCCTGCTGGGCTACGCCATCTTCCTGCAGTTGAAGATGGGGCTGGAGCCGTGTCCGCTGTGCATCTTCCAGCGCCTGGCATTCGTTGCCCTGGGCCTGCTGTTCCTGATCGGTGCCTTGCACGGGCCGTCCAACCGTCCGGGTCGGGCGACCTACGGCATCCTCGCGTTCATCGCCGCTGCCGTGGGCGTGGGCATCGCCGCACGCCATGTCTACGTGCAGATGCTGCCGCCGGAAATGGGTGCGACCTGTGGCCCGCCGTTGGCCTTCCTGCGAGAGACCATGGGGCCGCTGGAAGTGTTCCGTACCGTGCTGACCGGCACCGGCAACTGCGGCAACATCGACTGGACCTTCCTTGGTCTGACCATGCCGATGTGGTCGGGCGTGTGGTTCGTGCTGCTGGCGCTGTGGGCGCTGGTTGTGTCGTTGCGCAAGGTCAAGCGCTGATCCAGTCTGAAGCCACGCATGGCGTGGCTCTGCCGCGTTCCGGTAGTGCCGGCCGCTGGCCGGCATCGCACGGGACTGCACCATCCCCGGGGTTGCCGGCCAGCGGCCGGCACTACCTCAGAAATCCTGCTGCAGGCTCAGATAGGCGCCGCGACGCGGCCCCCATTGCGGCGCGAACACGCCGATGCCGCCGCCATCGCGCAGCTGGTAGCTGCGGTCCAGCGTGTTGAGCACGGCCAGCTGCACGTGCAGCGGGTGACCACTGTCGGCGTTGAAGTCATGCGCGGCGCTGAGATTGACCTGCAGATACGACGGCAGCTCGCCGCCATTGGGCACGCCCTCGATGTCCGAACGCAGGCCGCTGCCGTACACGTAGTTCGCGCCCACCCGGTTGTGGCCAGCGAAGGTATAGCTGACGCCGCCGGAAGAAGTCAGCTTCTGGTCGTGGTCCAGGTGGATCCAGTTCTGCTGCACGTAGGCCAATGCATCCGGATCGAGGTTGTACTGGCTGGTGATGACCTGGGTGCCCATCGCCTTGTTGTAGGCCGCGTTGAAGTACGCGCTGATCGGCCCGTTGCTGTAGTCGGCGCTGAACTCCAGGCCGTGGATGTGGCCGCGCCGATAGTTGAAGGTGGAATAGATGTAGGCGGCGCCGAACTGGCCTTCGTCCTGCAGGCGCGAGACGCGGCGGTCGTAGGCATCCAGGCCGAGGGTGAGGTGCTCGCCGACCTGCTGTGAAACGCCGATGTCGTAATAGTCGCTGCGCTCGGACAATGGCGTGTTGCTGCCACCGGCGGGTTGCTGATTGCTGGTGCCGTCGAACAGGGCCAGATCGCTGCCGGCAACCAGTTCGCTGGCGGGCGGGGTGAAATAGCGCGAGTAGCCGGCATGCACCGTGGTGCTGTCGCTGGCATTCCAGACCACGCCCAAGCGCGGGCTGAGCTGGCCCTCGGTGTGGCCGAACGCCTTGAAGCGGTCGCCGCGCAGGCCGTAGTTGACCGTCCAGTCATCGCCTATCCGCCACTCATCCTGCACGTACAGTGCTGCGGTACTGGCGTGGAACGCGTTGCGGTCCGGGATCAGCTGCGGCGTGGTGCTTGTCTGCCGGCCATCGGCATCGACCGGGAATACCCAGCTGCTGTTGTTGGCGGCGGCGTGTTCGTAGTTGCCATACAGGCCATAACGCAGGGTGTGGTTGTCGCCCAGCGGCGTGGAGAAATCGGCCTGCAGGGTGTTGGCGCGGTTGCTGCGTTGGACCTGCGAGGCGACGCCGCTGAACACCAGGTCGCCGACGATGTCCGGGTTGAAGGCCACGTCGCTGTAGCGCTGGCCGGCCGACAGCTGGTACGCGGTCTGGCCCAGTGTTCCCTGCAGCACCAGCATGCCGAAGCGGGTGGTCTCGCGTTGGGTTTCGTCCAGCTGGCTGGAATCGAAGGTGGTGGTGTCCAGGTAACCGAACTGCGGGGTCTGCCCCGGGTTGACCGGAATCTGGAAGCGGTTGTTGGCGAAGCCGGCGAACACGCTCAGGCGGGTGCTGTCGTTGACCAGATAGGTCAGGTCGGCAAAGGCCTTTCCCTGGTGGGTATCGTCATGCAGCGGCTTGCGTGCGCTGGTGGGGTTTTCCAGCCCGACCTCGTTCTGATCGTAGTTGCCGGTCAGGAACCAGCTCCAGCGGCCCTGGTTGCCCCACCAGGAGGCATTCGGGTTGACCTTGCCGAACGAGCCGGCGGTGATGCCGGCGCTGCCGCCGTTGCCCAGCTCGGCGCCACTGCGGGTCGTGATATCCACCACCGCGGCGGTGCGCTCACCAAACTGGGCCGGCAGGGCACCGTCCATCAGGCGGATGCTCTTGATCGTGCGCGCATCCAGGGTCTGGCCGAAGCCGGAGATCGATTCGGGCAGCAGCACGCCGTTGATGCGGTACTGCAGGTTGGCGTGGTCGCCGCGCACGTGCACGCCGCCGTAGGAGTCCTGGACCACGCCCGGGGCCTGCAGCAGCACCTGGCTGAGCGGGGCGGAGGCGCCCAGGGGCTGCTTCTGGATGTCCTCGGCGGTGATCTGGTACTGGCTGCTGCCGATGTCCGGGGACAGGGCGTTGCGGGCCTGGTCGAGCTGGGCACTGACGGTGACCACGTCGAGGTCCTTGACCGCAGCCGCGCTGGCATCAGCGTCGGCGGCAAGCACAGGTTGGCTGGCCAGGATCAGGGCGAAGGTGATGGCGGTGGTGAGCAGGGAGGGCTTCATGGGAAATGGGCAGGGAAGGGGAAAGGGGGGCCGGTCCATGAGGGAGTGTTACTCCGTAACAACTGCGTGCCGATCATGCGCCTGTCCCGCAACGGCGACCATGCCGTTTCTGGCCGATCACACCGCCCCTTTCCGCACCGTTCAGGCAGACGTGGCGGTGCCTGGCCCTTTGCGCCAGCGGCTGGCTCTGCGACCATGACCGCCCCCCACCCCCGGATGTCCGTGATGAGCCTGTCCGCCGTTCCGCCCGCCCCCGATCCTGCCGCTTTCGCCGCTGGCGCTGCGTGGTCACCGGAGAGCTGGCGGGGCAAGACCGCGCTGCAGATGCCGACCTATCCCGATCCGGTGGCACTGGATGCCGCCCTGCACGAGTTGAAGCGCCTGCCGCCACTGGTTACATCGTGGGAGATCCTGGCGCTGAAGCAGCAGCTGGCCGATGCCCAGGAAGGCAGGCGTTTCCTGCTGCAGGGCGGTGACTGCGCGGAGAATTTCAGCGACTGCGAATCGGGCACGATTTCCAACCGGTTGAAGGTGCTGCTGCAGATGAGCCTGGTGCTGGTGCACGGCCTGCGTCAGCCGGTGATCCGCGTCGGCCGTTTCGCCGGGCAGTACGCCAAGCCGCGTTCGGCCGATACCGAGACCCGCGATGGCGTGACCCTGCCCAGCTACCGCGGCGATGTCATCAATGCGCCGGCCTTCACCGAGGCGGCGCGGCTGCCCGATCCGAAGCGGATGCTGCAGGCCCACGCGCATTCGGCGATGACGATGAACTTCGTGCGTGCGCTGATCGATGGCGGCTTCGCCGACCTGCACCATCCCGAATACTGGAATCTGGAATGGGTAAGCCACTCGCCGTTGGCCGCTGAGTACCAGAAGATGGTCGCCTCGATCGGCGATGCCGTGCACTTCATGGAGACCCTGGCCGGGGCCCGCGTGCACAACCTCAACCGCATCGATTTCTACACCTCGCATGAAGCGCTGCTGCTGCCCTACGAGCAGGCGCTGACCCGGCAGGTGCCGCGCCAGCAGGGCTGGTTGAACCTGAGCACGCACTATCCGTGGATCGGCATGCGTACCGCCGCGCTGGATGGCGCACACGTGGAGTACCTGCGTGGCGTGCGCAATCCGATCGCGATCAAGGTCGGCCCGTCGGTAACGCCCGACCAGTTGCTGCGCCTGATCGATGTGCTCAATCCAGATGACGAGCCGGGCCGCCTGAGCTTCATCCATCGCATGGGCGCGGCGCAGATCGCGCAGAAGCTGCCGCTGCTGCTGGATGCGGTCAAACGCGATGGTCGCCGCGTGCTGTGGGTGTGCGATGCGATGCATGGCAATACCGAGAGCACTGCCAACGGCTTCAAGACGCGGCGCTTCGACAACGTGCGTGGTGAGGTCGAGATGTCGTTCGACCTGCACGCGGCCGCAGGCACCCGCCTGGGTGGCGTGCATCTGGAACTGACCGGTGAGGATGTGACCGAATGCACCGGCGGTGCGCGCGAGCTGACCGAGCGTGATCTGGAGCGTGCCTATCGTTCGACTGTCGATCCGCGATTGAACTACGAGCAGTCGCTGGAGATTGCGATGGCGATCGTGCGCAAGCAGGAGCAGGTGCGCTGAGGGTTGGCTTCTGCAGGGCTGCGCCCTGCACCTGCCGAATCAACAGCAACAGCAACAGCGGGATTCCGTGGTTGGCGGGGCGGTGTCGGAGTGCGGGGACGCCGCAAGTACGTCCCTGTAGGCTTGGCAGCCGCATCCATGCGGCTGACACCCCGCACTCCGACACCGCCCCACCTTCGACAGTTTCCTGATGTCTGGTAGATCCACGCCATGCGTGGATGAATCTCCATCGGAATCGAATATTTCGACAATTGATCGAAGAGCATCCACGCATGGTGTGGATCTACGTGTCGACCAAGGTCGACACCCACCAAGAGCAGGCCATGACATTCCGACAGATGGCGGGAATCTGTCGAAGGCGGGGTGGGTCCGGTTGCGGGGGTGTAAGCGCCATGGATGGCGCGCCCAAGCCTCCAGGGGTGAGGGCGCTTTGCTTGCGAAGCACTGCTTCGCAAGCGCCCGAACGCACAGCCGCCAGCGGCTGGGCCGGTCTGGGGATTCACGGCGTCCCCCCGCAACCGGACCCACCCTGCCATCCCACGGAATGCCGGCTTTTGCCGTTGCTGTTGCCGTTGCCGTTGCTCCGGCCTCTGCGGGTGCAGGGCGCAGCCCTGCCGAACACCCCCGCCTACATTCTGCTTACGAACGGCTGACATCGCGCTCATGGTGCATGCGCCACGCTGGCTCCTCGATATAGACAGCGAGGATGCACAGTGGTCTGGCAACACCTGCAGCAGTATCTGTGGCCGATCGGAACCGCCCTGGTGGTCGGAGGCCTGGGTGCTTGGGCCGTACTGGCGCTGTACCGCCGCCTGCGCGGGCGTGATCGGCGCCGTGCGCGCATCGGCCGGGTGATCGGTCCGCCGTTGGCGCTGGCGCTGCCCTTGCTGCTGCTGGTGCCGGCGCTGCAGGCCACGCCGTTGCCGGAACATACGCTCGATCAGTTGCTGCGCGTGCTGCACATCGGCTTGACCGCCTGCTTCATCTGGTTGCTGGTGCGCGGTGTTGCTGCGGGCGAGCGCGCGATCCTGCGCAGCCATCCCATCGATGTCTCGGACAACCTCGAAGCGCGCCGCATCCAGACCCAGACGCGGGTGCTCAGTCGCGTGCTGATGGGCGGCATCATCGTGCTCGGTGCTTCGCTGGTGCTGCTGACCTTCCCGATGGTGCAGAAGATCGGCACCGCACTGCTGGCTTCTGCGGGCCTGATCGGCTTGGTGGCGGGTATCGCCGCCAAACCGGTGTTCGGCAACCTGATCGCCGGCGTGCAGATCGCGGTGACACAGCCGATCCGGCTCGATGACGTAGTGATCGTCGAGGGCGAGTGGGGGCGTGTCGAGGAAATCGGCAGCAGCTATGTGGTGGTGCGGATCTGGGATGAGCGGCGGATGGTGGTGCCGCTGACATGGTTCATCGAGCATCCCTTCCAGAACTGGACGCGACGCAGTGCCGACCTGCTGGGTACGGCCTTCCTGTGGCTGGACTACCGTGCGCCGATCGCGGCGATACGTGCCGAGCTGGAACGCATCTGCCAGGGCCAGCCGCTGTGGGATGGACGGGTGTGCGTGACGCAGGTGACCGAGACCAGCGAGCGCGCGATCCAGGTGCGGCTGCTGGTCAGTGCGCGCAGTTCCGGTGATGCGTTCGACCTGCGCTGCCTGGTGCGCGAACGCATGCTGGATTTCCTCGCACGCGAGCATCCGCAATCGCTGCCGCAGGTACGCGCGCGCCTGCAGCGGGACGATGAGCTGGATATGCCGCGGATGCGGCGTGCAGGCAGCGCGGATGTGCGCTCGCCGGGTGCGGAGGATGGGGAGGCGGCCATCGCGCCGGTGGAGCCGTCGGATCGGTAGTGCCGGCCGCTGGCCGGCAACTCGACCCTTCTGAAACTGCCGGCCAGCGGCCGGCACTACCGGATGTAAGGGCCGGCACTACCGGATGTCAGGGATCGCCGGATTCGATCAAGGTATCGGTATCGAAGTGCGGTGGACGCCGGGCGCGCGTGCGCTGCTCATACGCGTAGGCCATCTCGATCAACTTCGGTTCGCTCCAGGCCGTGCCCATGAACAGCAGCCCTGCCGGCAAGCCATCGATCTGGCCCATCGGCACGCTCAGGCTGGGGTAGCCGGCGACGGCGGCGACACTGTAGCTCTCGCCGGGGAAGTCATCGCCTGTGCTGCGCAGGGGCCAGGCCACGCCGGTCGTCGGTGCGACCAGCGCATCCAGCTTCTGCGATGCCAACACGGCGTCGATGCCTTCCGGGCCCGCCAGCCGCCGCGCATCGCTGCGCGCGCGGATGTACACGGGATCACCCAGGCCAGGGGTCGCCTCGGCCTCCTGCAGCAGCTCCTGGCCGAACAGGCCCAGTTCCTGGCCCTTGTGTGCCTCGTTGAAGGCGATCAGCCCGGCCAGGCTGCGCAATGGCGCCTGGTAGGTGCTGAGGTAGCGCTCCAGTCCCGCCTTGAATTCGTAAAGCAGGACGATGCGCTCGGCATCGGCCCAGGCGCCCTGGTTGGGCAGTTCCACCGGCACCACCACGGCGCCGGCGCGGCGCAGCTCGGCGACCGCCTGCTCAACCAGCGGTGGCATCCCGCGATACTTCAGCAATGGTGTCTGCAGCAGGCCGATGCGCTTGCCACGCAGGCCCTGCGGATCCAGTCGTGCGGTGTAGTCGTAGACCGCGCGGCCGGGCATGGTCGCGGTCGCGGGATCGGCATCATCGCGGCCGGCGATGGCGGTCAGCACGGCGGCGGCGTCGGCGACGCTGCGGGTCATCGGGCCCGCAGTGTCCTGGCTGAAGGAGATCGGGATGATGCCTTCGCGGCTGACCAGGCCGACGGTCGGTTTCAGGCCGACCACGCCGTTGACCGCCGCGGGGCAGACGATGCTGCCATCGGTTTCAGTGCCGATCGCCACGCTGGCCAGGTTGGCGGCCACGGCCACCGCGCTGCCGCTGCTGGAGCCGCAGGGCGAATGACTGAGGCGGTAGGGATTGCGGGTCTGGCCACCGCGCGCGCTCCAGCCGGAGATGGAGTCGTTGCCACGGAAGTTGGCCCACTCGCTGAGGTTGGTCTTGCCCAGCACCACCGCGCCCGCTTCACGCAGGCGGCGGACCAGGTAGGCATCGTCGGGGCGGAAGCCCTGCAGGGCGAGGGAGCCGGCGCTGGTGGCCATTGGCGCGGTGTTGATGTTGTCCTTCAGCAGGATCGGGATGCCATGCAGCGGTCCGCGCAGGCGGCCGGCACGGCGCTCGCGATCACGCTCGGCAGCTTCCTTCAGGGCATCGGGGTTGAGCTCGATCACCGCGCGCAGGCGCGGTCCGGCGCGGTCCAGTGTGGCGATGCGCTTGAGGTAGGCGTGAGTGAGGGTGGTGCTGTCCAGTTCGCCGGCGACCATGCGTGCCTGCAGGTCGGAGACCTCGGTCTCGGCGTAAGCGAAAGGCACGTTGCTGCTACCCGGTTCGGCAGCGTGGGCGCTGGACGTGGCCGGGCTGCAGCCAGCAGCAAACACCGCAGGCAGTGCGGCGATCAGACAGGACAGGAGGGGCGGCAAGGACAGGCGCATGGGGCAGCTTCGACGGCTCCGATCCCCAGTGTAGCGGCTGCTCAGCGGCGGCGCTTGCGCAGGTCGCGCGCCAGCACGTAGACGACGATCAGGTTGATCGCCAGCACCGTCCACGAGGCCCAGCCGGGATGGCGGACGATCGCGTAGATATCGAAGGGCAGGTAGATGGAGGCGGTCAGGCAGCCCAGCCAGGAGGCCCATGCCTTGGCTTTCCACAGACCCCAGGCTTCGACCAGGTGCAGCAGGCCGTAGCCGATCATCGCCGCCGCGGCCAGGTGCACCGCGTCGGGACTGATTGCATTCAACAGCGAGGGCAGGGTGCCGTGATCCGGGTCCAGGCTGAAACGCCGGATCAGGGCATTGACGCCGTCGCGAAGCGGCTGCGGACCGAGGATTTCCAGTCCGGTAGCCGCCAACAACGCCAGCATCGCCTTGCTCGCTTCGAGCAAGGCGATGACGTGGAGGCCCGGATGCCGATGCGGATCCGGGTTGTAGCCGTTCTGGCTCACAGTTGCTGGATCAGCCGCCGCGCGACGACTTCTTGCGGTCGCTTTCGGTCAGACCCTTCTTGCGCAGACGGATTTCCTTCGGGGTGATCTCGACCAGCTCGTCGTCTTCGATGAAGTCCAGCGCCTGTTCCAACGAGTACTTGATCGCCGGGGTCAGCTGGATCGCATCGTCCTTGCCCGAAGCGCGCATGTTGGTCAGCGGCTTGGTCTTGATCGCGTTGACGGTCAGATCGTTGTCCTTGGAGTGGATACCGATCAGCTGGCCTTCGTACACGTTGTCGCCTTCAGCAGCGAACAGCTTGCCGCGTTCCTGCAGCGGGCCAAGCGAGTACGCCGGGGTGGCACCCGGAGCATTGGCGATCATCACGCCGTTCTGGCGCTTGGCGATGGCGCCCTGTTCCTTCGGGCCGTAATGGTCGAACACATGGAACAGCAGGCCCGAACCCTGGGTGAGGGTCTTGAACTCGTTCTGGAAACCGATCAGGCCACGGGCCGGGATCTGGTATTCCAGGCGCACACGGCCCTTGCCGTCCGATTCCATGTTCTTCAGCTGGCCCTTGCGGGAGCCCAGCTTTTCCATCACGCCGCCCTGGTGCACTTCTTCAATGTCCACCACCAGCTGTTCGATCGGCTCCATGGCCTGGCCGTCGATCTGCTTGATGATCACTTCCGGGCGCGACACGGCCAGCTCGTAGCCTTCGCGACGCATGTTCTCGATCAGCACCGACAGGTGCAGTTCGCCACGGCCGGAGACCAGGAACTTGTCGGCGTCTTCCAGCTGTTCCACCTTCAGGGCCACGTTGTGGACCTGTTCGCGGTCCAGGCGGTCCTTGATCTGGCGGCTGGTCAGGAACTTGCCACCGGACAGGTCCTTGTTGCCGGCGAACGGCGAGTTGTTGACCTGGAAGGTCATCGAGATCGTCGGTTCATCGACGGTCAGCGCCGGCAGTGCTTCCGGGGTGTCCGGGTGGCACAGGGTGTCGGAAATGGTCAGCTCGGCAATGCCGGAGATGGCGACGATGTCGCCGGCCTCGGCGGTGTCCTGCTCGATGCGCTCCAGGCCCAGGAAGCCCAGCACCTGTGCGACCTTGCCGTTGCGCTTCTTGCCTTCACGGTCGATCACCGCGACCTGCATGCCCTTCTTCAGGGTGCCGCGCTGGATGCGGCCGATGCCGATCACGCCCACGAAGTTGTTGTAGTCCAGCTGGCTGATGCGCATCTGGAACGGACCTTCCGGGTCCACTTCCGGCCGCGGCGCGTGCTGCATGATCGCTTCGTACAGCGCGGTCATGTCACCGTCGCGCACGCTGTCTTCCAGGCCGGCGTAGCCGTTCAGGGCCGAGGCGTAGACGATCGGGAAGTCGAGCTGTTCATTGGTGGCGCCGAGCTTGTCGAACAGGTCGAAGACCTGGTCGATCACCCACTCCGGACGCGAGCCCGGACGGTCGACCTTGTTGACCACCACGATCGGCTTGAAGCCCATCGCGAAGGCCTTCTGGGTGACGAAGCGGGTCTGCGGCATCGGGCCGTCCATCGCGTCGACCAGGATCAGCACGGTGTCGACCATCGACAGCACGCGCTCGACCTCGCCGCCGAAGTCGGCGTGTCCCGGGGTGTCGACGATGTTGATCCGGTTCTTGATACCGGTCTTCTTGTCTTCCCACGTGATGGCCGTGTTCTTGGCCAGGATGGTGATGCCGCGTTCCTTTTCCTGGTCGTTGCTGTCCATCACGCGCTCGGCGAGGACGGTACGCTCGGACAGGGTGCCGGACTGCTTCAGCAGCTGGTCGACCAGGGTGGTCTTGCCATGGTCGACGTGAGCGACGATGGCGATGTTGCGAAGATTTTCGATGGACATACGAAAGGGGGCCAGTCGGCGCCGGATTTGGAAAAAGAAGTCCAACATTATACGTCGAACTTGACGATTGGCGAAAACCTGGATTTCAGACCCGCTGAGGCCCCCATTCAGACTGCCGCCCCGGCGCTGCCCGTCCGCAGGCTGAAGACCCTGCCTGCGCCCATGGTCGAAGCTGCCCGGGCCACGGGGGAGGTGTATCCTTATGGGGCTGATTACACACCCCGCATCCCAAGGATCTGCATGTCCCTCATCGCCACTTTCGACACCACCCAGGGCCCGATCAAGGTCGAGCTGTTCGCCGACAAGGCGCCGCTGACGGTCGCCAACTTCGTGAACCTGGTCAAGCGCGGCTTCTATGATGGCCTGATCTTCCACCGCGTGATCCCTGATTTCATGATCCAGGGCGGCTGCCCGCAGGGTCGTGGCACCGGCGGCCCGGGCTACAAGTTCGAAGACGAGAAGAATGGTGTGAAGCACCAGATCGGCTCGCTGTCGATGGCCAACGCCGGCCCGAACACCAATGGCAGCCAGTTCTTCATCACCCACATCAAGACCGATTGGCTGGACGGCAAGCACACCGTGTTCGGCCAGGTGCTGGAAGGCCAGGTGATCGTTGATTCGGTCAAGCAGGGCGACGTAATCCATTCGATCACCCTGGAAGGCGACACCGACGCTCTGCTCGCCGCCCAGGCTGAGCGCGTGGGTGAGTGGAACAAGCTCATTCCCGCCTGATCCAATACCCGGACGGCCCCCTGCGAAGGGGGCCGTTTCCATGTTGCGGCCGCCCCGCCAGGCCCATCCCCGCCCGTGCGGCCATCTCCCCCATCGCTACTTAGCCGGCCAGCGGCCGGCACTACGCTTCTTAGCAGAGGAAATCCCCATGAAAGCACCTGTTCGTGTTGCCGTGACCGGCGCCGCCGGCCAGATCGGCTACGCCCTGCTGTTCCGTATCGCCTCCGGTGAAATGCTGGGCAAGGACCAGCCGGTCATCCTGCAGCTGCTGGAGCTGCCGGTCGACAAGGCCCAGGCCGCCCTGAAGGGCGTGATGATGGAGCTGGAAGACTGCGCGTTCCCGCTGCTGGCCGGCATGGTCGGCACCGACGACGCCGAAGTCGCCTTCAAGGACGCCGACATCGCCCTGCTGGTCGGCGCACGTCCGCGCGGCCCGGGCATGGAGCGCAAGGATCTGCTGCTGGAAAACGCGAAGATCTTCACCGCCCAGGGCGCCGCACTGAACAAGGTCGCCAAGCGTGACGTGAAGGTGCTGGTGGTCGGCAACCCGGCCAACACCAATGCCTACATCGCCATGAAGTCGGCGCCGGACCTGAACCCGCGCAACTTCACCGCCATGCTGCGCCTGGACCACAACCGTGCGCTGAGCCAGCTGTCGACCAAGCTCGGCAAGCCGGTCGCCGGCATGGAGAAGCTGGTGGTGTGGGGCAACCACAGCCCGACCATGTACCCGGACTACCGTTTCGCCACCGCCGATGGTGCGTCGATCGCCGATGCGATCAACGACCAGGAGTGGAACGCCAACACCTTCATCCCGACCGTCGGCAAGCGCGGCGCGGCGATCATCGAAGCCCGTGGCTCGTCCTCGGCTGCTTCGGCCGCCAACGCAGCGATCGACCACGTGCGTGACTGGGTGCTGGGCAGCAACGGCAAGTGGGTCACCATGGGCGTGCCGTCCGACGGTTCCTACGGCATTCCGGAAGGCGTGATCTTCGGCTTCGCGGTCACCACCGAGAACGGCGAGTACACCCTGGTCAAGGATCTGCCGGTCGACGACTTCAGCCAGAAGTACATCGACAAGACCCTGGCCGAGCTGGAAGAAGAGCGCGCCGGCGTCGCCCACCTGCTGGGTTGATGCGGCCGGTACCGGTGTTGACCGGTTCGTTGTTGCAGAAAACGGGGAAGCTTCGGCTTCCCCGTTTTCATATGGAGTCGCGCAGCATCACATGATCCATCTGCATTACATCGACGACGCGCTGCTGGTGGCTGAGAAGCCAGCCGGCCTGCTGTCGGTGCCTGGCCGCAGCGCCGAGAACCAGGACTGCGTGGTCGCGCGCCTGCAGGCGCTGTATGCCGACGCGCTGACCGTGCATCGCCTGGACCAGGTCACCTCCGGCCTGCTGCTGCACGCGCGCGGCAAGGACATGCAGGTGGCGCTGTCGATGCAGTTCGAGAAGCGCCAGGTGGGCAAGTTTTATGAAGCCATCGTGCACGGCCTGCTTGAAGGAGATGCGGGCGAAGTGGATCTACCGCTGATCGTCGATTGGCCGAACCGCCCGAAGCAGATGGTCGACCACGAACGCGGCAAGCCGGCACTGACCCGGTGGCGCGTGCTGTCGCGTGACATCGCGGCGCAACGCACGCGCGTTGAACTGGAGCCGATCACGGGCCGCAGCCATCAATTGCGCCTGCACATGGCCAGCCTCGGCCATCCCATCGTCGGCGACGTGCTATATGGCGCAGAAGCAGCGCAGCGCGTGCACCTGCATGCGCGGAAGCTGCAGTTCACCCATCCGGTGACAGGCGAGGCGCTCGCGTTCGAGTCTGCCACTCCGTTCTAGAGAGCAGGTGTATCGGCAGGGCTGCGCCCTGCACCTGCCGAATCAACGGCAACGGCAACGGCAACAGCCAAGGCGGCTCTGGTTTTCTGCTTGTTGGGCGGGGCGGTGTGGGTTGGCAGGACACGCCGTAAACCCATCCATGGGGGCTCGATGGCGCCATCCATGGCGCCAACGGTCCTGCCAACCCACACCGCCCCGCCTTCGATAGATCTCCGGTGACGGATGGTCCATCCACGCTTTGCGTGGATCAAATCCATCGGAATCGAATATTTCGACAATTCATCGAAAAGCACCCACGCATGGCGTGGATCTACGTGTCGACCAAAGTCGACAGCTACCAACAGCAGCCCAACAGCAGCGGGAAATTGTCGGAGGCGGGGAGGGGGCAGATGGCGGGGGCGTGAGCGCCATGGATGGCGCGACCGAGCTTACATGGACGTACTTGCAGCGACCCCCGCCATCTGCCCCCTCCCCGCCAAACCCGGAATCTGCCGTTGCTGTTGCTTCGGCTGTTGCTGTTGCCGTTGCCGTTGCTCCGGCCTCTGCGGGTGCAGGGCGCAGCCCTGCCGGCAACACACCCCCTACCAAGGTAGGGCGGCCCGCGCGCCAGCGCCGGACTATGCTCGAACCATGACTTTGTCTGGGAGGGCTGCGTCATGAACTACGAGGAAACCTACCGCCGTTCGATCGATGAGCCGGAGGCATTCTGGGGCGAGGAAGCCAAGCGCATCCATTGGCACAAGCCGCCGCAACAGGTGCTCGACTACAGCAACCCGCCGTTCCGGCGCTGGTTCGTCGGTGGCGAAACCAATCTCTGCTACAACGCCGTCGACCGGCATCTGGCCGACCGCCCGGACCAGCTCGCGCTGGTCGCCATCTCCACCGAAACCAACAGCACCCGCGAAGTCACCTATCGCCAGCTGTATCGCGAAGTGAACGACTTCGCCGCCGTGCTGAAACATCTCGGTGTCGGCCACGGGGATCGTGTGGTGATCTACATGCCGAACATGGCCGAGGCCGTGTTCGCCATGCTTGCCTGTGCACGTATCGGTGCGGTGCACTCCGTGGTGTTCGGTGGCTTCGCCGCGCACAATCTCGCACTGCGCATCGACGATGCCAAGCCGAAGCTGCTGATCGCCGCCGACGCCGGCATGCGCGGTGGCAAGCTCATTCCGTACAAGGCTATGGTCGATGCCGCCTGCGCTGAGGCCAGCAATCCGCCGCCGCACGTGTTGATCGTTTCGCGCGGGCTGGACCCGGCCGAGCCACGCATCGAAGGGCGTGACGTCGAGTACGCCAGCCTGCGTGCGCAGATCGGCGAAACCGATGTGCCGGTGCAATGGCTGGAATCGAGCGAACCCAGCTACCTGCTGTACACCTCCGGCACCACCGGCAAGCCGAAGGGCGTGCAGCGTGATGTCGGTGGCTATGCGGTGGCGATGGCGCAGTCGATGCAGACCGTGTTCGACTGCAAGCCCGGACAGGTGATGTTCTCCACCTCCGACGTCGGCTGGGCCGTGGGCCATTCCTACAACGTGTATGGCCCGCTGATCGGCGGCTGCACCTCGCTGCTGTACGAAGGGCTGCCGACCAACCCTGACCCAGGCATCTGGTGGGCGCTGTGCGAGCAGTACAACGTGCGCACGATGTTCTCCTCGCCGACGGCGATCCGTGTGCTGAAGAAGCACGATGCCGATTTCATCCACCGGCACGACCTGGATGCGCTGAAGTACCTGTTCCTGGCCGGCGAGCCGCTGGACGAACCGACCGCGCACTGGATCAGCGACGCGCTGGGCAAGCCGATCATCGACAACTACTGGCAGACCGAAACCGGTTGGCCGGCATTGACCCTGCTGCCCGGGCTGGACATGAAACCGGTGCGCTTCGGCTCACCGGGTTTCCCCAATCTCGGCTACCGCATGAAGGTGATCGACGAGAACACCGGTGAAGAAGTGGCTGCGGGGCAGAAGGGTGTGCTGGTGATGACGCCGCCGTTGCCGCCGGGCTGCATGAGCACGGTCTGGAATGACGACAGCCGCTTCCTGCAGAGCTACTTCAGCCACTTCAAGGAACTGCTGTACAGCTCGCTGGACTGGGCCATCCGCGATGACGATGGCTATACCTTCATCCTGGGCCGCACCGACGATGTGATCAACGTGGCCGGCCACCGCCTGGGCACGCGTGAGATCGAAGAGGCCATCTCCAGCCACCCGCGCGTGGCCGAGGCCGCAGTGATCGGGGTGAAGGACGAGTTGAAGGGGCAGGTGCCGCTGGTGTTCGTCACGCTCAAGCAGGGCCTTGATGGCGAAGATCCGGCTGCGGTGGTGGCAGAGATGATGGCCACGGTGACCGCGTCGCTGGGAGCGGTGGCGCGGCCGGCGCATGTGCACGTGGTCAACGCCCTGCCAAAGACCCGTTCGGGCAAGTTGCTGCGGCGTTCGCTGCAGGCTTTGGCCGAGCAGCGCGATCCCGGCGATCTGTCGACGCTGGACGACCCGGGCGCGCTGGAAGAGATCCGCCGCGCGCTGGGGCGCTGATCAGGTAGTGCCGGCCGCTGGCCGGCAACCTCGGGATTGGCGGGGCTGCCGGCCAGCGGCCGGCCCCCCCCCTCGGGCGAAGGACATGCGCTAAGCTCCGGCTGTCATCGACCTGCAACACGCGGCGCGCGCCGGGGAACGCGCGTGCCACCCGGCGATGGCGAACAGGGGGGCGTGCCCGCAAGGGCACGCATGCGTATCGCATCGAGGGAAGGGGGAGCTATGGCACTGCTGCATGCCAAGACGGCCGCTGGCCGCCAGGAGATCGAAGACCGTGCCCGGCGCCTGCCGGCGGCGCTGCGTTCGATCCTGTTGATGGTTGACGGCCAGCGCGATGAAAGCGAACTGCGCGGCTTGTTCGAGGGACTGCGCGCACCGCAGGATGCGCTGGAACAATTGGCCGCACTGGGCCTGATCGAAGTGGTCGGCGGCAGGGCTGAACCTGCCCCGCAGCGCGGACTCTGCAGCGGCCGCGAGCAGGATCCGGCGCTGTACCAGCAGTTGTACGACGCGATGAGCGATGCCGTGCGCCGCCATCTCGGGCTGAAAGGCTACTTCATGCAGTTGAAGATCGAGCGTTGCACTGACGCGGTCACCCTGGAGCGGTTGTGCCCGGAAATGATCACCGCGATCGGCAAGGCGCGCAGCCCGGCGCTGGCACAGCGCTGGTGGCAGGAGGTCCAGGTGTCGCTGACGCCGGTTGCGGCCGAGGTCGTGCCGGGCTGACGTGCGGGGTAAAGTGGTCCGCTCTTTTTCCGCCCAGGAGCCCCCGTGCAGGAAGACACCGATACCCCCGGTTGGGATGCGATCAATGCCGCGCTGGCGCCGCTGTACGCCGGCCAGGAACCGCGTCACTTCGGTACCGCGCTGCCGTACACGCTGGGTGGCCAGGATCCGCTCGACGGCATCAGCGTGTACTGGGCGGAAGCACCGGTTCCGCATTGGCACTACGTCACCTACGGTCTCTCCGAACTGTATGCAAAGGAGAGCAGTGATGTGGCGACCAGTGGCTATGGTTTCGAGCTGACGTTCCGTCTGGCTGCGGACAAGGATGAGCGTGCGGACAGCGCGCCACCGGCGTGGCCGATGAACCTGCTGCAGAATCTGGCGCGCTATGTGTTCAGCAGCGGCAATGTGTTCGAGGATGGGCACCACCTCAACGCCAACGGCCCGATCGCGCTGGAGACCGACACCCGTCTTTGCCATCTGGCGTTCGTCGCCGATCCACAGTTGCCCGCGCGCGATACCGCCAATGGACAGCTGCAGTTCCTGCAGGTGGTCGGTCTGACCGATGAGGAAATGGACGCGATCAAGCGCTGGTCCACGCGCGGTGTTCTGCAGGTGCTGGAGCCGGCGATGCCGCTGTGGATCACCGACCTGCATCGCGGCAACCTGCTGGACGATCCGGCGCTGGCCGCGCAGGTGCACGCTGGCAGCGAGCGTGAGGGATCCAGTACGGGCATGTTGTTCATCGAAACGCTGGACTGGCGGCAGACGGCGGGCATTACCACGCTGGTGCTGGGGGCAGGGCAGGTCGGCAGCGTGGGTGAACTGCTGCCACTGCGCCTGCGCCACGGCAAGTCACTGACGCTGGTCAGCCGCGAACGGCAATGGGAGTTCATGCCTGCCACCGATGGCGCCGCCACGGTCGAGGGCGACAACGTGCGCTGGGTGATGGATGACGCGGCGTTGCAGGCTTGGCATCAGGTGCGGCCGGAACGCGGGACCTACACGGTGTCGAGTACGTTGCAGGTTGAAGTGGTGCCGACGTTCCTGCGCGATGCGAAGGGCGAAGTGATCCGCGAAATCGGCTGACCGCGCCGATGGTAACGGTGGGGTCAGAGCCGCCTGCTGCGCAGACGGATCCGACCCCGGTTCCATCAGGCCAGGCCTTCGGCCTTCAGCGCCGCCTGCACGCCCGCATCGGCGTCCATGCGCGCCTTGTAGGCGGCCAGGTTGTCCAAGCCCGACAGGTCGACCTTGGTGCCAGCCGCCCAGCGCAGGGTGATGTAGAAGTAGGGATCGGCGAAGCTGCGGAAACCGGCCAGCCACGGCTTGTCGGCCAGCTGCTTGTCGGCGGTCTCGAACAGCGCGCGCAGGCGCTTGTGTGCAGCGGCGCGGATCGCGTCGTACTGCCCTTCATCGGCGATGAACTTGCCCGGCGAGAACAGCGGCGAGAACGCCGGGTGCACGTCGGAGTTGACGAAGGCCAGCCAGCGGGTGGCTTCAGCGCGCTGATGCGGGCTGCCATCGCCACCGAGACCGGCCTGCGGATAGGTGTCGGCGATGTAGCCCATGATCGCTGCGTTCTGCAGCAGCACGAAGTCGCCATCGACGACCGCCGGCACGGCGCCGGCCGGATTGATCTTGAGGAATTCCGGACCCTTCAGGGTGTCCTTGTTCAGCAGTTCGACTTCGAACGGCTGGCCGGTCCACTGCAGGGCGATGTGGTCGGCGGTGGAACAGGCACCGGGCTTGCTGTACAGCTTCATGGGAACTCCAGGCGGGTGTAGCGGGAAACCCCCACTATCCCAGAGCCCACCGGCGCGCGGCAACGCTGCCGCCGGCAACGGATCGTTACGATTGCCGGGGTTTGAGGTTCTGCACCTTGTAGAAGGTGTGATCGCCGATGGTGGCCACCTGGTAGGCGTTGCGCCAGTTCGGGCTGGCAATGGCCAGCGCAGCGAAGTGGCTGGCACCGGGCACGATCTCGCGGCGCTCACCGGCCGGCAGCGCCCAGTTGCGCTCGGCGTCGAAGGCTACGTCCATCGCCTCACTCCAGGCCGCATCGTTGCCCAGCTGGGTGCCGGGGGAGACGATGGTGGGGGCGAACTGCTTGCGCGCGGTCACCACCTGGCACATCGAATCGCCCCATAGGCCACTGTCGAGGCGACGCAGGGCGACCTCGGCCACGGCCTGCTGGCCACGCAGGGTCTGGTCGCGGGCTTCCAGGTAAACGGTGGTGCTCAAACACAATGAATCAGCGGCCGGCTGCGGCAACAACTGCGACAGCCAGAGAATCCAGGCCAGTTTCATATAACTCCTTGCTCCGTGTGGGACGCACCTTGCGGTTCCGGCAGCGCGGGCTGCTGGGAGGCGGGGTACGACTTAGCGTCATGGGGAGGCGGCCATCGGGGCTGCCCCGTGGGCGGCCCCAAGAACACGATCGTGGATCGATCGGCGGGGTCCGCACCGGCTCACCGGAAACTGGCTGGTGAGCGGAAAGATGGCGCAAGGTAGGGGGGCATTGCCGAACGCATCCTGAATTGTCCGGCTTGACATTCAGCTTGGGGGCCGGTGACGGAAATCACATTGCGGCCCCCATTCAGGTTTTCATCAGAGCGCGGCGGCGACCCGGCTGCCCTGATCGATGGCACGTTTTGCATCGAGTTCGGCGGCCACATCGGCACCGCCGATCAGCTGTGCGGTGATGCCGGCTGCCTGCAGTTCGGCCTGCAGCGCGCGCTGCGGTTCCTGCCCGGCACAGATCACCACGTGGTCGACCGGCAGCAGCTGCTCGCTGCCCTCGACGCGGATGCGCAGGCCCGCATCGTCCACGCCCAGGTACTCGACACCACCCAGCATGCGCACGCCCTTGGCTTTCAGCGTGGCGCGGTGGATCCAGCCGGTGGTCTTGCCCAGGCGCGCACCGGGCTTGCCGGCGCTGCGCTGCAGCAGCCACAGCTTGCGGGGAGATGCCTCCACGGCCGGCCGTGCCAGTGCGCCGCGGGCCTCGAAGGTGGCATCCACGCCCCATTCGGCCATCCAGCGCTGCGGGTCCAGCGACGGCGAAAGGCCGTCATGGGCGAGAAACTCGCCGACATCGAAGCCGATGCCGCCGGCGCCGATGATGGCGGCGCTGGCACCGACCTCGACCCGGCCCAGCAGCACGTCCAGGTAGTTGACCACCCTGGCGTGGTCGGCACCGGGGAAGTCGACCTTGCGCGGCATGATGCCGGTGGCCAGTACGACCTCGTCGAAGCCGGCCAGGCTGGCAGCGTCCGCACGGGTGCCCAGGCGCAGCTGCACGCCGGTCTCGGCCAGCTTGTGGCGGAAGTAGCGCAGGGTCTCGTGGAACTCTTCCTTGCCGGGAATGCGCTTGGCCACGTTGAACTGGCCACCGATCTCCTCGCTGGCGTCGAACAGGGTGACCTGGTGGCCGCGTTCGGCAGCGACCGTGGCGCAGGCCAGGCCGGCCGGACCGGCGCCGACCACGGCGATCCGCTTCGGTGCGGTGGTCGGGGTATAGACCAGCTCGGTTTCGTGGGCAGCGCGCGGGTTGACCAGGCAACTGGCCAGCTTGTTTTCGAACACGTGGTCCAGGCAGGCCTGGTTGCAGGCGATGCAGGTGTTGATGGCCTCGGCACGGCCGGCGCGGGCCTTGTTCGGCCACTGCGGATCGGCCAGCAGCGGGCGCGCCAGCGACACCATGTCGGCACCGCCATCGGCGAGGATGCGCTCGGCGACATCGGGCATGTTGATGCGGTTGGTCGCCACCAGCGGCAACGTCACGTGCGGCTTGAGCTTGGCGGTGACTGCGGCGAACGCACCGCGCGGTACCGACGTGGCAATGGTCGGAATGCGCGCTTCATGCCAGCCGATGCCGGAATTGAGGATCGTCGCGCCGGCTGCCTCGATAGCCTGGGCCTGCTGCACGATCTCTTCCCAGTTGCTGCCATCTTCGACCAGGTCGACCAGCGACAGGCGATAGATGATGATGAAATCCGGACCGCACGCCTCGCGGATGCGACGCACGATCTCCACCGCGAAGCGCATGCGCTGTGCGGCATCACCGCCCCAGCGGTCATTGCGCTTGTTGGTGCGCGGGGCGATGAACTCGTTGATGAGGTAGCCCTCCGAGCCCATCACTTCCACGCCGTCGTAGCCGGCCTCGCGGGCCAGCTTCGCGCTGCGTGCGTAGTCGGCGATGTGCCGCTCGACGCCGCTGGCCGACAAGGCGCGCGGGGTGAACGGATTGATCGGCGCCTTCAGCTTCGATGGCGCCACCGACAGCGGGTGATAGGCATAGCGCCCGGCATGCAGCAGCTGCAGGCAGATCTTCGCGCCGTGCTGGTGCGCGGCGGCGGTCAGCTGCCGATGCGGGCGCACTTCCCAAGGCCAGGACAGCTTGCCGCCGAACGGCTTGAGCCAGCCCACCACGTTCGGCGCGAAGCCGCCGGTGACGATCAGGCCGACGCCGCCTTCGGCGCGCTCTGCGAAGTAGGCGGCCAGGCGCGGGAAGTCGCGTGCGCGATCTTCCAGGCCGGTGTGCATCGAGCCCATCAGCACCCGGTTGCGCAGCTGGGTGAAGCCCAGGTCCAGCGGGGCGAACAGGTGGGGGTAGGCGCTTTCGTTGGCTGGCGACATGTCGATACGCTTGCGTACGGAAGCGCGAAGGGTGCCGCGAAACGGCGGCCGGGGCAAGGGCTGTTTGGTCGCGCCTGCGGCGCTGCCCCCGAACTCCGGGGGCGGTAGTGCCGGCCGCTGGCCGGCAACCACGGTAGGTCAAGGCGTCTGCGGTTGCCGGCCAGCGTCCGGCACTACCGGTGCGCGGCCGATCCCGAACCAGCCGAGGGTGACCCCGCACAGCGGCCCGATCAGCAACGCGAAGGCGAGCGTGCCTACGCCGACATCGCCGCCCAGCCACCAGCCCAGCAGCAGCACGCTGCCTTCAATCAGGCTACGCACCTTCCAGATCGGCCAGCCGGTGCGCGCGTGCAGCCCGGTCATCAGGCCATCGCGCGGACCAGGGCCCAGCTTTGCGCCGATGTACAGGCCGGTGGCCAGCGCCACCAGCAGCATGCCGGCGCAGAACATCGCCACCTGCCAGCCCAGGCCGACGGCCGGGGGCAGCAGCCACAGCCCGAACTGGGCCGAAGGACCGATCAGCATCACGTTGAGCACGGTGCCGACGCCGGGCTTCTGTCGCAGCGGCCACCACAACAGCAGTACCAGCGCGCCGATCACGTTGGTGGCCAGGCCGAACGACAACGGGGTCTGTGCAGCGATGCCCTGCGACAGCACATCCCACGGCGCGACACCGATCGCGGCGCGGATCATCAGCGAGGCGCCGAAGCCGTAGAGGAACAGGCCGATGATCAGTTGCAGCAGGCGCAGGGGCAGGGCGGTGGGCATGACAGGCTCAGGGCAGGGGAATCTGTTGCCACCCTATGCCTGAAACGGGTCATTCAATAGATACAGATGCCAGCCAATCCACTGCCACAGGCCGCGCCGGGCACGGCGTCGAGCCGTGCCCGGTGCGCGTAATGGTGAATCAGTCGTCCCAGCCGGCCAGCGCCAGCTTGCCGATGGTGCGGCCGCCGGCCAGACGCTGGTGGGCGGCGTCCAGGTTGGCCGCATTGATCGGCCCCAGCACTTCGCTCAGCGTGCCGCGCAACTGGCCCGCATCGATCATGCTGGCGGCGCGGTTGAGAATGCGGTGCTGCTCGATGCGGTCGGCGGTGGCAAAGCGCGCGCGGGCGAACATGAATTCCCAATGGATGCCGATGCACTTGGCCTTGTAGGGATCGCCGATGCGCAGCGGGCCGCGCGGTTCGACGATCAGGCCGACATGTCCCTGCGGCGCCAGCAGCTGCCCCAGTTCGTCCCAGTAGTGGTCGGTATCGGCCAGGTTCAGTGCCACCTGCACATCGTCGATGCCAAGCGCCTGCAGCTGCGGTAGCAGGGGCTGGCGATGGTCGATGACATGCTGGGCGCCCATCCGCCGGCACCAGTCGATCGAGGCTTCACGCGAGGCGGTGGCGATGACCTCGAATCCCGCGTGGTGGGCCAGCTGGATCGCCATTGAGCCGACGCCGCCGGCACCACCGATCACCAGCAGGCGCTGGCCGGCGTGGCGGCGGTCATCAAGCAGCAGGGGCATGCGCTGGAACAGCAGTTCCCAGGCGGTCAGGGTGGTCAGCGGCAGCGCGGCCGCTTCGGCGAAGTCGAGGGTGGTCGGTTTGCGCGCCACCAGTCGCTCATCCACCAGCTGATACTGCGCGTTGCAGCCGGGTCGGGTGACGTCTCCGGCGTAGTAGACCTCGTCCCCGGAGGCGAACAGGTTGGCCTCCTCGCCCATGGCTTCAACGACACCTGCCGCGTCCCAGCCGAGAATGCGCGGGTTATCCAGCGACGCGGCTGACGTACCTGCACGCAGCTTCCCATCCACGGGATTGACGGAAACTGCTTCGACACGGATCAGAAGGTCACGGCCGCGCGGTGGCGGCGGCGGTGGCAGCACCAGATCGCGCAGGGCAGGGGCGGATTCACGGCACAGGGCGACGGCTTTCATTGCGGCTCCAGCTCGGTTCCTGTCTGCATCATAAGGTTCCTCACCTCGATGGGCGCGCGCTGAACCGCTTTCCGATAAACCAGAGCCAAAACTGTCGCATCTGGCCCTTAAACCCTTCCAAACCCTTGTGGTGTGTGGGTCTTGCGGATTTTCATCATCCTGTATAGGGTTTCAACGTCGGGCCGGTAGCCGGTCGTGCACGACGCTTCACATGTTACGGGACTGTTAACATGACCTTCACCCGCCTGAGCATAATGTTCGCGGCGGTGGCGTGCTGAATCGGCTGTCTGAACATCGACGCAGTAGTGCTGGCCCATGCCTCTACCGGTTTCATACCCCCGAAATAGGAGCTGTACTCAATGAACAAGAAGATCCTTACTGCCGCGCTGCTGGGCGGTCTGGCTTTCGCCCAGGCTGCGTCGGCGCAGGAGTTCGATGACCGCTGGTACCTGACCGGTTCGGCCGGCTTCAACTTCCAGGATAACGACCGTCTGACCAACGACGCTCCGTTCGTGACCCTGGGTCTGGGCAAGTTCATCAGCCCGAACTGGTCGCTGGATGGTGAGCTGAACTACCAGAACCCGAACTTCGACGCCAACCAGGATCAGAACTGGTCGCAGTACGGCGTGTCGTTCGATCTGCGTCGCCACTTCATCAAGGAAGGCCGCGGCTGGAACCCCTACATCGTGGGCGGCCTGGGCTACCAGAAGTCGGAAGAAGAGTACCCGGCTCTGAACACCAACGGTCCGCGTGAGCGCAAGGACGGCAACCTGGCTGCCAAGCTCGGCGTCGGCCTGCAGACCACCTTCGACAAGCGCGTTGCTGTCCGCGCCGAAGTGGCCTACCGCGCTGACTTCGACGACCAGAGCATCGCCGCGCGCGACGAAAGCTGGTTCGGCGACGTGCTGGCTTCGGTCGGCGTCGTGATCCCGCTGGGCCCGGCCCCGGTGGCTGCTGTTCCGGCACCGGCTCCGGTTGCCCCGAGCTGCGCCGACCTGGATGACGACGGTGACGGCGTCAACAACTGCGACGACAAGTGCCCGAACTCGCAGCCGGGTCAGACCATCGGTCCGGACGGTTGCCCGGTGCCGGTCTCGATCGACCTGAAGGGCGTGAACTTCGACTTCGACAAGTCGAACCTGCGTCCGGACGCTGTGGCCATCCTGAGCGAAGCCACCGAGATCCTGAAGCGTTACCCGGATCTGCGCGTTGAAGTCGCCGGTCACACCGACTCGAAGGGTACCGACGCTTACAACCAGAAGCTGTCGGAGCGCCGCGCCACCGCGGTGTACAACTACCTGACCAAGAACGGCGTCGACGCTGGCCGTCTGGCCGGTCCGATCGGCTACGGCGAGAGCCGTCCGATTGCACCGAACACCAACCCGGATGGTTCGGACAATCCGGAAGGTCGCGCCAAGAACCGTCGTACCGAGCTGAACGTCCAGAACTAAGTTCTGACGCTCTGCCAGTAAGACACAGCAGGACCCGGCTTCGGCCGGGTCTTGTTGTTTGTGCGGTCCGGAATGATGAATCAGCGCTTCAGTGGCGACCGTTCGTCGGCAATTTGCTTATGAAACCAATGAGTTGGCGTATTCATTGAAAGTGGCGCTTGAAAGATGACGCGGCATTGCTAAACTCGCCGCGTCACTTCCTTTCGTGGATGCCCTCATGCTGCGCTCTGCATCGGCTGCCGTTCTGGCGCTGGCCCTGGTTCCTGCTGCTCACGCTGCGGTCGATTGCTCGGTCAACACCAGCGCTTCGCCGCTGCCGTTGCCGGCCACGGCCGTCGCCCCGGTGGCCGACGAGCTTTATATCCGCAGCAGCCAGTTGGGCATGGCCAGCGGCGTGCTGGGCAGCAGCTACGATCCGTCGCAGTCGCTGGACCAGGTGCTGCAGCGGTTGCGCATCGATGGCTGCCAGAACATCGCCAAGGCGATTCCGAGTGCGCCGGCGGTGAAGCCGAATGATCCTGCCGCGTACAAGCCGCAGACCGAGTTCGACAACACGCCGTGGCGCTTCGACATGAGCCAGAACGGCAAGCGTATGACCGCCGAAGAGTTTGACGCCTGGATGAAGGCGCGCGGCGTGCGCGTGGTCAAGGCACGTCCGGTTCCGGCTGCTACCCCGGCCGCAGCCGAAGTACCGGCTGAGACCAAGCCGGTCGACAAGAAGTAAGCGCGGCGGGGAGCAGAGGCTTGCGCACGCGCCGCCCACCTGCTGCCCCCGCTGCCCGCTCCCACGCTACGCGTGGGCGTGCGAATCCCCCTGCGGTTTCCGCTGGCGTGCGCCATGGCTTGGCGCGCGTGCTGTCCAAGGCCGGCATGTGCTCGCGCAGCGAGGCCGCGCGCTGGATTGCAGATGGCCGCGTCCGCGTCGCCGGGCGCATCGTCCGTGATCCGGAATTCCCGATTGCCAGCCCGGCGCCGCCGATCGAGGTCGACGGCCAGCCGATGGGCGCACCACAGCGCCTGTACCTGATGCTCAACAAGCCGCGCGGGGTGGTCACCACCGTGCAGGACGAGCGTGGCCGCGACACCGTGTACCGCTGCTTCGATGGCGCCGGCCTGCCGTGGATCGCGCCGGTCGGTCGCCTGGACAAAGCCAGTGAAGGCCTGTTGCTGTTCAGCAACGATCCGCAGTGGGCCGCACGCCTGACCGATCCGGAGACCGGCCCGCAGAAGACCTACCACGTGCAGGTGGATCGCCTGCCCGATGACGACACCCTGGCGGCGCTGCGCGCCGGTGTCGAAGACGAGGGTGAATTTCTCCTCGCCCTGGCCGTGCGCGTGCTGCGCAGCGGCGACAAGACCGCCTGGTTGGAGGTGGTCCTCGACGAGGGCCGCAACCGCCATATCCGTCGCCTGCTGGCGGCCTTCGACCTGCAGGTGCTGCGCCTGGTCCGCGTTGCGATCGGAGAGCTCACGCTCGGCGATCTCGGCAAGGGCCAGTGGCGGGCGCTGGAGGTCAGCGACCAGCAGCGGCTGGGGGCCGCTGCACCGGGCTGAGTGATGCCCACGGCCGGCGGTTGCCGGCCACCGTTCCAGGCGTAGGGGGCGCCTGGTTGTCGAATGTCCAGAACGGAGCCTGCCCATGTATCACCCGACCCTCAAGCAAACCCTGCGCTGCGCCAGCCTGTTGTTGCCGATCGTGCTGTTGACCGCGTGTGGCGGCCACAAGAAAACGGCCAAGGCCGATCGGCCGGCCGAGACCCCGGTGGTTGAAGTAAAGACCCCGGAACTGGATGGCCGCGGCAGCTATCGCTTCATGATGAGCAACGGCGACCAGAAGATGACCGCCGACCAGTTCGATGCCTGGATGAAAGCCAATGGCATCCGCGTTGCCAAGGGCAATGGGCAGGATGCTGCCGCCAAGCCGGTGGTGGTCGCCAGCAAGGACGAGCCCAAGGACAAGAAGAAAAAGAAGAAGTAGCGCCGGGTAGGTGCCGACCTGGGTCGGCACGTCATCAGACTCCGGTAGGTGCCGACCTTGGTCGGCACGCTTTGGCCTGAAGGGTCAGAGCCCTTTCCGCAGGAAAAGGATCCGACCCCGCCGATGATCAGCCCTTGATCACGCCCAGCTCGACGCCGATGCGGGTGAACGCATCGATCGCGCGGTCCAGATGCTCGCGGCTGTGCGCGGCGCTGATCTGGGTGCGGATGCGCGCCTGACCCTTCGGTACCACCGGGAAGAAGAAGCCGATCGCATAGATGCCCTCTTCCAGCAGGCGCTCGGCGAACTTCTGCGCCAGCGGTGCGTCGTACAGCATCACCGGGCTGATCGGGTGCACGCCGGGCTTCACGTCGAAACCCGCGGCGGTCATCTTCTCGCGGAAGTAGCGGGTGTTCTCGGCCAGGGTGCTGCGCAGGTCATCGGCCGCAGCCAGCATCTCGAACGCCTTGATGCCGGCGGCGACCACGTGCGGCGGCAGCGAGTTGGAGAACAGGTACGGCCGCGAACGCTGGCGTAGCAGCTCGATCACTTCGGCGCTGGCGCAGGTGAAGCCACCCAGTGCGCCGCCCATGGCCTTGCCCAGGGTGCCGGTGATGATGTCGATCTTCTCCAGCACGCCCTTGACCTCGGCCGAGCCGCGGCCCGTCGCGCCGAGGAAGCCGGTGGCATGGCATTCGTCGATGTGCACCAGCGCGTTGTACTTCTTCGCCAGCGCAGTGATCTCGTCCAGCGGCGCGATGAAACCGTCCATCGAGAACACGCCGTCGGTGGTGATCAGCTTGGTCTTGCAGCCGGCGGCATCGGCGGCCTGCAGCTGGGCTTCCAGGTCGGCCATGTCGCAGTTGGCGTAGCGGAAGCGCTTGGCCTTGCACAGGCGCACGCCGTCGATGATCGAAGCATGGTTCAGCGCATCGGAGATGATTGCGTCGTTCTCGCCCAGCAGCGGCTCGAACAGGCCGCCGTTGGCATCGAAGCAGGCCGCGTACAAGATCGTGTCCTGCTTGCCGAAGAAGCCGGCGATCTGTGCCTCCAGCTGCTTGTGCAGGTCCTGGGTGCCGCAGATGAAGCGTACCGAGGCCATGCCGAAACCATGGCTGTCCAGCGCGTCCTTCGCGGCCTGGATCAGGTCCGGATGGTCGGCCAGGCCGAGATAGTTGTTGGCGCAGAAATTCAGCACCTTGCGGCCGTCTTCGAGGGTGATCTCGGCGGACTGCGGGCTGGTGATGATCCGCTCGGACTTGAACAGGCCCTGGGCGCGGATGGCGTCCAGTTCCTCAGCATAGTGGCGGGTCAGGGCGGAGGAGTCGGTCATGGCGTGGGCACGGCTCAGCACGGGAAACCACTGATTCTACCGGGCATCGACGGCTGCGGACCGGGGCGTAGGGGGCACCGCCATGGCCGGCACATGTTGCATCGCAATAGCAAACGGGTTAAAAATTCGTGAACCGGGGCTGTCTGGCTCCGGTCGCTGCGCCCGCTGCAGATCCCGCCTTCCACGCCACCGACCCCACCGGAGACGCCCATGAAGCACGCCCGTGCCTGCCTCGCCATTGCCGCCGCCCTGACCCTCGCGCCGTTCGCCGCCAGCGCCCAGGACAACGAATCTCCGTACAGCTGGAACGTCACCGCCGTCTCGGACTACCTGTTCCGTGGTGTGTCGCAGACCGATGAGGATCCGACCCTGCAGGCCGGCTTCACCTACACCAGCCCGGTCGGCCTGTATGCCGGCGTCTGGGGCTCGGGCGTCGACTTCGGCGCAGGCGATCCGAAGACCGAGGTCGACTACCTGATCGGCTACGGCGTGGACGTGACCGAGCGCGTCAACTTCGACGTGCTGTTGAACCGTTACACCTACCTCAAGTCCAGCCACCAGAACTACAACGAGCTGATCACCACCACCACGCTGGACGACACCTACAAGCTGACGGTGGCCTACAGCAACGATGTGTGGAACAGCAGCACCGATGGCTGGTACTTCGGCCTGGGTGGCAGCTGGGGCCTGCCGAAGGACTTCAAGCTCAATGCCAACGTCGGCCGCAGCACCTTCGAGGACGGTATCGCCAAGGACTACACGGACTGGAACGTCGGCGTCGCCCGCCAGTTCGGCCTGTTCAATGTCGGCCTGGGTTACTACGGCACCGACGGCAATGGCCGCGACAACTCCGGCAAGCTGGCGCACAGCCGGGTGATGCTGAGCGTCGCCGTCGGAAAGTAACGTCGCAGGCGTTACGGTAGTGCCGGCCGCTGGCCGGCAACCCCAAAGAAAAAGGCGCCCAATGGGCGCCTTTTTCAATTCCTGCCGCGTTCCTGACCCCGGCTGGGTGAGAGCCCCCTTGTTGTTCAAGGGGGCGCGCCGCAGGCGCGGGGATAAGGAAACCTGCGCGGATTCAACGTGGCGAAGCCACGATGAATCAATTCCAGCTGAGGACGACCTTGCCGGCCTTGCCTTCTTCCATCAGGTCGAAGCCCTTCTGGAAGTCGTCGATCGGCAGCTGGTGGGTCATCACCTTGCCGAGCGGGAAGCCGGACAGCACCAGCTGGGTCATCTTGTACCAGGTCTCGTACATCTTGCGGCCGTAGATGCCCTGCACGGTCAGACCCTTGAAGATGATCTTGTCCCAGTCGCAGCCGGCGCCCTTGGGCATGATGCCGAGCATGGCGATCTTGCCGCCGTGGTACATGCAGTCGAGCATGTCGTTGAACGCGCGCGGATTGCCGCTCATTTCCAGGCCCACGTCGAAGCCCTCCATGTGCAGTTCCTTCATCACGTCCTTCAGCGACGTGTTGGCGACGTTGACCACGCGGGTGGCGCCCATGTCGGCGGCCAGCTTCAGGCGGAAGTCGTTGACGTCGGTCACCACCACGTTGCGTGCACCGATGTGCTTGCAGATGCCCGCCGCGATGATGCCGATCGGGCCGGCGCCGGTGATCAGCACGTCTTCGCCGATGACGTTGAATTCCAGCGCGCAGTGCGCGGCATTGCCGTACGGGTCGAAGAAGGCGGCCAGTTCGGACGGGATCTGGTCGGGGATCGGCCACAGGTTGCTGGCCGGCATCACCATGTATTCGGCGAACGCGCCGTTGACGTTGACGCCGATACCGACGGTGTTCGGGCACAGGTGCGGACGACCGCCGCGGCAGTTGCGGCAGTGGCCGCAGACGATGTGGCCTTCGGCCGAGACGCGCTGGCCGATCTCGTAGCCGGTCACGCCCGGGCCGATCTCTGCGATGCGCCCAACGAACTCATGGCCGATGGTCAGGCCCGGCTTGATCGTGCGCTGGCTCCATTCGTCCCACAGGTAGATGTGCAGGTCGGTGCCGCAGATCGCGGTCTTTTCCAGCTTGATCAGGACCTGGTTGGGGCCCGGGGTCGGCACCGGCACCTCTTCCATCCAGATGCCCTTGGCCGCTTCGCGCTTGACCAGGGCCTTCATCGTTTGCTGCGCCATCGGGGTGGAACTCATCAGGGGGAAAGCGCGGATTATAGGGCGCCACGCGGATTTCCCATGTTGCGCTGCGGGTGCATTGGTGGAACGAAAGCTGTGCGCAGGGGGGCGTTTCGAACGGTGCCGCGCAGTGACGCCGCTGCGCTCGCCGGGCATGGCCCGGCGCTACCGTCCGAGGCCAGGGGATTGTGGGGAGGCTGGAGGCCAGGCCGATGCAGGACCGTGAGCGCCATGGATGGCGCGACCGAGCCCCCATGGGTGAGGGCGCTTTGCTTGCGAAGCACTGCTTCGCAAGCGCCCGAACGCACAGCCGCCAGCGGCTGGGCCGGGCCGCGGAGCGGGGTTTACGGCGTGTCCTGCATCAGCCTGGCCTCCCGTCTCGGTCCCGATCGCAATGGAGACGCTGAACGGCGAAAGCACTCGAGTGCATGACTTCCGGGGTTCGGGCCGGGGCAGGGCGGCGGGCTACAATCGAGAGTTCCACTACCAGGGGCCGCTCCATGCGCTCGAACCTGCTTGCATTCTCCGTCGTCGCCAGCCTTGGGCTGGTCCAGGTCGCCCATGCCGCTGAAGGCATGTGGGTGCCGCAGCAGCTGCCGGAAATCGCCGGCCCGCTGCAGAAGGCCGGCCTCAAGCTGTCCCCGGAACAGCTGGCCAACCTGACCGGCGACCCGATGGGCGCCGTGGTCGCGCTGGGCGGCTGCACCGCCAGCTTCGTGTCCCCGCAGGGCCTGGTGGTCACCAACCACCATTGCGCCTACGGTGCGATCCAGCTGAACTCGACCGCACAGAAGAACCTGATCAAGGACGGCTTCAACGCGCCCAAGCACAGCGACGAACTGAGTGCCGGCCCGAATGCCCGCGTGTTCGTGCTCGACCAGATCACCGACGTCACCGCCCAAGCCAAGGCCGCCATCGCTGGCGCCGGCAAGGACCCGCTGGCCCGCAGCCGCGCGCTGGATGCCTTCGACAAGGCCCAGGTTGCCGCCTGTGAAGCCGATGCCGGCTTCCGCTGCCGTCTGTACAGCTTCTCCGGCGGCAACACCTACCGCCTGTTCCGCAACCTGGAAATCAAGGACGTGCGCCTGGTCTATGCACCTCCGGGCAGCGTCGGCAAGTTCGGCGGCGATGTCGACAACTGGATGTGGCCGCGCCACACCGGTGATTTCTCGTTCTACCGTGCCTACGTCGGCAAGGACGGCAAGCCGGCGGCGTTCTCGGCCGACAACGTGCCGTACCAGCCCAAGCACTTCCTGAAATTCGCCGATACGCCGCTGGGCGCCGACGACTTCGTGATGGTGGCCGGCTACCCGGGCCGCACCAACCGTTACGCGCTGGCCGGTGAGTTCAACGAGACTGCCAGCTTCACCTACCCGACCATTGCCCGCCATTACAACGCGGTGCTGAAGATGATTGCCGACGCTGGCAAGGCCGACGCCGACGTCAAGGTGAAGTACGCCGCCACCGCCGCCAGCATGAACAACGTGGCCAAGAACTACCTGGGCCAGCTGGAAGGCTTCAAGCGCATCGATGCCGCCGGCCAGAAGCAGGCCGAAGAAGCGGCGGTGCTGGCCTGGCTGAAGAAGCAGGGCGCTGCCGGCAAGCCGGCACTGGCTGCGCACGCGCAGCTGCTGCAGCACCTGGATACCAGCAAGTCCACGCGCGAGCGCGACCTGTTCGTTGGCCAGTTCAACAACACCTCGGCCGTCGGCGCGGCAATCACCCTGTATCGCCTGTCGATCGAGCGCAGCAAGCCCGATGCCGAGCGCGAAGCCGGTTACCAGGACCGCGACCTGACCACCATCGAAGGCAGCCTGAAGCAGATGGATCGCCGCTACGTGGCGAAGATGGACCAGCAGCTGCAGACCTACTGGCTCGACCAGTACGTGGCACTGCCGGCCGCGCAGCGCGACAACGAAGTGCTGAACAAGTGGCTGGCCGGCAGCGATGCCGCTGCGGTGAAGTCGCTGGTGAGCAAGCTGGGCGGCACCGAACTGGGCAGCCTGGACAACCGCCTGAAGTGGTTCAAGGCCGACCGCGCTGCCTTCGAAGCCAGCAATGATCCGACCATCCAGTACGCGGTGGCCGTCATGCCGGCGCTGCTGAAGCAGGAAGAGCAGAAGAAGATCCGCGAAGGCGAATCGCTGACCGCACGTCCGCTGTACCTGCAGGCCGTGGCCGACTACAAGAAGAGCCAGGGCGAGTTCGTGTATCCCGATGCCAACCTGTCGCTGCGCATCACCTTCGGCAACGTCATGGGCTATGGCAAGGACGGCGTGAAGTACACCCCGTTCACCACCCTGGAAGGTGTTGCGGCGAAGGAAACCGGTGAAGATCCGTTCGACTCGCCGAAGGCGCTGCTGGATGCGGTCAAGGCCAAGCGCTATGGCGGCCTGGAAGACAAGCGGATCGGTTCGGTGCCGGTGAACTTCCTGTCCAACCTGGACATCACCGGTGGCAACTCCGGTTCGCCGGTGCTCGATGCCAACGGCAAGCTGGTTGGCCTGGCCTTCGACGGCAACTGGGAATCGGTCAGCTCCAACTGGGTGTTCGACCCGGTGATGACCCGCATGATCGCCGTCGACAGCCGCTACATGCAGTGGATCATGCAGGAGGTGGCGCCGGCGCCGCAGCTGCTGAAGGAACTGAACCTGGCGAGATAAGGTAGTGCCGGCCGCTGGCCGGCAACCTCGACCAACCCGCCGGAAATGCTGAAACCCCGCGACGTCTGTCGCGGGGTTTTTTCATGCCCCGACCGGCCCAGTCCGCCGAACGGGTATCATCCCTGTTCCGCGTACTTCACAGGATGTGAACACTGCGCCGGAACTCCTCCCCCAGGACCCCTTGTTCGCATGCGCATCCTGCTTGCCCGTCACGGCGAAACGCCGTGGAACGCCGAAGGCCGCTACCAAGGCCAGATCGACATCCCGCTTTCGCCCATCGGTGAAGCCCAGGCTCAGGCGCTTGGCGCCCGCCTGGCGTCGGTGGACATCACCCGTGCAGTGGCCTCGCCGCTGTCGCGCGCCCAGCGCACCGCACAGCTGGCCCTTGGCGCTGCACGCGCCGACATGCTGCTGACCGAGCCGGAGCTGCAGGAAATCGCCCACGGTGAGTGGGAAGGTCTGCTGGCCAGCGAAATCAACGAGAAAGACCCGTCGCGCCTGCAGGCCTGGCGCGACGAGCCCGATACCGTGCTGATGCCCGGTGGCGAATCGCTGCGCCTGGTGCTGGAGCGCAGCTGGCGTGGCCTGGCGCGTGCCGCCGAAGGCCTGGGCGAGCACGACACCCTGCTGGTGGTCGCCCACGATGCGGTCAACCGCGTGATCCTGTGCCGCATCCTCGGCCTGCCGCTGTCGCGCCTGTGGACCTTCCGCCAGGCACCGACCACCCTCAACCTGCTTGAAGGCCCCGATCTGGACAACCTGGAAGTGGTGCGCCTGAACGACTGCGCGCACCACACGCCGTTCTTCGGTGAAGCCAAGCACCGCGCCCTCTGAATTTCCTGTCCTGAACCACCTGTACCTGTTGGAAGCCTTGCCGTGAAGAACACCCCGACCACTCTGGCCGATTGGCTGGATTACATTGAACGCCAGCACCCGGCCACCATCGACATGGGACTGGAGCGCGTGCGCACCGTGGCCACCGCGATGGGCCTGAGCACGCCGGCCAGGCACACCATCGTGGTCGGTGGTACCAACGGCAAGGGGTCCACCGTCGCCTTCATCGAAGCCATCGCGCGCGCTGCGGGCTGGAAGGTCGGTGCGTACACCTCACCGCACCTGCTGCGCTACAACGAGCGTGTGCGCATCGATGGCCAGGATGCCGCCGACGCCGCACTGGTCGCTGCGTTCAACACGGTCGAGGCAGCGCGCGGTGATGTGACGCTGACCTATTTCGAGTACGGAACGCTCGCCGCGCTGCAGTTGTTCGCCGATGCCGATCTCGATCTGGCCGTGCTCGAAGTCGGCCTTGGCGGCCGCCTGGATGCGGTCAACATCGTCGACGCCGACGTGTCGGTGATCACCACCGTGGACATCGATCACGCCGAATGGCTGGGCGAGGACCGCGAGGCCATCGGTGCCGAGAAGGCCGGCATCATCCGCGGCTGGAAGCCGGTGATCCTGGGCGAGACCGATCCGCCGTCGAGCGTGCTGGCGCGCGCCTACCTGGTAGGTGCCAATGCGATCCGCGGTGGCAGCGACTATTTCTACGAACCGATCGACGCGCAGCGTTGGCGTTGGCGCGATGTCGGCACCCGCCTGGAGCTGCCGACCCCGGCACTTGCCGGGCCGATCCAACTGGCCAACGCCGGTGCGGCGATCGCTGCGCTGCGTGCGCTGGACAAGCCGGTGCCGCGCGCGGCATGGGCCGCAGGCGTGGCCGCGGCGCGCATCGCCGGGCGCCTGCAGGCGTTCGAGCGCGATGGCGTGCAGGTTCGCGTCGATGTCGGCCACAACCCGCAGGCGGCCGCCCAGCTGGCGCGCGCGCTGAAGGCCGAGGCCGCCCCCGGGCGCACCTTGGCGGTGTACGCCGCGCTGCAGGACAAGGACGCCGTGGGCGTGGTGCAGGCCCTGCAGGACGTGGTGGGCGACTGGACCCTGGCCGGGCTGGATGGCCCGCGTGGCCAGAGTGCGGCGCAGCTGCAGGCGCGCCTGGCCGATACCGCCGCAGCCACTGCGGCGCTGGCCGATACCGTCGAACAGGCGCTGGCGCAGGTACTGGCCCGTGCCGATCGCGGCGACCGCGTACTGGTGTTCGGCTCCTTCCATACCGCTGCCGCTGCGCTGCAATGGCTGCAGGCCTCCGCCTGACCGCCGTTCAGCCATTACCGACGCCGCCCGGTCCAGCACCCGTATAATCGACCGCAACGTCCAGCCTGCCGCCTGCCCTACGTGGATACGCCCCTGAAACAGCGTCTGATTGGTGCCATCGTCCTGGTGGCCTTGGCCGTCATCTTCCTGCCGATGCTCGTCAAGGGCCCGGCCCCGGACAGCGGTGTGGCCAATGTGCCGATCGCCGCGCCCGATGCGCCGGCCGATGGCCAGTTCGAAACCCGTGAACTGCCGCTGGTCGCGCCTGCCGGTGGTGCCACCGGCTTGCAGAGCGGCCAGGCCCGTCCCGTCGAGGAGGCCGCCGCACCGGCTGCCCCGCCGACCGTGGACACGTCGCCCGCAGTGGCCGCCGGCAATTACGCGGTGACCTTCGGCGCTTACGGCAGCCAGGGTGACGCCGATGCGGTGGTCGCCTACCTGAAACGCTCGCAGCTTCCGGGCTTCATCGAGACCGCATCGATCAACGGTCGCCCGGCCTGGCGCGTACGCGTTGGACCGTATGCCGACCGCGCCCAGGCCGAAGCGGCCCGGCTGCAGGCGGTGAAGGTCCGTGCCGACGTGAAGGCAGAAGTCATCACCCTCGATGCGAAGCCCTCGACCAGCGCACCGGTGGCCAGCACGCCGACGCCCGCGCCGAGTGCCAGTACCCCCGTCGCGGCGGCTACGCCGTCGGCGACCGGCAATCCGGTGCGCAGTGAAAGCCTGCCGCCGAGCACGCCGACCGCAGCAGCACCGCCGGCTGCCAAGCCGGAACCGGCCAAGCCGGTGGTCAAGCCGGAACCGAAGCCCGAGCCCAAGCCGGAAGCGACCGCCAGCAAGCCGGCCACCCCGCCGACTACGCCGGCCGCACCGGCTGCCAGCGGAGTAGGTTTTGCCGTGCAGCTCGGCGCATTCGGCCAGGCCAACGATGCCAACGCCCTGCGCGACAAGGTCCGCGCGGCAGGCTTCAGCGCCTTCGTCGAGCAGGTGCGTACCGAAAAGGGCAGCCTGCACCGGGTCCGCGTCGGACCGGTCGCCAACCGCGCCGATGCCGAACAGTTGAAGGCGCAGGTCGCCGCCAAGGTCGGCGTGGCCGGCATGGTGCGACCGCACCCATGACCTGTACGCAGCCCCGTTGCCAGCGCCGCCGAAGGAACGGAGCGCCATGATCGACGTGGTGCTGCTGATCGTGATCGCCGCCTCCACCCTGCTCGGGTTGCTGCGCGGCTTCGTGGGCATCGTCATCGGCACCGTATCGTGGCTGGTCGCCGCCTGGGCCGCCTTCGCCTTCGGCAATGACGCCGCACGCTGGTGGTCTGCACCGGCCGCGCCCGGGGGCGAGCATTTCATCGGCGGCTACCTCAGCGTCGGCATCGGCGTGATGATCGTCGTCGCCGTGATCGGCATGGTCATCAAGGCCATCGTTCACCGCAACATGCTGGGCAGCCTGGACCGCCTGCTGGGCGGGGTCCTCGGCGCCGTGCGTGGCGGCCTCATCGCGGCCGTGCTGCTGCTGCTGGCCGGTTTCACCCCGCTCACCGCCGAACCCTCCTGGCGCGGCTCGGCGCTGCGGCCGGTGCTGAACCCGGCCGTAGGCTGGATGAACAGCAAACTGCCGCAGTGGCAGGTGCCGGGGGCCGACCTGCTGCCCAAGGCCTTGCCGATGGACGCGCTGTCCCCATCTGCATTGATGGAGCTGGGCAAGAGTGCCGGCGCCGGAGTGGGCAAGCCGGGGGCGACAGGCGATAATGGCGTACTCGGTCAGATAGTGGCGGGCAGCGGATGGCTGCGGCCTGCGAAGGCGGAACAGGGCGAGGCATATGATCCGGCCGAAGTGCGCCCGGACGCCCCAGCACTACCGGGCAGCATCGAGCCGGGCGACCCGGCCAATGTCGACCGCAGACGCGGCGACAACTCTGGCCAGGCACGGCCACCTTCCTTGTAACTGGGCACAGCCCAGCGGAGACCTCGCATCATGTGTGGCATCGTCGGAATCGTCGGCAACCAGAACGTCGCCGGGCAGTTGTATGACGGCTTGACCGTCCTCCAGCATCGCGGCCAGGACGCGGCGGGCATCGCCACGGTCAACGGCAGCCGCCTGCGGGTACAGAAGGCCACCGGCCTGGTCCGCGATGTCTTCGATGCACGCACCATGTCCACCCTGGAAGGCAGCGTCGGTATCGCCCATGTGCGTTACCCGACCGCCGGTTCGGAAGGCATGGACGAGGCACAGCCGTTCTACGTCAATTCGCCGTACGGCATCGCGCTGGCCCACAACGGCAACCTGATCAACACCGAGGATCTGCGCCAGCAGGTGTTCGAGCAGGACCGCCGCAACGTCAATACCGATTCGGACAGCGAAGTGCTGTTGAACGTGTTCGCCTACGAACTGGAACAGCAGCGCCAGCTCAGTCCGGAAGCGGCCATCCGCGCGGTGGCCGGCGTGCACCGTCGCTGCAAGGGCGGCTATGCGGTGGTCAGCGTGGTGCTGGGCCTGGGTCTGGTTGCTTTCCGCGATCCGCATGGCATCCGCCCGCTGGTGCTGGGCAAGCGCAGCCACGCCGAGGGGGACGAGTACATCGTGGCCTCCGAGTCGGCCGCACTGGACGTGCTGGGCTTCCAGCGCGTGCGTGACGTGCAGCCGGGCGAAGCGCTGGTGATCACCGCGCGCGGCGAACTGTTCTCGGAAATCTGCGCCGAGCCGGCCGAGCACACCCCGTGCATCTTCGAGTACGTGTACTTTGCGCGCCCGGATTCGATGATCGACAACGTGTCGGTGCACAAGGCGCGCATGCGCATGGGCATCAAGCTGGGCGAGAAGATCCTGCGCCTGCGCCCGGACCACGACATCGACACCATCATCCCGATCCCGGACACCTCGCGCGATGCCGCGCTGGAAATCTCCAACGTGCTCGGGGTGAAGTACCGCGAAGGCTTCATCAAGAACCGTTACATCGGCCGCACGTTCATCATGCCGGGCCAGGGCGAACGGGTGAAGTCGGTGCGTCGCAAGCTCAACCCGATCCACCTGGAGTTCCGCAACCGCGTGGTGCTGCTGGTGGACGACTCGATCGTGCGCGGCACCACCAGCCAGCAGATCGTGCAGATGGCGCGTGACGCCGGCGCGCGCAAGGTCTACCTGGCCAGCGCTGCGCCGCCGGTGCGCTACCCGAACATCTACGGCATCGACATGCCGGCTGCTGAAGAACTGGTCGCGCACAACCGCAGCATCGAGGAAATCGAAGCGCACCTGGGTTGTGATTGGCTGATCTACCAGGACATCGAAGACATGGAAGCGGCGGTGAGCGAAGGCAATCCGGCGCTGCGCAACTTCGATTCGTCGTGCTTCAACGGGCATTACCCGACGGGCATCGAGCCGGGCTACTTCGAGCGCATCCAGCAGCTGCGGTCGGACGACGCCAAGCACAAGAGCCGCGCCTGAGGTCCAGGCGGTGATCGACGTGCCTGACGTCGGCGGCAATCTGCTGCGCGCCGCGCAGCAGTGCCTGGCCGAAGCCGATCCTCTGCGCAAGGTTGCTCTGACCCAGGCCTACGCCGCTGCGTTCCGCGCCGGCCGGTTGAACGTACCGGCCGATGCGCCGCCGGCCGATCCGATCCGAATGCCGGGCCGGCCGCCGCAGCTGAGGATGGTGCATCCGCGTGAAGTGCCCCGGCGCGGTCTGGGCGGTGTGGAAGGGCGCGCGGCGTTCATCCATGCCATCGCCCATATCGAGCTCAATGCGATCGACCTGGCCTGGGACGCGGTGTACCGTTTCCGCGGTCTGCCGGCGGCGTTCCATGCCGACTGGGTGAGCTGCGCCGACGACGAATCGCGCCACTTCATGCTGCTGCGCGAGCGCCTGCAGGCACACGGCCATGAGTACGCCGATTTTCCTGCGCACAACGGCTTGTGGGAAATGTGCGGGAAGACCGCGCACGATGGTCTGGCACGCATGGCGCTGGTGCCGCGCGTGCTGGAAGCGCGTGGCCTGGACGTGACGCCGGGCATGATCGACAAGCTGCGCAACGTCGGCGATGGTAAAACCGCTGACGTGCTGGAAGTGATCCTGCGCGAGGAGGTTGCACACGTTGCTGCCGGTTCGCGCTGGTTCCGCTGGTACTGCGAGCGCGCCGGTGTCGAACCGCGTGCGCGTTTCAAGGAACTGCTGGTCGAGTATGCCGGTGGTTACCTGCACGGGCCGTTCAATATCGAGGCCCGCCTGCTGGCCGGGTTCGATGCGGATGAACTCGCCAATCTGATCGAACAGGCGGGTTGACCGGCATCGGTTGCTCCATCATCCACGCATGGCGCGCTTGCAGTAGATCCACGCCATGCGTGGATGCCGTTCGCTCGTTCACCCGTTCGGCAACACCACGCGTCTGCCATCCACCGTCGGCCGGTTGATGTAGAACAGCCCCGGCCCCGGGCGATACGGCAGCTCGCTGACACCGGCATCAGCGGTGTAGGTCAGGGCGGTATCGCCGAGCGCATCGAAATTCCAGTGCGCGGATTGCATCAGGTAACGGCGGCGCAGCAACGCTTCCTGCGTCGGGGTCAGTGGCTGGCCGGCGATCAGGCGGCGTGCGATCGGCTGCAGCGCGCCGGGCAGCTCCCAACCCGCCACCTCGGCGGCATCGGCGGTCCAGGTCACGCCGGCATCGATGGCGTGCTTCTGCATCACCTGCAGCGCCACCAGCTGATAGCGCCAGTCGATGCGCCGGTGCAGCACCACGGCAGCGGTGACGTACAGCACCGGCGACATCAGCACGCTGCGGCTGCCCGCGCGTCGTTGCTGCTGCCATTGGTGCCAGACATCGACCCACACTTCCTTCGGGTTCAGCCCCAGCTGCTGCTGCCAGCGTTCGGCGTCGGCCTGTGCTTCCGCGTAAGCGGTCGTCGCCTGCAGCAGGGCCAGTGGCGGTGTCTGGTAGTCCTCCACGCCGGGCTGGCGCAGCTGCTGCCGTCGCGGCCGGCTGAGCAGCTTGGGCCCTTCCTCCACCTGGTCGTAGCCACCGCCGATGTTGGCATGCACACCGGGCAGTGCGATTTCGGGATGGGTCGGCGCCACCGTGGTCAGCGCATAGTGCTGGCGATGCTCATCGCGCGCGCTGAGCTGCAGTACGGCCTCGGCGATGCCCGCGGGCAGGGCGATGCGGGGGTGCTCGTCGGCGCGGCCGCCGTTGACGGCGACCACCGTATCGAACAGGCCGATGAAGCGCAGTGCCGGCCGCGGCAGGGCAAAGTCGGGGCTGCACGAAAGCCCCGCCTGCTGCAGCAGCTGCCGCCAGCGCGCGGCATCCCACCCGCGCAGATGGTTGGCCACATCGCGTGCGGCGGCCGCGCCCCGCGAATAGCCGAACAGATCCAGCTGCACGCTGTGCAGCGGCAAGCGCCACTGCGAGGCAAGTGCCGACAGTGCCGCCGGCAGCAGCGCCTGCAATGCACGCTGCACCTTCGCCTGCACGCCACTGGCGCCAATCCCGAAAGCCAGACCGATCAGGTCGTCCTCGGCATTGTCGCGGGTGCCGACACCTTCAACATAGATCGCCAGCGAAGGTGCGCTGCCTGGTGTGCGTCGGCTGTCCGGATACAACTGGTGCAGGCGCGCGATGTTGGTGGCGCCGTTGTCGTAGCTGCTGGTCAGCCGGCTCTGGTAGGTGGAGTCATCATCGGCTCTGAGCAGGGCAGGGCGCGGTCGCGGCGCCTGCCGGTGACCCTGCGCCAGGTTGTGCGCGTTGTTGCGGGTGCCGTCGAAGAACAGGCCGATCCGCAGCAGGCCCGGATCAGCCGTCACGTCACTGCTGTGCTGCCCTGGTGCCATGTGCATTCCCCGTCGCGGCCACGTCACGGTAGCGCGAAAGCTGTGTATTGGCGACGTGCAGTGACGCTTTTGACCTCACTGAACGCAGATGCGGTCGATCACAGATCGCGATTTTCATTCCCCTCATCTATTGAATTCACATGCCCTGCGCAGGCCTGATGGCCGAACCCGGCACCCCGGGTCGTGCTGCATCAACGCTGTCTACTTCACTCCAAGGAGCGACAAGATGATGTCCAGATCGATAGGTAAAGCGACAGGTGGTCTGTTGTTGGGATTGTCGGTAGCGGCCGCCGCCAGCGCGGCCCCGTTGTTCGAGCCGGTCACCGTGCTCAGCCGTGCATCGGCCACCAATGAGCCGACACTGGGGCGATTGCTGGCCACCCCGTCCACCGCCGCCGTACAGGAAGTGCGTGTCGATGCCGCCGCAATCGCGCAGCCACAGCTGGAATTCGAGCTGCTCGGGCAGAAGGTGCAGGCCGTTCGCAGCAAGGTCGAGGCGCTACCGGATGGCGGCAGCGTCTGGTACGGCCAGTTGCGCTCGCCGTCCGATCGTCTGCAGGCGGCCACGTCCAATGGCCAGGATGATCCGGGCAACTCGCTGATCCTGGTGCGCTCGGGCAATACCCTCACCGGTTCGATCCGCAAGGACGGCAAACTGTATCGCCTGCGTCCGCTGGGCAATCGTCATGTGCTGGTCGAGGTGGATGAATCGCGGATGCCGGCCGACCATCCGGCCGACTACAACCAGTTGCCGAAGATCGCGATGCCGGCCAATGATCGCCTCGGCGCCGCGCAGGCCTCGTCGGGAAGCCCGGCGACCATCCGCGTGCTGGTGGTGGCAACCAATGCTGCAGTGACCGCCTACGGTGGCAACATGCAGTCGCTGGTGCAGCTGGCCGTTGCCGAATCCAACCAGGGGTACACCAACAGCAACGTGGGCCTGACCCTGCAGCTGGCCGGCTATGAAACCACCAGCTACACCGAGTCGGGCAATTTCACCACCGACCTGTCGCGCTTCCGTGGCACCAGCGACGGTTACATGGACAGCATCCACACCAGCCGCAACAACACGGCCGCCGACGTCGGCGTACTGCTGATCAACAACACCAGTTACTGCGGGCTGGCCTCGGGCATTGGCTCCACGGCATCGACCGCGTTTGCCGCGGTGTACTGGGATTGCGCCACCGGCTACTACTCGTTCGCCCATGAAATCGGCCACCTGCAGAGCGCACGGCACGATATCGCCAGTGATCCGAGCACGTCACCGTATGCCTATGGCCATGGCTATCGCTATGAGCCGGCCAGCGGATCGCGCTGGCGCACGATCATGGCCTACGACTGCTCGGCCGGCTGCCCGCGGCTGAACTACTGGTCCAACCCGAACATCAGCTACAACGGCGTGCCGATGGGCATTGCCAGCAGTGCCGACAACCAGCGCGTGCTGGTCAATACCAAGGCCACCATCGCGGCCTTCCGCTGAGGCCAGGCGCCGACCAGGGTCGGCGTCTACCAGCGCGCGTGCACCTGCTCTGGTAGATGCCAACCTTGGTTGGCACCCTGCGATCCATCATTCGCGGCTGAGCGTATCCAGGGTCCAGCCGTTGGCATCCACGCGCAGCACTGAACCCTGTTCGTACCAGTCCCCCAGCACGATGCGGGTGCAGCTGCGTCCGCCGGCCTGCAGGGTGTGGATCGCCGGGCGATGGGTGTGGCCATGGATCATCGTGTCCACGCCGTGGCGCACGTAAGTGGCTTCCACTTCGGCCGGGGCTACGTCGGTGACGGTTTCGAACTGTGCACGATCGCCCTGCTTCATTTCCGACTGGCGCGCCTGGCTGGCATCACGCGCTTTCTGCGCGAAGGCGATGCGCGCGGCCAGCGGCTGCGACAGGAACTGCGCCTGGAAGACAGGATCGCGGGTCTGGGCGCGGAACTGCTGGTAGGGAATGTCATCGGTGCACAACAGGTCGCCGTGCTGCAGCAGCACCGGGCGGCCGTACAGCTCGATCATGCACGGGTCCGGCAGGATCCGAAGGCCCGCGCGGCGGGCATAGTCTTCGCCGAGCAGGAAGTCACGGTTGCCGCGGATGAAGAACACCGGCACGCCGCTGTCGGACAGTACCTTCAGTGCATCGGCCACCGCATCGGCTGCGGCCGAGGGCGTGTCATCGCCGATCCAGGCTTCGAACAGATCGCCAAGGATGTACAGCGCGTCGGCGTCGGGCGCCTCCTCGCGCAGGAAGCGCAGGAACAGGTCGGTGATGGCCGGACGGCTGGGGTCCAGATGCAGATCGGAGATGAACAGCGTGGTCATGACGATATTCTAGGGCATCGCTTCGCCGGTAGCGCAGGGCTCTGCCCCACCGCAGGGCGTCACACCGGCAGCGGCAGCCAGGCCAGACTGGCCGAGGCCAGCAGTGCAGCGATGCCGGTGGCCGCCAGAACGTCGCTCGGGTAGTGCAGGCCCAGTACAACGCGCGACAGGCCGACGCCGAAGGTGAAGGGCACCAGAAGAGGTGCCAGCCAAGGGTAGTAGGCCAGCGCGACGATGGTGAACGACACCGCGTGCAGGGTATGCCCGGACGGGAAACTGAACTCATCCAGCGGCGCCACCCAGGCGCGGATACGCAGGTCAGCCGCGTACGGCCGTGGTCGCCGGGTCCAGCGCTTCAGGCCCTTGTACAGCAGCAGTGCGGCCAGGCCGGTGGCGGCCATGTGCACCGATGCACGCAGGCCATCGAAGCCATCAATGAGCACCAGCGCGCCCATCAACATGTACCAGAACACGCCATCGCCGAGCCGGCTGATGATCGAGAAGACGCGGCGCACGCGGCGACGTCGGCAGTAGTGGTTGGCACGGCGACACAACCGAGCTTCGCGACCGGCCAGCAGCTCAAGCGGCGTGGTGCGCATGTCCGCTCCTCCGCGCGCTGGCCAGTTCCGCCAACAGGTTTTCAAACTCCGCCACCACCTGCTGCGGGTGCAGCCGCTTCATCGCCCGTGCCGCATTGCCGCCCGACTCGCGGCGCAGGGCATCATCGGCAGCCAGTTGAACCGCTGCCTGCACGAACTGCTCGTCGTCATCCACCGCCGCGCCGTTCTCGCCGTTGCGCAGGTATTCGCGGGCCGCGCCGTAGTCGAAAGCGACCGTAGCCAGGCCGCTTGCCATGCTTTCCAGGGTCACGTTGCCGAATGTCTCGCTGCGGCTGGGGAACAGGAACAGATCGCCACTGGCGAAATGGCGGGCGAGGGCATCGCCGCGCTGGATGCCGCAGAAGATGAAATCGGGATTCTCATGGGCCAGCTTCTCGCGCGCCGGGCCATCGCCGACCCAGATGAAACGCGCTTTCGGGCGCACCTGCTGCAGCTTGCGGAAGGCCTTCACCGCCAGACCGAGGTTCTTTTCGGCGGCGATGCGTCCTACATAGATCGCTGCCAGGCCTGTGCCATCGATGCCCCATTCCTCACGCAGCGCCGGGTCGCGGCGCGACGGGTCGAACTGTTGGCTGTCAACCGCCCGCGCGAGCAGGCGCACACGCTCGAAGCCCTGATCGGTCAGGAATTCCTGCAGTTCGCGGGTGGGCACCAGGGTCGCATCGGCCTGGTTGTGGAAGCGGCGCATCCAGCGCATTGCCGCCGACTGCAGCCACGCCACGCCATAGTCGGGCAGGTATTCGTCGAAGCGGGTGTGGAACCCGGTGGCTACCGGAATGCCCAGACGGCGCGCGGTGCGCAGTGCCGACCAGCCCAACGGGCCCTCGGTCGCCACGTAGATCGCATCCGGGCGCTGCTGCCGCCAATGCCTGCCCAGCCGGATCGGTGCCGGCAGGCCGAAGCGCAGGCCGGGATAGCGTGGCAAGGCCGCGCCCGGTACCAGCAGGGTGCCCGGTGCCGCATCCAGCGCTTCGCTGGCCTGTCGTGGGCGTATCAGGTCGACCTCGTGGCCGGCGGCGCGCAATCCCTGCTCCAGGCCCTGCACAGTCAGTGCGACGCCGTTGATCTCCGGCGGGTAGGTTTCGGTGACGATGGCATAGCGCATGGCGGGCCTCCGGTTTTACGCATGCTCAGGCCTGGCGATGTAGCCGACATGACCGCTTTGCGACAGCGTGATGACGGCCAGGCAAGGCGATGCCTGCGTAGTTCAGGGGCACAAAAAAGCCACGGCCCCGAAGGGCCGTGGTCATGGTGTTGCGCCAACGCATGGATCAGAAGCGCTGCTGGTACTTCATGTAGACGAAGCGACCGATGTCAAAGCCGCCGTAGTAGGAGAAGTTGGAACTTGGCTGGCTGTACAGGATCGGGCCCTGGCGAGCGAACACATTGTTGGCGCCGATCGAAACGGTGGCGCTCCACGGCAGGTTGTAACGCGCCTGTACGTCATGGAACGTGACCGAACCGCGTCGGTTGTAGTCGCGGCTGCCGCTGTACCAGGGCGCGCGCTGGTCCGGGTGGGAACATTCATCCGGATGGTCCCTTGCGTCCAGGCAGCGTTCCTTGACTGCGGAGAAGTAACGCAGGCTCCAGCTGAGGCCGACGTTGCCCTGCTCCCAGCCCAGTGACGCGTTGGAGCGGACCCGGAAACCAATGCCATCGTTGGTGGCGATGCCATTGCTGGGTATCGGCGGCACATCCGCCTCGTCGGTGGTTCGTTCCTCGGCGGCAACCACATAGGTGGTCTTCCAATCGGCGCGCAGCGTGCCCCAGCGGGTTTCTACCTTGTGGCCGATCTCCAGGTCATAGCCTTCTGCCTGGCGGAAGCCACTGTTGCGGCTGCCATAGTTGAGCTTGTTGACAATGCCCAACTCCGGATCGCGGGTGAAGCTGCCGCAGCGCTCGGCGATGCCCAACTCGTAGCAGTCGCGGAGGATGTCATTGGGATGATCAGAAACGATGGTGTTCTCGATGCGGATCTTCCACCAGTCCAGTGCGATGTGAAGTCCTTCGGCAAACGTTGGGCTCCAGACCAGTCCCAGTGTGCGGCTGGTCGAGGTCTCCGGTTCCAGATCCGGATTGGAGCCGTTGGTGAAGGGAAGGGGTGTCTGTCCACTGCTGCCGGTGATCGGCTCGTTGCCCTGGCCGAGCTGTCGGTAGCTGTCGGCATTGGCGATGTCGGCGGCGCAGCGTGCACGCACTTCCGGACTGCTCGCCGCAGCACCGTAGACGGTGTCGCAGGGATCGCGGAAGCCGGTGGTGAATGTTTCAGAACCACCGCCATACAGATTGGAGATGGTCGGTGCGCGAAAGCCCTGTGCCCATGTGCCACGGACCAGCAGCTGGTCGATCGGCTTCCAGGTGAACCCGAACTTGCTGTTGAGGGTGCCGCCGAAGGTGGTGTAGTCCGAGTATCGGGTAGCGGCGCTCAGGCTCAGCTCACGCGCACCGGCAAGGTCGCGAAGCACCGGTACGCTCAGCTCCAGATAAGCCTCGTCTACACGGTAGCCACCGCCGGTGGGGCCTGCGGCCAGGTTGGTGGTGGCACCGGTCTGTGCCAGCGCATCGGGGATGAAGCGGCCATCTTCGCGGCGGCTCTCCGCACCCACTGCGAAGCCCAGCTCACCTGCAGGCAGGGTGGCGAGACTGCCGCTGAGGTTGGCGAACAGGTTGCGGGTAGTGGTACGGCCGCGGGTGAGTTCCTCAGGGAACAACCAGTCCTGCAGTTCCGGGTTGCCGGTCAGGCCATAGGGATCATCCTGGCCATAGGGCACCAGCGGGTTCCAGGGTCTGCAACCGGCGATCGGCGCATCCGGTGTGCCGCACTCAACCTTGCCGGTTGCCGGATTGTAGAAGGACGGCCCGGTAGCATCGGCGACGCGTTGCTTGTGCAGGTTGCCGGTGGCGCGTTGGGTCAGTTCGCTGCGGTTGTACTGGTAACCGGCTTCCCAGTCGAAATCGCGACCGCCGAACTCGAAGTTGCCCTCGAATGCCGCCACGCCCTGCCAGGACGTCAGTTCGCTGGTACTGACGCGCGGAATCTCCCAGGTACGGCGGTTCCAGTGCACGTCGCTGGGCGTTTCGTAGCCGTGATGGCTGCCGAACGGATTGAACCAGCTGTCGACAGACATCGGCGTGATGCCGGCTGCGCCGGACTGGAACGGGTAGCCGGCGACCTGACGCCTCGTGGTGCGTTGGTTGTAAGCCAGCTGGGTGTTGAAGCGGACCTGATCGTTCAGATCCACGCGTGCGTCAACGAAGATCGAGTCGCGCTTGATCGGTGTCTGCAGGTGCATCTGCTCGTTGCTGTTGCTGACATCACCGGTGAACGGCGTGTTGTCGCTGAGATGGAAGCTGTCCGGGCCTCCCGGCTGGCTGCCACGGTCGAGCGAATAGCTGCAGCCACGGCTGTTGCTGCAGCCCGGGCCCTTGAAGCCGGTGATGCGTCCCCACTGGCCGACCGTGGTCCAGCCATCGTCCGGATGACGATCGGTGTAGGTATGGGCGCTGAACCCTCGGTCCTTCGCCCACACGCCCTTTTCTTCGACATGCTCGGCAGCGAGGGTGATCGAGGCGCGTTCATTCGACCAGCCTGCAACCACGTCGTACTGGGTGCGGGCCCCGTCGCCTTCGCTGAACTGGCCATGGTAGACGCTGGCGGTCACGCCCTCGACGTTGCGGCGGGTGATGATGTTGATGACGCCGGCCATGGCGTCGGAACCATAGATGGCCGAGGCGCCATCCTTCAGTACTTCCATGCGCTCCACGGCAGCGGCAGGAATGCTGGAGATGTCCTGGTAACCAGAGGTGGTCATACCCAGGCGTTTGCCATTGATCAGCACCAGCGTGCGCTGTGCACCAAGGCCGCGCATGTCCACGTAACTTCCACCGGCGGTTTCGCCAGCGCTGAGCGGGCTGGCGCGGCTCAGTGCCGGGCTGCCGGTCGCGGTCAGGTTCTGCAGGATGTCGGCAACCGAGTTGAAGCCCTGTCGCTCGATGTCTGCACGGCTGATGGTCAGCACCGGTTGCGCAGTTTCCAGGTCGACCTGACGGATGCGCGAGCCAGTGATCTCGATGCGGTCCAGGGTGGTGGCTTCCGGAGCCTGCTGGGCGAGTGCAGGAACAGCCAATGCGGTGGTTGCGGTCATCGCCAGCGCGCGGCGGATCGCCAACCCAAGTTCGGGAATACGGATGGTCATGGGTCTCTCTCTCTCTTCCAATTCATCGGTGCGCGGCCAAGCAGGGCGGCGCCAGTTCCACCGCGGGCGGTGGACGTTCAAACCTAGTGAAGGGCCGCAGGGAGAAGTAGAGGAAAGCGACGAAAGCGCCCGGATCGGTGATGACGCTTTTGTACAAAGCGGAATCGAATCAATCGATTGCCAGGTCATTTTGTGTTCCGGCTGAAGGTTTGCCCGGGATGGCGTGCTGGATTGGAAGCGTCAACAGCGATGTAGATGGCGACAACCTGCGCGGGCACAAAAAAACCACGGCCCCGAAGGGCCGTGGTCATGGTGTTACGCCAGCGCGTGGATCAGAAGCGCTGCTGGTACTTCATGTACATGAAACGACCGATGTCGTAGCCGCCGTAGTAGGAGAACGACGAATTCGGCTTGCTGTACATCACCGGGCCTTCCTTGCCGAACACGTTGTTGGCGCCAACCGACACGGTGGCATCCCACGGCAGGTTGTAACGGAACTGCACGTCGTGGAAGGTGACCGCGCCACGCTGGTTGTAGTCGCGGGTACCCTTGATCCACGGTGCCATGAAGCCCGGATCGGAGCACTCATCCGCGTAGCGGGTGGCGTTGAGGCAACGCTCCTTCACGCCGGAGTAGTAACGCGCGGTCCAGCTGACGCCGAAGTCACCGATATCCCAACCCAGCACCAGGTTCGAACGCACCCGGAAGGCCAGGCTGGTGCTGGTACCAATGGTGTTGGCCACACCGTTGATCGGGGTGGGAACCACGCCGCTATCGTTGGTCGAACGGTACACGTTCTTGCTGACGTAGGTGCTGGTCCAGCCGGCGCTCAGCTTGCCGTAGCTGGTATCTACGCGGTAGCTGACGTCCAGGTCGTAGCCTTCGGTCTCGGCGAAGCCGGCGTTGCGGTTGCCGAACTTCAGGCCGGTGACGATGCCGGTGGCCGCATCACGGGTGAAGCGGCTGCAACGCGCTTCGATACCCTGCTCGTAGCAGTCGGTGAGGATCTGGTTCGGGCTGTCATCGACAATGGTGTTGTCGATGCGGATCTTCCACCAGTCCAGGGCAACGTTGAGGTTGCTGACGAAGGTCGGGCTCCACACCAGGCCCAGCGTCTTGCTGGTCGAGGTTTCCGGGGTCAGCTGCGGGTTGGAACCGGATACGAACGGCGTCGGCGTTGCGTCCTGCGCGGTGGTCACCGGCGTGTTGCCCTGGCGCAGCTGACGGAAGTTGCCGGCATCGGCGATATCGCGTGCGCAACGTCCGCGGACTTCAGCACTGTTCTTGGAAGCGCCGAACACGGTGTCGCAGGGATCGCTGAACTGCGCGAAGGTTTCCGAACCGCCACCGTACAGGTCGCTGATGGTCGGTGCGCGGAAACCTTCGGCCCAGGTGCCGCGGACCAGCAGCTGGTCGATCGGCTTCCACTTGAAGCCGAACTTGCTGTTGAGGGTGTTGCCGAAGGTGTTGTACTCGGAGAAACGCGTTGCGGCGCTGAAGCTCAGTTCCTTGGCACCCGGCAGGTCGGCCAGCACCGGCACGTTGAGCTCCAGGTACGCTTCCTTCACCGTGTAGCTGCCACCGGTCGGGCCAGCGGCCAGGTTGGTGGTGGCACCGGTCTGGGCCAGCGCGTCAGGCGTGTACTTGCCATCTTCCTTGCGGCTTTCGACGCCGAAGGCAAAGCCCAGGTCGCCGGCCGGCAGGGTCATGATGCTGCCCGACAGATTGGCGAACGCATTCTTGGTGGTGGTGCGGCCGGTGGTTTTTTCGGACGGGAACAGCCAGGACAGCAGCTCTTCGTTGCCGGTCAGGCCGTTCGGGTCGTTCTTGCCAAACGGCACCAGCGGATTCCACGGCTTGCAGCCATCGATGACCGCGCCCTGGCGGCCGCACATCACCTTGCCGGTGGCCGGGTCGAGGAACGACGGGCCCACGGCATCACGCACGCGCTTCTTGTGCAGGTTGCCGGTGGCGGTGGCGGTCAGCTCGTTGCGGTTGTACTGGTAGCCCACGTCCCAGTCGAAGTAGCGCTCGCCGATCTCGAAGGCACCATCCAGCGACACCACCGCACGATAGGTCTTCAGTTCGCTGGTGCTCACGCGCGGCACTTCCCAGGTGCGGCGGTTCCAGGACACTGCGGTCGGGTTGGCGTAACCGTGCTGGCTGCCGAACGGGTTGAAGTAGCTGTCCCTGGACATCTGGCCCGTGGCGTTCGGGTCATTGGGAATCGACACCGAGCTGGACTGGGTCGGGTAGCCGGCGATCTGGCGCTCGGAAGAACGCTTGTTGTAGCCGAACTCCGTGCGCAGGTTGATGTCATCGGTCAGCTTGAAGCGGCCATCGAAGTACACCGAATCACGCTTGATCGGGTACATGACGTGCATCTGGTCGTTGGCATTGCTGACGTCACCGGTGAACGGCGTCGCATCGGTCAGGTGGTAATTGGCCGGGTTGGTCGGGTCGGCACCACGGTTGAGCGAGTAGCCGCAGCCCAGCCGGGTATCGGTACAGCCGGGGCGGCCCTTCAGGCCGGTGATCTGGCCGTACTGGCTCAGCGTGGTCCAGTTGGAGGGGTCATTGGGGTTGTGGTCGCTGGTACCGTACTTGCTGAACCAGCGGTCACGTGCCCACACGCTCTTTTCTTCGGAGTGTTCCAGCGCCAGCGTCAGCGACACGCGGTCGTTGCTCCAGCCACCCACCACGTCGAAGCGGTCGCGCGCGCCGTCACCTTCGCTGTACTGGCCGTGGTAGACGTTGGCGGTCACGCCGTTGACGTTGGAACGGGTGATGATGTTGACCACGCCGGCCATCGCATCGGAACCGTAGATGGCCGAGGCGCCATCCTTCAGCACTTCGATACGCTCCACCGCCGACACCGGCAGCGAGGACACGTCCTGCAGGCCCGAGGTGCTGATGCCCAGGCGCTTGCCGTTGACCAGCACCAGGGTGCGCTGCGCGCCCAGGTTGCGCATGTCGATGTAGGTGCCGCCGGTGTTCTCGCCCGAGCTCAGCGCGTTTGCGCGGCTGATCGCCGGGCTGCCCATCGCCGTCACGTTCTGCAGGATGTCGGCAACGGAGCTGAAGCCCTGGCGTTCGATATCGGTACGGCTCAGGGCCAGCACCGGCTGCGCCGTTTCAACGTCCACCTGGCGGATACGCGAACCGGTGATTTCGATGCGGTCCAGGTTGGTCGGCGAGGCGGTGCTGCTGCTCTGGGCGAACGCCGGCAGCGCAGCCAGCGTCGCAGTGGTTGCCAGGGCGTAGCGGATGGCCTGCCCCAGTGCGGTGGTGCGTGAAGTCATGACGAGCTCTCTCTCTCGGGTCGTGCAAAGGACGCCAAAACGGGCGTCGAAGGAATCGGCAGGTCCAAGACCGAGCCGATGACCCGATAGTAGTCTCGTTGGTTAATGCTCTGTAAAGAGCGCGTGTCGGTTTGTGTCGTTACGCATCGCGCGCTTTCACCAAACGTGAACAAAAGCAGGGGTTTACGTCAGGGCGAGGCGCACACCGCCTCCGCCAACTGCTGCGTTGCAGCAGGAATTGGCGGTCGATTGCGCGAACTGTAACGAAATGTAATCAGGCGCCGTCGGCCGATGGCAGGCGTCCCGGTCCTGCTCAGACCACGAACGGACGGAACTGGATGCCCAGCCCGGCGATGCCTTCGGTCTCGCCGATCAGGTCGGCGCGCAGCAGCGGCCGCGCATCGATGAAGGCCTGCGGCACGATCAGCGACAGGCGGCTGTCGTCGGCGGTCAGCTCCAGCAACGGCAGCGGTGCGTCTTCATGCGCGCGGTTGAGCAGTACCGCCAGGCGCAGCAGGGCAACCAGGCGTCGTGCCGTCAGCAGCAGGCGCTCGGGAATGGCATCGAAGGCGGTCTTGCTGATGCCGCGGCGGTGATTGCGTACCAGCGTCGCCAGCATCTGCTGCTCCTGCCGCGAGAAGCCGGCGATGTCCGAGTTCTCCAGCACGTAGCTGCCATGCACGTGGTAACCGCTGTGGGCGATCATCAACCCCAGCTCATGCAGGCGTGCGGCCCAGCCGAGCATGCGTGCATCATCGGCGTCCAGCTTCCAGCGTTCCTGCACCTGCTCCAGCAACGACAGTGCGGTGTCCTGCACGCGGCCGGCCTGCACCGTATCGATGCCATAGCGATGGGTGAGGGCGGCCACCGATTCATCGCGCGGGTCGTTGTCACCGGCACGGCCGAGGATGTCATAGAGGATGCCCTCGCGCATCGCCGCCTTGCTGACCAGCAGCTTCTCCAGGCCCAGCGCCTGGAAGGCGGCCTCCAGTACCAGGATGCCGCCGGCGATGATCGGGCGGCGATCGCTGGACAGGCCGGGCAGCACGATGTCGTCGATCTTCTTGGCCTTCAGCAGCTCATCGCGGAGCTGGGGCAACGCCTCGGCCGTGATCGCGCCCTTGCTCAGCTTCATCGTCGCGCAGATTTCGCTGATGGCCTTGTGGGTGCCGGACGACCCCAGCGCCTCCTGCCAGCCCAGCGCGCGGTATTTGCTGGCGAAGGGCTGGAACTCCCGGCCGATCTCGGCCAGTGCATCCTTCCAGCGCTTCTTGCTGAGTTTGCCGCCCGGGAAAAAGCGACGGGTGCTGGCGATGCAGCCGGCCTGCAGGCTCTCGCGCTCCAGGGTCTGCATACCCTTGCCGATGATGAACTCGGTCGAGCCGCCGCCGATGTCGATGACCAAGCGGTGCTGGTCGGGCTTGGGCGGTTGCGCATGGGCCACGCCCAGATAGATCAGTCGCGCCTCTTCGCGGCCACTGACCACTTCGATGGCATGCCCGAGCGCGGTTTCGGCCGGCATCAGGAAGGCCTGCGGCGAACGCAGCTGGCGCACGGTATTGGTGGCCAGTGCACGCACGCGATGTGGCGGGACGTTGCGGATGCGCTGGCCGAACCGGGCCAGGCACTCCAGCGCGCGCTGCCGCGCTGCTGCGGAGAGTCCGCCCTTGCCGTCCAGGCCGTCGGCCATGCGCACGGTCTCGCGCAGGCGGTCGATCACCCGCAGCTGGCCAAGCGTGTAACGCGCGATGACCATGTGGAAACTATTGGAGCCAAGGTCGATGGCGGCCAGCAGGTCGCCATCCTGCAATGCGGGCGGAGTCGTGGTGGTATGCGGCATGGGCGAATGTTAGCCGAAGGGGCGGTGAACTCGTCACCGCGTGGCCTTCACATTTTGTGGTGGGGGTGCGGCAGGGCTGCGCCCTGCACCCGCCGAATCAACGTCAACGTCAAAAGCGGGGTATCCGTGGGAGGGCGGGGTGGGTCCGGTTGCGGGGGACGCTGCAAGTACGTCCCTGTAAGCTCGGTCGCGCCATCCATGGCGCTCACGCCCCCGCAACCGGACCCACCCCGCCTTCGACAGATTTCCACGATCTGTCGGAATGGCGTGGGCTGCTCTTGGTAGGTGTCGACCTTGGTCGACACAGTAGATCCACGCCATGCGTGGATGAATCGAAACGTGTCGACCAAGGTCGGCACCTACCGGATCAAAGTCCCTGCATCAACGCCATCTGTGCCGAATGCGGGGCTTCGTCGTGGGCCGGGGTGCGCTTGTGGTAGATGCCCTCGGCATCCAGCTCCCAGGCGTTGAGGTTGTCGTCCAGATAGTTCTGCAGCACTTCGCGATAGACCCGCTTTGCCAGCGCCGGGTCAAGGATCGGGAAGCAGGTCTCTACACGTCGCAGCAGGTTGCGTTCCAGCCAGTCGGCGCTGGCGCAGTACAGCTCCGGCGCACCGTCGTTGCCGAACCAGTACACGCGGCTGTGCTCGAGGAAGCGGCCAACGATCGAGCGCACGCGAATGTTGTCCGACACCCCGGGTACGCCCGGGCGCAAGGTGCAGGCGCCGCGGATGATCAGGTCGATCTGCACCCCCGCCTGCGAGGCGGCGTACAGCGCACGGATCACCTGCGGCTCATTGAGGGCGTTCATCTTGGCGATGATCCGCGCCGGTCGCCCGGCGGCAGCGACGCGTGTCTCGCGCTCGATCCTCGCCAGGATCCCGGTGTGCAGGGTGAAGGGCGACTGCAGCAGGCGCTTGAGCTTCATCTTCGACGCCAGCCCGGACAACTGCTGGAACAGCAGGTGCACGTCGTTGCCGATGTCGGCATCGGCGGTGATCAGGCTCAGGTCGGTGTACGCGCGTGCGGTACCGCTGTGGTAATTGCCGGTGCCCAGGTGCACGTAGCGGCGCAGCTTGCGGCCTTCGCGGCGCACGATCAGCAGCATCTTGGCGTGGGTCTTGTAGCCGACCACGCCGTATACCACCTGCACGCCGGCTTCCTGCAGCCGATCGGCCAGGCCGAGGTTGGCTTCTTCATCGAACCGCGCGCGCAGCTCGACCACCACGGTCACGTCCTTGCCGGCGCGTGCGGCCTGGATCAGGGCATCGACGATCAAGGAGTCCTTGCCGGTGCGGTACAGGGTCTGCTTGATCGCCAGCACGTTCGGATCCAGCGCGGCCTGACGTATCAGGTCCAGCACCGCAGCGAACGCGTCAAAGGGGTGGTGCAGCAGCAGGTCCTTGCGTGCGGTGGTCTCGAAGATGCCGTCGCTATCGCGCAGGGTGCGCGGGGTCATCGGCGGATACTTCAGGTCTGGCTGCGCGATCAGGTCGTACAGCTGGATGATGCGGTTGAGGTTGACCGGTCCATCGATGCGGTACACCGCGTTCTCGGTCAGCCCGAAGTTCTGCAGCAGGGTGCGGACAATGTCGCGCGGCATGTCGTGGGCGATTTCCAGGCGCACCGCAGGACGATAGCCACGGTCCACCAGCTCGTCGCGCAGGGCCAATGCCAGGTTTTCCACTTCCTCCTCATCCACCACCAGCTCGGAGTTGCGGGTGACACGGAACTGATAGGCGCCCAGCACTTCCAGGCCCGGGAACAATTCGTCCACGAAGGTGGACAGCACCGAGGACAGGAACACGAAGTTCTGCGGGCCACCGAGTTTTTCCGGCAGCTGGATGATCCGCGGCAGCGAACGCGGCGCACGCACGATGGCCAGGTGGCCGGTGCGGCCGAACGCATCGGTGCCCTTCAGCACCACCACGATGTTCAGCGACTTGTTGAGGATCTTCGGGAACGGATGCACCGGGTCCAGGCCCAGCGGCGACAGCACCGGCATGATCTCGTTGCGGAAGTAGGCACGCAGCCAGCGCTTCTGGCGGTGGGTCCAGGAGTTGCGGCCGAGCACGCCGATACCGGCCTCCATCAGCGCCGGACGCAGCGTCTGGTTCCAGCAGCGGTACTGCTGGTCGACCAGCTCGGCGGCGCGCTCGTGGATGGCATTGAGAATGGCCTGCGGGCTCATGCCATCCGGTGCCGGCGGCAGGCCGAACTCCTGCGCATGGCGGACCGCAGCGGCACGGATCTCGAAGAATTCATCCAGGTTGGTGCAGGAGATGCACATGAAGCGCAGGCGCTCCAGCAGCGGCACCTGCGGATCCATCGCCTGCGCCAGCACGCGGAAGTTGAAATCCAGCTGCGACAGTTCGCGGTTGATGTACAGCGCCGGGTCGCGCAACGGATCGCTGTCCGTGCTCACGGGGAGGGGGAGGGATCCGAGGCTGCTCATGGCGTCATTCTTCGAAGGAGGTCAGGGGGGCGGACTCACGCGGTCGCACGTGGTCGGCATCGAAATGGCAGGCGAACACCGAGCCCTTGCCGACCTCGCTGTCGATTTCCAGGCGTGCGTGGTGCAGACCGAGAATGTGCTTGACGATCGACAGGCCCAGGCCGGTGCCGCCGCTTTCGCGCGAGCGGCTGCTGGAGACACGGTAAAAACGTTCGGTCAGGCGCGGCAGGTGCGTGGCAGGAATGCCGTAGCCGGTGTCACGCACCGCCAGCACCACGCCGTCGCCCTCGCGGCGGAACTCCACCGCGATGCGGCCACCGGCCGGGGTGTAGCGCACCGCGTTGGTGACCAGGTTGGAGAAGGCGCTGTGCAGTTCCTTGGTCGAGCCCTGCAGGTCCACGCCGGCCAGGTCGTCGATGCTGATCTGGTGGCGGCCCTGGCTGTGCGCCTCGGCTTCGCGGCGCAGCGTGGCCAGCATGGGCTGCATGGCCACCGTCTCGGCCTCGCTGTGTTCCTGCGATTCCAGCCGCGACAGGGTCAACAGGTCCTCCACCAGCTGGGCCATGCGCTGGCTCTGCTTGCGCATTTCTTCCAGCATCGGTCCAGTTCCCGGGAAATCCTCCGGGTCCATCATGTCCAGGTAGCCGTGGACCACGGTGAGCGGGGTGCGCAGTTCGTGTGAAACGTTGGCCACGAAGTCGCGGCGCACCTGTTCCAGGCGCAGCAGCTTGCTGACGTCGCGGGCGATCAGCAGCCAGTAGTCGGACGAATAGGGAATCAGGCGCAGGTTCAGGCGGATCGCAGGATCGACCGGCGAAGGCACGTCCAGAATCGGTTCGGCGTTGCGGCCACCGGCCAGCCAGTGGGCAAGCGGCATCGGCTGCAGGCGTTCGACCAGGGCTTCACCCAGATCGCCGGGATGGTGCAGACCGAGCAGCGCCGTGGCCGCTTCGTTGAACCACTGCACGCGCTGGCTGTTGCGGTCCAGCACCACCACGGCGTCGGGCAGCGCGGCGGCGGCGGCGCGATAGCTGCGCAGCATGTCCAGCAGGCGCCGCTTGCGCACGCGCATCTCGACCTGATTGCGGTACAGCAGGCGGTCCAGCTCGTTCCAGACGCCGGTGCCTTCGGCGGCGGTATCCCAGCGCTGGCGCGCGGTCAGGCGGCGCAGCACGCGACGCAGCCGCCAGTAGTGCCAGACCAGCGTCGCCAGTGCCGCCAGCGCGATGCACAGCCACAGGTGGCCAGTGAACCATCCGACCAGACCGGCCAACAGCAACACGATGGCCACGGTGGCCAGTGTCTTCAACCAGGCAGAGCGGATGTGGCGGGGCATTGCGGTCTCGTCGTGGGTTGCGGCGGTTCACGCAGGTGAACCGAGGGTTATAGCAGAGTTGCCGACGCCGGCACCGTGGGGTGCACGGCACCGGCACGACGAGGCTCAGGTTGCGGTGGAGAAGCGGTAACCGGCGCCGCGCACGGTCTGCACCATGTTCTCGGCGTTGAACGGTTCCAGCGTCTTGCGCAGGCGGCGGATATGGACGTCGATGGTGCGTTCTTCCACATACACGCTGCCGCCCCACACGTGGTCCAGCAGCTGCGCACGGGTGTACACGCGCTCGGGGTGGGTCATGAAGAAGTGCAGCAGACGGTATTCGGTCGGGCCGATCGGCACCGGCTGGTCGTTGGCGAACACGCGATGGGCGGCGCCGTCGATACGGATCGAGCCCACGGCCACGCTGCCGTCCTCGTCATCGTCGCGGGCGCGGCGCATGACCGCGCGGATCCGGGCCAGCAGCTCGCGCGCCGAGAACGGCTTGACCACGTAGTCGTCCACACCGGCTTCGAGGCCGCCGACGCGGTCGTTCTCTTCGCCGCGTGCGGTCAGCATGATGATCGGCACTTCGCGGGTGAGGGTTTCCTTGCGCCAGCGCCGGGCTAGGTCCAGGCCGCTGGTGCCAGGCAGCATCCAGTCCAGCAGGATCAGGTCGGGGACGCGGTCGGCGATGGCGGTCTGGGCCTCGCGGGCGTCACCGGCGTGGACAGGTTCGTAATCGCCCTTGCGAAGGGCGAAAGCGACCATTTCGCGGATCGCGGGCTCGTCATCGACGATCAGGATGCGTTTCTGCACGAGGGCACCGTAGGGCTCAGTTACTGGAGTGGTGCCAGTAGACTACGGTTTGATGACATGTTTGTGACTACCTGGCCGGCATCTGGCATTCCTGCCATCTGCCGGTCATGCCGTACTCAGCGGCGGTCCAGGTCCGGGTCCTGCACACCCTGCCGACGCAGCTCCAGGACGGTGGGCGTGATCGACTCGATCCGCGCATCCACCCGCGCCCTGCCCACGTAGTCCAGGGCGGGGTTGCGCTTGAGTGCCTGCAGCTGCATCAGGGCCTGTTCCGGGCGCCCGCCCAGGAATGCCGCCTCGGCATAGGCCTCGCTGGCGCGGACACTGTCGCCGGCCAGTTCACTGGCGCGGGCGTAGCGCTGCTGGAAGACCGGATCGTTACCGCTTTGCGACAGCAGCGGACGCAGCATCGCCTGCGCGCGCTGACCCGCAGCCTGGCCGCCCTGCTCGTTCAGGATCTCGGCATAGGTCAGGGCCACCGGCCGGCTGTTGGGGTGCTCGTGCAGCAGCTGCTCGAAGTGCACGTTGGCCTGGGCTGATTGGCCGGTGCGCGATTCCGCCTCGGCCAGGGCCAGGGCGACCCACAGGCTGTCCGGATGGGTCTTCAGCAGATCGGTGAGGGTCTGCCGGGCCTGGCTGGCACCGTTGCGGCCGCCACGCATCGTGGCCAGTGCCTGGCCGTAACGCTGGGCGTCATCCAGGCCGTCCTTCTGCCGCCGCGCAAGATCGGCGTACTCGCGTTCCAGTTCGGCGGCGCTGTCGGCACTGAGCACGCGCAGGCGTTCACGGGCCCAGTTGAAATCACCACTGGCGCCGCGGCTGAGCTGGCCGACCGGAACCCGCAGCACGCTGCTGGGCAACAGCGGGTTGATGCCGCGCAGCAGCGGATCGCCCAGGGTCGGGTCGGCCGGGTCCACCCGTTCCCTGCGCTCGCCGCTGGGCGTGCGCGTGGTCAGCAGCACCGTGTCCTTCTTCATCTGTTCTGCGCGGGCCTTGGCCTCGCTGATGCGGGTGGTGTTGACCGGGTGGGTGCGCAGGAAGTCGGGAACGCTGTAGCCGCCATCGTTTCCGCGCATGGCCGAGGACATGCGCTCGAAGAAGCCGGCCATCGCATCCACGTCGTAGCCGCTGCGCGACAGTGTACGGATGCCCAGCCGGTCAGCCTCGGATTCATTGGAGCGGGTGTAGTCGATCTGCCGCTGCTGCATCAGGCCCATGCCCGAGCTGATCGCCGCCATGGTGGCGTTGCCCGAGGAGGAGCTGTTGCTGGCCTGGGCGGCGACCACCGCCGCCAGCATGCCCAGCAGGATCGGGATCTGGTCGCGCTGGGCGCGCTCGACCCCGCGCAGCACGTGCTGTTGGGTGACGTGGGCGATTTCGTGCGACAGCACCGCCGCCACCTCGTCCTCGCGCTCGGCCGTCAGCACCAGGCCGGCATTGACGCCGATATAGCCGCCGAGGGTGGCGAAGGCATTGATCTGGCGGTCCTTCATCACGAAGAACGTGTAGGGCTGGCGCGGCTGGTCGCTGTTGGAGCCAAGGCGGGTGCCCATGGTCTGCAGCCAGTCGTTGACCAGTGGATCGTCCAGCAGGTAGCCGTAGTTGCGCAGCTCGCGCAGCATCATCGCGCCGTACTCGGCCTGGCGGGCCGGGGTCAGCAGTTCGCCCGCCGAGGAGCCGATGTCCGGCAGCTTCTCCTGGGCCTGCGCCAGCGGGGCGGCCAGGGCCAGGGTGAGGGCAGCGGTGAGCAGCAGGGGTCGCAAGCGATCGATCCTCGGGCAGAGTTTGCCCAGCGTGGCAGGGCAGGGGGCAACCATTCGTTAATCAATCCACAGTGTTGCGGGCGTGGCGTGGAAATTCCAGCGCACCGGTACCATATATGGACCGTCGATCCATCGTGGAGTTTCCCGTGACAGCCCAGTCCGCCGGCGCTACCCCCGCCATCACCATCTATTCCACCGCCGTCTGCCCGTACTGCGTGGCCGCCAAGAACTTCCTCAAGAGCAAGGGCCAGCAATGGACCGAGGTCCGCATCGACCTGGACCCGGTCGAGCGCGAGAAGATGATGGCCAAGACCCGCCGTACCAGCGTCCCGCAGATCTTTGTGGGCGACGTCCATGTCGGCGGCTACGACGACATGATGGCCCTGCACCGTGAAGGCAAGCTCGAGCCGCTGCTGGCCGGGCAGGGCCAGGCATGAGCGCGGCCGACGACGGCAGCAAGGACCGTATCGCCGAGTTCACCGACTTCCGCAAGCGCATGAATGAACGCATCCTGGGCGAGCCGAACCAGGTGGTGCGCCGCTTCTTCGCGCTGGACACGCAGACCTACCAGGCCGGCGCGCTGGATGTGAAGACCAAGGAGCTGCTGGGCCTGGTGGCCTCGATGGTGCTGCGCTGCGACGACTGCATCAGCTACCACGTGGCCCAGTGCAAGGACGCCGGGGTCACCCGTGAAGAGTTCTTCGAGACCTTCTCGGTCGGCCTGGTGGTCGGCGGTTCGATCGTGATCCCGCACCTGCGCCGCGCCGTGGACTTCCTCGACCAGCTGGAAGGCGGCGCCGCCGCCCCGGCCGCGCACGAACACTGAGCCCGGACGCTACCGGAACCGGGCTATCTGGTAGTGCCGGCCGCTGGCCGGCATCCAGTGGACCCAAATCGGCCGAGGTTGCCGGCCAGCGGCCGGCACTACCCGCGATCTTCCCGCCCAGGAGCCCCTTCTTGTTGAAGGGGCGCGCCGACAGGTGGGGGTAGAGGAGGAATGCGAGGGCAATTCTGCCTGAGCCGGGGACTGGGACCATGGTCTATTTGGGACCTCGGCCCCGGCTCAGGCATAATTGCGGGTGAAACTTCCTTTGCGCCGGCGTTTCCGGGCACGTCCGGACGGCGTTTTTCCCCCTGTTCGGAACATCGATCAATGACGCAGAAAATTACGGTCATCCGCGGCGACGGCATTGGCCCGGAAATCATGGACGCCACCCTGTTCGTGCTCGACCAGCTCAAGACTGGCCTGGAGTACGAAGACGCCGACGCCGGCCTGGTGGCCCTGGAGAAGCACGGCGATCTGATGCCGGCGGTGACCCTGGAATCGATCGCGCGCAACAAGGTCGCGCTGAAGAGCCCGCTGACCACGCCGGTCGGTGGTGGCTTCACCTCGATCAACGTCAGCCTGCGCCGCCACTTCGACCTGTACGCCAACGTGCGTCCGGCCCACACCTTCCCGAACACCAAGTCGCGTTTCAGCAACGTCGACCTGATCACCGTTCGTGAGAACACCGAAGGCGCGTACCTGGCCGAAGGCCAGGAAGTGTCGGCCGACGGCGAGACCGCGTTCTCCGGCACCCGCATCACCCGCAAGGGCTCCGAGCGCATCGTGCGTTACGCCTTCGAGCTGGCCCGCAGCACCGGCCGCAAGAAGGTCACCGCCGTGCACAAGGCCAACATCATCAAGTCGACCTCGGGCCTGTTCCTGGCCGTGGCGCGCGAAGTGGCGGCCAAGTATCCGGACATCGAGTTCCAGGAAATGATCGTCGACAACTGCTGCATGCAGTTGGTGATGCGTCCGGAACAGTTCGACATCATCGTCACCACCAACCTGTTCGGCGACATCATCTCCGACCTGTGTGCCGGTCTGGTCGGTGGCCTGGGCCTGGCCCCGGGTGCCAACATCGGTGAGAACGCGGCGATCTTCGAAGCCGTGCACGGCACCGCGCCGGACATCGCCGGCCAGGGCAAGGCCAATCCGTGCGCCCTGCTGCTGGCAGCGGCACAGATGCTGGACCATGTCGGCCAGCCGGAAAATGCCGAGCGCCTGCGCAAGGCCATCGTCGCCACGCTGGAAGCCAAGGATTCGCTGACCGGCGACCTCGGCGGTACCGGCAACACGATGGGCTTCGCCAAGGCGATCGCCAGCCGCCTGTAAGCGGCCGGCTGTCTTGCTGGAGATCGTCGCAGGCGATTTCCCGCAGGGCCTCGGGTAGTTGCAGACGGGCCGTCCTTGTACGGCCCGTCTGCGTTTTGAGCTGCGCATTTTTCACCGACAGGATGTTATGGATGCCTGAGACGGCTGTGTGGATCCTGGCGGCTGCTGCCGTTTACGTTCTGGCTGTGGCCATCTACTTCGTCTTCTACTGGCCCTGGTCCCGTGCGCAGCGCGCGCTGCGTCGCCTGCGGCAGCATGCGGCGGCGGTCCGGACCCTGCGCCAGTCCGAGGCGCGGGCACTGCGCTTGATCGAGTTCCCGCCAGGCGCACCTGTGTATCTGTTGGAAGGCTCCTGCGCGGAGTTCATCATCAGGAGCCGGCATCCTCCTGCCCAGCACGTCCATACGCTGGCCGGAGTACCGGTGAAGTATCCGGCAAACCTGGAGCATGCCAAGCGCGCTGGCCGCAACACCGCCGACGTCGTGTTGGGCCGCGACCACGCGATGATCGTGCGGCTCAATGGGACAAAGCTGACCCCGTAGCGTCGACGCCACAACCAATCGTCTGTGCATGTTCCGCACAGATCATGTTCCCGTACATGGCTGGTTCGTGCGTCCTGTGCTCCGCATCCTGTGCCCACTTTCCACCGCACAGGAGCTCTCCCATGAACCTCACCGCCTTTGGCCTGGCCAGTCTGATCGGCATGGCCGCCGTTGCCCCCGTCATCGCCGCCGAACCGGCCCATCCCACCATCCGCCACATGGCCGGTGCGCCATCGCTGGCTTCGCTCGATGCTGCGAAGACTGCCGTGCTGGTGATCGATTTCCAGAACGAGTACTTCGATGCCGGCGCTGCACAGGGTTTTGCTGGCGGCCGCATGGTGATTCCCGATGGCGTGGCCGCGCTGCATCAGGCGCGCCGCGTGGTGCAGTTCGCCGATGCCAACGGCATCCGCGTGATCCATGTGCAGCACGTGCTGCCGGCCGGCGCGCCGCTGTTCGCGCAGGGCAGCGTCAATGCCGCCTTCCACCGTGACATGCAACCGCGCAAGGGCGAGGCCGTGGTGCAGAAGGACAACGTCAGCGTGTTCGCGGGTGCCTCGGCAGCGGTATTGGACAAGGCTCTGAAGGACGCCGGTATCGACACCCTGATCGTCACTGGCCTGCAGACCCATGCCTGCGTTGCCGGTGCTGCACGTGATGCCGCTGCAGCTCCGCGCGGCTATCGGGTGATCGTCGCCTCCGATGCCACGGCCAGCCGCGATCTGGATCTGGCCAGCGGCCAGAAGATCGGGCATCGGGCGCTGCACGAGGCATCACTGGCGCAGATCGAGGACGCCTTTGGTGATGTCGTGACCACCGATGCGCTGCTCGCCTTGCCGGTGCACAAGGCGGGCGATGGTGCTTGATAAGCTGGCGGGGTCCGCACCCAGCGGGTCCCGCCAACCGGAGTTGCCCGCCGATGGATCATTTCGTTGCCCTGCGTGCGTTGCGCGCGATCGTTGACGCCGGCAGCTTCACCGCGGCCGCTGAGCGCCTGGGGACCACCCATTCGGCGATGTCGCGGCAGTTGCGTCAACTTGAAGAGCACCTGCAGGTGCGGCTGCTGGATCGCAATAGCCGGCGGCTGTCGCTGACCGAGGCCGGGCGCGACTACCATCGGGAGGCCGTGGCGCTGCTTGATCGCCTGGAGGCCGCCGACGATCGCGCACGCGCCGGCCAGGCGCAGCCCAGTGGTCGGTTGCGGATCAGCGTGCCGCAGGTCGTCGCCAGCCAGGAGCTGCCGCACTGGTTGCCCTCCTTCCTGCAACGCTACCCCGAGGTGGCGCTGGATCTGTCCGCTGACGATCAGCTCGTCGATGTCGTCGGAGGCGGTTTCGATCTCGCCCTGCGCATCGCGCCTTCACTGCCGGATAGTCAGCTGGTCGCGCGGGAACTCGCCCGTTGCCCGCGCATTCTCGTCGCCGCACCGGCCTATCTGGCGCGCCATGGATTGCCGCGGCAGGTGGCCGATCTGCAGCGGCACGCATTGCTGGCATTCAGTCCGACCGCGGCGATCGCGCCGTGGCACCTGCACGGGCCGAGGGGCGTCATCGCCACGGTCGAGGCTGGCCAACGCCTGCGCGTAGACGCGACACCCGCGCTGTACGCCGCCACGCTGGCCGGTCTGGGGATCACCCTGTTCACTGCACTTACCGTGCAGGAGGATCTGCGCAGTGGTCGCCTGATCCGCGTGCTGCCCCAGTGGCACGGCGGCCCGCGCTGCTATTTCGCGCTGTACCCGCATGCACGCGCGCTGGCGCCGAAGGTGCGGGCGCTGGTCGATCATCTGGCCGCGCATTACGCTGCAGCGTCGGGTGCGGCAGGGTAGTCGCACGGCAGCGGTGAGGAGTGGGGATGGAGTCGGTGTATCTGCTGGTCGCGTTGGGCGCGATCGTCGCGGGCTTCGTACAGGGCCTGTCGGGTTTCGCGTTCGGCATGGTCGCGATGTCGTTCTGGGCGTGGGGGCTGGATCCCCGGCTTGCGGCGACGCTTTCGGTGTTCGGCGCGCTGGTCGGCCAGTTGCTGGCGGTGTTCACCGTGCGCCGTGGCTTCAACCTGCGCCTGCTGCTGCCGTTCGTGCTCGGTGGGTTGGCGGGCATTCCGCTTGGCGTGCTGGTGCTGCCGCAGCTGGACATGGTCTGGTTCAAGGCGCTGCTGGGAGGATTCCTTGCGCTGTGGTGCCCGGTGATGCTGATGGCGCGTTCGTTGCCACGGGTCACCGTTGGCGGCCGGTTCGGCGACGCGCTGGCCGGTATGGCCGGCGGTGTGCTCAGTGGCATCGGTGGCTTCGCCGGACCGGTACCGACGCTGTGGAGCACGCTGCGTGGCTTCGGCAAGGACGAGCAGCGCGCGGTCATCCAGAACTTCAACCTGGCGATGCTGGCGGTGACCATGGCCACCTATGTCGGTACCGGCATGGTCACCCTGCAGATGCTGCCGTACTTCGCCATCGTCGCGCCGGCGATGCTGGTGCCAACGCTGCTGGGAGCGAAGCTGTATGTCGGTATCAGTGAAGTGCGTTTCCGGCAGATCGTGCTGGGGCTGTTGACGGCCTCCGGCGTTGCCATGCTGGCCTCGTCGCTGCCGTTGCTGCTGTCCCGCGGGGCGGCGGGATGAGGGCTCAGGCGGGCCGCAGCATGCGGAAGCGTTGCTCGGCGGTGATCCGGAAATAGTCGGCCGGTCCGCCGCCGCGCAGGATGGTGTCGCTCGCTGCAGTGTCGTAGATGCCGTCGACGAGCAACCGCGTATCGATATGCACGGCGACCACTTCTCCCAGTACCAGCCAGCCATCGGTGTCATTGCCGGCCGCATCACGCAGACGCACGATCTGCGTGCAGCGGCACTCCATGCTCACCGGGCTCTGCGCCACGCGCGGCGGAGCAACCTGCTCCGAGGCCAGTGGTGTCAGCCCGGCCAGGACGAACTCGTCCACGTCTGGCGCGACTGCGCGGCAGCTCTCGTTCATTGCCTGGGCCAGGTCGAATGTGGCGAGGTTCCAGACGAACTCGCCGGTGGCTTCGATGTTGCGCAGCGAGTCCTTGCGGCCCTGGCTGCTGAAACCAATGATCGGCGGCGTGTAGTTGAACGCGTTGAAGAAGCTGTAGGGCGCCAGGTTCACATTGCTGTCGGCATCACGACTGCAGATCCAGCCGATGGGGCGGGGGCCGATGATGGCGTTGAACGGATCGTGTGGCAGGCGATGGCCATCGGCCGGGCGATAGCTGTGGAAGCGGGGAGGGGTGGGGTCTGCCATGGGCGTGTTTCCGCGGGAGTCGAGCGTGCTCGACGCTACAAAAAAGGCCGCGATCCCGACGGACCGCGGCCTTGTCGTTTACGGCATGGACTGGATCAGCGCTGCTGGATCTTCGACAGCAGGCGCAGGAACTCCACATACAGCCAGACCAGGGTCACCATCAGGCCGAATGCGCCATACCATTCCATGTACTTCGGCGCGCGCTGGGCCACGCCGGTTTCGATGAAGTCGAAATCCAGCACCAGGTTCAGCGCGGCCACGACCACCACGAACAGGCTGAAGGCGATGCCCAGCCAGCTGGCGTCATGGATCACCGGCACGTTGATGTTGAAGAAGCCCAGCACGAACGAGGCCAGGTACAGCAGGGCGATGCCGCCGGTGGCGGCGACCACGCCGAGCTTGAAGTTCTCGGTAGCCTTGATCAGGCCGCTGCGGTAAGCGAACAGCAGCGCGAACAAGGTGCCGAAGGTCAGCAGCACCGCCTGGAACACGATGCCCGGGAACTTCATGTTGAACACGGCCGAGATGGCGCCCAGGAACAGGCCCTCCACCAGCGCATACATCGGTGCGGTGACCGGCGACCATTCCTTCTTGAACACGGTGATCAGTGCCAGCACCAGGCCACCGATAGCCCCGCCCATGGCGTACAGCTTGGCGCCGGCCATCACCTGGCCATAGTCGTCTACGGTCTGGTTCCAGGCAAACGCTGCAGTCAGCACTGTCAGCAGCAGCAGGAAGCCGGTCTTGTTGACGGTGCCGTTGAGGGTCATTACCTGGCCGGGGCTGGATACCACCGAACCACTGGCCAGATCGAGGAAGGTCGACTCTGAAAGAGCCGGGTTGCCGCTGCGCATGCGAGTTCTCCGTGCGAAAAGGGGGCGATTCGGCCATCCGGCCGATGGCTGCGAGCATAGCCGATGGCTGCGTACGCTGTGGTCATGGCGGGGCAGGGCGGGGATTGCGCGTTGACAGTTCGCACGGCGCTTGGCCACAATGGTCAGCTCCCCGGGTCCAGGCCCGAGGGGATTGCAACACCGGGGTATAGCGCAGTCTGGTAGCGCGCCTGCTTTGGGAGCAGGATGTCGGGGGTTCGAATCCCTCTACCCCGACCAATCCACATCACGTCGGATTGGACGCCGTTCCGGTTCGGGCGCCCGTAGCTCAACTGGATAGAGCACCGGCCTTCTAAGCCGGCGGTTACAGGTTCGATTCCTGTCGGGCGCGCCATTGGTGCGACACCGGAACGCAGCTGGCGGATGTGAAGAAGTGCTTGCAAAAGCCTGGCGACTCCACCAGAATGTCGGACTCGCTTCGGCGGACCGGAACTTCGGTGACAGTCCTCGGGCAATGTATAAAGCGTCAGCGTCGGCAGCATCGACGGTGAAGCGAAAGTTTCAGTGGTGGCTGTAGCTCAGTTGGTTAGAGTACCGGATTGTGATTCCGGTGGTCGGGGGTTCGAATCCCCTCAGCCACCCCACTGATTCAACCGCATCGGCAGCGCCGAAACGGTATTGCAATAAACAGAGTGCACGCTACAATGTGCGTCTGAGTTTCAAGGGCTGTTAGCTCAGTTGGTAGAGCAGTTGACTCTTAATCAATAGGTCCAAGGTTCGAATCCTTGACAGCCCACCAAGACAGAAGCCATCGGGTTCGCCCGGTGGCTTTTTTCTTCAGATGTAACCCTTCGCGATGGATCGCCGGTTGCAGTGCTTGTTTCAATGAAGTTGAAGAAAGTACTTGCAACGCCCTCGCGGATCGGGTCATAATTCGCCCCCCGATTTCGGGCTGTTAGCTCAGTTGGTAGAGCAGTTGACTCTTAATCAATAGGTCCAAGGTTCGAATCCTTGACAGCCCACCAGACGAAAGCCACTTGGTCCGCCAAGTGGCTTTTTTCTTGCCTGCGACCGCATCGGCAGGTCTACGCCATGCGTGGAAGACCGCACGAAGCACACACGCCACGCATGGCGTCGATCTACTGAAGCGCGGCTGAAATCAGCGTCAAATGCGTCATCGGCATGTTCAATGCTGTGAGCTGCTTCTCACCGGTTGCCGCCGGCATCGCTCCCAATAGGTGTTCCGCGCCGAAGGCGCATGCATGAGGAGTGCTTCGATGGCAGTCAACAAGAGCGTGGGCGTGATCCTGTCCAGCGTGGTGGTGGTCGCCCTGTCGGGCTGCAGGGCGGACGACGCCGCCACTGCCGGGGCCGCGCCGGATCACGCGCAGACAGTGGAGCGCGCGGCCGATGCCGAGCATGTCCCCGCGCAACCGGTCGACGCAGCGACGGCAATGCGTCCAGCCCAGGCGACGGGGGAGGGGGTGCCCGCAGATGCGGTTGAATTGAGGCGCTCCGACGATGGCTCGACGCTTGAGATCCGCAAGCGTGATGCGGCGCAGGGTAGCGACGGTGCGGCGTCGGCGCCGGCGCAACCCGCGCACTGATCCGATGGTCCGGGCCGGCATTCGCCGCCCGGGCCGCTTTCATCGCCTCTTGTCGTATTCAGTTTTGTGGAAGCCTTCCGCTTTCCGCCCCCGCCTGCAACAATGAACGCCTGAGCCGGCCACGCGAAAGTGGCGGAATTGGTAGACGCCCTGGATTTAGGTTCCAGTGCCGCAAGGCGTGGGGGTTCGAGTCCCCCCTTTCGCACCAGGCCGGCCCGTCCCCCGCCCAGTCGGGCATTCCGCGTCAACCCCTGCGCCCCGCCATGCTGGCGGCGCCGCCCGAATTGGGCGAAACTAAAGGGCTGCGGCAAGCAGGCGCGTCATCGACGTCGTGTCCTTACAACCGTTTCATCCATCATCGAGCCGGGGGCCAGGGCGCCACCGGTGGCAGGAGTCAACATGCAAGCTTCGATCGAAACCATCGGCAACCTGGAACGCCGCCTGAGCTTCTCGCTGCCGGAAGACCGTCTGCAGAGCCACATCAACGGCCGCCTGGGCGAAATCGCCCGCACCACCCGTATCAAGGGTTTCCGTCCGGGCAAAGTGCCGGCCAAGGTGATCGAGCAGCGCTTCGGCGCGCAGGTCCGTGGCGAGGCGCTGGATGGCCTGCTGCGCGAAACCTTCGACGCGGCCGTGCGCGAGCACGACCTGCGCATCGTCGGCAGCCCGCGCATCGACAAGGGTGACGAGGGTGAGTTCTCCTTCGTGGCCACCGTCGAAGTGGTGCCGGACTTCGGTGACATCGACGTCAGCAAGCTGACCGTCGTGCGCCACACCGCCGAGATCACCGATGCCGACATCGACCAGATGATCGAGAACCTGCAGACCCAGCGTCGCAGCTGGTCGCCGGTTACCCGTGCCGCGCAGGACGGCGACCTGGTTGCACTGGAAACCTGGTCGCAGGCCGGTGACGAGCGCCTGCCGGCGGAAGGCACCGAGAAGGGCAGCATCGTGCTCGGCCAGGGCATGATGTTCGAGACCATCGAGCAGGGCCTGGTCGGCATGACCAAGGACGAAGAGAAGACCCTGGACGTCGAGTTCCCGGCTGACTGGCGCGTGCCGGCGCTGGCGGGCAAGACCGTGCAGGTCACCGTCAAGGTCACCGACGTCTCCGAGCCGGTCGTGCCGGCGGTCGATGAAGCCTTCATCAAGAGCTTCGGCGTGAAGGGCGGCGACGTCGAGCAGTTCCGCAGCGACATCCGTGCCAACCTCGAGCGCGAGCTCAAGGGCGCGCTGATGAATCGCCTGCGTCGTGAAGTCGGCGAGCAGCTGATCGCGGCCTACGCTTCGGTGGAAATGCCGCCGCGCCTGGTCGAGAACGAAGCCCGCGCCATGCTGGCCCAGCAGGTCGAGCAGATCCGCCGCAGCGGCCGCAACCCGGGCGAGATCCCGGCCGATGCCCACGAAGGCTTCAAGGACGCTGCTGCCAAGCGCGTGCTGGTCGGTCTGGTGGTCGGCGAAGTGGCCCGCAGCAACGACCTGCGCCTGGAGCCGAAGCGCCTGAATGAAACGATGCGCCTGATCGCCTCGACCTATGAAGAGCCGGAACAGGTCATTGAGATGTACCGCAACGACCCCCAGCTGATGTCTGGCCTGCAGAACCGCGTGATGGAAGAGCAGGTGATCGACTGGATCGCCGAGCGCGCCCAGCACACTGAAGAAAAGCTGTCGTTCCAGGACGCGATCCGCCAGTAATCCCGGGCGGATCCCCGGATGCCCCGCGCCAGCCCTGGCGCGGGGTTGTTTCCCCCCAAGATAGGTACCTCACGAAATGGACAACCGAACCAAAGCCCTGAACATGGTTCCCATGGTGGTCGAGCAGACCAGCCGCGGCGAGCGTGCCTACGACATCTATTCGCGCCTGTTGAAGGAGCGCCTGATCTTCCTGGTGGGCCCGATCGACGATCACATGGCCAACGTGGTGGTGGCGCAGCTGCTGTTCCTGGAAGCGGAAAACCCGGAAAAGGACATCAGCATCTACATCAACTCGCCGGGTGGCGTGGTCACCGCCGGCATGGCGATCTACGACACCATGCAGTACATCAAGCCGGACGTGAGCACCATCTGCGTCGGCCAGGCCGCCTCGATGGGCGCGCTGCTGCTGGCTTCCGGTGCAGCCGGCAAGCGCTATGCGCTGCCGAACTCGCGGGTGATGATCCACCAGCCGCTGGGCGGCTTCCAGGGCCAGGCCACCGACATCGACATCCACGCACGCGAGATCCTGACCCTGCGTGCGCGCCTGAACGAAGTGCTGGCCAAGCACACCGGCCAGTCGCTGGAGACCATCGCGCGTGATACCGAGCGCGACAACTTCAAGAGCGCGGTCGATGCGGTCGCCTACGGCCTGGTCGACCAGGTCCTGGAGCGTCGTCCGGAAGAGTCGATCCAGGCCGGCTGACCGGCACTCACGGGGCCATGGCAGGCCCCGTTCCTGCGGGGTCGGATGGACTGATGTCCTTCCGGCCCTGTGTTATTCTCGAATCGAACCCCCGTTCAGCGGGCGGCGTAACTGGGTAAGCGAAGCATGAGCGAAGACCGCCAAGGTCGTTCCACGGACACCGGCAAGATCCTCTACTGCTCTTTCTGCGGCAAGAGCCAGCATGAAGTGCGCAAGCTGATTGCCGGTCCGAGCGTGTTCATCTGCGATGAGTGCGTGGAGCTGTGCAACGACATCATCCGTGAAGAACTTGAGGAAAAGGCGCAGTCGGCGCGCAGTTCGCTGCCCAAGCCGCGCGAGATCCTCGAGGTGCTCGACCAGTACGTGATCGGCCAGAACCGCGCGAAGCGGACGTTGGCCGTGGCCGTGTACAACCACTACAAGCGCATCGAGAGCCGCCAGAAGAACGACGAAGTCGAGCTGGCGAAGTCGAACATCCTGCTGGTCGGTCCGACCGGTTCGGGCAAGACCCTGCTGGCCGAAACACTGGCCCGCCTGCTCAACGTGCCGTTCACCATGGCCGACGCCACCACGCTGACCGAAGCCGGTTACGTGGGCGAGGACGTGGAGAACATCATCCAGAAGCTGCTGCAGAAGTGCGACTACGACGTCGAGAAGGCACAGCAGGGCATCGTCTACATCGATGAAATCGACAAGATCTCGCGCAAGAGCGAGAACCCGTCGATCACCCGCGATGTGTCCGGCGAAGGCGTGCAGCAGGCCCTGTTGAAGCTGATCGAAGGCACCGTGGCCAGCGTTCCGCCGCAGGGTGGGCGCAAGCATCCGCAGCAGGAATTCCTGCAGGTGGACACCAAGAACATCCTGTTCATCTGCGGCGGCGCGTTCGCCGGGCTGGACAAGGTGATCCAGCAGCGTTCCAACGACGCCGGCGGCATTGGTTTCGGTGCCAAGGTGAAGAGCAGCGAGCGCAAGCAGGAAGTGGGCAAGGTGCTGGCCGAAGTCGAGCCGGAAGACCTGATCAAGTTCGGCCTGATTCCCGAGTTCGTGGGCCGCCTGCCGGTGGTCGCGACCCTGGAGGAGCTGGACGAGCCGGCCCTGATCCGCATCCTGACCGAGCCGAAGAACGCCATCACCAAGCAGTTCAAGAAGCTGTTCGAGATGGAGAACGTCGAGCTGGAGTTCCGTCCGGACGCGTTGTCGGCCATCGCCAAGAAGGCGCTCAAGCGCAAGACGGGTGCACGTGGCCTGCGTACCATCGTCGAATCGGTGCTGCTGGACACCATGTACGACCTGCCGTCGCAGGAAAACGTCAGCAAGGTTGTCGTGGATGAATCGGTGATCGAGCACAAGTCTGAGCCGTACCTGATCTACCAGACCCCGCCGGCCCCTGAACAGAAGGCCGCTGGCGCCGAATGATCCTTTCAACTTGTTGAATAGAAAGAATTTTCTCGGAACGTCTTGCATCTGAAAGCCGATGGCCCCATAACGGGGCCATCGGCTTTTTTTGTCTCCGGAAGATGCCCTCCCGGAGACGGTTTTCCCCTTCCCTGGAGCCCCCATGGCCCGTTCCCCAAGTGAGACCCTCGACCTGCCGGTCCTGCCGCTGCGCGACGTAGTGGTATTCCCGCACATGGTCATCCCGCTGTTCGTCGGCCGCGACAAGTCCATGCATGCGCTGGAACAGGCAATGGAAGCGGACAAGCGCATCCTGCTGCTGGCGCAGAAGTCGGCCGAGACCGATGACCCGCAGGCCGCCGACCTCTACCAGGTCGGCACCCTGGCGCAGGTGCTGCAGCTGCTGAAGCTGCCCGACGGCACCATCAAGGTGCTGGTCGAAGGCCTGTCACGCGTGCAGGTGACCAGCGTCAGCGAGCGTGATGGATCGCTGCACGGCCAGGCCGTGGAAATCGACGCTACCGATGCACGTGAGCCGCGCGAGATCGAGGCGATCGCCCGCTCGCTGATGTCGCTGTTCGAGCAGTACGTCAAGACCAACCGCAAGCTGCCGCCGGAGCTGCTGCAGACCCTGGCCGGCATCGATGAGCCGACGCGCCTTGCCGACACCATCGCCGCGCATATCAGCGTGCGGCTGTCGGACAAGCAGCGCCTGCTGGAAACGCTGGCCGTGGGCGAACGCCTGGAGATGCTGGTTGGTCTGGTCGACGGCGAGATCGACGTGCAGCAGATGGAAAAGCGCATCCGCGGCCGCGTGAAGTCGCAGATGGAAAAGAGCCAGCGCGAGTATTACCTCAACGAACAGATGAAGGCCATCCAGAAGGAGCTGGGTGACCTTGACGACGCGCCGGGTGAGCTGGAAGAGCTGGCGCGCAAGATTGCCGAAGCGGGCATGCCCAAGCCGGTGGAAACCAAGGCGCGCAACGAGCTCAACAAGCTCAAGCAGATGTCGCCGATGTCCGCCGAAGCAGCGGTCGTGCGCAACTACCTGGAGTGGCTGCTGGGCGTGCCGTGGAAGAAGCGCAGCAAGGTGCGCAAGGACCTCAAGGCCGCGCAGGACACCCTCGATGCCGATCACTACGGTCTGGAGAAGGTCAAGGAACGCATCCTTGAATACCTGGCGGTGCAGTCGCGTGTGAAGCAGATGAAGGGCCCGATCCTGTGCCTGGTCGGACCGCCGGGCGTGGGCAAGACCTCGCTGGGCCAGTCCATCGCCAAGGCCACCAACCGCAAGTTCGTGCGCATGTCGCTGGGCGGCGTGCGCGACGAAGCCGAGATCCGTGGCCACCGTCGTACCTATGTCGGTTCGATGCCGGGCCGCATCGTGCAGAACCTCAACAAGGTTGGCAGCAAGAACCCGCTGTTCGTGCTGGACGAGATCGACAAGATGTCGATGGACTTCCGCGGCGATCCGTCTTCGGCGCTGCTGGAAGTGCTCGACCCCGAGCAGAACAACGCGTTCAACGACCACTACCTGGAAGTGGACCTGGACTTGTCCGAAGTGATGTTCGTGGCCACCTCGAACTCGCTCAACATTCCGGGTCCGCTGCTGGACCGCATGGAAGTGATCCGCATCCCCGGTTACACCGAGGATGAGAAGCTCAACATCGCCACCCGTTACCTGGCTCCCAAGCAGATCAAGGCCAATGGCCTGAAGCCGGAAGAGCTGGAGATCGGCAGCGATGCGATCCAGGACATCGTGCGCTACTACACGCGCGAATCCGGCGTGCGCAACCTGGAACGCGAAATCGCCAAGATCTGCCGCAAGGTGGTGAAGGAGATCGCGCTGGGTGGACCGCAGCCGGTGGCGAAGGCGAAGAAGGGCGCGCGCAAGTCCAAGGCGCTGGTGAGCGTGTCCAGCAAGAACCTGGACAAGTACCTGGGCGTGCGTCGCTTCGACTTCGGCCGCGCCGAAGAAGAGAACGAGATCGGCCTGGTCACGGGCCTGGCGTGGACCGAAGTCGGTGGCGATCTGCTGCAGATCGAATCGACGCTGGTACCGGGCAAGGGCCAGCTGATCCTGACCGGCCAGCTCGGCAACGTGATGAAGGAATCGGCGTCGGCGGCGTTGTCGGTGGTGCGTTCGCGCGCCGAGCGCTTCGGTATCGACGCGGACTTCCTGCAGAAGCACGACGTGCATCTGCATGTGCCCGATGGTGCGACGCCGAAGGATGGCCCCAGCGCCGGTGCGGCGATGGTGACGTCGCTGGTGTCGATGCTGACCAAGGTGGCCGTGCGCGCCGATGTGGCGATGACCGGCGAAATCACCCTGCGTGGTCGCGTCACCGCGATCGGCGGCCTGAAGGAGAAGCTGCTGGCGGCCCTGCGCGGCGGAATCCGCACGGTGATCATCCCTGATGAGAACCGCAAGGATCTTGCTGACATTCCGGCCAACGTCACCCGCGATCTGGAGATCGTGCCGGTGAAGTACATCGATGAAGTGCTCGATCTGGCACTGGAACGTCCGCTGGCACCGAAGAAGACGCGCAAGAGTGCGCAGCGCGTCACGGTGCGCAGCAAGGCCAAACCGAGTGGAAACGCCCGCGTCAAGCATTGATGCGTCCTGTCGAAATGCTTGAAACCCGCGTCGTTGCTGGCTTTCCAGCTTGCGTGGGGGTAGGGCCGCTGGTATAAAAGCAGCACTCGCGAATGAGTGATCGCAGTCAGCGCTCACTGAATTCGGCGAACCGTTTCCACATGGCAACCGCATGCAGACGTCGTGCGGTTGCTTCCCTGTCGAATACGCGGAACCCACCGCCAAAGGAGTTGTAAAGAATGAACAAGACCGAATTGATCGATGCCGTTGCTGAAGCTGCCGACCTGACCAAGGCCGAGTCCAGCCGCGCTGTCGATGCCGTCGTTGCTGCCGTCACCAAGGCGCTGAAGGACGGCGATGCGGTCACCCTGGTTGGCTTCGGTACCTTCCAGGTCCGCGACCGTGCTGCCCGCACCGGCCGCAACCCGAAGACCGGCGACACCATCAAGATCGCTGCTTCGAAGAATCCGTCGTTCAAGGCTGGTAAGGCCCTGAAGGATGCTGTAAACTAAGCGGCTCGCTGGGGTGCTTAGCTCAGCGGTAGAGCGTCTCCTTTACACGGAGAGGGTCGGGGGTTCGAAACCCTCAGCACCCACCACAGCACCGCGGTAAGTTTGAAATGTGGAGCGGTAGTTCAGCTGGTTAGAATGCTGGCCTGTCACGCCGGAGGTCGCGGGTTCGAGTCCCGTCCGCTCCGCCATTTTCAACGAGGCCCCCGGCCGAAAAGCTGGGGGCCTTGTTTTCTCTCCAACCACCCGGTTGCAGAGAAAACAAAGAGGTCTGCAATACGGAGCGGTAGTTCAGCTGGTTAGAATGCTGGCCTGTCACGCCGGAGGTCGCGGGTTCGAGTCCCGTCCGCTCCGCCATTGCAAAACTCTTAAATCCTCGTGAAAAAACTTTGAAAAAAGTGTTCAGCGGGGTAGGTTTTCAGGAAGTCTTCGGATATACTGAGCGCCTGCAAAGTTTCAAGCGCGGAGCGGTAGTTCAGCTGGTTAGAATGCTGGCCTGTCACGCCGGAGGTCGCGGGTTCGAGTCCCGTCCGCTCCGCCAACTCTAAGAGCCCTCGACGCAAGTCGGGGGCTTTTTCTTTGCGTCGTTTTCATCGTTTGATGCGCGCGATCGTGTCGATCGCCTGGCCAGGGTGGCGCCAGGCCCCGCCGGCACTGCTTTTGGTCCACGCCGCGAAGCGGGTTACACTGCCGGGCTCGCCAATCAAGCCTTGTGATTCCTCACCATGCTGCAGAAACTCCGCGACAAGACCTCAGGCTGGATCGTTACCGTGATCCTGGGGCTGCTGATGATTCCGTTCCTGTTCGTCATCGACAACAGCTACCTCGGTGGCGTCGGCGCACAGAACGTCGCCAAGGTTTCGGCACCGCCGACCTGGTGGCGCTCGGCACCGTCCTGGTGGCCGGTGCGCATGATGTGGCAGCACCATGAGATCAGCGCACAGGACTTCCGCACCCGTTTCGAACAGGAACGCATGCGCGAACGCCAGCAGCAGGGCGAGAACTTCGACCCGCGCGCGTTCGAAAGCACCGAGAACAAGCTGGCCGTACTCGACCAGTTGATCGACGAGCAGGTCGTGCGCCTGGTCGGTGAGCAGGCCGGTGTCGTGATTGGCGACGGCGCTGTGCGCGAATACATCACCACCATCCCGGGCTTCCTGGGCGCCGATGGCAAGTTCAGCGAGAGCAATTACCGTCTGGCCCTGGCCGGTGGCAATCCGCCGCGCACGCCGACGCAGTTCCAGGAACTGGTGCGTGAAAGCCTGCAGCAGTCGGTGATCCCGTCGGGCCTGCAGAATTCCGGCTTTGTCACCCAGGCCGAGACCGAGCGTCTGTTGAAGCTGCTGGGCGAAACCCGCGATGTGGAACTGGCCGCGCTTCCGGAAGTTCCGGTGGATACCGCGCCGGTGACCGATGCGCAGATCAAGCAGTGGTACGACAGCCATGGCAAGGACTTCCGCCAGGCCGAGTCGGTGTCGCTGGAATATGTCGAGCTCAACGGTGCGAACCTGCCGGCGCCGACCGCGGCCGACGAGGCGACCCTGCGCAAGCGCTACGACGACGAGAAGGCCAAGTTCACCACGCCGGAACAGCGTCAGGCGGCGCACATCCTGATCACCGGCGACGGTGCTGAAGCCAAGGCCGCCAAGCTGGCTGTCGAAGCGAAGGCGGCAGGTGCCGACTTTGCCGCGCTGGCCAAGGCGAATTCGGAAGATCCCGGTTCCAAGGCGCAGGGCGGTGACCTGGGTTGGGTGGAACGTGGCGCGATGGTCAAGCCGTTTGAAGACGCGCTGTTTGGCGCCAAGGCCGGTGAAGTGATCGGCCCGGTCAAGACCGACTTCGGCTATCACATCATCAAGGTCGCTGCGGTTCGTGGTGGCCAGGGCAAGTCGTTCGAGGAAGTGCGTGACACGCTGGCTGCCGAGCAGTTGAAGGCCGACGGCGAGCGCGGCTTCAACGATCTGGCTGGTCGCCTGGTTGATGCCATCAACAAGAGCCCGAGCGACCTGGCTGCAGCCGCCAAGGATGTCGGCCTGCCCATGCAGACGCTGGGCCCGATCACGCGCACCACCGCCACCGGCATTGCCGCGGATCCGGCGGTGCTGCGTGCCGCCTTCTCTGACCTGCTGGTGCAGGACGGTACCGCCAGCGATCCGATCGCGCTGGGTGGCAGCAGCAACCACAGCGTGGTGATCCGTGTTGCCGCGCATACCCCCGAGCAGGCGATGCCGCTGGACAAGGCGCGTGAGCAGGTGATCGCCGCGATCCGTGCCGACCGCCAGCGCCAGGCCGGTGACAAGGCCGCTGATGCCTTGCTGGCCAAGCTGAAGGCGGGCGCGACTCTGCAGTCGCTGGCTGCCAGCGAGAAGCTGCAGCTGAGCCCGATGCCGGGCCTGCCGCGCAGCCAGCCGGTGCCGACCCCGGAGATCAACCGCGCGATCTTCAGCGCCCCGCTGCCTGCCGAAGGCAAGCCGAGCTACGGCAAGATCGACGTCAATGGCCATGCACTGGTCTTCGCGGTGAACAAGGTCAACCCGGGCGACATCAAGGAAGTGACCGCCGAGCAGCAGAAGCAGTTGAAGGACCAGCTGAGCCAGATCGACGGCATGGCTGCGGCCAAGGCCTACATCGAGGCGATGCGCAAGCAGTTCTTGATCCAGACCACCGAAGCGAACCTGTAAGCCCTCTGGTGAGCAGGAACAAAAAGGCCCGGCATTGCCGGGCCTTTTTTGTTGTCGCAACCTCGATCAAACCGTGACCCGAGCAATGAGTGCCGACCAAGGTCGGCCGCTACCAGAAGTGACACGCGTCTGCTCCTGCTCTTCATCTTCTAATCCGTGGGTGCCACCAGAAACTATCAGGGGACGGGCGGGGTGGGCGCGCGGGGGTGTCCGCGGCATGGATGCCGCGGCCAAGCCCCCAAGGATGGGTTCACGGCGTCCCCCGTGGGCCCACCTCGCTCGTCCCAACTCATGATTGCTGTTGCGGCCACCCGCGAGGGGCTCCGCCGTTGGCCGGAAACCGCGCGTCAGCGCCGCACCGACCTCAATCTTCGACGCGCAGTACCGCGCCTGGCTTCAGCACGCTGCTGCCGCTCAAGCCATTCAGCGACAGCAGTGCCTTGACCGGCATGCCGTAGCGACGGGCGATGGTCCAGGCCGATTCGCCGTTGCGCACGGTGTGGCGACGGTTGCGCGGGCGATCAGCAGCCGACGCGACCACCTTTGCCACCTGCGGGCTCGGCGCGGCGCTGGCGGTGCTGGCCAGTGCGGTGGCCACGGCCGTGCTGGCGATGTCGGCAACGTCCGCGTTGGACGCTGAGACCGGGGCCAGTACGCGTGCGGTGCCCGACGGACGGTTGCCGGCGGCCAGTGCCGGGTTCAAGCGGGCGATCTTCGCCGGGTCCAGGGCGCGCTGGGCGGCCCACTGCTGGACGCTGGTGCCCGCCGGCAGGGTGTGGTCCTTCAGCACCGGTACGGTGCGGTCCAGCGAGGCCATCACGCCCGGCTGGTCTTCCACGTCTTCCAGCACGCAGGCCAGGGCATGCAGCTTCTCGACATAGGCGTGAGTGACCGGCGACAGTCCGGGCAAGCCGGCCGGCTTGGCGTTCTGCGCGTTCATGCCGGCCTTGCGCATGGACTGCAGCACGCGGTACTCGCCAGCGTTGTAGGCCATGGTGGCCAGGCGCCAGTCGCCGCCGAACATGCCATGCAGGGTCTTCAGGTAGCGCACGGCAGCCTGGGTGGACTCCACTGCCGACAGTCGGCCGTCGTAGTTGTTGCTCATCGGCACGCGATGGTTGCGAGCGGTAGTGGCGATGAACTGCCACAGGCCGGTTGGGCCGCTGCCGTTGCGGGCATTGGGCCGGTAGCCGCTTTCGACGAACGGAATCAGGGCGAATTCGGTGGGCAGGTTGGCTTTGCGCAGCTCTTCGACCACATAGCCGAACAGCACCAGCGCGTCGTCATCCTGGTTGGCCAGCCGCGAAGGGGCGTGGGCGAACTGCTTCTGCCAGCGCGGGCTGGTGGCCTCGGCGTCGCAGCTCGGTTCAGCCAGGCCGTCGCGGAAGCTGGAGAAGATCTCCTGGCCGTTGCGTACCGATGCGGCCGGCAGCGTCGACGGATCCAGCGGCAGGGCCGAGGCGGCGGTCAGGTTCTGGCTGATGCCGGCGCCCAGCGATTGTGCGCCGGCAGTTCCGGCCAACCCCAGGACAAGACCCAGGGCCAGCGGCAGACTTCGGCGACTCATGCGCGGAAGCCGTCTTTCCAGTGCCGGAGACCGGCCATGACGTCGACGTCGTCCACGACCTCGCGCCCCAGGTGCGCCGACACGGCCGCGCGGATGGGCGCAGTGTGGGTACGCAGGAACGGATTACAGGCAATTTCATCGGCCAGGGATACTGGCAGGGTGGAACGGTCATCGCGGCGCATGGCCAAAGCCTCCTCTTGGCGCTGCAACAAGGCAGCGTTGGCGGGGTCGACATGCCGCGCGAAGACGGCATTTGACACGGTGTACTCGTGAGCGCAACACAGCAGCAGTTGCGCGGGCAGGGCACCCAGCTTGCGCATCGATGCCAGCAGCTGGGACGGCGTACCTTCGAACAGGCGTCCACAGCCCAGGCTGAACAACGAATCTCCGCTGAAAAGCTGTTCAGCGGTGTGAAACGCGATGTGGCTGCGGGTGTGCCCGGGGACGGATAGTACGTGGAACATCTGGCCCAGTGCCTGAACACGTTCACCTTCACCGACCCGCTCGGTGGCCATCGGGATGCGCTCTTCGACCGGTGCAACCACGCGCACGCCGGGGAAACGCGCCTGCAATGCCGGCACTCCGTCGATGTGGTCGTCGTGGTGGTGGGTGAGCAGGATGGTGTCCACGCGCACCCCCTGCGCAGCCAGCGCCAGTACCGGCGCAGCGTCACCGGGATCGACGACCACGGCAGCACCGTCGTCGGCGATCAGCATCCAGATGTAGTTGTCCGCAAATGCGGGCAGGGCAGTCAGTCGCATAGAATTGGACCATGCCCGCGCTGCAGAGCACCCGTCAAGCGAGCCAGGCCCCGTGGTTCGACAGCGAACCGGCGGAGGCCTTGCGCGTGCTCGAACGGCAACTGCTGCTGCCGCAGCTGTCGCTGCTGCCGACCCGGCCCTGGTTGTGGATCGCCCCCAGCGCCGCCTGGCTGGCTGATGCGCAGCTGGGCGGGCGTGGCCTGCGCCTGCATCGCGAGGGCACTGGCTACGCTGGCGATACCCGCTGCGCACTGCCGTTGCCGCTGCCCAACGAGAGCGTCAACGCCATCGTGCTGCAGCATGTGACCGTCGGTGATGCCGACCATCTGCTGGACGAATGCGAGCGCGTGTTGATGCCCGGCGGCCATCTGTGGCTGACCAGCCTCAATCCGTTCAGCCCGTTCCGCACCCGCTGGCGCCAGCACGGGCTGGCGGTGCGCACGCCGCAGCGGATCCGCCAGCTGCTGCAGCGCCACGGGCTGGAATGCGAGGACACGCGCTACCTGGGGCCGATGTGGCAGGGTGCCGGCAGCCGCCGTCGCGGCGGCTGGGCCCCCCTGCGCGCGGCCTGTCTGTTCCACGCCGAAAAACGCACGCTGGCCCTGCCCGGGCCAACCCCGTTGCCCGTGCGCTGGCACGGCACCGTTGCTACCTGATCTGGAGTTGTATTGAAAACCATCGAAATCCACACCGACGGTTCCTGCCTCGGCAATCCCGGCCCCGGCGGCTGGGCGGCGCTGCTGCGTTACAAGGGGCATGAGCGCGAACTGAGCGGTGGTGAAGCGCATACCACCAACAATCGGATGGAGCTGATGGCGGCCATTTCCGGCCTGGAGTCGCTGACCGAACCCTGCGAGATCGTCCTCTACACCGATTCGCAGTATGTACGGCAGGGCCTGACCCAGTGGCTGCCGGGCTGGATCCGCAAGAACTGGAAGACCGCCGGCGGTGATCCGGTGAAGAACCGTGAACTGTGGGAGCGCCTGCAGGCAGCCACGCTGCGACACCAGATCGACTGGCGCTGGGTGAAAGGCCACTCCGGCGACCCGGACAATGAACGCGTGGATACCCTGGCCCGCAACGCCGCGATCCAGATCCGCGACGGCAGCCCGGTAAACTGAGCCCATGCGTCAGATCATCCTTGATACCGAAACCACCGGCCTGGAGTGGAAGAAGGGCAACCGCGTCGTCGAAATCGGCTGCGTCGAGTTGTTCAAGCGCCGCCCGACCGGCAACACCTATCACCAGTACCTGAAGCCTGACTGCGAATTCGAACAGGGCGCGCAGGAAGTCACCGGCCTGACCCTGGAATTCCTGGCCGACAAGCCGGAGTTCGCGCAGGTCGTGGAGGAGTTCCTGGCCTTCATCGATGGCGCCGAGCTGATCATCCACAACGCGGCGTTCGATCTGGGCTTCCTCGACAACGAGCTGTCCCTGCTCGGCGAGCAGTACGGGAAGATCACCGACCGCTGCACGGTGATCGATACCCTGGCGCTGGCGCGCGAGCGTTTCCCGGGTCAGCGCAACTCGCTCGATGCCCTGTGCAAGCGGCTGGGCGTGGACAACTCGCACCGCGCCCTGCATGGCGGTCTGCTGGATGCGCAGATCCTGGGCGATGTGTACATCGCGCTGACCTCGGGCCAGGAGGAGATCGGCTTCGGGCTGGGCGATGACGATGCCGGCGGTGCCGCGGCGTTGCAGGCGTTCGATGCGTCCAAGCTGCTGCCGCGCCCGCGCGTGGTGGCCACGCCGTCGGAACAGGAAGCGCATGCGGCGCGTCTGGAGCGGTTGCGCAAGAAGGCCGGCCACGCATTGTGGGACGGCCCGAAGGTGGAAGAGGCCGCTAGCGTGTAGTGCCGGCCGCTGGCCGGAATTTTCGATACGCTGCGGTTCTTGAGGTTGCCGGCCAGCGGCCGGCACTACCGGATCCACGCCATGCGTGGATGCCGTTGCTCAGTGGCACCTCACCAGGATCACAGTGATGTTGTCCGAACCACCGCCGTCGAGGGCGGTGGCGACCAGGCTGTCCACGCATTCCTGCGCGCTGGCATCGTCGAAGGCGAGAGTGCGGGCGATGCCGCGATCATCCACTTCCTCGGTCAGGCCATCACTGCACAGCAGCAACTGCATGCCCGGCCGCAGCTCGCCGCTGGTGGTTGCCACGTTCAGGTGTGCCGGGTCGGTGACGCCCAGTGCCTGGGTGACCACGTTGCGGTGCGGATGGGCGCGCGCCTGCTCGGCGGTCAGGTTGCCCTGCGCGACCAGTTCCTGCACCACGCTGTGGTCCTGGCTGAGCTGGGCAAGCTGGCCATCGCGCCACAGATAGGCGCGGCTGTCGCCGACCCAGGCGACTTCGTAGCGATTGCCCTGTACCCGTGCAGCGACCACGGTCGTGCCCATCGGCAGGCTGTCGTTGCGCCGGCGCGAGGCGCGGATGATCTCTTCATCGGCCGTGCGGATCGCCTGCGCCAACGGCGCGCCACGGCGGATCTCGCGGACGATGGTCTCGCGCGCCAGTGCACTGGCCACCTCGCCGCAGGCGTGCCCGCCCATGCCGTCGGCCACCAGCCACAGGGCCAGCTCGCCGTCACCGTAATAGGTGTCCTCGTTGAGCTCGCGGCGCAGGCCGGGGTGGGTGAGATGTCCGAATTCGATCATGGTGGCTGCTGGGGACGGGGTAATGCCGGGGAGAACGGCATCATCACGGCCAAGCGGACATCCGGCAAGCCATGCAGTCAGGAAAATTTCACTTCATCGGGCGTAATGACTTGTCGTCAGCCGCGCTTCCTCGTATGATGCGCGTCCCCGGTTCGCCGGGGAACATCTGGAGAGGTGGCAGAGCGGTTGAATGTACCTGACTCGAAATCAGGCAGGCGTTTATAGCGCCTCGGGGGTTCGAATCCCCCCCTCTCCGCCAGATAAAGAAAAAAGCCGTCCCATGGGGCGGCTTTTTTCATGGCCCGCGTTCGCGCAGTGCACACGCATGCAGCAATGATCTGCGCCGACCCTGCGGGGGGATGAGAAGGCCCGACGGGGTTCGACGGTTCTGCAGGAGCAGAACCGGACAGCCGCAGGCTGGCCCTGGAGCGCGCAGCGCGCAAGGGCGGGGTGCATGGATGCACCCCGCAATCCCCCCTCTCCGCCAGATTAAAAAAGAAGGGCTGCCGAAAGGCAGCCCTTCTTTTTTAATCTGGCGCGGGGATGCGAAGTGCGCTTTGCGCGCTTCGCCCCATACGTTGCTGCGCAACGAATGGGCCCCTCCCTTTGCCGGCCTCTCCCCGCCCCTGTCGGGGCAGCCCCTCAACAGAGGGGCTTGGTCCTCCAGGCAGATCAGTAGATCCACGCCATGCGTGGATGCCGTTTGCATGCGGCGGGTTACCATGTATCCCATCACCTGCTGGAGCTCCCTCGATGACCGCTGAAATCCTCGTCCCCGTTTCATTCGGCGAGCTGCTGGACAAGATCTCGATCCTGCAGATCAAGTCCGAGCGCATCAGTGACGAAGGCAAGCTGGCCAACGTACGCAAGGAGCTGTCCGCGCTGGAAACCACCTGGATGGCGCACCCGGCGGCAGTGAAGGACATCGCCAAGCTGCGTGCTGAGCTGAAGACGGTCAACGAGCAGCTGTGGGAGATCGAGGACGACATCCGCCTGAAGGACAAGGCGCAGGCCTTCGATCAGGGGTTCATCGACCTGGCGCGCAGCGTGTACCTGCGCAACGACGAACGCGCGCGGATCAAGAAGGCGATCAACCTGGCGCTGGGCTCGGCCTATGTGGAAGAGAAGTCCTACCAGGACTACACGCAGCGCGCGTAATCCCACGTAACCCGATGCCGTAGATCCACGCCATGCGTGGATGCAGCCACCGGGCTGCGGGACGGCGCGGACCAAGGTCCGCGCCCATCAGACACGGCTCAGCCGCCCGGTCCGCCACTCAGCCCAGATGGTCGGCCACGTAGCGTTCGAACGCGGCAATGCCGTCCTCGACGGTGATCAATTCCATCACGTCATCGAATTCGATCTTGGTGCCCCACTTGAGGTCGGCTGCCTGCTTGCCCAGGTACTTGCGCGCTGCGTCGTCGTAGCGGTCCGCGCAGTAGCGGCGGTCCGAGTACGGGCCGCTGCGGTTCGGGTTGCTGGCCGCATGCAGGCCCAGTACTTTGGTGCCCATCGCGTTGGCGATGTGCATCGGGCCCGAGTCCGGCGTCATCACCAGGTTGGCGCGGGCCAGCAATGCCGGCAACTGCTTGAGCGTGTCCTTGCCGACCAGGTCCAGCGCCGGAACGTCCAGCTGGGCCAGGATGGCGTCGGCCATGCTGCGTTCCAGTTCGCTGCGACCACCGCACAGCACGATCCGCCAGCCGCGCGCGACGGCATGGTTGGCCACCTCGGCATAGCGGTCGGCGTACCAGTTGCGGCGCACGTGGCTGGAGCAGGGCGAGATCATCAGCACCGGCCGGCCGTCGTCCTGCCATTGCGCAGCGGCCCAGTCATAGGCTGCCTGCGGCACGGCCAGGTCCCAGCTGACGTCGGTCTGGCGCAGGCCCAGCGGCTCGCAGAAGCTGCCGATGGCATCGAGCACATGGATGCCCGGGCGATCAGCGATGCGTTCGTTGATGAAGAGGCCGTGCAGGTCCTTGGAGCGGCTGCGGTCGTAACCGATGCGGCGCTCGGCAGGAATGAAGGCGGACAGCACGTTCGCGCGGAACGCCACCTGCATCTGCAGCAGGGCCTCGAAACGCCCGGGCGGCAGCTGCTTGCGCAGTTCTTTCACCCCGGCCATGCCGGTCTTCTTGTCGTAGGCATGGAAGATGACGCCCGGCAGGCCATCAAGCAGCTTCTGCCCGACCTTGTCGATGATCCAGTGGATCGGCGTATCCGGGCGCGCGGCCTGCAGGGTGCGCACCAGCGGCACTACGTGGGTCACATCGCCAAGAGCGGACAGGCGCAGAAGACACAAGGAGGAGGACGCTGATGCCATGTGTTGTTAGACTCAAAGGAATGGTCGCATTCGACGCCAATGAAGCGCTGACGCCATGCCGCGAGGGTCGCGGCATCGGGGCCATTCTGTTCGACCGCGAGCGGCTGCGGCAAGCCGACATCGGTCTGTTCTCGCCACAGCACTGGGCCGGCAAGGCCCGGCCGGTGGGTGAAGGCGGCCGCGGCAGCGCCTGGTTCGTGGATGCGCCGTTCGGTCCCAGCGTGCTGCGGCACTACCTGCGCGGGGGGCTGGCGGCCCGGATCAGCCATGACCAGTACATCTGGCGGGGGGCAGACCGGACCCGCAGTTTTGCCGAATTCCGGCTGATGCGCGCACTGCGCGAGAAGAAACTGCCGGTGCCCAGGCCGATTGCCGCCTACTACATGCGTGAGGGGCTGCGCTACCGCGCCGCGATCCTGATGGAACGGATCGAAGGGGTACGCTCGCTGGCCGACCGCGCACTGGTGGCTGGGCGCGGTGCGCCGTGGGAGGAAACCGGGCGGATGATCGCGCGCTTCCACCGTGCCGGCCTGGACCATGCCGATCTCAATGCGCACAACATCCTGTTCGACGGCAACGGCCACGGCTGGCTGATCGACTTCGATCGCGGGGTGATCCGCATCCCGGCCACGGCCTGGCGCGAGCGCAATCTCAAGCGCCTGTTGCGCTCGCTGATCAAGCTGCGCGGCGAACGCAGCGTGGAAGACGTGGAAAAAGACTACGCGCGCCTGCGTCGCGCCTATGACATGGCCTGGAACCGGGGCACCTGATGGACTGGTCGTTGCGTTTCCTCGGCGTCGGCAATGCGTCGGCGGTCGAGTTGGGTTCGCCGATGTCGGTGATCGAGCGTGATGGTCGGCCGTGGCTGACCATCGACTGTGGTGGTGAAGGCCTGACCGCCTTCAAGGCGCACTACGGGCATATGCCGCAGGCGCTGTTCGTCACCCATGTACACCTGGACCACGTGGCGGGTTTCGAACGGTTGTTCGTGGACACCTTCTTCAGCGCGCAACGGCGCGGCAAGGTGCGCCTGTACGTGCCGGCCACCGTGGTGCCGCTGCTGCACAAGCGCATCGGCGATTACCCGAACGTGCTGGCCGAGGGCGGCGCCAACTTCTGGGATGCCTTCCAGCTGATCGTGGTGGGCGATGCGTTCTGGCACGAGGGCGTGCGCCTGGAAGTGTTCCCGGTGCGCCACCACTGGCCGGAGACGGCCTATGGCCTGCGCCTGCAGGGCGCGCTGACCTGGAGCGGCGATACCCGGCCGATTCCGGAAATGCTGGCGCGCTTTGCCAATGACAATGAGCTGATCGCCCACGATTGCGGGTTGCATGGCAATCCTTCGCACACCGGGGTGGATGACCTGGAACGCGAGTACAGCGCCGAGCTGCAGGCACGGATGATGCTGTACCACTACGCCAGCGTGGCCGATGGCCAGGCTCTGGCCGCGCGCGGGCACCGGGTGGCACAGCCCGGCCAGTGCGTAGTGCTGGCCACGCCGACTGCCCCGCACGTACTGGCGCAGGATCCGCCGTGAACAACGCTGGCCACGCCGCAACGCCGGCGCTGGCCGCCGAACTGGAGGGGCTGGAACGCGCGCTGCACTCCCCCCAGGTGCGTGCAGATCATGAGCGCTTGGCGGCATTGCTGGATGAGGATTTCAGCGAGATCGGCAGCTCCGGCCAGTGCTACGGCCGTGAGGCCGCGCTGGAAGAGATCCCGCTGGAGCGTGCGCAGGTGGTGATCGAGTCGGATCAGTACGCCGTGTGGATGCTGGCAGAGGGGCTGGCCCAGGTGCGTTACCGCAGTCGCTATCACGTCGATGGCCAACCGCAGCGCTGGGTGCTGCGCAGCTCGCTGTGGCGTCTGCATGCGCACGGGTGGCGTCTGGTGTTCCATCAGGGGACGCCCGAGGCACGGTAGCGCCCGGCCATGCCCGGCGAAGGACGCCAACCAAGGTTGGCATCTAGCAGGGGCGGGGTATCGCCTGAAAAGGCGGTGGCCCCGCCGGCTGACCTCGGCGCCCGCGTCGATCGATACCGTTGCTGCCTTCCGGCCCTGGCGGAGTTTTCGACCTAGCGTCGCGAGGGGCCGACGGGGCCACCATAGAGACGTTGGCCGCCCGGAGGCGGCCGATTCACGGATCAGGGGAAGCAGCGCGTCGTGCGCCGGAGACCACAGCCGGACTGCGCATCAGTTGACCGATGGCAGACGCGCATTCTAGCGCAGGCAGGGGTGCTGACGCCAGCTTCACGCGCTGAATCTGATGTAACCCTCTGGCCGCGGCATCGGCCCGTGGCTGCCGCCGTTGCTAGAATCCGGCCGCAGGAGGAACGACCTCCCCCACATCGGGATTCAATGACCAGGACGGCCTGGCCCTACCAAAGGAGGGCTGTCATGGCCTGGATCTATCTGTTGTTTGCCGGCCTGCTGGAAATCGTCTGGGCCGTGTCGATGAAGCAGTCTGAAGGCTTCACCAAACTCACCCCCACCGTCATCACCATCGTCGGCATGATCGCCAGCTTCTGGCTGCTGGCTGTCGCCATGCGCAGCCTGCCGCTGGGCACCGCTTATACGATCTGGACCGGCATCGGCGCGGTCGGTGCCTTCGTGGTCGGCATCGTGTTTCTGGGCGAGCAGGTCAGCCCGATGCGGATTGGCGCAGCGGCGCTTATCGTTTCTGGCCTGGTGCTGATGAAACTCTCCAGCAGCTGAGGCCGGTAACGGGTACGACGGGAATAGGGATATTCCCGTTTTGCCAGAACAAGAGAATATGCATTTTCGGCAAAGTCGTGACGACTGCCGTGATTATTTGACGGCCATCATGAAAATAACGTGCCGGATTCACGTGGTGCTGGCGGTGGCGGTCGCACAGTGCGCCCATTCGTCAAGCGAAACCGGGGAGTTTTCGCGATGACGGATGTGCAGGGGCACGCAGTTCCTGCAGCGCTCTGACGTGAAAGTGTGATTGTTTTCCAAGGTTGTTACCGCAGGTCTTGTTCCCAAGGTGGAGCAGGGCGGGACGACATCACCTCAAAAAAACCTGCCTGCTGTGCCACCGGTCATTTCATGGAGATTTACCGATGAACCGCATTTACCGTCTGGTCTTCAACCGTGCCCTTGGCGTGATGCAGGTGGCCTCGGAAATCACCCAGAATCCGACGGGAGGCGGTAAATCAACAGAACGACAGCTGCCGGGTCTGAAAGCGCACCGGTTGGCGCTGGCGTTGACCGCGACTTTGGCCAGTGGGTCGGCATTCGCGGCATGCACCCCCGCAGGTACGGTGATTACCTGTGCGACCGGGTCCAATACCAATGTGCTGAACGACAATACCAGTGGCGTGACCCTCAACATCCAGACTGGCGCGGTGCTCAGCGTGCCGCCGCTGCTGGGGGGCACGGCGGTAACGCTGTCCGGTAATGGCATCACCGTGAACAACCTGGGCACGATCGATCCCACCCTCAACGGCGGCCTGAGCCTGGCGGCAGCAGGTATGTCGCTGGGCAACAACACCGCTGGTGGCAACACCATCAACGTCAACAACCAGGCTGGCGGCAGCATCAAGGGCCTGGTCAACATCGGCACGCTGCTGGGTGTTGGTGGGCAGGCACTGGTGGTGCAGAACGCGTCCGGTGGCGTCACCAACATCAGCAACGACGGCATCGTGGACATGTCCATTCTTGGAGTGGGGCTGTTCACCACTGCCGATGCCACCGCGATCGTCAGTTATGGCGGTGCGCAGACCCATTTCACCAATACCGGCACCATCACCGGCCGTATCGGATTCGAAGCCACCAGCGCGCCGACCGGCAACACCTTCATCAACGCCGGTACCCTCAACGGCAGTGCGCACCTGGGCAACTCTGCCGGAGGCAACAGCTTTACCGCAGTGTCGGGCTCCAGTGTGGTCAATGCCGGTATCGGAACGGCAGGTGTGATCTCGGGTATCAACGTCAACCTGGCGGCTGCCGGTATCGTCAATGGTGGCAACAGCCTGAATGATCGTCTGCTGCTGCAGAACAACGCCTTGGGCCCTGGCACGGGTACCGGCGGGGCGGTGACCAACCTCAACTGGGGCACCTACACCGGATTCGAAAACCTGACCGTAAACAGCGGCACCTGGAACCTGCTGGGTGCCTGGAACGGAACCGGCGCCACGATCAACGATGGCCTGGTCAATTTCAACAACGCAGCTTCGTTCGGTACCGGTACCTTCAACGTCAATGGCGGTGCCATTGCAGCATCGACGGCCGGGCTCACCCTTGCAAATCCCTTCGCGCTCAACACGGGCAGACTGACGCTGGGCGGCACCAACGCCTTTGGCTTGACTGGCGTGCTTTCCGGTGCCGGCGGCCTCACCGTGACCAACGCCGGTGTGGTGAGCCTGGGCGGCGCGAATCTGTTCTCGGGTGGCGTCAACCTCAACGCCGGTGGCTTGCTGCTCGGCAATGCGGGCGCACTGGGCAGCGGCAACCTGACGGTAGGCGGGACCGCATCGCTGGATACCAGCGGTGCCTTCAACCTTGCCAACAACATCGTCGTCAACGGCGGGGGCAATCTGAATCTACTGGGCAGCAATGCGCTGTCCTTGAACGGATCGCTGTCGGGTGCGGGCAACCTGATCAAGAGCGGTGCGGGCACACTGACCCTGGGTGGCGCGAATTCGCTGACCGGTGGCTTCTCGATCACCGGAGGCGCGCTGGCGCTCGGCGCGGGTGGCAATCTGTCGTCCACCGGTGCGTTGACGCTGGCCACCGGTACGACGCTGGACCTCACCGTTGCAGCCAACCAGACAGTGGGTTCGCTGGCAGGGCTCGGCGGCACGGTGAACCTGGGCACCCGCACATTGACCCTCGGCGGGCTCGGCAACACCTCCTTCGCCGGCAACTTCACCGGCACCACGGGTGGCTTGATCAAGGTGGGTACCGGCATACAGACCCTGTTGGGCAGCAACGCGCTTACCGGCGGCGTGGCCCTCAATGGCGGCGGGCTGCTGCTGGGCAACAGCAATGCGCTGGGCACAGGTACGTTGAGCGTCGGTGCTGAAGTCACCCTGGATGGCACAACCGCGCTTTCGTTGGGTAACGACGTGTCGCTTGGCACCGGAGGTTCGCTGGCGCTGCAGGGCGGGCAGCCGTTGGTATTCAACGGTGTGATTTCCGGCGACGGCAGCCTGGTCAAGAACGGCGCCGCACTGCTGACGTTGAATGGCGCCAACACATTCGGCGGCGGTGTGGTCGTCAATGGCGGCAACCTGCTGCTGGGCAGCAACACGGCACTGGGTACCGGCCTGTTGGACATCAACAATGCCGCCACGCTGGATGCAAGCGCGGCGTTGAACCTGACCAACAACATCAACCTTGCCGCGGGTGGTTCGCTCAACGTGCTGGGCGGCCAGCCGCTGACGCTGGGCGGCGTCCTGGGTGGCAATGGCGGCCTGATAAAGAGCGGCGCTTCGACCCTGACGCTGACCGGCGCCAATACCTTCAACGGCGGCTTGAACGTTGCTGCCGGTACGGTGGCGCTGGGCAGTGGCGGCAGCCTGGCCGCGACCGGCGCTGTAAGCCTGTCGGGCGCCGGGGCGGCGCTGGATCTTTCCCTGGGGGGCAATCAGACCATCGGTGCACTGTCCGGCGTGGCAGGTACCACCGTGGCCTTGGGTGCCAACACGCTCGCCTTTGGCAGCGCGACCAACCAGACCTTTGCCGGTGTGATCAGTGGCGTCGGCGGAGGCCTGGTAAAGAACGGCAGTGGCGTACAGACATTGACCGGCGCAAACACCTTTACCGGCGGCGTCGCGCTCAATGCCGGCGGTCTGCTGCTGGGCAACAGCGGTGCGCTGGGAACCGGTGCGCTGAGCATCAACGGTGCCGCGACGCTGGATGGAACCACCGCGCTCAACCTGAGCAACGCGGTCAATCTTGGTGCCGCACTGACACTGGGCGGCAGCAACAACATCACCCTGACCGGCGACATCTCCGGCGTCGGCAGCCTGACCAAGAACGGCGCCTCGCTGCTGACCTTGAACGGCACCAATGGTTTCAGCGGAGGTCTGAACCTCAATGCCGGCAGCGTGGTGCTGGGCAGCAGTGCAGCGGCCGGCAACGGAGCGCTGAACATCGGTGGCAACGTGTCATTGGACGGATCGACCGCGCTGAACCTGACCAACAACGTTGCATTGGCTACCGGTGCGATCCTTACGCTCCCCGGCAGCCAGGCCATCACCCTGGGCGGCGTGGTGTCCGGCGACGGTGGCCTGGTGAAGAGCGGCGCCACGGTGTTGACGCTCAATGGTGCCAATACCTTCGGTGGCGGCCTGAGCCTGGCGGGCGGCGGCCTGGTCCTGGGCAACAGCGGAGCGCTTGGAACTGGCGCGCTGAACGTTGCTGCGAACGCCAGCCTGGATGGCAGCGTTGCGCTTGATCTGACCAACGCAGTCAACCTTGGTGCAGGCTCGGCCCTGACGCTGATCGGCAGCAACGCACTCACGCTCGGTGGCGTGGTGTCCGGTACCGGCGGTCTGGTCAAGAACGGCGCCGGTACCTTGACCCTTGGCAACGCCAACGGCTTCAGTGGCGGCCTGGCGTTGAACGGTGGCAACCTGCAGCTGGGCAATGCCGGCGCTCTGGGAACGGGCGCGCTCAACGTCGGCGGCAATGCAACGCTGGATACTGCAGCAGCCTACACCGTGGGCAACGCGATCAACCTGGCTTCGGGTACCACGCTTGCCCTTCAGGGCAGCAATGCGCTGACGCTTGGCGGCGTGGTGGCCGGCAATGGTGCACTGGTCAAGAACGGTACGGCGTCGCTGACCCTGATCAATGCGAACACCTACGTCGGCGGTACCACGATCAATGCCGGAACCCTGGCGCTTGGCACCGGCGGCAGCCTGGCTGTCGGTGGTGACGTCACCCTCGGTGGTGCCGGCGCGGGCTTTGACATATCGGCGGCAACCGGCAGCCAGACCATCGGTGCGCTGAATGGCGTGCTCGGTACGACGGTCGCGCTGGGTGGAAATTCACTGACCTTCGGCACCGCCAGCAATGCGGTGTTCGACGGCGTGATCAGCGGAGGCGGTGGTCTGGTCAAGGTGGGCGCAGGTGTGCAGACCTTGTCCGGTGCCAACACCTTCGGCGGCGGCGTCAGCCTCAATGCCGGTGGCCTGGTGCTCGGCAATGACGCGGCGCTGGGCAGCGGTGCGCTGACCGTGGGTGGTGCGGCAACGCTCGACACCAGCCTGGCAGCGACGCTGGTCAACAACATCACACTCAACGCCGGCTTGACGGTGCTGGGCAGCAACGCGCTGACGCTCAACGGGGTGATCTCCGGCGCTGGTGGCCTGACCAAGAACGGTGCTGCCACGCTCACCCTCAATGGGGTGAACACCTATACCGGCGGCACCAACGTCAATGCCGGCACGCTGGCACTGGGGGCAGGTGCAAGCCTGGCCGCCAGCGGCATCGTCAACCTGGCCACCGGCGCTACGCTGGATCTCTCTGCGGGCAGCGGTACCCAGACCTTCGGCACCCTGACCGGCAATGGTACGGTCAACCTTGGCGCGAATTCGATCACTGTCGGCGGACCGACCAACGGTGTCTTCAGCGGCTCCATCGCTGGTACCGGTGGCCTGATCAAGGAGGGCACCGGCACTGAAACACTGACCGGCGCCAACACCTTCACCGGCGGCACGCTGATCAATGCGGGCACGCTGGCGATCGGTGCCGGCGGCAGCCTGGCGGCAACAGGCGCGGTGACGCTTTCCGCGCCGGGCACCGGCTTCGACATCTCGGCCGCGGGCAACCAGGCGATCGGCGCGCTCAACGGCGTCGCCGGCAGCACGGTGGCACTGGGTGGCAATACGCTGACCTTCGGCGGCACCGACAACGGCACCTTCGATGGCGTGATCGGTGGTACCGGTGGGCTGGTCAAGAACGGCACCGGTATCCAGACGCTGGGCGGTGCCAACACCTTCGGTGGCGGCGTGGCACTCAATGGCGGTGGCCTGGTGGTCGGCAACAATGGTGCGCTGGGTACCGGCGCGCTGACCGTGGGCGCCAACGCGTCGCTGGACAGCAGCATCGCCGCGAACCTCGGCAACGACATTGGCCTGCTGGCAGGCGCTACGCTCAACCTGCTCGGCAGTAATGCACTGACGCTGGGCGGAGCGATCTCCGGCGACGGTGGCCTGATCAAGAATGGCGCGGCAACGGTCACCCTGACCGGCGGCAACACCTTCACCGGTGGCACCGTCATCAACAGCGGAACGCTGGCGATCGGCGCGGGCGGAAGCCTGGCGCCGACCGGTGCGGTGAACCTGGCCGGTACCGGCACGTTCGATATCTCTGCCGGTGGCAACCAGAGCATCGGTTCGCTGGCGGGCGTGGCTGGCAGCACGGTATCGCTGGGTGGCAACAGCCTGACCCTGGGAGGCGCCACCGATGCGACCTTCAACGGCGCGCTGACTGGCAGCGGTGGGCTGGTCAAGAATGGCGCGGGCGTGCAGACGCTCAACGGTGCCAGTACGTTCGGTGGTGGCGTCAGCCTCAATGCAGGCGGCCTGGTGGTGGGCAACACCGCTGCGCTGGGAACCGGTGCGCTGACGGTCGGCGGCGCTTCCACGCTCGATTCCAGCAGCGCGGTGACCTTGGCCAACAACATGGTGCTCAACGCCGGCCTGACCGTACTGGGCAGCAACGATCTCACGCTCAATGGCGACCTGTCAGGCACCGGCAGCCTGACCAAGGACGGCGTGGCTACCCTTACGTTGAACGGCACCAACACCTATACCGGCGGGACCAACATCAACGCGGGCACGCTCGCCCTCGGTGCCGGTGCCAGCCTCAGCGCAGGTGGCATCGTCAATCTGGCCACGGGTGCCACCTTCGATCTTTCAGCGGGCAGTGGCACGCAGGTATTCGGCACGCTGATCGGCAACGGTACGGTCAACCTCGGCGCGAACACGCTGACCATCGGCGATGCCAGCAATGGGGTGTTCAGTGGTTCGATCGGCGGTACCGGTGGCCTGATCAAGGCAGGTACGGGTACCGAGACATTGACCGGCGCCAACACCTTCACTGGCGGTACCACCATCAACGCCGGCACGCTGGCGATCGGTGCCGGTGGCAGCCTGGCCGCAACAGGCGCGGTGAACCTGGCCAACGCCGGTACCGGTTTTGATATCTCCAGCGGTGGCAATCAGGCCATCGGTACGTTGTCCGGCGTTGCCGGCAGCACGATCAGCCTTGGCGGCAACACGCTGACCACCAACGCAGCGGGCAACAGCACGTTTGCCGGCGATATCAGCGGCACCGGTGGCCTGGTCAAGAACGGTGCGGGCGTGCTCGGCCTGACCGGCAGCAACACCTTCGGTGGTGGAGTGGCGCTCAATGCCGGTGGTCTGTCGCTGGGCAGCAATGGTGCCCTGGGTACCGGCGCGCTGACCGTAGGCGGCGATGCCACGTTGGACGGCACTGTGCCGCTTACCCTGGGCAACAATGTGCAGTTGGCAAGCGGCACGCTGACCCTGCTGGGCGGCACGCCGCTGACGCTGAACGGCGATATCGCCGGCAGTGGCAGCCTGCTCAAGGATGGCGCAGCGACGGTGACCCTGGGCGGCGCCAGCAGCTACACCGGTACCACGACGATCAACAGCGGCACCCTGGCAGTCGCCGCCGGTGGCAGCCTGTCCTTGGCCAGCACGGTGAATCTGGCCGGCGCCGGAACGCTGGACATCAGTGCGGCCGGCAACCAGAGCATCGGTGGCCTGGCCGGTGTTGCCAGCGGCAACGTGGCGCTGGGTGGTTCCACCCTGACCACTGGCGGCAGCAATGCCAGCACCACCTTCGGCGGCACCATCGGTGGAAGCGGTGGGTTGGTGCAGACCGGTACCGGCACGTTGACCCTGACCGGCAACAACACCTACACCGGTGGCACCACCATCAACGGTGGCAGCACGTTGCAGATCGGCAATGGCGGCGCGACCGGTGCGATCGTCGGCGACGTAACCAACAACGGCGCGCTGGTGGTCAACCTGTCGGCCAACACGACACTCGGCGGCACTGTCAGCGGCAGCGGTGGCCTGACCCAGGCGGGTAGCGGCACGCTGACCCTGACCGGCAACAACACCTACACCGGCGGTACCACCATCAACAGCGGTGGCACCCTGCAGGTGGGCAACGGCGGTGCCACGGGGGCGATCATCGGCAACGTCGGCAACAATGGCAGCCTGGTGTTCAACGTCGGAGGCAACACCGCGCTCGGTGGTGTGGTCAGTGGCAGCGGCGGATTGACCCAGGCCGGTACCGGCACGCTGACCTTGACCGGCAACAACACCTACACCGGCGGTACCACCATCAACACCGGCGGTACGCTGCAGGTCGGCAATGGCGGTGCCAGCGGCGCGATCGCCGGCAACGTCAACAACAACGGCAGCCTGGTATTCAATGTCGGCGGCAACACCACGCTTGGCGGCGTGGTCAGTGGCAGTGGCGGATTGTCCCAGGCAGGCAGCGGCACGCTGATCCTGACCGGCAACAACACCTATACCGGTGGCACCACGATCAACGCTGGCGGTACCGTGCAGGTCGGCAACGGCGGCGCCAGCGGCGCGATCACCGGCAACATCACCAACAACGGTGGCCTGGTGGTCAATACCGGCGGCACCACGACACTGGGTGGCAGCATCAGTGGCACGGGCAGCATCGTGCAGGCCGGCCCGGGTCCGCTCAACCTGGGCGGCAACAGTGGTGGATTCACCGGTACCGGCCAGGTCACCGGCGGTGGCCTGAATGTCACCGGCACCATCGGTGGCCAATGGACCATCGGCAGCGGCACCACGTTGTCAGGTACCGGCACCATCGGTGGCAGCGCTGGCGGCGTCACCGTGAGCAATGGCGGCGTGCTGTCGCCGGGCAACGGCCCAGGCAATGGCAGCAGTGGCGGTAACGGTGCGGGCACGATCACCGTGGGTGGCAATCTCACCCTGGCACCGGGCAGCACGCTGTCGGTCGACCTGGGTGCAACCGGCAGTGACGTGGTGCAGGTGGGTGGCAGCGCGAACATCGGTGGTGCAAAGGTGGTGGTCAACGCCATCGACCCGAACACCAGCTACCAGCAGGGCCAGCAGTACACGATCATCAATGCGGGCGGCGGCGTCAGCGGGCAGTTCGTGCCGCCCACCACCACCTCTGCGTTCCTCTCACTGAGCCCGGTCTACACACCGAATGCCGCGCAGCTGAAGATCGATGTGAAGCAGACAGCGGCCTTCGTCACGGCGGCGCAGACCCGCAACCAGCTGGGCGTGGCATCGGCGCTGGACAGCCTGCCGCAGACCGGTGCGGCGCTGGGCCTGTACAACACGCTGCTGGCCTACGACACCGCCACCGCGCGCAACGCCTTCAACCAGCTCTCCGGTGAAGTGCATGCGGCCAGCCGTGCAGTGCTGCTGTACGACAACTACCTGGAAGAGGGCATCCGCCAGCGTCTGGGCAGCGAGCTGCCGACCGTGCGTGGCGAACGCGCTTCGGCATGGCTGGCCGGTAGCGGCAAGGTGTTCAAGCAGGATGGCGATGGCAACGGTGACGAGATCCGTGCCAACCGCAATGCACTGATGGCCGGCGTCGACTGGAAGCTCGGCGAGCATGTGGTGCTGGGTGCGGCGGCGGGCAGCGAGCGGCTGGACACACGGCTGTACGATCGCCAGTCGCGTGCACACCTGCGTGGCAACACCTATGGACTGTATGCGCAGGGTGAGTGGAACAACGGGTTTGCGGTTGGTGGCAGTGTGTCGCGCGGCGATTACCGCACGCGCACCACGCGTGAAGTGCCGCTGCTGGCACAGACCCTGCACAGCCGCCAGGACTCGGATGTCACCATCGGCCAGATCGAAGGCAGCTGGACCTGGACCCATGGCAGTACGCAGCTGCAGCCGTACGTGCAGTTCACCAAGCACTGGGTGGACAGTGATCGCGCGGTGGAGCAGGGCGGCAGCGCAGCGCTGGTGCTCGAGGGCGGCAAGGACACGCTCAATGTCAGCACCGTCGGCGTACGCGGCCGCTGGGACGTGGGCAGCGGCGAGCGCTATCCGGCACAGCTGACGGTCGGGCTGGGCTGGCAGCACGCATCTGGTGACACCGACGTAGCCAGCCGGCAGAGTTTCGCCGTCGGTGGCAATGCGTTCGATGCCTACAGTGCCGTGATGGCGCGCAACGCGCTGGTCAGCCAGGTCGGCGTAGCGGTCGGCCTGGGACGCAGCAGCCAGCTGTCGCTGTTCGTGCAGGGCCAGCATGGCGACGGTCGCAAGGATATCGGTGGCCAGTTGAACCTGCGCGTCGGGTTCTAAGCCGGCGTGCCAACGGTAGATCCACGCCAAGCGTGGATCCGTCAGGAGCGGGGGCTACAGCACCCGCTCCATCTCCACGGCATCGATCCCGGCGCCGTGGCCGTCGGCCACCACGCGTACCACCTGGAAGCCGAGGCCGGCATAGAAGCCCTGCGTGTGCTGGCTGGTGCTGAGCGTGATGCATCGGATCGACGGGTCTGCTGCAGCCTGATGCAAGCGGGCCACTGCCAGCGCGCGTCCCAGCCCCTGTTTGTGGCGATGTCGTTCAACCATGCCCCAGCAGAAGCTGGCGCTGCCATTGCCGCAGTGCCAGAGGCCGCCGCAGGCCACCACCTGGCCTTCGACCTCGATCACTTGGAAGGCGCGCTGCACGGCATGTTCGTGCAGGAAGCGCTCGAAGTCTCCTCGCTCCTGGGGGGCGAAGTAGGTGGGCACGTTGCTGTCGAAGATCGACAGGCAGGCGGTGATGTCGCTGCAGCGGTAGGGGCGGGGTGTCATGAAGAAGCGTCATCGCGGTGGTCCACACATTGTGCGCGAGGTCCGCATCATTGGTGTCCGAACATGGCGAGCCCGGAAACCGGTTCGGGCGCAGACTGCGGGTTCCGGTCATCAGGAGGTTCCATGTCAAACGCTCACGCCAGTTTTGTACAACTCCACCAAGGTGCGGATCTTTACGTGCTGCCCAACGTATGGGATGCCGGTGGCGCCCGCCTGGTCCAGCAGCTGGGAGCTCGCGCAGTGGGGACATCAAGTGCTGCCATGGCGTGGTCCTGCGGCTACGCCGACGGTGGTGCGCTGTCCGATACCGCACTGCTGCAGCGGGTTTCCGAAATCGTTCGTGTGACCTCGTTGCCGGTCACGGTCGATATCGAGGATGGCTACAGCGATGTTCCGGATGCGGTCGCTGCGCGGGTGCTGCGCCTGGTGGAGGCAGGAGCGGTCGGGATCAACGTCGAAGACGGCGCCGGCAGCCCTGCGGCGCTGGTCGCCAAGATCAGCGCCATCCGTTCTGCGCTTGGCGGGCGATCACTGTTCATCAATGCGCGCACCGACGTGTATCTGCGCGGCCTCGCCGAAGGGGATGAGGCGGTCAGGATGAGCATCGATCGGCTGCAGGCCTATGCACGTGCCGGCGCGGACGGCGGTTTTGTGCCTGGGCTGCGCGCGCTGGACGAGGCTGCTGCGGTTGCCGGCGCCGTGCCGCTGCCCCTCAACCTGATGTGGCTGCCGGGGATGGTGTCGTTTGCTGCGCTGTCGCAAGCCGGCGTGCGGCGGCTGAGCGCAGGACCTGCGCTGTTCATGCACGCATGGACGGCGATGGCTGCGGCGACCACGCATTTTCTCGGCGGCGCGATGGCGATGCCCGAGGGTGCACCGGGGTATGCGGGCTTGAACCAGCTGTTCAGCGAAGGGTGAGGGCGCTGGGGATGGGGGCCGCGGGAGGCTGGGGCATGGGCGGGTAGTCGATTCGACCGAGCCGAGGCATCCACGCATGGCGTGGATCTACTGCCGTATCTGGAGGAACAAGCCCCTCTGTTGAGGGGCTGCCCCGACAGGGGCGGGGAGAGGCAGGCAAAGGGAGGGCCCAGACGTTGCGCAGCAACGTTTGGGGGCGAAGCGCGCGCAGCGCACTTCGCGTCCCGCGCCAGATAACTGAAAAAGGCTGCCCTTTCGGGCAGCCTTTTTCAGTTATCTGGCGGAGAGAGGGGGATTCGAACCCCCGAAGCGCGGTTTAGACGCTTACACACTTTCCAGGCGTGCTCCTTCAACCACTCGGACACCTCTCCGGATCCCTGCCATCGGCAAACGCCTCAGCAGGGGCGCAAATTCTAGCGGGCGCAGCGGCAGGACACAAGCACTGGTTTGCAGGGCGAGAGGGCTGGACAGGCGTGGCACAATGGAACATCCGATGGAAGACGGTGGCCTGATGTCCTATCTCGTCCTTGCCCGCAAGTGGCGTCCGAAGCGTTTTGCCGAGCTGGTGGGCCAGGAACACGTGGTCCGTGCGCTCAGCAATGCGCTGGACAGCGGCCGGGTCCACCACGCGTTCCTGTTTACCGGTACCCGCGGCGTGGGCAAGACCACGATCGCGCGCATCTTTGCCAAGTCGCTGAACTGCGAGCAGGGTACCAGTGCCGATCCCTGCGGCCAGTGCGCGGCCTGCCTGGACATCGACGCCGGTCGCTACATCGACCTGCTGGAAATCGATGCCGCGTCCAATACCGGCGTGGACGATGTGCGCGAGGTGATCGAGAACGCCCAGTACATGCCCTCGCGTGGCAAGTACAAGGTGTACCTGATCGACGAAGTGCACATGCTGTCCAAGGCTGCGTTCAATGCGCTGCTGAAGACGCTGGAAGAGCCACCGGAGCATGTGAAGTTCCTGCTGGCCACCACCGACCCGCAGAAGCTGCCGGTCACCGTGCTCAGCCGCTGCCTGCAGTTCAACCTCAAGCGCCTGGACGAAGATCAGATCCAGGGGCAGATGACCCGCATCCTCGCCGCCGAGGAGATCGAGTCGGACCCGACTGCCATCGTGCAGCTGGCCAAGGCCGCCGACGGCAGCCTGCGTGATGGCTTGTCGCTGCTTGACCAGGCCATTGCCTATGCCGGCGGTGCGCTGCGCGAGGACGTGGTGCGCACCATGCTGGGCACGGTCGACCGCACCCAGGTGGCGGCCATGCTCGATGCCCTGGCCGAGGGCGATGGCCCGCGCCTGCTGCAGGTGGTAGCGGCGCTTGCCGAGTTCTCGCCGGACTGGAGCGGCGTGCTTGATGCGCTGGCCGAGGGCCTGCACCGCATCCAGGTGCAGCAACTGGTGCCGGGCGCGTCCGCCGCTGCCGAAGGACTGGATGCCAGCGTGTTCGCCGAGCGCCTGCGCCCGGAAGTGGTCCAGCTCTGGTATCAGATGGCCTTGAACGGTCGTCGTGATCTGCCATTGGCGCCCAGCCCGCGCGCCGGCTTTGAAATGGCCGTGCTGCGCATGCTGGCGTTCCGCCCTGCGGCTGCCGTGCCGTCGGTGCCGCGTACCCCGGAATCCTCCGGTGGCAGCGCACCGACCGGTACGGGCCAGACCGGGGGCGGCGTTGCTGGCAGCCACGAAGGAGCTGCCCCGGCCGCCGCTGCTGCGCAGGGAGCCGTCGCCGTCCCCCAGGCCGCTGCAGTACCGGTACCGGTGGAGGCAACCGCGCAGACGCCGACCCCGGCACCGCAGCGCGAACCCGAGCCTGAGCCCGAGCCCGAGCCGACCCCGGAACCAGATCCGACCCCGGAACCAGAACCGGTTCCGGTCGAGGAACCCGGGTCACCGCTGCCGATGAAGACGCAGTTGGCTCCCGAGGCGGCTACGCCCAAGGCGCCTGCCGACGGAGACGACCTGCCGCCGTGGGCGACCGACGAGGACACTGCCCGCGATGAGGCGCTGGCCGCTGAAATGGCAACGCCCGACGCGGCCATGGTCGCCCCGTGGCACGAGCCGCCAGTGCCGGCGCCACAACCGGTCGTAGAAGCCATTGCCGTGCCGGAACGCCCGTTCCGTGCCGAGGGTATCGACATCGCCCCGGTGCCGGTTTCAGCATCGGGGAAGGCCTCCCCGGCGGGAAACGTCAGTGATCTGGCCTGCGCCGAAGACTGGCTCGACCTGATCGCCAACAGTGGCCTGAGCGGTCCCTCGCGACAGCTGGCGGCCAATGCGGCCTTCATCAGTTGCCAGCATGGGGTCTTGAAACTGGGCCTTTCGCCCGGATTTGAATACCTGCGCTCAGAGCGCGCGCTGGCAGCGCTGGGCGAGGTGCTGGAAAAGTCCCTTGGCCACGCACTGAAGATCGTGGTCGAAACCGTGGAAACCGAGCAGGTCCCGGCCGAGACCCTGCACCAGCGCGCCGACCGCCAGCGTGGCGAACGGCAGCAGGCTGCCGAGGCCATTTTCATGGACGATCCGGAAGTCCAGCTGCTGATCCAGCAGCACGGCGCCCGGGTTGTTTCCGATTCCATCCGTTCTTTTGACGAGTAAGACGACATGCGCGGCAATATCGCCCAACTGATGCAGCAGGCCCAGAAGATGCAGGAAAACCTGCAGAAGGCCCAGGAAGAAATCGCCAAGATCGAAGTGACCGGCAGCGCCGGTGGCGGCATGGTCAGCGTCACCCTGACCGGTGCCAAGGAGTGCCGTAAGGTGCGCATCGATCCGTCGCTGGCCAGCGATCCGGAAATGCTGGAAGACCTGATCGCCGCCGCCTTCAATGATGCGTCCAACAAGATCGACGCCGAGTCGAAGTCGAAGATGGGTTCGGCCACCGCCGGCATGCAGCTGCCGCCGGGCATGAAGATGCCGTTCTGATGCCCGCACCGGCACCCGCATTGCCGGGTGCCATGCGCTGTGTAGCGTCGGGCGTGCTCGACTGTCCGCAATTTCCAGTCGAGCATGCTCGGCTCTACAGAACACACCGCCGTGTCCGCACCGCTGCTTGAACAACTGATCGATGCACTGCGGGTGTTGCCTGGCGTAGGCCAGAAGACGGCACAACGCATGGCCTACCACCTGCTCGAGCGCGAGCGCGAAGGTGGCAAACGCCTTGCCGAGACGCTGGCACAGGCGGTCGAACGCATCGGTCATTGTGCGCAGTGTCGCGACTTCAGCGAGACCGAGCTGTGTCCGACCTGCGCCAATGGCAGCCGCGAGCGCAGCCAGTTGTGCGTGGTGGAGTCGCCGGCCGATCGCCTGGCGATCGAGAACGCCACCGGCTATCGCGGCGTTTACTTCGTGCTGCAGGGGCGGCTGTCGCCGCTGGATGGCATCGGCCCCCGCGAGCTGGGTCTGGAGCAGCTGGAACAGCGCCTGGCCGAGGCGGAAGTGCAAGAGCTGATCATCGCCACCAGTGCCACCGTCGAAGGCGAGGCCACCGCGCACTACCTTGCCCAGCTGGCGCGCGCCCGCCAGGTGCGGCCGAGTCGGCTGGCCCAAGGGCTGCCCCTCGGTGGTGAGCTGGAATATGTTGATCGTGGCACGCTGTCACATGCGTTCGGTACGCGCAGCGAAGTGCGCGATTGAGTCATGCCGGGCATGCCCCGGCGTTACCGGCCTACAATGCGGAAGACACCCCGCCGAGGCCGACCATGAGCAGCGAAACCCTCTTCAGCAAGATCATCCGTCGCGAGATCCCGGCCACCATCGTCTATGAAGACGAAGACGTGCTGGCCTTCAAGGACATCGCGCCACAGGCACCGGTGCACGTGCTGTTCATTCCGAAGAACGAGATCATCCCGACCCTGGATGACCTGCAGCCGTCGCAGGCGCATCTGATCGGCAAGCTGGCCCTGGCCGCCGCCGAGTACGCGCGTCGGGAAGGTTTCGCGCAGGACGGCTACCGCATCGTGATGAACTGCCGCGAAGATGCCGGGCAGACCGTGTTCCATATCCACATGCATCTGCTGGCTGGCGCGCCGCTGGGTCACTTCGGTACGCCGGGGCGTTGATGGAAGCATCCACGCATGGCGTGGACCTACTGTCCTTGTGTAGATGAAAAAAGGCCGCCCGATGGGCGGCCTTCTGCTTCATGCGTACCGGGCCTGGACTACCACCAGCCCCAGCCGCGGTAACCGCCCCAGTACGGGCCATAGGGGCCCGGGCCCCACGGTCCGTAGGGGTAGGGCACCACATCGACCTGGCGCTGCTCCGGCCACAGGTAGATCACGTCGGCCGCCAGCTTCGGCAGGCGGTAGTCGTAATCACCGATGCGGGTGTTGGCGTAGCCGTCGATCTTGCCGATGAAGGTTACGTCGCGGCCGGCTTCGAACACGGCCGGATCGTAGAAGCCGGCACGGCAGGCGATGAAGCGGCCGTCACTGGCATCGGAGGAGGTCGTGTTCGGACGGCCGCTACCGTTGAGCGGGCGCGAGATGATCTGGAAACAGGTCTCGCCCTGGGCGGGCTTGGTTTCGATGATCCGGCCACCCCAGCGCACCGGTGTGCCGACCTGCTGGGTGGCAACCGAGTCGCGCGGGGAAACCAGGCTGAACTGTCCCTGCAGCGGCTTGGGGGCCGTGGCGCAGGCCGACAGGGCCAGGGCGGCCACGGCGGTGAGGAGGAACTTGGTATTCATGGGGAGGCTCCGGAAGTCGGGCGATGCCTGCGCAGGTCCCGCAATAATGGGGCGAGCTCGGTACAAGTGCCAGCGTAGCGTGCATCAGCGAAACGCTGGCTGAGTGTGATGAGGGCCGGGTCGGGGCGTTGTCCGTGGACCCGGCGCGCCCAGTGCAGGGCGGATTCGTGCGGTTCGCGGCCCAGCCCCAGCCGTGCATAGCGCTGCCCCAGCCGGTGCCAGGCGCGCAGCAGCGGGTCGCGCTCGCGTTCGCCCCGGGCCAGCAGCCACGCCATCCACGCCAGCGCCAGCAACGCGGCCATCACGAAGCCGGCCAGCAGCTGTCCGGGGCCCAGGTCGTCCAGCCCGAAAGGTTGCAGCAGCTGCTGTTGGCGGCGTGCATCAAACGACAGCACCAGCTCGTTCCAGCCCCTGCGCATCCAGTCGCCGACCTGGCCCAGCTGCAGCCAGCGCTGCTGCAGTCCGCTATCGGCACCGGCCTGCAGACGGTCGTCGAGCGTGTCCAGGATGCGCTCGGGTGCTACTGCCGCTGTCGGGTCGACGCGCACCCAGCCGCGTTGCGGCAGCCACACCTCAGCCCAGGCGTGGGCGTCCATCCGCCGAAGCACCCAATAGTCGCCGATCCGGTTGTGGGTGCCGCCGGCGAAACCGGTGACCACCCGCGCCGGAATGCCGGCATTGCGCATCAGCACAACGAAGGCCGAGCTGAAATGCTGGCAGTAGCCGGCCTTGTAGTCGAACAGGAACGCATCGACTGGATCGCGCCCGACGGCCGGTGTTTCCAGCGTGTACGAAAAATCTGCGGTGATCCATGTCAGGGCGCGACGGACCACGGCGGCATCATCGCGCCCCGCGTCCTGCCGCCACTGTCGGGCCAGGGTTGCCGTGCGGGGGTTGAAGCCTTCCGGCAACTGCAGCGCAGCGCTGCGCTGATACGGCAACAGCGTGGCATCGAAGCGCTGCGGCGGGGCCGAATGCAGACGCCAGCGGCTCAGCGCGGACAACGGGCGGTCGCTGCTCAGGCTCAGAGCCGCATCAAGGCGGCTGCCTTCCGGTGCGGCAGTGGGCAGATCCAGCGCGACCAGCTGGCGACGGTCGGTGGGTTCGTAGTCGATCTGGTAGTCCCAGCCCTCCGGGCCGTGTTCGACGACGGCAGGTGGCAAACGTTCGGTACGGCGGTCGCGTCGCCAGACATGCCCGTCGAACTGGGTCAGTACCGGCCCGCGCCAGTAGCGCTGTGCCGGCTCTGGAACCGCACCGAAGAACTGCACCCGCAGGGCCGGGGTGTCGTCGGCCATCAGGTCCAGCCACTTGTCCGGCTCCATCGTGTCCGACAGCCCGGGTGTGCCGACGGCGCGTTCGGGAATGCCCCACAGCGGCGTGGCCAATCGTGGGAACAGCCAGAAGCAGGCCAGCGCCAGCGGCAGGCCGATCAGCAGCAGGCGACCGACGCCACGAAGCTGCGTGGACAGCGGCGGTGGCGCACTGCGGCCTTCACCCTGCGCCAGCCGCTGCAGCGCAATCAGGGCGCTGATGCCGGCCAGCACGGCCAGCACGGTGGTCAGCGGTCCCTGGTCGAGCAGGAAGGCCGCAAACGGGGAAAACAGGGCAAAGCCAAGCAGGCTGCGCGCATCGCGCAGGGTACGCAGCTCGCTGGACTTGATCGCCAGCATCGCCGCCAGCAGTGCACAGCCGGTATCCCGGCCCGGGCGTACCGCCCCCATCTGCCAGGCGATGGCGGCCAGCATGCCCAGCACCAGCAGTACGCGCACCGGCATCGGCAGCATGCCGCGCTGCGACAGCGCTGCAGTGACGACGGCTGCCACGGCGATCAACGCAGCCAGCGTGGTGGGCAGCTGCAGCAGCAGCGGCAACAGGGCCAGTGCGGCGCTGGCCAGCGTCCACGTGCGGGTGTTGCGGTCCAGCAGCAGGGCAGGTTCAGTCATGGGGAAGCAACGCCAGCGCACGCAGGCACAGGTGGTGGTGGCTGGCGCCCTGGCCAGGGCCGATCGGTGGGTGCATCGGCAGCAGCAGTGTGTAGCGACGGCCTTCGCGCTCGGCGCTGTCGACCCAGCGCGCCAACCGCGCGATGCGGGCCTCCTGGTCCAGAGGGGCCAGCGCGCGCCAGTCGAGCACCACTTCGATGCCTATCGGCTTCTCGTATTCGCGTACCAGCAGTGCGTCGCGGCGCGCGGAGTGTTTCCAGGCAATGCTGCGCGGTGGATCTCCGGCGCGATACGGGCGCAGCTGATGCAGTTCCTCGCCGTTGGCATGGGCACGGGTGTGCAGGGGATCGCTGCCCTGCTGTGGCAACGGCGGCGCCTTCGCTTCGGCCAGCGGGTAGACCAGCAGGGGTTCTTCCGGCCACACCCATGACCATGCCCTGACCAGGCCCAGCGGTTGTGTGGTGGACAGGCGGATACGCGGCAGGTCCAGCCAGCCGCGGCGTTCGCTGGGCACTTCCAGCTCGGCTTCACCACGGCCGTGTGCGGGCAGGTCGAGCCACGCTTCGCTGTCGCCCAGTTGCAGGTGCAGGCCGTGGCGCGCTCGCGGGTCGCGCAGCGACAGGTCTACGCGCAGGCGCAGCGGTTGCCCGGCTGGCACCGGTTCGGCGGAAATCGCGTCGATCTGCACACCCGACAACTGCAGGTGCGCGGCGATGGCGCTGGCGATTGCTGCCGCGGCCAGCAGCAGCGCCAGCAACAGCGCAGGGTTGTTGTTGTAGTTCAGCGCACCCAGCAACATCGCGACCAGCAGGCAGGCCACAAACAGGCCGAAGCGGGTGGGCAGCACGTAGATGCGCCGGCGGTCCAGCCGTTGCGGCAACGACTCCGGCGTGCGCGGGCGTGCCAGCTGCAACAGTCGCCGGGAATGCGATGCCATCTTCAGTCGACCGCGACGGTCTGCAGGATCGCGCGTGCCAGCGCCGGCCCCGAGCTCGACTCGGCTTCACCCACCAGGCGATGGCCAGCCACCGCTACGAACAGCGTCTGTACGTCTTCGGGTACCACGTGGCCACGGCCGAGCAACAGCGCATGTGCCTTGGCTGCGCGCAGCAGGGCCAGGCCGGCGCGCGGCGAGAGTCCCACGCGCACGCCGGCGTGCTGACGGCTGCGCGTCAACAATGCCTGCACGTAGTCCACCAGCGCGTCGCTGACATGCACCTGGCCGACGGCCTCGCGCAGTGCACGTACCTGGTTGTCGTCCAGCTGGGGCAGCGCGCGGGCGATCAGGTCGCGACGATCACTGCCGCGCAGCAGCTCACGTTCCGCCTGCGCGCTGGGGTAGCCCATCGCCAGCCGCAGCAGGAAACGGTCCAGTTGCGAATCGGGCAGCGGGAAGGTGCCCGACAGATCCACCGGGTTCTGCGTGGCGATCACGAAGAACGGATCGGGCAGGGCGTGCGTCTGACCATCGAGGGTGACCTGCTGCTCGGCCATCGCTTCCAGCAGGGCGCTCTGCGTGCGCGGCGGCGCCCGGTTGATCTCGTCGGCCAGCAGCACGTGGGTGAAGACCGGCCCGGGATGGAACTGGAACTGGCGGCTGCCGGCGTCGTACACCGATACGCCGAGTACGTCGGCTGGCAGCAGGTCGGAGGTGAACTGCACGCGCTGGAAGCTCAGGCCCAGGCTGCTGGCCAAGGCATGGGCCAGCGTGGTCTTGCCGAGGCCGGGCAGGTCTTCGATCAGCAGATGGCCGCCAGAGAGCAGGGCCACGAAGGCCAACCGCACCTCGTGCACCTTGCCCAGCACCAGCGCATTGACCTGGTCCTGCGCATTGCGCAGGGACTGACGCAGTTGATCGGTTAGCATGCTGGGCATGGGGGACGAAGCTGTCATGGTCGTCTCAAGTTCGGTAACCGGTCGATTCTATCCATAGAGCAATGCAGGGCGAACAACGCGCACGTACGATTTTTCTCTGGTTATGGACGCTCGTCACAGCGGCCAAGCTGGTCGTGGCCGCACGCCTGCCGCTGTTCGTCGATGAGGCGTTCTATTGGCAGGAAGGCCAGCATCTGGCTGCGGCCTATTCGGATCTGCCGGGGCTGACGGCCTGGTTGACCCGGCTGGGTGTGGAACTTGGAGGCCAGCACGTGCTTGCGCTGCGCCTGCCGTTCCTGGCCATCGGCGCAGTGCTGCCGCTGCTGGTATCGCGCATTGCGGCGCGCTGGTTCGGCAATGTTGCAGGTTGGCAGGCCGGCAGCTTGACGCTGCTGATGCCGTTGTCGGCCACGCTGGGCCTGCTGGCCGTACCCGATGTGCCGATGGCGCTGGCGGCGGTGCTGTGCCTGGACGCCGGCGCACGCCTGCTGCGCAACGTCGACGCCTCCTCGGCGGTGAAGCTGGCGCTGGGCCTGCTGATCGGCGCGCTCAGCCACTATCGTTTCATCGGCGTGATCGGCGTCGGCTTCGTTGCCCTGCTGGCGCTGCCGCAGGGCCGGCGCATGCTGACCGATCCGCGCGTGTGGGTGGCCTTGGCCATCGGCGTACTGGCATGGCTGCCGCTGCTGGCCTGGAATGCCGACAATCACGATGCCGGTCTGAAGTTCCAGGTGGTCGAGCGCCATCCGTGGGCGTTCGAGTGGCGCGGCCTGTGGTTCCTGGTGATCCAGCCGATGCTGGTGACGCCCATCCTGTGCATTGCGATGTGGAAAGTGGCGCTGGCTGGCACCCGCAGCGGTGGCGGTGCGCGCGTGCAGTGGCGGTATTTCGGCCTGGTCGGCGGCGTGTCGACGCTGGGCATCTTCGCACTGGGTTTCTTCACCGACGTCGAACGCATCAGCTTCCATTGGCCGCTGCCGGGCTATCTGGCCCTGCTGGTGGCGGTGCCGGTGATACTCAACGGCTGGCCGCGATGGTTGCGGCGTACCGGCTGGTGGCTGGCCGGGCTGGGCATGGTGCTGGCCTTCGGCTATTACCTGATGGCGTCCTCGTCATCGCTGCGCGAGCAGTTGGCCGGCGACAAGTACTACCCGCGCAACTTCGCCGGCTGGCAGCCGCTGGCCGCTGCGGTCCGCGAAGAACTGCAGCAGATGCCTGAAGGCAGCCGCGTGCTGGCCGGCAACTTCAAGGTGGGCGCCGAACTGGGCTTCCAGCTGGGCCGCGGTGACATCGAAGTGCTGCCGCATCCGCTCAACGACAAGCACGGCCGTACCGCGCAGTTGGCGCAATGGAACCTGGTGCATGAGGGCGAGCGCGACGTGCCGATGCTGCTGGTGCTGTCGCCCAGCGATCAGCGTTTCCGCGATCTGCTCACCCGCTATCACGCCATCTGCAAACAGGTCGGGCCGCTTCCGCCACCGCGTGTGGTCAGCAACGACCACGGATTCCAGCGTTTCCTGCTGTTCCGCCTGCCGGTGCAGCGCGCGCAGGGAACATGCGTGGCACCCGCACTGGCCTGGCTGGACGCCCCCTCCAATGGCGACGTGGTGAGCGGCACGCTGGCAATCAAGGGCTGGGCGTTCAAGGAAGGTGTCGGCCTGTCGCGGATTGAAGTGTTGGTGGATGGTCGCTCGATCGGCGATGCCACCTATGGACGCGTGTTCGATATCCGCCATACATGGCCGGACAGCACCGATCCGCAACATCCGGCTGTCGGCTTCGATGCAACGCTCGATACGGGTACGTTGTCACCGGGAAAACACTGGCTGGGCCTGCGCCTGCATGGTCGCGATGGCAGCGTGGAGCAGTGGCAGGAGCAGCCGTTCGTGGTTGAAAAGCGCTGAGGCCTCGTGCCTCGTGTCACCGACAGGGTTACGGCACGGAGAATCCGGCCTTGCGCAGTAATCCGCACAGCGCGATCAGCGGCAGCCCGATCAGGGCCGTGGGGTCTCGATTGTCGATGGCCTCGAACAGGCTGATGCCCAGGCCTTCGCACTTGAAGCTGCCGGCGCAGTCCAGCGGCTGCTCGATGGCCACGTAGCGGGCGATCTCCGGCGCCTGCAGCGCGCGGAAGCGCACTTGGGTCAAATCCATCGCCGAAAAGCATTCTCCGTCTCGGGTGAGACTGATGGCGGTGTGGAAGCGAACCGTCTGCCCGGACATTGCCGCCAGCTGCGCGCACGCCGCCTCGACCGTGCCCGGCTTGCCCAGCGGCTGACCGTTCAGGTCCGCCACCTGGTCCGAGCCGATCACCCAACTGCCCCGATGGCGGGCGGCCACGGCGGCCGCCTTGGCGCTGGCCAGGCGTGCCGCCAGCGCCAGCGGGGCCTCGCTGGCGTGCGGGGTCTCATCCACCTCCGGGCGTGCGCAGTCGAAGGGCAATCCCAGCCGTTGCAGCAGGTCGCGGCGGTAGCGGGAGGTGGAGGCCAGAACCAGGGCGGGCATGCGGGAATTTCCGGGGGTGAGGCGCGGCAGTCTGGCCCGGCACAGCCAGCCACAGCAAGCCTTTCATGGCAGTCATTTGACACGCGACCTGCCGATCCTTAATATTCGGCGGCTTATGTCCGCGAACGTACCCGAAACGCTGGATGCCTGGCGGATGGTCGTAGCGCGAAGGCGCTTCGACGGTCAGGTCTCCCTGGCTGAATTGACTCGCCTGCAGGGGCTTGTCGCAGATACCGAAGGCGAGTGTAATTACTCGCTCGAATTCGGTCGCGACGAGATCTTGCGGGTGTCCTATGTGGAACTCAGCATCGATACCGCGTTGCCGCTGACCTGTCAGCGCAGCATGCAGCGTTTCCTGCTGCCGGTGAAGATGACCCAGAGGCTTGGCCTGATCCGCGACGAGGACGAGGAATCGTCTTTGCCGGAGGAATACGAGCCGTTGCTGGTGCCGGAAGATGGCCAGCTGCGTCCGTTGGACCTGGTCGAGGACGAACTGGTGCTGGCGGTGCCGGTGGTACCCCTGTCGCCGTACGGTGAGGCAGTCGACAAGGACTGGGCGCCGACTGAAGAAGAAATTGAAAAGGCCAACCCGTTTGCGGCGTTGGCGGCATTGAAGAAACAATAGCAGCCGGTTGTCGTCGGCGGCTGCGGCGAAAGCGAAAAGTGTGCTGGACGCTGGCGTCCTGTGCGACGAAACGACGAAGCAAAACGAACCGAGTTTGGAGCAATCCCATGGCTGTCCAGAAATCCCGTGTTACCCCGTCCCGTCGTGGCCAGCGTCGTTCGCATGACGCCCTGAGCGCCAAGCAGCTGTCGACCGACCCGACCACCGGCGAAGTGCATCTGCGTCACCACATCACTGCTGACGGTTTCTACCGCGGCAAGAAGGTCATCCAGACCAAGTCTTCTGCTGTCCAGGAAGACTGATGTGCCGGAAGGTCGCTGCCAGCTGGGCAGCGGCCTTCGCCTTCTTTCCCGGGCACGCCGGTGAACGGCGGCTCGTGCAACAGGAAACATGATGAGCAAGCGGATCTACTCGAGGATCGCGGGCACCGGTAGCTATTTGCCGGAGAAAGTCCTGACCAACGCCGACCTGGAAAAAATGGTCGAGACCTCGGACGAGTGGATCCAGACGCGCACCGGTATCCGTGAACGGCACATCGCTGCCGAAGGCGAAACCACCAGCGATCTCGGCTACCAGGCCGCGCTGCGTGCGATTGAAGCGGCCGGTATCGACGCGTCGCAGCTCGACATGATCGTGGTCGGTACGACCACTCCTGATCTGATCTTTCCCTCCACCGCGTGCCTGATCCAGGCCAAGCTCGGTGTGAGCGGCTGCCCTGCTTTCGACGTCAACGCGGCCTGTTCGGGCTTCGTGTTCGCGCTCAGCGTGGCTGACAAATTCATCCGCTCCGGTGATGCCCGCCATGTGCTGGTGATCGGTGCGGAAACCCTGACCCGCATCGTCGACTGGGAAGACCGCACCACCTGCGTGCTGTTCGGTGATGGCGCGGGCGCCGTCGTGCTCAAGGCTGACGAAGAAACAGGCATCCTCAGCACCCACCTGCATTCGGATGGCAGCAAGAAAGAGCTGCTGTGGAATCCAGTCGGCGTCTCGGTCGGTTTCGGTGAAGGCAACAATGGTGGCGGCACCATCAACATGAAGGGCAACGACGTGTTCAAGTACGCCGTCAAGGCGCTGGACTCGGTCGTGGACGAAACCCTTGATGCCAACGGTCTGACCAAGTCCGACCTGGACTGGCTGATCCCGCACCAGGCCAACCTGCGCATCATCGAAGCCACCGCCAAGCGGCTGGACATGTCGATGGACCAGGTGGTGGTCACCGTCGACAAGCATGGCAATACCTCGTCCGCCTCGGTGCCGCTGGCGCTGGATGCTGCCGTTCGTTCCGGCAAGGTCGAGCGCGGCCAGTTGTTGCTGCTGGAAGCATTCGGTGGTGGCTTCACGTGGGGTTCGGCACTGCTGCGCTATTGATAGTGCGAGTTACGACAACGTGAAACCGTCGTTACGGCCCCTCTGGGGCCGTAATGCGTTAAAGGAGACTGTCATGGTTGAGCCCATCGTCATCGAAGGGCAACGCGCCTGGCTGAAGCAGTACGGCGAAGGAAGCCGAGCACTGGCCCTGGGCCTGCTCAATTTTGTTGCCCGCCGGTTCCATCTCGATGCCCTGCGCCCGCCGCCGCACCGCGGTGGCGACGCCGCGCGCGAAACCGAGGCCCGCCGGCTGGCTGAACTGCAGGCGCAGGGCGTGAACGTGCCCGCCGTGATCGGAAGTGGCCATGCCGCGCTGGTGATCGGCGACAACGGCAGCTCGTTCAATACCTGCCTGCGCGAAGCCGATGACGCCGGCCGCGATCGCCTTGTGGCTGCGGCGATGCAGGCCATTGCCGAAGCGCACGGTCGTGGCGCCTATTTCGGCCAGCCGCTGCCGCGCAACCTCACCTGGGATGGCCAGAAGGTCGGTTTCATCGACTTCGAAGAAGATCCGCTGGAAGTCATGGACCTGGCCGAGGCGCAGGCGCGTGACTGGCTGATGTTCGGCTACGGCGTGGCCAAGTACTACGCCGACCGCCCCGAAAGCCTACAGGCGATGATGGCCGAGGCGATGAATGGGGTGCAGGCACCGGTACGTGCCCACGTGCACGCCGTCAGTGGCCGCCTGCAGCGCCTGGCGCGGGTGTGCATGAAGCTGGGCCGCTCGGCGCGTGCGCTGGCCCACTCCATTTTCATCACCCATGGCGCCACCACGCTGGGCCTGCTGATGGTGGTCGGCCTGTGCATGGACTGGTTTGCCGACGGCGAACTGGACATCCTGCAGCTGCTCTGCTGACAGCGGGGCAGCGCGCAGCATCGGTTAGTGCCGGCCGCTGGCCGGCATCACCCGCTGGCCGATCCGGCAGGTCGCCTCCATACGCCGTGCATACGCGCACGTACAGACGACACGGCATGTTCCCCCTTATCATGGCCCGCTTCGATTGCAACAAGCGGATGACCGCGTGACCCTATCCACCCTCGCTTTTGTCTTCCCCGGTCAGGGCTCGCAGTCTGTGGGCATGCTGGCCGAGCTGGCCGAACTGCACCCGCAGGTGCGTGAGGCCTTCACCGAGGCATCCGATGGTGCCGGCGTCGACCTGTGGGCGTTGTCCCAGGGTGGCCCGGAGGAAATGCTCAACCGTACCGAATACACCCAGCCGGCCCTGCTGGCCGCCAGCATCGGCGCGTGGCGCGCCTGGAACGCCGTGGGCGGTCCGCGTCCGTCGGTTCTGGCCGGCCACAGCCTGGGCGAGTACACCGCCCTGGTCGCCGCTGGCGCCCTCAGCCTGCATGACGGTGCGCACCTGGTGCGCCTGCGCGGCCAGCTGATGCAGGAAGCCGCTCCGGCCGGTGTCGGCGCGATGGCTGCCGTGCTTGGCGCTGAAGACCAGCTGGTGCTGGACGTCTGCGCGGAAGCGGCCGGCAGCCAGGTGCTCGTTCCGGCCAACTTCAACTCGCCGGGCCAGATCGTGATCGGCGGCGACGCTGCCGCGGTCGACCGTGCGCTGGCGCTGCTGGCCGAGAAGGGCGTGCGCAAGGCGGTCAAGCTGGCTGTCAGCGTGCCCTCGCATACCCCGCTGATGCGCGAAGCCGCCAACCGTCTGGCCGAAGTGATGGCTGGCCTGTCCTGGCAGCTGCCGCAGCTGCCGGTGGTGCAGAACGTCGACGCCAAGGTGCACGACGGTGTGGACGCAATCCGCACCGCGCTGGTGCAGCAGCTGTACCAGCCCGTGCAGTGGACCGGCTGCGTGCAGGCGCTGGCCGCCCGTGGCGTCACCCAGATCGCCGAGTGCGGTCCGGGCAAAGTGCTGACCGGACTGGTCAAGCGCATCGACAAGGCCATCGATGGCCGTTCCCTGGCCACCCCGGGCGACTTCGAAACCGCCCGCGAGACGTGGTCGGCCTGATTGCCCCTGTTCCTGCCGACCGTGCCGGTGGCCGCTGCAAGCGGCACGGGTGCGGCGGCCGCCCCAGCCTGAGGAAAACATCATGAGCAAGCCCCTGCAGGGTGAAATCGCACTGGTCACCGGTGCCAGCCGTGGCATTGGTGCCGCCATCGCCGATCTGCTGGCCGCCCAGGGCGCCACCGTCATCGGCACCGCCACGACCGATTCCGGCGCCGCCGCGATCGGCGAGCGTCTGGCCGCCCACGGCGGTCACGGCCGCGCGCTGAACGTCACCGACGCTGCCGCGCTCGACGCCGTGCTTGACGGCATCGCCAAGGAATTCGGCCCGATCTCGATCCTGGTCAACAACGCCGGCATCACCCGCGACAACCTGCTGATGCGCATGAAGGAAGACGATTGGGCGTCGATCATCGACACCAACCTGACCAGCGTGTTCCGCACCAGCAAGGCCGTCCTGCGCGGCATGATGAAGGCGCGCAAGGGCCGCATCATCAACATCGCCTCGGTGGTGGGCGTGACCGGCAACGCCGGCCAGGCCAACTATGCCGCCGCCAAGGCCGGCATCATCGGTTTCTCCAAGTCGCTGGCCAAGGAAATCGGCTCGCGCGGCGTCACCGTCAATGTGGTCGCGCCGGGGTTCATCGACACCGACATGACCAAGGCGCTGCCGGAAGAAGCGCGTACCGCGCTGATCGGCGACATTGCCCTCGAACGCCTGGGTTCGCCGGAGGACATCGCCCATGCGGTGGCCTTCCTGGCCAGCCCGGCTGCCGGCTACATCACCGGCGAAACTCTCCATGTGAACGGCGGCATGTACATGCCGTAAGCAAGGGGCGCAGGGATCGCGCCGCAAGTGGTTGATCTGCGAGGATTTTTGCTGCAATGCAAGGTCACGCCGGTTTCCACTACACTATCCCACGGCCATCGCCTTTGATGGCGACCACTTTTGAACCACTACTCCATCTGGAGCGATATCCCATGAGCACCATCGAAGAACGCGTCAAGAAAATCGTCATCGAACAGCTTGGCGTCAAGGAAGAAGAAGTCACCAACAGCGCATCGTTCGTCGATGACCTGGGCGCTGACTCGCTGGACACCGTCGAGCTGGTGATGGCGCTGGAAGAAGAATTCGAGTGCGAGATCCCGGACGAAGAAGCCGAGAAGATCAGCACCGTGCAGGCTGCGATCACCTACATCACGGCCCACGTCAAGGCCTGATGCAGGACGTCAGTGCGCGCGCGGGCGTTGAGCTCGGCGCGCACGACACCCCATGGGGCCGCTGTTTGCGGCCCCGTGTGTTTGCGTACCACACCGAAGTAAACCGCGTTACCCGCAAAGAACGTTCGGGTCAGGAGAATCAGCAATGAAGCGTCGCGTCGTCGTAACCGGCCTGGGTATGGTCTCGCCGTTGGGCAATGATCTGGCCAGCAGCTGGGAAGGCATCACCCACGGTCGTTCGGGCATCGGTCCGCTGACCAACGTTTCTGATGCCTACCTGGAACGGTTCACCACCAAGATCGCAGGTGAGGTCAAAGGCTTTGACATCACTGCCGACAACGAACTGTTCGGCAAGTACCGGGTCAGCGGCAAGGATGCCAAGAAGATGGACCCGTTCATCCATTACGGCCTCGGTGCCGCCTTCATGGCCCTGCATGATTCGGGCCTGGAGATCACCGACGCCAACGCCGACCGCATTGGCGCCATCGTTGGCGCCGGCATCGGCGGCCTGCTCGGTATCGAAGAGCAGACCATCGAGTTCCACGAAGGGAAGAAGATCTCTCCCTTCTACGTGCCCAAGACCATCATCAACATGCTGCCGGGCCAGCTGAGCATCATCAGCGGCCTGAAGGGCCCGTCGTTCTCGGCGGTCTCGGCGTGCGCCACCTCCAACCATTCCATCGGCACCGCCATGCGCATGATCCAGTACGGCGATGCGGACGTGATGGTGGCCGGCGGTGCCGAACGCGGTTCCTCGCCGACGGCGCTGGGCGGCTTCTGCGCGATGAAGGCGATGAGCACCCGCAACGACGCCCCGGAACAGGCCTCGCGCCCGTGGGACAAGGACCGTGACGGCTTCGTGCTGGGCGACGGTGCCGGCATCCTGATCCTGGAAGAGTACGAGCACGCCAAGGCACGTGGCGCGAAGATCTACTGCGAGCTGGCCGGTTTCGGCGCCAGCTCCGACGCGTACCACATGACCGCGCCGAGCGAGAACGGCGAAGGCGCTGCGCGCTGCATGACCATGGCCCTGAAGGACGCGGGTGTCACCCCGGAACAGGTCGGCTACCTCAACGCACATGGCACCTCGACCCCGCTGGGCGACCTCGGTGAGACCATGGCGATGAAGACCGCTTTCGGCGACCACGCCTACAAGATGATGGTCAGCTCCACCAAGTCGATGACCGGCCACCTGCTCGGCGCTGCCGGCGGCGTGGAAGCGATCTTCTCGGTGCTGGCAATGCGCGACAACGTGATTCCGCCGACCATCAACCTGCAGCAGCCGGGCGAAGGCTGCGACCTGGACTACGTGCCCAACGAAGCACGCCAGGCCAAGGTCGACGTGGTGATGTCCAATGGCTTCGGCTTCGGCGGCACCAACGGCACGCTGATCTTCAAGCGCGTCTGATCGCACCGGCAGCGTCGAGCCAGGCTCGACTCCGCCAACCACGAGGCCGCCGCAAGGCGGCTTCCGTGTATCCGTCTCCCGAACTGGCTGCCATGACCCACGCCCCGCTGATCCACCCGCTGCCGCACCCGATCGACCTGCTGGCCCTGCAGCAGCACGACCCGGCGCGTTTCCCGCTGCTGATGGAGTCCACCGCCTCGGGTACCGCGCAGGGCCGCTGGAGCCTGCTGCTGGCCGCGCAGGGCGATACCCTGCAGCTGGATGCCGATGGCCAGGTGCGCGACCAGCACGGTGCGCTGCAGCCCGGCAGTTTCCTGCAGGCGCTGGACCGCGCATGGCAGGCGCAGCGCCTGCCGCACGACGGCGGCCACGCGCTGCCGTTCCGCGGTGGCTGGGCGCTGATGCTGGATTACGAAGTGGCCAGCCAGGTCGAGCCGGTACTGCCTGCGCGCGCACGCGATGACGGTCACCCGACCGCGCTCGCCCTGCGCTGCCCGGCCGCCGTGCTGCATGACCACCAGGCCGACACCAGTTTCCTCATTGCCGAGGCGGGCGAGCAGGCGCTGCTGGACACGCTGGTCGCCTTGGTGGCCGGCGAACTGCCGCAGGCCGGGCAGGGCTGGCAGCCGCCGCAGTCGGTCAGCGAAGACGAGCCGCAGCGCTTCACCGAGGGCGTGCGCCGGGTGATCGAGTACCTGCGCGCTGGCGATGTGTTCCAGGTGAACCTGTCGCGGCGCTGGAGCGCACACTTCGCAGCGCCGGTCAGCCCGCAGGCGCTGTACGCGCAGCTGCGACGGGCCAATCCGGCGCCGTTTGCCGGCCTGTTCAGTGCGCACGGCCGGCATGTGGTCAGCTCGTCGCCGGAACGGCTGGTATCGGTGCATGGCGGCCACGCGCAGACCCGCCCGATCGCCGGCACCCGCCCGCGCTTCGAGGGCGACGACGATGCCGCGCGCATCCAGGAGCTGGTCGGCCATCCCAAGGAGCGCGCCGAGCACGTGATGCTGATCGACCTGGAGCGCAATGACCTGGGGCGCATCTGCCTGCCCGGCACGGTCGTCGTGGATGAGCTGATGACCGTGGAAAGCTACGCCCACGTGCACCACATCGTCAGCAACGTCAGCGGCCACCTGCGCGCGGACGTGACCCCAGGCGAAGTGATCGCCGCCACTTTCCCTGGCGGCACCATCACCGGCTGCCCGAAGGTGCGCTGCATGCAGATCATCAGCGAGCTGGAGCAGGTGCCGCGCGGCGCGTACACCGGTGCGTTCGGCTGGCTGAACCGCGATGGCGACCTGGACCTGAACATCCTGATCCGCACCGCCGAAGTGGACGGCAACGAGGTCAGCTTCCGCACCGGAGCCGGCATCGTGGTCGATTCGGACCCGGACAAGGAACTGGACGAAACCCGGGCCAAGGCGCGCGGCCTGCTGCGGGCGCTGGGGCAGCAGGGGTAGTGCCGGCCGCTGGCCGGCAACCTCCTGCACCCACGATCCGCGCGATTGCCGGCCAGCGGCCGGCACTACCATGTCCAACCACGCATGGCGTGGATCTACTGGAGATGGTGGGTGGGTGGGTGCCGACCGTTGGTCGGCACGGACGCGTGCCCCCGGTCATGACCCCACGCCACCCGGCACGGTATCCTGCACGACGGAATCGAGTTCAGAGGTAGTCCATGGCGGGAGCCAAGCGCGGGTGTCTGTGGGTGGTAACGCTGCTGCTGGTGCTGGCCGCCATCGTGGCTGGCGCGGGCGCGTGGTTCTTCTACAAGCAGACCCAGTTTGCCGACGTGCCGTTGACCCCCAGTGCGGACAGCGTGGTCATCGCCAGCGGCGATGGCATGAACAGCGTGCTGCGCAAGCTGCGCGAGGCCGGTGTGGACGAGGGCCAGGACACCCAATGGCAGCTGCTGGCGCGGCAGCTCGACGCCGCCGGCAAGCTGAAGGTGGGCGAGTACGCACTGAGCAAGGACCTGACCCCGCGCGAGCTGCTGCTGCGCATGCGCGCCGGCAAGGTACTGCAGCACCGCGTCACCATCATCGAAGGCTGGAACATCCGCCAGCTGCGCGCTGCGCTCAAGCGTGCCGATCCGCTGCTGCACACCACCGACACCCTCGATGACGCAGCGCTGATGGACCGCCTTGGTTTCGCTGGCCAGCATCCGGAAGGCCGCTTCCTGCCGGAGACCTACGTCTACCAGCGCGGCGACAGCGACCTGGACGTGCTCAAGCGCGCCCACGGCGCGATGGAGAAGGCGCTGGATGAAGCCTGGGAAAGCCGCGCCCCGGATCTGCCGATCAATACGCCGTATGAGTTGCTGACGATGGCGTCGATCATCGAAAAGGAAACCGCACTGGCCAGCGAGCGGCCACAGATTGCCGGCGTGTTCATGCGCCGCCTGAAGATCGGCATGCGCCTGCAGACCGACCCGACCGTGATCTACGGCATCGGTGCGGCGTATGACGGCAATATCCGCCGACGTGACCTGACCACCGATACGCCGTACAACACCTACACCCGGTCTGGCCTGACCCCGACCCCGATCGCCATGCCCAGCCGTGACGCGCTGATGGCTGCTGCGCAACCAGCACCGGGCGATGCGCTGTACTTCGTCGCCGTGGGTGATGGCAGTGGCGCGCACGTGTTCTCGCCCAGCCTGGACAAACACAACGCCGCCGTAGCCCGCTACCTGCAGCAGCTGCGCCAGCAACGCACCAAGGAGACCCCGGCGCAATGAGTTCCGCGCTGCTTCGCCATCCCCGTTTCGTCAGCCTGGAAGGCGGCGAGGGCGCGGGCAAGACCACGGCCATCAACGCCATCCGCGAGTGCCTGCGCGGCCACGGCCATGAGGTCGTACTGACCCGCGAGCCCGGTGGCACGCCGCTGGCCGAGCGCATCCGCGGGCTGGTGCTGAAGCCCGATGCCGAGATTGCTGCCGAGCCGCTCAGTGCCGAGGCCGAACTGCTGCTGGTGTTCGCCGCACGTGCGCAGCATGTGCGTCAGGTGATCCAGCCGGCGTTGCAGCGCGGCGCCTACGTGCTCAGCGATCGCTTCACCGATTCCAGCTACGCCTACCAGGGCGGTGGCCGCGGCCTGGACCCGCAGTGGATCGCCGACCTGGAGCGCCGCGCCGTGGGCCTGCTACCCGGTTTGACCCTGCTGCTGGACGTAGATGTGGCCGTTGGCCGCGCGCGTGCCAACGGCCGCGATCTGTGGCCGGACCGCATCGAGAGCGAGCAGGACGATTTCTTCCAGCGCGTGCGCGAGGTGTTCCGCAGCCGCGCACAGCAGGACCCGCAGCGCTTCGCGCTGGTCGATGCCGGCCAGGTGCAGGAACGCGTGGCTGCTGATGTGGTCGCGCGTGTCGAACGCTGGCTGCAGCAAGGGGAGGGTGCATGAGTACGTTTTCGCCCTGGCAGCAGCGAGCGTTCGACCAGACCATAGCCGCCTTGGATGCTGATCGGCTGGGCCATGGCCTGCTGATCTGCGGCCCGGCCGGGTTGGGCAAGCGTGAGGTGGCCCTCGCGCTGGCCGATCATGTGCTGGCACGCGGCGATGCCGCGCACGCCACCCGCACCCGGCAGCTGATTGCCGCCGGCACGCATCCCGACCTGCAGCTGATCAGCTTCATTCCGAACAAGAGCGGCGACAAGCTGCGCACCGAGATCGTGATCGAGCAGGTGCGCGAGATCACCAACAAGCTGGCGCTGACCCCGCAGTACGGCGTGGCGCAGGTGGTGATCGTCGACCCGGCCGATGCCATCAACCGTTCGGCGGCCAATGCGCTGCTGAAGACCCTCGAAGAACCGCAGCCCGGGCGTTACCTGTGGTTGATCAGCAGTGACCCGGCGCGCTTGCCGCAGACCGTGCGCAGCCGCTGCCAGCGCCTGGAATTCAAGCTGCCGCCGCGCGAAGAAGCGCTGGCCTGGCTGCAGCAGAAGGGCCACAGCGAGGCCGCCGCGCGTGAGGCGCTGGATGCAGCGCGCGGTCATCCTGGGCAGGCCGACAACTGGCTGCGCGAAGATGGCCTGAGCCTGCGTCGCGACGTCGGCCGCGAGCTGGAACAGCTGGTCGCCGGCAAGACCGGTGCGGTGGAGCTGGCGCAGAAATGGTGCGCCGATGACAACGCGGCGCTGCGCCTGCGCTTCGCCGCCGACCTGGCGCTGGCCCAGGCCAGCACCGATGCCTTGACCACGCCGGAGCGATTGCACAAGCTTGCAGCCTGGTTCGATGCGGCCAACCGCACCCGCGACCTGCTGCGCACCACCGTGCGCGCAGACCTTGCGGTGGTCGAGTTGCTGCTGGCCTGGAACAAGGTGAACGAGCGGCCTGCCGCAAGGGGAAATCGATGAGTGCCAGCAACGCCCGCCAGGGCATCCTGTCCCTGGCCGTGAAGGACAAAGCCGCGCTGTACAGCGCGTACATGCCGTTCGTGAAGAACGGCGGCATCTTCGTGCCCACGCCCAAGCGTTACTTCCTGGGCGATGAAGTATTCCTGCTGCTCACCCTGCCTGATTCCAGCGAGCGCCTGCCGGTGGCCGGCAAGGTGATCTGGGTGACCCCGGCCGGAGCGCAGGGCAACCGCACGGCCGGCATCGGCGTGCAGCTGGCAGACGGCCAGGAAGGTGAGACCGTGCGGCACAAGATCGAGACGATCCTGGCCGGCCTGACCGGTTCGGACAAGCCGACCCATACGATGTGATGGGTGCGGATCGCGCTTCTCAGTAGAGCCAGGCCATGCCTGGCTGATGGGGAAATGGGCCGGGAAACACGATGTGAAAAGGTGTTGACGCCCTGAAAAACCGCCCTATAATGAGCGGCTCAGCAACACACCGGGCGGTTAGCTCAGCGGTAGAGCATTGCCTTCACACGGCAAGGGTCACAGGTTCGATCCCTGTACCGCCCACCATGTTGCAGAACGAAAAAAGCCTCCAGCGATGGGGGCTTTTTTGTTGCTTGCGATTCAACCGGGTTTCTTTACCTACGGTGGTGATCGCATCGCCGAGCCCTGTCTGCGCGGCACGCGCGATCTGGCGAGCGCTCAGCAGCAGCCGGTTTCGATGGAGGCCGCCAATCTGCTGATCGCCCGCATCGATCTTCGCAAAGGTAAATCCGTCGAGTACCGCCAACGTGTCGGCGAAGCGATCTACCAGGCCATGCGCGCTGTCGGCGTGCCGGAAAACGATCGCTTCCAGATTTTCCAGGAGCACGACGCCAGCACGCTGGTGTACGACCCGGGTTACCTGGGCATCGCCCGCAGCGATGACTTCATCTGCATCCAGATCACCTGGAACGAAGGACGCACGCTGGAGCAGAAGAAGGCGCTGTATGCCGGTATTGCCGACGGTCTGCACGCGGCGGTGGGTATCCGCCGCGAGGAGGTGTTCATCAACCTGGTGGAAGTGAAGAAGGAGAACTGGTCGTTCGGTAGCGGCCAGGCGCAGTACGTGAGTTGATGTGCGAAGAGCATCCGCGCATGGCGTGGATCTTATCTCTTGCCGATCTGGCACCTTGGGTGCCGAGAGCCCGGCAGGGGCTAGGGGGCCAATCCACGCGTGGCGTGGATCTACACTTCGCTGCCCACCTGCGGGGTCTGCTTGATTGCTGCACTGCTGGCGGCCTTCACTGATTCAGCGCTGTTGGGCTGTTCGCACTCGATGCTGGTGCGATAACCATCGCTGCCGATGTTGTGCTCGGCGCGCTTCACCAGCCACTCGCCATCCACGCCATCGCGGAAGCCCTGCATGACCACCGTAGCCTCGGCCATCAGCGTTTCGCGGCCAGGAAGGCTGTAGCTCAGCGTACGCGTCTGCCGGGCCTGCTCGCGATGTTTGGCGCGCGCGGCGGCTTCGGCGGTTTCGCGGTCGGCATAGGCCATGCGCAGGCGCACGATCGGCTCGCCACTGCCCACCTTCACTTCCTGGCGCTGTGCGCCACGCACATCGCGGTAGTAGGCGATGGTGGTGCCGGCATCGTCACGCGCAGTGATGGTGACGCGGTAGCTGCTGCCATCGGCCGGGGTGAGGGTCACATCCGGAATGCGTTCGCCGCTGGCGGTGGTCGATTCGCCACGTTTGACCAGCACCAGTCGGCCACCACCCGGCTTGGCGATCGCGTCGTGCTGCTTGGACAGGCGCAGCAGCAGGTTCATGTCCGACTCCTGTGACTGCACGGTCAGCGGCAGCACGATGGATGCCAGCGACGCGCTCACCGCAGCAGTCAGTCCGTGTTCGGCGGCCATCCGCTTGACCATGTCGCCAATCGTCGTGCCCTTTTTCCAGGTGCGCGTCTTCTGCGTCTGCAGATCGTTCTTGCCGCCCTTGCTGGTTTCGAAGGGCGCCGCGTGGGCGCGCAGTGTCATGCTGCCCGGGTAGCCGGAAATCTCCACCTCATTGCAGACGTACATGCCCATGCGACGTACCTCCCCGTCGTAGCCGATGAAGACTTCCAGCTCCGCGCCGACCGGCGGCAGCTGGATCGGGTCGGATGGTTCATGGTCGGCCAGCTGCAGTTCCAGCATGTCGGCGCTGGTGCCGGTCTCGTCGGTGAGGCGCAGCGACTTGATGCGCGACATGATCTTGTCGGTGATGTCCTGGCTGTTGGCCACCACGCGGAACGCGGGTGCGATGTTCAATCCCACAGTGATACCCCTTTGCGTTCATTGGCGGGGCGCTGCGCCTCCGGCAGGACAATCGACACGCCTGCATCGAGCACAGGGCCGCGCGCGGCCAGACCGGGGTTTGCATCGAACACCGCGCGCAGGATCGCCGGTGACTGTTCGCCATAGTGCGCGTAGGCAATGCGGTCGACGACGTCGCCGTCGCGGGTGTTATACGTTCGTGCCATCGCTGTGTTTCCGCAGAGTGAGTGTGAAGTCCTGCTTCTGGATCTGGCTGTCGACGGTGAATTCGCTGGAGGTGACATCGATTTTCTCGATGACCCACAGACCCAGGTTGCCGCCCTTGCCGGTCAGCAGACGCCGCGGTTTCCCTTGGCTGGCCAGCTTGCGCAGTTGCGACATCTCGTTGCCGGCGCCACGGAACAGCGGGTAGACAATGCCTGGCAGTGTCATGGTGGCCGAGCCCGGGCCGGTGTACTGCAGTGCAGCCATCTGCCCGACGCGATCCTGGGCCTGCCAGCGGAAATCGTTGGATTGCTGGATCTGCTGGAATACCGCGGTGTTGAGGCTGAACTTGAAGCCGCCCAGCATCAGCAGCACCGGTGCGTTGCCGGAGTCATTGCTTTTGAATTGCGACAGCAGCTTGTCTACTGCGCCGGTTACGAACTCGCGCTTCATGCTTAGTTCCTGTCTCCCAGAGTGGCGCGGGCCTGCACGGCCTGCTGGTGTTGCAGGGCGTTGGCGGTTCGCCGCGCCAGGGCCTCGCTGGATTCACCCGGTTGCTGGTGGATGGTGATGTTGTTGGTCTGTTGCTGCTGCACGGTGGTGGGTGCACGTGCGGTGGTGGAGGAGGGCATCGGTGGTGCCTGGCGACCTTGCTGCGCGCCTCCCAGGTCTGTCATGCGGCGCTTGAGACCGTCGTTGTCATTGGTGCCGACCGCGTATGCCACGCGCGCCATGTCACCGATGCCACCACCGCCGTTGGCTGCCATGGAGCCGTAGACCGCCTTGCCCATGCTTGCGCGGTCCATGGCGATGCCGGCACCTTCGACGGCCTTGTCCTTGAGGAAGCCCAGACCACCGCCCACCTTCTCCGACACCCAACTGATGCCATCGAGCAACGGCTGCAGCTTGCCCATGATCCAGTCGATGGCCGCGCCTGCCGATGCCATGATCGCGTCCCAGGCACCGCCCAACGTAACGGTGATCCAGCCGGCAGCGATGCCGAGCATTTCACCCAGCCAGACCACGGTCTGCACGACGCCACCGATGACCTGGATGACCATGCGGAAGTTGGTCAGCAACGCTTCGCCCACCAGCGAGCCGATCTCCGCGACGCGTGACAGTTCGTTGCCGGTGTACTGCGCCGGTTCCAGCATCTTCGACAGCCAGTCCCAAGCCTGGCCGATCAGCCCAGCCATGACCTCCCAGGCTGGACGCAGCGGCTCGACGGCGCGCATCAGTTCGCCCATGGCGGCGGTTCCTGCGCCGCTGAGGCCATCCCAGACGCCACCGAGGAAGGCCTTGATCGGCTCCCAGTACTTGCGCACCAGCAGCGCGCCGGCGGTGATGGCGGCGACCGCGATGGCGATGGGGCCACCCCCGATGGCGCCCACGGCGGTGGCGACCACGCGGAAGCCCGACGCCAGGCGCATGGCAGTGGGGCCGAACTGCCCCATCTGCGCCAGCAGGCTGCCGCCGCGGAACAGCTCGAAGGCCTTCTGCACCGCCAGGATCGGGCCCTGCAGGAATGTCCAGGCGTAGCGCACGCCGAGCACAGCGGTACGCATGCCCAGCAGGCCGACCACGACCTGGGTGGTGTTGGCGATCAGCTTGGGGTTTTCCTGCACGAACGACGCAACGCCGTTCAGCAGTTCGGTCAGCTTCAGCGCCGCTTCGCCCACCGCCGGCAGCAGCGCGGCACCGAAGGCCTTGGACAGGTTGTCCACGGCGATCTTCGCGCCCTCGATCTTTTCCGGATCGGTCTGCAGCTTGGCCGCGAAGCCGCTGTCGGTGGTGCCTGCCGACGTGTTCAGTGCTTTGTCGCGGATGCGGATGTACTCATCCCAGTTCTGGATCATCGGGCGTACGAAGTTCTGCGCCTGTGCATCGCCGAACAGTTTGCCGATCTTCGTCTGGTCGCCGGCGGTGGCCTGGATGATTGCCTGCATCGCCGCGTCGAACGGATTGCCACCGCTGCTCTGTGCTTCGCTGATGATCTTGCGCAGATCCAGTTTGAAGCCCTTCTTGGCGCGGGCCTGCAGGTCGGGCGAGAGGATGCTGGCCATGAAGCGCTGCATGTTGCCGGCCGCTTCGTCCGCACCACCGGCTCCTTGCCGGGCGACGTCCAGCGCTGCGCCCATGGTGGCCGCAGCCGCATTGCCATGCATCTGCAACGACTGGAATGCGCTGCCGAGAACCGGGAGTGCACCGGCCATGTCCTTCAGGCCAAGGCCGCCGTTCTTGCCTGCCACGACCAGCACATCCAGTGCCGACTGCAGGCCGGACGGATTGATCTTCAGCGCCTGCTGCAGACCCGACGCCGCCGCCGTGACGTCGTCGATGCTCTCGCCGGTAGCGGTGGTGGTGCGGCCAATTGCGCCCAGATTGGACTGCGCGGTCTGCGCATCCAGGCCTGCGGCGACCAGCTGGCTGACTGCACGCTGCAGCTCGCCCGCGCCCTGGTGGGTACGGCTGGATTCGGCAAGGATGGTCTGGCCCAGTGCCGCGACCTGCGCACGGGTGAGGTTGGCGGCGTTGCCGATGGCCTGGTTCTCGCGCGCGAAGCCGGCGGCGTTCTCCACCGGTTTGGCCAGCGTGGTGATGGCGCTGCCGAGCATGCCGCGCGCATCGCCGAAGGCCGAGCCCAGCTTCTCGCGCTTCTCCAGATTTGCCGTGCGCTTGTCTTCAATCCGCTGCAGAGCTTCCTGCGAAGCGCGCAATGCATCGGCCTCGGCGCGCATGCGGGCGAACGCGTTGCTCTGCCTGCCCATCACACTCAGCTTGCGCTCGAGCTTGTCGGCTTCATCGCCGAGGCGCTTCAGGCCATCGTTGCTGAAGGACAATGCGTCCTGCAGCGACCGCGAAACCGAGCCGCCGATCGTGATCGTTGTCGTTTGAACGTTACTCGCCATGTACCGGCAATCCCTGTATCCACCAGATGAACTTCGACACCCGCAGCGTCATGATTTCGCGCAGGCCCCAGCCGGTGTGACCGGCCAGGGCGAGCGCTCCCTGCCTGATCTGCGGCAGGGTCAGGTGGTAAAAAGCGCGACGCCGGCCTGCAGGCGGGCGTAGTCGCGCAGCGGCATCTTGCGAACGTCGTCAGGTGCGATCTCGCACAGGTTGGCGATCATGCGCACTTCACGCTGGGCGTCGGTGCCCTTGTCGTCCTGGTAGCGCTCCATGTCTTCCACGGTCGGTTCGCGCATGCGCAGCACGGCAGTGTCCACGCCGTTGACCTGGCGCGGGCGGGAAAGGGTGATTTCGGCATAGCCGTCGCGTTCGATGACGGTATCGGCGCTGGTCTTGGTCTTGCTGGACATGGATGTGTTCCCGGATATCGATGGAGATGCGGTGGATCCGGGGGCGCTGTGCGCCCCCGTGTTCGTTGAAGCGGTGCCGGGGATCAGATGCCCAGTGCGCCGCGGATGCCGGCCAGTGCGTCCACGCCGCCCTGGCGGGCGATCATGTTGGTCACGTCGATCTCCTGCACGACCTGCACGCCATGGGTCAGCTTGTAGTAGCTCAGTGCCAGGGAGACCTTGACCGTGCCCTTCTCGCCGACCTTGGTTTCGCCGCGGTCGAGGGTCTTCACCTTGCCGCGCATGTTGTGCACGACCGAGGTGACCGAGCCATCGTCGGCTTCCAGCGCCTCGCGGGCGGTGAAGCCGTACTCCTTGCTCTCGATGACGTGGAACTTGGACATGATCTCCGCGTCATCGGACGCGAAGGTGACCTCGGCGGTCAGCTTGTCGTGGCCGAGCACGATCTCCGTCGGGGCAAGCATGCCGCCGGCCTGGAAGTCCTCGGTCTTCAGCGACAGCTTGGGGGCAGTGAAGGACATCACGCTGCCGGCAAAGCCCTTTCCGTCGACGTAGAAGTTGAAGTTCTTGCGGATCTTGCGCGCCATGCTTAGAAGATCTCCGAGACGTAGTTGTTGTTCATGTGCATGCGGAAGGTCAGCTGCTCACCCGGGTAGGTCGGGGTGAAGTCGAAGTCCCAGTAGAAGCGGCCCTGGGCCACGCTGTCCGCTGCGTTCAGTTCGGGGTCGATCCAGCAGTTGCCACCGAGGATCGCGCCCTGCGTCTTCAGGCCGCGCAGGAAGGCATTGACGCCCTCGCGCACGTCATCGACGTAGGTCTTGCTGATGCCGCGGTCGACGGCCCACAGGTGGGCAGCCTCCAGGCTGTCGGCGATGATGTCGGCGGTGCGCACCACGCACAGGAACTGCCACTTCGGATCGATGCTGGCGGTGCGGTTGCCCCACAGGCGGAAGCCACCTTCGCGGATGACGGTCGCCACGTTGGCCTGGTTCAGCAGGTTGGCGCGGCTGGTCGCATCGGACAGGCCGAAGTCGATCGCACGTGCCGTACCGACGATGCCATACAGCTCCTGGTTGGACGGCGACGCCCACCAGCCGCGTTCGTTGTCGCTGCGTGCGATGGCGCCGGCCACGGCACCAGAGGCATAGCGGCTGATGATCGCTTCACCCTGCTGCACCAGCACGGCCGGATCGACCACGTAGACACGCTTGGAACCAGTCAGTGCGGTGGTGGTCTTGGCCGCATCGTCGTTGCTGTTCGGGCCATCCTTGATGATGATCGCGCGCAGCTTGTCGGCGATGCCGAGCAGCTCGGCGACGACAGGGTTGGCGAGCACGGTGTCCGGGCTGGCCGGGTCGGCCGGATGCACGTGGGTGAAGCCCGGTGCCACCAGGATGCGCGGCTTCACGCCGACGATGGACTTGGCGGCGAGCAGTGCGTGCACGCCAGAGTACGCGCCGGTTTGTCCGTTCACGCCGCCCAGGACATTGGCCAGGGTGGCACTGTCGGAGGCGCCGCTCTCGACACGGATCACGACCACGACCGCCGACGACTGGTCGAAGATCGCGTCCAGTGCGCCCGGCAGGGTGCCGGCTTCGGTGCCGGCCTTGGTCGACAGCTTGGCCGCCTGCGACGGCGAGGTCACCAGGACGGGAGTGTTGATGGGGAATGCGTCGGCGTCAGCCAGCGGTGCGGTGCCGACGATACCGATCACGCTGGTGGAGGCGACGGCGATCGAGCGGGCACCGGTGTCGATGTTGACGACCTGTACGCCATGGAGAAATTCGGTCATTCGGAGAGGTTCCTCGGTGTGGTGGTGTGCCTGCAGATGCAGGCGACGTGTATATCTTCGGAAAAGGCGACGGCGGCGATAATTGCAGCCGTGGCCCGGTGATCGATCAGACCCAGCCGGAGGCGCTGACGCTGGCGCTGAAGGTGGAAACCTGCACATTGCCGCCGGCACGACGCAGGTGAACGTTGATGCTGGTGGAGGCACTTTCAAAGCTGGTGGACCTGGCGGGCACGCTGATGGACACGCCTGCCGATTGCGTCGATGCCAGCGAAGCAAACGACGGTGCGCTGTTGCTGAAGTACGCCGCGCCTTGGTTGCTCACACTGAACTGCACGTCGTACTCGGAGGCGTTGCCGCCTGCGGGAAGCCAACGACCGGAGGCAACGACCGTGTTGCTGTTGTTGCCACCACCGGCGACGCCCCGGCGGATGCTGTAGCTGCCATCGGACAGCATGTCGATCGAGACCGATGCCGATGCCGATCCGGTCGAGTTGGTCTTGGCGCCGTTGCTTGCCGAATAGCCCTGGCCATGGAACGGCAGGCGATAGCTGGCGCTGCCGCGCGCCGCCCACAGGTTCGATACATCCATGCCGCCGACGCGATAGCCGACGTCGGCACGCTTGCTGCCGTACTGGATGTGGGCGTAGCGGCGGCTGAGGTCGGTGCCGCCCACACGCCGACCGCAATCCTGTGCGACGGGGCCTTCCACGTAGGGATCGAACAGGTCGTCGAAATCGACGCCTGCCGATCGGTATCCGCTGGCCATGTCAGCGCTCCGCCTTCAGCGCACGCACTTCGGCGGCCAGTTCCTGGATGGCCTTGGCCATTACCGGAAGCAGCTGGTCGAGCTTGATCGAGGCGACGCGTTCACCGTTGAACTCGACGCCTTCCAGGTCGACAGCTTCGGGTACCAGTTCGGCGAGCTGCTCGGCGACGAAGAACAGGCGTCGGCGACCGTCGCTGTTGTATTCGGGCTTGTAGTGGCCGGTGGCCAGTTCCATGCGCTCGACGGCGGCCAAGCCATAGGGCACGGGGCCGTCGATAGCCTTCAGTTTGCGGGAGGAGCCGAAGTCGTAGCCACCGCTCGTTATGAGGACTCCGCTGTCGGTCAACGTCAAACGATCGATCCCCTGAGCGGTTGACGACCAAACGCGGAATGCGTTCCCGGCGCAGTAGAGGTGATACTCGATGCCGTTATTTAGACGATCTTGCACCACCAGCGCAGAAGCCCCGCCTGTGGAGCAAATGCCGCCATCTACCGCGAGTGTGCGATATGGGTCGTTGCTGATGTTTGCCTTGCGTGTTGGAGTGCCGCCGTTTGCGTCGTACCCGTAAAGAGACAGCGATGCACTGGATTCCATCGCGAAGGCAAAGCGCTGGATATTGTTGTTCCAGCCAAATCGCAGCGGAACGTTCTGGGTGTTTACCGCTCCGGTGTAGATGCTGAGCGTGCCGGACATGGTGTCCCCGGCTTTGGAGACCTTTGAGCTTGGATTGAAACTATCACTGGTCCAGATAGAGCCGCCCGAGCTAAGGTTGGCGACGAAGGCTCCTTCGCTGTTGCGGAAGCTGAACGCAGGTCCGCTCTTGAATAGATAGCTGTCACCCGAGCCAAAGTAGACAACGCCGTCGGTTGCAACGCTCCCCCAGCCTGAAACGCGTAGGGAATTGTTCTTGACGGAGACAGCACCGGTGAACGTACCGCCCGCCACATCCATCTTCGACTCCGGCGCGAAATTGCCGGCATGCCACATCGCCGAGCCGTTCCAGCGCGGGGTATCGCCGTGCTTGATGGTGATCTCACTGCTGGCCGCGCGATCATTGCTCCATACCCGCCACAGGCCCGCGTTCGCCCAGCCGCCGATGAACGATTGCTCTGCACCCTGGGCGCCAAAGCCCACCAGCGGAAATGTTCCGCCGACAAACTGCTGGTCGGTGAAGCTGTTCGTGCCTTTGGATGCCTTGCCGTCCAAGGCAGACTGCAGCCCGGTAACATCGCCGATGACATGCTTGTGCCCGACCGTAGCGAAGTCACCCGCCAGGGCGAACGCGGACGCGTGCTTGCCGTCCAGGGTGTCAGCGTCCAGGCCATTGCCATGCCCGATGTCCTTCAGCGCGGCACCCTTCAGCTCCAGCGCGGTGCGTGCGGCGATCGTGGTTGCGGCAGACAGCAGCGTCCTGGCCAGTGCGGTGGGTGCGGCAGCGCCAAAGCGCTTGTCGGTGAATGCACGCAGGCCTCGCGGGGTCACCGCGCGCTGGGTGTCGGCAGCGTCTTCTGCTTCGGCATTGGTGGCCAGTTCGACCACACCCAGCACCTCGGTGGTGGCCGGCGGGTAGATGAACTCGGCGTTGCCGAACTGGATCTGCGTGACGTCCACTTCGGTGAAGCGCGCATCCGTGGCCAGCAGCAGCATCGAGGCCGCCGACTTTTCCATGATCGGATCGGTCTGGCCGTAAGTGGCGAACAGCGTGCCATCGGCCAGGTACAGGCCGAAGCCGCGCAGCGAATAGGCGGTGGGGCTGTCATCGCGGATGGTCACGTGCAGCGTGTCATCGCCCACTGCCTGGCCGCCGAAGGTGGCGACGCGTTTGATCTCGCCTGGCAGCGCGGTCAGGCCGGCCGAAGGCGTGAACGCAGTGGACGTCAGGCCGATCTGGGTAATCAGCACGGCATTGGTGCCGGTATTCGGCGGATTGACCAGCTTTGCGAAGCCGGCGTCGGTGATTTTCAAGCGCATGCGGGGTTTACTCTCCGATCAGTTGGATGCGGCGGAAGGCCGTGGCGTGTGCGGCTGCAAGCGCGCCGATTGCTGCGTCGGCCTGCATGCCTTGGGTGAAGGTGAAATGCGAGCGCACCGGCTTGGTGCGGGTGATCTCGCCGATGACGTCGTCGACGAACATCGCGGTGGCCGAGGTGCCGCCCTGGTTGGCAATGGTCATCACCGCTTCGAAGGTGTGCGGCGGTCCCTTCGGTTGCAGCTGCCACCATTCGCGGATCAGCACTGAACCCCCGAACGCTGCGACCACGTCGCGGACGCTGCCGGCCGTGCCTTTGCGACGCTGGATGGCGATGGCCGCACGCACGCGGGCGCGTTTGACCGGTTCGGGCCAGTACGCCTTCCATTCGTCCACCGAGAGCGCCCATGCCAGCCAAGGCAGCAACGCGGCCGGGCAGCGATCGGCGTCCCACAGGGCGGTGATGTCCACCGGCAGCGGGCGGGCAACGATCGCCTGCGACAGTGCACGCTCGGCCTGGGTGGCATTGGGGGGAAGCAGGTTGGCGGCCGTCGGCACGCTTACTCGTGCGTCGCCATCGATCACGGTGCCAGGCGTCGGGACCACCGCGAGTGTGGCTATTGCTCCGGACGACACGTAATCGGTGATCGATGCAGTGCCGGCGGCCGTGGCGATGTAGCTGGTTGCACGCCCGCCGGATTCCGCCTGCGCCCCCCACACATGGATGCGGCTTTCCGGCCCGAGTCCCGTGTTTTCGTTCGCAAGTCGATCGAACACGATGCCCAGGCCGCGGTCGGGATCGCTGGGCGCGGGTGCGTAGCTGAAGGCGTAGCGCTTCCATTCGGTACCCACGGTGACGCGCGTACGACCCGCTGTGATGGTGCGCATGCCCAGGTCGATCACACAGGGTTCACTGGCGCGCATCCAGATACTGATCGTCGATGTAACGCCGTTCGTATACGCGGCGCCATCGGCGTCTGCCAAGCCAGTGAAGTTCTGGTTCGGGCCGCCATTGGCGTCAGACACCGGGAACGAGAACGCTGTGTGGCTTCCATCAGGCGCAAGCTCGCCGCCGCTCAGATGTGCAGGTTTGGTGTAGAAGCCCAACCAAGTGGAGGCGGCGAAGTTCTGCGAGTTGCGCTGCAGGTTACGGCGTGGTCGACTGGAGAGAGGTTGGCGTCCCTGCCAGTCGGTGCGATATACCGCCTGCACCGTTGCCAGCATGCCGCCGGGATGGCGGAATACCTGGTTCTTCCCATCAACCGCGCCACGCAGACGCGCATTGACCAGGCGCGTGGTGACCTCACTCATCGTTGCCACCATGCGCCAGCGTGACGGCGGTGCAGTACGTGGCCTGGGTGCGGTCCACCACCACGTCCGCAGCGGGGCTGTCGATCACCACGCGTTGTACGCCTTCGGCATGCAATGCTGCGAACAACCCGGAGCGGGTCACGTCCCGGCCGAGCCGATGCGATTCGACGATGTAGCGGTCCAGGCGCGTGCGCGCTTCGGCCAGCACGACCTGCGAGTCGGGTCCAGCGAAGGTGTACAGCGTAGCGGCGACAGCGTACTTGATGATTGTCGCCGGTTTTACCAGCACGTGATCGGTCAACGGGCGCACGTCATCCGCGCTCAGCTTCGCCTCCACCACGTCGAGCAAGCCCTGGGTGGCGGTGCCGTCGGCTTCACGCGACAGCACCGACACCACTACTTCACCAGGCGTGCTGCTGGTAGCGCTGGCGTCCAGCACGCGCGGATCCGCGCTCAGCGCATGGAACACATAGGCACCTTCCGGTCCTGCCACGCTGAAGCCTTCCGGTCCGAGCTGGATGCGGCGACGGAAGTCCTCGTCGTTCTCGTAGCGGGGAAGGATGCCTTCCTGTGGCTTGCCCGGATCGAGCACCAGGCGTGTGATGCCGAAGATTGCCGCCAGCTGATCCAGATCGCTGCCCACCGCATAGGCGAGCATGACACCGCGCGCGGCATCGTTGACGCGCTGGCGGTCGAGCAGGCGCAGGTAGGTGCAGACTTCGAGGATCTTGAAGGCGGGGTCCGACGGCAGCAGCGCGTCGAACGTGGGGTCCAGGGCCTGCAATGCCGTCAGCGACTCATCGAACATGGCTTCGAAATCGAGCACTTCGATGACCGCCGGGGCTGGCAGCTGGGAGAGATTGACACTGGTGAACGAGCCGGATGCCACGGTTAGCGAACCTCGATTCCTTCGATGGTGATGGCCTCGCCATCGGGCAGGTGGATCCCGGTCACTGCCAGGATCATCACGCCGGGGGCGGGGAGGGAGACGTCGACGTTCTCGACGTGGAGACGCGGTTCCCATCGCGCGAGTGCGTCGACGGTGGCCGCGATCAGGTCCATGCGCAGGGAGCGGTTGGTCGGCGCATCGATCAGTTCGAAGATGCGCGAGCCGTACTCGCGGCGCAGGACGCGGGAGCCAAGGGGTGTGGTGAGAACGTCACGCACGGACTGGTGCAGATGGGCCAGCCCATCCAGGGATTTGCCGGTGTTGGCGTCGATTCCTCGCATGGTCTCTATCGTCGTGGAGTACGGGTTTTCAGGGCATTGCAGCGATGGCCCATCACGGCTGTGCAGGCGTGGTGGGGGCAGTCGGGCCCTGGGCGGTGTGTTTGTGTGACTTCAGGCTGATGGCGCCGGCTTTGACGTCGGCCGATGTGCTGATGTCCTTGCCCGCTGTGATCGCACCGGTGACGTCCAGATCACCGGTGGCCTTGAGCGCCGGCGTGTCGAGCAACACCGATTCGCTGGCATGCACTTCTGCGTTTGCGCAGTTGACGATGACCTTGCCGCTGCCAACGGTGATGGTCAGCGTGGTGGTTTCGCGGTCGTACTCGATGAGGCTGCCGTCGGCGTACTGCGTGCGCTGCAGCTGGCGTGTGTCGGCCGGTGCGGGAAAGCGATCCTGGTACAGGCTGCCGAGCACCAGGGCCTGGCCGGGGTCGCCATACGGGCATGCCAGCACCACCTGTTCGCCGGGCTCCGGTGCGCACCAGCTGCGCACGCCTGGTCCCGCACGGCGTTCCAGCCAGGGAATCCAATCGGTGAGCATGCCGTCAGCATCGACGCGCACGCGGCCGCCTGCTTCATCAAGTTCGCGCACGACGCCGATCATCAACAGGTTGCCGATCAGCCGGGCGTGTTCGGCGCTCATGGCGTGTCCTCCGCGAGTGGCTGGTAGCGCCGCTCATGGGCCCGGCCGATCTCCGGTGCGAAGCTGTAGGACGCGTGCGGTACCACGCCATCGCCGTCCTCCCAGGCATTGCCGCCCAGCGCGATGGGCACTGACCATTCCACGATCCACGTGCGCAGGTCGGGCTGCGCCGCTGCGGCATCCTCGGGAAGCGCTGCGATTACCTCGATCGCGCCACTGGGCGCACCCGGAAAGCGGCCGAGCTGATGCAGCCAGGTGGCGAGGTTTACAGCGATCCGGCGCAGCTGCAGGGCAGAATCGGCTGCCGCGGACTGCACGGAGATGCGTGCTTCAAAGCGCAGCACGGCCTGCAGTTGGCCGCTGCCATCATCGCTGTCCTTGCCGCGATCACAGCGGGTCATCGCCAGCAGGCAGGCGGGCGTGGGTGGCGCACCACTGTTGGCGTCGCGATAGAACTCGACGGTGGCGAAGTCCGCAAAGTGTGTTCGGATCGCCGCTTCGATGGCGGCGTGCAGCGCGTCGAAGGTGGAGGAAGGGGTATCGGTTGCCATGTCAGCTCATGCGATGAATGGAAGGAAGAACGCGACTGGTCGCAGCACGCGCTTTCTGCAAGCAGTGTTGCCATTGCCCGGGGCGCGGGACATTGCACGCGTGGCCGTGACTGGCCCGCTCAGTGCTCGTGTGGGCCGCGATGTCTGGTGTTGCCCGCGGGGATGCAACCGGCAGGCGTCAGCGGTGCTGCACCATTGATGGTGAAGCCGTGCTGGCTGCCGAGGCTGCACAGCAGGGCGCGCATCTGGTCGGCCAGTTCGTGGTACTGGCGCGCCACGGCAACGTGGTTGCGCAGCAGCGCGTCGTCGTCGGCAGCCTGCAGATCGGGCAGATCCAGCGGCGCGCGCAGTTGTGCCGGTGCGATGCTGAGATCAGGGACGAAGAGGGTGGCCGGCGTTGGCTTCGCGCCAGATGCGCACGAACTCAGCATCAGCATCGCCGCGGTCGCGGCCAGGGTTCTTGGCATGGGTGTCGATGTCCTGTTGCAGGGTGGTGAACTGCTGGGTGCGCACGGACTGCAAGGCCAAGTGCTGTGATTCAGCCTGTGCACCGGCCTGTGCGTTGGTCTGGTCCTGCTGGCGCGCGACGAGCGCGGTGTCGGCACGACCGGTCTCCTGCGCGGCCTGTAAGCGCATGGCGGCGAGATCCGCGTTGCGGTCGCGGATCTCCCAGCCCAGCCAGGCGCAGCACGCGTGGCTGGCAACCAGGCCCAGCAGCACGATGCGCAGCCTCAGCGGTATCGGCATCACTGCAGGAGCCCGCCAGCGGCGCGATAGGAGGCGCGCAGCGTTTCCAGCGCATGCTCCTTCTGCCCGTAGCCGGCGCCCGGCAGCGACGCCCAGATGCGCCGGGCGGCGGCGACAGCAGCATCGAATCGGCCCAGGCGGATCAGATCGTAGGCACCGCACTGCTTGAGCAGCGCTACCGCGGCGCGGTCCTGCGATACCGGGCCGAAGTCCGGCAGGTCCAGGCGTGCACGCAGGTCGTCCCAGGTACTGCGCAGGAACTGGTAGCGGCCGGCGGCGCTGGACTTGATGCCGTAGCGGGGCAGCGACACCAGTACGCGTGGATGGTCGCGATGGTCGTTGAACAGCTGGCCGCCGACGATCACGTCGTAGCCACGATTGCGGGAGCGCTGGCCGGGAATGTCGGTGCCTTCGGATACGGCCAGCATGTCCAGGAACGCGGCCACGTTGGCGCCGCCGAGGGCGCTCGCTGCGGCGGCGGTCATGCGGCTGCTCCCGACCGTTTACGCACCAGGTCCAGCAGCGCATCGATCTGCACGCTCTGCTGGGCGATCTGTGCGCGCAGGGCGCTGACTTCACCACGCAGCTGGCCGATCTCCTGGGCCATGGCTTCGCGCTCGTGCATCAGCCCATCTGCGCGTGTGCGTTCCGCGGCCAGCTGTTCCTGCAGGGTGCGCAGGGTGTTGCTGGTGGCTTCATCGGCGGTGCGGTCGACCTTGGCCGACGACAACCATTGCCGCAGCCACAATGAGACTGCAATCAATACCCCGGACGTGCCGCCCAGGTACTTGGCCCAGTCCGGCACGCCGGCCAGCAGCTCGCTCTCGTTCATGCGCGTGCGTATCCCTTCAGCAGTGCAGGATGGACGGCCGGGACCGGGGTGGAGCGGGCACCGCGCACGGCGCGCTTGATGGTGGTCTGCGATACACCGAACTCCTGCGCGACGTGCTCGCGGGGCATGCCGCTGGCTACCGCCCGGGCGATCTGCTCGCGGCGCTCATGTGCACTGGCGGCGAAGCAGGACGCCAGGAACAGCAATTCACCGCCGAAGTGCGCGACCAGGCGCTGGGCCATCTCCAGGCCAAGAATGTCGATCAGTCGATGCTGATCGGGCAGGGTGGAGGGTACGTAGACGATGACGCGGTGGCGTCCGGTGGTGCTGGAGGTGGTCGGCGGCCATGCACGCACCAGCGTGAGGGCTGCGGATTCGCCGATGACCTCGGCAAGGGTCTGGATGCTGTCGGGCAGGGCGTTCATGGCAAGGTTGGTCAGTGGCATTGGTATCCACTGTTGCCATCCCGTCGATCACGTCAACACCTTTCATCTACTTGCGGCACTTGCGACTGAAGGCATTCAGATGCGTGCGCGAGGACCGGCGAGTACCTGCATGCGCAGGTTTGCGATGCGGCCCTGTCATGCCATCCGGCCTTGCCTGTGGTTTCGCTGGTTCTCCCGTACTCCTTGTCCTCACCTGCTGGAAACGGAGACAGGGCAATAGGGGACGGCAGGTACAAGGTGAGGACGGCCACGGTGTTGATGCTCTTGCCGGGGGCTTGGGTGCCTGAAACGAAAAAGCCCCGGACGATGCCGGGGCTTCAGGACTGCAGGTGGTGCTGGGTCAAAGGTCGAACACCAGGTTGCCGCCGGTCTTGCGCGGAATGTAGCCGGCATCACGCAGCCAGCGGGCTGCATTGACCTGGTCCATGCGCTTGACCGGGAAACGGTTGGCGAACATCAGGAAGCGCGCCACGGTGATCGACTCGCCCTTGCCCTTGAGCGCGGCCAGCGTCTCGATGAACCACGGAGCGGGGGGCTGCTGGTTGCCGGGGCGGGCGGTGGTACGTGCCTGCTTGGCGGCAGTAGCCTCGGGCTGGGCGCTGGCCAGCGAGCACAGCGAAATGAAGATCGCATCCAGACTCACGATGTCCTTGCCACCCTTGGGCTGCGACTTGAACAACGCGATGGCCTTCTGGCGCGTCGACGTGAACTGTTCGACCTCCATGACATTTCCTCTTTGCGAAAGCGGTTGGGGATGCAGGGTGACGGCAGGTGCCGTCATTGATGGGGGACGACCTTACATCATTTTCGCCGATGATGGGCCGGAACCTGCTTTATGGATGAAGAAAGCAACGGACCGGCCCGTCGCACGGCGGCGGTTCCGGCAGGCCGTTCAGATCACGCCACGGCACATCAACTGGTCCAGTGCCGTGCGCACCAGATCGGCCGCGCTGCGGTCGTTGTGCAGCTCGAAATCGATCAGCGCGGCGGGCAGCGGCTGGCCGCTGGCATGCAGGTCCACGCTGTCGTGGCCGGGGCGGGTGATGCGGATCACAACGCCGCCCTGGCGGCGGATGGCGCGGGCCTCGTCGGCGGAATGGACATCGGGAACCAGACCGCCTTCGGGCAGGCGCGAGAACAACGAGCGCACCCACAGCTCCGGATGGACATGCTCGCGACGACATCCGGCGCTGGCACTTGGCCGCGCCGGGGCCGCAAAGGTGTCGCAGCGCAGGGCCAGCGCGGAGGCCAGGCCGTTGGCGAGGGTGTCCTTGCCCACGCCCTTGCCACCGGCGATGCCGATGTAGAGCGGTGGCCGCGTCAACGGGGCGGATCGCAGCGGCACGCTGCCAAAGGCGGAACCGCAGCGGAATGCGGCCAGCGTGTCGGCGATCATGCGCTGGCTGCTGTCGAGCGAGGCGGGGATCATGCGGTAAGTACTCCTTGGGGAATGCGCAGGCGCGGCGGCAGTCAGCAATCGCTGCCGGTGGTGCTGCGGGCGCGCAGGATGCGCTGGGTGATGCGGCCGCCGCGTGCTGCGGCGGCGATCGGGTCGAAGCACAGCATGGCCGTGGACGTGCGGCGGCCGGCGGCGAGGTGGTCGCGGATGGTCCGTTGCGATAGAACCGGTACGCGTTGATGGATCTGCTGCACGGTCAGCTGTTCGCCTTCGAAGGCGTGCAGGCGGGCGCGAGGCATGGCTGGGCTCCTGGAAGGTGGCGTGGCCGTTACCCATATCTTGCCTTTGTAGCCCCTTCCAGTCAACACCTTTCATCTACTGTCATCCATTGCCGGGGGCACGGGGGCCGCTGCGTCCCATATCCGCAGCGCAGCCGTTGCCAGCCGATCGCGCTCGGCAAGACCACGTGCTGCCTGCACGCCCTGAAGGTACTGCTGGCGGTGCCGGCGAGGCCCTATCTTCATCCTGCGTCCGCGCGCATCGATGCGGTGGTAGCCGTCCAGCCCCAGCAGGTGTCGTGCCTCGCAGTCCAGGCGCCAGTCGGCGCTGCTGTTGCCGACATCACGTCCGTCGTGGGTCCGGGGCATCAGAACGGTCCGGCGGCGTGCTCGGCAACGCTGCGGCTGCGCGGTGGCATCAGCCACACTTTCGCCCGTTCCTTGCCGATCAGCCTGGTGCGTACGTCATGGCGCTTGACCACGTAGGCTGCCGCCTCGTTGACGTCCCGGCGGTTGGGCTTGTCGATGCCCACGGCAATGGCGATCTCGGTGGCGCGATAAGGCACGCTCCGCTGCTCGGCAGGCAGCGACCAGTCGAAGTGACGGTCGATCAGCTCGGCGATCGGCGAGATCGGTTCGTGTTCGCTGTTGGTGGCGTTCAGCGCGTCCAGCTCATCACTCGCCAGATGCCAGGTTTCGCCGTTGCAATAGAGCGCATGCGCTTCGGCCCAGACCTGCTGCATGTCGATCCGGGCAGGCTCGCCCAGCGCCACTGCGTGCACGGTCCACCAGCGCGTATTGCCGGTGGCATCGCGCAGGAAGCGTTCATCGTTGACACTGGCAAACAGGATCGTGCGCCGCGCATAGCGTGACTCGGTGCGCGCGTAGGGCCGCCGGATTTCATCATGGCTGCGGGAGATGAATGACTTCAAGGCGGCGATATCGGTGCGGCGGAACGTGGCATCTACCTCGCCCAGCTCGACGATCCACTTGGAGATGACCTGCTTGACGCTGTCCTTGTTGGCGGGGTCGAGCACCACGCCGTCGGCGATCAGCTGCAGCTCGGCCGGTGCCAGCTGCCGCGCCCAGCGCGTCTTGCCCAGGTTCTGCTTCGACACGAAGGTCAGTACGCCGCGGGCGACCACGCCATCAGGCTCGAATGCGGCAGCAACGCCGGAGATCAACCAGCGCCGCATCAGGATCTCCTTCAGGACGCGGCCGTCGGCCAGGCGTGTGGGCTGGGCTTCCTGCACCGTATCGAAGAACGCCTGCAGGCGTGACTGTCCATCCCACGGCTGCGAGGTGATCCAGCTGGCGACCGGGTTGTATGGATTGGCTTCGGCCACCTGGCACAGGTTGGTTTCGAAGCTGGCAATGGCCATGCCGGCGCGGTGCATGCAGTCCATCACTTCGCCGGCGGCGACCTCCTTGGCGTTGTCCACCGTCGTCTGCAAGCCGGGGACGAGGATTTCCAGATCCTTGCGAATGACGTTGTAGCGCACGATCACACCGGTGCGTCGGCACAGTTCGGCCAGATTGCGTGCGGTCGGCAACGGCCTGCCACGTGCACTGCAGTCGGGGAACGGGGTGAAGGTATCGAAGGCGGAGAGATTGCCGGGCACCAGATAGCGCGCGGCGGCCGTTGCCGGTGCGTCATGCTCCGTGGCGGCGTCATCCGCGCTGGCGGCAGGGGCGGGCAACAGCTGCGCACGCAGTACCTCCAACCCTTCGCGCAGATGCAGGTCGTTGAAGTCGGTGGGGCGGTCATCCTGGTCGTGCAGAACCGCGAACTCCGGCCATACCACGCGTGCGTCGATGTCCGCCGCAGCATGCGTTGCCTGGGTGACGCCCGGGTTGTCCAGCGGTTGCCGGGTCCATTGGTCGTTGTCGGCACAGATCACGAAGCTGGCGTCGGGAACTGCGGTGCGCCAGGCACGGGCGACCGACGCCAGGTTGCCAGCATCCCAGGCCACCACCACGCACCAGCCGGTCGCCTGGTGGATGGATTCCGCCGTTGCATAGCCCTCGGCGATGGCGATGGGCTGGCTGGCCTGCGGCTTGCCGATGACATGGAAGCAGCCTTGTTTGCGGCCGCCGGCCAGGAAGTCCTTGTCGCGCCCGAGTGCCAGGTCCATGCGCGGAAAGATCGCCTGCAGCGAGACGATCCGGCCTGCTGCATTCATTACCGGTACCAGCAGCGCGTTGTCGATGTGGCGGAACACCAGGCCTTCGCTGTTGCGTACCGGCCACGCCGCTACGCGCAGTCCATGGGCCTGGATGCCCTTGCGTACAAGATACGGGTGGCTGGCATCGGCAGGCACGGCACGGTTCCACAGCACGTTTGCCGCCTTCGCCGCCGCGTCCTCGCGCTCGCGTTGCTGTCTTTCCCGCTCTGCGCGGGCGGTGTCCTGGCGCTGTCGGATCGCGCGCTGCTCGGTCGCGGTCAACGCGGTTGGCGACTTCGCGCACCACCCATGGCGCAGACCCGTGCGCCAGCTGCCGAACTCGCCGGCAGGCACGTTGTCGCCGAACAGCACAGCCCAGCCGTTGCGGGTGCCGCGGCGATCCCCCTCGACATGGAAGCGCACCAGCGTGCCGTCCGCATTGAGTGCATCACGACCACGCGCATCAGGCACGATGCCGTGTGCGTGCATGGCCTGCAGGAATGCTGGAACGATGTCCTGCACTGGGTGCGGTGTATGCATTCGGCGGGGCCCCCTTGAAGCATAGTTCGGTTCACAGCGGCCGGTTGCGGCCAGCGTGCTGTGTGCTGCCCGCTGTACGCGGGACATGCGGCGGCTGCCCGACGCAAAGTGGTCAGTGGTGATGGAAGGTGGTGACGTAATCATGGTGTCGGAATGGGTTCGTTTTTGCAACACCTTTTGACACCTTGCATCCCTGGTCGCGCTGCGCGTCTTTGTCCGTGGGCGATCTGCGATGACAGTCGCAGATCGCCTTCATCGCGACGATGCGTCGCAGCCTGCGAGAACCCGTTTTCCGATGATGCCAATGCCGTTCGACACGGCCCTTCGCCCTCTCTTATTGCCCCGCCAGGGCACCCTGCACAAGGAGTCCGCATGTCTGAAAACGAACCCGATGAAGTACGCCTGTCCGATGCCGCGCATATACCGCGCAAGACCGTCGCGGCGTTCTCAATCGGTGCGACCACCCCTGGATAAAATACGACTGGCATGACGGACACCATCGACGAAGCGCAGGAACTGGAAGCGCGCCACCTGCAACGCGCCTTGGCCCAGCACGCAGTGCGGGCCAGCAACGTTGCCCCTCTCACACCCACTGGGGAGTGCCACAACCCGGACTGCAGCGAAGACTTTGAGAACGATCCGGCCAGGCTGTTCTGTGGGCCTGCCTGCGCCGAGCGTTTCGAAGCCATCCATCAACACCGCAACGCATAGGAACAGGGGACATGTCTCTGAACAGCAACGACGCTGGCTTCACCGAACGCATCGCCGGGGTATCGGCCGAGCTCGCCTTACTGATGAGCCTGGTGGAGCACCACATCCATCTGCAGTTGGCCGACCTGGCTGACTCCGGTGATGTGGACGCGCAGGAGCGGTTCGCGGTGGCCGATCCGGAGCGCTGGTTGGAGAACGCCCGCAACAGCCTGCAGGCGGGCGTCATGTTCCTGGAACGCGCTGTGCAGCAGCCGGCGCGGTTCTAGCGTTGCCGCCAGGGGACGGAAGGGGCCGGTCACACCGGGCGCCCTTCCGCCCCCCCGGCGGATATCGGCGTATGTCGTGGCTCACCACGGAGGCGCCCTGCGTCACGATGTCGCAGGGCCGCACCAGCAACCCTGGACGTGGTCCAAGGTTGGCCTCAGCCCCGTAGAATGGCCGCGTGCGCCGCTCTGCTCTCCACCGCCGGTTCCAGTCCTTGGCATGGCTTGCCATGCTGCTGGTGCTGCTTGCCCCGCTGGTGAGCCGCTGGCTGGCGCATGCGCACGTTGCTGTTGCTGCACCGGTGGCGGTCATGGACCACACCCTGCACGCACAGCACGCGATGGAAGGGCACCATGACCACCACGCGATGGCAATGCAGCATGGCGAAGCGGCGCCGAAGCCGCCGGCCGATCCACATGCCGATCACGAGATGGGCGTGGACTGCGACTACTGTCTGATTGCCGCACGACTGATCACCCTGCTGGTGGCGGCGCTGCTGTTGATGATGCCGCTGGCACCGGTGTGCCGCGCGCTGCGCGGTGCGGTGCAGACGTTGCCGCAGCCGATCTGCGGCACGTTGGGCGCGCGTGGGCCACCGGTGCTGCTGGCCGTCTGAGCGCTTCGCGCACGCGCTGATTGATTTTCCCGGGTTGCCAGGCGTGGCCTGGCACTACCGCGTGCGCCATTCTTTCTGCTGCCTCGCAGTGCGGGGCGGCCTTGCATGCCGTGAACACATGAAAACCACCCCCAACTTCGCCCCGCTGCGCTGGGCGACGCTGCCTGCGTTGTGCGCGTCCTTCCTGCAGGCGACGCCTGCGCTTGCTGCAGATGCCGTGCCGCCGACCACTCTGGACACCGTCCACGTGGTGGATACCCGCAGCGGTGCGCTGTCCTCCACCGCCAGCACCGGCTCGGCCCTCGGCCTGAGCGTGCTGCAGACCCCGGCCAGCCTGACCGTGATTTCGCGCGTGCAACTGGAGCAGCGCGGTGATTCCAATCTCAACGACGCGATCACCCGCGCCGGCGCGATCAGTGCACTTCCCCATCCGGGCAACGGCCTGAGTGCGCTGTCCAGCCGTGGCTTTACCGATGGCGCCTCGGTGATGCGCCTGTACGACGGCCTGCGCCAGTACGGCGGCGTGGGCATCACCTTTCCGTTCGATACCTGGTCGATCGAGCGCATCGAGGTGCTGCGTGGACCGGCCTCGGTCATCCATGGTGATGGCGCCATCGGCGGCGTGGTCAACATCGTGCCGAAAAAACCTTCGCGCGGTGCCATCGAGAACGAGGTCAGCGTTACCCTGGGCAGCGAAGATACCGCGCGACTCGGATTCGGCAGTGGCGGTGCGCTCATGCCGGCGCTGGCTTACCGCGTGGACGTCAGCGGCAACTACAGCAGCGGGTGGGTCGACCGCGGCCACAACGGCGATGCTACGTTTTCCGGTGCGCTGCTGTGGCAGCCACGCGCGGATCTGCAGTTGACGCTGACCCATGCGCAGGGCTACCAGAAGCCGATGCGCTACTTCGGTACGCCGTTGATCGATGGCAGACAGCTGGGTGCACTGCGCCACGAGAACTACAACGTGGCCGACAGCGTGATCCGCTTCCGCGACCGCTGGTCCCAGCTCGATGCACTGTGGACGCCGAACGAGAACGTGGAGTGGCGCACGCGCGTCTACCAGATCGACAGCCAGCGCGACTGGCGCAACGCCGAGGCCTATGTCTACAACGATCGCACCGGCCTGATCAATCGTTCCGGCAACACCCAGATCACCCACAACCAGGACCAGACCGGACTGACCTCCACGCTGCGCCTGCAGGGAAATGCGGGTGGTCTGCCCAATAGTTTTGCCATTGGCTTCGATGCCAACCGTGCGCATTTCAAGCACACCAACAACACCTATGCGGGCAGCTCGGGGCCGGTGGATCCCTTCAACCCGGTGCCCGGCGGGTTCGTCAGCGATGCACCCAACCTGCCGCGCTACCGCAACAGCGCCGAGCAGATCGCGCTGTTCGTGGAAGATCGGCTGGAACTGGGCGAGCGTTGGTCGGTGCTTGCTGGCGTGCGCCACGATCGTGCCACGATCGACCGCAACGACCTGGTCAGCGGCCAGCGTGCGTTCTCGAAGACCTACAACAGCACCGGCTGGCGAGCGGGCACGGTGTTCGCGGTACAACCGTCGATGACCCTCTATGCGCAGTACTCGCAGGCGGCAGACCCGGTCAGTGGGCTGTTGATGATCAGCCCGGCCAACGGCGTGTTCGATCTGGCCAAGGGCAAGCAGGTCGAGATCGGCATGAAGCAGGCCTTCGATGGGGGCGAATGGACGCTGGCGGCCTATCGCATCCGCAAGACCGGGCTGCTCAGCCGTGACCCGTTGCAACCGGACCGTCGCGTGCAGGTGGGTGCACAGACCTCGAAGGGAATCGAAGCCTCGTTGAACTGGGCCTTCGCGCCGCAGTGGTCGCTGGATGCCAACGCGACCGTGCTCAAGGCCGAGTTCGAGGATTTCCTGGAAGCCACCGGCACGCCGGCGGTGATCGTCTCGCGTGATGGCAACGTACCGCCGAACGTGGCCGAGCGCTTGGCCAACGTCTGGTTGAGCTGGCAGTTCCTGCCCGACTGGAGCGTGGCCAGTGGCGTGCGCTACGTGGGCAAACGCTATGCCGACAACGCCAACACGCTGCAGCTGCCGGGCTACACCACCACCGATCTGGCCCTGACCTGGCAGGCCGCGCCGCGTACACGGGTCACCGCGCGCGTGTTCAACGTGTTCGACAAGGCGTACTACGCCACCGCGTACTACACCAGCACGCAATGGCTGCTGGGCGCCGACCGGCGCGTCGAGTTCACCCTCGACCATCGCTTCTGAGGACGGCTGCCATGTCGCTGCGATCCACTGCCAAGCGCTGGACCTACCTGGTGCACCGTTGGCTCGGCATCGGGGGATGCCTGCTGATGTTGTTGTGGTTCGTCAGCGGCATGGTGATGCTGTTCATCGGTTACCCGAAGCTGACGCCGGGAGAACGCTTGGCCGCGCTGCCCGCCTTGGCCGATACGCGCGGCTGGAAGGCACTTTCTGTGCTGCCGGAAGCTGTGCGAGAGGAGCCTGAGCGGATCGTGTTGACGACGCTGCGTGGCGAGCCCGCCTACGTGGTGCGCTCCGGGGCGAACATGGGCGCATGGTCGGCGCTTACCGGGCAGGCATTTCAGCCTGTATCGGCGCAGCTGGCCGAAGTCTCCGCGGCGCAGTTCGCCGGCGGGCCTGCCTTCGTTGGTGCCATGCCGCTGGACGAGGATCGCTGGACGCATTCGCGCGGACTTGATCCACATCGGCCGCTGTACCGTGTCCGCCTCGGTGGTGCACAGCCCGGTTATGTGTATGTGTCCTCGCGGACCGGTGAAGTGGTGCTGGATGCACCACGCCTGCAGCAGCGCTGGAACTATGTGGGCGCGTGGCTGCACTGGCTGTACTTCCTGCGCATGCAGTCGGTGGACCCGGTGTGGACGTGGACGGTGATTGTGCTTTCAGCGCTGTGCACGATGGCCGCGATCAGCGGGATCGTGGTCGGCATCTGGCGCTGGCGGTTTCGCGGGCAGTACCGGTCAGGGTCGAAGACGCCATACCAGGAGCCGTGGATGCGCTGGCACCACCTGATCGGCTTGATGGCGAGCGCATTCGTGTTCACCTGGATCTTCAGTGGATTGATGTCGATGAACCCTCTGGGGGTGTTCAGCAGCTCACGCGCTTCGCTTGACGTTGCGCGCTATCAGGGTGGGGTGCCAGCCGATACAGACGTCCTCGCGCAACCGGCTGCGGTATTTGCTGCCGTGCATACGCCGCAGTTCGTGCCGGTCGAGATCCAGTGGCGACGCATCGGCGGTGAACTGTTCGCGGTGGCGCTGGATGGCAATGCCACGTCGCGTGTGGTCACAGAACGTGGCGGCGCACTGCAGGTGTCCACTGCATTCGGTGCAGACTGGCTGCAAGGCAGGGTAGAGGCGATGTCCGACGCGCGCCTGCGCAGGTTCACCCTCCTGCAGGCGCCCGATGCCTACTTCTACCCGCGCGCTGCGGAGGCGATGAATGGCGCCGCGGTACGTCGCTTTCCGGTGGCGATGGCTGACTTCGATGACGCTGAGGCAACCCGCGTCTATGTCGACCTGGCTACCGGCGATCCGCTGTTGACGATGGGCAGGCGCGAGCGCGCAGGCCGCTGGCTGTTCTCCTTCCTGCACAGCTGGGATCTGCCCGCGCTGCTGCGGCAGCAGAACAGCCGCCTGATCGTGCTGCTGTTGCTCAGCCTGGCAGGCACTGCGCTGTGCGCCACGGCGACCGTCATCGGCTATCGGCGCCTGCGGATGACATTCTCGCGGCGGAAACGGTAACGCCAATACCTCTGGGTGGAAGGCTGTGAGACTATCCGGAGTTCCTGGGCAACGAGGGGCTGCGGTCCGTAGCCGATGTCTGCGGCCAGGAAAGTGCAGGGGCTCAATGCTTGCAGTGCTTCGATGGTAGTCCCTGGATAGGATTTCCACACAACGTAGATGGAGCAAGGATGAATTACGTTTCGATGGGTGTTCTCGCAATTGGAATTGCAGCTGCGTCTTCAGGCGCACAGGCCAAATCGTTGCCGCGTCTGTACAACTTCCCGACCACCACAACTGCCTCTGTTTCCAACGCACTTCCGGCGCCGGGGCAGGTGATCCAGCTTTCCGCGCAGGTCGATGGCCAGGCGCTGGGGCTGTATCACATTCCGGGCAACGATCAGATCGGTGGGACGGTCGAGTTCAAGGTCAATGGCCAAGCGGTGGGCAAGGTGCAGGTCAGTACGGTCAACACGCCGTTCCTCGGTACGGTTTCCGACCTGGACAAGGGGTGCTGGGCTGCCATCCGTGACGTCCAGGCCTGCACGCACAAGTACGCCTACGGCCGTCCGGCCAAGGTCGCGATCAACTACACCGTTCCGGCAGGCTTCACTACCGCGTCGATCACCGCGACGTTCAGTGGCGATGGTCAGTTCTCGCAAGGGTCTGTGTCGGCGCCGGTCAACCTGCGCAACATTCCCACCTTTGGTGAGATCCGCGGCATGGGCAACAAGTGCCTGGATGCCGAGGGCGCCAACACCGCGCCAGGTACCGCCATCCAGGTGTGGGATTGCACGCCGGGCACCGCGCAACAGCTTTGGACGGTGAAGCCCAATACTTCGACCATCACGGGCGTGCCCAGCAATCGCGTGCTCGATATCGTGGGCTATGGCACCAGCAACGGAAGCCGGATCCAGCTCTATGACGCGCATGGTGACTGGAACCAGTCGTGGAAGTTCTCCAACACGTCCATCGTCGGTATGGCCGACAAGGTGCTGGATGCCATTGGTGCGTCAAGCGCCAACGGCACCAAGATTCAGCTGTACAGTAATGCGCTGACCAGCAACCAGAAGTGGGAGTTCAATCCCGCCAACGGCTCGATTGTCGGTGTCGGTGGCAAGTGCCTGGATGTTGAAGGTGCGAATCCTGCGGATGGTACCCGTGTGCAGTTGTGGGATTGCACGGGCGTGCCGCAGCAGCGCTTCGAACTGGGCGCGGACGGGTCGATCCGTGGGCTGGGAGGGAAATGCCTGGAAGCGGCCGACGGTGCGAGCCATGATGGGAATCCGATCCGCATGTGGTCCTGCAATGGTGGCGCGCATCAGTCCTGGCGGCTGGTAGGCGAGATCCGCAATCCGCAGACCAACATGTGCCTGGACGACCCGGGCATGGGCAATTCCAACGGCTCCAAGGTGCACATGTGGATGTGCCAGGGCACCGAGAACCAGCGCTGGGAGTTCTCCTCCTACTGAGTTTTCGGCCCGATGAACCGTGCGCCTTCGCGCGCACGGTTCTTTGCAGGGGCAGGTCAACCGCCTGCCATGCAGGTTTACATCCGCAGCCACCGCGTCGACATCGCCACCAGCAACAGCGCCATCGCCACGCCGACGAACGCGGCGACCAGGCCGAGATGGTTGGCCGCGAAGCCGATCAGCGCGGGACCGGCAAGAATGCCGGCAAAGCCCAGCGTGGACACCGCCGTGATCGCCAGCGCACCGGGCATACGGGTCTGGTGGCCGGCCAGCGAGAACAGTGCCGGTGCGATGTTGGCGCACCCCAGTCCTACCAGTACGTAGCCAGCCAGCGAGGCCTGCCACGGCGTGACCAGGGTGAGTACCAGCACGCCACTGGCAGCGAGCAGGCCACCGAACGCGATCGCGCGCTGTCGGCCTACGCGTGCCACCAGTGCATCACCGAACAGGCGGGCGACGGTCATGGTCAGGGTGAAGATCACATAGCCGATGCCGGCGAGGCTGGCATCGACACGCCGCACATCACTGAGGAAGACCGCGCTCCAGTCCAGCATCGCGCCTTCGCCAAGGAAGGCGACGAACGCGAGCACGCCGATGAAAAGCACGATACCGTGCGGCAGGGCCAGCATTGGTGTGTCATGCGGCATGCGCTCGCTGTGCCAGTACGCCGCCGACAACAGCATCACCAGCAGCATGGCGCCGACGCCGATCAGCACCGACGCCAGCGGCGGCAGCTGTGCTGAGAGCAGCACGGTCATGGTTGCGGCGCCGAGGAAGCCACCGATGCTGAAGAAAGCATGGAAGCCGGACATCATCACGCGTCGTGCTTCGCGCTCGACGATGACGGCCTGCACGTTCATCGTGCAGTCCATCGCACCCACCGCGGCGCCGAATACGAACAGCACCAGTCCCAGCGTCCAGGCCGAGCCGGCCAGCACCAGACCGGGCACGGTCAGGCAGATCAGCAGGCTGCTGGTGACCATCACCCGGCGGCAGCCCAGCCGTGCGGCGAACAGGCCCGACAACGGCATGGCCAGCAGCGAGCCGGCGCCAAGGCAGAGCAGCACCAGACCCAGCGTGGCGTCGTTGATATCGGTGCGTGCCTTGGCGAAGGGCACCAGCGTGGCCCACAGCGCGGTGGCGAAGCCGGGAATGAAGAATGCAGCGCGGGTCGCGTGCTGTTCGGCACGCGCGCGGTTGGCGAAGGGCATGTGCGGTGCGGTCAGGGAGGTGTCGGGTGTACGGCGATGCCGGCGGCACGGAAACGGGCGGCCAGCGCAGGTGGTGCCGAGGTGGTCAGTACCAGATCGTCGATGTCGTCCAGGCTTGCGATCTGCCAGTTGCCGCGTGCGCCGAGTTTCTCGGTGGTGGCGGCGACGATGATGCGGCTGCTGCAGGCGACCATCGCGCGCTTGAGCGTGGCTTCCTCGGCGTCCATCGCCCACACGCCGGTATCGACGTCGACGGCGCAGGGGCCGGGCAGAAAGACATCCGCTCGCAGGTGCTGCACCTGGGCCAGCGCCTCGGCACCGACCGCGCCGCCGCCTGCGGCCAGGCGTCCACCGATCAATTGCACGGTGGTGCCGTCCTGCCACGCCGCGGCGGTAGCGATCTGTGGCGCGTTGGTGATCACCGTCAGCCTCAGCGCGCCCGGCAGTTGCTGGGCGATGGCCAGGTTGGTCGAGCCGGCATCGATCAGCAGGACCTGGCCGGGCTGCAGCAGCGTGCATACGCGGGCGGCCAGTTCGTCTTTGCCGGTGCGGTCCTGGGTCATCCGTTCGCGCAGCGGTACCGCCTTCGGGGCCGGCAGAACCGCTCCCCCATAGACGCGCTGGCACAGGCCCTGGGCAGCCAGTTCACGCAGATCGCGGCGGATCGAATCTTCCGATATGCCATAGCGGCGGGCCAGTTCAGCGGCGACTACGCGCCCTTGCTGGCGCAGCTCCTGCAGGATCAGCTGGGTACGTTCAGCGGGGAGGGTCGGGTCGGAGTTCATGCTTCAAGTGTGCATGAGTGTGCATGAACGTGCAACATCAGGTATCGGGCCAAGCGTGGCGCGACGGGCTGTACACACTCCGTCTGCAGAGGTGGTGAACCGCGCGCGGGTTCGTGCTGCCCATCATCTTTCGAGCGCGGCATCATGGCGGGGCACCCGGCACGGAACCCCGCATGTCCTCCACCCCTCACCACAAGCTGCGCATCGGCGCTGATCAATTCACCGGCCAGAAGGTGGTCGACCAGCAGTTCCGCGAGTGCGATTTCTCTGGCGCGGACCTCACCGCCACCGAATTCGTGAACTGCGGCTTCTACGACGCCGACACCCGCACCGGGTGCCGTTTCAGTGGCGCCACGTTGAAGGAAGCCAGCTTCCGCCAGTGCGACATCAGCATGTGCAACTTCAACTTCATCAAGGCGCTGGGGCTGGAAATCAGCGAGTGCCGCGCGCAGGGCGCCGATTTCAGCAACGCCAGTTTCATGAACCAGATCACCACGCGAAGCTGGTTCTGCAGCGCCTTCATCAAGAAGACCAACCTGCGTTATGCCAATTTCTCGCGGGTGACGCTGGAGAAGTGCGCGCTGTGGGAAAACCGCTGGGAAGGGGCCAATGTCAGCGGCGCCAGTTTCGCCGGGTCGGATCTGTCCGGTGGCCAGTTCGATGGCATCGACTGGAACACGGCCAACTTCACCGATTGCGACCTGACCAACTCCGAACTGGGTGAGCTGGACGTGCGCAGCACCAACCTGCGTGGCGCCACGCTGGATGTGCAGCAGGTGGCGCTGCTGATGCAGCGGATCGGCATCACCGTGGTGCCTTGAGCGCGCGTGGCGGCGCTATGCCGGCGCGGTCGGCGCATGGGCTACCCAGCCCTTGAAGCTGAAGCCGGCGTAGAACAATTCCACGTTCTCGAAGCCGGCCTCCAGCAGCAGCGCCACTTCCTGCTCGGGCGACAGCAGCGGCAGGCGCTCGGTGATGGCGGCGACCGCGCGCTGCGCATCGGCACGTGGAATACCGGAGGCCTCGCCGAATGCGGCGTAGCGTTGCAGCCAGCGATGCTTGCCGTCTGCGTCCTGCGGCACGCTGTGGTGGGCGACCACCAGCGGCGCACCCGGTCGCAGCCGTTGCCGCAGTTCGCGCAGGGTATGCAGGCGCTGTTCAACGGTGAGGAAATGCAGGGTCAGCAGGCAGGTGGCGCCGTCGAAGACCGTGTGCGGGGCATCGTCGATGTAGCCTTCCAGCAACGTGACCTGCGCCATCAATGGCCCCAGGGTCTGCTCGGCCAGCGCGAGCATGGGCGCGGCCGGGTCGATGCCGAGCATCCGCCATTGCGGATGCGCTTCGGCGAAGGCCTTGAGCTCCAGGCCGCCACCGGCGCCGAGCACCAGCACCTGGCCATCGTCGGGCACATTTTCGGCCAGCAGCAGGTGGGTCATCTGCTGCAGTCCGAGGAAACCCGGCACCTGCCGCAGCGGACCGTCGGCATAGCGGGCGACGGCGTGGGGATCGGAGAAGGACATCGGAAGCATTCCTGCAGCAATGGCGAACGTCCACTTTACCGCGCTGCGCAAGTGTCGATTGCACGATGGGCCGCCTTTGCTTAAGGTCTGCGCCTGCCCGTATCCCAGAGAACGCGAATGGACCCTCGCACAGCCCCGATGCCATCGGCGGAAGCCTTCGAACTGGCGCTGACATTGCTTGGACGCGAGGACGTGGATGAAGAGCACGCCGAGCGGGCACTGCTCGCGCTCGGCAGCGAACACGGGCCGATGCGCCGCCTGTTGGTGTGGCTGCCTGAAGCATTCGCCATGGCCTTGATCGGGCACATGGAACTGGGCGTGCTGCTGCCGCGTACATTCACCGCCTCCGACGCGCAGGGTGAGCTGCATGAACTGCCGCTCGAGCGCGAACCGGTATTCGTCGATGGCCTGCAGCGCGCCCTGGCCATGTACCACGAAGGTCCGCGCGCTGCGTTCAAGACGATCTGCGAGCGGAGTTCGTTGCTCAATGCGATCGACAATGCCTTGAACGCTGGGGCCGATCTGCAGGGTGCGACGCTTTCAGGTCCAGAGCTGCTGGACATTCCCGCAGAGACCTACCTCGTCGATTGAGCCCCGAGGTGTTCAGAGCGCGGGCTTCATTCCGTCTGCTTCCAGTCGATACAGCCCGGACAATCGCCAGTCATCCTGCACGCGTTGCAGCCGGTACTCATGGATGAGGATGCTGGAGCGGCGCTGTTGTGCGGTACGTATCGACGCTGCGTCGCCGATGATCTGCACGGCCAGGACTTGTTCCAGTGCCGGATCATGCGTTGACTCAACGCTGGGCCGGCGCATGGCGGTGTACGGGGTACCCGGAAGGGCATAGTGCTCTACCAGCTTTGCATACGACGCACTCGCCAACGCCAGGCCGCGCGGAGTGCCATGTTCTGCCACTCCTGAAAGCGAGGCCTTGTTCCAGTCCAGGAAGTCGGACTGGAAGGCGCGCATGCGCAGCACCGGTGTGCTGCCACCCAGATCGAGCGCGCTGCGCTCGAAAACGAGGAGCGGCAGAACCTCGCCGTACCTCACGTCGCGGCCGTAGCGGAAGCTGCGTTCGGCCTGCAGCCTGCCATTGCACAGCAGGGCGACGTGACCTGGCCTGCTGGAATGAACCATCACGTGCCGTTGAAAATACCCCTGTACCGGCCGGGCTTCCGCGTTGGATGCGCCCGGCGCGGTGATCTGCAGTTGGCAGTTCCCGTCCGTGGGTGCATAGCCAATGACCCGCAGTGAGCCGTCTCGGGGCCCGAACGTGATGCAACCACCGGTCAGGCTGCAGACCAAGGCGATGCCGATCCATCGACGCATGCGGACGCTCCTTGCTTGGATGGCCGGCAGGATAACGCACTGGGATGCTTCAGCTGTTCTGCTGCAGCGCCTTCCCCAGTACCTGCCAGATCTTCGGGTCCTGGCACTGCGACACATTGAATCGCACGTAATCAGCAGCTTTCTGCGACTGGCTGAAGGCATTGCCCGGCGCCACCACCACGCCTTGGCGCAGGCAGTGCCGTGCCACGGCCGAGGCATCACGGCCATCGGGCAGCTGGCACCACAGGAACAGCCCTGCTTCCGGCTGCAACCACGGCGTGATGCCCAGCTTCTGCACCTGCCGCAGGGTGTGCTTGCGCGCATCGGCCAGGCGCGTGCGCACCGCCTGCATGTGCCGGCGGTAGCCACTGTCGGTCAGTGCGATCTGCATCAGGTGTGCGGCCAGATGCCCGCCGCCGAAGCTGGTGGCCAGCTTCAGGTCGGTCAATGCCTCGATCCAGTCAGGGCGCGCGGCGATGTAGCCGCAGCGCGATGCCGCGGAGATGGTCTTGGAGAAACTGCCGACATGGATTACCCGCGACAATCCATCCAGCGCTGCCAGCCGCGGCGCCGGGCGCAGCTCGAAGTCGGCGAAGATGTCATCCTCGATGATGATCAGTTCGCTGCGTTCGGCCAGCCCCAGCAGGCGATGTGCCGTGGTCGCCGACAGCACCGCGCCGGTCGGGTTGTGCAGTCCGGAATTGGTGATGTACAGGCGCGGCGTGTACTCCTGCAATGCGCTGTCGAACACCTCTAGATCCGGGCCGGTGTGCGTGTAGGGCACGCCGATGGCCTTCACCTGATGCGCCTTCAACAGTGCGTGGTAGTTGAAGTAGCTCGGATCATCGACCAGCACGCAGTCGCCGGGTTTCAGCAGGAAACGGCAGATCAGGTCGACCGCATGCGTCCCCGATTCGGCCAGCAACAGCTGATCCATCGACGCTTCGATGCCCAGCGTGGCCGCCCGCCGCTGCAGCGTCTGCCGCAGTGCCGGCAGGCCGAGCGGCCCTGCGTAGTCGACCAGGTGTGCGGCGTCGGCGCGGGCCATGCGGCGCAGGCCACGGCGCAGGCCATCGTGGTACAGCCAGTCGCTGGGCATCCAGCCGCAGCCCGGCTTGAGGTGGCCGGACGGGGTTTCCAGCGATTGCCGCGACACCCACAGCGGGTCCACCGCGCGATCAAGACGCGGTTCCATCTCGGCCAGCGCCAGCGGTGCTGCCGGGCCAGCCACGTAGAAGCCGGAGCCGGCGCGCGCGGCGATCACGCCTTCGGCCGCCAATCGTTCGTAGGCCTCCACCACGGTGGACACGGAAACGCCCATCGTCGCCGCCTGCGCGCGCACCGATGGCAGGCGGCTGCCCGGGCCATCCAGGCGTGAACTGATGCGTGAGCGGACGGCGTGGATGACGCTGTCGATGCGGCTGGGTGGTTGGGACATGAGAGCGACTGTAAGGGAATTGTGGGCAGTACAGTTACTTGTGACTGTACTGGATTGTAGCTGTGTATCGCCGGTGCCCGGTGGCTCAATGATGGGCACAGCCGGCTATTGCCCGGTACTTCTGGAGCAGGGTGTGGAACGGTCGGCAAGCGGGTGGATCAATGGTTTCATCGGTGTGGTGATCTTCGCCGGCTCCTTGCCTGCCACTCGCATGGCGGTGATGGAACTGGACGCCAGCTTCGTCACTGCCGCACGCGCCAGCATCGCCGCGTTGCTGGGGCTGGTGCTGCTGCTGGCATTGCGGCAACCGCGCCCGGTCAGAAGCGATCTGCCCGGCCTGGTGCTGGTCAGCCTGGGAGTGGTGGTGGGCTTCCCGTTGCTGACCGCGCTCGCCCTGCGCCACGCCTCCTCGGCACACACCATCGTGTTCCTCGGACTGCTGCCGCTGAGCACGGCGGTATTCGGTGTCCTGCGCGGCGGCGACCGGCCACGCCCGGCGTTCTGGGTGTTCTCGCTGCTGGGCAGCGCCTGCGTGGTCGGCTACGCCGCACGCAACGGCATCGAGGCCTCGCTGCAGGCCGACCTGCTGATGCTGGCGGCGATTGTGGTATGCGGGCTCGGCTACGCCGAGGGTGGCCGTCTGGCCCGGCATCTTGGCGGTTGGCAGGTGATCAGCTGGGCACTGCTGTTGGCACTGCCGGTGATGCTGCCGCTGATGGTGGCGATGCGCCCGGTCTCGTTCACAGCGGTCGCTGCCTCGGCCTGGTGGGCGCTGGGTTATGTAGCGGTGTTCAGCATGCTGATCGGGTTCCTGTTCTGGTATCGCGGTCTGGCCCAGGGCGGCATCGCGGCAGTCGGCCAGCTGCAGCTGCTGCAGCCGTTCTTCGGCCTGGCGCTGGCGGCGATGCTGCTGCACGAGACCGTCAGCGCGGGCATGCTGCTGGTGACCGTGGCGGCGGTGATCTGCGTGGCCGGTGCCCGTCGCTTCAGCCGCTGACAGCACAGCCCCATCGTCGCGCGATACCGTTGGCGTATCGCGCGGGCGTGCAAACAGTATTGGCCGAGGATGATGGCGCTCGCCGATGCTGGCCGGATGAAACCCAATTCCAGTATCTCCTTCGAAGGCCAGGTGGGCCTGGTGACCGGTGCCGCCGGTGGCCTGGGCCTGGCCTACAGCCGCCTGCTGGCGCAACGTGGGGCGCATGTGGTGATGCATGACGTGGGCGCTGCAACGGACGGCACGGGCGCCGATCCGCAGCGCATCGCCACGGCGGTGGCGGTCCTGCGCAGCCAGGGCCTGCCGGTCGAGGCCGCCAGTGGCCCCATCAACCAGCGCAATGGTTGCCATGCGCTCGTGCAGGACATTCTGCAGCGCCACGGTCGCCTGGACTTCATCATCCACAACGCCGGCTGGGTGGCCTATGCCGGTATCGAAGCGGTGGAAGACGATGCGCTGGAGCAGATGCTGTGCCTGGCCGCGAAGACACCGCTGTGGCTGGCACAGGCGGCATGGCCCGCGATGCGCGCTGCCGGCGGCGGACGCATCGTGCTGACCACCTCCGATCGCGCGCTGTACCCGCAGTATGCGCAGCGCGGCCTGTGCGGCTACGCGATGGCCAAGCTGGCCGCGCAGGGGCTGGTCAATGTGCTGGCCCTGGAAGGCGCCGAGCATGGCATCGTGGTCAACGCGGTTTCGCCGGTGGCCAAGACCCGCATGTGGGGCATCGACGGAGAGCCGGATGAACTGCATCCCGATGCCGTGGCTACCGGGGTGGCCTTCCTGGCTTCGACGCGCTGCCGGCAGGGTGGCTGGATTCTGCGTGCCAGCAATGGCCAGTTCCATGCACTGCGGCTGCAGGAAGCAGAGAACGTGGACTATCCACGCGACCTGCGCGCCGTGGCCGCCGACAGCATCGAATCGGTGGCGCTGCAGTGGCCGGTCATTGCACGGCCGAGTGTCGACGCGCGCGGCTGAGCGCGTACCCTAGGCGGGTCTCCACCTGCCTGCGATGAAATGATCGATCTGCGCCTGCTCCGCCAGTTCGTGGCGGTGGCCGAAGAACTGCACTTCCATCGCGCCGCTGCACGCCTGCACATGTCGCAGCCGCCATTGACGGCGGCGATGCGGCGCCTGGAAGACGAAGTGGGCACGGGATTGATCGTGCGCGGCAACCGCACGCTGGGCCTGACCGCGGCGGGGCAGACGCTGCTGGTGGAGGCGCGCGCGACGCTGCAGCAGGCCGAACAGGCGCTGCAGCGCACGCGCGAATCGGCGGCAGGGCAGACCGGCAGCCTGCGCGTAGGCTATGTCGGCAGCGCACTCTATGGGCGCCTGCCGGCGCTGATCCGCCAGTTCCGCCATGCGTTTGCTCAGGTGCAGCTGCATCTGCACGAAGCCACCTCGCGGCAGCAGCAACAGTGGCTGCGCGAGGGGCGCATCGACCTCGGCATCCTGATTCCGCCGATCATTTCCGCAGAACTGCATCTGCAGGCATTCGACCATGATCGACTGGCCATCGCCCTGCCGCGCGCGCATCGGCTGGTCGCACAGCAACGGCTGGGCGTCGCAGACCTGGTGGACGAGCCCTTCGTCTCATGGCCATCGGCCGAAGGTGTCGGCTTCCATGCACAGGTGCTGGGCCTGTGTACCGCTGCCGGCTTCACACCTCGGGTCGTGCAGGAAGCGCAGGGCATGCACGCAGTGCTGTCGCTGGTGGCCGTGGAAGCGGGCGTGGCGATCGTGCCGGCAAGCATGAGCGGGTTCCGTCCCGAAGAAATCGTCTATCGGCCACTGGACGGCAGCAATGCTGCGTTCGAACTGCAGTTCTGCATGCGCCCGGAATCGCCCACGCCGGTGCTGCAGAATTTCCTGGCGATGGCAGCGCAGCCGGTAATGTCGTGATTGCCGGTTGAGCAGCCGTGCTGCATGCGCGGGTGCGGCGGTGCTCTGCGTCGTGCCCGCCCCGGAATGTGATCCGGCCTGCAGTTCTGTCCTTCGAATTGGGCCTGCAGCAAGCCAGAGGCACCGGCGCGGGGAATCCCTACATACCGCCTCGGCTACGACGACCAGCATGTGCCCGTCGGCCATCATCGGTCGGCTGGGATTGGCGTCCCACAATCAACTCTGGCACGTGATCGGCAGGCGCACGGATGGCGCCTTCGGATCACGTGACCCGCTGTCCGTGGTGGGCGATGTGTGGGGATCACCATGATCCGCCGGTCAGTCCCAGAGTTGTCCGGTACGCCAACCCGCATCGCCCGCCGCCTGTTCGTGGTCAGCCACGAATGCGTTGATCGCGCTTGCCTCGGGGGGGCAATGCGCGTCGCGCATGGGGAGCGGCGGCGGGCGGTGCATCTGTCTGGCGGTAACCAGGGCACCGTTTGCCTTGGGGCGGGGCATCGGTAGTTGCAGGGATCAGAACCGATCGCTGACGGTGCCGGTGACTACGCGTGGGTAGCCAGCGAAACAATCGCCACAGGCGCGGCATGGCGCGTAGTAATGCCTGCGGTGAGGTTGGTGATGTTCAAAGCCCAGGTCCAGTTGGTCACCTGCACACTTGCGGGTGGTGGGCCGGGCCTCAGGGGAGGCCGTCTGCGGCACCGCGGATGCTCATCCAGGCGCCGCCGTCGGGCGCGCTGCCGGCGCGGACGCGGAAGCCGTGCAGTCCGGCAATGGCGGCCACGATCGACAGCCCCAGGCCAAATCCGGGGCCTTGCCCGGCAGTGCTGCTGCCGCGGAAGAAGCGCTGGTAGATCAAGGTACGGTCCTGCGGCGGGATGCCCGGCCCGTTGTCGATCACATCGATGCGGGGCGCGCCGTGGTCGTCCACCGCGCGCAGCAGGATGCGCCCGTGCGCAGGCGTGAACTGCAGGGCGTTGGACAGCAGGTTGGCCACCGCCTCGAACAGCAGCTCGCGATCGCCACGCAGCATGCCGATCTGCGGCGCTACCTGCAGCTGCAGCTCCTGTTGCTTCTCTTCGGCCAACGGCAGGTAGAACTGGTGCAGCTCCTGCAGCAGGTCGGCGATGTCGACCTCGTCGAAGGCGGAGCGGCGCTGGTGGCTTTCCAGCTCGGACACGCGCAACAGCGCAGCGAAGCGCGCCATCAGCATGTCGGTCTCCGTCAGCGCCTTGTCCAGCGGGTCCGCATGCGGGTCGTGCTCGTCCAGGCCCACGCGCATGCGGTAGAGGTGCGCACGCAGCCGGGTGAGCGGTGTACGCAGGTCATGCGCGATGCTGTCGCACACGCCTTTGACCTCGGTCATCAGCTGTTCGATGCGTTCCAGCATGGCGTTGACGATGCTCGACAGCCGATCGATTTCATCGCGCCGGTTGGACACCGGCAACCGTTGCCCGAGGTCGCCGGCAATGATCCGGTTGGTGGCCGCTTCGATCTGCTGGATCCGCTTCAACGGGCGCCGGCGCAGCAGATGCCAGCCCACCAGCCCGGGAATGACAGTCAGTGACACGCCCCACAGCAGCGCATCGAGGATGATGCTGTTGACCGCCATGAGCTTGCCGTTCTGGCGCACGAACACCAGTGTGCGGCCATCCCGGGTCACTACGCCGAGCGCGCTGCCACCGCTCTCGTGCCGGCCATCGACCAGTGTCCAACCCGCAACAGGATGCGAGTTGCCATCCAGCGGCAGTCCCTCGGGAATGGCCGTCAGCGGGCCCGCCATCGGCATGCCGGCGCTGTCGAACAGCCCGTACGTATACACCTGGTGCAGGTCGAAGCGCTGGCTGTCGCGCAGCGCGTCATCCAGTGCCGGGCCGTCGAAGCTCATGAACAGATGAGCGCGCTGCTGCAGACCCGATTCGGTCAGGTTGTTCAGGTAATCCGAGATGCGCCAGTACATCACCCCCAGCAGCATGCTCGACCAGGCCACGAACAGGATGCAGTACAGGCCAAGAAGGCGGCTGCTGGACGAGCGCCACTGATCAGGGCTGCGCGTCGAAGACATAGCCGGTTCCTCTTACGGTCTTGATCGGCTGCGTGCGGCCGGGCTGCTCGATGCGCTTGCGCACACGGCCGATATGCACGTCAATCAGGTTGGTGCCCGGATCGAAGTGGTAGCCCCAGACTTCCTGGAACAACATCGTGCGGGTGACCACCTGGCCGGCATTGCGGACCAGGAATTCGAGCAGCTTGAACTCGGTCGGCAGCAGGCTGATCTCCTGGCCGCCGCGGCGCAGCGAGCGGCTCATCAGGTCCAGTTCCAGATCACCGGCGCGCAGCACGCTGTCGGCTGTGCCCATCTGGCCATGGCGGCGGATCAGCACCTCCACGCGCGCCGCCATTTCATCCGAAGCGAACGGCTTGGTCAGGTAGTCGTCGCCACCGGCGCGTAGCCCGCGCACGCGCTCGTCCACGTCCGACAATGCGCTGATCATCAGCACCGGCGTGGTCACGCCTTCGCGGCGCAGTGTGGTGACCAGGGTCAGCCCGTCCACGCCCGGCAGCATGCGATCCAGGGTGATCACTGCGTAGTCACCCGCGCGTGCCAGTGCCAGGCCATTGCTGCCATCGGCTGCCAGGTCGACCTCGAAGCCGTGGCTGCGCAGCTCGGTGGCGATTTCCTCCGCGGTGACAAGGTCGTCCTCGATGGTGAGTACGCGCGGCATGGGCCACTTTGCAGATTGGGACCAGCGCATCCTCGCAACCACGGGCGTGCACTGCAAATGAAAAATGTTTCATGCGTTTTTCGCTGGATCGCAGCGCCGGGTCTTCTATATTCGGCGCCGAGCGCTCCCCCCGCGCGTGGAACCTGCTGCCGATGACCCTTCCGTACTCCTTCCTGCCGGCTGTGGCCAGGCGCCGGCCCCGAACCTGGCGCCTGCCGCTGCTGTTGCTGGCCCTGGCGACTCTGCTGGCCGGCTGCGGCAAGGACGCGCCCAAACCAGGCAGGGCGACGCCGGAAGTTACCGTGCTGACGCTGCAGAACCAGGCGCTGGCGCTGGAGCAGGAGCTGCCGGGACGCACCATCGCCTCGCAGGAATCGGATGTACGCCCGCAGGTGGACGGGGTGCTGGTGAAGCGGCTGTTCGAGCAGGGGCAGCTGGTGAAGGCCGGGCAGCCCCTGTTCCAGATCGAGCCGGCGCTGTACCAGGCCGCCCTGAACGAGGCGCAGGCCAACCTGAAGACCGCCGAAGCGGCCGCCGTGACCGCGCGCCTGCGGGCGCAGCGGATGCAGGCGCTGGGCAAGGACCAGCTGGCCGCGCGGCAGGACGTGGACGATGCCATCGCCAGTGGCCAGCAGGCGGATGCGGCGGTGCAGGCTGCGCAGGCGGCGCGCGATACCGCCAGCACGCGGCTGGGTTTTGCCACAGTCACCGCTCCGATTGCCGGTCGCATCGGGCGCGCGCTGTTCACCCCGGGTGCGCTGGTGACATCCGCCCAGGCCGATCCGCTGGCGCGGATCCAGCAGGTGGATCCCATGAACGTGGACATCACCCAGTCCAGCAACGAGTACCTGGCGTTGCGTCGTGCCATTGCCGAGGGTGGCGTGCAGGCCAACAGCGCGCCGGTGCGGCTGCGGCTGTCCGATGGCACCGACTACCCGCTGCCGGGCACGCTGGAGTTCGCCGACATCGATGTGCAGCAGGAGACCGGCAGCATCACCCTGCGTGCGCAGTTCCCCAACCCCGAAGGACAACTGCTGCCGGGCATGTACGTGCGCGCGCAGGTGGGCCAGGGCACGCAGCAGCAGGCGCTGCTGGTGCCGCAGTCGGCGGTGGACCGCAGTGCCAAGGGCGAGGCGCAGGCGTGGCTGGTCGACAAGCAGGGCAAGGCGCGGCTGCGTACCTTCCGCACCGCACGCGCGGTCGGCAACCAGTGGCTGGTGCTTGATGGTATGAGCGCCGGCGAGCAGGTGGTGGTGGCGGGCGCGCAGGGCCTTGCCGACGGCATGCCGGTGCGGGTAAAGCCCGCGCCCGTGGCTGCGCCGGCCGGAAAGGACTGAGCGCATGCTGCCGCGCTTTTTCATCCACCGCCCCGTATTCGCCTGGGTACTGGCGATCTGCATCATGGCGTTCGGCACGATTGCGGTGACCCAGCTGCCGGTCGAGCAGTATCCGGACATCGCACCGCCGCAGGTCAACATCACCGCCAACTACACCGGCGCGTCTGCGCAGACGGTGGAAGACAGCGTCACCCAGGTGATCGAACAGCAGATCAAGGGCATCGACCACCTGCTGTATTTTTCCTCCACCAGTTCGTCTTCGGGGCAGGCGCGGATCACGGTCACCTTCGACCAGAGCGCCAACCCCGACATCGCCCAGGTGCAGGTGCAGAACAGCGTCAACCAGGCCATCAACCGCCTGCCGCAGGAAGTGCAGCAGCAGGGCGTGACCGTGGCCAAGTCGCAGGGCGACTCGCTGATGGTGGTGTCGCTGTACGACACCAGCCGGCGCATGGAGCGGGTGGACGTATCCGACTTCCTGGTCAGCAACGTACAGGATCCGATCAGCCGCATTGCCGGCGTCGGCGAGATCAATGTGTTCGGTTCGGCCTATGCGATGCGGGTGTGGCTGGATCCGCACAAGCTGCGTGCCTACGACCTGATGCCGTCGGATGTGCGCAGTGCGATCCAGGCGCAGAACACCCAGGTCACGGCCGGTGAACTGGGGGCGCTGCCGTCCAGTGCGACGCAGAGCCTCAATGCCACCGTCACCGCGCAGTCGCGCCTGCAGACCCCGGAACAGTTCCGCGCGATCATCCTGCGCACGCTGCCCAGCGGTGCGGCGGTGCACCTGGGCGATGTGGCGCGGGTCGAAATCGGCGCGGAGAATTACCAGACCAGCAGCTACCTCAACGGCTATCCGGCCGCGGGTTTCTCGGTGACCCTGGCCTCCGGCGCGAACGCATTGGCCACTGCCGACGCGGTGCGCGCGGAGATTGAACGGTTGCGGCCGACTTTCCCGCCCGGCCTGCAGGTGGCCTACCCGCGTGACAGCACACCGTTCGTGCGGGTCTCGATCGAGGGAGTCATCCATACCCTCATCGAAGCCATCGTGCTGGTGGTGGTGGTGATGTTCCTGTTCCTGCAGAACCTGCGTGCCACGCTGATCCCGGCGATCACGGTGCCGGTGGTGCTGCTGGGTACCTTCGGCGTCCTCGCGGTGGCCGGCTTCACCATCAACACGCTGACCCTGTTCGCGATGGTGCTGGCCATCGGCCTGCTGGTCGATGATGCGATCGTGGTGGTGGAAAACGTGGAGCGCATCATCCACGAAGAACATCTGCCGCCACGCGAGGCGACCGAGAAGTCGATGGGCGAGATTACCGGTGCGCTGATCGGCATTACCGTGGTACTCGGCGCGGTGTTCCTGCCAATGGCGCTGTTCGGTGGTTCCACCGGCATCATCTACCGACAGTTCTCGATCACCATTGCATCTGCCATGGCGCTGTCGGCGCTGGTCGCGCTGACCCTGACCCCGGCGCTGTGCGCGACCCTGCTCAAGCCCTCGTCGGCGCAGAAGCCACCGGGGCGCTTCTTTGCTGCGTTCAATCGTGGCGTCGAACGCAGCCAGTCGGCCTACCAAGGCAAGCTGGGCGGCGTGGTTGCCCGTCCGCGGCGCTGGATGGCGTTCTACCTGCTGGTGGTGGTCGCTATGGGCGTGCTGTACGCACGTATGCCGACCGGCTTCCTGCCGGTGGAGGACCAGGGCCAGGTGACGTTCCAGTTCTCCACGCCGGAAGGCACGCCGATGGCCCGTACCGAGGCGCTGGGCGAGCAGATCAGCCGCTACTTCATGGAGCACGAGAAGCAGAATCTGGACGTGGTGTTCGTGGTGGTCGGTCGCAACAATGCGGGTACCGGCCAGAACGCCGGGCAGGGCTTCCTGGCTCTCAAGCCGTGGGACGAGCGCAACGGCGACAACACTGCGGCAGCGATCATCGCGCGTGCCAATGCCTATTTCCGCAAGCTGCCCGACGCCAAAGTGAATGTGCTGGCACCACCAGCCGTGCGTGGCCTGGGCCAGTCCAGCGGTTTCGAACTGTGGCTGCAGGACACCAGCGCGGCAGGTCGCGTGGCCTTGCAGGCGGCGCAGGAGCAGGTGGTGCGTGCGGCCGGCGAAGATGATGGGCTGACCTCGGTGCGCTTGAACGGGCTGGGTGACAAGGCCGAGCTGCGGCTGGACATCGATCACGCCCAGGCCAGTGCGCTGGGTCTGGCCCAGGCCGACATCAATTCCACGCTGTCTTCCGCTTGGGGCGGCAGCTACATCAATGATTTCCTGGACCGTGGCCGGGTCAAGCGTGTCTACATGCAGGGCGACCAGCCCTACCGCAGCGTGCCCGACGACATCGGCCAATGGTATGTGCGCGGTGGCAACGGTCAGATGGCCTCGTTCGCCAGCTTCGCCAGCAGCCACTGGGCGCGTGGGCCGCAGCTGCAGCAGCGCTTCAACGGCCTGCCTGCGATGCAGATCCAAGGCAGTGCGGCGGAAGGGCGCAGCTCGGGTGAAGCGATGCAGCGCATGCAGGCGCTGGTGACCGATCAACCCGGGTTCGATCTGCAATGGAGCGGGCTGTCCTACCAGGAACAACTGGCCAGCAACCAGACCCTGTACCTGTACGCCGCGTCGATTGCCTTCATCTTCCTGTGCCTGGCCGCGCTCTACGAGAGCTGGACGGTTCCGGTGGCGGTGGTTCTGGTGATCCCGCTGGGCGTGATCGGTACGGTGCTGGCGACCACGGCTGCGGGCTTCGTCAATGACATCTACTTCCAGGTGGGATTGCTGACCACCATTGGACTATCGGCAAAGAACGCGATCCTGATCGTCGAGTTCGCCGAAGCGCGCTACCGCGCCGGCAGTTCGGCGGTGGAAGCGGCACTACAGGGCGCGCGTCTGCGCCTGCGGCCGATCGTGATGACCTCGCTGGCCTTTGTGGCAGGCGTCATTCCGCTGGCGTTGGCCACCGGCGCCGGCGCGGTCAGCCGCCGTGAAATCGGCATGAGCGTGATCGGCGGCATGCTCTCGGGAACGGTGCTGGCGGTGGTGCTGGTGCCGCTGTTCTTCGTGCTGGTACGGCGGCTGGGCAGGGCGCGGCCGGTGCACTGAGGGCAGGGCCGCCAGCTGTCATCTGCATGCCGCAGGGCCATCACCCGGTCTTGGCCTGGGCATCGGTACGGTAGATCGTCCCCGCCCCCAACGGAGACCTGCCATGTGGTTGATCGACCGACTCTGGCCCCCGCGCCCCGTGCTGCCCGCTGAGACGCTGCCGCCTGCAGCGGACACGCCCGCGCGTCGAGCGCCGTTGAAGCGCCCGTTGCGCGTCGGCCGGGCCAGCATGGCCCCGTGGCAGAAGATCGCGCCGCCGCCCCGGCGCAGCCGGCACTAACCGGTACGGTCGGCGGGGTGGTTCACCCCGTCATTGACCGGAATCGTTCCCAGCGCGAACGGATCGATGCCTTCCAGGCAGGCCACGTTGTAGCCGTACTGGTCCGGGTTGGAGCGGCGGCGGTGGTGTGTGTAGATGCCACAGATCCCGCAGAAATAGTGCTCGGCCACGTGGGTGTTGAACTGGTACAGGCGCAGATGAGCCTGGCCGCGCACGATCTGCAGCCCGTCCCGTGCCACGCTGGCGGCGATGGCCCCGCGGCGCCGGCACATCGAACAATCGCAGCGGCGCGGGTCGACGATGCCCTCGGGCAGGTCCAGCAGCAGCTCGACCGTGCCGCAATGACAGCTGGCCCGGTGCTGCGCCTGCACGGCTACGCCGGCCACGGTGGTGATGCCCATCTCTGCTCCCTGCGCGCCCTTGGTGGGTGCCAGTATGCCCCGGTCGCGCCAGCCTGAACCGGTTGTAGATGTCGCCGTGAGGCGGCTTGTGGCTAACTATGCCGCCCCGGGACCTCGACAGGACGCCAGTGAAAGCCGCAGGACGATGGATGACAGGATGTGTGATGGTGCTGCTGGCGCTGTGGGTGGCCGGTCTGTTGACCTACCAGATGCCCGGGCCGGGCTGGCTGGGCGGCGCTGTGGCGTTGCTGTGGTTGCTGGCCGCCGCCTGGGCGGCCTGGCAGGTGGCGCGCGGCCGTGGCACGCGCAGGCTGTGGGCGGCCTTCGCCGGCGCTCTGGCGCTTGCGGGGCTGTGGTGGCTACTGCTGACCCCGCGCCAGGACCGCGACTGGGCCGATGACGTGGCGCAGCGCCTGCACGTGGAATCCTTCGATGGTCGCCACGTGGTGCTGGACAACGTGCGCGATTTCACCTGGCGCACCGAGACCGACTACGACGCGCGCTGGGTGCGCCGCAGCTACGACCTCGACCAGCTGCGTTCGGCCGACCTGGTGCTGTCGTACTGGATGGGCCCGGCAATCGCCCACACCCTGGTCTCGTTTGGATTCGAGGACGGGCGCCACCTGGTCTTCTCGCTGGAAATCCGCAAGGAGCGCGGTGAATCGTTCTCGGCGCTGGGCGGCTTCTTCCGCAAGTTCGAGATGACGCTGGTCGCCTCCGAAGAAACCGACATCATCCGCACCCGTACCAACGCGCGCGGCGAGGATGTCTACCTGTACCGCCTGCACGGCATGGACCGCAACCAGCTGAAGACCCTGTTCGCTGCCTACATCGACCAGGCGCGGCAACTTGATGCCACGCCCGGCTTCTACAACACGCTGACCAGCAACTGCACCACGATCGTCTTCGATCTGGCGCGGCATATTGCCCCGCGCCTGCCGCTGGATTATCGGCTGCTGGCCTCGGGTTACCTGGCCGAGTACGCGCAGGAGGTGGGCGCGCTCACGCCTGGCGTGCCGTACGCCGAACTGCATGCCAAGGGCCGCATCACCGAGCGCGCGCTGAAGATGGCCCCCGACGATGATTTCTCCACCGTGATCCGCCAGGGCATCCCCGGCACCGAGCAGGACCCGCAGCAATGACCCCGATGATCCTGTTCCGCTGGCAGCGCGTGCTGCCGGCGCTGTTGGCGGCCTTCCTGCTGCTGGGTGGCAGCGGCTGCGCGATGGTCACCGTCAAGCAGGTGGCTTCCAGCGATTACCTGGTCAACAAGCGGGCCGACGTGCTCAACACCGGCAAGCTCAGCCCCGCCTCGCGCGAGACGCTGAGTGCGGCCGGGCTGGACGAATCGCAGTGCGAGAAGGAATTCCTGGTCTGCCGCAGCACGCTGTTGATGACCGATGATCTCAACGTCGAGCAGCGCTTGTCGACGCTGTCCGAGCTGTGGGTGAAGGCCGCTCTGGCACTGACGCCGAAGAAGCAGGCGGCCAACGAGCCACCGATGAGCGATGCAGCGCTGGATGCGTGGCTGGAGGCGGCGCGCTATGGCTACGCCTATCTGTTCTACAGCGGACGCTCGCCCTCCGATCGTGCGTTCGAGGACCGGCAGACGCAGGTGCGCGATTACTACAACTACGCTGCCGAGAAGGCCGCCGTAGTGTTGTTCGCGCGCGCGCGCGCCGCCGCCCTGGCCGGCGAGGACTACACCAAGCCGGTGTCGGCAGGCAGCTGGACGCTGGCGTCCGATTTCCAGCGGCTGTCGCTGAAGAGCATCCCCAAGCAGCTGGTGCCGGCAGGCACCGTCAGCTTCGTGGGCATGCGCAGCACCTATCGCCGCGATGGTTTCGGCGCCGAGCTGGTGATGGTGATGGACCCGCCGAAGCTGGTGGTGCCGGTGGTCGCCGCGGAAGGGCCGAAGGCCGAAACGGCACAGGCGCAGGCCACCAAGGACGAGCAGGAGGAGGGCGTCCGTCGCGGACGCCGCCACCAGCACGACGATTCGGTGCCCGAGTACAGCGAGATGTCCTCGATCAACGTCACCGCATTGCTGCGTTTTGAAGGCAACACGCTGGAGGACGTGATGCGCACCCGCCAGGTGCTGCTGGATGGCTATTCGCCGGAGGCGACCGAGCGCATCGCCCTGCATGGCGAAGAGGTGCCGCTGGCGGGCAACTTCACTGCCGCCTACGGCCTGTGGCTGGCGCAGAGCGGGTTCGCCACGCAGTCGCTGCGTACCCTTTTTGGCATGAGCGAGGGCATCGGCGAGCCGCACATCTACCTGATGCAGCCGTGGGATCCGAACCGCCGCATCATCTTCATGCTGCATGGCCTGGGCAGCAGCCCGGAAGCGTGGGTGAACCTGGCCAACGAGATCATGGGTGACCCCGAACTGCGCCAGCAGTTCCAGGTGTGGCAGGTGTACTACCCGACCAATGCGCCGATCGCGCTCAACCGCTATGAGATCGCCAACGCGTTCAACGACACGCTGAAGCATTTCGACCCGAACGGCAGCACCCGTGCCTCCAAGGACATGGTCTACATCGGCCACAGCATGGGCGGCGTGCTGGCGCGGCTGCTGGTCAGCGACTCCGGCGACGTGCTTTGGAACGATCTGCTGGCCAACTATGACCTGAAGGGCGAACGCCTGAAGCGGGTGCAGTCCAAGCTCGGTCCGCTGCTGCACTTCAAGGCCGAACCGAACGTGGAGCGTGCGATCTTCATCGCCGCCCCGCACCAGGGCACGGACATCGCCGGCAACAAGGTCGGCCGCCTGATCGGCCGCCTCGTTCGTCTGCCGCTGACCATCCTCGGCAAGTTTGAGGATGTATTCCTGGCGCTGGCGCAGGCCGAGCAGCAGGTGGATGGCACGGCCAAGCCGAAGATCCCCAACAGCATCGACAACCTCAAAGCCAGCGACCCGTTCGTGAAAGCCGCTGCACAGCTGCCGATCACGCCGGGCCTGAAGTACCACTCGATCATCGCCCAGCGCAAACCGGAACTGCCGGTGGAGAAGTCCGACGATGGGCTGGTGCCGTACTGGAGTTCGCACCTGCCGGGCGCGCTGTCGGAGAAGGTGATCATCTCCGGCCACAGCGTGCAGGAAACCCCGCAGGCGGTGCTGGAAGTGCGCCGCATCCTGCACCAGGACATCGATGAAGTGGGCACGGTGGCGCGCCCCTGATCGCGGCGTCCGCCGGGCGCGCCCCGGCGGAACCCGCAGCGCGTCTACACCCGCCTGGCGATCACGGTGGCGAACGCGGCCAGGCCCAGCGTGATGGCCAGGCACAGGACGTAACCGGTATGCGGGGCGCTTTCCACGAATAAGGCGAACAGCGCGCCGGATACCGCCAGTGCGGTGGTCACCGACAGCGCTTCGCTCAACTGCAGGGCCGAGGTGTTCGCGCCCTGCTCGTGCGGCGGTGACAGTGACAACGTCAGCACCGACAGGCTGGCGTAGATCATGCCCATGCCGAAACCGGTCAGCGTCCAGCCGACCAGCGCGACCGGCAGCGGTACCGCAGTGAACAGCACCGCCAGCGTGGCGGCGATGCCCACGGTCATCAGCGGCGTGCCCACACGCAGCAGTTGCTGGCGCGACCAGCCGCGCTGCTGGTGACCCTGAAGCCACGAGCCGGTGAACCAGCCCAGTGCCCCCAGGCTCAGTACGGCACCGGCCCAGCTGGGCGACAACCCGCGCTCGCGCTGCAGCAGCAGGGGCAGGTAGGCCTCGCAGGCGAAGAATGCGGCAGCGGCCACGCCACGCAATGCGATCACGCTGGGCAGGCCGCGGCGCAGGCGCAGGGTGCCGGCCGGCAACAGGCGATGCACGCAGAACAACAGCGCCAGCATTGCCACACCGATGCACACCAGCGCCGGCACGCCCTGTTGCTGCCCACCCAGGTACAGCAGCAGGGCAGCAAGGGACGCGCCGGTCGCCCAGTGCACGATGCTGCCGCGGCCATCATCGGCAACACCGGTCGCTGGAGCCTGCATGCGCGCCAGCGCCGGTCGCAGCAGCAGGCCGGCCGGTATCGCCAGCAGCGGTACCGCCAGGAACACCCAGCGCCAGCCCAGATGCTGCACGATCACCCCGCTCAGTGCCGGGCCGATCATCGAGGGCACCACCCAACCGGCAGAGAACGCTGCGAATACCTTCGGCCGCAGGTGCTCGGGATAGGTGCGGCCGACCATCACATACAGCGAGACCGAGATGGCGCCGGCGCCCAGGCCCTGCAGCAGACGGCCGGCCACCAGCATGCCCATGCGCATCGCGAAGCCAGCCAGCAACAAGCCCAGCACGAAGCAGGCCAGGCCCCACCACAGCGGCCGTGCCGGCCCGTGGCGGTCGGCCCAGCGGCCGGCCAGGGTCATGCCGATCACGCTGGTGGCCAACGTGCCGCCGAAGGCCAGCGCATACAGGCGCAGGCCGTCCAGTGCCTCGGCCACGGTGGGCATCGCGGCGGCTACCGCCAGCGCCTCGAAGGCATGCAGAGAGACCAGGGCGACCATGCCCACGGTGGTGGCGCGGTAGCGCGCGGACAGGATGGAGGAGTCGACCGGATCGGCCGTGGCAGCGGGGGAGGGCATCGGGTTCCTGCGGGTGGCGGACGGGCCGCGCTTGTCATCTGGCGGCGATGGTAGCAGCATGCCACCTCAACCAAAGTTGAGGTCAATCGATGCTGGCACAGGACATGAGCGTTGGCGATGTCGCCCGCCGCAGTGGCGTGGCGGTCTCTGCGCTGCATTTCTACGAGCGCAAGGGGTTGATCAGCAGCCTGCGCACGTCGGGCAACCAGCGTCGCTACGCCCGCGATGTGTTGCGGCGGCTGGCGGTGATCCGCGTGGCGCAACGCGTAGGCATGCCGCTGGAAGCGGTGGCCCGTGCGTTCGAGAGCCTGCCGCAGGGGCGGGCGCCGACCAAGGCCGACTGGGCCAAGCTGTCGGCGCGCTGGCAGGTGGAGCTCGAAGAACGCATCCACATGCTGCAGCTGCTGCGTGACGAGCTGACCGGTTGCATCGGCTGCGGCTGCCTGTCACTGAAGCGTTGCCGCCTGGCCAACCCGGAGGACGTGCTCGGCGAACGCGGCGACGGCCCGATGCGCTGGGGCTGACCGTGCGGGTGGGTGCCGACCTTGGTCGGCACGCTCGTTACCAGACGGTGATCGTTTCGCCGCTCTGGATGCCTTCCACCGCGCGCTGGAAGGCCAGCGCCGCGCGTTGTGCGGTGACTGCTTCAAAGCCGGGGAAGTACGGACCGTAAGCGTCCATCGATTCCACCAGCACGTTCGGGCTGACCACGTTGATGCGCAGCCCGCGCGGCAGCAGCTCAAGTGCCGCCGCACGCACGAAACCTTCCAGTGCGTGGTTGACGGCGGTGGCGTTGGCACCATCGCGGATTGGCTGCGCGCTGACGATGCCACTGGTCAGTGTGATCGAGCCGCCCGCGTTGAGGTGGTGCTGCGCCGCCAGCGCAAGACGCACCTGACCGAGCAGCTTGTCCTGCAGGCCGACGTTGAACTGCTCGGGTGTCATCTGCTGCAGCGGGCCGAAATGCAGCTTGCCAGTGGTGGAGATCACCGCATCGACCGGGCCGGTTTGCGCGAACAGCTCACGCACACTGGCGTCGTCGGTGAGATCCACGCGCAGGCTGCCGCTGCGTCGGCCTGCAGCGAGGATGTCGTGCTGCTGGCCCAGATGTCGGGCAACGGCCTGGCCGAGGGTGCCGCTGGCACCGACGAGAAGAATCTTCATGACAGCTCCTTGCGATAGGGGATGGAGGCAGTCTGCGCCGTCGCGGGCTGGTTTGGTAATGTGCGTATGATTCGCATATTCCTAACCTTGGGTTCGCAATGGACACCTTGCGCTGCATGCAGGCGTTTGTCGCCGTGGCCGAGCACGGCAGTTTTTCCGCTGCGGCCAGCCAGCTGCAGGTCTCGGCGGTGATGGTCGGCAAGTACATCCAGCAGCTGGAAGCGCACCTGGGCACCGCGCTGCTGCAGCGGAACACCCGGCGCCAACGCCTGACCGAGGCCGGCAACGCTTATCTGGCCGGTTGCCGGCAGGTGCTGGAGCAAGTGCAGCAGGCCGAGGCGGACGTGGCCGGGCTGCAGGTGCAGCCACGCGGCCTGTTGCGGGTCAGTGCGCCGACCACGTGGGGCAGTTGTGTCCTGGCGCCATTGCTGGCCGAGCTGCTGCGGGCACAGCCGCTGCTGAACCTCGAACTGGACCTGAGCAATCGCCGCATCGATCTGATCGAGGATGGCTTCGATGCAGCGATACGGGTCGGTCCGTTGCCATCGCAGGAACTGGTGGCGCGTCCGCTGCCACCGTATGCAATGAGTCTGTGCGCATCACCGTCGTACCTGCGCCGCCGTGGCACGCCGCGCACGCCGGCCGATCTTGAAGGACATGATTGCCTCAGCCACCTGGCCTGGCGCGGGGGGCACGGTTGGCAGTTGGCCAATGGCGAACAGGTCGACTGGGAGGCGCGGCTGACCAGCAATGACGGTTACGCGCTGCGCGAAGCAGCCGTGGCGGGTGCGGGCCTGGTGCTGCAGCCGACCGCGCTGCTTGCTGGTGAAATCGCGGCAGGACGATTGAAACCACTATTGCGCGACCATCTGCCCGAGCCACGGCCGATGCACCTGATCTACCTGCCCGATCGTCGCCCTCGACCGCGGCTGCAGTGTTTCGTCGATTTCGTCATGGCCACATTGGGGCAATGAGCATCCACGCATGGCGTGGATCTACTGAAGAGCACCATGCATTCCAGCGGCGACAGGTGTCAGTAGATCCACGCCATGCGTGGATGGCGGTGGGTGCCGACCGTTGGTCGGCACACCTGTTTCAATCATTGGCCGCTGACAATTCCTGCCCGCGCACCTGCGCCGCACGCAGTGCCTTTCCCACCAGCGCTTCAAACCCGCCGACCTGGAAGCTCTCGATCGCCGCCTGTGTGGTGCCATTGGGCGAGGTCACCCGGCGACGCAGTTCGGCGGGGCTTTCACCGGCTTCGTCCAGCATGCGCGAGGCGCCCAGCAGCGTCTGCACCACCAGTGTGCGCGCCGCCTCTGCAGGCAGGCCCTGTGCGATCCCCGCCGCTTCCATCGCTTCGGCCAGCAGGAACACATAGGCCGGGCCACTGCCGGATACGGCGGTGACCGAATCCATCTGCGCTTCGTCGTCGATCCACACCGTGCGTCCCGCGCTGGCCAGCACGCGTTCGGCCTGCGCACGCTGCTGCGCATCCACCGACGGCGTTGCATACAGACCGGTAACCCCGGCACCGAGCAGCGCCGGGGTGTTGGGCATCGCGCGCACCACCGGCAGCGAGCCCGCCAGCCAGCGCTGCAGCTGCGCGCTGGTGATGCCGGCGGCGATCGAGATCACCAAGGGTGTCTGCGCCTGCGCCAGTACCTGCAGTGACTGGCAGACATCGCGCAGCACCTGCGGTTTCACCGCCAGCAGCCAGGTGTCGCCCTGGGCAGCTGCGTCGGCCGCGTTGTCATGGGTCTGCACGCCGAAATCGGTAGCGAGTGCTTCCCGCAGTCCGGCCACCGGTTCGGCCACGTGGATGCGCGTGGCCGGCACGCCCTGCCGGATCAGGCCGGCGATCAGGCTGCGGGCCATGTTGCCGCCGCCGATGAAAATGATGGAATCAGCTGCCATGGGAATCTCCTTGGAATCAGGCCGGGCGCGGACGCGCGCCGAACAGGGCGGTGCCGATGCGCACCAGGGTGGCACCTTCGGCAATGGCTTCAGCGTAGTCGCTGCTCATGCCCATCGACAGGGTATCCACCTGGGGATGACGGGCTGCCAGCGCCTCGAAAAGTGTGCGCATGCGCACGAACGCATCGCGCCGGCGCTCTGCTTCGGGCCACGGCGCAGGAATCGCCATCAGGCCGCGCAAGCGCAGGTTCGGTTCGGCGACGATGGCCGCGGCCAGCGCCTCCACGTCCTCCGGCACACAACCGTGCTTGCTCGATTCGTCATCGATGTTGACCTGGATGAGCACGTTCAGCGGGCCACGTTCAGCAGGGCGATAGCGGGCCAGGGCGGTGACCAGCTTGGGCCGGTCCACGCTCTGCACCCAGTCGAAGTGCGTGGCCACAGGCTCAGCCTTGTTCGACTGCAGGTGGCCGATCAGGTGCCATTCCAGGTCCAGGGGCTGCAGCTCCTGCATCTTGGCCAGTGCTTCCTGCACGTAGTTCTCGCCGAACGCGGTCTGGCCCTGCGCGGCAAGGGCGGCGACGGCCTCTGCTGGCTGGGTCTTGGACACCGCCAGCAGGCGCGGCGGTGGCCGCCCGGCGGCATCGGCGGCGTTGTGCAGGTTGCTCAGGATCTGGGGCAGGGGAGTGGCCACGTAACGCGTTCCGTTCAATCAGGAGGCTATACTGCCGCCCGGGGAAAGATCCTTCCAGTCGAAGCCGTTATTGGGGAGTAGCCGCTCATGGATATCGCCGAGCTGTTGGCGTTTTCCGTAAAGAACAAAGCGTCCGACCTGCATCTGTCCGCAGGCCTGCCGCCGATGATCCGCGTGGACGGTGACGTTCGCCGGATCAACATTCCAGCCCTGGACCACAAGCAGGTCCACGCGCTGGTGTACGACATCATGTCCGACAAGCAGCGCCGCGATTACGAGGAATTCCTCGAAGTCGACTTCTCCTTCGAGATCCCGTCGCTGGCGCGCTTCCGTGTCAATGCGTTCAACCAGAACCGTGGCGCCGGTGCGGTGTTCCGCACCATTCCGTCCGAAGTGCTGACCCTGGAAGACCTGGCCTGCCCGCCGCTGTTCCGCGAGGTGATCCAGCAGCCGCAGGGCCTGATTCTGGTGACCGGCCCGACCGGTTCGGGCAAGTCGACCACGCTGGCGGCGATGATCGACTACATCAACAAGAACGAATACGGCCACATCCTCACTGTCGAGGATCCGATCGAATTCGTGCACACCTCGCAGAAGTGCCTGATCAACCAGCGCGAAGTGCATCGCGATACGCACGGCTTCAACGAGGCACTGCGCTCGGCGCTGCGTGAGGATCCGGACATCATCCTGGTCGGCGAACTGCGTGACCTGGAAACCATCCGCCTGGCGCTGACCGCCGCGGAAACCGGCCACCTGGTGTTCGGCACCCTGCATACCAGTTCGGCGGCCAAGACCATCGACCGCATCATCGACGTGTTCCCGGCCGGCGAAAAGCCGATGGTGCGCTCGATGCTGTCTGAATCGCTGCGCGCGGTCATTTCGCAGGCGCTGCTGAAGAAGGTCGGTGGCGGTCGTACCGCTGCGTGGGAAATCATGGTCGGCACCCCGGCCATCCGCAACCTGATCCGCGAAGACAAGGTGGCGCAGATGTACTCGGCCATCCAGACCGGCCAGCAGTACGGCATGATGACCCTGGACCAGCACCTGCAGGACCTGGTCAAGCGCAGCCTGATCACCCGCAACCAGGCCCGCGAATACGCCAAGGACAAGCGTCTGTTCGAGTAAGGCGAGGCAATGGCGGGGCAGGGCGTACCACTACGCCGCCGGCCCCGCGTTGTTTCCTCCACCGACCGATTCCTGGTACATGCCCCATTGGGAGCCCGCCGTGAACACCACCGCGACCACCATCGATTTCACCTCGTTCCTCAAGCTGATGGCGCACCAGCGCGCCTCGGACCTGTTCATCACCGCTGGCATGCCGCCGGCGATCAAGGTCAACGGCAAGATCTCGCCGATCACCCAGACTCCGCTGACGCCGCAGCAGAGCCGCGACCTGGTGCTGAACGTGATGACGCCGGCGCAGCGCGAGGAGTTCGAAAAGACCCACGAATGCAACTTCGCCATCGGCCTGTCCGGTGTCGGCCGCTTCCGTGTGAGTTGCTTCTACCAGCGCAACCAGGTCGGCATGGTGCTGCGTCGCATCGAGACGCGCATCCCGACCGTGGAAGAGCTGAGCCTGCCGCCGATCATCAAGACGCTGGCGATGACCAAGCGCGGCATCATCCTGTTCGTCGGCGCTACCGGTACCGGTAAATCAACGTCGCTGGCAGCGATGATCGGTTACCGCAACCAGAATTCGACCGGGCACATCATCACCATCGAAGACCCGATCGAATTCGTGCACAAGCACGAGGGCTGCATCATCACCCAGCGCGAAGTCGGCATCGATACCGACAGCTGGGAAGCCGCGCTGAAGAACACCCTGCGCCAGGCACCGGACGTGATCATGATCGGCGAGGTGCGTACCCGCGAGGGCATGGACCACGCCATCGCCTTCGCTGAAACCGGCCATCTGGTGCTGTGCACGCTGCACGCCAACAACGCCAACCAGGCGATGGACCGCATCGTCAACTTCTTCCCGGAAGATCGCCGCAACCAGCTGCTGATGGATCTGTCGCTGAACCTCAAGGGCGTGGTCGCGCAGCAGTTGATTCCTTCGCCGGATGGCCGCTCGCGCAAGGTCGCGATGGAGATCCTGCTGGGCACGCCGCTGGTGCAGGACTACATCCGCGACGGCGAGATCCACAAGCTGAAGGAGCTGATGAAGGAATCGGTCCAGCTGGGCATGAAGACCTTCGACCAGAGCCTGTTCGAGCTGTACCAGGCCGGTGAGATCAGCTACGAGGATGCACTGCGCTACGCCGATTCGCAGAATGAAGTGCGCCTGCGCATCAAGCTCAGCCAGGGCGGCGATGCCCGCACCCTGTCGCAGGGGCTGGATGGCGTGGAGATTTCAGAGGTCCGTTGATCGCCATGCCATGACAGGAGATGCATATGGATATGCCGCTGGCTCGCAATGTCATCCTGATCGACTATGAGAACGTGCAGCCTCCTTCATTGAAGGAGCTGCTCGCGCCGGGGTTCAGTGTCCTGGTGTTTGTTGGCGCATCGCAGGCCAAAATCAGCATGGATGTGGTCGAGGCGATGCATGCGCTCGGTACACAGGGAAGGTACGTGCGCTGCAATGGACATGGTTCCAACGCACTCGATTTCCATATCGCGTTCTACATCGGTGAGATGGCTGCCACCGATCCCGGCATGTGTTTCCACATCGTATCCAAGGACACCGGTTTCGATCCCTTACTCGCGCACCTGCGCTCGCGTGGCCTGACGGTCGGCCGAAGCACGTCGGTGGCGGAGTTGCCGATGTTTCGTGCCGCGACGAAGCGCCCAGCTGCGGTGCCACCGCCGCCAAAGAAGCCGCCGACGCCGCCAAAGCCGAAGCCAGCGCAGTTGAGCGAGGCGTTGCGGTTGCAGCATGTGTGTGCGCAGCTTCTCAAGCAAGGAAAGGCCAGGCCAACCAGACTCAAGTCACTTGGAAGCGCCGTTCATACCATGTTCCAGAAGACCTTGCCGGACAGTGACGTCACCGCGCTCATCCACACGCTGCAGCAGAAGAAGTGGATCGTGCTGGAAGGCCAAGCGGTGCGATACCAGCTGCCAGCCAAAGCGACCTAGGCCTCCTGCGTCGGCCCGGCGGCATTGAGGTCTCAGCCAGATGCATTCATGAAATCCAGTCATGACCGACTGCCATCCAGGTCGTTCAATCCGCCGCCCCTGCAGGCGTATGGTCATCGCTCCCCTACTGGAGCACGACGATGCAGACACGTGAACTCGGCCGCAGCGGCCTGAAAGTCTCCGCCCTGGGCCTGGGCTGCATGGGCCTGAGCCACGGCTACGGTCCCGCCGTCGAGCAGAGCCAGGGCATTGCCCTGCTGCATGCGGCGGTCGAACGCGGCGTGACCTTCTTCGACACCGCCGAAGTCTATGGGCCGTATACCAACGAAGATCTGCTCGGCAAAGCGCTGGCGCCGCACCGCGACAAGCTGGTGATCGCCACCAAGTTCGGCTTCAAGGACGCACAGGTCGACACCGGCCTGGACAGTCATCCGGAGAACATCCGCGCGGTGGCCGAAGCCAGCCTCAAGCGTCTGCGCACGGACCATATCGACCTGTTCTACCAGCACCGCGTGGATCCGAACGTGCCGATCGAGGATGTGGCCGGTACCGTGCGTGACCTGATCGCCGAGGGCAAGGTGCGCCACTTCGGTTTGTCCGAAGCCAGTGCCGCCACGGTGCGTCGCGCCCATGCCGTGCAACCGGTGGCTGCAGTGCAGAGTGAGTACTCGCTGTGGTGGCGCGAGCCGGAGCGCGAACTGTTGCCGGCGCTGCAGGAACTGGGCATCGGCTTCGTTCCGTTCAGTCCGCTGGGTCGCGGCTTCCTGACTGGCGCGATCAACGCCGACACCACCTTCGCCGACAACGATTTCCGCAACACCGTGCCCCGCTTCGAAGTGGAAGCACGTCGCGCCAATCAAGCGCTGGTTGACCGCATCACCACGATCGCGGCAGCGCGGGGTGCCACCCCGGCACAGGTCGCGCTGGCCTGGCTGCTGGCGCAGGCACCGTGGATCGTGCCGATTCCGGGTACGACCAAGATCCATCGCCTGGAAGAGAACCTGGCCGCCGCCGACCTGCAGTTGTCGCCGGCCGAGCTGGAGCGTATCGCGCACACGCTGCAGGAGATCGCCATCGTCGGCGAGCGCTACAACGCACAGCGTGCGGCACAGGCCAAGGGCTGATCGCAGTGGGTGCGGACTCTCGTCCTGTGGTGGGTGCGGGCTCTCGCCATGTGGTGGGTGCGGACCGTTGGTCCGCACGCCTCACCCCGCCATCGGCCCGCGCAGCGCATCGAGCACGGTGCGCATCGCCACGGTGACATGCCGGCGCGACGGGTAATACGCGTAGTAGCCGTCGAAGTGCGGGCACCAGTCATCCAGTGTTGATTGCAGCCGGCCCTCCTGCAGGGCCGCCTGCACCTGGTCCTCGGGCAGCCAGGCCAGGCCACTGCCAGCCAGCGCTGCTGCCCGCGTCATGCCCATGGTGTTGAAGGTCCACTGGCCAGAGACGCGGATGCTCAGCTCGTTGCCGTCCTGGCCGAAATCCCACGGCATCAGGCCGCCATGGGTGGGCAGGCGCAGGGTGATGCAGTTGTGCCCGGCCAGATCGTGCGGATGCACCGGCGCCACGTGCTGGCGGAAGTACGACGGCGCGCCCACCACGCGCATGCGCAGCGGCGGGCTGATCGGCAGCGCCACCATGTCGCGTGCCAGGCGCTCACCGAGACGGATGCCGATGTCGTAGCGCTCGGCGACGATGTCGGCTAGGCCGTAATCGGTGGTCAGCTCGACTTTCAGGTCTGGGTACTGCTGCAGCAGCGGCGCCAGCCTTGGCCAGGCCAGGTATTCGGCGGCGTGGCCGGTGGCATTGATGCGGATGGTACCTGCCGGCCGCTCGCGATATTCGGCCAGCGCTGCCAGTTCGTCTTCGATTTCGGCCAGGCGCGGGGCCAATGTCTCCAGCAGGCGAGCACCCGCCTCGGTGGTGGCGACGCTGCGGGTGGTGCGGGTCAGCAGGCGCACGCCCAGTCGTTCTTCCAGCCCGCGCATGGCGTGGCTGAGGGCGGACTGGGAGACGCCCAGCTGGGCGGCGGCTTTGGTGAAGCTGCCTTCGCGGGCGACGTGGACGAAGGCTTGCAGGTCGTTGAGGTTTTCACGCGGCATGAGAGGGATGATACGGCCGGGCTGCGCCCGGCGCCCGCGGTAGTGCCGGCCGCTGGCCGGCAACCTCAACAGCAACAGCCGAAGCAAGAGCAAAAGCCGAAGCAACAGCAACATCGGTTTCCAGGGTTTGGCAGGGTGGGTCCGGTTGCGGGGGACGCCGTGAATACGTCCCTGTAGGCTTGGCCGCGGCATCCATGCCGCGGACACCCCCGCAACCGGACCCACCCCGCCTTCGACAGGGCTCCGCGATCTGTCGCAATGGCATGCTGTCGGAATGGCATGGTCTGCTCTTGGTGGGTGTCGACCTTGGTCGACACGTAGATCCACGCCATGCGTGGATGCGTACCCGGTGGTGCCGGCGCTGGTCGGTAAATGCCGATGTCGATTTGTGGTTCCGTGGTTCGTCGAATGGGTACTTTCCAAACAACAGGGAGCAGCACATGAGCACCGACAGCAAACCCAAGGGCCCGGCGTCCTACTTTCCGTCCATCGAGAAGACCTACGGGCAGCCGGTGGCGCATTGGCTGGGATTGCTGGCCAAACGGCCTGGGCTGAAGCACATGGAGCTGGTCAGCTTCCTGAAATCCGAGCATGGACTGGGCCATGGCCATGCAAACGCCCTGGTCGCCCACCACCTGGCCACCCAGCGCTGATACAACCGCTCCACCGAGCGCAGCGACCCGCTTCTGCTCTTTTTTATCTCTTTACGTGGCTGGACGCGCACGGAAATTGTCCAAGGCCGGGGGAGATGGGTTCGCGGGGGTGTCCGCGGCATGGATGCCGCGGCTAAGCCCCCAAGGACGGGTTCACGGCGTCCCCCGCGAACCCATCTCCCCCGGCCAAGCGCGGCTTTTGCTGTTGATACGCCCAGCCACGAGGGGCTGCGCCGTTCGCCGGAACTCCCAACTGAACGATTTCATCTGCAACTGTCATGCAGATCGTGTCTAATACCGCTCCCCACCCGTAGTGCCCCCACCTGTATGTCCCTCCAATCCCATGGCCCGGCGCCGTGCGACGACGCTGACGGCCACCTGGTCACCGCTGGTCCGCTGACCCCGCCGCCCGATGTCGCCGGCACCCCCGCCGATGAAAAGGCACTGCGCCACTCGGTCGCCGAGGACGCGCAAGGCATGGTGCTGGCGATGCTGGTGGCGTCGCTGGGCCTGGCGATCTTCGCCAAGAGCGGGCTGATGATCGGGGGCATGGCCGGCATGGCGTTCCTGCTGCATTACACGATGGGCTGGAACTTCGGCCTGGTGTTCGTGCTGGTCAACCTGCCGTTCTACTGGGTGGCGGTGCGCCGCATGGGCTGGGAATTCACCCTGAAGACGTTCGCGGCGGTCACCGCCTGCGGCCTGCTGACCGACATCCTGCCGCGCTGGGCCGACTTCTCGCATATCGCGCCGTTGTACTCGGCGCTGGTCGGTGGCGCGCTGTCCGGCCTGGGCATCCTGTTCTTCATCCGCCACCGCGCCAGCCTCGGCGGCATCGGCATCCTGGCGGTGTACCTGCAGCGCACCCGTGGCTGGAGCGCCGGCAAGGTGCAGATGTCCTTCGATGCGTGCCTGATGGTGGCCGCGTTCTTCGTGCTGTCGCCGTCGAAGGTGATGTACTCGGCCATCGGTGCGGTGGTGCTCAGCCTGGTGCTGATGTTCAACCACCGTCCGGGCCGTTACATGGGCGTCTGACGGCTCACGGGCAATGCCGGCCAGCGGCCGGCACTACCGGGCGGATGCCTGCACCCATGGCGGTGCCAGCTTCAGCAGCTTGGCGTGCACCGGGCAGTCCTCGGCATGCGCGCCCGGCAGGTAGCCCAGGCTCATCAGGAACTCGCCGGTGATCTCGCCGCCGGTGAAGCGGAAGGTCTTCTTGAACAGCTTCACCCAGTCAGCTTTATTGCGCGGGTGATGGGCGTCCAGCCACGCGGCGAAGCTGCCGTGGCTCCGGCGCAGCTGCTGGATCACCTGCGCGTTGTGGATCGCGGCCAGCACCTTCAACCGGTTGCGGATGATGCCAGGGTCCGACAACAGGCGCTCGATGTCCTGCTCGGCATAGGCGGCGACGCGATCGACGTCGAAAGCGTCATAGGCCGCGCGGAACCCCTCGCGCTTCTTCAGGATGGTTTCCCAGCTCAGGCCGGCCTGGTTGATCTCCAGCAGCAGGCGCTCGAACAACTCGCGCTCATCGCGCTGCGGGAAACCGTATTCGTTGGCGTGGTAGTACTCGTGCACCGGGTGGCCCGGGGCGATGCGGCAGTATCCGCTCATGGTGTTGCCGCCTCCGCGCGGTCTTTGCTGCGATCAATCTCCAGCTGACCCGCCGTGCCGTCAAGCAGCAGCGTCGGCCAGCGCGGCGGTTGCACGGTCAAGCGGCCATCGCGCAGGGCCTATGGGGCCTCGTTGGAAGTGCGCTGGTCAACGTCCTGGAAGGAAACATCACCCTCCTTTCTCCAGCCAGCCGGTTCACGCACGTGCAGCTGGCAGCGCGGACCGCTGTACAGGGTGGTCATGCACAGCAGCACTTCATCTTCGCCATCGCCGTCCAGGTCACGACGCAGGGCGACGCAGCGGTTGTCGCCGATCTTGTCGGCGTCCAGGCAATCGCCCGCGCTCAAGCGCCTATCCAGTACTGCCTGCCACCAGTCATCGGCTGGCGATGCGGTGCCCTTGGCCAGCACGATCCGTGCCTTCAGGCCGGCCAGGTCGCGCACGCCATCGTCGATGTTGTTGTCCCAGCGCGATTCGCGCTTCTGTCGGGCCAGTGCCTGCACGATGATGCTGGAGGCGCGGGTGTCGGCCGCCAAGGATGGCGCCTTCTGCAGCGTGCGCAGCGCCTGCACACCACGGCGGCCCAGCTCGAATCGCAGCTGGTTGGCCGCGTCCGCGGTCATCAGCGCGGGATCGGCGCGCAGGCGCTTCATCTGGCTGGCCAGGGTGATGCGCACCGGGTCGATCACCGGGGAGATGGCCAGCAGTGCAGTGGCCAGTACGGTCCAGCACATCCAGCGGTTGACCGGCTCAAGCCGATGCAGCCAACGGCCCTGCCGGCGCAGTGCGGCGAAGGCGTAGCCGATTGCATAGCCGGCGATCAGTACCGCAACCGCAAAGCCCCAGAAGCGCGAGAGGGTCCAGCCGTACTGGCTGACCCGCAGCGTCATTGCGTACAGCGCCAGGCCGGCGTAGATCGGCAATGCCAGCAGGCTGGCCTCGACCAGCCGGCGCAGCCAGGCCGGGTAGGGCGGGGTGCCGTCGTCGTGCTGGTAGACCGCGTTGGCCAGGCTGATCAGCAGCACCGCCAGCACCAGCAGCAGGCTGGCGGCCGAGCGCGTGGCCCACAACGGCGCCAGCCCGGTGAACGGCAGCGACAGCACGAACAGCACCGCGATGAACGACAGCAACGGCAGCAGGCCGCGGCAGATGGCGAACAGCACTTGGCGGGTGATCTGCATCGCGCGATGCTGGGTGCGCCCGATCAGCACGCCGAAGCCCGCCAGCATGCCGGTGGCCAGGGCGATGAAGGCATCGCTGCCGAACAGCTCGTCGAAGAAGTCGACCTTGACCATCTGGAACAGTGCTGCCCACAACCACAGCAGCAACCAGGTCAGGCCGGTGAACACCGCCGCGAGCACCAGGGTGAGGCCGTTCTGCCAGGCGCGCTCGAACAGTGCGCCATAGTCGGCCCGCCAATGACCCGCATGCAGACGGAACTGCCACCACGGCAGGGCAATGAACGTGGCAACCGCCAGGCAGACCGAGAGCGGAACCTGCAGCCCGGCCGCATACAGCGCGGTTTCTCCGCTCAGGTTCCAGGCGGCCCAGGCCGCCAGCGCAAGCACCAGCAGCGAGGCCAGCCCGGCGTGCAGCCACAGGCGCCACGCCTTCAGATCGACCAGCGTCAACGCCACCGCGGTGGGCACGGTCAATACCCAGGCATACCAGCAGTAGCGCCAGCCGATGTCCCGGAACGGCCATTGATCGGCCAGTTCCTGGGCGGCGAAAAGCATCAGCCCCTGCAGCAATGCGATCAACACGATCATGCTGCGGGTGGGCCATGACAGCGTTGCGTCCTGCTGCATCGGGTCGTCCTCTTTGCAAGAGCGCCATCCTAGCCCATCCCTTCGCGCCCGCATCCTGCCGCAGCGGTTAGAATGACGCCCATGCCAGTAACGCCGACTTCCCTCGCCAATCACCTGCTCGTGGCGCTGCCGTCGCTGATCGACGCCACCTTCGCCCGCACCGTTGCGCTGATCTGCCAGCACGACGAGAACGGCGCAATGGGGGTGCTGGTCAACCAGCCTTCCGAGTACACCCTGGGCGAAGTACTGGCGCAGATGGACATCGCCACCGTCGATGGTGGTCTGCAGGCGCGTCCAGTACTCAATGGCGGGCCGGTGCATCCCGAACGTGGTTTCGTCATCCATGACGATGCGCGCGCGTGGGATTCCAGCCTGATCGTCGGTGACGGCCTGTACCTGACCACCTCGCGTGACATCCTCGAGGCGATGGCGCGCGGCGAAGGCCCGGCCAATGCCGTGGTCACCCTGGGCTGCGCGGGGTGGAGTGCCGGCCAGCTGGAAAGCGAACTGTCCGAAAACAGCTGGCTGACCGTGCCGGCCGACGCCGAACTGGTGTTCCAGCTGCCGCTGGAACAGCGCTGGCAGGGCGCCGCGTCGCGTATTGGCGTCGATCTGTTCCGGCTGACCGATTACAGCGGCCATGTCTGAGCCGGCCCTCATCCGCCGCGATGGCACCGTGCTCGGTTTCGATGTCGGCTCGCGCCGGATCGGTGTGGCGATCGGCAGTGCGTTCGCCGCGCATGCGCGCGCGGTGGCCGTGGTCGATGTGCACGGCAATGGTCCCGACTGGGCGGCGATTGAACGCCTGCTCAAGGAATGGAAGCCCGATGGCCTGGTGGTTGGCGATCCGCTGACCCTGGACGGCCAGGACCAGCCCAACCGCAAGCGCGCGCAGGGCTTTGCCCGCCAGCTGCGGGAACGTTTCAAACTGCCGGTGGTAATGATCGACGAGCGTTCCAGCTCGGTCGAGGCTGCCCGCCGCTTCGCCGTCGAACGCGCCGAAGGGCGCAAGCGCCGCCGCGATGCGGCTGCTCTCGATGCCGTGGCTGCGGCGGTGATCATCGACCGCTGGTTGTCGTCGCCGGACGACGCCATTCCCATTCCCTGACGATACGAACCCCCGCCATGACCGCCCAGCAACTCGATGACTCCGGCCGCCTGCGCCACCTGTTGACGCTTGAAGGTCTTCCCCGCGACACCCTGGTGCAATTGCTCGACCGCGCCGGCCAGATCCGCGATGCCGCGGTGGGCCGCGTCGGCAACAAGCGCCACGTGCTGGGCGGGTCGGCGGTGTGCACCCTGTTCTTCGAACCCTCCACCCGTACCCGCAGCTCGTTCCATCTGGCGGCGCAGCGGTTGGGTGCGGACGTGCTGAACTTCGACGCTTCCACCTCGTCCACGCGCAAGGGCGAAACCGCCTGCGACACGCTGAAGAACCTGGAAGCGATGGGCGTGCGTGGTTTCGTCGTACGCCACCCGGACGACGGCGCCGTGGCAGCGCTGGCTGCCGTGGCGGGCGAGGGCACCGCACTGGTCAATGCCGGCGACGGCCGCAGCTCGCACCCGACCCAGGGCCTGCTGGACATGTTGACCCTGCGCCAGGCCAAGGGCCCGGACTTCTCGAAGATGAAGGTGGTGATCGTCGGCGACGTCAAGCACTCGCGCGTGGCCCGCACCGACCTGCATGCGCTGCGCACGCTGGGCGTGGGCGAGATCCGCGTGTGCGGCCCGCAGTCGCTGCTGCCGGACGACGACACCCTGAAGGGCTGCGTGGTGGGTGATGATTTCGACGCGATGCTGGAAGGCGTCGACGCGCTGATGATGCTGCGCCTGCAGCGCGAGCGCATGGAAGAAGGTCTGGTGCCGTCGCTGGAGCAGTACCACGCGCAGTACGGCCTGAACACCGCACGCCTGGCCCGCGCCGGCAAGGATGCAGCCGTGCTGCATCCGGGCCCGATCAACCGCGGCGTGGAAGTGACCGACGACGTGGCCGACGGCCCGCAGTCGTGGGTGCTGCGCCAGGTCGCCAACGGCGTCGCCGTACGCATGGCGGTGCTGGAAACCCTGCTGGGTTGAGACCCCGCGTCGCTGCTTTGGTGGGTGCCAACCTCGGTTGGCACATGCCCCGCTCTGGTAGATGCCAACCTTGGTTGGCACGTGCACTGCTTTGGTAGATGCCAACCTTGGTTGGCACGTGCACTGCTTTGGTAGATGCCAACCTTGGTTGGCACGTGCACTGCTTTGGTAGATGCCAACCTTGGTTGGCACTATCCGTCCGTGCTGAATGCCTCCGGCCGATCACCCAAGGCCTCGAGCTCCCACTCGCACCATGCGTGCCGATACTGCCCCAACTGCGTCGTCAGACCCGCCCTGATCGGATTACCCATCAGGTACATCGCATGCCGGTACAACGATTCGTCCGAGCGGATCGCATGATCGTGGTAGCAGGCCTGCCAGAAACGCCCGACCCTTCCCAGCAACCGGTTTGCCTGCTGCGCCGTGCGCGATTTGAAGCGCTTCATGACGGTTTCCAGTGTTCCTGCACGCAGTTCGACCAGCCAGTGAATGTGATCGGGCATGACTACGTAGGCGATCGAGCGGGTGAAGCCTTCCTGATCGAGCCTCTGGAATTCCTGGATTGCGAGGGCTGCGGCAGCATCGTCGGCGAACAGGGGCGCGCGGCGATCCACGACGGTAGTGAGGAGGTAGCTGAGGCCGACACTGGAGCGACGGCCGAGCAGGAGTCGGACGTTTTGCATGGCGCAAGCTTGGGCGGACATGCCTGCGACGAACATCGGGGAATGGCTTGATCTTGGGTAGGCCAGTGCCAACCAAGGTTGGCATCTACCAGAACAGGCGCTCAGCGCTTCTGCTTGAACAACCACGCCCACATTGCCGCGTCGGCGTAGGTGGCATCCCAGGCGTTGTGGTTGCCTTCCGCGTACTCGGTATAGCGCACGTCACGCGCGCCGGCGGTCTGGAAGGCGGCATGCAGCCGGCGGTCGTCATCCGGCGGCACCACATCATCCAGCGCGCCGTGGAAGATCCAGATCGGGGTGCGCTGCAACCGTTGCGCGATCACTGCATAGGGATCCGCTTCGTTCGTCACCTGCTCCACGAACAGGGTGGGACGTACCGCACGCGGCGCCAGTACCGCACCGCAGACCGGCACGATCGCGGCGAAGCGCTGTGGGTCATCCAGGGCGATGTTCCAGCTGCCGTAGCCGCCCATCGACATCCCGGTCAGGTACTGCCTTGCCGGGTCGGCGCCGAATTCGGCAATCGTGGCGTCCAGTGCCGCTATCGCCACACGATTGTTGCGGCCGCTCCATTCTTCACGGCCGGGTACCTGCGGAAACACCGCCAGCGCGGGGAAGTCGGCAGCGTGCTGACGCAGGTACGGGCCCAGGCCCGCGTGGGTCTGCTTCACGCCATCGCCGCCGCGCTCACCGGAACCGTGCAGGAACAGCATCACCGGCAGAGGCCCAGACGCGCGCGCGGCTTCGGCTGGAATGAACACCTGGTAGTAGGCGGTTTCGCCTTCCACCTTCACTGCACGTGCCTCGAAGTGGCCGCGCGCACCGGGCGGCGTACTGGCGCACCCGGTCATCATCAGCAGGACCAGCAGCGGCAGCCAGCGCGAGAACGATCGAAGCATGGCGATTCCCAAGAGGGCGAGGTCGCTTCGATGGTAGTGCGCTGCGGCTGGCCCGGCATCGTGCGCCGCATCACTGCGGGCGCGGGAAGCTGGCGATGATGTCCAGCTGCTCCTGTGCTTCGGCATTGCCGCCTGCGGCTGCGGCCTGCACCTGCGCCATGTCCGGGTGCAGCACCACCAGCAACGGGTTCTCGCAGACCGGGCACACGTACTCGGTGGCGTCCTCGTCCAGCTCCATCACCATTGCCCGTGAACTGCCTTTCCACTCGCAGGCCGCGCAGGTGTGAGGCTGGTCGCGCCAACCCGGCGCAAAGTAGTTTTCGATTGTCGTTGCCATGGCAGTTCCAGTCAGTGCAGCAGGACCATGGTGGCCAGGCCGAGGAAGGTGAAGAAGCCCATCGAGTCGGTGACCGCGGTCAGGAAGATGCCGCTGGCCAGTGCAGGGTCGAAGCCGAAGCGCTTCAGACCCAAGGGCACCAACACGCCGGCCAGTGCCGCGAACAACAGGTTGCAGGTCAGCGCGATGGCGATCACCGCCGAGAGTCCGGGCGAGTGGAACCAGGCGAGCACGATCAGGCCCAGTACCGAGCCGAGCACCACGCCATTGAGCAGGGCGACCCGCACTTCCTTCCACAGCAGCGTGCGTGCGTTGGAACTGCCGACCTGGCCCAGCGCCAGGCCGCGCACCATCAGCGCCAGCACCTGGGTGCCGGCATTGCCGCCGAGCCCGGCGACGATCGGCATCAGCACGGCCAGTGCGACCAGCTTGTCGATGGTGCCTTCGAAGTGGCCGACTACGCTGGAGGCCAGGAAGGCCGTGCACAGGTTCACCGACAACCACATCAAACGGCGCCGCATCGCGCGCCAGACCGGACTGAACAGATCCTCGTCCTCGTCCAGGCCGGCGGCGCCCAGCGCCTGGTGCTCGGCCTGGCCACGGATGATGTCGACCACGTCATCGATGGTGATGCGGCCGATCAGGATGTTGTTGTCATCCACCACCGGCGCGGAGATCCAGTCATGGTCGGAGAACTGCCGCGCCACTTCCTGGTCGCTCTCGCCGACATCGATGGCAGGCTGCTCGTCGTCGATCAGGCGGTTGATCGGCGTGGTGTCTTCGTGGGTCACCAGCGAGGCCAATGACACGCGGCCCAGGTACTGGTGCCGGCGGCTGACCACGAACAGGTGGTCGGTATGGTCGGGCAGTTCGCCGCGCAGGCGCAGGTAGCGCAGCACTACGTCGACGTTGACGTCGGCACGCACCGTCACCACGTCCGGGTTCATCAGGCGGCCAGCGCTGTCCTCGGGGTAGGACAGCACCTGCTCCAGGCGCTCGCGGTTCTCGCGGTCCATCGACTTGAGGACTTCGTCGATGACCGTGTCCGGCAGGTCTTCGACCAGGTCGGCCAGATCGTCGATGTCCAGGTCTTCGACCGCGGCGATGATCTCGTCCGGGTCCATGTCCGCGAGCAGGCTTTCGCGCACGTCGTCGCCGACGTGAACCAGCACCTCGCCGTCGTCTTCCGGATCGACCAGGCCCCAGACGATCTCGCGCTTGCCCGGTGGCAGCGATTCGAGCAGGTTGCCGATCTCGGCCGGCGCCAGGGTATTGACCAGACGGCGTACCGGGCCCAGCCGACCACTGTCCAGTGCATCGGACAGCATCCGCAACTGGCGCGCAGTCTTGTCGTGGCGTACAGCCTCAGCCATCGCAGCTCCCGCGGGATAAGAAAAGCCGCGATCCTTGCAAGGATGCGGCAACAGGGGTGTTCAGCGCGTCATTATCGCAAGGGGATGTTTCAACGCATAGCCGCCGGGCATGGCGGCTATGCCGGGCGATGGTAGTGCCTGCCGCTGGCCGGCAACTGCAACATGCCTGCCGAAGGTCCATGAGGTTGCGGGCCAGCGGCCGGCATTACCGACGGGAATCAGGACGCGTCCGCCACCAACGCCAGCCAGCGCTCGATGCCGCGGCGGTCACGCATGCCCAGCAGCTTCGGTGCGCGGGCACGCAGGGCGCCCAGGTCGGCATCACGGACAGCCCGGCGTACTTCCAGCAGGGTGCCCGGGTGCAGGCTGAACTCGGTCAGGCCCAGCGCCAGCAGCAGCGGGGTCATCCGTGCGTCGCCCGCGATTTCGCCGCAGACCGCCACCGGAATGCGATGGCGGGCGCCGGTCTCGATCACCATCTGCAGCAGGCGCAGCACGGCCGGGTGCAGCGGTGAATACAGTTCGCCCAGTGCTTCGTTGTTGCGGTCGGCGGCCAGCAGGTACTGCACCAGATCGTTGGTACCGATCGACAGGAAGTCGACCAGGTCGATGAAACTCTCCAAGGCCAGCGCGGCGGCGGGCACTTCGATCATCGCGCCCAGTGGCACATGCTCGGCCACCATGTGGCCCTCGGCGCGCAGCTGCTCGCCCAGTTTCAGCATGCGCCGGCGTACCGCCAGCAGTTCGTCGCGGGTGCTGACCATGGGCACCAGCACGCGCAGCTTGCCGTAGGCCGAGGCACGCAGGATCGCGCGCATCTGGGTGTCGGCCACCTTGGGGCGGGCCAGCGACAGGCGCACGCCGCGCAGGCCCAGCGCCGGGTTTTCCTCATTGCTCAGGGTCAGGCCGGTGCGGTCGGCCTTGTCTGCGCCCAGGTCGAGGGTGCGGATGGTCACCGGCCGGCCACTCATGCCCAGCGCCGCATCGCGGTAGGTCTGGAACTGTTCTTCTTCGTCCGGCAGTTCGTTGCGCTGCAGGAACAGGAATTCGGTGCGATACAGGCCAAGACCGTGGGCGCCCAGCGCATGTGCCTGGGTCACATCTTCCAGCGATTCGGCATTGGCCAGCAGGGCGATGTCGACCTGGTCGCGGGTACGGCTGGGCTTGCTGCGCAGGCGGCCGAGCTCGCGCTGCTCGCGTGCGTGCTCCTTCAGGCGTGCGCGGTAATCACGCAGGTTGTCGGCCTGTGGGTTGACGGTGATGCTGCCGTCGGCGCCATCGATGATCAGCACGTCGCCATCGATCACCTTGCTCAGCAGCTGCGGCACGTTGACGATCAACGGCAGGTGCAGGCTGCGGGCGAGGATCGCACTGTGCGAAAGCGCGCTGCCCGCGCTGGTCACGATGCCGACCACACCGTGCGACTGCAGCTGGGCCAGCTCGGAAGGGGCGATGTTGTCGCAGACCAGGATTTCACCGGCCAGGCCCTTTACCGCTGCCGGGCGCTCGGGCTGCAGGAACGCATGGATGCGCCCGATCACATGGTCGAGGTCGTCCATGCGGCTCTTCAGGTAGGCATCGTCCATGCCATCGAAGACCTTGGCCAAGCGGTCGCGCTGCAGTCGCAACGCATAGCCGGCGCTGTAGGGACCGCTGCGGATCAGTTCGTCCAGGCCGAACAGCAGTTCGGGATCGTCCAGCAACAGTGCATGCAGGTCGAGGAACTCGCCCACTTCCTGGTTCAGCGCACCATGCAGGCGCTGGCGCAGCTCGTGCATTTCCGTGCGCGCCGCGTCCACGGCGCGGTGCAGGCGTGCCAGCTCGGATTCAACCTGGGAAGGGGTGACGCGCTGTTCGGCTACTTCCAGCGCATGCGGCAGGCGCACGCGGGCGCGGCCCATCGCAGTACCGCGGGCGGCGCCGTGCCCGGCCAGCAGCTGTACCGGCCGTTGGCCGGTGGGGGCTTGGCCGGCGCGCGCGCGCGGCACGCTCAGTTGTCCTCGTCGAAGCGGCGCTCGAACAGCTCTACCACCGCGTCCATCGCAGCGACTTCGTCTTCGCCGTTGATGCGGATGGTGACCGGCGTGCCTTGCCCAGCCGCCAGCAGCATCACGCCCATGATGCTCTTGGCGTTGATCTCACGGCCCTTGGCGGCCATGGTCACGTTGCAGCGGAACGGCGCCAGGGTCTGCACCAGCTTGGCGGTTGCCCGGGCATGCAGGCCCAGGCGGTTGCTCACAATGAGTTCTCGTTCAAGCATCGTCGACTATCGCTCCATTACGGGTGCCCGCCGCCGCAGTGGCAGGCAGTTGATCCAGTCCCTGTTCCGGATAATTCATCACCCGCAGCAACATCGGCAGACTCAGCGCCGACACCCGGCGAACCGGGGTCCCCAACCGGGCCAGCTGCCCGGCAAGGTTGGCGGGGCTGGCGCCGTACAGGTCGGTCAGGATCAGCACGCCCTCACCCCCATCGACCCGCCGCAGAGCGGCCGAGGCGAGCGGGAGCAGAGCATCCAGGTCTGCGTCGAACGGTACTTCGAAAGCTTCGGTTTTCAACGGCAACTGCCGCAGAAGCCGGGTCGCCACGTCGAGCAGGGCGATCCCGACCCCAGGATGTGTTACGAGGAGAATGCCACAGGTCATTACTGCACGTTAACAGGTCAAGGTGAATTGGCGATAGCAGCAGCAGAGGGGCACTGTGTCCCGTATTCAGTGTTGCTCGGGTCGGAGCCCTCTTTCGTTGAAAAAGGGCTCCGACCCCATCCGTTTTTCGATGCATGACAGAGATTCATCCACGCATGGCGTGGATCTACCGTGTCGACCAAGGTCGACACCCACCAACAGCGAAACGACGACGCGCCGCGATCTGTCAGAGGCGGGGTGGGTCCGGTTGCGGGGGTGTCCGCGGCATGGATGCCGCGGCCAAGCCCCCAGGGATGGGTTTACGGCGTCCCCCGCAACCGGACCCACCCCGCCATCCCACGCAATCCGGCTCTTGCCGTTGACGTTGCCGTGGCTTCTGCGGGTGCCGGGCGCAGCCCGGCCGACCACCCTCAATCCTGCTCGCGGTGGTACGTCGCCACGTCTTCCCAGCCCATCTCACGCGCATGGCGCGCCAGGCGTTCGGCCAGGAACACCGAGCGGTGCTTGCCACCCGTACAACCGAAGGCCACCGTCACATAGCTGCGGGTGCCATCGCCCAGCTTGGGCAGCCACGTATCCAGGAAATCCATCAGCTGCGCCAGATAGCGCTGCACATCCGGCTGCGCTTCCAGGTAGTCGCGCACGCCCGGCTCGCGACCGCTCAGCGCCCGCAGTTCCGGATCCCAGTGCGGGTTGGGCAGCACACGCGCGTCGAACACGAAATCGGCCTCGGCCGGCACGCCACGCTTGTAGGCGAACGATTCGAACAGCAGCGACAGGCGGGTGGCATGGCCCATCGCGAATTCGGTGATGATGCGGCGGCGCAGCTGATGCACGTTCAACGCGCTGGTATCGATCACCGCATCGGCTTCGCGGCGCAGCGGCGCGATCAGTTCGCGCTCGCGGGCGATCGCTTCCGGCAGCGACAGGCCCAGCTGGCTCAGCGGGTGCCGGCGACGGGTGTCGGCATAGCGCTTGAGCACCGTTTCATCGCTGGCCTCGAAAAACAGCACCTTGGCGTCCACCCCGGCATCGGTGGCCAGCTGCCGCCAGCTGGACAGCTGGGTCAGGTCACTCTGTCCGCGCACATCGATGCCCACCGCCAACCGGCGCGATGCGGCACCGTCGTGATGGCTCAGGACATTGCGCACGAAATCCGGCAGCAGCTGGATCGGCAGGTTGTCCGAGCAGTAGTAGTCCTGGTCCTCGAAGGTCTTCAGGGCGACGGATTTACCCGAGCCGGACAGGCCACTGACGATGATCAGGGTCGGGGCGGTGGGAATGACGGTGCTCATGGACGGACTCTTCGAAGGACAGGGGGTCAGGGCGTTCGCCGTTCCAGCAGGTTGCTGTGGCGGGCGATGAACATCGCCGCCGGGTCGATACCCTTGGTACGCAGAATGTGCAGCCGGGTGGCCGCCTCGGTCAGCACGGCCAGGTTGCGGCCGGGCATCACCGGCAGGGTGATCAGCGGCACGTCCAGGTCCAGCACATGGCGCGTGCCCGAGTCGCCGGTCAGGCGCTCGTAACCATGGGGGGTGGGCTCGGTCATCGGCTTGGTCAGGTGGACGATCAGCCGAAGGTACTTGTTCTTCTTTACAGCGGTGTCGCCGAACATCTCGCGCACGTTCAGCACGCCCAGGCCACGCACTTCCAGCAGGTCCTGCAGCAGTTCCGGGCAGGTGCCATCGAGCACGTCGGGGGCAATCTGGGTGAACTCGGGGGCGTCGTCGGCCACCAGACGGTGACCGCGGCTGAGCAGTTCCAGGGCCAGTTCGCTCTTGCCTGATCCGGCTTCACCGGTGATCAGCACACCGATGGAGTAGATCTCCATGAACACGCCGTGCAGGATCACCCGCGGCGCCAGCGTCCGCGCCAGGTGGTAGGACAGGTGGTTGAGCAGTTCGTGGCCGCGCTTGGGCGACAGCCACAGCGGCGTGCCGGATTCATCAGCGGCCGCACGCAGATCTTCCGGGCACGGCTGGTTGCGGGTCAGCACCAGGGCCAGCGGGTGTGACTGCATGATCTTTTCGATGGTTTCCCAACGCTGGCGTGGTTCCAGCGCGTCCAGCCAGGACAGTTCCTCGGTACCGAGGATCTGCACCTTGTTGGGATAGATCGCATTGAGATAGCCGGCCAGCGAAGGGCGACGCGAGACCGTATTGCCGGCCTCCAGTTCGCGCTTCTCGCCGGATTTGCCCGCTGCCCAACGCAGGCCGAGCCGCTCACGCTGCTGTTCGAACAGTTCGCGGGCAGTGATGCTGGTATTCATGCGGCGCTCGCCGGTGGGGTAAGGTCCAGGGCCTGGCGCAGCTCCCGTGCATCACCGGCCTCGCGCAGCGCCTGGCGGATGCAGGGCGCGGAAAACAGCTCGGCCAGCTCGGACAGCAGCATCAGGTGTTGATGGGTGTAGTGGGCGGGAACGGCCATGGCGAACACCAGGTCCACCGGCTCGTCGCCACCGAAATCGACCGGGGTCTGCAGACGCAGCAGCGCGCCTCGGGGTCGATCCAGGGTCGGCGCACGACCATGCGGGATGGCGATGCCGTAACCGATCGCGGTACTGCCCAGCGCTTCGCGCTGGCACAGGTTGAGATAGATCTGTTCGGCATTGGCCTGGCGGCAGGCCAGCAATCCGGCCGCGGCCTGCAGGACGCTGTCGCGGTCGGTGGCCGTGCAGAGCTGGGTCTGCACGGCCGCCAGGAGGTCAGTCAGGGGCATGTCTGCGGGAAGCGGTGGCGATCAGCCACCATTGTCGCCCACCGGCAGCGGTGCGTGCTGCTGTTTTTTCTCCTTGTGCTTGATCACCAGGCGGTCAAGCTTGTCCGCCAGCAGGTCGATCGCGGCATACATGGTCTGCGCATTGGCTTCAGCGTGCAGGGTCTGACCCGGAATATTGAGGCTGGCATCGACGTGGTGTTCAGTCTTCTGCAGCTTGAGGGTCACCCGCGCTTCGCAGTGCTGGTCGAAGTGTTTGCCGATCCGGGCCAGCTTCTCCTCTACATAGGACTGCAGGGCCGGGGTGACTTCGACATCTTTGCCAAACGTTTCGATGCGCATCGGGTTTCTCCTTTGATCGGATGTGCCAATGAACCTCTCCGCCGGGCGCGGCGGCGCGTCAAACGATTCTGACTCTTTCGTGCGAGGCGGAGATGTTCATGGCCTCACGATACTTCGCCACGGTGCGCCGCGCTACTGGGATTCCCGATGTTTTGAGCAGGTCAGCCAGCTTGGCGTCAGAAAGCGGCTTGCGTGGGTTCTCGTCATCGATCAGGCGCCGGATCATGGCCTGGATGGCGGTACTGGATGCTTCGCCACCGCCGTCGGTGTCGATGCCCGAAGCGAAGAAGGCGCGCAGCGGCAGGGTGCCGCGCGGCGTACGCACGTGCTTGCGGGCGATCGCGCGCGACACGGTGGATTCGTGCAGGCCCAGCTCGCCTGCGATCTCGCGCAGGGTCAGCGGGCGCAGTGCCTGTTCGCCGAATTCAAGGAAGCCGGCCTGCTGCTGGATCAGGCTGCGCACCACCCGCAGCAGCGTCTCGCCACGCGCCTGCAGACCCTTCAGCAGCCAGCGTGCCTCCTGCAGTTGGCCGCGCAGATAACCGGCATCGGCGTCACCGCAGCGACGGATCATCTGCTCGTAACCGCGGTGGATCACCAGCTTGGGGCCGGCATGGGCGGCCAGCGCGGCGCGCCAGATGCCGTTCTGCCGCCACACGACCACGTCCGGGACCACGTAGGTGTCCTGGGCGAGCGGAGCGATCTGGGTGCCGGGGCGAGGGTCCAGCGAGCGCAGCAGGGCCACGGCGGTCTCGACCTCGGCCAACGGCTGCTTCAGCTGCTGGGCCAGGCCGGTCACGCCGCTGCGAGGCAGTTGTTCCAGCGGGCCGGCGGCGACCTGTCGGGCCAGGGCCAGGCACGGGGTGTCGGCAGGCAGCACGTCCAGCTGCAGTTGCAGGCATTCGCCGAGGCTGCGTGCGGCCACGCCAACGGGGTCGAAGCGCTGGATCTGGTGCAGCACGGTCAGGATTTCGTCTTCACCGGCGTGGATCGCCGGCAACAGCGCTTCGGCGATGGCCGAGAGCGGCTCGCGCAGATAGCCGTCGTCTTCCAGCGAATCGATCAGCGCGGCACCGATGCTGCGGTCGCGGTTGGACAGATGGGTCAGGTGTAGCTGCCACAGCAGATGGTCGGCCAGGGTTTCGGTTTCGGCGACGCGCTCGGCGGCACTGCCGTTGTCGTCGTCATCATCGAAACTACCGCCGCTGCCGCCACTGCTCCAGTCCAGTTCGGCGGGCGCCCAGTCGTCGCCGCTGCTTTCAGCGTTGTCGGGCGGGGCGTCATTGTCGCCGCCCGCGTCGTCGCTGCTGGCGTCTTTGTCGACACCGGCGCCTTCGTCGCTGCTGTCGGACCAGTCCAGCAGTGGATTGCTCTCCACCGCCTGGGCGATTTCCAGCTCCAGCTCGGTCGTGGACATCTGCAGCAGCTTGATCGCCTGCTGCAGCTGGGGCGTAAGCACCAGCTGCTGTCCCAACGATGTCTGCAGCCGAGTCTTCATGCCTGTGCCGAACGGAAGGGAGAGGGCCCGGCGGCCGCGGTTACAGCTTGAAGGAATCCCCAAGGTAGACGCGGCGCACGTCGGCGTTGTCCAGGATCGCCTCCGGCGAGCCCTGGGCCAATACGGTGCCCTCTGCGAGGATATACGCGCGGTCGCAGATTCCCAAGGTCTCGCGCACGTTGTGGTCGGTGATCAGCACACCAATGCCGCGTTGCTTGAGATGGGTGACGATGCGCTGGATTTCGCCGACCGAGATCGGGTCCACACCAGCGAAGGGTTCGTCGAGCAGGATCAGGCGCGGCTTGGCGGCCAGTGCACGCGCGATCTCGCAACGACGACGCTCACCACCGGACAGGCTGGCGCCGAGCTGTTCGGACACGTGTCCCAGCTGCAGTTCGTCGAGCAGGCTGTTCAGTTCGCGCTCGCGGCCGGTCGAATCCAGGTCCTCGCGCAGTTCCAGCACCAGACGCAGGTTGTCGGCCACGGTCAGCTTGCGGAACACCGACGGTTCCTGCGGCAGGTAACCCACACCCTGCTTGGCGCGGGTGTACATCGGGTCGCCGGTGATGTCCTTGCCGTCCAGCACGATGCTGCCGGCATCGGCACCGACCAGGCCGACGATCATGTAGAAGCAGGTGGTCTTGCCGGCACCGTTGGGACCCAGCAGGCCGACCACTTCACCGGCATCCAGAGTCAGCCCGAAGTCCTTGACGACTTCGCGCTGCTTGTAGCGTTTGCGCAGGCCAGTAGCGACGAGCATTACTTCTTGCCTCCCGCCGGGGCCGGGGCGGCAGCAGGCGTCTTGTTCTTCGGCGGAATCACGGTGCGCACGCGGCTGCCATCGCCGCCGGAGTTCATCTCACCGCTGCGGGTGTTGTAGACCATGCGCTGGCCAGCATTGGTGCCGCGCGCGCTGGTGACCTTGTAGTTGCCGGTCAGGGTGATGATCTCGGTGGTGATGTCGTAGTCGATCCGGTCGGCCACCGCATCCATCCAGGTGCCATCGTCGAGCTGCTGCTTCATCTTGGCCTGCTTGCCGGTGAACACCGCACGCACGGCTTCGCCGCCCTTGAGGTAGATCTCGGCCTCGGACGAACGCAGGTCCAGCGTGCCCTGGGTGATGATCACGCCGCCCGACAGCACGGTCTTGCCGTCACCGGTGAGGGTGCCGGACTGTGCGCCGGAATCAATATTCATCGCTTCATTGCGGTCGGTCGACTTGGCAAAGGCGACAGCGGGGACAAGAAGACTGAGCGCGAGCACGGCTGCAAAGGGAATCTTCATCGGGGTCCGTTCTACCGGTGGTGGCCCTCCGGCGGGACCGGGGGCGGCGGGTGGGGGCTGCCTGCTTCGCGCCTGTCGGGAAGACGTCGCGGGCGGGCGGCGGAATCAGCGCTTGGGCGTGTAACGGCCCTTGGACTGGCTGAGGAAATGATACGTGTTGTTCTTCGAATCCACCTCGAACCCGACGCCGGACTGCTCCATGCCCGGCCGGGTCATGGTCACCAGGGCATCGGTACGGGCGCGGTTGTCCTTCGGGAATACATCCAGGTGGTCGGTGCGGAAAGTGGTCGGGACCACGCCGGGATCGGCCGGGCTGTCGCCGGCGACGTTGCCCCGCAGCTTCATCTCGTCGCCCTTGGCACTGAGCCAGCCGGTCTCGGCACGCAGCGTCCAGTGCTTGCCATCCTTGTCGGGCATTTCGAACAGCGGGGTGGTGATGTTGAGCGTCTGGTCGCCACGCTGGCGTTCCAGCAGGGGCGCGCGCAGGGTGGTCGATTCCTTGCCGTGCTCGTCCAAGGCGACGATCTGGAAGTCATGCAGGATGTAGTCCACACCGGCGTCCTGGCCCTCGACGGCAGGTGCCTTTTCACGGTTGCGCAGCGCGGCCCAACTGCTCAGCAGGGCAGCCAGCAGCAGACCGACGCCGAGGATCATCCGCCAGTTCAAGGAGGGGGCATTCATGCGCCGAACCTCGCCAGCACGGCGTCCAGGCGGCCCTGTGCGGCCAACAGCACGTCGCACAGCTCGCGCGCGGCACCACGGCCGCCGTCGGCGCGGGTGATCCAGTGCACACGCTCTGCGATCCACGGATGGGCATTGGCCGGCGCCACGGCCAGGCCGACCGCGCCCAGCGGCGCCAGGTCCGGCAGGTCGTCACCCATGAAGGCCACCTGCTCCAGGCCGATGCCGTGCTGCGCGCACAGCGCCTGCACGCTGGCCAGCTTGTCGCCGACGGCGATCTGGGTGTCGATGCCCAGGTCGGCGCCGCGCTTGAGCGCGGACTGGCTGTTGCGCGCGGTGATCAGCACGGGGTGGATACCGTGCTGCTGCAGCAGTTTCAGGCCCAGGCCATCCTGCACGAAGTACGCCTTGCTCTCGTTGCCATCCTTGTCGTAGTACAGCCGACCGTCGGTGAGGGTGCCGTCCACGTCGAAGCAGGCCAGGCGGATAGCGGCTGCGGTGGCATGCAGGTGGGCGGGAAAGGCGGGCAGGGGGGACCAGGGCATCAGGGCATCGGACTCGGTGGTTGCGGGCTCGTTGGTACAGACTGAATGGGGTCTACGGACTGTCGGTTAAACCACCCGCGCCCGCAACAGGTCATGAATGTTCAGGGCGCCGACCGCGCGGCCCTGGCTGTCGACTACGATCAGGCCGGTGATCTTGTGGGTTTCCATCAGCCGCGCAGCCTCTACCGCCAGCTTGTCGGCGCTGATGGTGCGCGGTTGCCGGGTCATCACATCGGCAATCTTCGCGGTGCGCACGTCCAGGTCGGTGTCCAGGGCGCGGCGCAGGTCGCCGTCGGTGAACAGGCCGATCAACACACCCTGGTCGTCGACCACGGCGGTCATGCCCAGGCGCTTGCGGCTCATCTCCATCAGTGCTTCGCTGAGGCTGGCGCCGACATCGACCTTGGGCAGGTCCTCGCCGGTGTGCATGACGTCGGTGATGTGCAGCAGCAGTCGGCGGCCGAGGCTGCCGGCCGGGTGCGAGCGGGCGAAATCGTCGGCAGTGAAGCCGCGCGCGTCCAGCAGGGCCACCGCGAGGGCGTCGCCCATCGCCAGCGAGGCGGTGGTGCTGGAGGTGGGCGCCAGCGCCAGCGGGCAGGCTTCGGCCGGCACGCTCACATCCAGGTGGAAATCGGCGGCGCTGGCCAGGCTCGACTGCGGCCGGCCGGTCATGGCGATCAGCACATTGCCCTGGCGCTTGAGCACCGGCAGCAGCATCAGCAGCTCATCCGATTCACCCGAATAGGACAGCGCCAGCACCACGTCGTCCTCGGTGATCATGCCCAGGTCGCCGTGGCCGGCCTCGCCCGGGTGCACGTAGAACGCCGGGGTGCCGGTGGAGGCCAGGGTGGCGGCGATCTTGCGCGCGACATGGCCGGACTTGCCCATGCCGGTGGCGACCACCCGGCCGCGGCCGCCCAGGATCGCCCGGCAGGCCTGCTGGAAGGCGTCGCCGAGGCGGTCGGCCACGGCGTCCAGCGCCTGCCGTTCGATCTCGAACACGCGCCGGCCACTGGCGACCAGGGCGGCAGGGTCGGCGGAACGGGGGGGCAACAGGGATTCGGCCATGCGGACGCCACGCAGCGGAAGTAGAATGGACGCACATTTTATTAGGAAAGCCCGTTGGACGCCGACACCATCCGCAATCTGATCGAAACCGGCCTGCCCGGCGCCCGCGCCGACGTGCAGGGTGACGATGGCGTGCATTTCGAAGCGACCGTGGTCAGCGAGGCCTTTGCCGGCAAGATGCCGCTGGCCCGCCACCGGATGGTGTATGCCACTCTGGGCGACCTGATGGGCGGCGCGATCCACGCGCTCGCATTGAAAACCGTGACCCCGGCCGAAGCCGGCTGAACCGCAGAAGATCCCCAATACATGGCCAAGATCGTTGTGACCGGCGGCGCTGCGCTGCACGGTGAAGTAAGCATCTCCGGCGCCAAGAACGCCGTCCTCCCCATCCTGTGCGCAACCCTGCTGGCCGACGCGCCGGTGGAGATCACCAACGTGCCGCATCTGCACGACGTGGTCACCACGGTGAAGCTGCTGGGCGAACTGGGCGCGAAAGTGACCATCGACCAGGGCACGCTGTCGCGCGGCAGCGCGATCGTGGTCGACCCGCGCCCGGTCAACCAGCATGTGGCTCCGTATGAGCTGGTCAAGACCATGCGCGCCTCGATCCTGGTGCTGGGCCCGCTGCTGGCCCGCTTCGGCGCGGCCGAAGTGTCGCTGCCCGGCGGCTGCGCGATCGGCTCGCGTCCGGTCGACCAGCACATCAAGGGCCTGCAGGCACTCGGTGCGGACATCGTGGTCGAGAACGGCTTCATCAAGGCCACCGCCAAGCGCCTGAAGGGTGGCCACTTCACCTTCGACATGGTCAGCGTGACCGGTACCGAAAACGTGCTGATGGCAGCGGTGCTGGCCGAAGGCACCACCATCCTCGACAACGCGGCGATGGAACCGGAAGTCACCGACCTGGCGCACTGCCTGATCGCGCTGGGTGCGAAGATCGAAGGCCTGGGCACCGCCCGCCTGGTCATCGAAGGCGTCGAACGCCTGTCCGGTGGCCGCCATGAAGTGCTACCCGACCGCATCGAAACCGGCACCTTCCTGGTAGCGGCAGCGATGACCGGTGGCAAGGTCACCGTCAACCGCGCGCGCCCGAACACCATGGACGCCGTGCTGGCCAAGCTGGTGGAAGCCGGCGCGACCATCGAGACCACCGAAGACAGCATCACCCTGGACATGCACGGCAAGCGGCCGAAGGCGGTCAACCTGACCACCGCGCCGTACCCGGCGTTCCCGACCGACATGCAGGCGCAGTTCATGGCGCTCAACTGCGTGGCCGACGGCGTGGGCGTGATCAACGAAACGATCTTCGAAAATCGTTTCATGCACGTCAACGAACTGCTGCGCCTCGGCGCGGACATCCAGGTGGAAGGCCACACGGCCATCGTGCGCGGTCACGAACGCTTGAGCGGTGCGCCGGTGATGGCGACCGACCTGCGCGCATCGGCATCGCTGATCCTGGCCGGTCTGATGGCCGATGGCGATACCACCATCGATCGCATCTACCACCTTGATCGCGGCTACGAGAACATCGAAGAGAAGCTGTCTTCGCTCGGCGCCACCATCCGGCGCGTGGCCGCATGATCCTGCGCGGCAAGTTCAGCCGTCGCCGCAAGGCGCTGCTGGCGCTGGTGCTGATCGTACTGGCGTGGCTGGGCTACGCCTGGTACGCCAACATCGCCATCACCAAGGGCATCGAGCAGAAGGACATGGACTGGAATGGCGACGGTACGGTGACCCGTGACGAGATCATCCAGTCGTTCTATGCGGTGGCGGTGAACGACAGCCAGGAGGGCAACCGCCATTGCCGTACGTTCGTGCGCCGATCCACGGGCGAGCAGATCCGGGTGGACTGCCGCACCGAGTTCGCGCCAGCGGAAGAACCGAAGAAATAAAAAAACGCCCGCGAAAGCGGGCGTTTTTCATTTGGTAGTGCCGGCCGCTGGCCGGCAACCCCACGAATGGATGCCGGCCAGCGGCCGGCACTACCGGTTCGTGCGTCAGTTCATCGCCTTGATGGTCAGGTCCAGCGCATCGCGACCGCTTTCACGCTGCAGCATGCGCGCCGGCACCGGGAACTCCGGCACGATCCAGGCAATCAGCTCCTTGTTGCCGTCGGTGCGCGAGACCTTGGTGGCCTCGTAGCTCTTGCCGCCCACGGTGATCGATTCCTTGCCCACCACACGGTAGGTCATGTTCTTGACCCGGCCTTCGTCAACCATGCGATAGGTCAGCGGCTTGCCGGCAGCCAGGTCGCGGGCGATGGCCAGGTTGATCAGCAGCGCGTCCATGTCGCCGGCCTTCAACGCGATCGGTCCGGCGCGGTCCGGCTTGATGTCACCGGTCCAGGTGGCCTGGTTGCTGGTCCAGTTGTAGTTCGCCTGCACATTGCGCTTCTTCACCAGCAACGCCGAGCGGTCCTGGCTGCTGAGCGGGCGCAGCTGCCCGCGCACTTCCTCGAACACGGTGGTCTGGCTCAGGTCGGCCAGCTGGTTCTTGACCTGCAGGCTGTAACGCCACTTGTTGGTACCTTCGCTGGCCAGGGTCATGCTGCCGTTGGCCTGCATGCCCATGTAGCTGGCCAGGTAGTCGGCCTTGAACGGCTGCAGTGCCATGGCCGGCAGGCTGACCACCGAAAATGCGGCAGCGGCGATCCAGGTCAGGGGGCGGGTCAGGGTATTCATGCTCAGACTCCTTGGTATTCGATCAGGCGCAGATCGACGCGATCTTCGCCATCTTCGCGTTGCAGGATGCGCACCGGGGTGGGGACACCGTTGGCGATCCAGAGAATGGTTTCGTTGTTGCCGCCGTTGGTCCGATAGACCCGCAGCGCGTTGTAGGACAGGTCGCCGACCTCGACGTTCTCGGTCTGCGGCGCGGCCTGGTAATCGTGCTGGCGCACCTTGCCCATGTCGACGTAGCGATAGTGCATGGTCGCGCCAGGGCGGGCATCGCGCATGATCGCCAGGTTCATCAGCAGGGCGCTCTGATCGCCGGCCTGCAGCGGAATCGGCTGTGCGCGCTTCTTTTCCACGTCGCCACTCCACTGCGCGGTGCCGGCCTGCCAGTTGTAGGTGCCGACGGCCTTCTTGCCAAGGAACAGGCCTTTTCGCACCGTACTCTGGCTGAGTGGCGCATAGACACCGTTGCGCTCCTCGAACACCGTGCTCTGCTCGATGTTCAGGCCGAGCACGCTGGCAAAGCCGCGACGGCCGACTACCTGCATGTCCACCCGCCACTGGTTGCCACCGGTGTGAGTGACCTGCATGGTCGCATCGCCTGCTTCCTTGCTCTTGTAGAAGGCCTGGTAGGTCGCGCTGAACGGCTGCAGCGGCGGCGGCTCCCAGGCCAGTGCAGGCAGCACCGGCGGCGCCACCTCGGCAGGTGCCGGCGCAGCAGGCGCTGTTGCCTGGCCCCAGCCCGCACAGGCGAGGACGGCAAGCGGCAGCAGCAGGGTTGTACGCAGCAGGGACGTGGTCTTCATGGCCGACAGGAACCGCAGGAGGGGGGCAGAATGCCAGCCCCGCAGTCAGCGGGGCGTGTGCACGGGCGTTACCGGTTCAGGTTTCCGGCGGAATCTAGAGCCAAAGGGCTAAACAGGGGGTGACCGTCGAGTGTCGGCTGTCCTTCCCGTTCAGCCAGGCGGCCTGCGCAGAGCAGTTCCAGGGTCGCGATCAGCAGCGGATGCTCCACCGCAAGCACGCGTTCGGCCAGGGTCTGCGCATCATCGCCGGCAAGCACCGGAACCCGCGCCTGCGCCAGTACCGCGCCGGCATCCAGTTCCGGCACCACCAGGTGGACGCTGGCGCCGTGCTCGACGTCACCGGCCTCCAGCGCCCGTGCATGGGTGTGCAGGCCCTTGTGCAGCGGCAGCAGCGAGGGATGGATGTTGACCAGGCGGCCATTGAACCGCTGCACGAAATCGGCGCCGAGGATGCGCATGTAGCCGGCGCAGACGATCCAGTCCGGGGCGGATGCAGCCAGCGCATCACCCAGCGCCTGCTCGTAGGCGGCGCGGTCGCTGAATTCCTTCGGCGCATGCGCCCAGCGTCGATCCGCTGCCACCCGCTCCAGTGCGGTCGCATCGGGACGGTCGGAGAACACGCCGACAACCTCGGCCTGCAGCCGCCCCGCAGCGATGGCGTCGACAATGGCCTGCAGATTGCTGCCGCGGCCGGAGGCCAGCACGGCGATGCGGCAGATGCTCATCGCGCCGCGCTCCGGCGCACCACCGGCCACAGCAACAGGCTGCCCAGGGTCGCCAGCAGCATGTCCGCATGCGCGTCCCACATGTCGCCCTGCTGGCCGTTGTAGGCCTCGGCCGCTTCCGGCGACAGGGCAAGGGCGATGCCCCATTCCAGCCACTCATACACCAGGCTGGAACACATCACTGCCATCACCGCCAGGGTGAATGCCTGGCCGATGCGCAGCGCAGGCCAGGACTGTCGCGCCAACTGCAGCAACGCCGGCGTGAAGCAGACGCCATAGAGGAAGTGGATCAGGCGATCGAAGTGGTTGCGCTGCCAGCCAAAGGCGGCATCCGGCGACCATCCGAGCAGCGACTGCAGCCAGGCATCATAGGGAACGTTGGAATACAGCCAGCGCGCGGCCACGCAGTGGATGGCGATGAAGCCGCAGATCGCGATGAAGGCACCGTTGCCCAGCTGCCAGCGCCGGTCCACCCACCACAGGGCGAGCAGGCCGATCACGGTCAGCGAGCTGTGCAGGGTCTGCTCGAGCGGCCACAGCGGATGGATCCAGGTTGCCGCGAATATGCTCAGCACCGCGACCAGCGCGACCTTCTTCGGTCCTGACAGTGAGTGGGTGGCGCGGTTGCTGGCGAGCGAGGGGGCAGCGGGCGTGGACATGTCGGGGCGATCAGCAGAGGGATGGAACATGCGCCTGCCAGCTCAGACGCTGACGTGGTCGCCGCGGTCGAACAGTGCGGCGATCTCCGGCTTGCGCAGGAAATACACCGCGTAGGCGGTCAGCGCCATGCCCAGCGGGCCGGCCATCACCGCGGCCCAGGCCGCGCCGCGACACCAGGCCAGATTGCTGCGCTGGCCAAGCAGCCGCGCGGTGCGCAGCTGCAGGAAGCCCAATCCGATGGCCAGCAGCGACACCGTGCCGTACACCGTCGCCAGCACGGCACCGTCATCCATGCCGCGTTCGAAGGCGACGATGCCGACAAAACCGAGGAACACCAGCGCTGCCAGCCAATGGAAGCCTGCCAGTGCATAGAACAGGATCTTCAGATTGTGCAGGTGGCTGGCGGTCTGCAGGTCGGCCAGGGTCTGCCTGGGCAGCGGTGGCGGGTTCAATCCATCGTTCATGCCACACCCGCCTGGCCAGCGAAGGCAGCCTTCACCTGCGGGCGCAGCAGCACGACCAGGGTGAACACGCCGAGGATGGTGCCGATGGGGGTGAACAGGCACGACAGCCCCGCCACGATCATGCACAACAGGTAGCGGCGCTGCTGTGACAGGCAGCGGCCGGCATAGGCGACAAAGCCGGCCAGGGTCAGCCCGCCGAGCACGATGCAGAAACCCATCACGGTGAACAGCCAGCCGACGAACTGCTGTTCTTCCGGCGAAGACGGTTCACCGCCGGACTTCATCGGCAGCGAACCGGACAGCATGGCGATGCCCAGCACGATGTGCAGGATGAAGATCAGCGAGAACACCGCCATCAGGCCAGCGACCACGTAGTGGCCGATTGCCAGCTGGCGCAGCTGGGTGGCGTCCTGCGGGCCGAACACCGGCACGGCCGGGTTCGGCGGCAGCACCGGCGGAGCCGGCGGCGTCGACAAGGGAGGGGGTGCGTCCATGCGGGTTCCTTTGTCCAGTGGATCAGGCGATGTGGACGCGTTCGCCGCCCTGGGCGGTGACCACCTGGCCAATCGTCCAGTGCTCCAGGCCCTGCGCCTTGACCGCAGCGGACACGGCCTCCAGCTGGTCCGGGGCGACGATCAGCACGAAGCCGATGCCGCAGTTGAAGGTGCGCCACATCTCGCTGTCAGCCACCGCGCCTTCCTTCTGCAGCCACTGGAACACCGGCGGCAGGGTCCACGACGAGGCCTGGATGTCCAGGCCGAGGCCTTCGGGCACCACGCGGATGATGTTCTCGGTGAGGCCGCCACCAGTGATGTGGGCCATGCCGTGGATGGCATCGCCATGCGACTTCAGCAGCGACAGGATCGGCTTGACGTACAGGCGGGTGGGGGCCATCAGCGCATCGACCAGCTTGACCCCGCCTTCCAGTTCCAGCTCGGCCGGGCGGCCGGCGCGGTCGTAGATGCGGCGGACCAGCGAATAGCCGTTGGAGTGCGGGCCGGACGAAGCGATGCCGATCAGCACGTCGCCGGCGGCGACATGGGCGCCGTCCTTCAGCTCGCTCTTTTCGACGGCCGCGACGGTGAAGCCGGCCAGGTCGTACTCGCCCGGCGCGTACATGTCGGGCATCTCGGCGGTTTCGCCGCCGATCAAGGCGCAGCCGGCCTCGGTGCAGCCATTGGCGATGCCGCCCACGACGGCGGCGGCGGTGTCGATGTCCAGCTTGCCGGTGGCGAAGTAGTCCAGGAAGAACAGCGGCTCGGCGCCTTGCACCAGCACGTCGTTCACGCACATGGCGACCAGGTCGATGCCGATCGTATCGTGGCGGTTCAGCTGGTGGGCCAGCTTCAGCTTGGTGCCGACGCCGTCGGTGCCCGACACCAGCACCGGCTCGCGGTACTTATTGGACAGGTCGAACAAGGCGCCGAAGCCACCCAGGCCGCCCATCACTTCCGGACGGAAGCTGCGCTTGACCAAGGGTTTGATCCGCTCGACCAGCTCGTTGCCGGCGTCGATGTCGACACCCGCATCACGGTAGGTGAGGGGAGAAGGGGCGGAAGACGGGCTGTTGGTCACGGGCGTCGGCGCTGGCAGGGGTTGAATCGCCGATTTTAACAGGCCGCATTGGCGCAAAGGCCGTATTCGGGCAACAATTCCCCCCGGATACGTCGAGCCAATGGATGTCCTGATGCGCCGCAGCCTGTTTTTGACCCTGCTCCTTGCGCTATGCCTGCCGGTGGCCACGATGGCCCAGAGCGGCATGCGAACCGAGGGGGATGTTGCCACTGCCAGTGGTGCGTACGAGGCCGAAGTGCCCGTCAACAGCCAAGCCGAGGCTGACCGCAACGGTGCACTTGCCCGCGCGTTGAGCGTGGTACTGGGTAAATTGTCCGGTGATCGCAGCGTCATGTCGCGCCCCGGCGTGGCGCAGGCGTTGCGCAATGCCAAGGATTATGTGGCCAGCTACGACTACAAGCAGGACCAGAGCGTGGGCGCCAGCGGTGCGCCGAGCTTCCGTACCCTGCTGGTCGCGCGCTTCCGCGAGGATGACGTGGACGGGCTGGTGTCGGCCCTGGGCCTGCCGCTGTGGCCGCAGCCGCGACCGAAGCCGGTGCTGTGGCTTGCCGTCGATGACGGCAGCGGTCCGCGTCTGGTCAGCGTGCAGCAGGCCAATGCCGCGCGGCCGTTGCTGAGCCGGGCCATCGAGCGTGGTTACAAGCTCGGCCTGCCCAGTGGTGGCGCCGCCGAGCAGGCGCTGGCGGGTGCCATCTGGCGCCAGGACAGCGCCGCCGTAGCCCGCGCCTCGTCGCGCTATTCGCCGCCGATGCAGCTGATCGGCAAGCTCTACCGCGCCAATGGCGGCTGGCAGGCGGACTGGGTGTTCGTCGACAACGGCCGTGAACTGAACAAGTGGACCAGCAAGGACGCCAACGCGATGCGCGCGATGGCCGCCGGTGCCGATGGCGCTGCCGACGCGCTGGTCAAGCGCTATGCCAAGGCCGGTGCGGCCACCGGCCAGGCAGGCACCTACCGCGTGGTGGTGACCGGCATCAACAGCGCGGACGAATACCTGCGCCTGGCCGCCGGCCTGCGTGAAGTCGCGGTGGTGCGCAACGTCACCCCGCTGCGCGCGACCGCCGACCATCTGGAGCTGAATCTGGAACTGACCACCGGCCTGGCCGGCTTCAACCGCATGCTCGGCGACAACGGCGTGCTGGTGCCGTCGGCGACCCTGCCGGCCTTGCCGACCCCGATCGACGATACGACCGGTGCACCGGCACCGGCGCCGGTCAGCAACGAGTACCGCCTGCGATGATCCTGTCCCCGGAAGCGGAAATCGCGCAGTTCCTGCGACGGCTGAAGTACATCCTGCTGGCGGGCCTGATCGGCTGGATCGTCTGGCTGCTGGCACCGATCCTGACCCCGTTCGTGCTGGCGCTGGCGCTGGCCTGGCTGGGCGACCCGCTGGTGGACCGCATCGAGGCCACTGGCCGCTCGCGCATGACCGGTGTGGTGCTGGTGTTCGTGGCGATGGTGCTGGTGATCACGGCACTGTTGCTGGTGCTGGTGCCGATGATCGAGCGCCAGATCACCACGCTGATCGCAGCGGCCCCGCAGGCGCAGGCCTGGCTGATGGAGAAGGGCATCCCCTGGTTCGAGCAGAAGACCGGGCTGGAAGTGATGCAGTGGATGGACCCGGACCGCCTGATCGAGTGGGTGCGCAGCCATTGGCAGCAGGCCGGCGGGTTCGCAACGACCTTCATGGGCTATGTTTCGCGCTCGGGCTTCACGGTGGTCACCTGGGTGGTCAACCTGCTGCTGCTGCCGATCCTGGCGTTCTACTTCCTGCGTGATTGGGACAAGCTGGTCGAGCGCGTGGCATCGGTGATTCCGCGCAACCAGATCGGCACGATCACCGCGCTGGCGCGTGAATCCAATGAAGTGCTCGGTGCGTTCATCCGCGGGCAGTTCCTGGTGATGCTGGCGCTGGGCGTGATCTACGCCGGTGGCCTGTCGCTGGTCGGGCTCAAGCTGGGCCTGTTGATTGGCCTGATCGCCGGCCTGATCAGTTTCATTCCCTACCTGGGCGCGACCACCGGCATCCTGATGGCGATCGTGGCGGCGCTGGTGCAGGCGCAGGGGTTCGACCTGAAGCTGCTGATCCTGGTGGGCGTGGTGTTCACCGTCGGCCAGCTGCTGGAAAGCTACGTGCTGACCCCGCGCATCGTCGGCGACAAGATCGGCCTGCACCCGGTGGCGGTGATCTTCGCGGTGATGGCCGGTGGCCAGCTGTTCGGCTTCCTGGGCATGCTGCTGGCGCTGCCGGTGGCGGCGGTGACCAACGTCCTGTTGCGCTATGCGCACCAGCGCTACCGGCAGAGCGAGCTGTATGCCGGCGAGAAGCCCGCGATCGTGCTTGATGGCGTGATCGACCAGCCCCATATCATCGTGCCTGGCAATGACAAGGGTCCGGAACTGAAGTGATTGGTGTGCCGCAACTTCCGCTGGCCCTGCATTACCCGCGGGACCAGCGCCTGGAGAGCTTCATCGGTGCGCCGGACGGCGCGCTGGCGCAGCTGCGCGCCATCGCGGTAGGGGCCAGCCACGATTGGATCTACCTGGAAGGCGCGGCCGGCACCGGCAAGACCCATCAGGCGCTGGCGATGTGTTCCAGCGCCGAGCAGGCCGGGCGCCTGCCGACCTACGTACCGCTGGCCAGTGTGGTCGGCCGGGTGCGGGTGGCGCTGGAGGGATTGGAGCTGCGCGAACTGGTGGCGCTGGATGGATTGGATGCGGTGGCGGGCAACCGCGAGGACGAGATCGCGCTGTTCGATTTCCACAACCGCGCGCGCGCTGCCGACGTGACGGTGCTGTACACCGCGCAGAAGTCGCCCGGTGAATTGGGTCTGGTGTTGCCGGATCTGCGGTCGCGCCTGGGCCAATGCGTGCGGGTGCTGCTGCAGCCGCTGGACGAGGAAGGCCGCGCGGCGGTGCTGCGCGAGCGCGCGCTGCGCCGTGGGCTGGCGATCGACGAGGCCGCCATCGAGTGGCTGCTGTCGCACACCGGGCGCGAGCTGGGTGGGCTGATCACGCTGCTGGACTGGCTGGATCGAGAATCGCTGGCGGCGAAGCGGCGGATCACCGTGCCGTTCCTGCGCCAGGTACTGGAAGAAGGTCGTCCCCGTTACTGAGGGATGTTGTTCGGCAGGGCTGCGCCCTGCACCCGCCGAAGCCGAATCAACGTCAACGTCAAAAGCGGGCTATCCGTGGGATGGCGGGGCGCTGTGGGTTTGCGGGGACGCCGTGAACCCGTCCATGGGGGCTTGGTCGCCGCATCCATGCGGCTCACACCCCGCAAACCCACAGCGCCCCGCCTTCGACAATTGGCCGCGGCTGTGGGTAGATGTCGACCTTGGTCGACACGTGTCTTGCTTGTGGTGGGTGACGACCGTTGGTCGTCACCAGAGCAAGCGCAGCGAAGCGACCCGCTTCTGCTTTTCTTTCTTTCTTCCGTGGCTGGACGCACACGGAAACTGTCAGAGGCCGGGCGGGGTGGGTTGCGCAGGGGCGTGAGCCGCATGGATGCGGCGACCGAGCTTACATGGACGTACTTGCAGCGTCCCCTGCGCAGCCCATCCCGCCCGGCCAAGCAAGGCTTCTGCTCTGAAGACGTCCAACCACGAGCGGCTCAGCCGTTCGCGGCCAACTCATCGTCCAGCGCGCGCAGGCGATCAACGGTCCCGACATCCGTCCAGCGACCGCGATGATGCTGACCGCTGATCCGCCCCTGTGCCATGAAATGCTTCTGCAACGGCACCACCGAGAACTTCGGTGGCACGCGCTCGCTGCCAGGTGCCTCGCCGATCACCGCGCGCCAATCGGCCACGATCGACGGACGATAGACGCCGATCCCCGCATAGGTCAGGCACGGACCTTCGCGGTCGTGGTGCAGCACGCCGTGCGCGTCCAGCCGGTAGTCGCCGTTGGGGTGCTGCGCCGGGTTGTCGACCAGCACCAGATGCGCTTCGCCGGCCGGTTCACGCGGCAGCGTGGCGAAATCGAAATCGGTCCAGATATCGCCGTTCACCACCAGGAACGGATCGTCCCCCAGCGCCGGCAACGCATTGAGGATGCCGCCGCCGGTTTCCAGCGGGGTATCGCCTTCGTGCATGAAATGCAGGTGCAGGCCCCATTGGCGGCCATCGCCCAATGTGGCCGGGAACTGCTCGGCGAGCCATGCGGTGTTGATCACCACGTCGCGGATGCCGAACGCAGCCAACCGTTCCAGGTGCCACACGATCAGGGGTTTGCCGGCCACTGCCAGCAGCGGCTTCGGCGTGTGCAGGGTCAATGGACGCATGCGCTCGCCCAGACCGGCGGCGAAAATCAGAGCCTTCATCGATGCGGCCTTCAGCGCAGCACGCGCATCGGCGCGGCCAGCTCGGCCAGTGCCGGTTTGATCCGCATTTCCAGCAACTGTTGCAACGGCGCCAGTTCGCGGTAGCGCGGCAGCACTTCATCCAGATAGGCGATGAAGCGCGGTGCGTCGTCCAGGTAGTGGCCCTTGTTGTCGCGGTAGCGCAGGCGGCAGAACAGGCCGAGGATCTTCACGTGGCGCTGGATGCCCATCCAGTCGGCGTCGCGCAGGAAGGTGGCGCGGTCGGGTACCGGCAGGCCGGCGTCGCGCGCGCGCTGGTGATACTGCGCCAGCCAGTCGTCCACGCGCTGCAGCGGCCAGCTCAGGAAGGCATCCTTAAACAGACTCACCGCGTCGTAGGCGATCGGACCACGCACCAGGTCCTGGAAATCCAGCACGGCCGGGCCGCCGTCCACCGGCATCAGGTTGCGCGGCATGTAGTCGCGGTGGGTCATCAGCTGGGCCTGGCCCAGCGCGTTGTCCATCAGCCGGCGGTGGACCAGTTGCAGGCCTTCGATCTCGCCGCAGTCCAGTTCAAGGCCAAGATGACGTTGCAGGAACCACTCATCGAACAGGCCGGCGTCACGTTGCAGCAGCGCTTCGCCGAACTGACCGAAATCGGCAGGCACCGGAATGGCCTGCAGGCGCAGCAGCTGATCGATGGATCGGCTGAACCACTCGTCGGCATTGCGTTCGTCGAGGATCTTCGCCAGCGTCGGGCCGCCCAGGTCTTCCAGCAGCAGGAAGCCGGCGTCGAGGTCCTGGGCAAGCAAGGCGGGCACGCGCAGGCCGTGATCGTGCAGCAGGCCGCGCATGCGCAGCCAAGGCGTGGGGTCTTCCAGCCCCGGCGGGGCATCCATCACGATGTGGCTGCCGCGCTGGCTGGTGGTGCGCCAGTAGCTGCGCATGCCAGCGTCGACCGAGGCGCGTTCGACCACGGTGTTGCCATCATCGAGCTGGGTACGGGCCCACTGCAGGCGCTGTGCGCTGCGCTGGGGGTCAGAGGCGGGTTCGGTCATGCAGGCATATCCGGGCGCGCCGGGCGCGCCAACGTCAGGGACAGAAGCGGGAAGGGGGTGGCGGCTCAGCGGCGGCCGCTGAACAGGCGCAGGATCGCCAGCACGACGACCGCGCCCACGACCGCGCCGAGGAAGCCGGCCGGTTCACCGGGCGCGTACCAGCCCATGTACTGGCCGAACCAGCCGGCCAGCAGCGCGCCGATGATGCCCAGCACGATGGTCAGCAGACAGCCCATGCGGTTGTTGCCGGGCATGAAGAAGCGTCCCAGCAGGCCGACGAAGAAGCCGACCAGGATGATGTAGAGCCAGCTGGTGCTGCCAAACAAACCGTTCATGCGATCTGCGCCTTCAAAGGATGGACGCAGCCTAGCAAGGCCAGGCTGCGTCCGTCACTGCATGACGCAATCAGCAGCAGCCGTGGTCGCCGTTGCGGGTCCCACTGTCGGCGGCCACCGGCGAACCGCTGGTCTCGCCACGCAGGCTTGCCGCGTAGTGCTCGCTGATCACCTTGGACACGCACGAGGTGACCTTCTTGCCCATCGGAATGTGCAGGAACTCGTTCGGGCCGTGGGCGTTGGAGTGCGGGCCGAGCACGCCGGTGATCATGAACTGGGCACCCGGGAACTTCTCGCCGAGCATGCCCATGAACGGGATCGAGCCGCCTTCGCCCATGTACATCGCCGGCTTGCCGAAGAAGGTCTGGCTGGCATCGTCGATGGCCTTGGTCAGCCACGGTGCCATCGCCGGCGCGTTCCAGCCGGTGGAGGCCTTTTCCAGGTCCAGGGTGACCTGCGCGCCGTTCGGCGGATCGCGCAGCAGTGCTTCCTTCAGCAGCTCGCCGCAGGTCTTGCCATCGGCGGTCGGCGGCAGGCGCAGCGACAGCTTCACCGCGGTATGCGGGCGCAGCACGTTGCCGGCCGATTCCAGCGGCGGCATGCCGCCGATGCCGGTCACCGACAGGGCAGGGCGCCAGGTACGGTTCAGCACCAGCTCGGTCAGGTCGTCGTTCATCGGCTTGAGGCCGTCGACCAACGGGAATTTCTCGAAGATCGCAGTATCGACCACGTCGGCGGCACGCTTTGCCTGTTCCAGACGCTCGGCCGGGATCTCCACGTTCATGCCCTCGATCAGGATGCGGCCGGTGTCCTGGTCCTCGATGCGCGACAGCAGTTGGCGCAGCAGGCGGAAGCTGGACGGCACCACGCCCGAGGCATCACCGGAGTGCACGCCTTCGTTGAGCACCTTCACCGAGAAGTTGCCGCCGGTCAGGCCGCGCAGCGAGGTGGTGCACCACAGCTGGTCGTAGTTGGCGCAGCCCGAATCCAGGCAGACCACCAGCGACGGCTTGCCGATGCGGTCAGCCAGGTGGTCGACGTAGGCCGGCAGGTCGTAGCTGCCCGACTCTTCACAGGCTTCGATCAGCACCACGCAGCGGGCATGCGGCAGGCCCTGGGCCTGCAGCGCCAGCACGGCGGCCAGCGAGCCGAAGATGGCGTAACCGTCATCGGCACCGCCACGGCCATACAGCTTGTCACCGCGCAGGACCGGGGTCCACGGGCCCAGGTCGTCGTCCCAGCCGGTCATCTCCGGCTGCTTGTCCAGGTGGCCGTAGAGCAGGATGGTGTCGTCGCCGGTTTCGGCGCCGGTAGCCGGAATTTCCAGCAGAATCAGCGGGGTACGGCCTTCCAGGCGCACCACTTCGACCTTCAGGCCGGGCAGCTCCTGCGCCTTGGCCCAGGTTTCCATCAGGGTGACCGCCTGCTCCATGTAGCCGTTCTGCACCCAATTGGCGTCGAACATCGGCGACTTGTTGGGAATGCGGATGTAGTCGACCAACTGCGGGACGATTTCGCTGTCCCACTTGTCATTGACGAATTGGCCGAGCTTGGCGCTGTCCATCTGAAACTCCGGTTGCATGGCTGATCCGCCCATTCTACGCCTCGGCCAAGGGTAGGGTTTTCCCTACATCACGTCGGGTAGTTGGCTGGCTTTTAGAAATCCGTGAACCCGATACGCTGTGTGCATGTGGTGACGGACACTGTTTCGACCGACGGGATTGCCGGTCGGGACGGTCAGAACCACAAGGAGATACACGTCGTGCCTTGGTTTGTCGTGTTTAGGGCGCTGGTGCTGGGAGTGTGGATCGCGGGAGCGCAAGCTGCCGAGCCGATCGACATCAACCGGGCCGATGCCCAAGCGCTGCAGCAGGGATTGACGATGGTCGGGGCCACCAAGGCCGCGGCGATCGTCGAGCACCGGCGCAGACACGGCCCGTTTCACCGCGTCGAGGACCTGACGCAGGTGAAGGGGATAGGGACATCGATCGTCGAACGGAATCGACGGCGGATCACCGTTGGCAGCAGGATGTTGCCCGCGGATCCGGTACCCGGATCGGTACCGGTGCGAACCGTACCCAGGCGCTGACAACAGGAAACGTCGGGACCGGCAGGATGCAGGTTCACTGGCTGCGGACAGGATGCCCGTAACCACCGACCGTCGCAGGGATGCGGCACCAATCACCAGGATGGTGGCATCACAGACCTGTGGAAGGGGCTGAGATACAAACAGGACAGACGCGGCCGCGTGCAGGATGCAACGCCGCCCCCGCTTCGCAGGATGCGAGGGGGTGGCAGCAGGCCGACAGGGACGTGACGATTGCCCGGTACGACACATGGCTGTGTCGCCGGGCAATTTCTTTTGGCGCAGCCACCACGCGCGCATGGTGTACGGTGAGGCCTTCGCATGGAATGGAATCGGCTGGATGCACCTGCACCGTTTGACCTTGATGCTCGCCGCTGCCCTGGCACTGCCCTGCGCTGCGCACGCGGCCGCACCTTTCAAGCCGGTCGCGGCGACGACTTCCGAAGTACGCGGTCCGACCGACCTCAAGCCCGGCGAGTACCTGTGGCACCCGGAGGTTTCGCCGGCCGGGCCGATCGTGCTGGTGGTGAGCCTGGATGAGCAGCGCGCCTATGTGTACCGCAACGGCATCGCCATCGGCCTGACCACGATCAGCTCGGGCAAGACCGGCCATGAGACGCCGACCGGTGTGTTCACCATCCTGCAGAAGGACAAGGACCACCGTTCCAACCTCTACAACAGCGCACCCATGCCGTACATGCAGCGGCTGACCTGGGACGGCATCGCGCTTCACGGCGGCAGCCTGCCCGGGCACCCGGCCTCGCATGGCTGCGTGCGCCTGCCGCAGGCCTTCGCGCAGAAGCTGTTCAGCGAAACCAAGCGCGGCGATACGGTGGTCGTGGCCGATGCCAAGAGCGCGCCGATGACGCTGGCCTATCCGGCGGTGCTGGCGCCGGTGAATGCACGCGGACAGGCCCTGCCGGAAGGCGAGGCCGGCGCCCCGGACAAGGCGTGGTGGGATGATGCGGCCGCCCCCAGCGGGCAGGTCGGCATCCTGGTCAGCCTGCACGACCAGCGCCTGTACGTACTGCGCGACGGCGTGATGATCGGCGAGTCGCCATTGAAGGCCGACGCGCTGCCGGCGTTCCAGGGCACCACCCTGTTCGTGATGGGCCAGGGCTACAGCGATACGCCCAGCCCGCTTGATGCGCAGCAGCGCCTGCACCAGTGGACGGCCTATCCGCTGCTTGGCCAGGACCGCGCCCAGGCCACGCCGGACCTGCTGGCCACGCCATCGCTGCCGATGGCGCTGCCGGCCGATTTCGCCCGCCAGCTGTACCAGGTGCTGGTACCGGGCACGACCCTGCTGGTCACCTCGCTGCCGGCGGTGCGCCCAAGCGCGGCTGAATCGGGTATGCAGCCGGTCTTGGAATCGGAGCCGCCAGCGTCCACCCTCAAGGGATCCTGAGACCTTCCCACGTGCCCATGTCTGCTTTCCGCCTGTGCCGGCTGGCCGCCCTTGGCCTGCTGGCGACCACTGCCAGTGCCCCGGCCGGGGCGCAGACGCGCGTTGCCACCGCGATCAGCGCCGACGATCTCGCTGCGCAGCTGGCCCGCAGCGCGCCCAAGGCCGACCGCCGGGTGCTGCAGTTGGCCGCCCACGCCATGCGCTGCGCGCTGCAGCGGCCCGAACTGGGTGTCAGCGGTGAACGCCTGAGCGTGATCGACTACTCGCGGCCGTCCACCGAGCCGCGGATGTGGGTCTTCGACCTGGCCCGCCAGCGGCTGTTGTTCGAGGAGTGGGTGGCGCACGGCCGCAACAGCGGCGAGAACCGCACGGAGCATTTCTCCAACCGCGATGGCAGCTTCATGTCCAGCCTCGGCGCGTTCACCGCGCAGGAAACCTACATGGGCGGCAACGGCTATTCGCTGCGCTTGGCGGGTTTGGAGCCGGGTTTCAATGATCGTGCACGCGAGCGCGCCATCGTCATCCACGGTGCGCCGTATGTGAATCCCTCCACCGCACAGTTGCAGGGTCGGTTGGGGCGCAGTCTCGGCTGTCCGGCGGTGCGATTGTCGGTGGCCAAGCCGCTGATCGACGCGCTGCGAGGCGGCACGATGGTGTTCGCGTACTACCCCGACCAGGATTGGCTCAAACACTCGCAACTGCTGGGTGGCGATTGCGGTACGTCCGCGGGTCTTGCAACGCGGTGATGCGTTGTGGCGCGCGGCATGATGCAATGCGCGCATGAACATCGACTCCCTGCTGCAGACCCCGAGCCAGGTGATTTCCAGCCTGGATTACCGCCGCGAACGCTGGCGCAACGGCCTTGGCTGGACCCGCGAGATCCTGCGGTTGCCAGCGCAGGGCGATGACTGGGCGTTGCGCCTGTCAGTGGCCGAAATCGAACAGGACGCTGCGTTTTCCGCGTTCCCCGGTGTCGAGCGCGAACTGGTACTGCTGCAGGGCAATGGCGTGCGCCTGCGTTTCGAGGACGGCCGCGTCGCCGAAGTGCTGCCACCGCATGGGCGTGTGCGTTTTGCCGGCGAAGCCGCGCTGCATGGCGAACTGATCGACGGCACCACCCACGATTTCAACCTGATGTGGAAGCGCGAGCAGCTGCAGGCCGAACTGCTGCACCGGCCGCTGGTCGGGCCGATGTTCTTCTTCTGCGAGCCGGGTGTGGCGTGGGCCCTGCACCTGCTGGGTGGGCAGGCTACGTTTGGTGCGGACAGTGGATTGCCTGCGATGCAGACCGGCGACACTGCGTGGTTGGCCGCCGGCGAGCGTCAGCGGCATGCGCTGCAGGGCGGCGGGGAGTTGCTGGCGATACGGGTGAGCGCCGCGGGCGGCTGAGCCATCGTCGGCGCTCGGAGACAATCATCCACGCATGGCGTGGATCTACTGAAGCAGATTGCGCGGTTTTTTCCGTAGATCCACGCCATGCGTGGATGCAGCGGCCGATACCGCGGCATGGTGCGAACCAAGGTGCGCACCCACCAGAAGTCGGTTCGCACCCACCTGGAGACGGTTCGCCTCAATACACATCGCGCCGGTAACGACCGGCCAGCAGCAGCGCTTCCTTGCCGTCGGCACCGAGGACCTGTTCGATCACCGCATCCACGGCCGGGGCCATGCCCTGCAGGCTGCCGCAGACCAGGATCGTTGCGCCTTCATCAACCCACTGCCGCAGCGCGGATGCTTCGGCCAGCAGGCGATCCTGCACGTAGCGGTGCGCGCCGCCATCACGGCTGAATACCGTATCCAGACGGCTCAGCGCGCCGTTGGCGAGCATCGCCTGCAGTTCGTCGCCGAAGTGGAAATCATGGGCAGCCGAGCGTTCGCCGAACAACAGCCAGGTGCGACTGCCTCCAGCCCGAGCGCGCTCGTGCAGGTGTGCGCGCAGGCCGGCGATCCCGGTGCCGTTGCCGATCAACAGCAGCGGAACATCGATGGCGACGCCGTGGAAATTCTCGTTGCGGCGCAGGCGTATCTGCACCGGCTCGCCGATGGCGGCGTGGTCGCACAGCCAGCCACTGCCGACGCCCGGTGTGCCATCGGCACGCAGCTGACGGCGCAGCAGCAGTTCCACCGCGCCGTCGTCCATCACCGAGGCGATGGAATATTCGCGATGCGGCAGTGGCTGCAGTGCCGCCAACAATCCAGGCAGATCGCCCGCTGCAACCAAGGACGGCAGATGCGAGCGGGCGACGCGTGCAAGCAGCGTATTCCCGTCGTCCAACATGGTGTCGGGATCGAAGCCCTGCGCCTGCAGCCAGTCGCGCGTGCTCTGTTCGGCGTGCTGCGGACCGATCTCGGCGATGTCGCCCGCCTGCCAGTGCGCGCTGCTGTCGGTCGGTGGCTGCAGGCGCAGCCAGTAGACCGGACCACCGACGCTGCCCGGGTTGAGGTGGATGCGCTGCAGCAGCGTCCACGGCTGGTACTCGGCCGGTGTCCAATCGGGCAGTTCGCTGGCGTCGCCGCCGAGCTGGCCGAGCAGCTGCTGCCAGTGGCGCAGGGCGGCCGGATCGGCATTGTCGACTTCAATGGCATCGAACAGTGGATGCGCGCCCTGCTGACGCAGCCAGTCGTGAAGCTGGTGGCCGAACGCGCAGAAGTGGCCGTAGCTGCGATCACCCAGCGCGAGCACGCCGTACTGCAGGTGGTGCAGAGGTGGCGGCGTGGTCATCACCCGGCGCAGGAAGGGCAGGGCGTGGTCGGGTGCATCGCCTTCGCCGGTGGTGCTGACGATGAACAGTGCACGCGCGCTGCCCGTCAGCACGCCGGCATCCACTTCGTGCAGACCGCGCAGGCGCACCGGCACGCCGGCCGAGCGCAGGGCCTGCGCACTGCGTTCGGCCAGTTCGCGGGCAAAGCCGGTCTGGCTGGACCAGACCAGCAGCATCGGTTGGTTGCTGCCTTCAGTCGTGTCATCGCGCGGACGGCTGCGCCACCACAGCACACCACACGCCAGCAAATACAGCGCGGTAGCGGCCAGCGCGATGCCCCACTGCCCTGACGGCGGCGCACCCTGCCACCACGCTTCGCCCAGGTGCAGGCGCAGCAGGGCCCCGCCGATCGCGGCCAGCAGGGCCAGCACTACGACGTTGCCAAGAGTTGCGCGCGAGAAACGAGTGCTCATGCGGCCTGCTCATCCAGCAGCCGCTGGAAGGCGCTGCTGAGGGTTTCGCGCGGGCCGTCGGCGGCGCGTTCCAGGTAGCGCACGGCCAGCCCTTCGCGTTCTGCCAGCGCGATGCCCGCGTCGCGACCGAGCACGGTCAGTGCGGTGGCCCAGGCGTCAGCGTGCATCGCATCGTCGGCGACCACGGTGACGGCGGCTGCGACCTGTCGCACTGGCGTGCCGCTGCGTGGGTCGAGGCTGTGACTGTAGGCAACGCCATCGTCCTGATACTGGTGCCAGCGATCGCCGGAGGTGGCCACGGCTTTTCCCTCCAGCGCCAGTACACGCGGTGGTGTATCGGTGTGGGCATCTTCCTCCGGCGCCGACTCCACCAGCACACGCCATGGCTGGCCGTCGGGCTTGCGGCCGTAGCCCGCCAGCTCGCCGCCGACTTCAATCAGTGCGGCATCGATCCCCTGGCTGCGCAGCCAAGCGGCGACGTGGTCGACACCGAAGCCCTTGGCGATCGCCGAGAGATCCAGTTCCAGGCCACCCGGTTGCAACAGCGCATCGTCCTGCCAGTGCAGGCGCTGCCAACCGCAGCGTGCACGGGTTGCCTGCAACGTGGTGGCATCGGGTGCACGTCGTTCACCAGCATGCGCACCGAAGCCCCACAGCGCCACCAGTGGGCCGATGGTCGGGTCGAAGGCACCGCCGCTGGCGGCGGCGATGGCCTGCGCGCAGGTCAGCACATGGCGTGTTTCGGCAGGCAGCACGCAGTGCCGCCCCGCGTCGGCACGGTTGTAGCGGCTCAGGTCCGAGCCTGCTTCCCACGTGCTCATCTGTGCGACTACTTCATCCAGACGGACCTGGATGCCCGCATGCAGCGGATGCAGGTCGCGCTGGCGCGCTGCCACCAGTGACACGCTCCAGGTGGTGCCCATGGTGGTGCCGCCCAGCCGGGCGATGTCGAGTGCGGTAGAGGTCATGGGCATGCGTAGCAGGCTGCGATACCAGGGCGCGCCGGGTATCGCAGCGATGCCTTTACTGCGGCAGCACTTCCAGCGTGGCGACGTAGCTCAGGCGACGCTTGGCGGCCTGCTTGACCGACGTTTTCTTGTCCTCGGTTCCGGTTTCCAGCCAGTACATGCCGGCTTCCGGCCAGGTCACCTTGATCTCGCCCTTGGCGTCGCTGGTCAGTTTCTGCTCGTCCTGCGCATTGCGGTAGCGGGTACTGCCGCGCACGATCTCGAATTCCAGGCCTGCAGTCGGCTTGCCGTCGACCAGTACGCGGAAGGTCGCTTCTTCGCCGGCGAACAGGTCGTTCGGGTGGCCGACGGCCACCAGTTCGATGCCGCGGTTGGTCGGCTTCAGCGCGGTGTCGTTCGGCGCGCCGTTGGTGACGAAGGTCTCCACACGGCCGACCGACTGGTTCACTTCCAGCTTCTTGGCATCCTTGGGCAGTTCGCCGAAGGTAGCGGCAGTACCGCGCCAGCGCTTGCGCTCGCCATTCAGTTCATAAGTGGCCGACAGGCCGTCGTTGACCGAGGCGATGCGGTAGGTGCCCTGCTGCTTCAGCTCGACGTCGAACACGCTGCGGTACTTGCCGGTGGCCGCGTTCTGCGCCTGCACGGTGCTGCCGTCCGGGGCGGTGATCACCACCGATTCCAGGCGCAGCGGCACGTGGTTGAAATAGAACAGGTCGTTGGAGACCGCGCCATCGACGGTGATCCACGGCGCATTGCCGGCGATCACGGTCTGCGAGGGCAGCAGCCAAGCCTTGTGGGCCAAGGCAGAGAAGGGAAGGGCAGCGGCCAGAGCGGCGGCGAGGACGAGCGTGCGCTTCATGCGGAAGACTCCAGTTGGAAGGGGTCGGATCCCTTTCCAACGGAAAGGGCTCTGACCCCGAGGATATGGCGATCGGGTCAGAGCCCTTCCTGCGGAAGGGATCCGACCCCGGTCAGGAAATCAAGGTTTGACGGCGAGGGTGACCTGGCCCAGTTCGGTGGCGCCCTGCGCGCGGCCGTTCTGTGCGGCGGTGGCCGGCCAGGTGAAGGGGATCTTCAGCAGTTCACGGCCGCCGACTTCGCGCACCGCTTCCACCACCAGGGTGTAGTTGCCCGGGGCCAGCTGCTTCAGCGCCGGCTGCTTGTCGTTGAACGACAGCGCGTGCTTGCCGGCAGGGCGGGTCGGACCGGTCACGCCATCCACCGGCACCTGCAGGGTGCGGCCGCTCTTGCGCCACCACTGGCGCAGGTCGGGCAGCCACTTGGTGCCATGGCCTTCGCTGTTGCTGGTCTGCTGGTACCAGACCGACAGGTTGGCGGCGACCTTCTGGTCGGCGCCTTCCAGCCACACCGCTACATACGGGCGGTGGTATTCGGCCACGTTGAGCTTGGGTACTTCGACGTTGATGTCGAGGGTGGTGGCGTAGGCCGGCGAGGTGGCCAGCAGGCCGCTGAGGGCGATGGTCAGGGTGACGCGCATGGGGCGGCTCCGGAGAAACGGATGGAAATCACGGTGGAAGTTCAGTGGATCAGCAGCAGGGCGATCAGCAGCGGAATCATCAGGCCCAGGCCGACCAGCGGCCAGGTCATGCGTCGCTGCCGCGCATGCAGGTGCAGCAGGAACAGACCGGTGATGCAGAACACCAGGCAGGCCACGGCGAACACGTCCAGGAACCAGCCCCACGCGGGGCCGGCGTTGCGGCCCTTGTGCAGGTCGTTGAGGTAGGACACCGCGCCGCGCGAGGTCGATTCGTACTCGACTGCGCCGGTTTCGCGGTCGATGCTCAACCAGGCGTCGCCGCCGGGACGTGGCAGTGACAGGTAGATTTCCTCGGCTGACCACTCGGCGGGTCGGCCGCCGATGGAAATGCCCAGCTGCTCATCCAGCCATTGCCGGGCAGGGCGCGGGATCGGCGCGTTGCCGTCCTCGCGTGTACCGAGCTGGCCGCGCACGTCGGCCGGCAGTTCAAGATGCTGGTTCTGCACCTGCGGCTTGGCCTCGATCTTCGCTGCATGGTTCAGCGTGAGCCCGGTCACTGCGAACAGCAGCATGCCGATCAGGCAGACCGCGGAGCTGATCCAGTGCCACTGGTGCAGGGTACGCAGCCAGAAGCCGCGGCTCTGTTGCTGCTGCACGGTGGAAGATGCGGGACGGCTCACGGCACGGTTCGGGACGGATGAATACTGGCCATTACATCATTGATGAGAATTGCTCGCAATTAGATGTCGTTGTGTATCTCTGAAGGGGTAGTGCCGGCCGCTGGCCGGCAATCCCATGACACCTGGAAACATCGCGCGGTTGCCGGCCAGCGGCCGGCACTACCACTGCGGCTGACCGGTAGATCCACGCCATGCGTGGATGGAGCGCCGTCCAGGTTCGGTATGGGCAGTAGATCCACGCCATGCGTGGATGAAGCGGTGCCGACCAAGGTCGGCACCTACCAGGGCAGGGCGATGCCGGCCAGCGGCCGGCACTACCGGTCGTGGCGTCAGAACTTCGCGTTGAGCGAGATCCAGTAGCTGCGGCGCTGGTCCTTGGTGGCGTAGTCGTCCACGCAGTTGTATTCGCTGGGGCTGGTCAGCAGGCACGACTGCGAGACGAAGTTCTTGTCGAACAGGTTATTGACCCGCGCGTTGACGGTCAGCCACTGCGTGGCCTTCCAGCTGCCACCGAGGTGGAAGATCGTGTAGTCCTCGTAGTAGCGGGTGTGGCTGGCACCGGCGGCATCGAGGATCGTGTCGCGGTAGCGGTCGTAGCGGCCTTCGCCGATCAACGACAGGCTGATCGCATCGTTGAGCTGCCAGTTGAGGCTGGCGTTGGCCATGTGCTTGGCCGGCATGGTGCCGGTGATCGGCAGGCCCTTGCCGGAACCGGCGGTCTGCTCGCTTTTGGTCCAGGTGTAGTTGCCGCGCAGCTGCAGGTTGTCCAGCAGATCGACGTGGCCGGCCAGTTCTGCGCCACGTGTTTCCGCCTTGTCGATGTTCACGCTCTGGGTGAACGTGCTGTAGCCCAGCGAGGCCCAGCCCGGGCCGATGTCCACGCAGTAGCCGCTGCCTGCAGGTGCCACCTCGCAGTTGGGGAACGTGCCGCCGCTGGCGATCTTGTCTTCGAACTTGTTGATGAAGCCGGTGACGTTGAAGCCCCAGCGCTGGCCCTCGTAATACGCAGCCAGCTCGTAGTTGGTGCTGGTTTCCGGCTTCAGGTTCGGCGACCCCACCAGCGGCAGCACGCCCTGGCCACCAAAGCCGGTGATGCCGGGGAACAGCTGGTCCGGACGCGGGGTCTTGTAGCCGGTGCTGACGCCGCCCTTGAAGGTCCACGCATCGGTGGCATTCCAGACCAGGTAGCCGCGCGGACTGAGGTGGCTGCCGAAGATATTGTGGTCGTCGTAGCGCAGGCCGAAGGTGGCGGTCAGGGTGTCGGTCAGCGACCAGTTGTCCTCGGCGAACAGCGCCCACATGCGGTGCTTCTGCTTGGTGTTGCTGCGGTAGCCGGCACCGTCCATGCCGAACACGCCGTCCACCATGTCGGTGTCGTTGTACTGGCCGCCCACGGTCAGCTTGTGCGCGCCGAAGTCCAGGTCGAGCATCGTGTCCAGCACGTAGCCTTCCAGCTCCATGGTGCGCAGCGGACGCGGCAGGAACGCCTGCAGCCGTGCCTGTTCGCTGGCGTTGAGTGCGCCCAGGGCGTTGTTGCGGCCGGCGGCACAGTTGTTGGCGGCGCCGGTGCGGCGGCAGACGTCGTTCCACAGGGTCTGCAGGCCGGCGCGCTCGTCCAGCGTCAGCGGCAGCGAGCGGCCGAGGTTGCTGCTCTTGCTGTGGGTCAGCGAGGTCTGCCAGGTGCCGAAGCTGTAGCGGCCCTGATGGGTCAGCGACAGCTGGTCGCGCTCATAGCGCTGGTAAGCGGTGTAGCCCACGCGCGGCTGCACCACGCGGCGGGTGACGGTGCCGCTGCCATTCGGGTTCGGGACCACCGCGTTGCCGACGCGCCACAGGCTGGCCAGGCTGTCGAGCGTGCCGGTCTGGCCCTCGCTGTTGTCGTACTTCTGGCGAGAGACGTCGTAGTCCAGCCACAGCTCGTGGTCGTCGTTGAGATGGAAGTTCAGGCGCACGCCGGTGTTCCAGTTGGTGTTGGCCACCGACTTGCCGCCGCCACCGAAACCGATGCTGCGTTCCCACAGCGTGCCGTCGGGCAGGGTCAGTGCATCCCATTCGGGATTGGATGCCTTGGCGTCGTAGTAGCTGCCGCGCACGGCCAGGCCCAGGCGATCCTTCACCAGCGGGCCGCTCAGGTACAGGTCGGTGCTGCGCGCATCACCGAACTGATCGTCCTGCTGCACGGTGAAGCCTTGGGTGACTGCGCCGTGCCAGCTGTCCTGGTTGCGGCGGGTGATGATGTTGATGACGCCACCCATCGCATCCGAGCCGTACAGCGTGGACATCGGGCCACGCACTACTTCAATGCGCTCGATCGCATCCAGCGGCGGCAGGTAGGCGAACTGGCCACCGCCGAAGTTGTTCGGATACAGCTGGCCGGCGTTGCTCTGGCGGCGCCCGTCGATCAGCACCAGGGTGTATTCGGACGGCAGGCCGCGCATGGAGATGGTGGCGCGGCCGTTCTTGTCGGTGGCTTCCAGGCCGACGTCGATGCCCTCGACGTCGCGCAGGGCGTCGACCAGGCTGGTGTAGGGGCGCTTGCTCAGCTCTTCGCGGCTGACCACGCTGATGCTGGCCGGTGCATCGACCACCTTCTGCTCGAAGCCGGAGGCGGTCACCACCACCTTGTCCAGCGTCTGCGGCGCGCCGCTGGCGTCACCACTGGCGTAGGCAGGAGCTGCGACGGCGGCCAGCACGGCGCTGGTCAACAGGTGGCGGGACAGGGACGAACGGACACGATGGCGCTGGGCCATGGCAGATACCTCGAAGAATGCAAGACAGCGCGATGCCGGGCGCGGAGCGCGCGCGGCAGGGCAGGGATGGCCCGATCAGGGGCGGCAGAGGTGAAGCAGGCTGCGGCGAGCCGGTGCAACCGCTCAGGCGGTCACGGCGTGCCGTGGATCAGGCGAGCGGCGGCGCTTGGCCGCGTTGCTGGCGACGCCCGGGCGCATCGGCCCACGGCATGTCTGGTGCAGCCAATGGCCAGTGCGAACGCGCGCTGGATGGAGCCGACGCGGAGGGAACGAGATCAAGTTCGGTGCGCAGCCAGTGGCTGGCCAGTAGCAGCGGCGGCGCAGGCTTGTCTGTGGACTTGGCCGGTGCCGATGCGCAGCGCCGCAGCTTGGCCGGCGCTTCTTCCTGCAGGGGGCCTTCGCCGCCGCGCTCTTCCAGCGGTTGCTGCAGCGCCTGAGCGGCAGCAGCGTGGGCCACTGGCAGCAAGGGCAGGGTGCCCAGCAACAGCGTCAACATCGCCACCCACGCCAGCAGGCTGGCCAGCGCAGGCCGACGGCCGCGCATGGCGGTGCCGAGCTGTACAAGCCGAAACGGGCGAGGGCGGAACGGGCGACGCAAGCGGAAATCCCTGGCTGGCCGGAACATCCGGCGTCAACGGGGCGTGATTGTAATGAGACCCGTTAGCCGTTGCAAATGAGAATGATTGCCAAGTTGTCGCCGGGGTGGCCTGATCGGCTCAGACCTCGCTCCAGCGTCGCAGCAGGTTGTGGTACACGCCGGTCAGCTGCAGCACCGCGTCGGCATCGCCATCGGTCTGCCGCAGGCGTTCGATGGAGGTATCCATCTCCCACAGCAGGCGCCGCTGCACATCGTCGCGGACCATGCTCTGCACCCAGAAGAACGAGGCCACGCGCGCACCGCGGGTGACCGGGTTGACCTTGTGCAGGCTGCTGGAGGGATACACGATCAGATCACCGGCCGGCAGTTTCACTTCATGCTCGCCGTAGGTGTCACTGATGATCAGTTCACCGCCGTCGTACTCGTCCGGGTCGGACAGGAACAGCGTGCAGGAGATGTCCGAGCGCAGCTGCTCGCCGTTGGCCAGGTTCATCACCGCGCCATCGACGTGGAAGCCGTAGGTGCCGCCGCCGCTGTAGCGGTTGAAGCGCGGCGGCAGGTACTTCAGCGGCAACGCTGCGCTGAAGAACAGCGGATGCCGTGCCAGCGCGACCAGAATGGTTTCGCCCAGTTCGCGGCGCAGCGGCGAAGCTTCCGGCAGCTGCTGGTTGTGCTTGGCCTGCGCGCCGAGGTGGCCGACGGTCTCGCGGCCATCGGTCCAGTCTGCCGCATCGAGCCTGCGGCGGGTGTCGGCGACCTGTTCGGCGCTGAGGATGTCGGGGATGTGCAGCAGCATGCGGAAGTCCTCAGCAAGCAGACGGTGCGACCAGGGCGCGCACCTGCGGGTGGGGGGAGGCGGCGAGCTCGGGCACGATATGCGCGATGAAGGCGGGGCTGCCGTGCTGCAGCGCCAACTGCAGCCAGTGCACGGCCTGTTCGATTTCACCGGCCTGCAGCAGGATCGAGGCGTAATTGGCCTGGCCGCGGAAATCGCCGGCCTCGGCCGCGCGCCGATACCACGCCAGCGCCGCCTGCGGATCGCGTACGGTGTCCAGTCCGTCCTCCAGATGCCGGGCCAGCAGGTTCATCGACTTGGCGTGGCCCAGATGCGCCGCGCGGGTATACAGCGCCAGCGCCTGTGCGCGGTCCTGCGGCACGCCACGGCCGGTGGCCAGCAGGTTCGCGAGGTTGTACAGGCCCCAATCCAGACCAGTGTCGGCCGCGCGCCGGTACCAGACCGCGGCAAGCGAAGGATTGGCGGTGGTGCCCTGGCCGAGCTCATGGCAGCGGCCGAGCATGTTCATCGCCATCGGCGCACCGTTGTTGGCTGCGGTCTCGTACCAGAGCAGGGCCGCAGCAACGTCTTCGGGCGTGCCTTTGCCTTCCATGTGCATCTGCGCCAGCAGCAGCTGCGCCTCGACCTGCCCGGCCTGTGCCGCATCGCGCACGTGCGCGAAGGCGGACTGCGGGTCGCGCAGCAGCAGGTCTGCCAGGGCGTCGGAATCAAACGGGGTGTTGGAAGCCATGCGCGGAGTATCGCCGGAAACAAAAAACGGCGGCAGGAGATCCTGCCACCGTGTGGGTGCTGCGGGTTACATCAGAACTTCACGTTCAGTGCCAGGGTGGCCGAACGACCCGGAGCGATGCTCGCGTAGTGCGACGCATAGGCCTTGGTGAAGTAGGTCTTGTCGGCCAGGTTCTGCACGTTCAACTGCAGGCTGATGTTGTCCTGGATCGCGTAGCTGGCCATCGCGTCGAAGCGGGTGTAGCTGGGGATCCACTTGGTGTTGGCCACATCACCGTACTGCTTGTCGGAGTAGTTGGCACCGGCGCCAACGGTCAGGCCGAACGGGAAGCGGTAGGTGGTCCACAGCGTGGCGCTGTGCTTGGCGGTGTTCGGGAACACGTTGCCGTTGTACGGCGAGGGCACGTAGACGTTGGACGGGCAGGTACGGCCGGACACGGCGCAGACGAAGCCGTTGTCCTTCAGTTCCGAATCCAGGTAGGTGTAGCCGCCGTACAGGCTCCAGGCATCGGTCAGCTGGCCGGTGAAGCCCACTTCCACGCCGTTGATTTCCTTCTTGCCGGCGTTCTGGCTGGTGCCGTTGTCCACGGTCACGCGCGCGTTGTCCATCACGGTGTGGAAGATCGCCGCGGTCAGGTTCAGGCGGTTGTCGAACAGGTCCCACTTGGTGCCCAGTTCGAGGTTCTTGGTGTCCTGCGGCTTGAGGTCGGCCACGGTCGCGCTGAGGCCATCGGAACCGTCGCCACCGTCCATGCCCGGCGGGGTGGAGGAGGTGCCGTAGGAGAGGTAGATGCTGCCGTTGGCGGTCGGCTTGAAGACAATGCCGGCCTGGTAGTTCAGGAAGTCATTGTCGTTGCGCACGCGGGTCGGCGCCTTGCCGGCCACCGGGGTGGTCAGGCTGGTGGAGAAGTCGTCGTAACGCAGGCCGACGTTGATCATCCACTGCGCGTTCAGTTCGATGGTGTCGAACAGATAGGCGGACTTGGTCTTGGTGCGCTGCTCGACGTCCAGTGCCTTGTCGCTGCGGTACACCGCATGGGTGGCCGCCCACGGATCATTTGGGTTCGGGTTGTCGAAGCTGGTGCAGTTGTAGCCGGTGGCAGCGCCGGTGGTCGGGCACTTGCTGCTGTTGGTCAGCGGGTTGTTGGTGCCCGGGGTCATCAGGTAGCTGCCACGGGTCATCTTCTCGTCGCTGTATTCCAGGCCGGCGCTGTAGCTGTGCTTCAGTGCACCGGTCTGGAACGCGCCGGTCAGGCTCAGCTGGTCGGCGAAGCTCTTGACGTCCACCGCGCGGCTGTTGGTACGACGCCACAAGGTGCCGTAGTTGTTCGGGTTGCCCTGGCTGTCGTCCGGCTGGGTCCACAGGTAATCGTTGCTGGTGTTGCCCAGGCGCGCGATGTTGCGCAGCTTGTGGGCGCCGAAGTCGTAGCTGCCGTCCAGGGTGCTGATGTCGGCGCGGGTGCGCTGGAAATCGCGATCCACCAGGCCGTAGTAGTTGTTGCGGTCGGGCACCATCGGGCGGCCGTCGACCCACTTCGACACCGGTGCGCCGTTCGGGTTGCCGTACGGGAAGCCGCCCGCGTCGGGCAGGTCGTCGCTCTGCATGTGGTAATGGCTGGCGATCAGCTGCGCCGGGCCGTTCAGGCCGAACGCGATCGACGGCGCGATGCCCCAGCGGCTGACGTTGGCGGCGTCACGACCGGCGATGTCCGACTCGTGCTTCATCAGGTTCAGGCGCGCGGCGATGCCATCGCCCAGCACGTAGTTGGCATCCACGGTGCCGCGTGCATAGCTGTCGGTACCGATGCCCATGCTGGCAGTGGTCTCGTTCTTCAGCTTCGGGGTCTTGCTGACCAGGTTGAGGCTGCCACCACCGGAATCACGACCGCCGTAGGCCGAGCTCGGGCCCTTGACCACTTCCACCTGCTCCAGGTCGAACACTTCGCGGGTCTGCGAACCGACGTCGCGCAGGCCATCGACGAACATGTTGCTCTGCGAGTCGAAGCCGCGGATGAAGGGGCGGTCACCGGTCGGGTTGCCGCCTTCGCCGGCACCGAAGGTGATGCCCGGAACCATGCGCAGCGCATCCTGCAGGTTGGTCGCACCGGTTTCGGCGATCAGCTTTTCCGAGACGACCGAGACCGACTTCGGGGTGTCCAGCAGGGCGGCGGTGAACTTCGGCGAGGACGGATTGAACCAGCTGCCGCGCACCTGGACCTTGTCCAGTTCGGTGGCCTTGCTGGCGCCGGCATCGTCGGCCGCCTGTGCGGCCAGCGGCGCGAAGCCGGCGGCGAGGGTGGCGGTGGCCAGTACCGAAACGCGAGGTGCGTACTTGCGGGTCTTGATGTGGGTCATGGGTAGGTTGGCGGTGGCTTGGATAGGGAATGAGCGAGGGCCGGCCAGCACGGCTGGGCGCGCGGCGGCAGGCAGGAGGTGGGTTCTGTAGAGCCGAGCCATGCTCGGCTGGCCGGAAACGCAATCAGGCGCGCGGCAACGGCCGCAGGGCGCCTCAGATGGCGTGCGGTGCCGGAGGTGCGTGCCCGGGATTCAGGCGCAGCGAGGGGTCGTGCAGCTGCCAACGCAGGGCATCGGAGTGCCACAACGGGATGTGGGCCACCAGCGCAGCACGCGGCGGGGCGGTGCCGGCGCAGGGCGTACCGCCTTCACCATCCACCGGAGGTTCCGGGGCGGGGGCGGCGTGGTGCGGGCATTCGTCGCCGGAAGGGGCCGGCAGCGGGGCGACCTGCTCGATATCGTGCAGATGCGCTTGCCAGCCTGCGTTGGCGGCGTGGCCGCCACCGCGTCCTTCGTGCAGCGCCGACCAGCCCAGCAGCAGCGTCAGCAGCGCGGCCACGAGCAGCGGCCACCCCTGACGGGCGAGCTGGCACAGCGTGGCGATGGGCGCGGACGAAGCCATGGCGCAGGCAGGGGCATTACGAAGATGTTACGTAGGATAACATCAACGATAATGATTCGCATGTACGGGTCCGGCATCCGGTTCCGCGTGGCCCGCAGGGCCCCTCAAAGGCCTTCCAGGTGCCCGCCAGTAGATCCACCCCATGGGTGGATGCCCTTACTTCAACCGCGGTCGTCGCGGGTCCACACCGCGTCGTGCTCGCGCTTCACCGGAAACTTCGGCACCGCCGTATAGGCCGGCGCGCACAGGGCGCGGCCGTCACGCACGTCGAAGCGCGCGCCATGCAGCACGCATTCGACGCTGCCCTCAGCGGTATTGAACTCGCCCGAGGACAGTTCGAATTCCTCATGCGTGCACTGATCTTCCAGCGCATACAGGTCGCCGTCGAGGTTGAACACCACGATCGGCGTGCCGGTGACTTCGTCGAACACGCTCCTCATTTCGCCGGGCAGCAGTTCGGCGCCGGCGCAGACAAAGGTCCAGGCCTCGCTCACGCGGTGGCTCCGGCCAGCGGCTTTTCCAGGATCTCGAAGCGCAGGTCGTCGCGCTTGGGGATGCCGAAGCGTTCGTCGCCATACGGGAACGGTTTCTTGATGCCGGTGCGCTGGTAGCCGCGGCGCTCGTAGAAGGCGATCAGTTCGTCGCGCACGTCGATCACCGTCATCTGCATCACCGGCACGTTCCATTCGCGCGCGGCGTGGGCTTCGGCAGCGTCCATCAGCTGCTTGCCGACGCCGCCGCCCTGCTGGCTGGGATCGACCGAGAACATGCCGAAGTAGCCCTTGCCGTCAGCATCGGCGACGTGGGCACAGGCCACCAGCTGGCCGTCGCGTTCGGCCAGCAGGATGGTCGAGCGCGGGCGGTCCAGGTCGCCCTGGATGCCTTCGGCGTCGATGCGGGCGCCGTCCAGCAGGTCGGCTTCGGTGGTCCAGCCAACGCGGCTGGCGTCGCCACGGTAGGCCGAGGTGACCAGGGTGATCAGGGCGGGGATGTCGGCCGACGTGGCGGCGCGGAAGGTCAGGGTGCTCATGGGGGCATTTTAGGTGGGGCGCGGGCGAGCGCAAATGGCCGGGGTCAGAGCCCTGCACGTGGGAAAGGGACCCGTCGGCAGGGGCTATCCTTGCCGTTCATCGAATTCCCCACGGGGTCAGTGCATGCATGTGTCGAAGGGAGCTGCGCTGGCATTGACCGCACTGGCCGTGCTGCTTCTGGCCCGAATGCCAAGAGGTGGCGAATTTGGCAGTGTTGCGCCCACGAGTATGGGGTGCCCGGGTTTCGACCCGGTCCGCGCACTATCGGTAGCGCAGGAGGAGCTGCGCGCGCATCCGACGCGCTACCAGGGGCGGTCGGTGCGCGTGCGAGGTGGCTTTGTGGACGGATTTGAAATGTCTGCGCTGCATCCTGGTCCGCCGGTACAGGATCCCTGGGCGGCTGCGAGCATCTGGGTGGACGGTATTGCGCCGACGATGCTGCCATCGGAACAGGCCGTTGAGCTGACCGGGATTGTGTCGGCGGCGGTGCCCGGCGCTCCGTTCGGCAAGGGGCATCTCGGTTAGTGGCCCGCGGCGCTTTGCGTATCATCCATAGGCTATAGAAGGCAACACCGAGGCATGCGCGGACGGTAGTGCATGTTCCATGCTGCAGTACGACGTAGATTCGCAGGGAGGTGAGAGTCAATGATAGGCGTGAAGTGTGGCGGGGATCGCGTGGCCATCGCATGTCGAATGCTACGGCGGTCAGTGCTGCCAGTAGCAGTTCTCACGATTTCGGCGTGCGGATGGCTGACGGACACCGTCGTGGTCGTGAAGAATGTGGGCTCCCACCGCATTGATACGGTGCGGGTGGACGCAGGCGGTCGAATCGATGAAATCGGATCGATCAATGCAGATGCACAGGTATCGGTGACGCTTGCGATCGAGCAGGATTCGTCAGTATCTGTTCGCTATCTGGAGGCGGGACGCGAGGTTGCTTGCCACGGCGATGTGTACCTGACGCGAAATCTGCAGGCAGGCATCGAAGTGGAGATCGGAAAAGGTGTCTGCAAGGTCACAGACGTCACCCGCTAGCGAACAAGCCCGGGTCAGATTCCTTTCGCGATGGAACGGAATCTGACCCCGATCCTGAAGTTCTGCGCCGCGACACTTCTATTCCAAATGCCATCGCGGCTGGTGAGCTCACTCGGACAGTTACCTTGCCGGCCTTGACTGTTACCGCATCGCCGCCGGCCGCCGGCCGCAGGCCTGGCGGGAAGCGCTGCTCCGGTAGTTGGGCACCAGTCGTAGCTGGCTCGGCAGTGATACGATCGAATACGGCAAGGGAGAGTCTGTATAGCGCTTGCATTGCGCTCACCGTGTGCACTTCTGGAAAGCCGCCAACCCTCCAGAGAATTCAGCAGAGTGAGAGGTTGCAGCAGGCTAAAGAAGGAGCGATTCGTGAGAGTAAAGTGAGAATGAAAGAGAGCAAGAATCCGTGAGACGGGCTAGCGAGCAATTCAAGTCCGCAATGGGCCTGCTATCCGAGGGGAGCGCACGTCAAGCTCTTCTGTTGGCTGAAGCCATGATTTCTTCAGAAGATGAGTCCGAGCGCTTGGATGGATATCTATGCCGAGGGATGGTCTATGAGGATGGAGGGGCGGGGGTGGATATGGATTTGGCTGCCTCCCTTGACAGCTATCGGCGCGTCTCGCTCATCGCCCCTTGTTCGATTGCTTTTTCAAATCTGGCAAGGGTATCCATGAAGTTGGGCGATTTTTCGAGAGCGCTTCGTTACCTGGAAAGCGCCGCGGAATTTGAGGTGGCTCCCGAGCTGATTCTTGGATTTGCAAAATTTTACGAGGAGTGTTCGCCCGCGGATGGCTTGGCGGCCAAGCGTCTATACATCAAGGCGGCACTCAAAGGTCGATTCGCTGGATTCTTTGGCTATTCGCGGGTCGCACGAAAAATGGGGCAACACGGCAGGGCGCTCGCTGTGGATTGTATCCGCGTGATGCTGGGGCCGCTCATGGCGCTGCTCCTCGGGAAGAAGGCTCAGTATCAGTTCTGAGTACTGCTGGAATCCTGTCTGGAATCCTGATGCAACGCCGATCGGGTTCTGGGCTGGCTTGATACGGGGTTCCGACTGCGGCATGGGATGCCTGGACCTCTACGGCGTCAGAGTGGCTGGGGCCACACCTCTGTGCGCGATTGGGGTACTTGACGTGCTCGAACAGGGGGGCGTGAGGACGTTGAAAAAGCTCTGCAGGCGTCGCGGTTCTGTTAGCTGAGCAATGGGAGCTTCATGCACGATTGTCAAAGGGGATCTGATCGGTGATGGCGAGGGTGTTGTTGGCCTCGGGCCCTATCTCGAAGGCCTCCCGCGCCGTTGAATGCGAGTGCCGCTGTGAAGGTGCTGCGTCAGTGACGTGGCTGTTTCTGAAAGGGTGGAGGATTCCGAGATAATGTTTAATAAAATGCTCTGCACGGCTTTCATCGTGTTGATCCTTCTAACCGGTTGTGGGCATCAGGAGGAAGGGCAGGTGGCCCGCACAACTGCGTGTGGAGTCAGTGATCGTCCGGTTTGTCGAGTGAGCTTCAGAGCGCTCGCAACGAATCCCGACCGGTACGACGGCAAATCCGTTCGGGTGGAGGGGTATCTCGGGGTGAGTCGGGGACTCTTTGTATTGAGCTCAAGCGAAGAGTCGTTCGAGGCTGGAGTGACGGACGAGACTGAGGTTCGAATCCGAGGGCCAGTAGATCTACAGCGCCGCGTGTTTGATCAGCATGCGTATTCGTGGGTGTCCGTAGCCGGGACGTTCAAGCTGAGGAAAAAGGATGCGTCGACTGACGATCTGCTTCTCGGCGAAATCCATGCTCCGCTTGATGTCCGATCTCTGCGGATCCCCGGGCCAGTGCCACGTGCCGCTTTCGGGGAAGTGGCGCTGGATCTGGAAGACTTGAAGTGACTGCAGGGTTGTGAAATGGCCCTTGGATGAATACTGTCCATGAGCCTGCAGCAATGCGCAGCGCTTGTACTTTTTCATGCTTGAAGGGCATGCGTTGATCGGGTGGACACGCAACCGCCGCCCGGGGGCTCATGTGGTCGCATGGACTGCGGCTTGCGAGATCAGGATCCTCCCCGGCCTACTGCCGCGGCAGACGTCACCGGATTGATCGCGGAGGTCGTGTCGCTGCACAGTGCCAGATCGGGCAGCTGACGTTTGCGGTCTTGGTGCTGCAGCTCGGCATAGTAAGCCGACAAAAAAGAACGCCACGATCTCCCGTGGCGTTCGTATCTTTCCAGCGGCTACTGAAGCCTCACCCCAGCAACTTCCGCACCTTCGTCAACGCCGTCATGAACCGCTCGATCTCTTCGTGCGTGTTGTAGAACGCCAACGACGCACGGCAGGTCGCCGCCACGCCGTAGTACTGCAGCAGCGGATGCGCACAGTGCTGGCCGGAACGCACGGCCACGCCTTCCAGATCCAGCAGGGTGGCCAGATCGTGCGCGTGTGCGCCGTCGATCAGGAACGACACCACTGCGGCCTTTTCCGGTGCCTCGCCGATGATGCGCAGGCCGTCGACCCCGCGCAGCTCTTCGGTGAAGTGGGCCAGCAGCTCGGCTTCGCGCGCTTCCACGTGGTCCAGGCCGACGTTCTGCAGATAGTCGGCGGCCACGCCCAGGCCGATGAAGCCGGCGATGTTGGGGGTGCCGGCTTCGAACTTGTGCGGGGCATCGTTGAACACGGTGCCGTCGAAGCTGACTTCCTTGATCATCTCGCCGCCACCCAGGAACGGCGGCATCGCGTCCAGGTGTTCGCGGCGCGCCCACAGCGCGCCGGTACCGGTCGGGCCGCACATCTTGTGGCCGGTGATGGCGTAGAAGTCACAGCCGATGGCGGTGACATCGACCTTGCGGTGCGGTGCGGCCTGCGAGCCGTCGACCACGGTGACGATGCCGCGCTTGCGGGCTTCGCGACAGATCTCGCGCACCGGGTTGATGGTGCCAAGCACGTTGGAGACATGGGCCACGGCCAGCAGCTTGACCTCGGGGGTCATCGCCGCGCGCAGCGCATCCAGGTCCAGCGCGCCGTCGGGAGTGATCTCGGCCACGCGGATGGTGGCGCCGGTGCGCTGGGCGACCAGCTGCCACGGCACGATGTTGGCGTGGTGCTCCATGCGCGAAACCAGGATCACGTCGCCGGCCTTCAGCCGCGGCAGGGCCCAGGAGTAGGCAACGAGATTGATCGCAAACGTGGTGCCACTGCACAGCACCAGATCGTTGCTGCGCACGTTGAGGAAACGGGCCAGCTTGTTGCGCGCGCCCTCGTAGGCGTCGGTGGCCTCGGTACCCAGCGCGTGCACCGCACGGCTGACGTTGGCGTTGTAGCGGCGGTAGAACTCGTCCACCGCGCCGATCACCTGCACCGGCTTCTGGCCGGTGTTGGCGTTGTCGAAATAGACCAGCGGCTTGCCGTGCACTTCGCGCATCAGCAGCGGGAAGTCCAGGCGCACGCGCGCCCAGTCGGGGGCATCGGCAGGCGCTTCGATCGGTCGCGGGGTGGACAGGTTCATGCCACGCCCGCCTCAGCCAGTGCCTTGTCCAAGCGACGTGCCAGCTGCTCGCGCAGCGCTTCGGGCAGCACCTTCAGCGGCTCGTGGCAGAACGCGGCGCTCAGCAGCGCCTGCGCCTGGGCCTGCGGCAGGCCGCGCGAACGCAGGTAGAACAACGCGTTGGCGTCGAGCTGGCCGACGGTGGCGCCGTGTGCGGCCTTCACTTCGTCGGCGTCGATCACCAGCGTCGGCTGGGTATCGATCTCGGCGTCGGCAGACAGCAGCAGGTTCTTGTTGGACAGGTTGGCGTCGGTGCCATCGGCGCCGGCACGGATCTGGATGCCGCCATGGAACACCACGCGGCTGCGGTTGGCGGCCACGCCACGCCACTGCAGCTCGGCGCTGGTGTCGCGGGCGATGTGGTCGATGCCCAGGCGCGTATCGACGTGGCGACGGCCGGTGCCGAGCAGCACGCCATTGGCGGTCAGCTGGGCGTTGTCGCCTTCCAGACGCACGTTCAGTTCATGGCGGCTGAGCGCGGCACCCAGCTCCAGGTCCACGCGGTGGTACTGCGCGTCCTTGGCCAGTACCGCGTCGGTGCGCAGGAAGCTGGTCTGGCGCGCGCTGCCCGCCTGCACGCGGGCGTGCTTGAGCACCGCATCGCGGGCGACATGGGCGTGCAGCACGGTGTTGTCCAGGTGCGCCGAATCACCGACGCTGAAGCGGTGCTCGACCACGCCGAGGCTGGCGCCGGCACGCAGTTCGATCAGGTGGCGATGGTGCCAGGCCAGATCGGTGTCGCCGGCGACGCTGGCGAACACCAGCTGCAGCGGCACCTCGACCTGCATGCCGTCGTCCACGCGCAGCACCACGCCTTCATCGGCGAGGGCGGCGTTGAGGCGGGCGAACACGTCGTCACTGCGCTCGTAACGGCGGCCGAGGAAGCGCACGGCGTCCTCGCCAGCGGCCAGCGCAGAAGACAGCGTTTCCAGCTGCACGCCGGCCGGCAGGCCCTGCACGTCGCTAAGCGCGTCGTTGAGGCGGCCATTGACGAACACCAGGCGCGGCGCCGGGATGTCCTCCAGCACGGCGGCATCCAGCAGCGCCGGGGCCAACGGTGCGGCGGCGAAGCTGCGGCGCTCCAGCTGGCGCAGCGAGGTGTACTTCCAGCTTTCGCTGCGTGCGCCGGGCAGACCGTCGCGCAGCACGCTGTCGAGCACTTCGCGGCGCGCATCGCTGCCGCAGAAGGCCTGGGCCATGGAGTCGAGCAGGGCGCTCATCAGACCGCCGCCTCGGGCACGACCCGGTCCTTCAGGAAGTCGTAACCGTGCGCTTCCAGTTCCAGCGCCAGTTCCGGGCCACCGCTCTTGACGATGCGGCCATCGGCCAGCACGTGCACCACGTCCGGCTTGATGTAGTCCAGCAGGCGCTGGTAGTGGGTGATGACCAGGAACGAGCGGTCGGCGCTGCGCAGTGCGTTGACGCCGTCGGCCACGCTCTTCAGCGCATCGATGTCCAGGCCCGAATCGGTTTCGTCCAGGATCGCCAGCTTCGGCTCCAGCACGGCCAGCTGGAAGATCTCGTTGCGCTTCTTCTCGCCACCGGAGAAGCCTTCGTTGACGCCACGGTGCAGCAGTTCGTCCTTCAGGTGCAGCACGGCCAGCTTCTGCCGCACCAGCTTGAGGAACTGCATGGAATCCAGTTCTTCCTCGCCGCGCGCCTTGCGCTGGGCGTTGAGCGCGGCGCGCAGGAAGTAGGTGTTGTTCACACCCGGGATTTCCACCGGGTACTGGAATGCCAGGAACAGACCGGCAGCGGCGCGCGCTTCCGGGTCCTGGTCGAGCAGGTCGACGCCTTCGAACTGCACGCTGCCTTCAGTCACGTCGTAGCCGTCACGGCCGGCCAGGACATTGCCCAGGGTGGACTTGCCGGCGCCGTTGGGGCCCATGATGGCGTGCACCTGGCCGGGCTGAACGTCCAGCGACAGGCCCTTGAGGATTTCCTTGTCGCCGATGCGGGCGTGGAGGTTGTCGATCTTCAGCATGATACGAATCCAGTAGAGCCACGCCATGCGTGGCTGAATAATCAGAACGAAGGCAGCAGGCGGGTCAACCCACCGACCCTTCCAGCGAGACTTCCAGCAGCTTCTTGGCTTCCACCGCGAACTCCATCGGCAGTTCGCGGAACACCTGCTTGCAGAAGCCGTCGACGATCATCGACACCGCGTCTTCCTGGCTGATGCCACGGGCGCGGCAGTAGAACAGCTGGTCGTCGGAGATCTTCGAGGTGGTGGCCTCGTGCTCGACGGTGGCGCCCGGGTTCTTCACCTCGATGTAGGGGAAGGTGTGGGCGCCGCACTGCTTGCCGATCAGCAGCGAATCGCACTGGGTGTAGTTGCGCGCGCCGTCGGCATTGCGGTCGATCGTCACCAGGCCGCGGTAGGTGTTCTGGCCGCGGCCGGCGCTGATGCCCTTGCTGATGATCTTGCTCTTGGTGCGCTTGCCGACGTGGATCATCTTGGTGCCGGTGTCGGCCTGCTGGCGATGATGGGTCAGCGCCACCGAGTGGAACTCACCGACCGAGTCGTCGCCCAGCAGCACGCAGGACGGGTACTTCCAGGTGATCGCCGAGCCGGTTTCGACCTGTGTCCAGGTGACCTTGCTGCGCGCGCCACGGCATTCGGCACGCTTGGTGACGAAGTTGTAGATGCCGCCGACGCCGTTCTCGTCGCCCGGGTACCAGTTCTGCACGGTGGAGTACTTGATCTCTGCATCGTCCAGCGTCACCAGCTCGACCACCGCCGCATGCAGCTGGTTCTCATCGCGCATCGGCGCGGTGCAGCCTTCCAGGTAGGACACGTACGCCTTCTCTTCGCAGATGATCAGCGTGCGCTCGAACTGGCCGGTGTGGCCTGCGTTGATGCGGAAATAGGTGCTCAGTTCCATCGGGCAGCGCACACCCTTCGGGATGAACACGAAGCTGCCATCGGAGAACACCGCCGAATTGAGCGCAGCGAAATAGTTGTCGCCGACCGGTACCACGGTGCCCAGGTACTGGCGCACCAGTTCCGGGTGTTCCTTGATGGCTTCGGACATCGAGCAGAAGATCACGCCCTTCTCGGCCAGTTCCTTTCGGAAGGTAGTGCCCACCGAGACCGAGTCGAACACCGCATCCACGGCCACGCCGGCCAGCTTGGCGCGTTCGTGCAGCGGCACGCCCAGCTTGTCGTAGGTGTCCAGCAGTTCCTTCGGCACGTCATCCAGCGAGGCGTACTTCGGGCCCTTCGGCGCGGAGTAGTAGCTGAGCGCCTGCAGGTCGATCGGGGCGATCTGCAGCTTGGCCCAGTTCGGCATCGGCATGGTCAGGAAGTGGCGGTAGGCGTCCAGGCGCCACTGCGTCATCCATTCCGGCTCTTCCTTCTTCGCCGACAGGGCACGGATGGTGTCCTCGTCCAGGCCCGGCGGCAGGGAGTCCGATTCGATGTCCGTGATGAAGCCGGCTGCATACTTGCGGCCGAGCTGCTCGTGGATCTCGCGGTTGGGGGTGTCGTCGCTGGCGACGGTTTCGATGGTTTCGGTGGCCATGGGGGGCTGCCTACGGATCAGGAGACGACGTCGACAGCGATGGTGCGGCGCTGTTCTTCGTCGACAAGGGGAAGAGGGGGCAGGATCTGCGCCAGGCTGACATCGCGCAGGGCCTCGGAGACCACGTCGTTGATCAGCCGCCAGCTGCTGCGCGCGCCGCACTTGGGCGCCATGCCGCACTGGTGGTGATCGTGGCTGCACTCGGTCAGGGCCAACGGCCCTTCCATGGCTTCGACCACTTCAAACAGCGAGATCTCGATCGATGGGCGGGTCAGCCGGTAGCCGCCGCGGACGCCGCGCAGGCCTTCAACCAGGCCGGCCTGGGCCAGTGGCTTGAGCACCTTGCTGACGGTGGGCGGCTCCAGACCGGTGAATTCGGCCAGCTCGGTGGCACTGAGCACCTCGCCCGGACGGGCGGCGAGTACGGTCAGTACGACGGTGGCGTAATCGGTGAGCTTGGTGACGCGCAACATGGGATGCGAGTGGTTCTTAAAGCGGACTGAAATTGTACGCTTTTATTCGCCGGCATCCAACCCGGCCATTCAGCGGGCGCTTGGGGCCCGCTGCAGGTCGGCGGCCGAGGGCGGCCGACGGGGCGACATGCTGGGGCATGGGGGTGATTTTCGCAATCACCCGGAATGGGCGAGAATCAACGTTCCTTTCGCTGCAAACGTCTCTTGCCGATGCCCAAGAAGATCCAAGCCCGCAAGTCCGCCATCCACGGCAACGGTGTGTTTTCCGTGGCCCCGATCAAGCAGGGCGAGCGCGTGATCCAGTACAAGGGCCTGCTGCGCAGCCACGGCGATGTCGATGCCGATGACAGTGGCGATGTGGAAAGTGGCCATACCTTCCTGTTCACCCTCAACGACGACTGGGTGATCGATGCCAACTACAAGGGCAACGACGCGCGCTGGATCAACCACAGCTGCGACCCGAACTGCGAGGCGGTGATCGAGGAAAACGAGGACGGTGACAGTCGTGGCGACAAGGTCTTCATCGAGGCGCTGCGCGATATCAAGGCTGGCGAAGAGCTGACCTACAACTACGGCATCACTTTGGCCGAACGGCACACCGCCAAGCTGAAGAAGATCTGGGAGTGCCGTTGCGGTTCGCCCAAGTGCACCGGCACGATGCTGCAGCCTAAGCGCTGATCCGGGTCTGGTAGTGCCGGCCGCTGGCCGGCACGTGCGTGAAAGGATTGCCGGCCAGCGGCCGGCACTACCTTATTTGCCGAGCACGACCTTACTTGCCGAGCACGCCGGCCGGCACCAGGTTGCCCAGGTTCTGGTTGAAGGTCACCACCAGCTTGCCGTTCTTCACCTGCGCCGACTGCACCTGCAGGGCACCAAGCAGGCCGGCCACGGCCGGGTCCAGCTTGTAGATCGGTTCGCGCTGGGCGTAGTCGCTCAGCCATGCGTTCAGCAGGCCGCGGGTACGCGAGTCCAGACGGCCACCCTGGTTGGCCGGGGTGAAGTCATCTACGGTCGGCTGCTGCAGGTGGAAGCCCTGGGTCTGCGCGTCATAGCGCAGGCCGCTGCTGAGCTTCACGGTGCCCAGCTTGGCCGGGTTGCCGCCCGCGGTGGCCAGCGCCACGTCCATGCCGAGGTTCAATCGCTCGCCTGCCGGCAGGCTCAGCTGCGGGTGGCTCATGGTCAGCGCGATCAGGCCACCCAGTGCGTCCTGGGTGCGCGGGAAGCTGCCATCCAGATACTGCTGCACGTCGCTGGCGCCAACCGCCAGTTCACGGCCGGAGATCGAAGGGGCGGCCTGCGCACCGATCGCGGCAGCGATCAGCACGGTCGAGGCGGCAAGGCGGGTCATCAGGGAACGCAGGCGCATGGCGGTGACCGGAAGAAGGATCAGAGAGGTCTACAGAGTAGCTTTGCCCGCTGAATCGCGGGTACACACGGCTGCAACGGTTCAGTCCAGCGTTGGCTGCAGGCTGGCCGACTGGATCTGCCAGGCGTGGCCGTCGGCGCTGGGTTGTACGCGGTACCAGCCGTGGTAGCGGAAGGTGCCTTCGGCGGTCACCGCGCGGATCTTCACCGGCACTTCCAGCAGGCGCGGCGGTTGGCCATCGTCGCGTGGCAGCGCCACATCACTGTCCAAGCGCAGATTGCGCACGTCGGGCAACAGGCGCAGCACGGCGTCGTCAGCGTGACGCGGGTCGGCCGGGGCATAGGCCCAGGCCGCATCGCTGCGCGCCTTGTTCTGGTTGAGCAGGTCGAGCATGTAGCGGTTGAGCATTCCCGCGGGCGATTCGCTGCCGATGGCAACGGCGCCATACAGCGGGTCGATGGGGATCGCCTCGACCGTGTCGGCCTCCGATGCCGCCTTCGTCGTAGGCACGGCAGGGGCGGTTGCAGCGGCGGCTGAGTCCGACGTGCTGGAATCGGTTGGAGCGGACGGGTTGGAACACCCCACCGCAAGCAACGGGATCAACAAGGAAAGAAAACCACGCATGTCTGCCTCCTCCCCGAGGCGACCTGGGAGGCGGCAGTGTAGCGGGCGGGGCCGGCTCAGCGCGAAGAGGGAAGCTGCTCCAGCGCATCCAATGCCGGCAGAACCTGGGCGGCGATGGCTGCCAGTGCATGGCCGTCGGTGTCCGCATGGCGCTGCACGATGTCACGCAGCAACTGGGTGGCCACCACCAGCGTGGCACGTTCGTCGCCGCTCAGGCCTGCCGTGCGCGGGGCTGATTCCAGCAGGCGCATCAGGTCGCGGCTGGCGCGGTGTTCCAGTTCGATGGTGCAGCGCCCGGTGCACTGGTGCCCGTCCTTTTCGATCGGGGTCACCGAGATCCGGTAGCGGGTCGAGGGGCTGGCCATGAGGGGTGCTCGCGCTGGTGGGGAGGAATATGTCCACCATAGGCAAGGCATTGACCGGCGGCGATGGCCGGGGCTGCACGCAGTGTTCCACCGGGTTCGTTCCTGCACTGGAAAAACAGGGGCGAGGCCATGGGCGGCGGGCCTGTGCAGGTGATTGCGTGGGCGCGGGAAACGCTGTGTTGCGGGGTCGCAGGGGAGGGCATCCACGCGTGGCGTGGATCTGCTGGAGAGCGGGGCAAAAAAAACGGGACGGCCAAGGCCGTCCCGTCAGGTATCCGCTGCAGGGCGCGCGCTTAGAGCGCAGCGTCCTTGAGCTTCTTCAGCGGGCGAACCTTGAGCTTGGTGGTGGCCGGCTTGGCGGCGAACCACTGCTCTTCCTTGGTGAACGGGTTGATGCCCTTGCGCTTCGGCTTGGCTGCCACATTGACGGTGCTGATCTTCAGCAGGCCCGGCAGGGTGAACGAGCCTGCGCCCTTCTTGTGCACCGAAGCAGCGACAGCGCCTTCCAGCGAGGCCAGCACAGCGCGGACGTCCTTGGCGACAACGCCGGAGACTTCAGCGATGTGTGCAACCAGGCCCGACTTGGTCAGCACTTCCTTGATCGGCTTCGGAGCGGCCGGCTTGGCGGCAGCAGCCTTCGTCGCGACTTTTTTCACTGCCTTCTTCGGGGCAGCCTTCTTAGCGGTCTTTGCCATGGTTTCCTGTTCCGTGAACGGTTGGTTGTTTGGTCGGCGCCGAACCCCGTCGGCAAGCGCAATGTAGGGCAACTCTTGGGCGCCGCCAATAGCCTGGAGCGCTGAAAGTGCATGTTTTTTCATATCCAGGCCGATTCAGTACATGGCCGGTCGTGCGGGAAACGGGTGTCGTGGTGCACTGCACCGCAGTGTTCGTGTTTGCGGTCGGGTTGGCGAAATGACTGAAAACAAGGGAAAAAGCGCCGGGTTGGTGGCGAAGAAGTGTCCACTCACTGGCTCGGGACAGGCGCGGCGCATGCGGCGGAGCGACGCAGGGCTAACGCGGCGCGTGCCAGGGTATTGGTTCATCGCAGCCACAACGGAGCAGGACATGGGAATCTCGCGACACGCTACCGCGCATTGGGAAGGCGACCTGAAGTCGGGCAAGGGCCAGTTGAGCACGCCACAGAGCGGCCTGCTGGACAAAACCCGATACGGCTTCAACAGCCGTTTCGGTGATGAAAAGGGCACCAATCCCGAGGAACTGATCGCCGCCGCGCACGCCGGATGTTTCACCATGGCACTGTCGGCCAAACTCGGCGAAGCCGGCTTCACCCCGACCTCGCTGGATACCGAAGCCAAGGTCGATCTGTCGATGGAAGGCGGCCCGCAGCTGTCGCAGATCCGGCTGAAAGTGAAGGCGGTGGTGCCGGGAATCGATGCGACGCAGTTCCGCGCGATCGCCGATGACGCCAAGCAGAACTGCCCGGTTTCGAAGGCACTGAGCGCAGTGCCGATCAGCCTGGAAGCCGAGCTGGGCTGAGAGGGTAGTGCCGGCCGCTGGCCGGCAACCCCATGAAACATAGCGTGAGGTGGCAGCCGGCCAGCAGCCGGCTCTACCTCCATGCGTTCACCAGTCGATGGTGCCGGAAATCACCGTCTGCACCTGACCGCCGGACCAGACCTCGCCGTCTTCGTCGACCAACAGGGTCAGGCGCGCATCGTGGCCGACTTCGCGGCCTTGGCTGACTTCGAAGGGCTGGCGGCCGCGCGGCAGGGCATTACGCAGATCCAGCCAAGCCGCCAGCACGGCGTTGGCCGCGCCTGAAGCCGCATCCTCGAAGCGGCGTCCATTGCCGACGAAGGCGCGCACGGCCAGATCGTAGCCTTCGCTGCCATCGGCAAAGGCATAGGCGAACACACCCATGCTGTCGGTCGATTCAGCCAGCGTGGCGATCGCATCCCAATCGGGGCGCAGGGCGCGCAACGCGGCTTCGTCCGCAACCTGCACGACCCACCAGCTGCGTCCGCCCTGCATGCGCGCAGGCGGCAGCGCACCCAGCGGCCAGCCCTGCAGGGCAGGCTGCAGGCGCGGATCGTCGGCAACCGCGGTCTCGGCCAGCTGTGCACGCGGCGTACGGATCGCGATGCGCTGCTGTGCGCCTTCGCCGGTCACCCGCAGTGGCAGCGCCCCGGCGATGCCGTCCTGCACCAGTACCCCGTTGACCGGCACGGCGATGCCTGCCTGCAGCGCCGCATGGGCAGTGCCAACGCTGGGATGGCCGGCGAACGGAACTTCCTTCTGCGGGCTGAACATGCGCAGCCGATAGCTGGCGCCGGCCGCCTGTGGCGGGAATACGAAGGTGGTTTCGGGCAGGCGGGTCCAGCGGGCGATGGCCTGCATTGCCGCATCGTCCAGGCCCTCGGCATCGAGCACGACAGCCAGCGGATTGCCAGCGCCCGGGCGCGGGGAAAACACATCCAGCTGCAGGAAACGGCGTGCGGACATCAGGCGGGAACTCCAGGAAACAGGCCGCATAGGGTAGCGCGGGGGCATGCCCCCGCGAGCGCGCAGCGCGGCATGCCGCCGGGCGTGGCCCGGCGCTACCAGCGGATGTGGCCGTCGATCACCGGCTGCACCTGGCCACCGATCCATACCGAGCCCTGCGCATCGACGGTGACCTGGACGCGGCCGTCGCGGCCAACCTCGCGGCCTTGGCTGGCGACGTAGCTGCCGTTTTCGCCGGGCAGGGCATTGCGCTGCCGCAGCCAGGCGCCGATCAGCGCATTGGCGCTGCCGGTCACCGGATCCTCGGGCACGTTGGGCGCATCCGCAGGGCAGAACGCACGCACCACCAGATCATGGTCGGCACCGGGTTCGAGCGCGAACACGGCTACGCCGAGCGCATCGGTGGCCATGCTCCAGTCGCGCAGGGCCGCCATGTCCGGTACCAGCGTGCGCACGGCGTGGGCATCGCGCACCGGCAGCAGCCACCAGCGCGGGCCGTTGTCCCACAGTTCGGCGCACTGGCCTTCGGCGGTAGCGGCGCGCAGGGTTTCAGGAACGGCGCCTGGGGCTGTCGGCAGCAGGCGCGCCACCGGGCTGGCCAGCTGGACGATGGGCGCGTCGGTCGGGCCGGTGACCTGCACCGGCAGCAGGCCGGCCGCGCATTGCTGTACCAAGGCCCCGTCGCGCGGCTGCACCAGGCCGCAGGTGACCGCGGCCCAGGCGGCGCCCACGCTGGGATGGCCGGCGAAGGGCAGCTCGCTGGCGGGGGTGAAGATGCGGACGTGGTAGTCGGCGCCGGCAGCGGTGGGGCGCAGGAAGAACACGGTCTCGGACAGGTTCAGCCAGGCGGCCAGGGCCTGCATGCTCTCGGTTGACAGCCCATCCGCGTCGAACACGACACCGAGCGGGTTGCCGGTACCGGGGTGGTGGGCGAAGACATCGAGCTGCAGGTAGCGGTAGGCGGTCATTGACGGGTGTATTGGGCTTAGAATCGAAGGTTCCGCCCCCAAGGGCGGCTTCCCCACATTACACATAGCCTATCCATGTCAGCTTCCCCCCTTGTCGATCGTTGGATCGTACTGAAGTTCGGCGGCACCTCGGTGTCGCGTCGCCACCGCTGGGACACGATCGGGAAGCTGGCGAAAAAACGGGCGGAAGAGACTGGCGCGCGCGTGCTGGTGGTGGTTTCGGCACTGTCCGGGGTCACCAACGAACTGACCGCGATTGCCGATGGCGCGCCGGACAGCCGTGATCGCGTGGCTGCGCTGGTCGAACGCCACCAGGGCTTCCTGGAAGAGCTGGGCCTGGGCACCGAGGTGCTGGCCGAGCGCCTGGCCGCGCTGCAGGGCCTGCTGGACGACCCGCGTGCGCCCAGCCGACCGCTGGACTGGCAGGCCGAAGTACTGGGCCAGGGTGAACTGCTGTCTTCCAGCCTGGGTGCAGCGTACCTGCGTGCCAGCGGCCTGGATTTCGGCTGGATGGATGCGCGCCAGTGGCTGGACGCGCTGCCGCCGCAGCCGAACCAGAGCGACTGGTCGCAGCGCCTGTCGGTGAACTGCCAGTGGCGTGCCGATGCGGAATGGGCGCAGCGCTTCCGTGCGCAGCCCACCCGCCTGCTGATCACCCAGGGCTTCATCTCGCGCCATGCCGACGGCGGTACCGCCATTCTCGGCCGCGGCGGCTCGGATACCTCGGCGGCGTACTTCGGTGCGCTGCTCGGCGCCAGCCGCGTGGAGATCTGGACCGACGTGCCGGGCATGTTCAGCGCCAATCCCAAGGACGTGCCGGATGCGCGCCTGTTGACCCGCCTGGACTATTACGAAGCGCAGGAAATCGCCACCACCGGCGCCAAGGTGCTGCACCCGCGCTCGATCAAGCCGTGCCGCGATGCCGGCGTGCCGATGGCGATCCTCGACACCGAGCGCCCCGAACTGCCGGGTACCAGCATCGACGGCAACGCCGCGCCGGTGCCGGGGGTGAAGGCGATCAGCCGCCGCAACGGCATCGTGCTGGTATCGATGGAAGGCATCGGCATGTGGCAGCAGGTCGGCTTCCTCGCCGATGTATTCGGCCTGTTCAAGAAACACGGCCTGTCGGTGGACCTGATCGGTTCGGCCGAGACCAACGTCACCGTGTCGCTGGACCCGTCCGAGAACCTGGTCAACACCGATGTGCTGGCCGCACTGTCGGCCGACCTGTCGCAGATCTGCAAGGTCAAGGTGATCGTGCCGTGCGCGGCGATCACCCTGGTCGGCCTGGGCATGCGCTCGCTGCTGCACAAGCTGTCGGACGTGTGGGCGACCTTCGGTCGTGAGCGCGTGCACATGATCTCGCAGTCGTCCAACGACCTGAACCTGACCTTCGTCATCGACGAGGCCGATGCCGATGGCCTGCTGCCGATTCTGCACGCCGAGCTGATCGACAGCGGCGCGATGCCGGTGGAAGAGACCGAAGTGTTCGGCCCGCGCTGGCGCGAAATCGCCGGCACCGTGCGCCCGCGCGGTACGCCGTGGTGGCGTGGCCAGCGTGCGCACCTGCTGCAGCTGGCCGATGCCGGCACCCCGCGCTACGTCTATCACCTGCCGACGGTACGGGCACGTGCGCGTGCGCTGGCGGCGATCAAGCCGATCGACCAGCGTTACTACGCGATCAAGGCCAACAGCCATCCGGCCATCCTGCAGCTGCTGGAAGCCGAAGGTTTCGGCCTGGAGTGCGTGTCGCACGGTGAGCTGAAGCATGTGTTCCAGGCCATTCCGGAACTGTCGCCCAAGCGCGTGCTGTTCACCCCCAGCTTCTGCCCGCGCAGCGAGTACGAAGCGGCGTTCGCGCTGGGCGTGACTGTCACTGTCGACAACGTCGAAGCCCTGCAACGCTGGCCGGACCTGTTCCGCAACCGCGAGCTGTGGCTGCGCGTGGACCTGGGCCGTGGCGAAGGCCATCACGCCAAGGTCCGCACCGGTGGCAAGGAATCCAAGTTCGGCCTGCCGATCGCGCGCGTGGACGAGTTCGTGCGCGCGGCCACCGAGCTGGGCACCCGCGTGGTCGGTCTGCATGCGCACTTGGGCAGTGGCGTGGAAACCGCCCAGCACTGGCGCCTGATGTGCGATGAGCTGGCCGGTTTCGCCCGCCGCATCGGCAGCGTGCAGACCATCGACATCGGTGGTGGCCTGCCGATTCCGTACAGCGACGAAGACGAGCCGTTCGACCTGGAGGCGTGGGCTGAGGGCCTGGCCGAGGTCAAGGCGCTGCACCCGGCGTTCCGCCTGGCGATCGAGCCGGGCCGCTTCCTGGTGGCCGAATCGGGCGTGCTGCTGACCCATGCCACCCAGGTGGTGGAGAAGGACGGCGTGCGCCGTGTCGGCCTGGATGCCGGCATGAACACGCTGATGCGCCCGGCCCTGTACGACGCCTGGCACGACATCGAAAACCTCAGCCGCCAGGGCGGTTACGCCGAAGCGGCGTTCGATGTGGTCGGCCCGATCTGCGAATCCAGCGATGTGTTCGGCAAGCGCCGCAAGCTGCCGGTGTCGACCGCGCCGGACGATGTGATGCTGATCGCCGACGCCGGTGCCTACGGCTATGTGATGTCCAACACCTACAACCAACGGGCGATGCCGCGCGAGGACGTGATCGAATGATCGCCTCCTTCCGCGCCCTGCACCCGCCCACCGACACGTCCCGCGCCTGCGCGCGGGCACGTGCCTGACCGTGCTTGAACTGGATTCACCATGACTGCTTTCGATAAACACCAGGTTTCCCGCTTCCGCTTCGTCCGCTGCGAATTCGCCGCGGACACCGGCGTGGCCAAGCTGGTCTACGCCTTCGATGACGGCCCGGAAATGGTGGAAACCGTTACCGTGCCCGGCGCCCCGTTCGTGCTGGAGCCGGCGCGTGCCGACGCCGTGCATCGCGCGCTGCGGCTGCTGCACCTGATTGCCGGTGTGAGCTACTACAAGGCCGGTGTGCCCGATACGGTCAGCATCGACAGCTACAGCATCGATGCCGATACCGCGGCGCTGGTGGAGACCATCTACCTCAACGGCCTGGGTGAGTTCGCCTACCGCAACGGCCTGAACCTGCGTGGGCGTTTCCGCCTGCCGGTGCAGGGTGAAACGGTGCAGGCACCGGTGCTGGGCCTGCAGGCGCATGCGCTGGTGGCCATCGGTGGCGGCAAGGATTCGCTGGTCAGCATCGAAGCGCTGCGTCGCGCCGGCGTGGACGAGACGGTGACCTGGATTGGTGGTTCGCAGTTGATCCGTGCCTGTGCCGAGCGCACCGGGCTGCCGACGTTGAACCTCGGTCGCGCGCTGGCGCCGGAGTTGTTCGAGCTCAACCGCCAGGGCGCATGGAACGGCCACATCCCGGTGACCGCGGTGAATTCGGCGATCATGGTGCTGGCCGCGCTGCTGCAGGGCGTGGATCAGGTGGTGTTCTCCAACGAACGATCAGCCAGTTACGGCAGCCAGATTCCGGGCACCGGCGAGGTCAATCACCAGTGGTCGAAGGGCTGGGCGTTCGAGCAGGGCTTCGGTATGTACGTGCAGAAACAGGTGGCCGCCGACCTGCAGTACTACTCGCTGCTGCGGCCGATGTCGGAGCTGGCGGTGGCCCGCCAGTTCGCCAAGAGCGATTTCTACGACGCGCATTTCTCCAGCTGCAACCGCAACTTCCACATCCTTGGCGAGCGCCCGGTGAACCGCTGGTGCGGCGTCTGCCCGAAGTGCCACTTCGTGTTCCTGGCGCTGGCCCCGTTCATGCCGAAGACCCGCCTGGTGCGCATCTTTGGCCGCAACCTGCTGGATGACATCGAGCAGGCCGGTGGCTTCGACGCGCTGCTGGAATTCCAGGACCACAAGCCGTTCGAATGCGTGGGCGAAGGCCGCGAATCGCGTGCGGCGATGGCGACTTTGGCACAGCGCCCGGAGTGGAAGGAAGACGCGCTGGTGAAGCGCTTCTGCAATGAAATCCGGCCGCAGCTGGATGCGGCAGAACTGGAGCTGGCACCACTGATGCAGCTGCAGGGCGAACATCGTATTCCGGCGACGCTGTGGGAACGGGTGCGTGAAGATTTCGCAGCTTGAAGGAAAGCGCGTTGCGCTGTGGGGCTGGGGCCGTGAGGGGCGGGCTGCGTTTGCGGTGTTGCGTGCGCGCCTGCCGTCGCTTGGCCTGAGCCTGTTCTGTCCGGCCGGTGAGGTCGAGGCCGCGCGTGCGGAAACGCAGGGCGCGCTGGATGTACGCGGCGAACCCACAGCCGAAGCGCTGGCTTCCTTCGAGGTGGTGATCAAGTCGCCAGGCATCAGCCCGTATCTGCCGATCGCGTTGGCGGCGGCGGAACAGGGCACCGTCTTCATCGGTGGCACGGCGTTGTGGTTTGCCGAACATGCCGACGACGATGGCACCGTGCGCGACACCATCTGCGTGACCGGCACCAAGGGCAAGAGCACCACCACCGCGCTGGTCGCGCACCTGCTGCGCGCAGCCGGGAATCGCACGGGCCTGGTCGGCAACATCGGGCTGCCGTTGCTGGAAGTGCTGGACCCGCAACCCGCGCCTGCGTACTGGGCGGTGGAGCTGTCCAGCTACCAGACCAGTGAGGTCGCGCGTAGCGGTGCGCACCCGCAGGTAGCCGTGGTGCTGAACCTGTTCCCGGAACACCTGGACTGGCACGGCAGTGAACAGCGCTACATCGAAGACAAGCTGCAGCTGGTGACCGGGGCCGCGCCGCGCGTTGCCGTGCTCAATGCCGCAGACCCGCATCTGGCGGCGCTGTCGCTGCCCGCCAGCGAGGTGGTCTGGTTCAACCAGCCGCAGGGCTGGCATATGCGCGGCGACATCGTGCATCGCGGCGAGCAGGCGGTGTTCGATACCCGCAACACGCCACTGCCGGGCCGCCACAACCGCGGCAACCTGTGCGCGGTGCTGGCCGCGCTGGAGGCGCTGGGCCTGGATGCGGTGGCGCTGGCGCCGGCCGTGCAGGATTTCCGGCCGCTGCCGAACCGCCTGCAGCGGATTGGCGAGGCCGATGGCCTCACCTACATCAACGACTCGATCAGCACTACGCCGCATGCCAGCCTGGCTGCGCTGGAGTGCTTCGCCGGCCAGCGCATCGCGCTGCTGGTGGGCGGGCATGATCGCGGCCTGGACTGGACCGACTTCATGCAGCACATGGCGCACGACGTGCCGCCGGTGGAGATCGTGACCATGGGCAGCAACGGCCCGCGCATCCACGCGATGCTGCAGCCGTTGGCCGACGCCGGCCGTTTCGGCCTGCATGCTGCTGCCGATCTGCCCGACGCGATGGCGCTGGCGCGTCGCGCACTGGGCGAGCAGGGTGGGGTGGTGCTGCTGTCGCCGGGGGCGCCGAGCTATGGCGCCTACCGCGATTACGTTGCACGCGGGCGGCATTTCGCCGAACTGGCCGGGTTCGACCCGGACACCATCAGCGCGATTCCGGGGATCGGGATCGCCTGACGGTAGTGCCGGCCGCTGGCCGGCAATCCGGGGTGTCGCATCCACGCATGGCGTGGATCTACTGTAGAGCCGAGCTCACGCTCGGCTGCCTTCATTCGTCTTCGTTGATGAACGCGTAATCGCGATCAATCAACTGCTGCAGGTACGCATCGAAGCTGGGTGCGATCACTGCATAGCTGTCCGGGTCGTGCAGATAGCGCACCACCTGGCCGACGCTGCCGCCGGGTGCGGGATCGAAATCCAGGTACAGCATCGAGGTGCCGCCGTTGTTCATGCAGTGCGAGAAGCACAGGCGACGGCTCATCGGCAGGTCGGCATCGATGCCGGCACCGAGGATCTCCGGTTCTTCATCCAGCCATTCTTCGTAGATGGAGCGGATGCTGTCGTCCCACTGCTGCTGGTCTTCGAAGATCTGCGCCACCGAGCGCAGGTAGTACGGATAGTCGCCGACGTCCGAGCCCAGCATCAGCACGCAGACCTCGCCCTTCGGGTACTGGCGGAAGTGCGTGCCGTCCACGCGCGACAGCAGCTCGACCAGGCTGGCGGGAACCTGCGGCCACTGCGCGCGCAGGCGTTGCAGATCGGCGTCGCTGGCGCCTTCGGTCCATGCCCATTGCGGGGCATCGTCTTCGGGCAAGCGCGGGATCAGGCCGGAGAGAAAGCGTTCGACAGGGTTCATGCAGAAAAGGGGCGGAGGGGATCAGGTGGTATCCAACCACACCTGCGTCACGCAGCCAATGCAGAATGCGACGCGGGAGGGGCGATTACGGCTTAATCCCCTCCGTCCCCTTTTTCTGGAGCAAGCTCATGAACCGTTGGCGTTGCGGTGTGGCGGTGATCCTGGGGCTGGCGGCGATGCCAGCGTGGGCGGCGATGAAGACGCAGCCGGTGGAGTGGAAGCACCAGGGCACGACCTTCAGTGGTGTGCTGGTCTATGACGATGGCGACCACGACAAGCGCCCAGGGCTGGTGATGGTGCCGAACTGGAAGGGCGTGAACGAATCGGCGATTGAAAAGGCCAAGCAGCTGGCTGGCGATGACTACGTGGTGCTGGTGGCCGATGTGTACGGCAAGGGCGTGCGACCGAAGACCGATGCCGAGGCCGGTCCGGTGGCGACCAAGCTGCGCAACGACCGGCCACTGCTGCGGGCGCGGGCGCTGGAGGCGGTCAACGTACTGAAGGCACAAGCGGGCAAGGCGCCGCTGGACGCCAGCCGGATCGGCGCGGTGGGCTTCTGCTTCGGTGGTACCACGGTGCTGGAACTGGCCCGCGCCGGCGCGCCGCTGGCGGGTGTGGTCAGCCTGCATGGCGGGCTCGGCTCGCCATTGCCGGCGCAGGCCGGCGGCAGCCATCCGTCGGTGCTGGTGCTGAACGGTGCCGACGACAAGAGCGTGACCGCCGAGGATATCGGCAGCTTCCAGAAGGAAATGGATGCGGCCAAGGTGGACTGGGAGTTCACCAACTACAGCGGTGCGGTGCACTGCTTTGCCGAGCGCGATGCCAACAGCCCGCCCGGCTGCCAGTACAACGAACGCGCCGCCAAGCGCGCCTGGAAGGCACTGGATGAGTTCTTCGAGGAGCGTTTCGAGACGCGTTGACGCGATACAGAGGTAGTGCCGGCCGCTCGCCGACAACCTCCCGATGCTGCGGGTGCTATCGGGAATGCCGGCCAGCGGCCGGCACTACCGAATGCCGTCAGTGCGAACGCTGTACCGCGTAGCGCGCCAGGCCGCGCAGGGCGGCGACGGCATCGTTCTCGGCCAGGCCGTCGAGCGCGCGTTCGGCGGCTTCGGCATATTCCTCGGCGCGGCGGCGGCTGTAGTCCAGGCCACCGGTCGCGTGAATCGCAGCCAGCACTTCCGGCATCGCCGAGGCGTCGCCGTTCTGCACGATCTCGCGCAGGCGCTGGCGGGTGGCTTCATCCGAATGGGCCATGGCGTGGATCAACGGAAGCGTGGCCTTGCCCTCGGCCAGGTCGTCACCGAGGTTCTTGCCCAGCTCGTCGGCGTTGGCCGAGTAATCCAGCACGTCATCGGCGATCTGGAACGCGTAGCCCAGGTGCATGCCGTAGTCGTACAGGGCCTGCTGGGTGGCTTCATCGACGCCGCTGGCCAGTGCACCCAGGCGGGTACCGGCGGCGAACAGCACCGCGGTCTTGCGCTCGATCACGCGCAGGTAGGCCGCTTCGTCGGTGTCCGGGTTGTGCACGTGCAGCAGCTGCAGCACTTCGCCTTCGGCGATGCGGTTGGTGGTGTCGGCCAGGATCTGCATCACCGACATCCGGTCCAGCTCGACCATCAGCTGGAAGCTGCGCGAGTACAGGAAGTCGCCCACCAGCACGCTGGGCGCGTTGCCCCACAGTGCATTGGCGGTGCTGCGGCCGCGCCGCAGGCTGGATTCGTCTACCACGTCGTCGTGCAACAGGGTGGAGGTGTGGATGAACTCGATGATCGCAGCCAGCTGGTGGTGCTCGGGGCCGGCGCCGCCGACCGCATGGCCGGCCAGCATCACCAGCATCGGCCGCAGGCGTTTGCCGCCCGCGGAAATGATGTGGTCGGCGATCTGGTTGATCAGCACCACATCCGAGGACAGCCGGCGGCGGATCAGGGCATCGACGGCAGCCATGTCGGCTGCGGCAAGCGACTGGATCTGGGACAGGCCCAGGGCGGGACGGGTGTCTTCAGTGATGGTCATGCGATCAGGCTTTCAGGCTCATCCCTGATTATAGGCGTTGCCTGTGAATTGGGGAGGAAACCGGTTCCCAGGCCGCCGCCGGACGCCGCCGACCACGGTGTCCGGCGTGAATACGTATGCAGGCAGCGCCATCGTCGTGGGCCCCCGCTAAGCTTGCGGGAGTTGGTTTTCAGCCCGCTTGCAGCGGGTCCCGCATGCCCGGAGGGGGGCTGTCGATGTCGCACTATCCATGGTGGCGCGGAGCCGTCATCTACCAGATCTACCCGCGCAGTTTCCTCGACGCCAACGGCGACGGGGTAGGCGACCTGCCGGGCATCATCCAGCGCCTGGACCATATCGCCGCCTTGGGCGTGGATGCGATCTGGATCTCGCCGTTCTTCCGATCGCCGATGGCCGACTTCGGCTATGACATCGCCGACTACCGCGATGTCGATCCGCTGTTCGGCAGCCTGGACGACTTCGACCGGCTGCTGGCCAAGGCGCATGGTCTTGGCCTGAAGGTGATGATCGACCAGGTACTCAGCCATACCTCGATCGACCATGCCTGGTTCCGCGAGAGCCGGCAGGACCGCAGCAACCCGAAGGCGGACTGGTATGTGTGGGTGGATCCGCGCGAGGACGGCACCCCGCCCAACAACTGGCTGTCGCTGTTCGGCGGCGGCGCCTGGCAGTGGGAGCCGCGCCGCGAGCAGTACTACCTGCACAACTTCCTGGTGGACCAGCCGGACCTGAATTTCCATCACCCGGAGGTGCAGCAGGCGACCCTGGACAACGTGCGCTTCTGGCTGGACCGGGGCGTGGATGGCTTCCGACTGGATGCGATCAACTTCTGCTTCCATGACGCGCAGCTGCGCGACAACCCGCCCAAGCCGGCCGACAAGCGCGTCGGCCGCGGCTTCAGCGCGGACAACCCGTACGCCTACCAGTACCACTATTACAACAACACCCAGCCGGAGAACCTGCCGTTTCTGGAGCAGCTGCGGGCCCTGCTGGACGAGTACCCGGGGGCGGTGAGCCTGGGCGAGATCTCTTCGGAGGACTCGCTGGCGACCACCGCCGAATACACCCAGGATGGCCGCCTGCACATGGGCTACAGCTTCGAGCTGCTGGTCAACGACTACAGCGCGGGCTACATCCGCGACACGGTGTCGCGACTGGAAGCGGCGATGACCCAGGGCTGGCCGTGCTGGGCGGTGTCCAACCACGATGTGGAGCGGGCGGTCAGCCGCTGGGGCGGGCATCCGGCCGACCCGCGACTGGCGCGGATGCTGGTGGCGCTGCTGTGCTCACTGCGCGGCTCGGTCTGTCTGTACCAGGGCGAGGAGCTGGGCCTGGCCGAGGCCGAGGTGCCGTTCGAGGCGCTGCAGGACCCGTATGGCATCACCTTCTGGCCGAACTTCAAGGGCCGCGACGGCTGCCGCACGCCGCTGCCGTGGATCGACGCGCCGCTGGCCGGCTTCACCACCGGCAAGCCGTGGCTGCCGATCCCGGCCGAGCACCAGGCTGCGGCGGTGGCGGTGCAGGCGCAGGATCCGGATTCAGTGCTGTCGGCGTTCCGTGGCTTCCTGGCCTGGCGCCGCACCCAGCCGGCCCTGCTGCACGGCGACATCCGGTTCCTGGACAGTGCCGAGCCAGTGCTGCTGTTCGAGCGTATGCTTGCAGATGAAACTCTCCTGCTGGCCTTCAACCTGTCGGCCGAGGCGGTGACCCATCCGCTGCCGGCGGGCACCTGGCAGCAGGTGGCCGTACCTGGTCCGGATGCGGGGACGGTGCAGGGCAATGAACTCCAGCTGCCGCCGCGCGCGGTGTATTGCGCACGACGCAGCTGACCGATTTCTCCGGTGGCGGTACTTGCGGGGACGGGGCCGAAGCGCCCCGTCCCTTTTTTGTGGGCGCGGTTCCGGTGCAGAGCATCCACGCATGGCGTGGATCTACTGGAGAGGCGATGTTCCGGTGATCGGCATCCACGCATGGCGCGGATCTACCTGGGGTGTGCCGAATGGATCCCGGTCATGCATGGATGCGATGCCAATCGGGTAGATCCACGCCATGCGTGGATGGGCCTTGCCGATCATCTGTCGGCACGCGCGCAAAAGAAAACCCGCTGCCTGTGCAGCGGGTTTCCGGTCCTGCTTCCTGTGGGATTGCCAGGCATGGCCTGGCACTACTGATCGGCTCGCCGGGCATGGCCCGGCGCTACCGGTGGGGTGATTGCCGGCCAGCGGCCGGCAGTACCGTGCAGGTCAGAACTTGTAGTTCACGCCCAGCATGTAGGTGCGGCCCCACTCGATGTACTCCAGCGGGCGATCCCGCGTGCCGGCGTAGGTGCGGTACGGCTCGTTGGTCAGGTTGCTTCCCTGCAGCAGCAGGGTCAGCCCGCGCAGGCTGCTGCTGTCGCTGAAGGTGTAGCTGATCTGCGCATCGGTCACGTTCTCGCCCACCACGTAGCGCAGGGTGCGGTTGCCGTTGAAGTTGCCGATCTCGCCGATGAAGTCCGAACGGCGGCGCTGGCTCACGCGTGCTTCAAAGCCACTACGCTCGTAGTAGGCAGTGAAGTTGTACACGCGCTTGGACAGGCCGGGCAGGCTGATCGGGTCGGTGCCCACGCTGGACGCGCTTTCCGGATCCAGGATCTGGATGTCGCTCTTGTTGAAGGTCGCGCTGGCCTGCACGCCGAAGCCACGCAGGCTGTCGGTCAGCATGTCCAGCGGGAACGACGCGGTCAGCTCCAGGCCCTTCAGCGTACCGCCCTTGCCGTTCACCGGGGTCGAGAAGGTGCCGGTCGGCAGCACCGGCACCACCATGCCCGGCGGCGGCACATAGTTGCCCAGCAGCCCGGTGAAGTCGTAGTTGTCCACCGACTGGGTGTAGACGTAGCTCTTCAGGTCCTTGTAGAAGATCGCGGCGGCCACGTAGGCCTTTTCGCCGAAGTACTTCTCGTAGGACAGATCCAGCGCGGTGGCGCGCCACGGATCCAGCAGCGGATTGCCGCCACTGCCGCCGGGGCGACCGGTAGCGGTATCCACACCGAACTCCAGGCCGGCCCGCATCTGGTCCACGCGCGGGCGGGCGACCTGCTTGGCTGCGGCAAAGCGCAGGGTCTGCTCGTGCGGGAACATGAAGGCCAGGTTCAAGCTTGGCAGCCAGTCGTTGTACTTGCGGCCATCCGAGTAGGGCTGGATGTTGTTGCCGGCCGCCTGTGAGCTGTCCCAGTAACGCGAGTCCGAGCTCTGGTCGGTGTGCTGCATCTGCACGCCGATGTTGCCGCGCACGCCGACCACGCCGATGTCGGTGTTGATGTTCAGGCGTGCCCAGGCGGTGGTGATCTTTTCCTGCACCGTCCACGACTTGGGAATCAGGTAGTCGAGGTTGTCGACCGGATTGAAGGTCATGTAGCGACCGACCGCGCCCGGCACGTTCCAGGCCGGGATGGTGCCCAGACCGGCGAAGCCGAGGTTGACCGGGCGGTACTGCAGATCCGATGCGATGTTGGCATCGCCCTGCGCGCCCAGCAGGATGTTGCCTTCAGACTGGGTCTTCACCTTGCGGCGGTCGGCATAGTTCACGCCGATATCGAGGTCCGGTGCCCAGGACGCCATTGCTTCCGGCAGGGCGATGGTCGCGGCCAGCTTGCCGCCCTTCAGGCGGTCTTCCACCTTCGGCACCTTGCCGTAACCAGAACCGTAGATGGTGTTGGTCAGGAACAGCGCGTCCGGGTTGGAGTAGTTCAGGCCCGGGCTGATCTGCGAGAAGCCATCCTGGCGGAACTGCACGCCGACCGTATCCAGCTGCGGCATCGGGGTCAGCTGCAGGTTGTTTTCCAGGTTCAGCTCGTCACGGGTGGCCTTGGAGTAGTTCAGGTCGGCGACCAGCTTGACGCTGCCGAAGGTGAACTCGTTGTTCCAGCCGAACGCATCGATCTTGTCCTTGCGCTTGTTGTACATGCCGCGCACCAGCGGGTACACGCCACTGGCGGTGCCGCCGGTGAAGGTGCCATTGGCATTGACCTGCGGATTGCTGACCAGCAGGCCAGGGGTGTAGTTGCCGTTGTAGTTGCTGAGGTTCAGTTCGAACTGGTTGGCGGTGTCGATCTGCTCGGCTTCGGTGTGGAACGCATCGAAGGTGCTGGTCCAGCTGTTGTTCGGCCGGAACTGGATCGTGGCCATCACGCCATCGCGCTTGTTGTTGCCGGTGCGGCGCAACGCCTTGATGCCATCGGTGAAATAGGTGCCAGCGGCAACACCCGGGCGGTTGCCGTTGGTGGTGTGCTCGGTGGTCCACGGCTCGTACAGACCGACCTGGTTTTCCTGGATCGGCATGTCGCTGTGCGCGTAGCCGATGGCGATGCCGAGCGTCTTGTCCAGGAACTGGTCGATGTAGCTGGCGCTGAAGCGGTTGCCGTACGGGTCGGTGTCGGCGGCGCGGCCCAGCGAACTCTTCTGGTAGCGCCCGCTGATCGCGATGACGCGGTCGGGGAAGCTGAGCGGACGCGCGGTCTGCATGTCGATGGTGCCCGACAGGCCCTGGCCGACCAGTGCCGCATCCGGGGTCTTGTACACCGTCACGCCGTTGACCAGCTCGGACGGGTACTGGTCGAACTCGACGCCGCGGTTGTCGCCGGTGCTGACCACTTCACGGCCGTTGAGCAGGGTGGTGGCGAAATCCGGTGACAGGCCGCGCACGCTGATCACCTGCGCACGACCGGCCACACGCTGTGCGGCGAGGCCGGGCAGGCGCGAGATCGATTCGGCGATGCTGACGTCGGGCAACTTGCCGATGTCCTCGGCGGAGATGGCTTCGACCACCGAGGTGGCGTCCTGCTTGGTCGCGATGGCGCTTTCGATGCCGCGTCGGATGCCGGTGACCTGCACGGTATCCAGGTTGGTGGCGGTAGTGCCGGTCGGTGGGGTTGCGGTGGTCTGCGTGGACTGTGCTGCTGCCAGCGACGGCGTCAGTACTACGGCCAACGCGATGCTCAGCGCACTGCGCTTGTGGTTCAACATTTTCCCCTCCCAGGCAATGTTGTAGTGCGATTCGTGGTCGTCCCGATGACGTCGAGGACGTGCGACGCGGTGGCCGCTGTCGTCGCCGCTATGGTAGGCAGCGCGTTCTTCGTGGGAATCACCCTGCATACGTATTCAATGGCGTTTGCAGGGTTGTAATCGATTCCAGACCATCATTCCGGTAGTGCCGGCCGCTGGCCGGCATCGTTGCGATGCGGATGGTTGCCGGCCAGCGGCCGGCACTACCGGGATATTCAAAGCGGGGAGAATCGGATGGCTTGGCCGCCGCCCGGCGCCAGCACCAGGGTGAGTGAATCGGTGCTGCTGACCTCGCGGGTGTCGCGCTTGAAGGCGAATGGATTGCTGCGGAAATCCGCGCCGTCGCCATCGCGGTAGACCTCGGCGCGGTAACGCACGCCCGGCTCCAGGAAGCCCAGCGACACGGGCAGCACGCGGCCGTTCTCATCGGTGATGCTGCCGAGGAACCAGTCGCGGCTGTTGCGGTCGCGGCGCACGATCGTCACGTAGTCGCCGACCTCGCCGTCGAGCACGCGGCTCTGCTCCCAGTCCACCGCGACGTCCTCGATGAAGCGGAACGCGTCGCGGTGCTGCAGGTAGTGCTCGGGCAGGTCAGCGGCCATCTGGATGGGGCTGTACAGCACCACGTACAGGGCGAGCTGGCGGGCCAGCGTGCTGGGAATGGCCTGGCCGTGGCGGCCCTTCAGGCTGAGGATGCCGGGGGTGTAATCCATTGGCCCGGCCAGCATGCGGGTGAACACCAGGTTGACCTCATGCTCGGGCGGATTCGGTGGCTGGCCCCAGGCGTTGTATTCCATGCCACGTGCGCCTTCGCGCGAAATCCAGTTCGGGTAGGTGCGACGCAGGCCAGTGTCCTTGATCGGCTCGTGCGGATTCACCGACAGGCGCCGGCGCGCGGCTTCCTGCACCACCTTCAGGTGATGACGGGCCATGAACTGCCCGTCGTGCCACTCGCGCCACAGCGGGCCGCCGGCCGGGTTGCGGCGATCAACCTGACCGTCGTCGCAGACGTAGCCGGTCTTGAACTGATCCACGCCCAGCCGCGCGTACAGGTCCAGCGCAGTATCCAGCTGGTCTTCGTAGTGCTCGATGGCACAGCCGGTTTCATGGTGACCGATCAGGTGCACGCCCTTTTTCAGCCCATAGGCCGAAAGCGCTTCGATGTCGAAATCCGGCGTGGCGCGGGTGAAGTCGAAGTCGTAGCCGTTGCCGACCCAGTTGCCGTCCCAGCCGGGGTTCCAGCCTTCCACCAGCACGCCACGGAAGCCGTGCGCGGCGGCGAAGTCAATCACCTTCTTCGTCTTGGCGGTGGTCGCAGCGTGCTTCGGCCCGGTCGCCCAGCTTTCTTCATCCAGGTGCATCGACCACCACACGCCCAGGTACTTGGCGGGTTTCACCCAGCTCACATCGCCCAACGCATTGGGCTCGTTGAGGTTGAGGATCAGGTCGGACTCGACCAGCCCGCCAGCGCGGTCGGCAATCTGCAGGGTGCGCCATGGCGTGGCGAAGGGCAGGGCGCGGCGTACCTTCCAGCCTTCGGCCGAAGGCGAAAGCTGCGCGCGCAGGCGCTGGCCCTCGGTGCGGCGCAGCCACATGCCGGCGTAGTCGACCAGGGCCGCTTCATGGATGGCCACGTGCAGGCCGTCGTGGCTGCGCAGGGTCATCGGCGTGTGCACCAGCGGAACTTCGCGCAGCGGCGTGCGCTGGTACAGGTATTCGTAGTGGATCGGCTCGCCCGCGGGTATCCACCAGGCGGTGGACTCCGGTGCGATGGCGAACTCGGTCAGTTCGTCATCGATGATCGCTTCGCGCAGGTTTGGTTGCTCGGGAAACACGTAGCGGAACCCCAGGCCGTCGTCGTAGACGCGGAACACCACGTCCAACCGGCGCTTGCTGCCGGTGGTTTCGGCCAGATGCACGGTCAGTTCGTTGAAGTGGTTGCGGGTGAGGCGGCGCTCGCCCCAGGGCTGTTCCCAGCGGTCGTCGACACTGCGGCGTTCCTGCGCCAGCAGGCTGAAGTCGCGGTCGAGACGACCATCGCGCAGTTCGAAACCCAGTTTCGAATCGGCCACCACGGTCTGGCCGAGGCGCTCGACGCGGTAGCGCGCGGTTCCGCCGTCCAGCACCAGGCTGACCTTCAGTACCTTGTCCGGTGATTCGACGCTGGCGATCTGCGGCGCAGCCGCCTGTGCCAGCGTGGCCAATCCCAGCAGGACCAGGCCGAAGGCGTGCGCGAACACTGCGCGTACCGTTGTGGATGACGTCGGCATTTCCCCTCCCAAGGCGCCGTTGACAGACCCGGACCATAAGCCAGCACGGTAGGCGCGCCTGTACTGCGCGCCATGAATACGTATGCAGCTGGACGCAGCCGACAGCCCCGCGTCTACCATGGGGCCAAGGCACCTTGAGGGAGGTGCCGCGCCCGCACGCCGGCAACGGCAGTGCGGACCCACAACGGTGCAGAGAGGGAGGGAGGTCGACGGGCGCAAGCCGGTCTGCCGCTTCGATGCTGAAGATCATTTGCCTGACCGCTGCCCTGGGGGCAGCGCTGGGGACGACCGCGCACGCGGCCGACCTGACATTCGACGGCCGCCAGGCGCGCGCCGAAGCCGCTGCCAAGGGCAGCTTCGTCCTGCATACGCGCACACCGGAAGGGCGCGGCGAGGTGCGCATCGCCGCCGCGCCCATGCGCAGCCAGACCGGCAGCGTGATGTTCGACGCGCTGTTCGCACTGGCCCAGCAGGAAATGGACCAGGACCGGGTGGATGCCATCCGTGATCCGGCCTTCGACGAAGGCCGTCCGGTGCCGTGCGAGTGCTTCCAGACCGGCGCGCGCTGGCCGTACGTGTGGACGCGCGACGTCAGCTTTGCTGCCGACCTGGCGCTGGCCAAGCTGGACCCGAAGCGTACCCGGCAGTCACTGCAGTTCAAGTTGTCGGCGGCGCGCGACGGGCATACGCCTGGCCTGTTCGTGGCCCAGGACACCGGCTCCGGCGGCAGCTGGCCGATCAGCAGCGACCGCGTGGTGTGGTTCCTGGCCGCACGCCACCTGGTCGATGACCCTGCGTTTGCCGAGCAGGTCTGGCAGGCGCTGCAGGGCACGCTGGCGCAGGATCGAGCGATGGTGTTCGACGCGCAGATGGGCCTGTATCGCGGTGAGACCTCGTTCCTCGATTGGCGCGAGCAGACCTATCCGGACTGGACACGCGAGGACGTGCGCTTCATCGGCGACTCCTACGCACTGTCCACCAACGTGCTGCATTACCAGGCACTGCGCTTGGCGCAGCAGATGGCCGCGCAGCTGGGCGACGAACGCAGCGAACAGTACAAGGGCTGGGCCGACGCACTGGCGGTGCAGATCGACACACGGTTCTGGCGCGAAGACATGGGCCAGTACATGAGTTACATCGGCGAAGCGGCGCATCCGGTGCCGTACGCCAAGATCGATCTGCTCGGCCTGTCGCTGGGCATCCTCGCCGACGTGCTGCCTGCTGAGCGCGCGCGCCGTGCGCTGGCGGGCTATCCGATGGGTGCTGCCGGCAGTCCGGTGGTATGGCCGCAGGAGGCGCAGCAGCCGATCTACCACAACCGCGCGATCTGGCCGTTCGTCAGCGCGTACTCGCTGCGCGCGGCGCGCAAGGTGGACGATGCGCCGCGCATTGCCGCCGAGATCCGCTCGTTGATGCAGGGGGCGGCGTTGGCTGGATCCAACATGGAGAACTACGAGCTGGTCACCCAGGCTGTGCACGTGGACGAAGGTGCCTTGAGTGGTCCGGTGGTCAACTCCGAGCGCCAGTTGTGGTCGGTGGCCGGCTATCTGTCGATGGTGACCGAGGGCGTGTTCGGCGTGCAGGACGACGGTCGCGTGCAGCCCAAGCTGCCGGCCGAGCTGGTGCCGGAGCTGTTCGGAAAGCAGAAGCGGATCAGTCTCGAGTCGGGCGGCAAGCGCTATGTGCTGGAGCGCCCGAAGCAGGTGGGCGCTGGCTTGCTGGTCGCGGGCAAGACGCGCACGCGCGGCGCCACGACGACCGTGCAGCTGGTCGCCGCGCCGGCAGCGGCGAACCGTGATGTGCCGCGCGCCGATGCCAATGCACGTGCGCCGGCCACGCCGCTGGCGCCGCAGGCAAAGCGCAGTGGCAAGGGCTGGACCGTCGCAGTCGCCGCCGGACAGGTGCTGTGGCAGGACGGTGTCGTGGCCACTGTCAGCAAGGGCCAGGTGCGCGTCGGCGATGATGGCCTGCAGCACTGCCTGAGCCTGACCCGTCGCGAAGGTGGGCTGGAATCACTGCACAGCCCGATGGTCTGCGTCGGTCCGCAGCAGGTGCTGCGTGGCAGCCGGCAGTGGCAGTTCAACGCCGCCAAGGCGGGCCACGTGCGCCTGCGCCTGCAGTACACCAACTCGAACGGCCCGATCAACACCGGTGTGACTGCGGCGGTGAAACAGCTGGCCGTGCAGTGCAAGGGCCAGCCGCTCCAGCGGCACACGGTGACGCTGCCGCACAGCGTGGCGGCGCAGGACTCGACCGCCGCAACCTTCGCGGTGCCCAAGGGGCGCTGCACGGTCACCCTGGAAGAGGGCTTCAACATGAGCGCGCTGCAGCACTTCGCGCACTACACCGGCGGCAAGGGCGGGCGCGACGGCGTGCTCAACCAGGCCCAGGTGCAGGCGCTGAAGGTCGCGCCGGTGGCGGCAGCAGAGGACGCACGATGAGTCGTCCTGCAAAGCCGCAGTTGTCGTTCTGGCAGATCTGGAACATGTGCTTCGGCTTCCTTGGCATTCAGTTCGGCTTTGCCCTGCAGAACGCCAACGCCAGCCGCATCTTCGAAACGCTGGGTGCGGACATGGAGGCGGTGCCGGGGCTGTGGATCGCCGCACCGCTGACCGGTCTGCTGGTGCAGCCGGTGATCGGCTACCTGTCCGACCGCACCTGGACGCGCTGGGGACGGCGCCGCCCGTTCTTCATGATCGGCGCGGTGCTGACCACGCTGGCCCTGCTGGTGATGCCGAACTCGCCAACGCTGTGGATCGCGGCCGGCACGCTGTGGGTGCTGGATGCCTCGATCAACGTGTCGATGGAGCCGTTCCGCGCCTTCGTCGGCGACCAGCTGGCACCGCGGCAGCGCCCGGCTGGCTATGCGATGCAGAGCTTCTTCATCGGCATCGGTGCCATCGTTGCCAGCTTCCTGCCCTTCATCCTGGCCCACTTCGGCGTTGCCAACACGGCAGCGGCGGGCGAGGTGCCCGACACTGTGCGCTATGCGTTCTACTTCGGCGCGGTGGTGCTGCTGGCGGCGATCACCTGGACGGTGGTCAGCACACGTGAGTATTCGCCCGACGAGCTGGCCAGCTTCGATGACGCCGAACCACCGGCGCACCACGCCGGCACTGCGGTCACCGGCCCTGCGCCGTGGGCGCAGGTTGCGCTGTGGCTGGGGCTCGGCGTGCTGCTGGCGGCGCTGATCGCGTGGCGCCAGGGCGACAAGATGCTGTATGTGCTGGCCGGCCTGTGCGCGGGCTACGGTGCACTGCTGGCGGCGGCACGGGTACTGCCGGGCACGCACATGCTGGCCGCCATCGTCGGCGACCTGCGTGCGATGCCGATCACCATGCGCCGGCTGGCCTGGGTGCAGTTCTTCTCGTGGTTCGCCCTGTTCGCGATGTGGATCTTCACCACGCGTGCAGTGGCCGGCATGCACTTCGGCTCCACCGACGTCGAATCGGCGGCCTACAACGAAGGCGCCAACTGGGTGGGCGTGCTGTTCGGTGCCTACAACGGCTTCGCCGCACTGGCCGCGCTGCTGATCCCACCGATGGTGCGGGCGATCGGCCTGCGTTGGAGCCACCTGGTCAACCTGTGGCTGGGCGGGGCAGGGCTGATCTCGATGATGTTCATCGACGATCCGCAGTGGCTGCTGCTGTCGATGGTCGGCGTGGGTTTTGCCTGGGCCTCGATCCTTTCATTGCCCTATGCGCTGCTGTCGGACAGCGTTCCGGCGGCGAAGATGGGCGTGTACATGGGCATCTTCAATTTCTTCATCGTGATCCCGCAGCTGGTCGCGGCCAGCGCGCTCGGTTTCGCCCTGCGCGCATGGCTGGGAGGCCAGCCGATGCATGTACTGGTGCTGGGTGGCTGCAGTCTGTTGATTGCGGGTCTGTGCGTGTTGCGGGTTCCGTCCCGTCCGGAGGTGGTGTGATGCGTGGTGTCTTGTCTGTTGCTGTATCCCTTGTGCTGTTCGCTGGCCACGCTGCGGCTGCGCCACGCCCTGCCTATGTCGGCACCACCGAACCGTTCGCCGGCGACGCGGTGTACTTCGTAGTCACCGACCGCTTCGTCAACGGCGATCCGTCCAACGATCACCGCGACCAGGGCGGCAAGCGCCGCACGTTCGATATCCCGGTGCCGTGCCCGGACAAGGTGGACGGCAACATCGGTTATCTCGGTGGCGATTTCCGCGGCGTGCTCGACAATGCCGACTACATCCGCAACCTCGGCTTCGGCGCGGTGTGGATCACGCCCATCGTCGACAACCCGGATGAAGCCTTCACCGGCAGCAAGCCGATCAGCTGCACCAGTACCCTGACCGACCGTGGCAAGACCGGCTACCACGGCTATTGGGGCATCAACTTCTACAAACTTGACGAACACCTGCCAAGCAAGGACCTGGACTTTGCAGGGTTGACCAAGGGCCTGCACGGCGCTGGCCTGAAGGTGGTGCTGGACATCGTCGGCAACCATGGTTCGCCGGCCTGGACCATGCCCAAGCGGCAGCCGCAGTTCGGCCAGATCTTCGACAAGGACGGGAGGCTGATTGCCGACCACCAGAACCTGCCGCCACAGAAGCTGGACCCGAAGCACAATCCGCTGCACGCGTTCTACAACAACATCGGCCCAGTCGACAGCAAGGACGGCTCGATCTTCGATGGCAACCTGGCGGAGCTGAGCGACTTCAACCAGGACAACCCGGCGGTGATGGACTACCTGGTGGGGGCCTACCTGCAGTGGACCGCGCAGGGCGTGGACGCGCTGCGCATCGATACCATCGGCTGGCTGCCGCATCCGTGGTGGCACGAGTTCGTCAACCGCATCCGCGCGCAGCACCCGGGCATGTTCATGTTCGGCGAAGCGTTCGACTACAACGCCGCCAGCATCGCCGAACACACCTGGCCGGCCAACGCCAATGTCAGCGTGCTCGACTTCCCGCTGCGCGGCGCGCTGGAGCAGGCCTTCGGCAGCGCCGGCAAGGGCTTTGAAACGCTGGCTGAGCCGCTGCACCTGACCGGTGGCCCGTACGCCAACCCGTACGAGCTGATGAGCTTCTACGACAACCACGACATGCCGCGTCTGCAGGCCAACGACAACGGCTTCATCGACGCGCATAACTGGCTGTTCACCGCACGTGGTATTCCGGTGGTCTATTACGGATCGGAAACCGGCTTCATGCGCGGCCGCGCCGAGCACGCCGGCAACCGTGCCTACTTCGGCCAGCCGCGGGTGGATGCAGCCCCGCAGAGCCCGATCTTCGCCCCGCTGCAGCGCATCGCCAAGCTGCGCGAGAGTACGCCTGCGTTGCAGCGCGGCCTGCAGGTGAACGAACGTCTGCAGGGCGATGAAGCGGTGTTCTTCCGCGTGCTGCAGCACGGCGACGTGGCGCAGACCGCGCTGGTGCTGCTGAACAAGGCCGATGCCGCGAAGACCTTCAGCGTGGACCGCTACCTGCAGTCCGGCCTCTGGCGCGACGCGCTGGACGGCGGCCAGGTGACGGTGAAGGGCAGCCTGAAGGCGGAGGTGCCGGCGCACGGGGTGAAGGTGTTTGTGCTGGATGCGGACGTGCAGCAGCCGGCCCTGCAGGCCGAACTGGACAAGGCCGTGGCCGACCAGCAGGCGCGCGATCAGCGACTGAAGCGCTGACCGCCCACGGGGCCTCGCAAACGGTGATGCTGGCCGCTGGCCGGCAACCTCCGTGTCGTTGGAGCCAATGCAGTTGCCGGCCAGCGGCCGGCACTACCCGGTGAGGCGGCATCCGGCACAATAGGCATCCCCTGATGCCGCGCCTGTACTGCCATGACCAACCTTGCCCCGCAGACCCCGATCGAAACCCTGCTCAAGGCCGCGATGGATGGAACAGTGCCGATCCGGGCATTCATGGAGGCCTTCGTTGCTTCCCAGGTGGTGCTGCTGACGGGCAGCCTGGTCACGCCCGATGGGAGTGGCTTCGATCCGCTGCTGTTCGACAAGCAGGGCACCCTGCACGTGGCCGTGTTCACCGATCCGGCGCGGGTGGGCATCTACAGCCAGCAGGCCGAGCATCAGGTCCGCTGGCTGATGCTGGACGTGCTGCGCCGCGTGCCGGGCGGCTACGGCGTGGTGATCAACCCGGGTACTACGCTGGGCTTCGAGATCTCGCCCAGCGGCGTCGGCGAGATCCTGAAGGACTTCGCGCAGGGCTGAGGTGCAGATCGCCGCGGAGCCGATCCCATGCACGGCTTGGTTGATTGCAACAATTTGCAGTGACTGCAGACGTGAAGCATGCTTTCCTGAAGGACGATCAGGACAGCGAGGTTACCCATGGAGTTCAGGATGCTGGCGCCAGCGGCGCCGGAGTGCGAGCAGCTGGCGCAGTGGTATCACGCGCAGTGGGGAAAGGATGCAGGCTTCACTCTGGAAGATGAGCGTCTGCGGCTGCGCAAGCCCAAGGACGCGCAGGGATTCCCGCATCTGCTGGCGGCAATCGACGATGGGCAGGTGGTCGGCGCCGCGCAGCTCAAGCGCGGTGAGATGCCCGGTTTTCCCGAGTATGAGCACTGGCTGGGAAGTGTGTATGTGGCCGACAGCCAACGCGGACGAGGGTTGGCCAGCACGCTTGTCGAACGCGCAGTGAAGCACGCCCGGTCGATGGGCATATCGCAGCTCTACCTGCAGACCGAGTCGCTGGACGGTGGTCTGTATGCGCGATTGGGGTGGAAGCCCGTCGTCGAGTCCAACACGCGTGGCTTCCCGGTGCTGGTGATGGTCCGCGGGTTGAGCGCATGAGCACCGCCTCGGCCCGCCATTCCCGTCTTGCCCTGGTCTTCCTGATCGGCGCCATCGTCGCAGCCCTCATCGCCGCGCCATTGCTGAGCGCGGTCGGCATCGTGCAGTGGCCGGTGTTCGTCATCGCCTGGCTGATCAATCTTGGCGCGGCCTGGCATCTGGGCGTTTGGGCAGGGCTGCAGGGCCGTCCGGAGTTTGCCTTCATGTTGCTGGCTGCACTCGGCACCGTAGCGTCGATCGTGATCTACGTGCTGCTGGCGGTGCTGGGGCCGAAGGCCGGTTCGCAGGGCCCCGCAGCGTAGCCCAGGGCGTCAACCGGGCAGTACGGCATCCACGCCGCGCATGGATGCATTCCAGTAGATCCACGCCATGCGTGGATGCATCCCCGTAGATCCGCGCCATGCGTGGATGCCGTAGGAGGTCGGTGCCGGCCCGAAGGCCGGCACCGCCACATCACATCGTCACCTTGCGCCGGTTGTCTTCGCTCACCCGGTCGATCAGCTTGTTGTACGGATCGAAACCGGCCTCGTCCGGCTTGGCATCCACCGTCACCGTGATCGTCGGCGCTGCCGTGGTGATGTGATGGCGCTGCAGGTACACCACCTTCTGGTCGCGTTCCTTGCCCGAGGGACCGTTGGCGAACACGCCGATCTCGACCCAGTCGTCCAGCGCGGCCGGCGTTTCCTTGCCCTGGCCATCGGCATGGACCTTGGCGGCGTGCAGCTTCAGGGTGACGTCGTAGCGGCCATCGGCACGCTTGCGCGCGCTGGCGGTCTCCAGCCGGTTGTCGTACAGCGTGATCTTCTCGAACAGATCGGTCAGCAGCTGCTGTCGGTCGGCCGGGGTCTCCGCACGCAGGTAGTCCAGCAGCTCCCGCGAGGTGGTGTACGGCGGCTGCTGGTAGCCCTTGTCCTGCAGGAAGCGCTGCAGGGCGCGGTTCAGCGCCTGTTCGCCGATTTCCTCACGCAGGCGGTAGAACACCAGCGAACCCTTGCGGTAGTGGATGTACTGCTGGTTCTCCACCCGCTCCAGCGGCAGTTCCTCGATGCGCTCGCCGCCACGGCCGGCCAGGTAACGGTCCAGTTCGGTCTTCAGGAACTGGCGCATGTGCGCACGGCCGTACTCCTGCTCCATCACCATCAGCGCCGAGTACTGGGCCAGCGATTCGGACAACACCGTGGCGCCCTGCATGTTGGCGCCGATCACCTGGTGTGCCCACCACTGGTGGGCGATCTCGTGCGCGGTGACGTAGAACACGTAGTCCACCTTGTCCGGATCGCGAAGGTCGGCGATGAAACCGATCGACTCGGAGTAGGGGATGGTGTTGGCGAAGGACTGGGCAAAGCTCTGGTAGCCGGGGAACTCGATGATGCGCACCTGACGGTGCTGGTAGGGGGTGAAGTTCGCCTCGTAATAGGCCAGCGACTTCTGCACTGCCTCGATCATGCGGTCCACGTTGTAGGCATGGGCCGGGTCGAAGTACACCTCGATCGGGATGTCCTTGTACATGCCCTTCTTCACCTGCCAGCGCGCCGACAGATAGGCGTAGAAGTTGAGCATGGGCCGGTCCATCGCATAGCTGAAGCAGCGGCGGCCGTTCACCGTCGTCTCGTGCCGCAGATAGCCTGGGGCCAGCGCAACCTGGTCCGGTGCGGTGCAGATGGTGGTACGGAAGTCCAGCCAGTCGGCGTCGTTGGAGATGTAGGTGTTGGCGCGTGCCGCTTCATCCTCCAGCTTCGGCATGCGGGTCGGCTCACCCAGCCCGCGCTTGCGCCGCTCGTTGCGGTCCTCCAGCTCGCTGCCCGGGTCGTAGCCGAATGACGGCAGCAGGGTGCTGTTGAAGAACGCGCCGTTGTCCACGATGTTGCTGGGTGCTTGGCCGGCGGTGATGCCCTTGGGTTGTTGTTCGACGCGGAAATGCACCTGGCGCTGCTCGCCGGGCTGCAGCGGCGTGGCCAGGCGGTAGATGCGGTAACCCAGGTCGACATCGTGGAAGGCCAGGGTCTGCCCGCCCAGGTCTACCTTGACCAGCGTGCGGTCATCGCCCATCGCGATGTGGATGTCACTGATCGGGGCAGGGTGGGTGTTGCGCACCGTCCAGTCGGCATCGATGACCATCGACTGGGTTTCCGGGTGCAGGTCCACGCGGTTGTCGACGGCGATGATGCGGGGTTGCGGCAGGTTCCTGTACTTCGACAGCTCACGCTCGTAGCGCACCTGCAGGTCACGCTGCTGGTCGGGAGACAGGAATTCGTTACGGATGTTGGTGCTCCAGTACAGCCAGCCGCCCAGTGCAACGAAGCCGAGCAGGGATACGGCAAACCCCGCGCCGGCCGGGCCGCGCAGGCGATGTGCCGCCAGCTTCAACCGATCCCGCGCACTGGCGCCGACGCCGCGCACCCAGAACGCGGACGCGAGGAACAGCAGTGCGGCCAGCAGCAGGCCCCAGTAGGCTTGGAAAACCAGCTGCCCGGGCAGGAAGTGGCCGTAGCCGTTCATGTCCGAATACGGGGCGTTGGGCCAGTTGCCGAAGTTGTACAGGTTCTGGGTGAAGTCCAGCAGGCCCAGCGCGACCTGCGCGATCATCACCACGATCAACAGCGCGTAGCCGAAGAACTTGTTGTTGGTCAGGACCTGCAGCACCAGCGCCATGCCGCCCATCAATACGTAGAACACCGAACCGAGGGTCAGCGCCTTCAGGTACAGCAGCGGTTCCAGGTGGGTATAGCCCTGCGCCAGCTGCATCGCCATCGACACCACGGCACCGATGGCCTGGAAGCAGGCGACGATCACCACCAGCGTGGTCAGCCGGGCCAGCAGCGGTACCCAGTTGGGTACGGGCATGGCGTCGTTGACTTCGTTCAAGCGGACCGCGCGCTCCTTCCAGACCAGTTCGCCGGAATAGAACAGCACGATGATCACCAGCAGCCAGCTGTAAGCCCCCTGCAGCGCCGTCAGCATTTCGCTGGTGACCGGCCAGATCGGCGTGCCGTAGATCGCGCTCTGGTGCAGCGCGCCGGGGATGAAGTTGGCCAGGCCCAGCACCAGCAGCACGATGAACGGCACCCCGCGCAGGACACCGAGGGTGTCAAAGCGCACCTGGCGCACGAACTGGTGCCAGCCGGTTGCTGCGCTGAAGCGGGGGCGCACCCGCGGAGCGGCGATCGGTGCCGGCCGGGGCGCATCGGCACTTGCCAAGGCCTGGCGACGGCCCCAACGCCTGCGCCCACTGCCGGTACGCTCGGTGCGGAACAGAGCGAACGTGGCGGCGAACAGTACGGCGGCCACGCCCAGCCACAGGGCACGGTTGGCCAACAGGTAGCCCGCCACCTCGGGCAGGCGGGTGTTGCTCTGCTCGGCCGCCCAGTAGCGCACCGCGCGGCCCAGCGCGCGCATGCCCAGTGGCTCGGTCAGCGTGGCGATCCAGACGTTGTCGATATCGCTCAGCAGCGAGGCACTCACGCCATACAGCACGAAGTAGCCGACCAGGCCGATGTAGACCCACAGGATCGAGCGCGTCAGCGCCGCCAGCAGCGAGAGCAGGGCCGTGGTGAACAGCACGTTGGGCAGCACGATCCAGGTGAAGGTCCAGGCGTAGCTGGCCAGCGAAACCGGGCCGACGCGCGCCTTGTCCACCCAGGGCATGAACGGCCCCAGGAAAATGCCCAACGCGATGATCAGGTAGACCACCAGGCTGGCGCAGATCGCTGCCAGGATACGTCCGGCCAGGTAGTCGCGGCGCTTGATCGGGCTTGCGAAGATCAGCTCGGCGGTGCCAAGTTCGAAGTCGCGCAGCAGCGCGTTGCTGACGAACATCGTCGACACCAGCATGCCCATCATGGTGAAGATGCCCATGAAGCGCGCGATGACGATCGGGGCATTGCTGTGCACGTTGTTGACGCCGCCGCCGATCTGTACGGCTTCGGAGGAGGCGGCAGCGAAGGCCAGCGCAGCGAACAGGAAAGCCAGCAGCCACAGCAGTGGCGAACGCAGCTGCTCGCGCAGCTCGAAGCGGAAGAAGGTGAGAATCATCGATGTGCTCCGCTCAGGCTGCGCAGGCACGCGCCTGCAGGCGCAGGCGCTGGAAGTACACATCCTCGAGATCGGGTGCGACCGGCGCGAAGCCGTCACCCGGGTCGCTGGCACTGTGCACGTGGATGACCGGACGGCCACCCACCAGGCGCGAGGACAGCACCGTGTAGCGCGCCTCGTGGTCGGCCAGTTCGGACGGGTCCACCTGCTTGCGCCAGACCTGCTGCTGCAACGCCTCGATCGCGTCGGTGGGGCGCCCGGTCAGCAGCACCTGACCCTTGTTCATGATCGCCATGGTCGGGCACAGGTCGGTCACGTCCTCGACGATGTGGGTGGACAGGATCACCGCCACGTTCTCGCCGATGGCCGCCAGCAGGTTGAGGAAGCGGTTGCGCTCTTCCGGGTCGAGCCCGGCGGTAGGTTCGTCGACGATCACCAGGCGCGGGTCGCCCAGCAGCGCCTGGGCGATGCCGAAGCGCTGGCGCATGCCGCCGGAGTAGGTGCCCAGCTTGCGCTTGCGTGCATCCCACAGGTTCACCTGCTGCAGCAGGCCATCGACCACCTCGCGACGCTGGCCACGCTGGGTCAGGCCCTTCAGCACGGCGAAGTGCTCCAGTAGATCCAGCGCGCTGACCTTTGGATAGACCCCGAAATCCTGCGGCAGGTAGCCCAGGCGGCGGCGCACGGCGTCCTTGTCGCGCAGCACGTCGATGGGTGATTCACCGGGAATGCTCAGGGTGGCACTGCCGCTGTCGGCCTCCTGCAGGGTGGCCAGGGTGCGCATCAGCGAGGATTTCCCCGCGCCGTTGGGCCCGAGCAGGCCGAACATGCCGCGGGGAATATCCAGGGTGACCCCGTTCAACGCATGCACGCCGTTGGCGTACGTCTTGGACAGCGAATCGATCTTCAGCATGCGACGTACACCTTTCCGTGTGTTGATCTGCTGTTTATCGCGCTGAACGGGGGCGGCGTCATGCCCCTTTGGTCATGGTGCCTTTGGCCAGCGGTCCAGCTGCCAGCACAGCAGCACGCCGTCCTCGGCATCCACGCGCTGGCCGACCACGCAGAAACCGTTCCGGCGCAGCACCGCCTGCGAGGGCAGGTTGTCCACCGCCGTTTCGGCCGTCAGCACGTGGATGCGTGGCTCCGTCCACGCCCATTGCACGAACTCGGCCAGCGCGGCGCCGGCCAGGCCACGTCCCTGGTGGGCCGGAGCGATGCCATAGCCGAGGGTGAGAACACCGGCCTGCGGCGCGCAGGTCAGCGACAGCAGGCCCACCGTGCGTGCCGCCTCGACGATCCGCCATGCGGCCGGAGCAAACTGCGCCTCGATGGCGGCGGTGAGGTCGGCCAGCATGGCGATCACTTCGGGTGGCGCGACAGCGTCTTCAGCGATATCGGTGCGGGACAGCAGAGCGCGCACGTCGTGTGCGGACGCGGGAATGAGCATGGGAACCTCGACAGGGAGTTGCCCGGAAGGGCATTGCCGGTGCGAGGGCAGGGCGTGGGCCTCAGCCCAGGTGCAGCACGCCGTTCGCCGCCGTCACCGGTGCGGTGTGGGAACTGCTGGCGGAGGACAAAGGCCTTCTCCTGGCGGGAGGGAGTGCTGCGCGAACTGCGCCCGCATAGCGGAACTGCGGATCGCCAGCGCATTGAAGCGACGGCCGTGAAATATTCCTGAATGCGTTGGCGTTGGTGCGCTGGATCACACAATCCGTCCACAGCGGCGTCGCTAGGCTCTGACCCTCTTTTGTCATTGCCATGCAGGCGCACATGCGGATCGTAACCGGAGTAGAGGGGCTGGACAGCATTCTGGGCGGCGGGTTGCCGCAGGCGCGCCTGTACCTGTTGGAAGGCCCGCCCGGCTCCGGCAAGACCACCTTGTCGCTGCAGTTCCTGCTGGAGGGGCTGCAACGCGGCGAACGCTGCCTGTACATCACGCTCTCGGAAACGGCCGAGGAACTGCGCGAAGTCGCCGCTGCCCATGGCTGGTCACTGGATGGCCTGCACCTGTTCGAGCTGGGCTCGGCCGAGGGGGCCATGGGCAATGGCCGCCTGCAGTCGGTGCTGCACTCGTGGGAAATGGAGCTGGACGAGACGGTCAATCTGATCATGTCGAAGGTGGACAGCGTCGGGCCGACCCGCGTGGTGTTCGACTCGCTGTCCGAACTGCGCCTGCTGGCCCAGGATTCGCTGCGCTATCGCCGGCAGATCCTCGCGCTCAAGCAGTTCTTCGCGCCCAAGAGTGCCACGGTGATCCTGGTGGATGACCTGACGTCCACCGGCGATGAACGCGATGGCCAGCTGCACAGCCTGTGCCACGGTGTGCTGTCGCTGGAACGTCTTACTCTGGACTTTGGCCCGGCCCGCCGCCGGATGCAGGTGCAGAAGCTGCGGGGTGTCGATTTCGTTGCCGGTTACCACGACATGGTGATCCGTAGTGGTGGGGTGCAGATCTTCCCGCGCCTGATCGCCTCCGAGCATCATGGCCGGTTCGTCGGAACGCCCATCAGCAGCGGGGTAGCGGAGATCGACCGGCTGTTGGGTGGTGGGCCGCTGCGAGGCACCTCCACGCTGCTGACCGGCCCGGCCGGCAGCGGCAAGACCAACGTGGCACTGCAGTACGTGTGGGCGGCCTGCGAGCGCGGTGAGCGCAGCTGTATCTTCGAATTCGACGAGCGGGTCGGCACGTTGCTGGCGCGCGCTTCCGCGCTGGATATCGACCTGGACAAGCACCTGCAGTCGGGTCTGCTGGAGATCCTGCAGATGGACCCGGCCGAAGTGTCGCCGGGTGAATTCTCCTGGAACCTGCGCAAGGCCGTGGAAGAGCGCAACTGCAGCGTGCTGGTGATCGACAGCCTCAACGGCTATGTGACCGCCATGCCGCAGGAAAAGCAGCTGATGCTGCAGCTGCACGAGATGCTGTCCTATCTGAACCAGAAGGGCGTGGCGACCTTCCTGATCAACCCGCAGCACGGGCTGGTCGGCACCATGTCCACCGGCAGCCTCAACGTGTCCTACATCGCTGATGCAGTGGTGCTGTTCCGCTTCTTCGAGGCGAAGGGACGCATCCGCAAAGCAATCTCGGTGATCAAGAACCGCGGCGGTGCGCACGAAGACACCATCCGCGAACTGAAGATCGACGGCCGCGGCATCACGGTCAGCGCCGCATTGGCTGACTTCCAGGGCATCCTCACCGGCACGCCCGAATTCGTCGGCGACAGCGCGGCGCTGCTGGGCCAGTCCGATGTCCGATAGCGATGATGGCGGCACAGTTGTCCGCATCGTAGCTCCCTTCGGTCGCGATGCCGACAGCATCGCTGCGGTGCTGGCCAGCGCGGGTTTGAAAACACACATCGCACCCGATCTGGAGGTATTGGCCAGCCAGCTCGATGACTGCACCGGGCTGGTGGTGGTGACCCAGGAAGCGGTGGCACGCGGCAGCGATGTATTACAGCAGGCGCTGCAGCTGCAGCCGGCCTGGTCGGACATTCCGTTCATCCTGCTGCGCTCGGCGCGTTCCTATCGGCGTTCCACCCGCGAACCGCTGCTGCCCGGCTCGATCAACGTGGTGGAGATGGACCGGCCGCTGGGCAGCATGTCGCTGCTCAGCGCAGTGCAGGGTGCGCTGCGTGCACGCGCGAAGCAGTTCGTGGTGCGCGACCAGGTCACCGCATTGGCTGATGGCCGCGCGGCGCTGGCACGCAGCGAGTCCGAACTGCGCCTGATCGCCGACGCGATGCCGGTGCTGATCGCGTTCGTCGATCGCGCGCTGTGTTTCCGCTTCGCCAACAAGGCCTACGAAAGCTGGTTTGAACTGGCCACCGGCGACGTGATCGGCAGGCATGTGCGCGAGGTCATCGGCGAAGCGGTGTGGCAGCAGCGTCGGCCGGCGATGGAAGCCGCATTGGCCGGCCGCGAGGCGGTGTTCGAAATCGTCTGGCCACATCGCGTACACGGACGTCGGGACTGCGAAGTGCGTTACTCGCCGCGCCGTAATGCTGATGGTCGCATCGACGGCTTCCATGTGTTCATCACCGATATCACTGCCGCCAAGCTGGCGCTTGCCAGCAGCCAACAGCACGCGCACGCGCTGGAGGCGATGGTGGCCGAGCGTACCCGTGAACTGCAAGCGCAGATGGCGGCGCGCGAGGCCAGCGACGCCGCACTGCGGCAGTCGCAGAAGATGGAAGCGATCGGCCAGCTGACCGGCGGCATCGCCCACGACTTCAACAACATGCTCACCGGCATCCTGTCCGCGTTGGACATCGTGCGCCTGCGCCTGGACATGGGCCGGGTCGACGACCTCGAACGTTTCCTCGACACCGCCACCGCCTCGGCCCAGCGTGCGGCGGCACTGACCCAGCGCCTGCTGGCGTTCTCCCGGCGGCAGTCGTTGGATGCGCGGCCGGTGGAGATCAACACATTGCTGGTTTCGGTACAGCACCTGCTGCACAGCACGCTGGGCGAGGCCGTGCGTATCCGCGCCGAGCCCTCACCGCTGCCGTTGCACGCCACGCTGGATGCCAACCAGTTCGAGAGCGCGCTGTTGAACCTGGCCATCAACGCGCGCGATGCGATGCCGCACGGTGGTGATCTGACCCTGCGCGCATCGGCGGTCAGCGTTCGCGAGGGTCAATACACGGCCGTGCCCGCAGGCGACTACGCGATGGTGGAGGTGGCCGATACCGGTGCCGGCATGGCGCCGGAAGTGGTCGAGCGTGCGTTCGAGCCTTTCTTCACCACCAAGCCGATCGGCAAGGGAACGGGCCTGGGCATGTCGATGGTGTACGGCTTCATGCAGCAGTCCGGTGGCCACATCGCCATCCAGTCCAATCTGGGCCAGGGCACGACGGTGCTGTTGTTCATTCCGTTGTCGGAAGCCGTGGTGGAGGACGAGCCTGCAGTCTCGCAGCCGATCCGGCGGGGCGCCGGTCAGTCCATCCTGGTGGTGGAGGATGACGAGCAGGTACGGATGCTGGTGACGGTGGTGCTGGAGGACCTGGGGTATCAGGCCCAGGTGGTGGGTGATGCCGATGCAGCCATCCCGATCCTGGCGTCGGCGCAGAACATCGACCTGCTGGTCACCGATGTCGGGCTGCCGGGACTCAACGGCCGCCAGCTGGCGGAAATCGCGCGGCAATCGCGGCCAGCGCTGCCGATCCTGTTCATGACCGGCTATGCGGAAAAGGCGCAGGAGCGCGCGGCCTTCCTCGATGAAGGCATGGCGATGATCGCCAAGCCTTTCCTGCTGGATGAGTTCAGCATGGCGGTACGCACGGCGATGCCGGGCGGCGCATAGCGCCGTAGGTCCTGTAGAGTCGAGCTCATGCTCGGCTGTCGTCGGACTAGCGTCTCACGCATGTTGCCGAGCATGGCTCGGCACTACAAAAGTGCTAGGTGCGTAGCGACGACTCGCGCACCACCAGCTTCACCGGAATGCTCTGGCCTTCCACCGGCTGCCGGCCGATCAGCGCCAGCAGCTTTTCCACCAGCAGCTGTCCGGCCTGCTTGGTGTCCTGCTGCACGGTGGTCAGTGGCGGCGACACCGAGGCCGCCAGCGGAATGTCATCGAAGCCGGTCACCGCCACGTCCTGCGGCACCCGCAGGCCCTGCTCGCGCAGGGCGCGCACCGCACCGATGGCAATCAGGTCGCTGGCTGCACAGACCGCGTCGATGGAGCGGTCCTGGGCCAGCAGCGCCAGGCAGGCCTCATGTCCGGACGCCTCGGTGGTGATCGCATCGTGCTGCAGCGCCGGGTCGGCGGCCAGGCCATGCGCACGCAGCGCTTCGACGTGGCCGCGATAGCGCTCTTCGAATTCCGGGTAATGGCTGGAGGCATGGCCGAGGAAGGCGATGCGGCGGCAGCCCTGCTCCAGCAGGTGGGCGGTGATGTCATGCCCGCCCTGGAAGTTGTCGCTGCCGATGGACACGCCCGGCTGGCCGGGCAGGGCCGCGCCCCAGCGCACGAAGTGGGTACCCTGTTCGACCAGCCGCTGCAGGCGGTCGCGCGACTCGTGGTAGTCGCCATAGCCGAGCAGGATGATGCCATCGGCCTTGTTGCTGTCCTCGTAATCGGCCTGCCAGTCGGTGGAGAGCTGCTGGAAGGACACCAGCAGGTCCTGCCCGTGCAGCGCGCAGGCACGGGTGATCGAGCCCAGCATCGAGTGGAAGAAGGGGTTGATCAGCGAGTCGTCATTGGTCGGGTCCTCGAAGAACAGCAGGGCCAGGGTGCCGGCATTGCGCAGGCGCAGGCTGGAGGCGTTCTTGTCGACCTTGTAGTTCAGCTCGCGGGCGATGCGCAGGATGCGCTCGCGGGTCTCGGCGTTGACCATCGGGCTGCCGCGCAGGGCCCGCGACACCGTGGGCTGGGAGACCCCGGCCAGGTGGGCGATGTCCAGGGAGGTGGCTTTGCCTTTGATGGTCATGAGGGCCGGAAGGGGGATGATCGGGGAATGATGCCATGGGTGGACGGCGGTGCTGCTGGCCGGCGCTTGGCCCCGGCTGCCACACTGGGTGGCATCACCGTTGGAGCTGCGCTGTGACGTATCGCCTGTACCCGGTTGCCGATGACTTCGAGGCCCGCATCCGGATCCTGCGAGCTGATGAAGGCGGTCGCCTCAGCCCGCCCAGGAACGGCATCCGCTGGGATTTCGCCTACGCCGAGCGATCTGGCGAGCTGGAGCTGTTCATGATCTGGCCCGACTTCGTGCTGCCCAGCGGCGACAGCTGGGCCTGCGATGTGCCGCTGCCGGTTGACCAGATGCTGCTGGCGAGGATGTCGGTGCTGAATGACACGCTGCGGCTACAGGTCCATCGGCCACGGATCCGGCCTGGCTTGCGCTTCCACTGCCATGAGGGGCCGAAGGTGGTCGCGGTGGGGGAGGTCACCCGCATCACCGGCCTGGATCGGGCGCGGCCTGCCGGCGCCTGAGCCGCGCCTGCCGGACCTCGATCGCGGCTGGATCCGACGCGGATCCAGCGATTTCCCGACGGGGTGGGGCTGGCAGGAATGGTAAGATGACCCGTTCCGATATCCCCCATTCTCAACCGTGGGCGGTCCAGCGTATCGGCACCCCGCTGGGTGTGCTATCACTGGAGCAGCCCCGGACAACGGAAGAACCCATCTATGGCGCGCGGCATCAACAAAGTCATCCTGGTCGGCAACCTCGGCAACGACCCGGACGTGAAGTACACCCAGGGCGGTATGGCGATCACCCGCATCAGCCTGGCCACCACCAGCGTCCGCAAGGACAAGGATGGCAACCAGCAGGAGCGTACCGAGTGGCACCGCGTGGTGTTCTTCGGCAAGCTCGGCGAAATTGCTGGTGAGTACCTGCGCAAGGGCAGCTCGGTTTACGTCGAAGGCAGCCTGCGTTACGACAAGTACACCGGCCAGGACGGCGTGGAGAAGTACTCCACCGACATCATCGCTGACGAAATGCAGATGCTGGGCGGCCGCGGTGAAGGCGGCGGTGGCGGCGGCGGTGGCAACTTCAGCGGCGGCGAGCGTCCGCAGCGCCAGCAGGCCCCACGCCAGGAGTACGGCGGCGGCGGTGGCAACGCGCGTGGCGGCCAGGGCGGTGGTTACAACCAGGGCGGCAACCAGGGCGGCGGCTACGGCCAGCAGCGTCCGCAGCAGCAGCAGCCGCAGCAGTCGGCGCCGCCGATGGATGACTTCGCTGACGACGATATCCCGTTCTGATCGAACGCTTGTCAGCAGGAAGAACGAAAGCCCCGCTCATGCGGGGCTTTTCTTTTTCCGAAAATTCCTGTCGACGTTGTGCCCCGCAGCATCCACTTTCTTGCACTGCGTCTTGCAAAGAAACAATTTCCTCCCCTATGGTGCAATCGATTGCATTGCGGCGAAATCGTCAGCGGTTGATACCGGTTGGGAGGCCGGAAAGTGGATGTCCATCCATTCGATCAGACCGGGCCCGGGGCTCACGCGGCGCGATGCGCTGCGCATCGCAGTTGCCGGCAGTCTTGGCCTTGGCGCAGCGGTCGTTCTGCCTGCGTTCGCAGCCACCGCGCCACTCAAGGGCAACCTGAAGCATTCCGTCGCCCGCTGGACCTTTCCTGAGCAGTCGATTGCCCAGCTTTGCCAGACGGTGAAGGGCATCGGGTTTGCCGCGATCGATCTGGTGGGCCCGGAGGACTGGCCCGCGCTCAAGACCCATGGCGTATATAGCTCGATGTGCAACGGCGCCGAGCTGGGCCTCACCAAGGGCTTTGCCGGCCGCGAGTTCCACGATCAACTGGTGGAGCGCTACACGCGGCACATCGATCTGGTGGCCGATGCCGGCTATCGCAATCTCATCTGCTTTTCCGGCAACCGCAACGGCATGGATCCGCAGGACGGCATGGCCAATGCCGAGGCGGGCCTCAAGCGCATCCTCGGGCATGCCGAGAAACGCGGCGTGGTGCTGGTGATGGAGCTGCTCAACTCCAGGGTCGATCACCATGACTACCTGTGCGACCACTCCGCCTGGGGCGTGGAGCTGTGCCAGAGGCTCGGCTCGGACAACTTCGGCCTGCTGTACGACATCTATCACATGCAGATCATGGAAGGCGACATCATTGCCACCATCGGCAAGCACCACGCCTGTTTCAAGCACTACCACACCGCTGGCGTGCCTGGACGGCATGAGATCGGGGATCAGCAGGAGCTCAATTACCCCGCCATCTGTCGCGCGATCCGCGACACCGGTTTCGATGGTTATCTGGCGCAGGAATTCATGCCTGCAGCGCCTGATGCCGTCGGCTCGCTGCGCGAGGCGATCCGCCTCTGCGACGTCTGAAACGATATCCACCCAGGTGATAGACCCATGGCAGATAATCATTACGACGCCATTGTTGTTGGCTCGGGAATCAGTGGCGGTTGGGCGGCAAAGGAACTAACCGAGAAGGGCCTGAAGGTCCTGATGCTGGAACGCGGACGCAACATCGAGCACGTCAAGGACTACGTCAATGCGATGAAGGAGGCGTGGGATTTCCCGCATCGCAATCGGCCAACCCAGGCGATGAAGGCCGATTTCCCGGTGTTGATGCGCGACTACGCCCTGGCCGAGAACCTGCAGGGCATGTGGGCCGACGAACAGGAATCGCCCTACATCGAGACGAAGCGATTCGACTGGTTCCGCGGCTACCACGTGGGCGGCCGTTCGCTGATGTGGGGGCGGCAGAGCTATCGCTTCTCTGACCTGGATTTCGAAGCGAACCTCAAGGACGGCATCGCCGCCGACTGGCCGATTCGCTACGCCGACATCGCACCCTGGTACGACCATGTGGAGAAGTTCGCCGGCATCGCTGGCACGCGTGAAGGGTTGGACGTGTTGCCGGACGGCGAGTTCCTGCCGCCGATCCCGTTGAACATCGTCGAGAAGGACGTGGCCGCGCGGATCCGGAAAGCCTTTGGCGGAACGCGCCATATGATCCACTCGCGCACCGCCAACATCACCCAGCCCATGCCCGAACAGGGCCGGGTCAACTGCCAGTACCGCAACAAGTGCATCCTGGGCTGCCCCTTTGGCGCCTATTTTTCCACCCAGTCGGCGACGCTGCCGGCGGCGATGAAGACCGGCAACCTGACGTTGCGGCCGTTTTCGATCGTCAAGGAAGTGCTCTATGACAAGGACCGAAAGCGTGCGCGCGGCGTGGAGGTCATCGACGCCGAGACCGGCCAGACCTACCAGTACACGGCCAAGGTCATCTTCCTCAATGCGTCGTCCTTCAATTCGACCTGGCTGCTGATGAACTCGGCCACCGATGTGTGGGACGGCGGGCTGGGCTCTTCATCCGGCGAGCTGGGGCACAACGTGATGGACCATCATTTCGGTGCTGGTGCCTCCGGCCGGGTCGAGGGCTACGAGGACAAGTACTACTTCGGCCGCCGCCCCTGCGGTTTCTACATTCCGCGGTTCCGCAACGTCGCTGCCGACAAGCGCGGCTACCTGCGCGGGTTCGGCTACCAGGGCGGTGCCAGCCGCACCGGCTGGTCTCGCGAGATCGCCGAGCTCAACATCGGAGCCGATCTGAAGGAGGCGCTGACCGTGCCGGGTGACTGGCGCATCGGCATGACCGGCTTCGGTGAAATGCTGCCGCACCACGACAATACGATCCGCCTGGACCGGGACCGCAAAGACAAATGGGGCCTGCCGGTGCTGGCGATGGACGTAGCCATGCGTGCCAACGAACTGGCGATGCGCAAGGACATGGCTGCCGATGCCGCCGAGATGCTGGAGGCGGCTGGCGTCAAGGACGTGAAGATGCACGACAGCGACTACGCCCCGGGCAAGGGCATCCACGAGATGGGGACCGCGCGCATGGGGCGTGACCGCAGAACCTCCGTGCTGAACCAGCACAATCAGGTGTGGGATGCGCCCAATGTCTATGTGACCGACGGTGCCTGCATGACCTCCAGCGCCTGCGTGAATCCCTCACTGACCTACATGGCGCTGACCGCACGGGCTGCCGACCATGCCGTGCGCGAACTGAAAGCGGGGAATCTCTGATGGATCGCCGCGAACTGCTGAAGATGATTGTCGCCGCCACCGGCGCGGCCATGGTCGGCCTGCCTGCGCTTGTTCATGGGCAGGCGCCGGCTGCCGGTACGAAGCCTTACTTCTCCGACGCCGAAGTCGGCACGCTGGACGAGATCGCCGAGACCATCCTGCCGCGGACGAAGACGCCGGGGGCGAAGGACGCCGGCGCCGGTGCGTTCATGGCGACGTTCGTCAGCGACTGCTACACCGCGCGGCAGCAGGCGACGTTCCGCGCCGGCCTGGCCGATATCGACAAGCGTGCCGGTGGCCGCTTCGTGTCGCTCGCGCCGCAGGCCCGCACCGAACTGCTGCGCGCGCTGGACGCCGAGGCCAGGAAACACGCGGTCGAGGTGACCGAAACCGGCACCGCCGAGGAAGGAGAAGCGATGCCGCACTACTTCACGATGTTCAAGCAGTTGGCCATCTTCGGCTTCTTCACCTCGAAGGTCGGCGCAACCGAAGTGCTGCATTACGTCGCCGTGCCGGGGCGCTACGACGGCGACCTCGCCTATGTTCCCGGCACCCCTGCATGGGGGACCAGCTGATGGATAACACCATGATGATCGGCTCTCTGCTGATCGCTGCCGGCCTGCTGGCCACGGCGCCCGCGTTCGCACAGGCCGATGACCCCGCGCGCGATCCGACGAAAACCGAGGTGTGGAAGCCGGTGCCTGCGATCGTGGCCACGCCCCCGGGCGGAGCGCCCTCCGATGCGATCGTGCTGTTCGATGGCAGGGATGTCTCTGCCTGGGAGTCGGAGCAGGGTGGACGCGTGCCTTGGACCATAGCCGACGGCGCCCTGACCGTCGTTCCGGGTAGCAAGGGTATTCGCAGCAAACAGCGCTTCTGCGACATCCAGCTGCATGTCGAGTGGCGCACGCCTGTCGCAACCAAGGGCTTCGACGGCCAGAACCGGGGCAACAGCGGCATCTTCCTGCAGGAACTGTATGAGCTGCAGGTGCTAGACAGCTACAACAACCCCACCTATGCCAACGGCCAGGCGGGCTCGATCTACAAGCAGGCCATGCCGCGGGTAAACGCCTCGCGTGCACCGGGCCAGTGGCAGGCGTACGACATCGTCTGGAAGGCCCCGCGCTTCTCGCCGGGTGGCGGGCTCATCTCGCCCGCGCGCATCACCGTGCTGCACAACGGTGTTCTGGTGCAGGACGACACCGTGCTGGCGGGCAAGACCGAGTACATCGGTGCGCCTTCGTACTCGCCACATGCGTGCGCGCCGATCTATCTGCAGGAGCATGATTCCAAGGTCAGCTACCGCAATATCTGGGTGCGCGAGCTTTAGCCGCTGGCGTTCTACTTCGCCAGGAAGCTGGTGATGTCGTCGATCTCCTGTTGTGACAGCTGAGAGAAGGGCGGCATCAATCCGCCGCCCTTCCTTATCTTGTCCTTGATCTGCGCAGCATCCAGACGCTTGTTGATGTCGGTCAATGCTGGGAACGCGCCCGGCATGCCCGCACGGTCGGCACCATGGCAGGCCGTGCAGTTCGCGGTGTAGAGCTTCGCACCGGCGGCAGGGTCGTCCTTGGACCACGCGCTGTTCGCGAGTGTGGTGCAGTACAGAACTGCGGCCACTGTGAGGATCTGTTTCAAGCGAGTGTCCAAGCGGGTCTCCTTCGGGCGTCAGCGCTGTGCGCTGGCGGGCAGGGTGACGGTCAGGTGTTCACGCAGGTAGTCCGCACCGGTTTGGATGACCTTGGCAGGGTCGCGTGGCTGGTCGTGCTCGACGATGTACCACTGCACGCCGGCCGCTGCCGCAGCCGGCAGGATCGCGTTCCAGTCCAGCACCCCCTGACCTACGGCGGCGAAGCCACCCTCGTCTTCGGCCTGGCCTTTGGGGGCGTTGTCCTTGGCGTGTACCGCGAACAGTCGACCGCGGAATTTCGCCAGCATCACCGCCGGGTCCAGGCCTGCGCGGGCGACCCAGGCCAGGTCCAGCTCGGTCTGCAGGTCGGGTCCGGCGGCTGCGAACAGCAGTTCCAGACCGGTCGTGCCATTGAAGTCGACCAGCTCGAAATCGTGGTTGTGGTAGGCCAGGCGCATGCCCTTGGCGCGCACCTGTTTGGCGATCCTGCCCAGCTCCTGGCCCAGTGCGGTCCAGCCTGCGGCGTCTGTCGGCCGATCCTTCGCATCCAGGTAAGGCACCACCAGCGTGGTGTTGCCGATCGACCGGTTGAAGGCCACCACGCCTTCCAGGTCCTTGCGCAGCTCGGTCAATGGCACGTGCGAGGAAACTGCCTTGATCGAATATCTGTCCAGCAACTGCTTGAGTTCGGTGGCACTGACGCCCTGCGTGCCCACCGTTTCCACCGCGTGCACGCCCGCGTCGTGGACGATCTTCAACTGCTGGTCGAGCGGGCCGGCGTTGCGCAGCGTGTACATCTGCACGGCGATGGGCTTGTGCGGGCTGGCGGCTTCGTGTGCCAGGACGGGCAGGGCAGCGAACAGCAGCAGGGCGAGGGTGGCAGTTCTGCGGGCAGGCGTGTTCATCATGAGATGCTCCCGGGGTTCAACCGATGGCGGTCCAGGCACGGGTCCTGGCCGAGGTGATGACGCGGTCGACGATCAGCGCCGAGCGCACGCCGTCTTCGAAGGTGGGCAGGCCATCCGGTCGCTCGCCTTCGATGGCGCGATAGGTGTCGGCGACGAATGCCTCGAAGCAGTGGCCGTAGCCCTGCGCGTGCCCGGCCGGCAACAGCGACAGCCGGCGCTGTTCGGCACTGCCGGCGCCCGGTCCGCGCACGAAGACTTCCTCGCGCTGGTCGGGCTTGCCGATCCACAGCCGCTCGGCATCTTCCTGGTTGAACGCCACGCTGGCCCTGGCGCCATCAATCTCGAACCAGAGACGGTTGTGGCGTCCGGCCGATACCTGGCTGACCGTCAACGATGCCAGCGTCCCGGCGCCGGTACGGAACATCGCCGCGGCCACGTCCTCGCTGGTGACCGCCTGCATCGCGCCACCGGCCGCTGCTGTGGTGAAGCTTTGCCCGGTGTCGGTGCTGCGTTCGGCGATCACCGTGTCGAACGCCGCGCTGACCTCGGTGAAGCGCTCGCCGCTGACCCATTCCACCAGGTCGCACCAGTGCGAGCCGATGTCGGCGAACACGCGCGACGCGCCGCCCAGCGCCGGGTCCACGCGCCAGTTGTTGCTGGCCGGGTCCAGCAGCCAGTCCTGCAGGTAGCTGCCGTGAATCAGGTGCAGCGGCCCCAGTTCGCCATGGGCGATGCGTGCGCGCGCCTCGCGGACCACCGGGTGGTAGCGGTAGACGAAGGGCACCGTGGCGACCAGCGCGTTGGCGGCCGCCAATGCTGCCAGCGCCCGGGCGTCCTCCAGCGTGGTGGCCAGCGGCTTCTCGCAGACCACGTGCTTGCCGGCTTCCAGTGCGGCCTGTGCCATGGGACGGTGCAGGTGGTTGGGCGTGCATACGTGCACGACCTGGACCTGTGGATCGGCGACCACCTCCTCGATGTCCCGATAGGCACGCGGGACACCCCACGCCTGCGCCACGTCGCGTGCGCGCTGCGGAGAAGAGGCGGCCACGCCACGGATGTCGGCACCCGCCAGCAGCGCCGCGCGACGGTGCACGGCACCGATCATTCCCGTGCCTACGATGGCGATTCCAGGCTTTGGCATCAGGTAGGGTCCTCAGGGCGTGGAAGGTGCGGCCGCAACCACTGGCCGGTCGCGGAACAGCAGCAGGAAGGCGATCAGCACGAGCAGCGCGACCCCTGCCGGGAACAGCCAGATCTGCTGCCAGTCCGGACCGGCTGCAGTGGTGAAGTGCTCCACCACCGCGCCGGACAGGAACGTGCCGATCAGCATGCCCACGCCATATGTGGCCAGGGTGATGAATCCCTGCGCGCTGCTGCGCGCGGCCGGGCCGGCATGCGCATCGGTGTAGATCTGGCCGGTGACGAAGAAGAAGTCGTAGCAGATGCCGTGCAGCACGATGCCGATCACCAGCAGCGAGAAGCCGCCGCCCGCATCGCCAAAGGCGAACATGACGTAACGCACGACCCATGCGGCCATGCCTACCGCCAGCATCGTCTTCACCCCCAGCCGCACGAACAGGAACGGCATGGCCAGCATCAGCAGGACTTCGGAGACCTGTCCCAGCGACTGCAGGCCCGCCGCGCCGCGCACGCCCAGGTCGTTGAGATACGGGTTGGTGAAGTTGTAGTAGAACGCCAGCGGGATGCAGATCGCGATGGACGCCAGGAAGAACACCAGGTACGAGCGTGACTTCAGCAGGCGCAGCGAATCCAGCCCCAGGATCTGCCCCAGCCCGGCATCGCGCTGCTGTGCCAGCGGCGGGGTGTGCGGCAGGGTGAACGCATACAGGCCCAGCGCCAGCGACGCCATCGCCGCCATCCGGAAGGTCAGCTCGAGCCGGTGCGCCTGTTCCCAGCCCAGCCAGCCGATCAGCACGCCTGCCACGATCCAGCCGACGCTGCCGGCCACCCGCACCAGCGGGAATTGCTTCTCGGGCGACTGCATGTGCCGCATCGCCACGCTGTTGGCCAGTGCCAGCGTCGGCATGAACAGCAGCATGTAGCCCATGACGCAGGCGGAGAACATGCTGAAGCTGGTTGCGGTGGACGCCAGCCACATCAGCACTGCGCCAGCCAGGTGCAGGACCGCGAGGATGCGCTGCGCCGCGAAGTAGCGGTCAGCGATCAGGCCAACCAGGAAGGGCGCGACGATGGCACCGATGGACTGGCTGAGGAAGGCCGTCGCCACCTGGCTTGCGCTGGCCTGCAGCGGGCCCTGCACCAGATAGGTTCCCAGGGTGACGAACCATGCCCCCCAGATGAAGAACTGCAGAAACATCATCACGCCCAAGCGCGACATGGTGTGCGTCATGGCTTGCCCTCCCGGGGCGGTATCGGCTCAGATTCCCAGCATGCGGCGCAGTGATGCGGCGTCTGTGCCGCTGTCGGCAAAGTCATCGAAGGCGCGTTCGGTCACGCGGATGATGTGGTCGCGGATGAAGATGGCCCCCTCGCGCGCGCCGTCTTCGGGGTGCTTCAGGCAGCACTCCCATTCCAGCACTGCCCAGCCGGGGAAGTCGTACTGGGCGAATTTCGAGAAGATCGCCTTGAAGTCGATCTGCCCATCGCCGAGTGATCGGAACCGCCCCGGACGATCGATCCAGTCCTGGTAGCCGCCATACACGCCACTGCTGGCACTGGGGTGATATTCCGCGTCCTTGACGTGGAAGATGCCGATGCGATCGTGGTAACGGTCGATGAAGCCGAGGTAGTCCATCTGCTGCAGCAGCAGGTGGCTGGGGTCGTACAGGATTTTCGCGCGGGGATGGTGGTCCACCACGTCGAGGAAGCGCTCGAAGGTCGCGCCGTCATGTAGGTCCTCGCCCGGATGGATCTCGAAGCACAGGTCCACGCCGCAGGCGTCGAACGCATCCAGGATGGGACGCCAGCGGCGGCCGAGTTCGGCGAAGGCTTCTTCCACAAGACCGGGCGGTCGTTGCGGCCACGGATAGAAATACGGCCAGGCCAGCGCGCCGGAGAACGTGGCATGCGCCGTCAGCCCCAAGCGTTTGCTGGCTTTGGCGGCCAGCAGCAGCTGCTCCACCGCCCAGGCTTGGCGGGCGGCAGGATCACCGCGTTTGTCCGGCGGCGCGAAGCCGTCGAACAGGCTGTCATAGGCGGGATGGACGGCGACCAGTTGCCCTTGCAGGTGGGTGGACAGTTCGGTGATCTGCAGGCCATGTCCGGTCAGCATGCCGGCGATGTCATCGCAGTACGCCTGGCTGTGCGCCGCCTCGGCCAGATCGAACAGGTGGGGCGCGCTGGTCGGCACTTGTAGGCCAGAATAGCCCAGGCCCGCGGCCCATCCGGCCAGCGTGTCCAGCCGATCAAAAGGAGCTGTGTCGCCGATGAACTGCGCCAGGAACAGCGCTGGACCCTTGAGCGTCTTCAACGTGATTCGCCCTCGATGCAATCGATTGCATTATCCTAGCAGGGGCTCACGCAGGACCTGTTGTGCACTGCACAGCGGACAGGAGAACTAACGCCATGGCCACCATCTACGACATCGCAAAGCACGTCGGCGTCTCTGCCGGGACGGTGTCGCGCGCACTGTCCCGACCGGACAAAGTCCTGCCGGCCACGCGTACGCGCATCGAACAGGCCGCTGCGGCGCTGGGCTATGTGCCCAACACGGTGGCCAGGACGCTCAAGACCCAGCGCAGTGGCAAGATCCTGGTCACCGTCCCGGACATTGCCAATCCATTCTTCGCCCAGATCCTGCAGGGTGCGGAGGACGCGGCGCAGGCCGTCGGCTACGCCGTCCTGCTGGGCGATACCCAGAACCTGCCCGAGCGCGAGGAGCGTTACGCGCAGATGCTCCGGCGCAACGAGGCCGATGGCCTGATCGTGCTGGGGCATCGCCTGCCGCCGACGGCGCGCGATATCGTCGAGCAACGGGGTGTCGCCGCGCCGGTGGTCAACGGATGCGAATTCGATCCCGCGCTTGGCATTCCCAGCGTCCACATCGACAACGCCGCCGCCGCGCGCGCGGTGATGGAGCACCTGTACGGCCTGGGGCACGAGCGGATCGCCGTGGTAGGCGGGCCGCCCGACAATCCCCTGCACACGCAACGGCTGGAAGGGGTTCGCGCCGCCGGCAGGGCGCGTGGCCGTCTGCGCCACCTCAGCGTCGTGCCGGGTGACTTTTCCGTTGAGTCCGGCCATGCGGCCGCGATGGCGCTGCTGGCCGTCGCGCCGGCGCCCACCGCGATCTTCTGCTTCAGCGACCAGATGGCGCTGGGCACCCTGGCAGCCTGCCGGGATCTGGGCATCCGCGTACCGGATGACGTCTCCATCGTCGGCTTCGACGACCTGGCGTCATCGCATTACCTGACGCCTCCGTTGACGACGATCAGGCAGCCAATGCGGGAGATCGGCGAGCGCGCAGTCAACCTGCTGCTCGCCATCATCGAACAGGTCGATGTGCCGCGTCAGCAGACGCTGGAGTTCAGCCTGATGGTGCGGGGCTCGACGGCTGCGCCGAGACGCTGCTGAGCGCAACGGCGGGGTGTCGTGATTCCGCGCCTTCCCCGCCTCAGGGCTTGCCGCGCTTCGCGTCCACGCTGTAGCGTCCTGGCCCGCTGCACGCCAGTAGCAGGAAGCCGCCGGCGATGGCCAGATTCTTCAGGAACATGATCTGCTGCACTTGGTCTGCGAGCTGGTGGTGGAAGATGAAGGCCGTGACCAGGCTGAAGGCGGCAAGCACTGCTGCCACTGCCCGGGTCTGGAAGCCGAGCAGGATGCACAGGGCCGTGCCGATCTCGAACACGATGGTCGGCCACAGCAGGATGCCGGGAAGACCCATCGCCGCCATGTAGCCTTGTGTTGCCGCCGGGTCGGACAACTTGCCCAGGCCGGATACCAGGAACAGCAGCATCAGCAACACGCGGGCGGCCAGCTTCGCAAGAGAGTGAAGTGATGTGTTCACGGCAACGTCCTCAGGGTGGCGGGGCGGGTGGATGGTCCAGAAGATGTAGAGGGCGGTATGCGCCTGCCCATCACCACCCGGGCGTAGCGGCAGAATCTCCTGTGCGGCCATCGAAGCCCATCGCGGGTGAAGTCGGTGTTGACACCGATGGCGCCGAGAGCCTGCGGACATGCGCACGGCGCGGCCCTGCCTCAGCGTCGCTCATACCAGCCGCGCGACGCATTGACGATGCGCACCACCGACAACATCACCGGCACTTCGATCAACACGCCGACCACCGTCGCCAGCGCCGCACCGGAATGCACGCCGAACAGGCCCACGGCGGTGGCCACGGCCAGCTCGAAGAAGTTGCTGGCACCAATCAGCGCCGAGGGGCCTGCCACGCAATGGGCGACCCCCAGGCGTCGGTTCAGCAGGTAGGCCAGCCCTGAGTTGAAGTAGACCTGGATCAGGATCGGTACCGCCAGAATGGCGATGACCAGCGGCTGCCGCACGATCTGCTCGCCCTGGAAGCCGAACAGCAGCACCAGCGTCAGCAGCAGCGCCAGCAGCGAAACCGGCCCCAGCATTCGCAGCGCGGACTGCAGGCCAGCTTCCCCGCTGCGGGCCAGCAGCCAGCGCCGCAGCAGTGCGGCCACCAGCACCGGCGCGATGATGTACAGCGACACCGACAGCAGCAGCGTGTCCCACGGCACGCTGATCGCCGACAGGCCCAGCAGCAGCGCCACTACCGGTGCATACGCCACCACCATGATCGCGTCGTTCAACGCCACCTGGCTGAGGGTGAAATTGGCATCACCACGGCACAGGTTGCTCCACACGAACACCATGGCGGTGCAGGGCGCCGCCGCCAGCAGGATCAGCCCGGCGATGTAGCTGTCGACCTGTGCGGCAGGCAGCGCATCGGCGAACACGTGGCGCAGGAAGAACCAGCCCAGCAACGCCATCGAGAACGGCTTGACCGCCCAGTTGATGAACAACGTTACGCCGATGCCTTTCCAGTGCTGGCCAAGCTGGCGCATCGCACTGAAATCCACCCGCAACAGCATCGGGATGATCATCAGCCAGATCAGCACGGCGATGGGCAGGTTGACCTTGGCCACCTCCGCCGACGCCAGCGCAGCGAAGGGCTGCGGCAGCGCGTGGCCGAGCAGGGTGCCGGCCACGATGCACAGCGCCACCCACAGTGTCAGGTAGCGCTCGAACAACCCCATCGGTGCCGGCGCGCTCACGCCTGGCCGTCCTCGGGTTGCACGAAACCGATGCGATCCAGCGCGTCCTTCAAGTGCTGTCGGTCGGACCAGGTGGCTGCGGGCAATGCCAGCAGGGCCAGCAACCGTGCCTTGACGATGGCGTGTGCCTGCGCGAACGCGGCCGCCTTGTCATCCGCGCTGCCCTCGACGGCGGCTGGATCGGGCAAGCCCCAGTGCGTACGCACGAAGTCGCCGAACACCACCGGGCACGCCTCGGCGGCTGCGGCATCGCAGACGGTGATCACCAAGTCCATCGGTGCGCCGTCGGCGAACTCGTCCCACGATTTGCTGCGCAGGCCAGCGGTGGCGACGCCCTCGGCCTGCAGCTGGGCAAGGGCGAATGGATTGACCGCGCCGGCCGGCTGGCTGCCAGCGCTGAACACCTCGAAGCGATGGCCGGCCCACGCCCGCAGCGTGGCTTCGGCAAGGACACTGCGGGCGGAATTGCCCGTGCACAGGAACAGGACGCGTTGGGTGGTCACGAAGCGGATCTCCAGTCAGCAGGCGCAATCGGGGGACGTCGGGCTGCAGGCCGGGTCGGGCGAGCCTGCGCAGCAGTTGTGGGTGAGGTAATCGATCAGGCCGGTCATGGCGCTGAAGTTGGCGCGGTAGCAGACGTTGCGGCCTTGGCTCTCGCTCTCGACCAGCCCGGCCTGCAGCAGCTCCTTCAAGTGGAAGCTGAGCGTGGCCGGCGGCACCTGCAGGGCGCCGCCGATGTCGCCGGCCATACGTCCGGCCGGGCCGGCTTCCACCAGCAACCGGAAAGCGGCCAGGCGGGTGGCATGGCCAAGGGCGGTGAGGGCGGCGATTGCATTTTTCGTTTCCATATTTCTAGAATAGTCGAATGAATGAATCCATCGCAAGTCCCGCCCTCCCGAATCTGGCCGAAGCCTCGCTTCCCCAGCCCGACCTGTCCCTGCTGGGCGCCGGCCGCGCGCACCCGCCGCGGATCCTGCTGCTGTATGGCTCGCTGCGCCCGCAGTCGTTCAGCCGCAAGCTGGCGCTGGAGGCCGAGCACCTGCTGCGCCACCTCGGCTGCGAGACCCGGGTGTTCGATCCACATGCGTTGCCCATGCTCGACAGCGTCGGCGCCGATCACCCTGAAGTGCAGCGCCTGCGCGCGTGGTCGCAATGGTCCGAAGGCCAGGTCTGGATCAGCCCGGAGCGCCACGGCACGGTCACCGGCGTGTTCAAGAACCAGATCGACTGGCTGCCGCTGGAAGATGGCAGCGTGCGCCCGACGCAGGGCAGGACGCTGGCAGTAATGCAGGTCAGTGGCGGTTCGCAGTCGTTCAACACGGTCAACACACTGCGCGTGCTGGGGCGGTGGATGCGCATGCTGACCATCCCCAACCAGTCTTCGGTGGCCAAGGCATGGCAGGAGTTCGATGAGAGCGGGCGGATGAAACCCTCGGCGTACTACGACCGGGTGGTGGATGTGATGGAGGAGCTGGTCAAGTTCACCCTGCTGACGCGGGATCGTTCGGACTACCTGGTGGATCGCTACAGCGAGCGCAAGGGTGATCAGGAAGCGGCCGCACTGGCGCGCTCGGCCGGGGCGGTCTCAGCAGGTTGAGTGGTCGCCGCGCTGTTGACCATCACACCACTCCAGCAGAACCTGCTTGACCCGTTCCCGCGGGCTTTCTTCCCGACTGAAGCCCCACCACAACAAGGTTCCCTGCCAGAGACTGGCCATCTGCCAGCCGAGGCGGACAGCGTGGGCTGCATCCGGAGATAGACGATTGCCGAGTGCTTCAGCCAGGCGGGTGCCCCAACGCGTGCCCCGTGCGCGCAGCACGGGATTGCTGAAGTCTTCCCGCAGCAGCAGGAGGCCGTCGCCGAAGCTCTGATCGGACGCCTGCTCGTGGGTCAAACGCAGCAGCACGTCGACTGCTCCGGCGGGGCCTGGGCCGGCCTCTGCCATCGCCGTTTCCGTTGCTTCGTCCAACAGGTCCCAGGCACGCAACAGGATCGCTTCCAGCATGCCGTCGCGGTTGCCGAAGCGTTGTACGAGTGTTGCCGCAGCGAGGCCGGACGCAGCGGCAGCCTTCGCGAAGGAAAGTCCAGAGGGGCCGTGCACCTGCACCGTGGCCAGCAGCAGGTCGAGCAATGCGGTGTCAGAGATTGTCTTCATTCGCGCCATGCGCTTAACATAAGCGAACGTTCGTTTATATTCAAGGAGCACCATGGCTCGCATACGTGGTTACATCGCTAGCAGTCTCGACGGTTTCATCGCCGGTCCCAACCACAGCCTGGAGTGGCTCTTCCGATACGCAGGAATGGATCTTGGCGAGCACGATTACGGCGTGTTCCTGCAAGGCATCCGCACGGTGGTCATGGGACGTGCGACCTACGATTTCCTGGAGCGCGATGCCTCGCCCTGGCCTTACACGCAGCAGCGGGTGATCGTAGTGACTTCGCGCGCCATCCCTGTACCCAAGGGGCCGCTGCAAACGCGCAACGACATCGACGGTTTGATCGCCGAACTGCGCGCTCTCGCCGACGGTGACGTCTGGATGCTGGGGGGCGGGCAGTTGCAGATGGCCTTCATGGAACGCGGAGCGCTCGACGAGATCGAGGTCTACGTGATGCCCGAACTGTTGGGTGGTGGCAGTCCGTTGTTCCCACCCACGGGCTTCCACAGCAGCCCGGCATTGCTCAGTGCGAAGGCCCTCGACCGGGGCTGCGCGCGCCTGCACTACGCATTCGCGCAGAATGCCGCCGCCGGTTGACCGGGCCGACAGTGCGCTGCCATATGCCGCCGCTGAAGGAGCGCTGTGAGGGCGGTGATGGCGTCGGTGTCCAGCATTGGCGCATATCGAGCGCCATCCGCGTGCGCGGGCGCATCACCTCAATCCACTACCATGGGCCACCCCTCCAGGATGTGCCCCGATGTCCCTCGTCATCCCGACCCTGCCCAAGCCTCCCGCCGCACGCATCGCCGCCTGGTTGATGATGCTGCTGGGCATGTGGCTGGCACTGAAACTTGGCCTGGTGGTGACCCTGCTTTCCGGCCTGCTGGTGTTCCAGCTGACCCATGTGCTGGCCTCCACCGTGGAAGGCAAGCTGCGCCCCGGGCGGGCACGGGCGATCGCAGTAATCGTGTTGTCGGCGGTGATCATCAGCGCACTGGTGCTGGCCGGCATCGGCGTGGCCTCGTTCTTCCGCACCGAGACCGGTGGACCGGACGTGTTGCTGGCGCGGTTGATGGATATCCTCAACACCTCGCGGCATCAGGTACCGGCCCTGCTGCAGCCTTACATCCCTGAAGACCTGACGGCGCTGCGTGCGGCCGTGAACGAATGGGCCGCAGAGCATCAGCGTCAGCTGGGCGTGGCCGGTACATCAGTGGTGCAGGTAGGCGTGCGCGTGCTGATCGGCATGGTGCTGGGCGCGATGATCGCGCTGTACGACGAACTGCCGCTGCCGAAGATGGGGCCGCTGGCGCAGGAGCTGATCGGACGGACCAGCCGCCTGGCCACCGCGTTCCGCCAGGTGGTGTTCGCCCAGGTCAAGATCTCGCTGCTCAATACCGTGTTCACCGCTGTTTTCCTGCTGGGCGTGCTGCCGTTGTTCGGCGTGCACCTGCCACTGTCGAAGACGCTGGTGCTGATCACCTTCCTGGCTGGCCTGCTGCCGGTGGTGGGCAACATCATCTCCAACACCATCATCGCCATCGTCGCGCTGTCGGTGTCGTTCTATGTGGCCGTGGCTGCGCTGCTGTACCTGGTGGTGATCCACAAGCTGGAGTACTTCCTCAACGCGCGCATTGTCGGCGGTGAGATCCAGGCACGCGCCTGGGAACTGCTGCTGGCCATGCTGGTGATGGAAGCGGCCTTCGGCCTGCCCGGGTTGGTGGCTGCGCCGGTGTTCTACGCCTACGTGAAGCGCGAACTGGTGGACCAGCGCTGGATTTGACCCACCTTCACGCGGGTGCAGCGCTACACTGATCCGCACGCCAGGGGGTACATCGATGGGCCGCAGGGCATCGCCAAACGGACTGCAGACCTGGCTCTGGATCCTCGCTGGCCTGTTCGTGCTGTGCACGCTGCCGCTGATGGCCATTGCGCTGGTGCAGGGCACGCAGCGCTACACCGAAGCCGAGGCCAACCTGGTCAGCCTGCGGCAGCTGCGGCAGACCTTCGAGCTGGCCAATCTGGTATCGGCCGAGCGTGGGCCGGCCAACAGCCTGCTCGGCGCCGACAGCACTGATGCGCAGGAGCAGCGTCGCCTGGCCGCACAGCTGGTGGTAGCCCGGCAGCGGGTGGACGCAGCGACGCAGCATCTGCAGGGCGTGTTCCAGACCGACCCGCGGGTGGTGGACGAAACACCGCGCCTGCATGAAGCGCGGCGTCGGCTGCAGACCGCGCGCGCTGCAGTGGACCGGGTGGTCGGGTTGCCCAGAGGCGAGCGCTCGGCGGAGGATGTAGAGCGCGCGATCAACAGCATGTTCGCGGTGTACGACCGGCTGCAGGCGCTGACCTCGGTGCAGATCAGCGATCTGGTCGCCGCCGATCGCGAAGCCGCGATTCCGGCCATGCAGGGGCAGATCCTGATCGACCTGCGCGAACATGGTGGCCGCTTGGCATCGAACGTGATGGCGCCGCTGGCCGTGCCTGGTGCGTGGCGGGAGCCACAGGTGCGCGCCGCGCAGCAGACCGAAGGCCGCCTGCTGGAGCTGTGGCGGTTGGCCGCCAGCCACGAGTCGGTATTTCGCAGTGAGCCGACGCTGTCCTGGCATTGGGACATGGCGCGACGGCAGTTCTTCGGCCAGTCGCTGCCGATGGTGGAACAGCTGATCGAAGATGGCCGGCGCGGCGTATCGCCACCCTGGTCGGCAGCCGAGTTCACCGCACGCTACGTGCCCACCCTGCAATCGCTGGAAGCGCTGCGCGATGGCTACCTCGGCGTTTCCATTGCACGCTTCGAGCACACCCGCAACAAGGCAGCGGTACGCCTGGCGGTACTCGCCGCCACTGCATTGGGGACGTTGCTGCTGCTTGCGCTGGCACTGCGCATCGCCCATGTGCAGATCCTGCGGCCATTGCTGCAGGCGCAGGCGCAGGTGATCCAGATCGCCTCGGATGCGCCGGGCGCCGAGCAGCATGCCACCCACCCGATGGCGGAAATGCAGCGCCTGTTCGATGCCATCGAGGTGCTGCGGGCGAAGTCGCACCAGCGTTCGGCATTGACCCGTGAGCTGCGCGAGCTGGCCGATACCGATCAGCTGACCGGCCTGTTGAACCGGCGCTCGCTGGAGGAACTGGTGCGACAGCGGCATGCCGATGGAAGCACGCAGGCGGTGGTGATTCTGCTGGATGTTGATCATTTCAAGTCGATCAACGATGGGCAGGGCCATGCGGCCGGTGACGATGTGCTGGTGCAGGTGGCGCAGTTGCTGCGCAGCCACCTGCGCCGCAACGACAGCATTGCCCGCTACGGCGGCGAGGAATTCCTGGTGCTGCTGGCCGACGGCGATCTGGCCAGTGGCCGGCAGCTGGCCGAGTCGCTGCGGGCGGCATTGCGCGGGAAAGACATCGTGCTGAGCAGCAGCGACATCCTGCGGGTCACCGCCAGTTTCGGTGTTGCCCAGGGCACGCTTGATCCGATTGGGTGGCACGCGCTGGTACGTGCCGCCGACACGGCCATGTACGCGGCAAAATCGCTTGGCCGCGACCGGGTACAGGTGGCTTCGGGGGGGCGTGCGCCGCGCTGAGGGCGGTCTTGTTCATCGCCAGCGCACGCGCGTCTGCCTAGACTGACCGCTCGTCTGCCGGAGGAGTACGCCATGACCTTGCGTTCCGTTGTGACTGCCACGCTGGTGGCGGGCCTGTTCGCTGGCTGCGCCAGCAGCGCACCGCAACCCGATGCGGGCGCCGATGCGCCGCGTCATCCTTCGATCGCCGGCGATGCCAGCCCGGTGCCAGCCTTTACCGGCGGCGGTGAGGGCTGGTCCATCGAAATCGCCTCCACCGGCAAGGGCAATCACGATGCCACGCTCACCGTTGCTGGCCGCAGCAGCGCTGGAACACTGCGCTACCTCGGCCAACCGGCCGGTGCGCCCAGTTCGCTGACGGTGCTCAACGGTGAGCTGGGCAAGCAGCCGACCATTGTTGAGATCAAGCGCGAGTCCTGCCGCAATGCCGAAGGCGTGGATACATCGGCCAGCGTGCAGGTGACGGTTGAAGGCCAACCACAACGCCGGGGCTGTGGCTTCCTGGCCGTGTACTGACCGATGCACGCATGATCGACATCCCGTTGCTGGAAACACCGCGCCTGCGCCTGCGCGCGCAGCGCCTGGACGATTTCCCGGTATATGCCGCGTTCCTGGCCTCACCCCGTGCACGCGGCATGGGCGGGCCGTTCGGCGAGGTCGCCGCGTGGGGACAGTTCTGTCACGACCTGGCCAGCTGGCATCTGTTCGGACACGGTGCCTTGATGATCGAGCGCCGCGACACGGGCGAGTGCATCGGCCAGGTGGGCATCAACCACGGCCCGCTGTTCCCGGAACAGGAACTGGGCTGGTTGCTGTATGCCGGGCAGGAAGGGCAGGGGTTCGCCAGCGAAGCTGCGGCGGCGCTGCGTGACTGGGCGTTCGTGGTGCGTGGCCTGCCGACGCTGGTCAGCTACATGGCGCCGGACAACCACGCCTCGCAGGGTGTGGCGGTTCGCCTTGGCGGGGTACTGGATGCGCAGGCGGTGCGCAGCGATCCGGACGATCTGGTGTTCCGCTATCCGCGTTGACGCTCGCCCGCTGGAGCAACCAGGCTCCTGTTGTTATGGCCAGATTTGGTTCACCAGCCGAAAGGATAGGTCGCCAAGGCGCGCTCCCGGCCTGGACTGAACCCATAGCGCTCGTGCAACCGTCGCTCCCACCGTCGAACAGTGGCCGATATGCCGTTCCGGCTTTCGGCTATCCGTGAAGCGCGCAGTTGGCGAGCTGGATCACTGTAGAAGCGATCAGCGAAGTCTGCGGCTTCTTGGGGGGTTACGAACATCAGCTGCAGTGGATCCCTGTCATAGAATGGGATGGGCTCGCGATCCCGTGTGCTCCATGCGATGGCGCGGAGCGGGTGCAGATCGATCACTTCACGCAGCGCTTTGTCGAAGGTCAGGATCGCTGGGAAAAAGAAGTCTGCGCCTGGAGTTTGCGTCAATGTGTAACGCTGCTCCATCTGCCTGAGATGAAATAGATCCCATGACATGTTCCGGATTGACTTGATGTCCATATCCTTGAGTTTCCTAAAGAACTCCGGCAGCTCACGCCTGTTGAAGAGCCAGTGCGCCAACTGCATCTCTCTTCCCGCCATCGAAGAAAGTTCGTGGTCGCAGAATGCGGCAAACGAAAGCAGCTTCCCGTGTGGATCGAGGCTGCTGTCAAAGTGGGCGTCAACAATCGCCAAGAGGCATGAGTGGAAGTATTGATATTGCATCGCCAGGGATTTGATTCCGCCCGCTGGCGTTGTCATCGATTTCATTGATTCCATCAGCTTGGCGGCACGCTGACCGACTTCGGCATCTGGATGGATCGATCTGATATCACCATTTTCCAAGGCGGATGAGTCGATCGTCTTCAGGACTTCATAAGCCCTGAGTTTCTCCAGGATCTTGGCGTCGATCTTCGGTGAGATGCCGATCTGGTCGACATTTTCCAGCAGATAGGGGAGTGGATCGACGCTGACATCAGGTCTTGCAATGAGTTCGAACACCTCCTTTAGATCGGGATTGCTGATCGCAGGGTCGCGGCCGCGGGTGCAGGGATGAAGGTAGCTGACCGCCTGCGTATCCAGTGCGATGGAGTAGTCGAAGTGGAACTGTGCTTGTCCATCGAGCATTTCCCGCGCGATCCGCTGGTCCAGTACGAGTGCCGGCATTCCCGCAAACAAGGTATGCACACCTGCACCATGTGGGAAGGTGCGGTCGAATGCATGCGACGGCTGAGTTCCTAGCGCGCCGCGGATGACGAATTTGTAGTCCTGCAGCAGCGAGGTGCACTGCTGGAACAACTCGAAGGCCTCCTGCGGCGAGGTGGCGTGACCAACCAGTGCAACTGCATGTTCGGAATCCATGTCGATCCTCGGGCTGTTAGAGGACTGTCTGTGTCGTCGTTGTCAGAGTCATGTCGACCCTGGACCGTAGAACTTGATGCCCGGCTGGGACACTGCCGAACTCCGAGGTGTGAAGAATCCAGCAGAGGCCGTCCACTTCCTGCTCACCGCACTGGGCAGACGCTGGGCGCCCACCTGTTGAAGGAACTGCGCATGACCACGCTCACCCTGCCCGAACTGGCCAAGAAGATGGCCGGCATCGATTTCACCATGCTGCAGACCCATGCCGGTGGCCAGATCGCTGGCCGGCCGATGAGCAACAACGGCGATGTGGACTACGACGGCGACAGCTGGTTCTTCACCATGGAAGACACCGACATGGTGCGCGAGATCAGCGCCGACCCGAACGTGGCGCTGGGCCTTACCGGCAGCAAGTCGCTGCTGGGCAAGCCGCCGCTGTTCGTGCACGTGCAGGGCAGGGCAGTGCTGGTGCGCGATCGCGGCACGATGGCCCAGCACTGGGTGAAGGATCTGGAGCGGTGGTTCGAACAGGGCGTGGACACGCCGGGGCTGGTGCTGATCCATGTGCACGCCAGCCGCATCCACTACTGGGATGGCGAGGACGAGGGCGAAATCGTGGTCTGATCGCGGGCGGCGCGCATGGCCCCGGCGCATGGCTTTCGTGGATCAGGGATGCGCAGGCTCGCCGCACCATGCTGCGAGCTCCGGCGCCAGCGCATGTTCCACTGCGCGGCGCAGCAGTGCCGGGGCCACGTAGTGCCGATGTGCGCTGTCGATCATCGCCATGTAGAAGCGGCCGAACGCATTGAGCGTCTGCACGCGCGAGCCCAGACTGATCTCGACCTGGCCGTCCTCGTTGAACTGCACGCGCACGCTGCTGCGGAAGCGCAGATGGCGGTCATCGGCACCGAGCAGCACTTCGGCACACCGGTCTTCCGCATCGACCTGCGTATCCAGCACCGGGAAACGCCCGCCGAAGACGCGGCTGCGGTCGGTGGACAGCAGTGACGACACCGGGCAGCCCAGCGGGGAGGTGCGCAGACGCAGCGGCGCGACCAGACGATTGCGCAGGGCCATCAAGCGGCCGACACCCGCTGGTGGGTTGCGAAGGAATCCGTCCAGTACGTCGGCCAGCAGGGCGGAGGCGGAGCGATGGCTGCTCTGCCCGCCGTGCATCGCCAGCGTGGTCGTGTCGTTGTAGTGACTGTGCGGCAGTGCGCTGGCGAGCATCCCCAGCGTCGGCGCCGCGCTGCTGCAGACGGGGTACGCCGGCGTCGCCCGTTCCACGAAGCCGCGCAGTGGCTCAACGCTGATGCGGCGCAGCGGCCCGAGCAGCGTGCGCGTCTGCGCGCACAGGCGCGCGCGCAGGCTGGGTGCCGCCGCCTGCAGTGACAGCTGGACCAACGGGGTGGCCGCCAGTGTGGCTGCGCTGGGCCAATGCGCTGCAGGCAGCACGTCGGTCAGGCTGGGGATGTCTGCGGCGTTGGCCTGTGCCTGCGCGCGCGCCTGATCGCTCATTGCCCCCGCCAGCTCATTGCTGTGGCACGAGAGCGCGAACAGGGCAGGGTGTGCGGGGCTGTTCGAGGCGAACTGATGCCAGGTGCCGCCGCCAAAGCGCACGGTGAACAGGCAATCCGGTGGGATGCGTACACGACGCAGCGACCGCAGGAAGTGTGCGGGATCGTCCGCCAACTGCCCATCGGATGCGCTGGCAAACCGCAGTTCGGCACCCGCACTGCCGGCGATGGCGGTGAACATGCGCGGCCCCGCATGGCGATGGAAGGGATGGCCGCCGGCACCCACCACGAAGCTGTACAGCGACGACGCATCGCCGTGCTGCAGGTGCATGCCACCCAAACGCGCCGAAGGCTCGTCCAGCGCATCGATGAAAGCGGGGTGGTGGCGCTGGCGCTGGCTGGCATCGCTCACCAGCGCGTCGCCGGCACCAATGCCGAGCTGCGCGATCAGGGTGACTTCCACTGGGCCACCGCCATCCTGTGCCGGAAGCTGGATACTCGGGAACGAACGGCTGGTGCGGGTCGAACCGGGCATCGCAGTGCTCCTCAGCGGGCGGGTGTCTTGCGGCGTGCGCGCGCTTCGCGCTTCAGCGGCCCGCCGACTGGACAGACTTCGGCGGCCCAGGAAAACAGCGTGTTGGCCAAGCGGTCGGGCACCTGCCGGAAGTACACGAACTGGCCGCGCTTCTCGCGTTCGATCAGGCCGGCGTCTTCCAGGATGCGCAGGTGGCTGGACAGTGCCGGCTTGCTGAAATCGAAGCGCTCGGCCAGTTCGCCCGCGCTGAGCTCGCCGGCGCTGAGGTAGGCCAGGATCTGCCGGCGTGCGGTGGAGGCCAGGGCTTCGAAGATGCGGTCCATGGGGTTAGTTAACTAATTCGTTAACTGATGTTCCCCCTGGTGTCGAGTGATGTCAAGCGCGGGCGTACCCGTTGCGTTCTGCCACCCGGCTTTGCCATCCTCCTCGCTGTTTTCCGTTCCCTGGAGTTCCGATGCGCCCTGCGCCCTGGCTGATCGCTGGCCTGCTGCTGCCGATCGTGGTGATGGCCCAGCCTGCGCGAGCGCCGAAGGCACCGGCGCAGGATCCCTTCAGCGAACTGTTCGACACCGCCTGCATGCAGCACATCGGTGCGCCAGCGCGGCTGCAGTCGCTGATGGATGCCAACGGCCTGACGCCGCTGCAGCCCGCCGAGGCCGCCACGCTGCTGCAGGGCCAGCCGGGCATGGCGTGGATGGTGCCGTTGGCCAGTGGCCGCTATGCAGTCAGCTGGGCCGACGATGGCACCTGCACCGTGTATGCCGAGAAGGCTGATCCGGCGGTGGTGCAGAAGGGCTTCGCGCGGCTGATGCAGGCTGCACCGAAACCGCTGCAGATCCGCTCGCTGCCCTCACGCGGTCCGTTGTCCGGCGATCAGGTGGCGATCCAGTACGGCTGGGCAACGCCGGGCGAGAGCAAGCTGCGCGTGCGCTTCCGGCTGGTTACCCGGCAGGCCGCCGAAGCGGGAGTGCAGGCGATGGCCTCGGCTACGCCGGGCGAAGCGATGCGCGAACAGGCCGCGCCGCCCGCATCCACACCTGCCCGGTAACAGCGCGGGAGCAGAGTCGATTCAGCCAACAGCCTGCGGATGTGATATATCGTTTATCGATAAATCCACCCCGGGGCGGCAGGGCCGCTCCACATCGGAGGCTGCTTGACCGTTCGTCCTGCCCGCGCCCTTCCTGCGCGCGGCTTGTTCACCCTGGCCCAGACCGCCGTGCAGGCGGTGCGCGCGATGTGCTGGCTGGGCATCCTGGCCGCGCTGCTGGCAGTGCCGCTGGTGGCCTACGACCGCAGCTGGCTGCTGGACAGCGTGCATGACGCGCAGGCGGCGGCGGTGCACGGTTCGCATCTTTTCCTGCATTTCTGCGTGGGCCTTGCCGCCATCGTCGCGCTGCTGGTGCTGTGCCTGGTGTTCCTGCGCCACCTGGCGCGGCTGCTGCGGTCCGCGGCCAACGAACGCCCCTTTACCCATGCCAATGCCGTGCGCCTGCAACGCATGGCCTGGCTGATGTTGGCGATGGAGGTGCTGTCGATCGTGATCGGCCTCTACGCCAGTTGGATGGGGCCTGACTTCGCGTGGATGGAGGTGGGCGGCGGCATGTCGATCACCGGCCTGGTCGCGGTGCTGATGCTGTTCGTGCTGGCGCGCGTGTTCACCGTCGGCGCAGCGATGCGCGACGATCTGGACAGCGTGATTTGATGAGCATGATCTGATGGCGATCATCATCACCCTCGACCGTATGCTGCAGCAACGTGGCATGACCCTGTCCGAGCTGGCCGGGCGCATCGACATCACCCTGGCCAACCTGTCGATCCTGAAGACCGGCAAGGCGCGTGCGATCCGCTTTTCCACGCTCGATGCGATCTGCCGCGAACTGCAATGCAGCCCCGGCGACCTGCTCGGGCATGACCCCACGCAGGCGCAGGATGCAGATTGACCTTCGCTGCGCCGCACGCCTGCGCCGCATCACCTTCCCCTTACTGACGAAACGGACCTGAAATGGAATGGTTGGCTGACCCCTCGATATGGATGGGCCTTGCAACCCTGGTCGTGCTGGAGATCGTTCTCGGCATCGACAACCTGGTGTTCATCGCGATCCTGGCCGACAAGCTGCCGCCGCACCAGCGCGACCGCGCGCGGGTGATCGGCCTGGCACTGGCGCTGCTGATGCGGCTGGTGCTGCTGGCCGCGCTGGCCTGGATCATGAAACTGACCGAACCGCTGGTCACCCTGTTCGAGCACAGCTTCTCCGGGCGTGATCTGATCCTGCTGGGCGGCGGCTTGTTCCTGCTGTTCAAGGGCACGATGGAACTGCACGAGCGGCTGGAAGGCGGCGAGCAGCATGAAGATGGCAAGAAGGTCTATGCCAGCTTCGGAATGGTGGTGGCGCAGATCGTGGTGCTCGATGCGGTGTTCTCGCTGGACTCGGTGATCACCGCCGTCGGCATGGTCGACAACCTCGGCGTGATGTATGCGGCGGTGACCATCGCGATGGTGCTGATGCTGCTGGCCAGCAAGCCGCTGACCCGCTTCGTCAACAAGCACCCGACCGTGGTGGTGCTGTGCCTGGGCTTCCTGCTGATGATCGGTTTCAGCCTGGTGGCCGAGGGCCTGGGCTACAAGATTCCGAAGGGGTACCTGTACGCGGCCATCGCGTTCTCGATCCTGGTGGAAGCGTTCAACCAGTGGATACGTTTCAACCGCGAGCGCAACGAGCAGCGCCAGCCGTTCCGCCAGCGTACCGCCGATGCAGTGCTGCGCCTGCTGGGCGCGCGCCAGGCCAATGGCCACGATGAAGAAGAAGCCGATGAACGCGGCAGTATCGAAGAACGCCTGCAGCCGGCCGAGCACGAGATGATCCGCAGCGTGCTGGGCCTGGCTGACCGCCCGGTTTCGAGCGTGATGACCGTGCGTGCCGACGTGCAGTGGATCGACATGGCGCGCGGTGACGACGACGTGGTCGCACGCCTGGTGGCGTCGCCACATACGCGGATGCTGGTGGGCGACGGTGACCTGGACAGCCTGCGTGGCGTGGTGCAGAGCCGCGACCTGCTGGCCGACCTGCTGCAGGGCAAGCCACTGCAGCTGGAAGGCAACCTGCGCGAGCCGCAGTACGTGCTGTCCAGCGCCAGTGCATTGCAGGCCCTGGAGCTGATCCGCCAGCACCCGGTGCCGCTGGCGGTGGCGGTGGACGAGTACGGCAGCGTGGAAGGCCTGGTGACTGCCAATGACCTGCTGGCGGCCATCGCCGGTGACCTGGCCGACACCCAGGACGAGCGCTATGGCGTGATCGCACAGGGTGAGGACTGCTGGGACGCCGACGGCGCGCTGACCCTGGACGACCTGCAGCGGCTGGCCGGCGTGTCGCTGCCGCGCAGTGCGGACTACATGACCATCTCCGGGCTGGTGCTGGAACAGCTGGGGCGCCTGCCGGACATCGGCGACACGCTGGAGGTGGCCGGTATCCGCATCACCGTGCTGGCGATGGAGAAGCGCCGCATCACGCGGTTGCGGGTGGAGCGCTTGCCGGAGGCGTGACGACGGCAGGGCCGAGCCCATGCTCGGCTCTATCCATTGCCATCTTCTGCCGTCACCATGGCGGGCCTGTTTGCCGTTCTGGATTGTCGTAGTGCTGAGTACGATTGGTTTTCTGATGGGCCTGTATGTGGCCTGGCGTCTGTTCTGGCCACTGCGCCTGCCCGTCTGGTCGAAGGTGGTGCTGTCCGTGCTGCTGGTCGGGATTGCCGTGCAGCTGCGCATCGTCGCCAGCTTCTGGGGCACGATGGCCTCGCCGGAAATTCCGAAGATGGCCATCGCCACGCTGGCCACCGGCTCCACCGCGGTGCTGTTGCTGGCCCTGGCGCTGCTGGTGCTGGACGCCGGACTGTTGGCCGCGCGCCCTCTCTACATTGCGCAGCAGGGCGCTACGCCCATCGGCGGCGGTGTTGGCGCTGCTGCTCAGTGCCATCGGTGTCAGCCAGGGCATGGCCGTACCCAAGCCGCGGCAGATCGAGGTGGCCATCGCCGGCCTGCCGCAGGCCTTCGATGGCTACCGCGTGCTGCAGCTCACCGACATCCATGCCAGCCGTCTGCTCACCGGCGACTGGGTACGACAGGTCGTGGCTGAAAGCAATGCGCTGTCGCCCGATCTGGTGGTGATCACCGGCGACCTGATCGACGGCACGGTGCAGGCGCGCCGCAACGATTACACGCCACTGGCGGACCTGCGAGCGCCGGATGGGGTGATCGCCATCACCGGCAACCACGAGTACTACGCGCAGTACAGCGAATGGATGCAGGCGTTCCGCGCGCTGCACATGCAGGTGCTGGAAAACAGCCACACCCAGGTGCGCCGTGGCGATGCTGCGCTGACCATCGCCGGCGTGACTGACCCCGTAGCCTCGCGCTATGGCCTGCCACTGCCCGACCTCGAGGCCGCGCTGGCCGGTGCCGCCCCGGCCGCACCGGTGATCCTGCTCGACCATCGGCCACGCAATGCACGCGAAGCGGCTGCACGCGGGGTGAAGCTGCAGCTTTCCGGGCACACCCATGGTGGCCAGATCATCGGCATGAACCAGCTGGTGAAGCGCGCCAACGGTGGCTTCGTTTCCGGCCGTTACACGGTGGACGGCATGACGCTGTACGTGAGCAACGGGGCCGGGCTGTGGGCCGGGTTTCCGGCGCGCATCGGCGTGCCGTCGGAGATCACGTTGATCACCCTGCGCCGGGCGCCGTGACAGAGCGGGGTCGGATCCCTTTGCCAAGGGCAAAGGGCTCCGACCCCGTTCGCCACGGAGGGCGGGCATCCACACATGGCGTGGATCTACTGCATCGTCACTGCCGCCATGACACCCTTTGGCCATGAAGGAAAGCACGCAATGACCGCAGGACGGCAGCGCTCGATGTGGGTGGCCGGCCTGTCCACGGTGGTGGAGTGGTACGACTTCACGCTGTACCTGTACTTCGCCACGGTGCTGTCGCGGGTGTTCTTCGGCGGTGGCCAAGAGGCGATGCTGGTCACCCTGGCCGGCTTCGCGGTGTCCTACCTGATGCGTCCGCTGGGTGCGCTGTGCTTCGGCCACCTGGGCGACCGGCTCGGCCGGCGCTGGATGCTGCTGGCCTCGATGGCGCTGATGGCGGCTGCGATGCTGGCCACCGCCTTGCTGCCGACGGCGGCGACCGCCGGCGCGACTGCTGGCGTGCTGCTGTTGATCCTGCGCTGCGTGATGGCGTTTTCCGTGGGCGGCGAATACACCGGCGTGGTCGCCTATCTGCTGGAAAGCGCACCGGCGCGACGACGTGGCCTGGTCACTTCATTGGCCTCCGCGGCCAGTGAAGTGGGCGCTTTGCTGGCAGTGGCGATCTCCGCACTCACCGTGGCGCTGTTGCCTGCGCCGCAGCTGGACAGCTGGGGCTGGCGGATCCCGTTCTTCTTCGGCGCGGCGCTGGCACTGGTGATCCTGATCGCCCGTTCGGGCATGCACGAATCGCCGGAATTCGAACGGCAGCGACGCGAGGGCAGCATTCCGGCCACGCCGCTGCGGCATGTGCTGCGCAACCACCCTGGTGCGGTGGCGCGCACGTTTGCGATTTCCGCGCTGGGATCGATCACTTACTACGTAGGCATCACCTATGTGCCGGCGTTCCTGCACGCGCAGGGACACGACGAAGGCGATGCGCTGTGGCTGTCGACCATTGCAGCGGTGGCGGTGATCGCAATCACTCCGCTGTGCGGCGCGTTGTCCGATCGCTTCGGGCGGCGCCCACTGCTGCTGGGGCTGACGGTACTGGCGGCGCTGCTGCCGCTGTCGATGTTCGGCTGGATGGCGTCTGCCGCGCCGCTGGGCATCGTGCTGGCAGCGGTGGTGCTGGCCTGCGTGGCCGGCGGCATCAGTGCCGTGGCGGCACCGGCCACGGCAGAACAGTTCCCGGGCGAGGGCCGGGTCAGTGGACTGGCGTTGGGGGTCACCATGGCTACCGCGGTGTTTGGCGGGGCGACGCCGTGGCTGGCGCAATGGTGGGTGGAACGCAGCGGCTGGGCAGCAGCGCCGGGCGCGATGATCGCGCTGGTGGCGGTGCTGGTGCTGCCGGTGCTGTGGACGCTGCCGGAGACCGCGCCGAAGACCCGCCCCGTGTCCCGGGGCGGGCAGTGAGCGCTTAGACCTTCAGGGTCTGCTCGATGTCGGCCAGCACTGCGGCTGCATCAACGCCAATGGCAATCGACTGCAGCACGTGGCCATCCCACACGCTGGGGCCGAAGCCCATGCCTTCCGGCTTGGGAATGGTCATGCCGCGGGCGACGCCGTCGGTGGCCACGCGCACGCTGGCGCGCTCGAACTGGAACAGCTCCGGGCGGGTCAGGGCGATGCAGGCGCAGCAGTCGTGCACGACCATGCCCTTGTGGCCGGCCTGCAGATAGAAGTCGACGTAGTCCTGCGACAGGGCGCGAACCAGTTCGGCATCGGCGCCACCGATGGCGGCCAGTTTGTCCAGGCCGTCACGGTCCATTTCCACGCGGGTGGTCACGTCCAGGCCGATGGCGGTCACCGGCCACTTGGCGGTGAACACGATGTCAGCCGCTTCGGCGTCGCCCCAGATGTTGGCTTCGGCCGCCGGGGTGATGTTGCCGTTGACATGGAACGCACCGCCCATCAGCACCACGCCACGCACCAGGCCGGCGATGTCCGGGGCCTGCTGCAGGGCCAGCGCCAGGTTGGTCATGCGGCCGACCGCCACCAGGGTCACTTCGCCCGGATGGGCGCGAACCAGGTCGATGATCAGCTGGTGGGCCGGACGGCTGTCGGCGGCCACATCCAGGGCCTCCGGCACCGGGTGGTTGCCCAGACCGTTGTGGCCATGGATGTGCACCGGCCAGGCTTCCGGGGTCGCTTCGGGCTGCAGCGGGCCTTCAGCGCCGCGCGCGACCGGAGCGGTGAAACCCCAGGTCTGCTTCAGGTACAGCGCGTTGTGGGTGGTCGACTCCACCGAGGCATTGCCGAAGGTGGTGGTGACCCCGATCAGGTCGATCTGCGGGTGCTTGTGCAGGTACAGCAGCGCCAGCGCGTCGTCGACGCCCGGGTCGGTATCGAAAATGACTTTCAACATGTTGTTGTTCTTCTTCTTCCGTGTGGTGCAGGGGGGCCGGCGGCCTCGAGGGCAGGCCGGCGCGCCCTACATTGTCCCATCTTCATGACAGGCAGGGCGAGCCGGCGGCGGTGGTATCGTCTGCGGGCCCAAGGACGGAGAGCCGATGACGTTACGACCGCTGTTGCTTGTCGGGGGGCTGGCGTTGGGGTATCTGGCTGGAGCATCGCCGGCATCGGCAACGTCCGTGGCGCCCAGACCATTGCAGGCGCTGGTGGCAGAGGCCGAGGAAATCGTTGTAGCCAAGGTGCTGGAGGTGGAGATGGTCGACGGTGCTGGCCGGCCAGTGACCGACGTCAAGGCGCTCACCGGGCCGGGTCTGAACAACCAGATCCATCTGGTGCTTCAGGTCAATGAGGTCCTGCGACCGGAGAAGGGTGGGCTGCGCGGGACTCTGCGGGTGCCCTTGTGGACCATGTGGCACGATTCCCTGGCGGCAGCCCGCGATCGCGAAACGGGGCGGGAATGGATCTTCCTGCTCAAGCGTGATGGTCACCAACCCGTATACCCGATTGATTTCCAGTGGCCGCTGCAGGAACGCGGCCGGATCCAGGCGCTGATGGCGTCACCCTGAAGATCCCAATGCAAGGAGCTGCGCCATGCTGGCTGTGACCCTCGTCCTGATTGCCCTGGTGCTGGGGCTGAACCTGGTAGCCAGCTTCGTGGTGCTGGGGCGCGACGACCTTCCCATCAGCAGCCGCGCCGGGCAGCTGCTGGTGGTGTGGCTGCTGCCGCTGGTCGGCGCGATCCTGTGCATGGCGATGGCTACCGCAGACGGCTCACCCGCGCGCGCCGATGGCAGTGGCGGTGGCGCCTATGATTCTTCCGGTGGTTCCTCCGGCGACAGCCACAGCAGCCACAGCTACAGCAGTTCGGACTGCGGCGGCGGCGACAGCGGTGGGGGCGGTGACGGAGGCAGCTGCGGCGGCGGCGATTGACGCGAGGTTCCAGGTTGCCGGCAAGCGGCCGGCACTACCCCGGCGAGGCCAGGTCACGGTAGTGCCGGCCGCTGGCCGGCAACATCGATAGGTCACGTCCGGGTAGTGCCGGCCGCTTGCCGGCAACCCCATGAACTCAGGTTCCGCCCTCGGTCGGCAACGGCGCCGGAACATTCAACAATCCACCGCTGGCCACATACGCGGCCAAGGCCTGGCCCTGGCTGAGCAGGTGGCGCTCCATCGTGCGTTCGGCGGCTACGGCATCGCGCCGGCGGAAGCAGTCCATCAGTTCGCGGTGTTCGGCCAACGACTGCGCGGTGCGCCCCGGCGCCAGCAGCTGGCGGCCACGGTGCATCTTCAGGATGCGGTGCAGGTCGTGGGTGATGCGGATCAGCCAAGGGTTGCCGGCGTAATGCTGCACCGTTTCGTGGATGAGGTAGTTGTTGCGGTAGTACTCGGCGATGTTGCCGTCTGCGGCCGCCGTTTCCATCGCCGTGTGCAGGTCTTCCAGCTGCTGCACGCCGACGTCGTCGATGTGCTTGACCGCTTCGTGCGCGCAGCGGCCTTCCAGCATCGCCATCACCGGGAACAGCTGGTTGAGATCTTCCAGCGTGAGCCGGGTGACCCGCGCACCGCGGCCCGCATCGATCTGCACCAGGCCTTCAGCGGCGAGCAGCTTCAGCGCTTCACGCAGCGGCGTGCGGCTGATGCCCAGCTCCTCGCACAACGCCGGTTCGTCGATCCACTCGCCCGGGGGCAGGCGGTAGTCATAGATCCGCTCGCGCACGTGCTCGGCCACCTCTTCGTACAGAGGGGCGCGCTTCTTCGGAGTACGCGGAGCGGGGGCGATGGCCATGCACAAAGTGTAACGCCAGGTAGTGCCGGCCGCTGGCCGGCAACCCGTGATCGTTGGACGGATCCACGAGGTTGCCGGCCAGCGACCGGCAGTACCGCAGGCATTTACATCCAGCCCGGCACCACGAACACCAGCCAGGCCAGCAGGGGGCCGAATGCCACCACCAGGCCGCTGTAGACCAGGAAGCGGCGGAACAGCGTTTCGCGCTCTTCCTTCGCGGCAGAGGCCACCACCAGTGCGCCGTTGGTCGAGAACGGACTGACATCGACGATGGTGGAGGAGACCGCCAGCGCGCAGATCACACCAGCTGCACTGAGATGGCCCTGCATCAGGAACGGCACGGCCAGCGGAATGGTGGCACCCAGCACCGCTGCCGACGAGGCGAACGCGGAGACGATGCCGCCCACGTAGCAGACCAGCAGCGCGCCCAGCAGCGGGATGCCGATGCTGGAAACACCGTGGCCGATGAAGTCCACGGCGCCAGCATGTTCCAGCACGCCGATGTAGGTGACCACGCCGCAGATCAGCAGCACGGTGGACCAGCTGATGCCATCCACCGCACCCTTCTGGCTCTGCGGCGACAGCAGTGCCAGCACCACCGCAACGGTGATCGAGACCAGGCCGACGTTGAGGTTGTAGATCAGCGCGGCCACGCCCAGGCCGAGCAGGCCGATCAGGGTGAACAGGCGCTCGCGGGTCAGGCCCACCGCATCCAGTGCCACCGGATCGTTGGACAGGGTGCCACCACCGGCCGCGACCATCGCACCGTGGCCTTCAATGGCGAACTGCCGCGACGAAGCCTGCGGACCACCGGCCATCGCCAGTTCCGGCGTGCCGACCGTGCCCGCAGCAGTGATCGAACCGCGACGCAGCAGCGCGATGCCGCCGAAGGCGAAGAAGCAGATCGTGGCCATCATGAAGTTGAAGCCGAGGCTGGTCAGGAACACCGCCATCTCGGTGACTTCCAGCCCGGCCTTCTGCACAACGCCATTGGTGATGCTGCCGTACACGCTGATCGGCGAGAAGCCACCCGCCTGCGCGCCGTGGATCACCAGCAGGCCCATCATCAACGGGTTGATGTTGTACTGCTTGGCAAAGCGCAGCGCGACCGGGCCGATGATCGCCACCGCGGCCGGGCCCAGCGCGCCGAAGGCGGTCAGCACGGCGGTGATCACAAACATCACCCACGGGATGGCCACGATATGGCCGCGCACTGCTTTCACCGCCCAGTGCACCAGCAGGTCGATGGTGCCGTTCTTCTGCGCGATGGCGAACAGGTAGGTGATGCCGACCAGGGTGAGGAACAGGTCGCCCGGGAAGCCGGCGAGGACCTCCTTGCCTCCCATGTCGACCCACAGCCCGCCGATGATGAAGGCCAGCGCGAAGGCGACGGCACCCATGTTGATCGGCATCGCGGTGGCGACGATGAACATGATCACCAGACCGATGATCGTTGCAATTTGTGGAGTCATGCGCCCTCCCAGACACCTGATTCGCGTACAGCACGGATGGAAGCCCGCCATCCCGGGGTATGGCCTGTTACGTACTGCGCGTTACGTACTGCTCAAACCCGTTACTGCAGCCGCTGCAGCGCGCTGCGGACCCACGCCGCCGCGCCGTCCAGGCTCTGGAATTCCTCGATCGCGCGCACCTCGCAGCACGGATAGGCCGGCGCGATCATGCGTGCCAATGCGTTGCCCGGACCCAACTGCAGGAACACCCGCGCGCCGCGCTCGAAGGCCTGTCGCATCACCTGTGCCCATTCGATGGTCTGCGCCAGCTGCGCGGACAGCGTATGCACCGTCGCCGTGGTGTCGCGCACCGGCCGTGCATCGATGCCAGCCAACAGCGGCAGGCGAGGGGCATGCAGGGTGGTCGCCTGCAGCGCTGCAGCAAACGGTTCGACTGCCGCCGACAGCAGTGGCGTGTGCGCCGGCACATGCACCGGCACCAGCCGCACCTCCGCGCCCTGCGCGTGCGCGGCAGCGGCCAGCGCCTGCAGGGCCGGCAACGTGCCGCCAACGATGAAATGATCTGCGCCGTTGGCGATGGCCACGTGTACGCCATGGGTTTCGCACAGCGTCTGCACAGTCTGTCGATCCAGCCCCAGCACGGCCTGCATCCCCGCACCAGCGGGGCTGGCAGCATCCATAAAACGCGCGCGCTGGGCCGACAGCGAAAGGCAGGTGGTGGCATCGAAACTACCAGCAATGGCGTGCGCCGCCAGTTCGCCGACGCTGTATCCGGCCAGCAGGATCGGGCTCGGCAGGGTGTCGCGCAGGACATGCCATTGCGCGATGCTGGCAGCGCACAGCAGCGGTTGCGCCTGCGCATTGTCGAAGCGGTCATCGGCGGTTGCGGCAGCGAACACGTCGCGTCCCAGCACGTCGGCCGCCGCGTCCAGTACCGCGCGTGCAGCGGCGATGCCCCGCACGCGGTCGAACATCGCCGGATGCTGCGCACCTTGTCCGGGGCAGAGCAGGGCCAAGCTCATGCACCCTCCTGCTGCAGCAGGAACCAGGCGCAGGCCAGCAGATCGGCACTGCCACCCGGGCTGAGCCGGCGCATCACGAACGCATCGCCCATGGACTGCAGGCGCGCGCGCCAGTCCGGTGCGAAGGCGCCACCCGAGGAAAGGAATGTGGTCGCTTGTTGTTGCGCCCAGTACAGGCCCTCGGCGCCACCACGGTGCAGCAGGTTCAGATCGTCCACCTGTGCCACCAGCTGCATCAGCGTATGGCACAGCGCGGCGTCGCGCGGCAGGCCGCTGTCCAGCGCGTGGCGCAGGGTAGGCAGGGCCAACTCACGCAGCACCGGGTAGCCGGCGGCAGCCTGTTCGCGCACACCGCAGACCCCGTGGCGTGCACGCGCGCGCTGTCCCGGGCTGTGCGGGTCCAGTGGCGCAGCGATGAGCGCGTCGTTCCACTGCTGGACCGCCAGACACACCTGCTCGCCTGATACGGCATGGCCATGCACGCGCCTGCGCTCAGCAGCGGCGGCCACCAGCAGGCCAAGGCTGAAGATCGCACCGCGATGGGTGTTGATACCGCCGGTGGCCGCCAGCATGGCCACTTCGGCGGCAATACCGTGATCGCGCAGCACCGTGAAGGAGGCACCCGCTGCACCGGCCCTTGCCAGCGCAGTGAAGTAGTGACGTAGCGCGAACAGACTGCGCAGGAAGGTGCTGGCATCCATGTCGTCATGGCTGCCGCTGTTGAACGGTGTGACCAGGCCCGGTTTCGGGGCACAGGCCAGCTCGGCATGCAGGCTGGCAATGGCCAGCCGTCCCAAGCGTGCGCTGTCGACCATCGCGCCGTATGCGGGCAACTGCTTCAGAGCGGCGATCATGCGGTCACCTCGCGCGTGTTGAACAGCGCATCGCGTGCTTCCAATGCGGCTCCATCCAGACGTTTCACCAGCACCTGGCGACTGCGGCCGGCAAGTTCGCGCCAGTTCACCGCGCCGCCATCGGGCAGGCACAGCTCGCCATCGAGACGTTGCGGATGGCGGCTCTCCCATGCCAGCAACTGCGCGATCAGCGCCTCGGCCTGCGCGGCATCGGTCACCTGCCATAGCAGGTCGATGTCCGAACGCTCATGTACATAGGGCAGGGCAGTCAGCCATTGCCAGGCGAAGGCGCCGAACACACGGGCCGGGGCCAGTGCCAGCAGGTCGTGAAGTGATTCCTGCCATGCCTGCGGCACAGCGGCGTCGCCTGCTGCCAGCAGCTCACTCAATGTCGGCGGTGCATGCATGCGAGCGACGTCGCGCAGCGGTACGCGCAACGACAGGCGCTGCTTGCCTTCGGCCGGTGGCAGTGGAACGCCCAGTCGCAGGCGCGGATCGGGATCATCCGCTGCACGACGCGCCACTACCGCAGGCAAGCCCTGCGCCAACCACGCGGCAAGGCGCGGCTCGTGCGTGGGCACGTCTGCCCGCCAATCGGCATCGGCCGACAGCCAGACCAGCGTGTGCCGGGCAGGCCGCTCAGGCATTGCCCTGGCTCACTGCAGCGGCCACCTGCGCGGCCAATGTACGGCCACCCCGTTCGGCGCCAAGCGCGGCGCGATGGTCACCGTCGGCGGGTGCGCGCAGCGCGTCCAGCAGATGATGCGCGAGATCGCCCTCCCACAGCGATTGCACCGCGCCCATCGCCACGTAGTTCTCCACGCCCGGCGCGAACACCGGCGAGGTCAGGCTCAGCGCCTGCAGTTTCTCCAGCGGCTGCTTGGTTACCCGTGCCATCGCGCGCAGGTCCATCACCCGCACCTGCGCATCGGGCAGGGCATGGATGTGGTCGGCCATCAGCCCGAACGACAGGAAGCCGCCGCTGACTGATTCGCCATAGACCAGCGTGACCAGGCGCGCACCGCGGCGGCGGGCAAGGTCCAGGGTCTGTGCGAGGTGGGCGAAGTAGCCGTTGATGCCCAGCAGTTCATCGCGGCGCGCCAGCCGCTGGCCGGCGGTATCGACCAGCATCACGATGGGACGCTGCGGATGTGCAGCGGTGCTGGCCAGCACGGTGTCGGCCAACACAAGGGCGTGGTCCACGCCTACTTCGATCCTGTCGGTGGTGCCGATCACCGTCACCTCGCCGTCGTCGGTGGTCGCTGTACCGGTCAGTACCGAATCGTTCACGGCGATTGCATGGCCACGGGTAAACAGCGCATCCAGCAGCGTATTCAATGGCGTGCTCATGGCAGGCTCCTGTGCGCGGTGGCGGCAAGGAAGGCATCGGTTTCCAGCAACGCCAGACGTTCTGGATCTGCAATGCCCTGGCGCGCCCAGATCTGCAGACCATCGTTGCAGTCGCCCCACGCTGCCACGCGCGCTTTCAATGCGGCGTGGCGTGCCTGCAACGCGGCCAGCGCCGCGTCGGTATCGGCGCTGGCGGTGTCTGGCTGCAGTGCATCAAAGGCCGCCTGCGCAAACGCGCCGATCGCATCGGGTACCAGCACCTGCGCCTGGTCGATCAGGTAGCGGTGCTTGCCGCCGGTCACCCGCCACACCAATGCGCGGTCGCGCGAATCGAATTCCTCCACGCCGCGCACGGTCTCGATCACTTCCGGACCGGACAGCGACAGCCGCCCCTCCTCGGACATGATCACCGTGGTGCAGCAGCGGGCGACAATGCCCATGCCACCGAAGGCGCCGTTGCCACTGCCAATCAGCGCGACTACCGGTACCCCCGCCGCACGCGCATCCAGGGCGGCACGCATGATTTCGGAAATGGCGATCAGGCCGGCGTTGGCTTCATGCAGGCGCACACCACCGGTATCGAGCAGCAGCAGCACGCCATCGGGATGGGTGACTGCAGCGCGGCGCAGCAGGCCGGTCAGCTTGGCGCCATGCACCTCGCCCACGCCGCCGCCCATGAATTCACCCTGCTGCGCGGCCACCAGCACGTGTTTGCCGCGCAGGCGTCCTTCGCCGACGACGATGCCATCGTCGAAGGCGGCCGGTTGGTCCAGCTGCGCCAAGTGCGGGCTGATGGCGCGCTGGGCTGGGCCGAGAAATTCGCGGAACGATCCTGCATCGAGCAGTCCGGCGATGCGTGCGCGGGCATCGGCTTCGTAATAACTGTTGCGCTGTGCGAGCGTCATGGCTGGCCTCCGGCACGCAGGGTCTCTACCGCCTGGTCCAGGCGCAGGCTGACCACCGCCGGTGTGGCGCCGGCATCGTTGATCGACACGCGTACATCGCGCAGGGGGTGACGCTGGGCGAAGTCGGCGATCACCGCCTGCCATACCGTGCCGAAGCCACGCGCGGCGGTGATGATGCGCACCGTCATCGCACCGTCCAGGTCGGCCGGTTCCAGCAGGATTTCCAGGTTGCCCGAGGCCAGCACGCCCACCAGCACCGTATCGGTGGGGAAGCGCACAGGCGTCGTGCCGTCGAATCGATAGTCGAGGGTTTCCATGGCGTGCCCCTTACCAGTTGCGGAAGCGCTTGGGCGGGTCGTACAGACCGCCGGACCAGCGCACCAGGTCTTTCACCGAGCGCGCGGCAAGAAGATCGCGGCTGGCATCGCGCACGTTGATGCCGAGATCGTCCGGGCGGCGGATCACTCCGCGGTCGCGCAGGTTTTCCACCATGGCGCGGTCCCGTCCCCTGCCCACGGCGGTGTAGCCGGCCACGCCGCGGATCGCCTGCTCGCGCTCTTCCGGGCTGCGGCACAGCAGCAGGTTGGCGATGCCTTCCTCGGTCAGCACATGGCTGACGTCGTCGCCGTAGATCATCACCGGCGGCAGCGGCATGGCCGCGCGTTCGGCCAGCTCCCAGGCATCCAAGCGGTCGACGAAGGCCGGTGCCATGTGCTCGCGGAAGGTTTCCACCATCTGCACCACCAACTTGCGCCCACGCGGCATCTCGCCCGGCCGCGCGGCCTGCTGGCCCGCTTTGATCCAGGCGTCGCTGGCATGGCGGCGGCCGCGTGCATCAGAACCCATGTTGGGTGCACCACCAAAGCCGGCGATGCGGTCGCGGGTGGCGGTGGAGCTGTTGCCTTGCAGGTCGATCTGCAGGGTGGAGCCGATGAACATGTCGCAGGCATACAGTCCTGCAGTCTGCGAGAACGCACGGTTGGAGCGCATCGAACCGTCGGCGCCGGTGAAGAACACATCCCCACGCGCAGCGATGTACTTCTCCATGCCCAGTTCCGAGCCGAACGAGTGCACCGATTTGACGAAACCCGATTCGATGGCGGGAATCAGCGCCGGGTGCGGATTCAGCGCCCAGTGCTGGCAGATCTTTCCCTTCAGCCCCAACGATTCGGCGTAGGTGGGCAGCAGCAGTTCGATGGCTGCGGTATCGAAACCGATGCCGTGGTTGAGCCGGTTCACCCCGTACTCGGCGTAGATGCCCTTGATCGCCATCATGGCCATCAGCACCTGGATCTCGGAGATCTGCGCCGGGTCGCGGGTGAACAGCGGTTCGATGTGATTCGGGCGCGGCGCCTGCACCACGAAGTTGACCCAGTCGGCAGGAATGTCGACGCGGGGGAGGGTGTCGACGATCTCGTTGACCTGGGCGATGACGATGCCGCCACCAAATGCGGTGGCCTCCACGATCACCGGCGTGTCTTCGGTGTTGGGGCCGGTGTAGAGATTGCCGTGGCGGTCGGCGGCGTGCGCCGCGACCAGCGCCACGCGCGGGGTCAGGTCGATGAAGTAGCGGCCGAACAGTTCCAGGTAGGTGTGGATGGCGCCGATCTGGATGCGGCCCTCGGCCACCAGGTTTGCCAGCCGTACCGACTGCGGCCCGGAGAAGGAGAAGTCCAGCTTCGAGGCAATGCCGCGCTCGAACACATCCAGGTGCGAGGGCAGCGACAGCACCGACTGCACCATGTGCAGGTCATGCACCCGCGCCGGGTCGAGGTCGGCCAGGGCCTGGGCGAGAAAGTCGGCCTGCTTCTGGTTGTTGCCTTCCAAGCAGACCTTGTCGCCCGGTTCCAGCAGCGAGTGCAGCAGTTCGGCGACATCGCCGGCCGCCACCTCGTGGCCTTTGGCCCATGGCGCGGCGCGTTCCAGCCGCGCCTGGCGGCCCCGCTCCAGCGTGTCCCAGCTCGGGTTCATCGACGGACTTCCGAATGGTGTTGGAATAATTACGCCATAATTATGGAGGGGTGTGCAACCCGCAGCGCAGCAAATCTGACCGCCTGGCGTATTCAGTAGATCCACGCCGCGCGTGGATGGTCTTGCAAACGAAAGGGCCCGCGTAGAGGCGGGCCCATTAGGGATTCGTGGTCATCCACGCATGGCGTGGATCTACTGGCAAACAGTGACCCGCCATCCCCCAGCGAGCCCGCAGTTGTTGTTGAGGTTGCCGGGCGCAGCCCAGCAACCTCTCGCAGCTACCTCAGAACTTCCAGCGCAGGCTGGCCGCCACGAAGCGCGGCTCGCCGTAGTTGTTGTAGTCCAGGTTGGCCCAGTAGGTCTTGTCCAGCGCGTTGCGCACGCTCAGCGTCGCCGTCCAGTTGTCGCTGATGCGGTAGTTGGCGTTGAACTGCACCAGCGCATACGCCGGCTGGTTCACCGTCACCGTGGTGCCCACACCCACCGGGTAGGGGATGTTGTAGCCCTGCACCTTGCTCTGCCACTGCACGCCACCGCCGATGCTCAGGCGCTCCAGCGCGCCGCGCAGCTGCAGCTGGGTATTGAGCTGCAGCAGGTTTTCGGCCGGATTGGCGTACAGCAGATCGGTGGCCGCACGGGTCACCTTGACGTGGGTATAGCCAGCGTTGACCGTCCAGCCCGGCAGGATCTCGCCGTTGACGTCCACCTCCCAGCCGCGCGCCTTGGTGCCGTTGACACCGATGAAGGCCGAGCTGCCATCGCTGAGCGAGCCTTCCGGCACGCCCATGTCACGTACCGCGTAGTTGTCCTGCTTGGCTTCGAAGATCGCCGCGTTGGCGGTCAAACGGCCGTCGAACCACTGCGTCTTCAGGCCCGCCTCCAGGTTGGAGCCCTGCACGGGAGCCAGCAGGTTCTCGTTGCGGTCCTTGTTGTTCTGCGGGTTGAAGATCTCGGTGTAGCTGGCATAGGCCGCCACGTTCGGGGTGATGTCGTATACCAGGCCCACGTACGGGGTGACTTCATCGCTCACCTTGTACGCGCCGCTGGTGGCGGTGTAGGCGCCGGCGGCGTTGTAGGCACGGGTCTGGGTCTGCCAGCGACTCAGGCGTGCGCCGGCGATCAGCGCCAGCGGATCAGCCAAGCGCAGGCGGGTGGCAAGATAGAAACCGCTCTGCGTGGTCTTGGCCACGCGGCGTGCGCCGGTGAGGGTGTACGTCACTTCGGAGATGTCGCCATCCCAGGTGTGCACGTTGGGGATGTAGTAGCAGCGCTCACGGCCACAGGTCGCCCAATCGCGCGGGTAGTTCAGCGCCAGGGTATTGGTGGTGCCTTCCAGGTCGGCCCACTGTGCGCCCAGGGTCACGTCGTGCTCCTGGCCCCACAGGTTGAAGGTGCCGGTCAGGTAGGCGTCGACGTTGCGGCGGGTGTCTTCCGAATCGCCGGCGGCGGTGCGCAGGTAGATGCCCGCGCCGGTCACCGGGTCGGGATTGCCGGTGCCATACAGGCGCATGTTCTGCACATTGCCGCGGGTGTAGGCGGTGTTGATCTTCAGCAGCCAGTTCTCACCGAAGCGCTGTTCCAGGTTGGCGAATACCGTGCTGGTCTCGCGCTGCCAGTAGCTCCACTTCGGTGCCAGGTTGGTCGAGCGCGGCAGATGCGCGAAGTTGCCCTTGCTGTCGAAGAACGGCACGGTGCCCCAGGTCGAACCCACCGGGTTGTTGTCCTGGGTCTGGTAGCCGACGGTGACCGTGGTGCTATCGGTCACATCGCCTTCCAGCACGGCCATGCCGGCCATCTTGTTCTCTCTGTAGCGGTCGTAATAGAAATCGCGGTCGGTGTAGGCGGCGACCACGCGGCTGCGGAAGCGGCCGTCGGCGGTCAGCGGCGCGGTCACGTCCGCTTCCATGCGGCGGTAGTCCCAGCTGCCGGCGCTGACCGAGAACGAGGCGTCGAACTCCTTGCCCGGGCGCTTGCGCAGCAGGTTCACCGTGGCCGACGGCACGCCGGCGCCGCTGAGCAGGCCGTTGGCGCCGCGGATCACTTCCACCCGGTCGTAGAACGCGGTGTCGTATTCCTGGTTGGTCGAGCCGCTGTAGGTGGGAATGCCGTCCACCTGGAAATCGGTGATGGCAAAGCCGCGCGCGTAGTACAGCGGGCGCTGGGTGTCATAGAAGGACACGCTGACGCCGGTGACATTGCGCATCACGTCGTTGAGGCTGAACAACGATTCGTCCTGCAGGCGCTGCAGGCCGATCACCGTGGACGACTGCGGCGTTTCCTGCAGGGTGATCGGCAGGCGGGTGGTGCTGGACGGCGGCGCTGACTGTTCGGCACGCACGCTCACCCGGTCCAGGGTCTTGGCGTCGGCCGCGTCGGCAGCGACATCGGCAAACGCCGACGGTGCAGCCAGCGCGAGGGAGGACAGCAGCGCGGCGGGCAGCAGCGCACGGCGGGGCAGGCGGGTACGGAAGGTCGGGGACATGGTGGGCTCGAAGCGTGGAGGCGGGGAAGGGCGGAAACAGTCGTCCAGCACCCGGGCGGCGGCTTCGGGCACATCAGGTCCATCTGGGAGTGGCGCGGTCACTGCGCAGGATGCAAATGTAAATAATTCTTAACAACATTACAATTCGCGTCATTGCGCACTGGCTTGTCGGCGCCTGGCAGGGGCTGGGGCGGGGTCGGATGCCGTTGCCGCAGGCGATGGGCTCCGACCCAGTAGGTGCCAATCCACGGCGGGTCAGAGCCCTCCCTTCCGGGAGGGATTCGACCCTCAACCGCACAAACGCAGACGGCCACCCGAGGGTGGCCGTCCGTTTGCATCCGTAAACCGCAGGCTTACAGCGCCTGCAGTTCCTCGTTGGCGTTGCGCTTTTCCTTGGCCGGCGCCGGGGCCGGCGCGGCCGTCGGTGCCAGGGCCGGCGTCGCGCCAGCTTCCACTGGAACGTCCAGGTAGGGCAGGTGCAGGGTCTGGCTGGTCAGCGTGCGGATCTCGTTGGTCAGCGCGGCACTGTCGTTGAGCTTGCGGCCGTACGACGGCACGATCTCGCGCAGGCGGGCTTCCCAACCGGCCTTCATCTGTTCCGGGAAGGCCTTGGCCATCAGGTCGAGCATGATCGGCGGTGAGGTCGAGGCGCCCGGCGAGGCACCCAGCAGCGCGGCGAGGGTGTGGTCCTTGTCGGTCACGATCTCGGTACCGAACTGCAGCACCGCGCCCTTCAGCGGATCACGCTTGATGATCTGCACGCGCTGGCCAGCGGTGACCAGCTTCCAGTCGCCCGGCTTGGCGTTGGGGAAGTACTTGACCAGTTCGGCCTGGCGATCGGCGTCGTTGAGGCGCGCTTGGCCCATCAGGTACTGAACCAGGTCCAGGTTGTCCTTGCCCACTTCCAGCATCGGGCCGACGTTGTTGTGGTTGACCGACGAATACAGGTCCCACCACGAGCCGTGCTTGAGGAACTTGGTGCTGTACAGCGCGAACGGCCCGAACAGGACCACCGGCTTGCCATCCAGCTTGCGCGCATCCAGGTGCGGCACCGACATCGGCGGCGAACCGGTTTCGGCCATGCCGTAGGCCTTCACGCCATGGCGCGAGGTCACGTCCTGGCCCTGGAAGGCGAGGAACTGGCCGCCCACCGGGAAGCCGGCGTAGTCCTTCGATTCCGGGATGCCCGACATCTGCAGCAGCTTCAGCGCGGCGCCACCGGCACCGATGAACACGAAGCGGGCGTGGGTGGTGGATTCGGTGCCGGCCTTGAGATCCTTCACCGTCACGTTCCAGCTCTTGTCCACGTTCTGCCGCAGGGCGCTGACCTCATGGTTGAGGTGCAGGCCGAAGTTCGGGCTGTGCTGCAGGCCGGCGGTCAGCTGGCGGGTGATGACACCGAAGTTGACGTCGGTGCCCAACGGCATCCAGGTCGCGGCGACCTTCTGCTTCGGGTCGCGGCCTTCCATCAGCAGCGGTGCCCACTGCTTGATCTGCGCCGGGTCCTCGGAGTACTGCATGCCGTAGAACAGCGGGTTCTTCACCAGCGCCTGCTGACGCTTGTGCAGGTAGGCGATGTTGTCATCGCCCCAGACGAAGCTCATGTGCGGGGTCGGGTTGATGAAGTCGCTGGGCTGGCTCAGCCGGCCTTCCTTCACCTGGTGCGACCAGAACTGGCGCGAGACCTCGAACGATTCGGCGATGCCGACCGCGCGCTTGGTCTCGATGCTGCCATCAGGCAGTTCCGGGGTGTAGTTCAGTTCGGCGAATGCCGAGTGGCCGGTGCCGGCGTTGTTCCAGCCATCCGAGCTTTCACCGGCGACGCCGTCGAGGCGCTCGTAGACCTGGATGTTCCAGTCCGGCTGCAGTTCCTGCAGGTAGGTAGCCAGGGTGATGCTCATGATGCCGGCGCCGACCAGCACGACATCGACGGGCTTGTCGTTGCTCGCGGCGGGCACCGAGCGCTTGGTCAGCGGCCAGTACAGGAACAGTGCGGCGACCAGCAACAGCAGCACGAGCAGGGCGAGGAGGGCCTTGCCAAATTTCTTCATGGGGGCGGAATCGTTGGCGGGGGGAAGGGGTCAGGATGCGCAAGAAGCAGGGAAAGAGCGTGAAGAAACAACGCCTTGCAGCATTCCAGGGTCAATTTTAACCGCTTCTGGTCCGATTTTGATGCAACGCAGCATCCGGCCCGTCGTCCGCCGCTGGCTCTAGACCAGCGCAAGAATCTCGTCACCGGCCTCGTCGATCTCGCCGGTCGCCTTCCAGCCCAGATGCCGATAGAAGCCATACGAGCGCGAATGCGGGTCCGCCGAGCAGGCCAGGAACAGGCGGGTGTGGCCGGCATCGCGGGTCAGGCTGACGACGTCCTGCAGCAGTTGCCGGCCGATGCCGCGGTTCTCGAATTCCGGCAGCAGGGCCAGTACCAGCACCTCGCCGCTTTCGCGGTCGGCAAAGCAGTAGCCGGCCATCTGCTGGCCCTCGCAGGCAACGCGGCCAATCGAATCGCCATCGGCGATGCCGGCGGCCCAGCTCTCTTCGTTGATGCCCAGTTCGGCCAGTTGCGCGGCGCTGAAGGCATTTTCGCGGGTGCGCCCGCGCAGGTCGATGCAGGCAGCGGCATCATCGGGGAGGGCATCGCGGTAATGGATCGTCATCTGGGAGACCTGTGGTCGAACGGAACCAGATGAGTGTGGACGACTCGGATGGAGATTGGATGGAGACGGCGGCGGTCTTCAATCACTGCCGATGGTGAAGTACTCCGCCGCGAAGTAGCCCAGTTGATAGGCCAGCGTCGCTGCAGCCAGTACCAGCTGCGTGCGCGCGCTGCGCAGATGCCATCCCAGCGCGGCAACGATGAGCATCAGCGCCGTGTGCAACGGGTAGGCATCCCCCAGCAGCCGCCATCGGCTTCCCCCCTTGATCGCGGTGTCCACAAGGTCCAGTAGCGTCAATATCGCGATCACCCCGAAGATCCAGCGTCGCCGCTGCATCAGGTAGTGGCCGTAACTGCCGTAGTCGCGCAGATCGTCGGGAAACAGCAGCGCGCACAGCAGGAACCAGGTTGCGCAGTAGGTGATCACGAACAGATAGGTTTCAAACGTCCAGCGGTGCACTTCGATGAGGCGGAATTCCCACCACCAGAAGGTGACCAGCGACACCAGCGTCCACATCACCCAGCACAGGTGCAGCGCCGAACAGCCACGCCGCTGCGGGTGTTCGATGATCTGCGCCAACCCCTTCAGCAGGGTGGTGATGGACAGGCCGAGGATGATCCCCATCACCACGCGGATATGCAGGAATACCGGTTCGGTGTCCATCGGCCAGCCCCATCGTCGGTTGCGCCGATGCTTGCATGAAAACGGGACGGAGGGGATCAAGTCGTTTGTGGCAAAAAAGACGTGAGCCCCTCCGTCCCCTTTTCTCAACGCCTGCGCTGCACCAGCGCCGAGGCGGCATCCAGCACCGCCCGGGTCAGCAGCGCCATGGTCTGCACGTCACCCTTCCAGTGCTGCCAGTACAGCGGCACGTCCTCCCACGCGCGCTGCCGCACGTACACCAAGCGCCCGGCATCCAGGTGGCGCTTGACCAGCGGCAACGGATTCATCGTCCAGCCCAGCCCGCCGAGATTGGCTTGGACGAAAGCGCGGGTGGAGGGAATCCACCAGGTGGGGGCCGTGCTGGGCAGGTCGGCGCCGGCCATGCGCCGGGCAAAGCGCGACTGCATGTCGTCCTTGCGGTTGAACACCAGCACCGGAGCCTGCGCCAGCGCCTGTGCGGTCACGCCCTTGGCGAAGTGGCGCTCGCGGAACTCCGGCGTGCAGGTCGCGGCGTAGCGGATGCTGCCCAGTGCGTGGATCTGGCAGCCCTGCACCGGCTCGTCCAGGGTGGTCACCGCACCCAGCACGGTGCCCTGGCGCAGCAGCTCGACCGTGTGATCCTGGTCTTCCACCCGCAGGTCCAAGGTGGTGCCGGTGCTCTGCGCGAACTGCTGCGCGGCCTGCGGGAACCAGGTCTCCAGGCTGTCGTGGTTGACCGCCACCGGGATGCTCGCCTGTGGCAGGTCCTCGTCGGCCAAGCCCATGCGGTGCAGGGCATCGTGCTCCAGCAGGGCGGTCTGCTCGGCCAGCTGCACCAGCAGCTGGCCCTCTGCGGTAGCGGTTGCCGGGGTGCCCCGTTTGACCAGCAGGCGGCCGATGCGGTCTTCCAGCGCCTTGACCCGCTGCGAGATGGCCGAGGGGGTAACGTTGAGCGACTGCGCGGCACGGTCGAAGCTGCCTTCGCGGATCACCGCAGCCAGGGCCCGCAGCTGGGCATGGTCGATGCGCATGGCAATTAAGCTCCGCTAATGTTGGTTTAGTAAGTTTAGCTCGTCTTTTCTATGTTGCGGCGCGACAATGGCGCCCGTTCCGGTGCTGTCCGCCTTCGCGAGGCACCGCTCCCCCCAAAGCAAGACAAGGTAGTGAATCCCATGTTCTCGGTCATCTCCGCCAGCACCGGCCTCGGTGCCTGGTTCAGTGGTGCGGCTACCGGCGTCGGCCTGTTTGCCGTGGTCGGCGCCCAGAGCGCCTTCATCCTGCGCCAGGGCATCCTGCGCAAGCACATCGTGCCGGTGGTCGCCACCTGTGCGGCCATCGATGCGATCTTCATCTTCGCCAGCGTGGCCGGCCTGCGTACGCTCACCACGGCGCTGCCGTGGCTGACCACGGCCGTCCTCTGGACCGGCGTGGCCTTCCTGGCCTGGTATGCGATGAAGTCGGCGCGCCGTGCGATCGCCGGTGGCGGCGGTATGGGTGAGGCCGACAGCGATGACGGCAGCCGTCGCTCGGTGCTGCTGGCCGCGGTCGGCTTCTCGCTGATCAACCCGCACTTCTGGCTGGACATGATGGTGATCGGCTCGATCGCCGAGAACTTCGGCAATGCACGCATGGCCTTCGCGGCCGGCGTGGTCACTGCCAGCTGCCTGTGGCTGACCGCGCAGGGACTCGGCGCGCGCCTGCTGGCACCGCTGTTCACCAAGCCCAGCACCTGGCGCGTGCTGGACGGCACCATTGCGGTGATCCTCAGCATCCTCGCCCTCACTCTGGCCGTGCGCGGGGTCCATTGACCCGGCGCACGCCCCCCGAACCCACGTCCTGACTCTCTCTCCAAGGTAGTGGTAACAACGGCACCGGCAACGGTGCCGTTGTTTTTTGTGCCCACTGGCGGGGCGGCCGCTGGCCTGCCTAGAATCGGCCAGCCGGGACAAGGCGTCCAGGCGCAAGGGGGGAAGGATGCGCAGGTATGGGTTGGCCGCCATCATCGTGGCAGGGATGTCGTGGGGGACCGCTGCTGCGGTTGATCTGGACGCTTACGTGCGACCGGACAAGTTCGAGGATGTGATCCTGTCGCCCAGCGGCGACTACCTGGCCGCGACCGTGCCCGGTGATGGCTTCACCGCGTTGATCATCCTGCGTACGGACGACAACACGCCGGTGGGTAGCCTGCGGCCGCCACGCAATTCCCATGTCTTCGACATGCACTGGGTCAACAACGATCAGGTGATGTTCGGCTTGGCCCAGAAGTTCGGCACCCGTGATGCGCCCTGGGCCACCGGCGAACTGCTGGCGCTCGACGCGCGTACCGGGCGTACGGACGTGCTGGTCGGCTACCGCAGCCTGGGACTGCGCCTGCGGCCCAGGTACCACAGCGAGGCAGCGGCGTTCCTCAGTGACGCCCTGCCGGGCGACGATGGCCAGGTGGTCATTGCAATGGGCGGGTCGCGCCTGGACGCCAATGGCTATGCAGCCCGGCTCGATCTCGCTACGGGCAAACAGCGCATCCTGGCCCGTGCGCCGGTGCCGGCGTCTTCCTACACGATCGACCCCAAGGGTGACGTGCGTTTCGTGCGTGGCACCGGCAGCGACAACGGCAGCCGTCTCTACCACCGCAACGGTGGCGAATGGGCGCTGGTGAATGATGAAACGGCCAGTGGCCGCATCGAGGCGGCACTCGGTTTTTCCGCCGATGGCCAGCTGGCCTACCTGCAGAGCGAGCAGGCCAGTGGGCCTGATGCCATCGTCAGCTGGAACCCGATCACGCAGGAACGCAGGGTTGTTCTGCGCGACGATGTGGTCGATCCGGCACGGGTGATCCGCCGTCCAGGCAGCAGGGTGCCGATCGGCGCACTGTTCCTGGGCGATACCCCGCGCACCCGCTTCTTCGATGAAGCATCGGCCGAAGCGCAGCAGTACCGCAGCCTGGAGGCGGCATTTCCCAGGCGGGCGGTGTTCATCACCTCCAGCACCCGTGATGGACGAAAGCTGCTTCTGGAAACCTGGTCAGGCGCCAATCCGGGCGAGTTCTACCTTTATGACGTCGACCGCAGACAGGCGCGCTTCCTGCTGGCGCGCAGCGAATGGATCGATCCGGCTACGACCGCATCGGTGCGGTCCATCAGAGTGAAGGCACGCGATGGACTGGACCTGCATGGGTTCCTGACCGTGCCGCACGGCAGTACAGGCCGCGACCTGCCGATGGTGGTGCTGCCGCATGGGGGCCCCATCGGCGAGTTCGACGACGGCCGTTTCGCGCACGAGACGCAGTTGCTGGCAGCGGCCGGCTATGCTGTGCTGCAGGTGAATTTCCGCGGATCCGGCAACTTCGGCCGTGCCCACATGCGTGCGGCTGTGCGGCAATGGGGTCGTGCCATGCAGGATGACGTGACCGATGCAACGCGCTGGGCCATCGCCGAGGGCATCGCCGACAGCAAACGCATCTGCATCTACGGTGCCAGCTATGGCGCCTACGCGGCGATGATGGGGCCGGTGCGCGAGCCGGGGCTGTACCAGTGCGCGGCAGGCTACGTGGGCGTCTATGACCTGCCGTTGATGTACACCCGTGGCGATGTGGGCGACAGCCGTTCCGGCGTGGCCTATCTGCAGGAGTGGCTGGGCGATCCGGCCTCGCTGGGTGAGGTGTCGCCAGTTGCGTTGGCGGATCGCATCAGGGTGCCGGTATTCCTGGCCGCTGGTGGTGAGGATGCGCGTGCGCCCATCCTGCACAGCAAGCGGCTGCAGGCCGCGCTGGAACGGGCTGGTACCCCGGTGGAAGCCCTGTACTTCCGCACCGAAGGCCACGGCTTCTACACCCAGGCGCATCGCAGCGAGTACTACGGACGCCTGCTGGCGTTCCTGTCGCGCAGCCTGGGGGGAGCCACCGCACAAACGCAGGCCACCGGTGATGCGGAGAAGGCGCCCTGAGTCTGGCGATGGCGCGCTCGTCACTGGCGCAGCCATCGTCGGCCTGCCTAGAATCGGCAAATCTGGACAGGGTGTCCGGCAGGGAGGGGGAAGGATGCGCAGGACTGTATTTGCCGCGCTGCTGTGCGCGGTGGTGGGCGGGACGTCGGCGGGTACCGGCGGGGTGGACCTGGAGAAGTACCTGAAGCCGGAGTCGTTCTCGGACGTCAAACTCTCGCCGGGCGGCGAATACGTCGCCGGCACCGTACCGCTGGACGATTCCACCGCGCTGATCATCCTGCGCACGTCCGACCGCAAACCCGCGGGTGTGTTCCGGCCACAGGACAAGAACCACGCAAACACCTTTGAATGGGTGAGCAATGACCGCCTGCTGGTCGGCCTGGCCGAGAAGCTTGGCGCGCTGGATACCCCGCAACCGACCGGTGAACTCTACGGCGTCAATGTCGATGGCAAGGGCGGCGAACTGCTGGTCGGCTACCGCGTGCAGGGCCGTGGGCTGGGCACGCGCATCCAGCCGAAGAAGGTGGAGGACGTCGCGGCTTTCCTCACCGACGAGCTGCCCGGCGATGACCGCAATGTACTGATCGCGGTGTGGCCCTTTGCCGATGATCCCTATACCCGCGTGGAGCGGCTGGATGTGGTCAGCGGGCGCCGCGTGCGCGTTTCCGGCTCGCCGGTGCAGCGCGCCAGCTTCACCACCGATCATCAGGGCGAAGTGCGCTTTGCTCACGGCGCTACCTCGGACAACGTCAACAAGCTCTACTACCGCGCTGGGACCAATGCGCAGTGGTCACTGGTCAATGACGAATCGCTGAGCCACCGGGTGGAAGGGGCCATCGGCTTCTCCGAAGATGGTGCACTGGCCTATCTGCAGGTCGAGCAGCCCACCGGGCCCGATGCCATCCTCAGCTGGAACCCGCAGACCGGCGAACGGCGCGAGGTGCTGCGCGATGGCGTGGTCGATCCTTACGCGATCATCTTCCGCCCGGGCACCCGCGTGCCGGTGGGCGCGCTGTATGTCGGCGATGCACCGCGCACCCGGTTCTTCGATGAGAAGGGGGCCGATGCCCGTCAGTACCGCAGCCTTGAGGCGGCGTTCGGCGGCCCGGTGCTCATCACCTCCAGTACCCGCGATGGCGGCAAGGTGGTGGTGCAGACGTGGTCGGGCAGCAACCCCGGGGATTTCTACCTGTTCGACACCCGCGCGAAGGCGGCAGAGCATCTGCTCAGCCGCAGCGAATGGATCGACCCGAAACTGGCCGCCACGGTTCGCCCGTTTGCATTGAAGGCCCGCGACGGCGTGTCGCTGCATGGATTCCTGACATTGCCGCAGGGCAGTGATGGTCGCAATCTGCCAATGGTCGTGTTGCCGCACGGCGGCCCCTTCGGCGTGTTCGATGAAGGCAGCTACACCAGCGAGCCGCAGATGCTGGCCGCCGCAGGGTATGCGGTGCTGCAGGTCAATTTCCGTGGTTCGTCCAATTATGGGCGCGCCTTCGCCCAGGCGGGTGCCAAGCAGTGGGGCGCGGCGATGCAGGACGATGTGACCGACGCCACGCGCTGGGCCATCGCCGAGGGCATCGCCGACAGCAAGCGCATCTGCATCTATGGCGCCAGTTACGGTGCGTACGCGGCGATGATGGGGCCGGTACGCGAGCCGGGGCTGTACCAGTGCGCGGCCGGCTATGTCGGCGTGTATGACCTGCCGCTGATGTTCACTGGGGAGGCGCAGTTGAGCGATTCGGCCATGCTTTGGCAGCGCGATTGGGTGGGTGATCCGAAGACGCTGGGTACCCGTTCGCCGGTGAATCTGGCCGCGCAACTGAAGGTGCCTGTATTCCTGGCCGCCGGAGGCGAAGACCGTCGCGCGCCGATCAAACACACCGAGCGCATGGAGGCCGCACTGAAGGCGGCCGGCGCGCCGGTGGAAAGCCTGTATTACCGCACCGAAGGCCATGGCTTCTACCGGCCCGAGCACCAGCGCGAGTACTACAGCAGGCTGCTCGCCTTCCTGTCACGCAGTCTGGGCGGCAACACCGCCAGCGCCAGCGCCACCGCAGGTGCTGACAAGGCGCCGTAAGGAAATCCAGCCGCAGCCAGCGGACCCGATGCCGGGCAGGGGATGCCCGGCTTCAAGGAGGAAGTGATGAAGCATGCAAAGGTGCTGGCCGCATTGATGGCCATCTGCGGCGCCGCTGGGGTGGAGGCTGCGGAAGTTTCGCTGGACGGCTATGTGCGTCGTGCGGAGTTCAATGACATCCAGCTCTCGCCCACCGGCGAATACATTGCCATGACCTTGCCGCTGGAGGGCGCGACCGCCGTGGCGGTGCTGCGTACCGACACGATGGAGCTGGTCGGCAATTTCCGGCCGCCACGCAACAATCATGCCGCCGAGGTCGACTGGGTGAGTGACAGCCGCCTGCTCATCGGTCTGGCCGAAAAATGGGGGCCGTTGGACCAACCGCGGCCGACGGGCGAACTGTATGCCATCGACGCCAATGGCAAACGCGGTGATCTTCTGGTCGGCTATCGCGCCCGCCCGGATGAGCCCGGCTTCGTGACCGGGCGCGTGGTCGAGCCGGTCGCCGCCTTCCTTGCCGATCCGCTGCCTGCCGACGAGCGCAACGTGTTGATCTCGCTGTGGCCATTTGCCAACGACACCAATACGCGTCTGGAACGGATGGACGTGATCACCGGGCGTCGCATCCCGGTATCGCGTTCACCGGTGCAGCGCGCGACGTTCACCACCGACAATCAAGGGGAACTGCGCTTCGCCCATGGTGCCGCCGCCGACAACGTCAACAAGCTCTACTACCGCGAAGGTCGCGATCATTGGACGCTGGTCAACGACGAAGGCAACAGCCGCCGCATCGAACGCCCGATCGGCTTCTCTGCCGACAACCGCCTGGCTTACCTGGTGGTGGAGCAGGCCCGCGGCCCGGACGCGGTGGTCAGCTGGGACCCGGTCAGCGGAGAGCGGCGTACGCTGCTGCAGGACGATACCGTTGACCCTACCCATGTGGTCTACCAGCCTGGCACGCGCGTGCCGGTGGGCATCCAGTTCGTCGGCGCTGCCACGCGCACGGCCTTCTTCGATGAGCAGTCGCCGACCGCCGGCATCCAGCGCAAGCTTGAAAAGGCGTTTCCAGGGCAGGCGGTGAGCCTGGTCTCTGGCACCCGCGACAACACGCGTCTGCTGGTGAAAGTGAGCTCGGCAACCAATCCCGGCGACTATTTCCTGTACACCACGGCCACCCGCAACGCCGCCTTTCTCACCAGCCGCCATCGCTGGTTTGATCGCGAAGGCGGCGCCAGCGTGCGCCCGGTTACCTTGGCTGCGCGCGATGGCCTGCCGCTGCACGGCTTCCTGACCCTGCCCAAAGGCAGCGATGGCCGCAACCTGCCGATGGTGGTGGTCCCGCACGGTGGCCCGATCGGCGTGTTCGATGACGGGGGTTTCGAGCGCGAGAACCAGTTGTTGGCCGACGCCGGCTACGCAGTGCTGCAGGTCAACTTCCGTGGCTCGGGCAACTACGGCCGTGCACATACCCAGGCGGCTGCCCAGCAATGGGGCCGTGCGATGCAGGACGATGTGACCGACGCCACCCGTTGGGCGATCAGCCAAGGCATCGCCGACAGTGGACGCATCTGCATCTACGGCGCCAGCTACGGTGCGTACTCGGCGATGATGGGCGCCGTGCGCGAGCCCGGGCTGTACCGGTGTGCGGCGGGCTATGTCGGCGTGTACGACCTGCCGTTGATGTTCAAACGTGGCGATATCCAGGATCGTGCGTCGGGCGTGACCTATCTGCAGCAGTGGCTGGGCGACCCGGCCACGCTGGATGCGGTGTCGCCGGTCAATCTGGCGGCGGGCATCAAGGTGCCGGTGCTGCTGGCTGCCGGTCGCGAAGACCTGCGTGCGCCCGTGCAGCACACCGAGCGCATGGAGGCCGCATTGAAGCAGGCCGGCGTACCGGTGGAGGCGGTCTACTACCCGCGCGAGGGGCATGGCCTGTACAGCGAAGCCAACCAGCGCGACTACTACACCCGATTGCTTGCCTTCCTGTCGCGAAGCCTGGGTGGTGGTACGGCATCAGCCGCGACGGCTTCGGGCAAGGCCAAGGCGCCCTGATACAGACGCGGCGGCAACCATCGTGGTTGCCACCGCAGTGACCTGCCAATGAGTGTTACTTCACCCCATGCATCATCCGCTTCAACAGCGGCGCAGCGATGAAGGCCAGCACCGCGCAGCCCAGGCCGATCCACATCAGCAGCCAGAACAGGTGCGCATAGGCGCCAGCGGCAGCGGCCATGTCCAGCGTCTCGCCTTCGGGCACATCAATCGCCGCCAGTTTGCCGAACAGCGCAGCCAGTGTTTCCGAGAAGGCTGTCGCGAGGAACCAGGTGCCCATCATCAGGCTCATCACCCGTGGTACCGCCAGCTGGGTCACCGCCGACAGGCCGACCGGCGACAGGCACATCTCGCCGCTGGCCAACAGGAAGTAGGCCAATACCAGCCACCACACGCTGGCCATCTCGCCGGTGGCTCCGACCTGCTGCGCGGCCAGCGCCAGCGGCACGAACGACAACGCACCGATCACCAGGCCCCAGGCCGACTTGACCGGCTTGCCCGGCTCCCAGCCACGGCGGTCCATCCACGTCCACAGCGCGGCGAACGCGGGTGCCAGCAGCACCAGGAACAGGCCGCCCAGGTAGGTCAGCGAACCGGCGGTCTGCGGGATCACCAGGCAGTCGCGCACCAGCAGCACCAGCATCAGCGCGACGATGGCGATGAAGAACATACGCGGCGCGGACGAACCGGGGCGGCGTTCGGACAGGCGCGCGCTGACCACGAAGCCCAGCGGTGCCAGCAGCAGCGAGATGATCGACCACGGCAACGGCGAGCCTTCGCGGATCACCAGTGCCGGCACGATGTCCTTGGTCAGCAGGCGATCAGTAAAGGTCACCCACGAGCCATACGACTGCTCGTACATCGTGAAGAACACCAGTGCCATGAAGATCAGCACCATCAGCGCGATCATCTGCTGGCGCTGCACCGGCGTGCACTTCGTGCCGGTGAACCAGGCGAACCAGACCAGAACGCCGCCCAGTACCACCAGCATCAGCATCAGTGCCAGGCTGATTTCACCGCCGAGCGCGAAGGCGCCGTTGCCGGCCGCCCACATCAGCCAGGCCACCGGCAGCACGCCGATCACCGCGCACAGGTAGATCAGCCATTCGCGCGGCAGGCCCAGCACCTTCTGCTTCAACGTGGCCGGCTGCGGCGGTTCGGCGTGGCCCTGCAGGTATTTCTGGCCCCACAGGAACATCGCCAGGCCGGCGATCATGCCGATGCCGGCCGCACCGAAACCGTATTTCCAGCCGTAGACCTCGCCGAGGAACCCGCACACCAGCGAAGAGAACAGGGCGCCCAGGTTGATGCCGGCATAGAACAGCGAGAAGCCTGAGTCGCGGCGCGGATCGTCCTGCGGGTAGAGCTTGCCGACGATGGTGGAGATGTTCGGCTTGAGGAAGCCGACGCCCATGATGATCAGGGCCAGCGACAGGTAGGTCACTGCCAGCGCCGAGGTGTCGCGCACCACTTCGCCGTTGACCCGGTACGCCGCGTGGCCTTCGAAGGCCATGCCCAGGTGGCCGAGCACCAGCAGGATGCCGCCGAACAGCACCGCCCGGCGCATGCCCAGCCAGCGGTCGGCCAGCATGCCGCCGAACACCGGGATGCAGTACACCAGGCCGCCGTAAGCACCGAGCAGATCCAGCCCGGCCTTGTCGCCGAACAGGTGGTATTTGGTGAGATACAGCAGCAGCAGCGCCTTCATGCCGTAGAAGGAGAAGCGCTCCCACATTTCGGTGAAGAAGCAGACGTAGACGCCCTTGGGATGACCCAGGAAGTCGTCGGAAGCGATAGCAGTGGAATTCATCGCGGAATTATAGGCCTGTGGCCCGACCCGCTTTCAGTAGATCCACGCCATGCGTGGATTGCCGGCCCGGCTTCGGCGATTACAGATACCGCAACCAGGCCAGGTCGCGCCGCCGCGCCTTGAACCGCGCGAACGCCCGCGTAGGCGGATACAGCACTACCGCCAGCGCGCAGGCCACCAGCAGCAGGCCGGCCACCGAGTCCAGTGCATACAGGGAACCGTGGGTCGGGCCCCAGGTCTTCAGCGCGGCCAGGTACAGCAGCTTCAGCACGTACAGGTGCAGCAGGTAGAAGAACATCGGCGCTGCGCCGATATCGGCCAGCGGCCGCAGCGCACGCGCCAGCGGTGGCCACTCGTACAGCCGCAACAGCAGCAGGCCCACGCCCAGGGTCAGCAGCAGGAACTGCAGCGAAGGCGGGTACTTGGTGATGTTGAACACGCTCATCCACGTGCGCAGCGTGGTCTGCTGGAACTGCCAGGGCGCGTCGCCATAGTCGTTGGCGAAGCGCAGCAGGGCGAAAGCGGCCAGCGCGCCCAGCCCGGCCCACAGCAAGCGTTGCCGGCGCTGTTCCGGGTCGCTGCCGGCAGCGAACCACGGCGCCATCAAGTAGCCCAGCGCGATCACCCCGATCCACGGCAGCACCGGGTAAGAGGTGCGCAGTCGCAGCACCCCTGCATCGATCCAGTCGCGCTGGTGCAGCACTTTCCACAGCACCGCCACCACACCGTCGCCCTGCACGCGTACGCCATCCAGCAGGTTGTGGCCAACCACCAGCGCAATCGCCAGTCCCGCCAGCACCGGCCGCGGCAGCCACAGCAGGCCGGCCAGCGCGATCATGCTCAAGCCGATGGCCCAGATCACCTGCAGGTACACCGTGTCCGGCGGCCACTGGAAGGTCCAAGCGAAGTTGACCAGCGTCAGTTCCAGCACCACCAGAAACAGGCCGCGCTTGAGCAGGAAGGCGGCGATGGCGCGGCGCGGGTCAGCCTGGCGCTGGCCGTACAGCCAGGCCGACAGCCCGGTGAGCAGCACGAACACCGGTGCGCACAGGTGGGCCAGCAGGCGGCAGACGAACAGGGCAGGGGACACGCTGGCCGCGTCCATCGGGTCGCTCACCTGGTACTGCAGGAAGAACGTCTCGCGGACGTGGTCGAGCAACATGAGCAGCATCACGGTGCCGCGCAGCTGGTCGATGGAGGCCAGCCGGGGGGAAGCAGAGGAGGGCATGCGGTGAGTGGATGCGGGGCAATGGAAAGTTATAACATAGCGTTTGCCGTGTGCCCACTCAGGCTTTGCCGCATCGGTTGGCTGGCGGTGCCGGTGCGGGCCTCTGCCCCTTCCATGCTCGGCCCCCATCCTTTGGCACGCTGGACTTGCTGTCCCCTGAACGCTAGCGTGGCAGGGATTTTTTGCCAGCAGGGGCTTTCATGAACCATGACGCTGCGCCCAAGCAGCTCACTTTCCGCGCGGTGGTCCTTGCCATCGTGCTGGCGGTGGTGCTGTCGGCCGCAAACGCCTACCTCGGTCTGTTCGCAGGCCTGACCATCGCCACCGCGATTCCCGCCGCGGTCATTTCCATGGGCGTGCTGCGCCTGCTGGGTGGCGGTTCCATCCTTGAGAACAACATCGTGCAGACCGGTGCTTCGGCCGGTTCGTCGATCGCCGCCGGTGTGATCTTCACCATCCCCGCGCTGGTGATCATGGGCTACTGGCCGGACTTCAAGTACTGGTGGGTGCTGGGCATCGCCGGTCTCGGCGGCCTGCTGGGCGTGCTGTTCTCGGTGCCGCTGCGGCGTTCGATGATCGTCGAAGACCCGCTTCCGTTCCCGGAAGGCAAGGCTGCGGCTGAAGTGCTCAAGGCCGGCGAAAACCCCGGCCCGGGTCTGAAGATCCTCGGCCTGTCGGCGGTGATCGGTGCGTTCGTGAAGCTGGCCGCGGAAAGCGGCATGCGCCTGATCCCCGACGCCTGGGCCACCTCGGCCTATGTCGGCAGTTCCAAGATCACCGCGTTCATCGGTACCAACCTGTCGCCGGCGCTGCTGGGCGTGGGCTACATCGTCGGCCTCAACGTCGGCATCGTGGTGGTGTCCGGCTCGATCCTGACCTGGCACATCGCCATTCCGATCTACCAGGCGTTCTTCATGAACACCGATCCGGCGCTGGCCGCCTCGATCGCCTCCGCCTCGTCCACCGAAGCGGCTTTCGCCATCTGGGGCGCGAAGATGCGCTACCTGGGTGTCGGCGCGATGCTGATCGGTGGCATCTGGACCCTGATCTCGCTGCGCAAGTCGCTGCTCAACGGCGTCAAGAGTGGCTTCGCCGCCGCGCGCAAGAGCGGTGGCCCGGTACTGGCGCACACCGAGCGCGACCTGCCGATGAAGTGGATGCTGGTGGCCCTGGTGGTGTTCACCCTGCCGCTGCTGGCGCTGTACCAGGCCATCGTCGGCCAGTGGCACGTGTCGATCCCGATGACCCTCATCATGATCGTCGCCGGCTTCCTGTTCGTGTCGGTGTCGGCCTACCTGGCCGGCCTGATCGGCTCGTCCAACAACCCGGTCTCGGGCATCACCATCTCCACCATCCTGTTCGCGTCGGCGGTGCTGGTGCTGCTGCTGGGCAAGGACGGTCTGCAGCCGGTCGGCGCCTTCGGTGCGCCGCTGGGTGCGGTGGCCGCGATCATGATCGGCGCGGTGGTGTGCTGTGCCGCCGCCGTTGGTGGCGACAACCTGCAGGACCTCAAGGCCGGCTACATCGTCGGTGCCACCCCGTGGAAGCAGCAGCTGATGCTGGGCATCGGTGCGTTCTCGTGCGCGCTGATCATGGCCCCGGTGCTGAACCTGCTGGCTACCGCCTACGGTATCGGCGTCAAGTCGGAGCTGCATCCGAATGCGCTGGCCGCACCGCAGGCGAACCTGATGGCCTCGGTGGCCAAGGGCCTGTTCGGTGGTGAGCTGCCGTGGACCTTCATCGGCATCGGTGCCGTGGTCGGTGCCGCCATCATCGCGTTCGACAGCTGGCTGAAGTCGCGCGACTCGCGCTTCCGCGTGCCGGTGCTCGCCGCGGCGATCGGCATCTACCTGCCCCTGGAACTGATGGTGCCGATCTTCCTGGGTGGCCTGATCTCCTACCTGGTCGAGCGCTTCCACAAGGTGCGCGCCGATGACGAAGAGGGCCGCGACCGCGTGCACAAGCCGGGCGTGCTGTTCGCTGCCGGCCTGATCACCGGTGAGGCGCTGATGGGTATCGCCATCGCCGTGCCGATCGTGGTCAGCAGCCGCGCCGACGTACTGGCCGTGCCGTTCCACCTGCCGGCCGCGCAGTGGATCGGCCTGGCCGTGCTGTTCCTGGTCGGCTGGTTGATCTACCGCACCGGCAAGCGCGCCGTGGCATGACGCCCGCGGGGTCGGATCCCTTCCCGCAGGGAAGGGCTCTGACCCCATGCTGACAGCGTTTGGGGTCAGAGCCGATTCCTGCAGAATCGGATCCGACCCTGGTCTGACAGACCCCGCCCCGGCGGGGTTTGCTTTTTCTGGCGACAGCTCGGCCCCGGCCATGACCGATGGCCTTGGCAGGCCCGGCCGCGCAGGCCTACCATCGGTGTTTTGCCGTCCTGCGGAGACCCCGATGAAACTGCGTCATGCCCTGCTTCCACTGAGCCTGCTGGCTGCCCTGCCCAGCGTCGCCGCTGCCCGTGGCCTGGAAGTCCGCGACATGGTGGCCATGGACCGCGTCTCCGCGCCGGTACTGACCGCTGACGGCGGCACCGTGGTGTTCGCCAAGCGCAGCACCGATGCCAACCTCAAGGCCAGCACCGCCCTGTTCGCGCGCAACCTGCGCACCCGCGATGCGGCGCCGCCGAAGCAGATTACCCCGGCTGGCTGGAACGTCAACTCGGCCTCGCTGTCGGCCAATGGCCAGACCGTGTACTTCCTGAGCGCCAAGAACGGCAGCCAGCAGCTGTACTCGCTGCCGATCACTGGCGGTGCTCCGCACCAGCTGACCGACTTCCCGGTGGACGTTGACAGCTACCACGTGTCGCCGCAGGACGACCGCGTGCTGTTCAGCGCCGGCGTGTTCCAGGCCTGTGCCTCGGACCTGGCGTGCACCGAAAAGAAGCTCAAGGACGTGGAAGGCGCCAAGGCCAGCGGCAAGGTCTTCGATTCGCTGTTCGTGCGCCACTGGGATACCTGGAACGACGGCCGCCGCAACACCCTGTTCGTGGCGCCGCTGCCGGCAGCCAAGGCCGGTGCGGTCAAAGGCGCTTCGGCGCTGAGCGCGACCATCGATGGTGATGCACCATCCAAGCCGTTCGGTGGCAATGACGATTTCGCGTGGTCGCCGGATGGCAGCAGCGTGGTCGCCAGCATCCGCGTGGCCGGCAAGCAGGAATCGTGGTCGACCAACTTCGACCTGTACCGCTTCGACGCTGCCGGCAAGCAGGCGCCGGTCAACCTGACCGCGGCCAACCCGGCCTGGGATGCCGGCCCGGTGTTCAGCGCCGACGGCAAGACCCTGTTCTACCGCGCGATGAAGCGCCCGGGCTTCGAAGCCGATCGCTTCGGCCTGATGGCGATGGACCTGGCCAGCGGCAAGACGCGCGAGATCGCTCCGCAGTGGGACCGTTCGGCCGGTGGCATCGCCCTGTCCGCTGACGGCGCCAGCATCTACACCACTGCCGATGACCTCGGCGAGCACCCGCTGTTCCAGATCGACGTGGCCAGCGGCAAGGCGACCAAGCTGATCGGCGACGGCAGCGTCACCGCTGTCGACGTGGCCGGCAACAGCGTAGCGATCACCCGCAACAGCCTGAAGAGCAACGACCAAGTGCTGGTCGGCCTGCTGCCGGCCGCTGGCGAAGCCATCGGAGAGCTGCGGGCGCTGACCCCGGCCGCTGGCGAGGTGCTGAAGGACGTGTCCTTCGGTGACTACGAGCAGTTCGAGTTCAAGGGCTGGAACAACGACACCGTGCATGGCTATGTGGTCAAGCCGCACAACTACCAGGAAGGCAAGTCCTACCCGGTCGCGTTCCTGATCCATGGCGGCCCGCAGGGCAGCTTCGGCAACGGCTGGAGCTACCGCTGGAATCCGCAGACATATGCGGGCCAGGGCTACGCCGTGGTGATGATCGACTTCCATGGCTCCACCGGTTACGGCCAGGCCTTCACCGATGCGATCAGCCAGCACTGGGGCGACCGTCCGCTGGAAGACCTGCAGAAGGGCTGGAGCGCGGCGCTGAAGAAGTACGACTTCCTCAATGGTGAGAAGGCTTGTGCACTGGGCGCCAGCTACGGCGGCTTCATGGTCAACTGGATCGCTGGCAACTGGAACAGCCCGTTCAAGTGCCTGGTCAACCATGACGGCGTGTTCGACCAGCGCATGATGGGTTACGCCACCGAAGAACTGTGGTTCACCGAGTGGGAGCAGGGCGGTACGCCGTACCAGAAGGCGGCGAACTACGAGAAGTTCAACCCGGTCAACCACGTGGCGGACTGGAAGAAGCCGATCCTGGTGATCCATGGCCAGCAGGACTTCCGTATTCCGGTCGAGCAGGGCCTGGCCGCGTTCACCGCCGCCCAGCGTCAGGGCATCGAATCGAAGTTCCTGTACTTCCCGGACGAAAACCATTGGGTGCTGAAGCCGAACAACAGCATCCTGTGGCATGACACCGTCAACGCCTGGCTGAAGCAGCACATCGGCGAATAAGCGATACCGGCGCTGCCCTTCGGGGCGGCGCCCGGCTTTCCGGTAGTGCCGGTCGCTGGCCGGCAACTGCACGTTGCGACCTACCTACATGGGGTTGCCGGCCAGCGGCCGGCACTACCAGGATGCCTGCATGCCCTCGACTGCCCTGATCCAGAACGACATCGTCGTCTTCGGTTTGATCGCCGCTACCCTCGGCGCCGTGTTCTGGACCGCCTCGCGCGAGCAGGGCCTGTGGAAGCGCTTCTATACCTTCGTGCCGGCGCTGCTGCTGTGTTACCTGCTGCCGGGCATCTACAACACGTTCGGCCTGATCGACGGGCAGAACACCAAGCTCTACAACCCGGTCGCGCGTGACATCCTGCTGCCGGCGGCGCTGATCCTGTTGACCCTGGCGGTGGACATCAAGGGCATCCTGCGGCTGGGGCCGAAGCTGGTGCTGATGTACCTGGGCGCCTCGGCCAGCATCATGCTGGGTGCGGTGGTTGCCTTCCTGGTGATGCGTGCGATCCATCCCGATACCGTCGCTGGCGATACGTGGGCCGGCATGGCCGCACTGGCCGGCAGCTGGATCGGTGGTGGTGCCAACATGCTGGCCATGCGCGAAGTGTTCGACGTCAACGCGACCACCTTCGGCCAGTTCGCAGTGGTCGATGTGGGTGTTGGCTACGTGTGGATGGCGGCGCTGATCTTCCTCGCCGGGCGCGCGGCGAAGATCGATGCACGCAGTGGCGCCGACACGTCGGCCATCGACGAACTGAAGGAGCGCATCACCCGCTTCCAGGCCGAACACGAGCGCATTCCCAGCCTGACTGACCTGATGCTGATCGTGGCCGTGGCCTTTGGTGGCGTCGGTCTTGCCCACGCCATCGGCGCGCCGCTGGCGGCGTGGTTCAAGGTCAATGTCAGCTGGGCGTCGCAGTTCAGCCTGGACGCGCCGTTCGTGTGGGTGGTGGTGCTGTCGACCACGCTCGGCCTGGGGCTGAGCTTTACCCGGGCTCGCAACCTGGAAGGTGCGGGCGCCTCACGACTGGGCTCGCTGCTGCTGTACTTCCTGATTGCCTGCATCGGCATGCAGATGGATCTGCTGGCGCTGCTGGATCGCCCGTGGCTGTTCCTGCTCGGCATCATCTGGATCAGCGTGCACATCGCGCTGCTGTGGTGCCTGGGCAAGCTGCTGAAGGTGCCGTTCTTCTACTTCGCCATCGGTTCGCAGTCGAACATCGGTGGCCCGGCCTCGGCGCCGGTGGTGGCCGCCGCGTTCCATCCGGCGCTGGCGCCGGTGGGCGTGCTGCTGGGCACGATGGGGTACGCCACCGGAACCTATCTGGCGTATGTGGTCGGTATCACCCTGCGCGCGCTGGCAGGGCAGGGCTGATTGGGTAGTGCCGGCCGCTGGCCGGCAACCACGCGATATTTCAACGGTTCAAGCGTTTGCCGGCCAGCGGCCGGCACTACCGGTGATCTATGCCACCGGCAAACCGCGTTCGATCAGCCACGCTCTGGCGTCTTCCGCATCCTGCTCGAACCACGCCTTCGTCGACCCCAATCGATACGTATACCCCCACGCATCCATGTCGGCCATCAGCCGTTCGCTGCCGACGCCAGGCAGGTGCCCGGCCAGCACGATCTGCAGGTAGCAGGTGGCGTCTTCTTCGGGCACCGAGTCGGTAGCGTCGGTATGCACCTGCGCGCGCCGCTCCGGCGGCAGCACGATCAGGTGGCAGGCTTCGTGCAGCATCGAGTGCACTGGGGTGTCATCGCGCACGTACACGTCGCTGGCGATGATGCCGGCCTCGGGCTCGCCCCAGTAACTGCCGGGGATCGGCTCGCCGGCCGCAACGTGGTGCAGCCGCAGCTCATGTGCAGCGAGCAGGCGCTGGGCATCGGCGAAGGCGATGTCGCCGACGCGGGTAACGTTCGGTTCGGGCGTGGTATCAGTCATGCGGGTCAGGCAGCCCCGCCCATGCAGGCACGGGCGGGGCAGGGGGTCAGGGTTTGTCCGGGCCTTCAGGCAGCGCCACGGAGATGTCCAGCACGTCATGCTGGCCATCCTTGACCAGATCCACCTTCACTGCATCGACGTCGATGTTGACGTACTTCTTGATCACTTCCAGCAGCTCGCGCTGCAGCAGCGGCAGATAGTCGGGACCGCCACGGTGGCTGCGCTCCTGCGCGATGATGATCTGCAGGCGATTCTTGGCGGTTTCGGCGGTGGTCTTCTTCGCTTTGAGGAAATCAAACAGGCCCATGCTTACCCTCCGAACAGCTTGCTGAAGAAGCCCTTCTTCTCGACGTTGGTGAAGCGCATCGGGCGTTCTTCGCCGAGGATGCGTGCGACGGCGTCGTCATAGGCCTGGCCGGCAGCGGATTCGCCATCCAGGATGACCGGCTCGCCCTTGTTGGAGGCATTGAGCACGTCGCCCGATTCGGGGATCACGCCGATCGCCTTCAGGCCGAGGACCTCCTCGACGTCGGTGATGCTCAGCATCTCGCCGCTTTCCACGCGCACCGGGGTGTAGCGGGTCAGCAGCAGGAAGGCCGGCACGTCCTGTCCGGATTCGGCCTTGTGGGTCTTCGAATCGAGCAGGCCGATGATGCGGTCCGAGTCGCGTACCGAGGACACTTCCGGGTTCACCACCACCACGGCACGGTCGGCGAAGTACATCGCCAGGAAAGCGCCCTTCTCGATGCCGGCCGGGGAGTCGCAGATGATGTAGTCGAAGCCGTCGGCGGCCAGGTCCTTCAGGACCTTGCCCACGCCTTCCTGGGTCAGCGCATCCTTGTCGCGGGTCTGCGAGGCAGCCAGCACGAACAGGTTGTCGAAGCGCTTGTCCTTGATCAGGGCCTGCTTGAGGGTGGCTTCGCCATGCACGACATTCACGAAGTCGTACACCACGCGGCGTTCGCAGCCCATGATCAGGTCGAGGTTGCGCAGGCCGACGTCGAAGTCGATCACCGCCACCTTCTTGCCACGCTTTGCCAGGCCGCACGCAAGGCTGGCGCTGGAAGTGGTCTTGCCGACGCCGCCTTTGCCGGAAGTGACTACGATGATTTCAGCCAAAGGACTTCTCCTGATGATTCTGTTTGAGGTGCTGCGTCAGTCCAGCGCAGCGATCTTGATCTGGTCCTGTTCCAGCCACACCTGCACGGCCTTGCCGCGCAGGGTTTCCGGGACATCGTCCAGCACCTTGTAATGGCCTGCAATGGCGACCAGTTCCGCATGGAAATCACGGCAGAAAATGCGTGCCGTGGTGTTGCCCTGGGCCCCTGCCAGCGCACGGCCGCGCAGGGTTCCGTAGATATGGATGCTGCCATCGGCGATGACCTCGGCGCCGGCGCCGACGGTGGCCATCACGGTCAGGTCGCAGTTTTCCGCATACAGCTGCTGGCCCGAACGCACGTTGCCCAGCTGCATGCGCCCCGGCTGTGGCGCGGCGGCATCGGCCGCCTTGCCCATCGGCGTGGCCGGAGCCGCTGCCGGTGCGGCCTTCGCCTCGGCCCGCGCGGTACGCCGCGGTTCCGGTGTGGGTGCCGGCGGCGGGGCAGGCTCTGCCTCGGCGCGCTCGTACTGGGCGCGGAACTTGGCCAGCAGCGGCAGGCCGAGCTGCTGCGACAGCAGGTCGACTGCGCTGGTGCCATAGGCCAGCGCCACCGGCAGTACGCCGGCACCACGCAGGCCATCCACCAGCGCCTGCGCCGTGGACACGTCGGGCACCTGGCTGAGACCGCCGAAGTCGAGGATCACCGCCGCCCGGCCGAACAGCTTCGGCGCACGGCTCACCCGCTCCTGCATTTCCTGCACGAGGCGTTCAACATCGAGGGTGCGGATGCGCAGGTTGGCGATGCCCACCTGGCCGATCTTCAGTTCACCGGCCTGTTCGTAATCGAAATTCACCGCCACGCTCAAGTCCCCGTCGACCGCTGTGCCTGCGCCGGCAGCTGCCGGTCGCGTGCCCACGCCACATCGGGCAGCTTGCCGCCGTAGGTTTCGTTCACCCACGGGAAGCTGCACAGTTCCTTGGCCAGCATGCTGGCCCGCACGTCCACCTGCGGCATCGTGTTCTGGCCCAGCTCGCGGAAGCCGAAGCTGCCGTGGAAGAGCAGGGCGGCATCAGCGCCGTGGTCCAGGAACACTTCGCAGGTCATCTGCGGGTAGCGCAGTTCGGCGAAGCTCTGCGCATCGGCGTAGAACGCACGGCCGACGCCACCACCACGGCGGCGGCTGGCGACCACGATGCGGTCGATATAGAAGAAGGGGGTGTTCAGCTGCTGCTTGAACCAGGCGAAATTGCTGCTGTCGTGCTGGCTGTCGCTGCCGAAGCCGATCAAAAAGCCGGCCAGGTTGCCGTCGCGCTCGGCGACGCGGAAATACTCAGCGGTTGCATAGAACAGGCGCAGGCGCTCGGCATCCAGGGGAAGGATGGCCAGGCCAGCATTGTTGTTCAAAGCCAGGACGGAATCGAGCTCGTGCTCGCGCACGTCGCGGATGACAATCGACATTGTGACTCCGTGGGGTAACGCGGTTGGTCCATTACAAGACCCTGCGCACGATTATTGCATGCCCGGGGTGGGCTGCGGCATGAACAGGGGGATATGCCCAAGCATGACTTTCGGCGCTTGGGAGCGGCCGCACACAGGCTACGATGGGTGATGCTGGCCCGACTCAACCACAATGCGATGCTGCGCTACTCCGGGTTGTTCACCTGGGGCACCGTCGGCCTTTGGCTTGCGATCTACCTGATCGACCCGGTGTCGCTGACGCTGGAGAGCCTGGACGGCGAGGCCGGCTTCCGGATCATTCCCTGGGCCTCGGCCTACCTGGCCTTCGGCTTCGTGTACTGGGTGCTGACCCGCTCGCTGGGCGAGAGCCGGCCCGGCTTCTTCGACCATGCCGCGCTGATCCTGCTGACGGCCTGCGCGATCGGCGTGAGCTATTTCTCCGGCACCGCGCTGGGCAGCATCCTGCTGATGGTGGTGGCCGGCCTGCTGCCCTGGCTGCTGGGCCCGCGCATCGGTGTGGTGTGGCTGGTGGCCAGCAACCTGGCCGTGCTGCCGGTCTACATCCAGCCACTGGGCTTCCCGCCGGTCATCGCCGTGCTGCAGGCCGTCGGCTACATGGGTTTCTCCAGTTTCGTGTTCGTGATCGCGCTGGTGGCCCGCCGCCAGGCCGAGGCGCGCGAGGAGCAGCGCCGCCTGAATGCCGAGCTGCGCGCCACCCGTGCGCTGCTGGCCGAAAGCGCGCGGGTGAACGAGCGCACCCGCATTTCGCGCGAACTGCATGACCTGCTGGGTCATCAGCTGACCGCGCTGACCCTGAACCTGGAAGTGGCCGGCCACCTGGCCGAGGGCCAGGCGCTGGAGCACGTGAAGCGCTCACATGCCCTGGCCAAACTGCTGCTGGGCAACGTGCGCGAGGTGGTCAGCCAGCTGCGCGAGACCGGCGCCATCGACCTGGCCGCGGCCCTGCGCCCGCTGACCGAGCACGTGCCCTCGCTGGACATCCAGCTGGAGATCGAGGAGCCGCTGAACGTGGAAGACCCGCAGCGGGCCCACGTGCTGCTGCGCTGCACCCAGGAGATCATCACCAACACGGTGCGCCATGCCGGCGCCCGCCACCTGTGGTTGCGGGTGTACCGTGAGGTCCCGGACCAGGTCGTGGTGGAGGCCCGCGACGACGGCGTCGGGGCGGAAACGGTCAATGTGGGCAATGGTTTGCGCGGCATGCGCGAACGCCTGCAACAATGTGGAGGCCAGCTGCAGGTGGAGACCCGCCCCGGCGAAGGCTTCCGGCTGCGGGCGACGGTACCGGCAACGGTGCTGGCGGCCCTTACCCAGGTTCCTGAAGGAGTGCGTTGATGATTCGCGTCTGCCTGGTCGACGACCAAACCCTGGTGCGGCAGGGGATCCGCTCGCTGCTGGCGCTCGACGACGGCATCGAAGTGGTGGCCGAGGCCGCCGATGGCCGCCAGGCCGTCGAGCTGATCCCGCAGATCCGTCCGGACGTGGTCCTGATGGACATGCGCATGCCGGTGATGTCCGGGCTGGAGGCGCTGCAGGTGCTGTCACGGCAGGAACAGCTGCCGCCGACCATCATCCTGACCACCTTCGACGATGACCAGCTGGTGCTGGCCGGGCTCAAGGCCGGTGCCAAGGGCTACCTGCTCAAGGATGTCACCCTGGCGCAGCTGGTCGGTGCCATCCGCACGGTGGCCGATGGCGGTTCGCTGGTGCAGCCGGCGGTGACCCAGCGGCTGCTGTCCGGGCTGGAGCACATGCGCAACGACTTCGTCAGCCTGGACCGTCCCGACCCGCTGACCGACCGCGAGACCGAGATCCTGCGGCTGATGGCCAGCGGTTTCTCCAACAAGGAGATCGCCAATTCGCTGGGGGTCGCTGAGGGCACGATCAAGAACCATGTGTCCAACATCCTCTCCAAACTGGGCGTTCGCGACCGTACGCGTGCGGTCCTGAAAGCGTTTGAACTCCAGTTGGTGTGAGGAAAATCCTTTAACGACAAAGACTTGGCATACAGTCCGGGCCCGGATTCAGGGTTGTCCCCTGTTTGCCCCCTACTTGCCGGGTACGCGGATGCGTTACCCTTCGAATTCTTTGTCCATACAAATGCGCAGCCGGCACGGAAACCGGTGCGCCAATCCCGATAACCAATGCCCGCGAAGCCTGCTAGGATTGGCGCTTCGCTTCAATCAACCCGGCCGTGGGATCGGCCCCGGAGACTCTCTGAATGACCCGTATTATCGAGTTCCTGATCGCCTTGGGGATCGTGGCTGGCCTGTTCGTCATCATTGGCGTCTGTCTGCCGGGCGAGCGTCACATCACCGAAAGCATCGAGACCAACCGCAAGATGACGATCGTGTACGACACGGTCAGTAGTCTGCGCCGCTTCAAGGACTGGAACCCGCTGGTACTGCGCGATCCCGCCGTTGAACTGAAGCTGTCCGGCCCGGTCTCCGGCGTCGGTGCCACTCTCGACTTCACGTCCAAGGACCTGGGCACCGGTTCCTGGAAGGTGACCGAAGCCGAAGAGAACAAGCGTGTTGTTATCGCCATCGACGACGCCACCAAGGGTCACGACAAGGTCAGCACCTTCACCCTGGAGCCGACCGGCAAGGGCGGTCGCAACGTCAAGATCACCCAGGACTACTCGGTGAAGTATGGCTTCGACCTGTTCGGCCGCTACGCAGGCCTGTATGTCAGCCGCCAGATCGGCGATGACATCAAGATGGGTCTGTCGCGCATGGCGAACATGCTGGCCACCGTGCCGAATGTCGACTACCGCACTTCCGAAGCTCCGCTGACTGATCTGGGCATTGTTGACGTCCCGGCCGAGGACCTGCTGGTCGTCACCGCCGGCAACGTCGATCGTGGCCAGGACTCCATCAGCAAGTCCATCAAGGACAACCAGGAGTGGATCAAGCGCGTGATCGAGGCCAATGGCCTGGAAGCCGCTGGCCCGCTGCGCGTCATCACCACCGACTTCGGTGCTGAGAAGTACGCCTTCGACATCGCCCAGCCGGTGAAGAAGAAGGGTGCTGAAGCCCCGGCCGCCGAGGCGATGACCGTCAAGATCGACGGTGGCGCTCCGGTCAAGTATGTCCGCGTTGCTCCGCACCGCTCGGCGCATGCGGCCTACACCGGCCACATGGCAGGTCTGGACGTTGCCCGCAGCGCCCTGCGCGCCTGGGCCGTGACTTCGGGTAACGAAGTCATCGACCGTCCGTACGAAACCTGGAAGGACGGCGTGGACAAGTCGTTCACCCCGGAAGCGACGTACGACATCTACTGGGCCGTCAAGTAAGCCTCGGCTTGCCCATGTAGTGTTGGACACTAAAACGCGCCGCTTCCTGCGGCGCGTTTTTTTTTCATCCCGAGCCCGGTGTCGGGCATTGCGCAAGGAGCTGTCATGTTCAATTCCGAACGACGCGCGCGTAAACCGTCGTTGCTGGCCTGCCTGGGGGCGCTGCTCGCGGCCGCCTCAATCGGTCTGTCCGCCTATGCCGCGCATGGCGTGTCCGATCCGCTGGCGCAGCAGCACCTGAACATGGCGGCGTTGTACGCGTTTGCCCACGGTGCGGTACTGGCAGCCCTCGGCCCCCGCGCCCAAGGCACGATCGCCCATCTGGCGTTGTACGTGCTGCTGCTGGGCGTGCTGCTCTTCTCCGGCAGCCTGCTGGGCGGTGCGCTGTGGCAGTGGCCGACGCGGCTGGCGCCGGTAGGCGGCACCACGCTGATGGCCGGATGGGTACTGCTGGGTATCAATGCGTTGAGACGCTGACTGCAGCGCCCAAGCACGGGTAGCGCCGGGCCATGCCCGGCTGCGAGCGCAGCGACCCGCTTCTGCCTTTGCTCTTTTGTTTCATTCCGTGGCGAACGCACGCGGAACAATTCCGGGACGCGGGCGGGGTGAGCTTGCGGGGGTGTAAGCCGCATGGATGCGGCGCCCAAGCCTCCAGGGATGGATTTACGGCGGCCCCCGCAAGTTCATCCCGCCCGCGGCCATGCGCGGACTGCTCGAGGCCTTCGCCACGAGGGGCTCAGCCGTTGGCCGGTTTCCAGCACCAGTGCCACGGCTCATAGACGATCCCATACGGGTTGTCGCGCGGATAACTCAGCTGGAACCCGTGTGCCCCCGCATTGGCCTGCAGCCACGCAAACGCGGCCGTCGCCTCGAAGGTCTCTTCTGCCGGCGCATCCCCCGGCGTGCCGATGTCCAGCGCGTGACCGCTGTGATGCTCGCTGAATCCTGGCGCAGCATTGACCTGCAGGATCTGCGGCACACTCTGCCCGCGCGCCAACTTCCGTTCGAAAATGCCGAGCTGATACGCATGGCTGCGGAAGCCGGAGATCGCGTCCAGTGCAATGCCATCCCGTGCGGCATGCAGCCGCATCCGTCGCCAGCCCTGCGCGGCGCCGCGGCGCAGCCACAACGGGCGCGCGAAGCGATCACGTCCGGCGAAGTGCAGCAGGCAGGGCTCTGCCTCCAGCGCCAGTCCACTGTCCTGCGCGTAGCGCTGTGCATCCAGGCCCAACTGCTGCAGGCGTTGCTGCAGGCCGGTCAGCGGCAGCCACTGGTCTTCCAGTGCAGCGCCGAACGGCCGTGACCGTGCGCCATCCAGCAACGCCAGCGCCTCCTCCACACCCGGTTCGCGTGGCAGGCGCGGCACCAGCGAGTGCACGCCGTGCGCCAGTACCGCCGCCAGGTAACGGCCATCCTGCTTGCGCCGCAATACCCATTGCGCACGCGCCAGCAGGCGGGCGTCGAGATTGCTGCGCGCGCGCAGCAGCCGTGCCGGCCACAGTTCGACGGTCTCGGTATTGATCAACAGCGGAGTGGTGCGATGCATCGATCCAGCTTACTGCCGTGGCGCCGTGACGGCCACCTTGCGCAGAGCCTCCAGCAACGCCTGCGGGCGCTCCAGGCTGAGCAGCAGCGTGCTGCCGCCGCGCACCGGAATCACCAGCGTGCGTGCGCGGTCGGTAACCAGGGCAAAGCCCTTGCCGCCGCCCTGCAGGCGGAAGTGCCCGGAGTAGAAGCCGGGCATGCTGTAGCCGTTGGTCTTGAAACGGATGCCGTAGCGGCGATCACGGCCGAGGTCGACCACCTCGGCCTGGTCCAGAAGCATGTCCGCGATGGGAGTGCGGCGACGGTACAGCGTCGAACGCACGTCCAGTACGTTGTCTGCCAGCTCCACCCGGCGGCGGAAAAACGCCCAGCCCAGGCCGATGCCCATCAGCACGATCACCGCCAGGCTCCAGGCCGCGCTGCCGCCCATCAGGAAGAACGGGGGGGATAGCGTGACCTCCATCCAGGGAGCGTCGGTGCGATTGTCGTGCAGCTGCGACCAGATGCCGACGCCCAGTACCGCCAGCAGTGGCAGCAGCACCCAGAGCACCCGCAGCGAGGAGCTTTCGGCGACGTCGAACGGGCGTGCATCACTGCCGCTCATCGTTGCGACTCCACCCAACGCGCGACGTCATCGATCAGCTGCCCATCGACGGGGCCCGGCTGCGCGTATTCCTTCAATGAACTGGGGCCGCTGCCGGCAATGCCGATGTGGTTGAGGGCAGGGTAGGCCTTCCATTGCACGTCCGTGCGATCAGCCAAGGCTTTTCTCCACAATGCCCAGTCCGTTTCCGGTACCTGGAAGTCACGGCCCCCGTGCAGCATCAGCAGTGGCTTGTGCAGCGCCACCGCATCGCCACGAGCGTTCACTGCTTCGATGCTTTTCCAGAACGCCTGCGGCACGCCCAGCGGCAGTTCGCTGGCGGGTGCAGGCGTGTCGCTGCGGGCCACGGCGATCTGCGTGGCGAGCTTGTCCAGGAACGCTTGTTCCGGGGCACTGATCGAGCCGTCCAGCGACAGCAGATAGCGGTTCTGCTCCGGCAGCAGCTCAAGCAATGTGCGCGCCGGTGCGGCCCACAGGATCGCGCCGCGTGCCTGTGGCCATCGGCTGGCAATGCGCGGGGCGAGCATGCCGCCCTGGCTGTGGCCGAGCACGAAGATCCGCTTGCCGTCGATGCGTGGGTCCGCCGCCAACGCGCTCAACGCCGCGACGGCGTCGTCGGTGGTCTCGTCATCAACGTTGAAGCTGCCGCTCTGGAAGTCCTGGGGACGGGCATGGGTGCGCTTGTCGTAGCGCAGCACTGCGATGCCCTGCGCAGCCAGGCCGCGGGCAATGTCCAGGAAGGGGCGGTTGCCACCGATGGTTTCGTCGCGATCCTGCGGGCCGGAGCCGTGTACCAGCACCACCGCCGGGAACGGTCCTTTACCCTTGGGCAGGGACAGCGTGCCGGGCAGTGCGCCGCGCGCCTGCGGCACGCTGAAATCGGCTTCGCTGTAGTTCGCATCGGCCGGCGGTGGCGGTGCCTTGGCGGCCGGTGCCGGGCGCAGCAGCAGACCCGCCACTTTGTCTTGCGCGTTCACCGCCACCTGCGCGATCACCGCGCCAGCGGCGAACTGCAGCGGTACTTCGACCAGGTGCAGGCCCTGCTGCTCGCTGCTGTGCGCCGGGCCGCGCTGCTTCAGTTCACCCAGCGACTGCCACAGGCCCTGCAGCTTGTCGGCAGGCACGGCCGCGGCCATCTGCGGGGTCAGCATGGCTTCGGCATCGGCGATCCGCCCCGCCTGCAGGTGATCGAGCAGGCGTGCTGCAACCTGCTGCGGTTCACCAGCGGCTGCACTGGCGGACAACAGGGCGAGGGAAACAGCAAGCAACGAACGGCGTGCGCTCATGGTCACAGCTCCTTCTTGAAGACCAGCAAGGCCGGGCGCATCGGCGCCGGGATGACGATGTTGACCAGTTCCCAGCCCAGCTGGCCCTGGCGGCTGAGTTCTGCCTGGATGTCGTCGGCTTTCTGCAGGCCCATCATGGTGGTCTTGACCTCGACGGTCAGGTAGCTCCAGCGCTTGCTCATTCCTTGTCCTCCGGCGATGGCTTGGGTTTCGGCAGGCGTCCTGCCTTGCGCAGTGCGTCGCGCAGCACGTATTCGATCTGCGCGTTGAGGCTGCGCAGTTCATCGTCCGCCCAGCGCTGTGCGGCCGCCAGGACCTCGGCGTTGATGCGCAGCGGATAGGCTTTTTTCTCGCTCATGCAGACTCCTGGCGGGGCGGTGGGGCGCCCCGTTGCGAGGGTGGCTCAGTACAGCGAGCCGGTGTTGACGACCGGCTGCGTGCCGCGGTCCGAGCACAGCACGGTCAACAGGTTGCTGACCATGTGCGCCTTGCGCTCCTCATCCAGCTGCACCACGCCGTTCTTCTGCAGTTCGGCCAGCGCCATCTCGACCATGCCGACCGCACCTGCAACGATGCGCGTGCGTGCGGCGATCACCGCGTTTGCCTGTTGACGCTGCAGCATCGCCTGGGCGATCTCGGCGGCGTAAGCGAGGTGGCTGATGCGCGCATCGATCACCTGCACACCGGCATCGGCGAGGCGCTCGGCCAGTTCGTTCTTCAGGTGCTGGGAGATCTCGCTGGCGTGGCTGCGCAGTGCCAGCTGGCCGTCCTCATGCTGGTCGTAGGGGTAGCTGGTGGCCATCGCGCGAAGTGCCGATTCGGACTGGATGTGCACGAAGCTCTCGTAGTCGTCCACGTTGTAGACCGCTTCGGAAGCGTCGACCACCTGCCAGACGATCACCGCGGCGATCTCGATCGGGCTGCCGTCCAGCTCGTTGACCTTCAGCTTGCCGCTTTCGAAATTACGCACGCGCTGGCTCACGCGGCGCTTGCTGAAGAAGGGATTGTTCCAGCGCAGGCCGTTGTCCTTGACGGTGCCTACGTACTTGCCGAACAGGCTGACCACCGCCGCCTGGTTGGGCTGCACGGTGTACAGGCCGGCCAGCGCGACCAGGGCCAGCGCGCCGATCAGCAGACCGGCCAGGAGCAGCAGCACGTTGGGCGAGCCGGTGCTGGCCTTCGCCGCGACCCCGGCCACGAACAGGGCGCCACCGGCGAGGGCCACGACCAGGGACCCGGCGAGCGCGCCCAGGCCGTTGAGGGAGGACAGCGACTTCTCTTTCATGGCGGTACGTCCTTGAGGATTCGAAATGAAGATATCAAAGTGATATCACATTCGGCTTACCGTTCGTCGGGTGGGCTTGCTCAGGCGCTGCGGCCGGACCGGATAGAATGCCCACCCGCCTTCACATTGCTGCTGGAACCCCGCCATGGCCAAGCTTGGAACCCCGCTGTCCCCCTCCGCCACCCGCGTGCTGCTGCTGGGCTCGGGCGAGCTTGGCAAGGAGGTGGCCATCGAGCTGCAGCGGCTGGGCGTGGAAGTGATTGCCGCCGACCGCTACGCCGATGCCCCGGCCATGCAGGTGGCACACCGCTCGCACGTGATCGACATGCTGGATGCGATGGCCCTGCGCCAGTTGATCGCGCAGGAGCAGCCGCACCTGGTGGTGCCGGAGATCGAGGCGATCCATACCGAGACCCTGGTGCAGCTGGAACAGGAGCAGGGCCTGCGGGTGATTCCGACTGCGCGTGCGGCGCGCCTGACCATGGACCGTGAGGGCATTCGTCGCCTTGCGGCCGAAACGCTGGGCCTGCCGACCTCGCCGTACCGCTTTGTGGATACCGAGGCCGAGTACCGCGACGCCGTGGCCGCGATCGGCCTGCCGTGCGTGGTCAAGCCGGTGATGTCGTCCTCGGGCAAGGGCCAGAGCACCCTGCGCAGCGAGGCGGACATTGCCCCGGCCTGGGAATACGCCCAGACCGGTGGCCGTGCCGGTGCCGGCCGCTGCATCGTCGAGGGTTTCATCGACTTCGATTACGAGATCACCCTGCTGACCGTGCGCCACGCAGGTGGCACCTCGTTCTGTGCACCGATCGGCCACCTGCAGAAGGATGGCGACTATCGCGAAAGCTGGCAGCCGCAGCCGATGTCGGACAAGGCGCTGGCGCGTGCCGAGGAGATCTCGCGCGCGATTACCGACGACCTGGGTGGCTGGGGCCTGTTCGGTGTCGAGCTGTTCGTGAAGGGCGACGAGGTCTGGTTCAGCGAAGTATCGCCGCGACCGCATGACACCGGTCTGGTGACGCTGGTATCGCAGGAACTCAGCGAGTTCGCGCTGCATGCGCGGGCCATCCTCGGCCTGCCGATCCCGGTGATCCGCCAGAGTGGCGCGTCGGCCTCGTGCGCGTTGTTGGCGCATGGCGAGGGCGTACCGTACTTCAACAACGTGGCCGCCGCGCTGCAGGTGCCGGACACCGCCGTGCGCCTGTTCGGCAAGCCCAGCGTGCATGGCCACCGCCGCGTGGGCGTGACCCTGGCGCGTGCGGAAACCATCGACGAGGCGCGTGCCATCGCGCGTGATGCCGCCGAAGCGATCGGCGTCGAGCTGCGCCCGTAAATCGGTAGCGCCGGGCCATGCCCGGCGGCCGTTCAGCCGCGCCCGCACGCTCGGCGCGGCGATGCCGTCAGGCGCGGCGCCAAGGCAGCACGGTGACGTGGATGATGGCGATGATGCCCAGCACCGAGCCGTACAGCCACCAGGTGCCGAAGCGGTCCGCGTAGCCCTTCCAGCAGGCTACGCCGGCAGGAAGCAGGCCGATCAGCACGAACGGAATGAAATTGAAGGCCCAGTTCTGCCGGGCCACCACCAACAGCGCGATCATGGCGAAGACGCCAACGATGATCAGCAGGTTCCTTTTCAAGTGCGGCGGCTCCCCCTGCCGTTCCGTTGCGGGACTGTAACAAGAATGCAGGCGCGCGCATGCCCGGCAAGGCGATGCCGGTCGTCCTGACCGGCACCCTCAGTCGACTGACAGTTGCCTCTACCGCACGTCCACCCACACCAGGTGGTGGTCGCTGCCGTCGGCGATCTTCGCTTCGGCACTTTCATTGGCCGGCCAGAACACGCCGCTGCCGACGTATTCGAAGCCGGTCGAGGGCAGCACGTAGTCCAGGCGCATGGTGCCGGACTTCGGGCCGAAATCACCGGTGGCATGGAACGGTGCGCCCTTGCGGGTGATGCCCTTGGCCGCATAGGCCAGGCTGGTCTGCTCGGCGCCGACACTGCGCGGGGTGGGGTAGCGCAGAACGCGGGCGTTCTCGATCAGTTCGACGATCGCCTCGTGGCGGCCATCGCCATCGACCGGATCGTTGTTGAGGTCGCCAAGAATGACAAAGCGTGCATCCTGGGCCAGGCCGCCGCACTGGCCCTTGTCGTCGCACAGCCACGGCTTGTCACCCTTGGACAGGTATTCCTGCCACAGCCGCAGTTCGTCGTGGTTGCGCGCGGCATTGCGCTTTTCCGGGCCGTCGAACACTGGCGGTGTCGGGTGCGAGACCAGCGCGTGCACCACGCCGGCCGGGGTCTTCACCGGCACGTCCCAATGCGACTTCGACGACAGCCGCAGCTGCGACCAGACGGTGTCGTTGTAGAAGCTCTTGCCGGTACGCGGATCGATCGGGCGGATCGCGTCGGGCATCGCACTCCACTTCAGCAGCTGGAAGCTGCGCACCTTGGCTTCGTCGATCGGGTAGCGCGACAGCACCAGCATGCCGTACTGGCCCGGGTGCAGGCCGTAGCCCCAGGCGTCGTTGCCGCGGCCACGGCCTTCGCCGCCGACCACGCCGTTGTTGTCCAGGTCCAGGCCGCTGGGTACACCGGTGTTCACCGGTGCCAGGTAGCGGTAGGCGAAGTGCAGCGGCTTGCCGCCACCGGGCTGGGCCACTTCCAGGTAGCGCTTCTGGAACAGGTCGGCGGCACGATGGGCGTCGTCGAAATCGAATTCGTTCAACAGCACCAGGTCCGGGCGCGCCTGCTGCAGCACCGCGGCGATCTTGCGTGCGTGTTCGCTGTCGCCTTCCAGCTCGGCGATCAGGCCGCCGGCTTCATCCGAATACAGCGAGGTGTTGTAGGTGGCCAGGCGCAGCGCAGCAGACGGTTTTTCGGTCATCGCGGGGGACGTTGCGAAGGCGGGAGCGGTGGCGCCACAGAGCAGGGCCAGGCCGAGGATCAGGGGTTTGGCGTTCATGGGCCTTATTGTGCACCCGGCCCGGTGTCAGTGGTTTGTCAGCGTCCGTCCAGATCGTCATCGAAATCATGCCAGCGGCGGCCGTCGTAGGCCTCCAGCGGGCGGTAGCGCCGCTTGTAATCCATCTTCTGGTGCTCGCGTATCCAGTAGCCCAGGTACAGATGCGGCAGGCCCTCGCGGCGGGCCCATTCCAGCTGCTGCAGGATCGCGAACGTGCCCAGCCCGCGCGCGGCATGGGCGGGGTCGAAGAAGGTATAGACCGCCGACAGCCCGTGTTCGGTCACATCGGTTACCGCTACACCCAACAGCTGGCTGGGCTGGCCGTCGTGGCCGGGCAGGCGCATTTCCATGAAGCGTGTGTGCGACCAGCTGCCGATCAGGAACTGCTCGAACTCGTGCGGGCCATGGTCGTCCATGCCGCCCTTGGCGTGACGATGTACCAGGTAGCGGTGGTACAGCTCGAACAGATCCTCTCGCGGCATGGCCGCGGTGATGCGTACTTCCAGGTCGGCATTGCGGGAGGCGCAGCGGCGCTGGCTGCGGTCCGGAGCGAAGCGGGCCACCGGAATGCGCACGGCGACGCAGGCGTGGCAGTTCGCACAATGCGGGCGATAGACCAGATCACCGCTGCGGCGGAAGCCCCAGCTCAGGGCCAGCGGGTACAGCCCGCCGAGGCGACGGTCCTGCGGGTCCAGCACCAGATCGCGCGCGACCCGGTCCGGCCAGTACCCGCAGGGGTGCTCGCCGGTCTGGAACAGTCGCAGTTCGTCGTCTCTGTCGCCGTGTCTCGCCATGGGCACAGCATAGCTCCAGCCTGTCGCAATGGCGGCGACTGTCCGCCGGATGAATGGAGCGGGTGGCTGCGTCAACCGAAGTCGTGGTCAGGCGTTGTTGTCCTCCGAGGGTGAGGAGTTCACCCCGACGCCAATCCCATTCCCAGGAGTGACCCCATGATCCGTACCCCCCTGCTGCTGGCCCTGCTGCTCGGCACCTCCGCGACCGGTATCGCCTTGGCCGCCGACACCCCGGCTGCACCGGCACCGCGCCCGGCCAAGCTGGATACCAATGGCGATGGCGTCATCGACCGCAGCGAAGCGGCGGCCAGCCCGCGCCTTGCCGCGAAATTCGATGAGCTGGACAAGAACAAGGACGGCAAGCTCTCGCGTGATGAGCTGCCGCGCTGGAAGCATGGCCGCCACGGTGGTCGCGGCGGCGAGCGCTGGGCCAAGCTGGACGCGAACAAGGATGGCCGCATCAGCCGTGAGGAAGCCAAGGCCGATCCGCGCCTGGCCGAGCGTTTCGACCAGCTCGACCTCAACAAGGATGGCTACCTGGACAAGGCCGACCGCGAGCTGCGCATGAAGCAGCATCGTGATGCCTGGTTCGCCGCGGCTGACACCAACAAGGACGGCCAGCTGAGCAAGGCCGAGTTCGACGCCGCCAAGGGCCCGATGCATGGTGGCCCGCGCCATGGCGGCCCGCGTGACGGCGCCGCGCCGAAGCCGCAGCGCTGATTTTCACTGCAGTGATCGAAGACAACGCCGGCGTCCTGCCGGCGTTGTCCGTTACAGGCGCCCGTTCTGCATCAACGAATACACCACCATGCCGATCACGAACACGTTCGCGCCGATGATGCCGGTGCGGCCATACATGGATTCGAATTTCCAGTTGGTTCCGCTGCGCCCGCGTCGTGCCGAATCGCGCGCGATCATTGGTGCCATCACCCGCTGCAGCGGCACCAGGCACTGGTAGTTGACCACGCCCAGGCCCAGTGCCAGCGCCAGCAGCTGGCCCCACACCGGTGCCTGCAGCAGCACCGCCAGCAGGATCAGCAGGCACCAGACCAAGCCGGTGCCGGTGTTCAGGCGTACAAAGCGTCGTACCTGCGTGCGTTCGCTTTCGGTCTCGGTGTACGACATCAGGAAGCGGGCACCGAGATAGCTGCCGATCGCGCCGCCGATGACACCGCCGGCGATCGCACTCCAGCTTTCGGCTGGCAGCACGTGCAGCTGGCCCAGCGTCGCGGTCAACGTGCCCATCGCGGTGCCGCCCGCAGCGCTGACGCCACCCAGGCCTAGCTTGCTGCCGCCGATGCCGACGCCGGTACCCAGCAGGATTGCTGCGCTGGCGGTGCCGGGCGCGGCGATCATCACCATCGACACCACCGTCGTTGCAAACGCGGCACTGGGCGCGCTGCTGCGGGCGAATTCGCCGAAGCGCTGCAGCAGGCCTTCGCGCACCTGCGCACGGGCACGTGACAAGCGCTTGCGTACTGCCGCGTCACTGAGCCCGAGCAGGTCAGCGACCTGCTGCGAATGCTGGCCCTCGCGGTAGTACAGCAGCAGTACTTCGCGGCTGTCGGCGGGCAGGGCGGAGATGATGTCTTCGGCAGCGATTTCCTCCTCCAGCCGCTGCAGGCGATCGGCCGCACCCGGGGTCGGATCCGCGGCCATGGTCAAAGCCACTTCGGCAGCCTCGCCGCTCAGCGGTCGGCCACGTTGCGCGCGCAGCCAGTCACGGGCGAGGTTGCGGGTGATCTGCCGCAGCCAAGGCAGGAAACTGGTCGCGCTGCGCAGCTGGTGCAGCTGCTGCCAGCCCTTCACGAACGCTTCCTGGGCGATGTCCTCGCTGGCCTGGCGGTCGCCGGTGATGGCCAGGGCGATGGCGGTGACCGTGTTCTGGCAGGCCAGCACGATGCGCCCATAGGCATGCTGGCAACCGCCGCTGGCGGCCGGCAGTTCGCGGTGCAGTGTGTCGTCGATGGTTGCGGCGAAGGTCGTCATGGCGGCGGGCTCCTGCAGGGATTGTGTCCCATGACGGAGGCGCGTGCGGAATGTGACCCGCCTTCCCAAGGTAGTGCCGGCCGCTGGCCGGCATCCTCTTGGAGCCGTTCGGTAGGTTGTGGTTGCCGGCCGGCGGCCGGCACTACTTCGCCGGCTGGATGCGGACCCGCACTTCCTCTTCTTCCGGCGGTGCGGGCGCGACCGGTTTGGCCGGCTGCGGTTGGACCTGCGGGGCGGGCGCCGGGGTTGCAGGAGCACCGCGATGGCGCAGGCCGATCACCAGCGCCACGCCGGCGATCACCACCAGCAGCGCGATGCGGATGCGCCAGGCCCAGCCACGACCACCGGCACTTTCCTGCACATCATCGCGGAAGGCGAACTCGGCGGTGGGGTGGTCACGGCGGGTGGTGTCGAGCAGGCGGGCGTCGCGCAGGATTTCGCGCGCGCGCGGCTGATCGTCGGCACGCACGACCCAGACCGCCGGATAGGCGCCGGCATTGCCCAGGTCGGTATAGCTGAACTGGCCGCGGCGACGGGTCTTGTAAGAGCGCCCGTTGGTGACCTTTACCTGGATGTCGTGGCTGCGCAGGAGCTCGGCCACGCCTTCCACGGTTTCCACGCGCTGGCTGCTGAAAATCTGACGCATCGGATCAATCCTTGGCCGGCACGGCGGCCGCTGCTGCCTGGTCCGGAACCACGCGGATCAAGCCTTCCTGGGCGGTGCTGGCAACCAGCACGCCATCACGGGTGAAGAACTGGCCGCGGGCCAGGCCGCGCGAATCCTGCGCGCTGGGGCTGTCCAGCGAGTACAGCAGCCAGTCATCGGCGCGGAACGGGCGATGGAACCAGATCGCGTGGTCCAGCGAGGCCATCTGCACGTGCGGATGGTAGTAGCTGATGCCGTGCGGGAAGGTTGCCGTGCCCAGCAGGTGGAAGTCCGACGCGTAGGCCAGCAGCGCCTGGTGCAGCTCCGGTGCATCGCCTACACGCTCGCTCAAGCGCAGCCAGACCTGGTGGTAGGGCGGGCGCTTGGGCGGGTTCAGTTCATCGCGCGGATACACATGGCGGAACTCGAACGGACCACCGCGCGACAGCCAGCGCTGGACCTTGATCGGCAGGCGCTCCAGCACTTCGGCAGGCAACGGACGGTTCGGTTCGATGTCTTCCGGCTGCGGCACTTCAGGCATCTTGTGCTGATGCTCGGCACCGGATTCGGCCTGCTGGAACGACGCCGCGCAGAAGAAGATCACCTTGCCATGCTGGATCGCGGTCACCCGGCGCACCGAGAAACTGCCACCGTCGCGGGTGCGGTCCACGTCGTAGACGATCGGATGGTCGATGTTGCCGGCGCGCAGGAAATAGGCATGCAGCGAGTGCACATGGCGACCGTTGTCGACCGTCGCCTGGGCGGCCGCCAAGGCTTGGCCCAGCACCTGCCCGCCGAACACGTACTTGGTGCCGATGTCGCGGCTCTGGCCGCGGAACAGGTTGTCCTCCAGCCGCTCCAGCGTGAGCAGATCGATCAGCTCGGAGACGACGGGTTCGGGCGTGTCGTTCAAGGGGGCGGCCACAGCGATGAAAGAGGGCCCGATTATACCGGTCAGGGGTCAGATCCCTTTCGCATCGCGAAAGGGATCTGACCCCGATGCCGCGCGCTGGCCGATTTTCGGTAGTGCCGGCCGCTGGCCGGCAGCCTCGTGATCCTCCCGGGATGCCTGCGGTTGCCGGCCAGCGGCCGGCACTACCGTTTACTTGCCGAGGCGGGCGGCCAGCGCCTGCAGCGCGTTCTGCGCGTCCGGGGCGAACCAAGCCTCGACGAAGCGGTCGAGCTGGATCAGGTCCGGGTGCAGGGCGTCGTGCAGCTCGGCGCGGGCGATGGCACGGGTCAGCAGCATCGGCTGCCGCGGCTGCTTCAGCAGGTCCTGCAGCCAGGCCACCGCGCGGGCTACCACCAGCTCGCCATCAACCAGTTCATCGACCAAGCCGATCTGCAGGGCCTGTTCGGCGGGTACCAGTGCGCCGGTGGCCAGCAGGACGCTGGAGCGGTGCGCGCCCACCGCACGGCGCAGCAGGCGCTGGATGCCTTCCGGCGCGATCAGGCCGACCTGCACTTCGTTCAGGCCGATGGCATACGGGCGCGCCGGATCGGCACTGCGTGCCATCACCCGGTAGTCGCAGCACAGGGCCAGCACGCAGCCGCCGGCCGGTGCATGACCGGTGATCGCCGCAACCACCGGGATGCGACTCTCGGCCAGCGTACGCACCGCGCCGAAGAAGGCGTTCCAGGTGTCCAGCAGCTTGTGCTTGTCATCGCCGTGCGAGAGCAGGTGCGGCACGTCCATTCCGCCGGTGAAGACGCGCTCGCTGCCGGACAGCACGATGCCGTGCGCGTCCTCGGTCATGGCCAGTTCGATGGCATGGATCAACTGCCGGCACAGTTCGGTGTCCAGGGCATTGACCGGCGGCCGCGCCAAGCGCAGTTCGCGGATGGGGCCATGGTTGATCACCTCGATGAGCGTCGTCATGCTGCAGGTCTCGTTGCGAAGAAGGAACCAGGACGATGATAACCAAACCATGCGTCGGCGTACTGTTCGTGCTGTGTGCGCTTGCAGCATCGGCGTCGGCGGCCGAGGAGACCAAGTGCGTCACCGTCGAGCAGGGCTGGGTACGGTTGTTGCCCAACCCGAAGATGGCAATGACTGCCGGTTATGCGGTTATCCGCAATGGCTGCGCCACGGCGGTGGCGATCACCGGTGCACGCAGTGCGAGCTTCGGCGATGTGTCGCTGCATGAGACCACGATCGTCGATGGGGTCAGCCGCATGCGTGAGGTCCGGCGCCTGCCATTGGCACCCGGCGCTAGGGCCGTACTCAAACCCGGTGGCCTGCACCTGATGCTGATGGACGGCTACCGCACCCTGGAGGAGGGGCAGCCGGTGTGGCTGCAGCTGAAGCTGGAGGATGGCACCGAAGTCAGCACGGTGTTGAATGCGCGCAGGGCGGCGCCGTAACGCGATGGTAGTGCCGGCCGCTGGCCGGCAGCACAGGAAATGCCGGCCAGCGGCCGGCACTACCGACGATGCTTACGACCAGTCGTACGAGAACAGCACCGTGCGGCTTTCCGGCTCGTACAGCATCACGATCGCATCGGCGCCGGCTGCGCACCAGTTGTAACCGGCCACTTCTGCCACGGCGAAGAATTTCCTGCCATCGCGGGTGATGATCGCGCACTCGGCATCGTCCGGCGCATGGCGGTCGTCGGCCGCCTCGGTGAACTCCAGCGCGAAGGCAGCGGGAATCTCTGCGGTTTCAATCCAGTTGCCGGTTGAGATCTGCCCGCCCAGCACATCAAGGTACGCCTGCTCGCCGGGCTCGCCATCGCCATAGCGCGAATAGCTGGCCAGGCGTCCATGCTGCTGGAAGTACGCGTGTGCCTTGCTGTAGCTCTCACGCATCTCCGTGATGTGCTCCAGTGCGTCTTTGTCCTGCACCTGGTCGCCGATGAAGTAGCCCTCGTCGCCGAGGAAACGCATGCGGTTGTCGGCGGTCAGTGCAAAGGCGATCCAGTTGGTACCGGTGAAGGCGTTGTGGTGTTCTTCGGTGGTTTCGCCGATGCAGCCTTCATAAGGCTCGATGGGGCACAGCAGGGTCGCGACCTGGCCGGCCAGTTCCGGACGCAACACGCCGAGATCGATCTTCAGCAGCGGCAGCAGGTGCTGTCCAAGCCATGCCTGGTCATCGGGGAACACGTCGCCGGGGAAGGGGACCATGCCGGGCAGCAGGTCGCGCAGTTCAGTCTGGTGGATCATGTCAGTCCTTTGAAGGGTGTCGGTAGTGCCGACCGCTGGCCGGCAACCGTGCACATCCGTTCGGGAGCATGAGGTTGCCGGCCAGCGGCCGGCACTACCTTCAGGTGGAAGCGTTGCGGATCGCGTCCGGCAGTGGCGCGCTCTTGCCGGTCTGCGTATCCATCCACACCACCACCACGTTGCCGTCCGAATACAGCCTCGATTCGTCCTGCTGGTCGACGATGCGATGACCGATGGTCACGCTGCTGTTGCCCAGGCGTTCGACGAACAGCTCGACCAGGATGTCGTTGGGCCACACGATCGGCAACCGGTAGTTGACGTTGGTGGCAGCGACCACCGGCGCGATGCGGTCGGTCATCGACACGCCGTCCACACCCAGCATCCAGCGCACGCGCGCCTCTTCCAGGTAGGAGATGTACTTGGCGTTGTTGACGTGGCCCATGCTGTCCATGTCACGCCAGCGCACGCTGATCGGAATGCGGGCCAGGATCTTGTGTTCGCTGCTCATCAGACGTCCTTCTTCTTGGTGCCGGCGGTGGCGGTTTTGCTGGCCTTGCCGGTGCTCTTGGCGGCGGCGGCCTTCTTGGCCGGCTTCTCGGGCTTCACCTTGCGCGGCGGGCGCGCATCGGGCTTGTTGGCCACGGCGGCGGGCTGGTCAGGCCGCGCGCTGGTGGACGGCAGCATCCGGGCGAGGAACTGGCCGGTGTACGAATCCGGGCATGCGGCAACGTCTTCCGGCGTACCTGTCACCAGGATGGTGCCGCCGCGATGACCGCCTTCCGGACCCAGGTCGATGATCCAGTCCGCGGTCTTGATGACGTCCAGGTTGTGCTCGATCACCACCACCGTGTTGCCCTCGTCGCGCAGCTTGTGCAGCACGCCGAGCAGCGCCTCGATGTCGTGGAAATGCAGGCCGGTGGTCGGCTCGTCGAGGATGTACAGGGTGCGGCCGGTATCGCGACGCGACAGTTCCTTGGACAGCTTCACGCGCTGTGCTTCACCGCCGGACAGCGTGGTCGCGCTCTGGCCCAGCTTGATGTAGCTCAGGCCGACATCGACCAGGGTTTCCAGCTTGCGGGCGATGGACGGTACCGGCTCGAACAGCTTCAACGCATCTTCGACGGTCATTTCCAGCACGTCGTTGATGTTGAAGCCCTTGTACAGGATCTCCAGCGTTTCGCGGTTGTAGCGCTTGCCATGGCAGACATCGCAGGGCACGTACACGTCCGGCAGGAAGTGCATCTCGACCTTGATCAGGCCATCGCCCTGGCAGGCTTCGCAGCGGCCACCACGCACGTTGAAACTGAAGCGTCCCGGCGAATAACCGCGCGCACGCGATTCAGGCACCTGTGCAAACAGTTCGCGCAGCGGTGTGAACAGGCCGGTATAGGTGGCCGGGTTCGAGCGCGGAGTACGGCCGATCGGCGACTGGTCGATGTCCACCACCTTGTCGAACAGGTCCAGGCCATCGATCTCCTTGTACGGCGCGATCGGGTGCGAGGCGCCGTTGATCTCGTTGGCGGCCAGCGAGAACAGGGTGTCGTTGATCAGGGTCGACTTGCCCGAGCCGGACACGCCGGTCACGCAGGTCAGCAGCCCCGCCGGAATCGCCAGGTCCACGCCTTTCAGATTGTTGCCGGTGGCGCCACGCAGATGCAGCGTCATCTTCGGGTCCGGCTTGTGCCGGCGCGCCGGGATCTTGATCGCGCGCTTGCCCGACAGGTATTGGCCGGTCAGCGAACGCGGTGCATCGAGGAGGTCCTGCAGGCTGCCCTGGCCGACGATCTCGCCGCCATGCACGCCCGCGCCTGGCCCGATGTCCAGCACGTAGTCGGCCAGGCGGATCGCATCTTCGTCATGCTCGACCACGATCACCGTGTTGCCGAGGTCGCGCAGGCGGGTGAGGGTGCCCAGCAGGCGTTCGTTGTCGCGCTGGTGCAGGCCGATGGACGGCTCATCGAGCACGTACATCACGCCCACCAGACCGGCACCGATCTGGCTGGCCAGGCGGATGCGCTGTGCTTCGCCGCCAGAGAGGGTGTCGGCCTTGCGCTCCAGGGTCAGGTAATCCAGACCGACGTCGACCAGGAAGCCGAGGCGTTCGCCGATCTCCTTGACGATCTTCGTGGCGATTTCGCCACGCCAGCCCGGCAGGCTCAGTTCGCTGAAGAACTTCAGAGCCTCATCGATCGGCAGCACCACCAGTTCCGGCAGCGGGCGGTCGGCCACGAACACGTTGCGCGCGGCCTTGTTCAGGCGCGCGCCGTTGCACTCGGGGCAGGCATGCTCGCTGATGTACTTGCCCAGCTCTTCCTGCACCGCCGCCGATTCGGTTTCCTTGTAGCGGCGTTCGAGGTTGGGAATGATGCCTTCGAAGCGATGCTTGCGCTGGGTGCGGCCACCGGCCTCGGTGAAATAGGTGAAGGTGATCGCTTCCTCGCCACTGCCGTACAGCACGGCCTGCTGCACCTTTGCCGGCAGCGAGTTCCACGCCGCGTCGGTGTCGAACTTGTAGTGCTTGGCCAGCGAGGCGATCAACTGGAAGTAATAGGCATTGCGGCGATCCCAGCCGCGCACCGCACCGGCAGCCAGCGACAGCTCGGGATGCACCACCACGCGCGAGGGATCGAAGAACTCGGCCATGCCCAGCCCGTCGCAGCCGGGGCAGGCGCCCATCGGTGCGTTGAACGAGAACAGACGCGGTTCCAGTTCGGGCAGCGAGTAGTCGCAGACCGGGCAGGAATACTTGGACGAGAACAGGGTAGGAGTCGCGCTGGCGTCGTCCAGCGACTGCACCGACGCCATGCCATCACCCAGTTTCAGGGCCGTTTCGAAGCTCTCGGCCAGGCGCTGCTTGATGTCTTCGCGCGGGCGGAAGCGATCGATCACTGCTTCGATGGTGTGCTTCTGGCGCAGTGCCAGCGGCGGCACCGCATCGATTTCGTAAAGCTCGCCATCGACGCGCACACGCACGAAACCCTGCGCGCGCAGCTGGTCGAACACCTGTGCGTGCTCGCCCTTGCGGTCGCGGATCACCGGCGCAAGCAGCATGTAGCGCTGTTCCGGGTCCAGCGTCAGCATGTGGTCGACCATCTGGCTGACCGTCTGCGCTTCCAGCGGATAGCCGTGGTCGGGGCAGCGCGGGGTGCCGACACGTGCGTACAGCAGGCGCAGGTAGTCGTAGATCTCGGTGATCGTGCCGACCGTCGAACGCGGGTTATGCGAGGTCGACTTCTGCTCGATCGAGATCGCCGGGGACAGGCCTTCGATATGGTCCAGGTCCGGCTTTTCCATCACGCTAAGGAACTGCCGCGCATACGCCGACAGGGACTCGACGTAACGCCGCTGGCCCTCGGCATAGATGGTGTCGAACGCCAGCGACGACTTGCCCGAACCGGACAGGCCGGTGATCACGATCAGTTTGTCGCGAGGCAGGTCGAGGTCGATGTTCTTGAGATTGTGCGTCCGCGCGCCGCGGATGCGGATGAAATCCATCGCCATGGGAAATCCGGTTGTGGGGGCGTGGCTGGGCCGCCGGGCCAGCGAAAGGGCGGCAATCGGTCAGCCTACCGAGGTGACCAGATGGGGGCAATGGGCGACAATGCCAGCCCGGTGTCTCACCTCGTGAGACCGGCCGACAGACAGGGGTCAGATCCCTTTTCACGTGGTGAAAAGGGATCTGACCCCGTTCCGGCCCGGCCTCCACAGCCGTTCAGGGGTTGACTTGACCCGTCCCCGGTGGTCCACGTACAATTCCGCTCCTGTCCGCCCTCGACGGCGGCAGTCCATAGACCACAATAACTACAGAGGAAGTCTGGTCATGTACGCAGTACTGGTCACCGGCGGTAAGCAATACCGCGTGGCGCAGGGCGAAAAGCTCCGCATTGAAAAGCTCGAAGTCGAAGTCGGCAGCGAGATCAAGTTCGACAACATCCTGCTGCTCGGCGACAGCGATGGCATCAAGATCGGCGACGCCCTGAGCGGCGCTGCGGTCACTGCCACCGTCCTGTCCCAGGGTCGTGCCGACAAGGTCCGGATCATCAAGTTCCGTCGCCGTAAGCACCACATGAAGCGCCAGGGTCACCGTCAGTACTACACCGAAATCGAGATCACCGGCATTGCCGGTGGCAGCAAGTAAGGAGATAGGTCATGGCACATAAAAAAGGCGTAGGCTCTTCGCGCAACGGTCGCGACTCCAACCCGAAGTACCTCGGCGTCAAGATCTTCGGTGGCCAGGCCATCGAAGCCGGCAACATCATCGTGCGTCAGCGCGGCACCCAGTTCCACCCGGGTTCCGGCGTCGGCCTCGGTCGTGACCACACCCTGTTCGCCCTGACGGACGGCAAGGTGGAGTTCACCGTGAAGGGCCCGAAGAAGCGTCGCACCGTCAGCGTCGTCTCGGTCGAAGCCTGATAAGGCAACGGCCGGCGCCCATGCCCCGGCATGGAGACGCTGCATGAAGAGCCCCGCTTCGGCGGGGCTTTTCGTTGGAATCAATGGTAAAACGGGCATCGCCCGGTTGTCGGCCAGCGGCCGGCACTACATCAAGGTGGCGGCGTGCATGCCGCGCCCATCGCAGGCATCGAAACAATGAAACTGGTAGACGAAGCAGAAATCGAAGTGTTCGCCGGCAACGGCGGCAACGGCTGCATTGGCTTCCGTCGCGAGAAGTTCATTCCGCTCGGCGGCCCGGACGGCGGCGACGGCGGTGCGGGCGGCAGCGTGTGGATCCGCGCCGACGAAAACCTGAACACCCTGGTCGACTTCCGCCATGACCGCATCTTCAAGGCGCAGCGCGGCGAGAACGGCATGGGCCGCCAGGCCTATGGCAAGGGCGGCGAAGACATGGTCATTACCGTGCCGGTCGGCACCGTGATCATCAACGTGGCCACCGATGAAATCATCGGCGACCTGACCCAGCATGGCGACCGTCTGCTGGTGGCCAAGGGCGGCCGCGGCGGCCTCGGCAACATGCATTTCAAGAGCTCCACCAACCGCTCGCCGCGCCAGGCGCTGCCGGGTGAGCCGGGTGAAGAGCGCACGCTGAAGCTGGAGTTGAAGCTGCTGGCTGACGTCGGCCTGCTGGGCTTCCCCAATGCCGGCAAGAGCACCCTGATCCGTGCGGTCTCGGCGGCGACGCCGAAGGTGGCCGATTACCCGTTCACCACGCTGTACCCGAACCTGGGTGTGGTGAAGGTGGAGAACTACCGCAGCTTCGTGATCGCCGACATTCCGGGCCTGATCGAAGGTGCTGCCGACGGTGCCGGCCTGGGCGCGCAGTTCCTGCGCCACCTGCAGCGCACCCGCCTGCTGCTGCACCTCGTCGACATCTCGCCGATGGAAGGTGGTGTGGAAGGTGTTTCCCCGGTCGAGCAGGTGCGTGCCATCGAGCGCGAACTGGAAAAGCACGATCCGGAGCTGCTGGCCAAGCCGCGCTGGCTGGTGCTGAACAAGGCCGACCTGATGTTCGAGGACGAGGCCAAGGCCGCCGCCGAGAAGATCGTGGCCGAGCTGGGCTGGAAGGAGCCGTGGTTCCTGGTGTCCGCACTGGGTCGCGAAGGCACCTTCCCGATCATGAGCCGGATCATGGCGTTCTTCGATCGCCAGAAGGAAGACGAGCTCGAGGCGGCCCGCAACGCGCAGTAATGCCTGTTGTGGTTCCCACGTAAAAACCCGGCTTCGGCCGGGTTTTTGCGTTCCGGCAGTGCCGGCCGCTGGCCGGCAACCCCAGTGAACTGACGGCCAGCGGCCGGCACTACCGGTTGCGCGAACCGCGGGGATCGCCCAAACCGCAGGCAACAAAAAACCCGGCCGAAGCCGGGCTTTTGCGTGCTGCCGGAGCCGAAGCCCCAGCAACCAACCGGATCAGGCGGCCTGGAGGGCCTTGATGCGGTCGTTCAGGCGGCTCTTGTGGCGAGCAGCCTTGTTCTTGTGGATCAGGCCACGCGCGCTGAAACGATCCAGGATCGGCTGGGCAACGGCGAAGGCGGCTTGAGCGCCGGCGGCATCGTTGGCGTCCAGCGCCTTGATCACTTTCTTGACAGCGGTGCGCAGCATCGAGCGCTGAGCCACGTTGCGCGCGTTGCGCACGACGGTCTGCTTGGCGCGCTTCTTGGCGGACTTGATATTGGCCACGGTGGTGGTTTCCTGAAAAATCGGTGTTATGGGAACAGCAAGCTAGCTAGTATGATGGCGTAAGAAATGTACGTCAAGTCGATTGTCAAGAGGGACGTTGAGTGAGTTCACCCAAGATGTTGCGGGGCCTGCTGTCGTTCAGCAGCATGACCATGGTCTCGCGGGTTCTCGGCCTGGTCCGGGACCAGGTGGTGACCTCGACCTTCGGCACCAACGCCATCACCGATGCTTTCTGGGTCGCCTTCAGGATACCCAATTTCCTGCGCCGGCTGTTCGCCGAGGGCTCCTTTGCCACCGCATTCGTGCCGGTGTTCACCGAGGTGAAGGAAACCCGCAGCCACGCCGAACTGCGTGAACTGATGGCCCGCACCGCCGGCACCCTGGGCGGCGTGCTGATGCTGGTCACTGCGCTGGCGCTGATCTTCGCGCCGCAGCTGGCGTCGGTCTTCGCAAGTGGCGTCGACACCGACCCTGCCAAGCAGGGCCTGCTGATCGACCTGTTCCGCCTGACCTTCCCGTTCCTGCTGTTCGTCTCGCTGACCGCCCTGGCCGGTGGTGCGCTGAACAGTTTCCAGCGCTTCGCGATGCCGGCGCTGACCCCGGTCATTCTCAACCTGTGCATGATCGCCGGCGCGCTGTGGCTGGCGCCGCGGCTGGGTGGCACGCCGGAAAAGCAGATTCTTGCCCTCGGCTGGGCCGTGCTGGCCGCCGGTCTGCTGCAGCTGCTGTTCCAGCTGCCTTCGTTGAAGGGCATCGACCTGCTGACCCTGCCGCGCTGGGGCTGGAACCATCCGGGCGTGCGCAAGGTGATGACGCTGATGGTGCCGACCCTGTTCGGCTCATCGGTGGCGCAGATCAACCTGCTGCTGGATACCGTCATCGCCGCCAAGCTGACCGATGGTTCGCAGTCCTGGCTGTCGCTGGCCGATCGCTTTCTGGAACTGCCGTTGGGCGTGTTCGGCGTGGCCTTGGGCACGGTGATCCTGCCGGCGCTGGCCCGCCACCATGTCAGCACCGACCGCGAAGGCTTCTCGCGCTCGCTGGACTGGGGCCTGCGCATGACCCTGCTGATTTCGGTGCCGGCCATGCTGGGCCTGCTGCTGCTGGCAGAGCCGCTGATCTCGACGATCTTCCAGCATGGCCAGTTCACCGCCTTCGACACCCGCATGACGGCGCTGTCGGTGTACGGCCTGAGCTTCGGCCTACCGGCCTTTGCGCTGCTGAAGGTGGTGTTGCCGGCCTTCTACGCGCGCCAGGACACCAGAACGCCGGTGCGTGCCGGTGTCGCCGCGCTGGTGGCCAACATGGTGTTCAACTTCGCCCTGCTGGCGGTGCTGTACCAGGTGATGGTGCCCGATGAGCTGAAGGCGCAGGGGGTGATGGCCGCCCTTGGCAAGCAGCCCGGCCTGCACCTGGCGCTGGGCATTGCCAGCGCGCTGTCCAGTTACCTGAACCTGGGGCTGCTCTGGTACTGGCTGGGCAAGACCGATGTCTACCAGCGGCGTCCGGGCTGGGGCGGCTACCTGCTGCGGCTGTTGCTGGCGTGCACAGCGATGGTCGGCGTGCTGCTGGCCCTGCTGTACTGGCTGCCGGGCTTCTCGTCGATGGGCGTGTGGGAGCGGATCGGCGCCCTCGGTCTGCTGGTCGGCGGTGGCGGGCTGACCTACCTGCTGGCGATGGTGGCGATGGGCTTCCGTCCGCGCGACCTGCGTGGGCATTGATCGTGGCTCCCGGCGGCTATACTTCAGGGTTACACCATTGAAACGGCGGGCTTCGGCCGGCTGGAACGAGAGTTGATGAGCAGGCTGTTCAGAAGCGTCGAGGGCGGGGAGCTGTTCCCCAACGGAAGCGTGGTCTGCATCGGTGCATTCGACGGCCTCCACCTGGGGCATCGTGCGCTGGTGCGGCACGCGGTCGCGCGCGCGCGCGCCTTGGGTGTGGCCGCGGTGGCGGTGGCCTTCGAGCCCTTGCCGCGTGAGTTCTTCGCCCAGGGCACGCCGCCGCCGCGGTTGACCCTGGCCCGCAGCAAGGTCGAGATCCTGCGCGAACTGGGCGTCGATGCAATCGGCCTGCTGCGCTTCGACGCGGCGATGGCGGCGATGCCGGCTGAGGCGTTCGTGCGCCAGCTGCTGGCCCAGCGCCTGAACGCCCGCGAGGTCTGGATCGGGCCGGAGTTCTGTTTCGGCAACCGTCGCCGTGGCGATCTGGCCCTGCTGCAGGCGCTGGGCGCCGAGCTAGGTTTCAGCGCCGGTGAAATCGAAGCGGTCGACCTGCATGGTGATCGCATCTCCAGCACCCGTATCCGCCAGCTGCTGCAGGAAGGCGACTTCGCCCGGGTCGGCGACCTGCTGGGTCGTCCCTACTCGATCAGCGGGCGGGTGGTGCGTGGGCGCCAGCTCGGCCGTACGCTGGGCTTCCCCACCGCCAACCTGCGGTTCCCGAAGACCCCGGCGCTGTCGGGCATCTATGCGACCTGGGTGCACGGGGTGTTCGACCAGCCGTGGCCGTCGGTGTCCAGCTTCGGTACCCGGCCGACCGTGGACGGCGTGGAGCCGCTGCTGGAAGCGCACCTGTTCGATTTCCAGGGCGACCTGTACGGGCGCCACATCGAAGTGGAATTCGTCGCCAAGCTGCGTGATGAAGAGAAATTCAACGATCTGGCGGCGCTGACCGACCAGATGCACCGCGACGCCGAACAGGCGCGTGCCATCCTTTCCGAACATAGATTGCGAGCCACTGCGTGAGCCAGGACTACAAGACCACCCTCAACCTGCCGGCCACCGAATTCCCGATGCGCGGCGACCTGCCCAAGCGCGAGCCGGGCATTCTGGCGCGCTGGGAAGAGCAGGGGCTCTACCAGCAGCTGCGCGACAACGCCGCCGGCCGCCCGCTGTTCGTGCTGCATGACGGCCCGCCGTACGCCAATGCGCGCATCCACCTGGGCCATGCGGTCAACAAGATCCTCAAGGACATCATCGTCAAGTCGCGCTACCTGGCCGGCTTCGATGCGCCCTACGTGCCGGGCTGGGACTGCCATGGCCTGCCGATCGAAATCGCGGTGGAAAAGAAGTGGGGCAAGGTCGGGGTGAAGCTCGATGCGGTCGAGTTCCGGCAGAAGTGCCGCGAGTTCGCCGAGGAGCAGATCGACATCCAGCGTGCCGACTTCAAGCGCCTGGGCGTCACTGGCGACTGGGACAACCCGTACAAGACCCTGAGCTTCGATTTCGAGGCCAACGAGATCCGCGCGCTGTCCAAGATCGTGGCCAACGGCCACCTGCTGCGCGGCGCCAAACCGGTGTACTGGTGCTTCGACTGCGGCTCGGCACTGGCCGAAGCCGAGATCGAGTACCACGAGAAGACCTCGCCGGCGATCGACGTGGCTTACACCGCGCGTGATGCGCAGGCGCTGGCGCAGGCGTTCGGTGTCAGACTGCCGGCCGATGTCGAAGTGGCCGTGCCGATCTGGACCACCACCCCGTGGACGCTGCCGGCCTCGCTGGCGGTGTCGCTGGGTGCGGACATCCGCTACGTGCTGGCCGAAGGCCCGGCGCACAACGGCAAGCGCCGTTGGCTGGTGCTGGCCGCTGCGCTGGCCGAGCGCTCGCTGCAGCGCTACGGCGTGGACGCGGTGGTGCTGCATGGTGAAGCCGAAGGCTCGGCGCTGGAAAACCAGCTGCTGGCGCACCCGTTCTACCTGGAGCGCGACATCCTCGTGCTCAACGGCGAACACGTGTCCGACGAAGACGGTACCGGTGCGGTGCACACCGCCCCCGGCCACGGCCAGGAAGACTACGTGGTCAGCCAGAAATACGGCCTGCTGGACAAGTACAACGCTGGTCAGATCACGCCGGTCGACGGCCGTGGCGTCTACCTGGAATCGACCCCGCCGGCTGGCGACGTGGTGCTGGCGGGCCAGCACCTGTGGAAGGCGCAGGAGGCGATCGTGCAGGTGCTGCGTGACAGCGGCGCACTGCTGGCCTTCGTCGAGATCCGCCACAGCTACCCGCACTGCTGGCGGCACAAGACGCCGGTGGTGTTCCGCGCCACCCCGCAATGGTTCATTTCGATGGACAAGGCCAACCTGCGCAACGATGCGCTGGCCGCCATCGACACCGTCGGCTGGTTCCCGAGCTGGGGCAAGGCGCGCATCCAGAGCATGGTGGACGGCCGCCCGGACTGGACGATCTCGCGCCAGCGCACCTGGGGCGTGCCGATCGCACTGTTCACCCACCGCCAGACCGGCGAGATCCACCCGCGTTCGGTGGAGCTGATGCAGCAGGTGGCAGACCGCGTTGAAGCCGAAGGCATCGACGTGTGGTACTCGCTGGATGCGGCCGAACTGCTGGGCGCCGAAGCGGCCGACTACGAGAAGGTCACCGACATCCTCGACGTCTGGTTCGATTCCGGCGTGACCCATGAAGCGGTGTTGGCCGCACGTGGCTTCGGCAAGCCGGCCGACCTGTACCTGGAAGGCTCGGACCAGCATCGTGGCTGGTTCCAGTCCTCGCTGCTGACCGGCGTGGCCATCGACAAGCGCGCGCCATACAAGCAGTGCCTCACCCACGGTTTCACCGTGGACGAGCACGGCCGCAAGATGTCCAAGTCGCTGGGCAACGGCATCGAGCCGCAGGAAATCATGAACAAGCTGGGCGCAGACATCCTGCGCCTGTGGATCGCCTCGGCCGACTACAGCAACGAGATGTCGCTGTCGCAGGAAATCCTCAAGCGCACCGCCGACGCCTACCGCCGCCTGCGCAACACCGCCCGCTTCCTGCTGGGCAACCTGGACGGTTTCGATCCGGCCCAGCACCTGCGCCCGCTCAACGAGATGGTCGCGCTGGACCGCTGGATCGTGCACCGCGCCTGGGAGCTGCAGGAGAAGATCAAGGCGGCGTATGACAACTACGACATGGCCGAGATCGTGCAGCTGCTGCTGAACTTCTGCAGCGTGGACCTCGGTTCGCTGTACCTGGACGTGACCAAGGACCGCCTGTACACGATGCCGACCGATTCGGATGGTCGTCGTTCGGCGCAGAGCGCGATGTACCACATCGCCGAAGCGTTCACCCGCTGGGTGGCGCCGATCCTGACCTTCACCGCCGACGAGCTGTGGGGCTACCTGCCGGGCGATCGTGCGGGCCACGTGCTGTTCACCACCTGGTACGAGGGCCTGGCGCCGCTGCCGGACGATGCACAGCTCAACGCTGCCGACTTCGATCAGCTGCTGGCCGTGCGCGAGCAGGTGGCCAAGGTGCTGGAGCCGATGCGTGCCAATGGCGCGATCGGTGCCGCGCTGGAAGCGGAGATCACCATCGCCGCCAGCGAAGAGCAGGCTGCACGCTGGCAGCCGCTGGCCGATGAACTGCGTTTCCTGTTCATCAGTGGTGACGTGCAGGTGCGCCCGGCGACCACCGACGAGGTATTTGTCAGCGCCCAGCCGACGCAGAAGTCCAAGTGCGTGCGCTGCTGGCACCATCGTGCCGACGTTGGCAGCAATGCCGACCACCCGGAACTGTGCGGCCGCTGCGTGACCAACATCGCCGGTGCCGGCGAAGTGCGGAGCTGGTTCTGATGGCCGCCCCGCGCCCGCATCCCAATGCGCTGATCTGGCTGCTGCTGTCGGCAGTCATCATCGGCCTGGACCAGTGGTCGAAGGCCTGGGTGCTGTCGAGCCTGCCGGAGTTCCAGCCGGTGGTGGTCATCGACGGCTTCTGGAACTGGTACCGCACCTACAACACCGGTGCAGCGTTCAGCTTCCTGAGCGATGCCGGTGGCTGGCAGAAGCATTTCTTCACTGTGCTGGCGATCGCCATCAGCGGCCTGATGGCCTGGTGGCTGCGTGCTACCGCCCGTGGCAACTGGAGGGCCGCGGTGCCGTACGCGCTGATCATCGGCGGTGCGATCGGCAACGTGATCGACCGGCAGGTGCATGGCCACGTGGTGGATTTCATCCAGTGGTACGTCGGCGAGCATGTCTGGCCGTCGTTCAACATCGCCGATTCGGCCATCGTGGTGGGTGCCGTAGGCATCGCCCTGTTCGGCCTGTTCGAAGGCAAGTCCGCCAAAAAGGCGGATAATGCCAACCCGAAACCGTAAGCCGGCCGCTGCCGGGAGACTGAACTGATGGATGTGCTGCTCGCCAACCCGCGTGGTTTCTGTGCTGGTGTCGATCGTGCGATCGAGATCGTCAAGCGCGCGATCGAAACGCTGGGCGCGCCCATCTATGTCCGCCATGAAGTGGTGCACAACCGCTTCGTGGTCGATGACCTGAAGCAGCGCGGCGCGATCTTCGTCGAAGAGCTCGACGAAGTGCCAGACAACAACACCGTCATCTTCAGCGCCCATGGTGTTTCCCAGGCCGTGCGCCTGGAAGCCGAGCGTCGTGGCCTGAAAGTGTTCGACGCCACCTGTCCGCTGGTGACCAAGGTCCACTTCGAAGTCGCCCGTCACTGCCGTGCCGGCCGTGACGTGGTGCTGATCGGCCATGCTGGTCATCCGGAAGTGGAAGGCACGATGGGCCAGTGGAACCGCGAGGCGGGCACCGGCCAGATCTACCTGGTCGAGGACGTGGAGCAGGTGGCCACGCTGCAGATCAACCAGCCGGAAAACTTCGCGTACACCACCCAGACCACGCTGTCGGTGGACGATACGCGCGGCATCATCGAAGCCATGCGCGCGCGCTTCCCGGCGATGCAGGGGCCGAAGAACGACGACATCTGCTACGCCACGCAGAACCGCCAGGACGCCGTGCGCGACCTGGCCAAGCGCTGCGACCTGGTGCTGGTGGTCGGTTCGCCGAACAGCTCCAATTCCAACCGTCTGAGTGAGCTGGCCCGCCGTGAGGGCGTGGAGAGCTACCTGATCGACGGTGCCCACGAGATCGACCCGGCCTGGGTGCTCGGCAAGCAGCATATCGGCGTGACCGCCGGTGCGTCGGCGCCGCAGGTTCTGGTTGATGGCGTGCTGGCGCGTCTGGCCGAGCTGGGTGCCAGCGGCGTGGGCGAGCTGGATGGCGAACCGGAATCGATGGTGTTCGCGCTGCCGAAGGAGCTGCGCCTGCGTCTGGTTGACTGACCGGCAGCGCTGCGGCTGGGCGCGGATCCGCGTCTGGTAGTGCGAACCCTGGACCGGTGCGGGCGAACCTTCGACCGGTGGTTGCGAACCTTGGTTCGCACGACTTCTGGGTGCACGCCATCCACGCATGGCGTGGATCTACCCGGTATTCCTCCGCTTTCCAGTAGATCCACGCCATGCGTGGATGCTGTCAGCCTTCGACCTCGCTCGGTAAGGCTTTGCTGTATCAGGCCGGTGCGCTACCGACCATGACCTTCGGCCATGGGGCTGGGCACCTCACAGGCCTAGCATCGGGGAATCCTCTGCTGCTGGAAGTCGCCTGATGAAAACCCGTGCCCTGGTGATGTCCGTGCTGTTCGCGCTGGCGGCCACGCCCGCGCTGGCGCAGACCCCGCCACCAGGTGACGCCGCCGCCCCTGGCCTGCTGCGCATTGACGTCGACGCACGCGACCTGGCCCGGCGCATCTTCAAGGTGACGGCCACCGTCCCGGCCAAGCCCGGCCCGCTGACGCTGCTGTACCCGCAGTGGATTCCCGGCAACCATTCGCCCACCGGCCCCATCGACAAGCTGGCCGGCCTGCGGGTGACCGCCAACGGCAAGCCGTTGGCCTGGCATCGCGACCAGTTCAACGTGTACGCGTTCAAGGTGGACGTGCCGGCAGGCGTGAGCGAGGTCGTCGCCCACTTCGATTTCCTGTCCTCGCAGGGGGGCAGCCAGGGCCGGGTGGTGATGACCCCGGAAATGCTCAACCTGCAGTGGAATGCCAACTCGCTGTATCCGGCCGGCACGGACGCGCGCAACCTGCAGGCGCAGGCCAGCGTGACCCTGCCCAAGGGTTGGGCCTATGCCACCGCGCTGGAGACCGCGCGCCGCGATGGCGACACTGTGGTGTTCAAGCCGATTTCCTATGACCACCTGGTCGACTCGCCGCTGTTTGCCGGCGAACATCACCAGCGCATCGACCTCGACCCCGGCGCGAAGGTGCCGGTGCATCTGAACGTGTTCGCCGATGATGCCAAATCGCTGAAGCCGACCGACGCGCAGATCAAGCTGCATCGTGCGTTGGTGCAGCAGGCCGACAAGCTGTACGGCGCGCGTCACTACGATCACTACGAATTCCTGCTTGCCCTGACCGATCGCCTCGGCGGCATTGGACTGGAGCACCATCGTTCCAGCGAGAACAGCGCCGATCCGGGCTATTTCACCGAGTGGGACAGCAATGCCTGGATGCGCGATCTGCTGCCGCATGAGTACACCCACTCGTGGAACGGCAAGTACCGTCGCGGTGCCGACCTGGCCACGGCCAATTTCAATACACCGATGGGCGACAGCCTGCTGTGGGTGTACGAAGGCCAGACCCAGTTCTGGGGCCAGGTGCTGGCCGCGCGTTCGGGTCTGTGGACTACTGAGCAGGCGCGCGACATGCTGGCCAACGTGGCGGCAACCTACGATCGCGGCCGCCCGGGCCTGGCCTGGCGCCCGCTGCAGGACACCACCAACGATCCGACCATCGCCCAGCGCCGCACGTTGCCGTACCGCAACTATCAGATGAGCGAGGACTACTACTCCGGCGGGCAGATGCTGTGGCTGGAAGTGGAGGGCAAGCTGCGGGGGCTGACCGGCAACCGTCGCAGCCTGGATGATTTCGCGCGTGCGTTCTTCGGCGTCGGCAACGGCGATTGGGACGTCAATCCGTACACCTTCGATGACGTGGTGGCGACCCTCAACGGCATCGCGCCATACGACTGGGCGAGCTTCCTGCGCCAGCGGCTGGATGGAAACGGATCGTTGACCGGCGGCCTGGAACTGGCGGGCTGGAAGCTGGTCTACCGCGATGCGCCGAACGAGGCCTACAAGGCACAGGAAAAGCGCGCGAAGGCAGCGCTGCTGGCCTACTCGCTGGGCGCGACGGTGCTCGACAGTGGCGTGGTCGGCGATGTGATCTGGGACAGCCCGGCGTTCAATGCCGGCCTGGCGCCAGGCATGAAGGTGATCGCCATTGGCGGTCGCGAGTACAGCAGCCAGCGCCTGAAGGATGCGGTGGCTGCAGCGGCCACTGACAAGACGCCGATCACGCTGCTGGTCAAACAGTTCGACCGCATCGATACGATGAAGATCGACTACCACGGGGGCCTGCAGTATCCAGTGCTGGAACGCATTGCCGGCCGCCCGGACCGCCTTGCAGAGCTGTGGAAGGCACGATGAAGCTGCGCACGCGCGATGGGCTGATCCTGGTGGTGGCCGTGCTGGCCATCGTCGGCGCCTACCTGGACGGCGACGGGCGGTGGCTGCACTGGTTGGCCAAGCCGGCGACCACGCTGCTGATCGCCGCCATCGCCTGGCAGGCGCGGCCGGTGGCGGATGCGCACTATCGGCGCGCGGTGCTGGCCGGCATGCTGTTGTCCTGCGTTGGCGATATCGCGCTGATGCTGCCGATCGACGCGTTCGTGCCCGGCCTGGTTGCCTTCCTGCTGGCGCATCTGTGCTACATCGCCGCGTTCCGTGCCGGCCTGCGCGCGGGTCGCGGACTGCTCGCTGCGTTCGTGCTGCTTGCTGCATTCGCTTTGATCAACGTCGCCGGCCTGTGGCCGCATCTGCCGCTGCCGATGCGCGTTCCGGTGTTGGCCTACGTCGTGGTGCTGGCCGCCATGGCGGTGCTGGCACTGGCCCGTTACTGGAAGCGGCCGCACGCCGATGCGCTGGAAGCGGGCAGTGCGCGTTGGGCCGCCGGTGGTGCACTGCTGTTCGTGGCCAGCGATTCAATGCTGGCATGGGATCGCTTCGGCGGCGGCCTGCCGTTGGCCAGCCTGCTGGTGCTGTCCACGTACTACGCCGCGCAGTACGCCATCGCCCGCTCGGTGAGGTAGCAGAAAAGGGGACGGAGGGGATCAAGTCGCTTTGGCCCTCGTCGCGCCACTTGCGACTTGATCCCCTCCGTCCCCTTTTTCTACTGCAGGTTGCCCCTGGCGTCGTAGCGCAGGCGCACGGTCTGGCGGTCGCCGGCCACTTCATCCGGCAGCCACACCAGCTTTCCGCCCTTGCGGATGACCACATACACATGGCCGACGTCGGCAGGTGTACGCATCAGTGCATTGCGCTGTTGCTGCAGGGCCTGCGTCACCCGTGGCACGGCATCGAAATCGATGTTGGCCAGTGCGGTGCTGCTGCGGCGCAGGGTGATGGTCGGCGCGAACTGTTGCGGGTTCACCGCATCGCCCTTGCGCCACTGCCCGCGTTGGTAGTGGTAACCATCCACATGGCCTGGTTGCTGTGGATCGACCAGGTCGATGTCGATGCGGCCGTCGTCATGGAAGTGGATGCTGTGGAAGACGACCAAGCGTTCGCCGGCCAGTCCGGGCATCGCTTCCAGCGCCTGCCTTGCAGCCTGCAGGCGCTCGGCGTCGAGCAGCAGGTTCGGCCGCGTGCGCCCGGGCACCTGCATCGGTTCGGCTGCCGCCCGTGGCGTGGCGATGGCCGTGGTGCGCAACGGTTGTTCCCAGGGGTATTGCTGCGCTGCATCCATAGGCGTGGTCGATGCAGCGCTACGCAGGGTCGCGTTGACGGTCTGCAATGCACCGCCCGCCGTGGCGACACCGGCCAGGGCAAGCACCACGCCAGCGAACACCAGCGGTGTGGACACGGGCCGCTTCACGCTTCCTCCATGCGCACGCTACGGCGATCATCCGGGTCGTACAGGATGTCGACCTGCCCACGTGGAATGTTGGCCAGTTCGAGCAGCGCAACGAAGCGGCGCACGCTGGCCTGCTGCACGTTGCCCTCGCGGTCGAGATATTCCAGCTGGAACTCCACCTGCGGTTGTTCGTTGACGTAGGTGCCGGTCTGGCGCACGTCGAGCACCCGCGCTTCGGCACCGATGCCGCGGTACTTGAGGGCTTCGCCGCGCGCGTCGATCTGCAGCGTACCGGCCAACAGGCGCGCCAGCAGGCGCAGGCCGATCAGGTAGCTGCACAGCACCAGCGGGCAGATCAGCAATGGATGACCGAAACCGAGGAACGTCCAACCCATGCCATCGCTTTGCAGCCGGTAGGCCATGACGTACGCGGCAGCGACCACGATGACACCGATCACGCCGCCGATCGCACGGCGCCACAGGCTGGCGCTGTCCAGTTCCGGTTGCGCGCCTTCCAGCATCAGGTTGGGCGAGGGGCCCGGCGTGCGGCTGAGCAGTACTCCCAACTGCTTGCCCACGGCAAAACGCTGCAGCTGTGGCTTGCTGTCGACCACGATCAGCGTTTCGGTGATCGGCGTGCCGGATAGATTGTCGAAGGCCAGTTGCAGCCGCCACTGCGCGAAGCCGCGCACCTGCACGCCGGTCTGTTCTGCCTGCTCGATGCGCGCGCTGCGTGGCTCGCCGTCGGCCAGGATGCTGCGCACGCGTTGCAATGCACGCGGTGGCGCCAGCAGCAGGTAATGCAGGAAGGCGTACAGCAGCACCAGCCACAGCGTCAGCGATGTCGCCAGCAGACCCAGCGCCAACCACGGCGCGCTGCGGTCGCCCACGTCCAGCGGCCAGCTGGTGCCGAAGTAGAGAAGGCAGGGGAAGGGCAGCGCGAAGAACAACATGAGCGCGCCCAGGAACCAGAGGTAGGCTTTCATGACTCGCCTTCGACGCCGTGGAACAAGCGGCGTAGGGTACTACGCTCAGCGGAATTGTAGGGTCAGCAGGAAGTAGCGCCCCAGTGGATCGTCCAGCCCGGGCATCTGCCCGCCGCTGCCGACAAGGTAGTTCACCGGCCGCGTATCGAGCAGGTTGTGCACGTCCAGAGCGGCAATCACGCGCGGGCTCAGCCGGCGTGCCAGATGCAGGTTCCAGCGCAGCTGCGCAGGGTTCATGCAGCGGCGCTGGTCATGCTGCTCCTGCGTGCATGCTTCACCTGCCAGCCATGCGCGGGTGCGGCCGACGCGGTTGCCACGCAGGGCGATGTCCCAGGACGGGTTCTGCCACTGCACGTTGAGGATGCCCGCGTTCGCCGGCGTGGCATGCCCGCGCAGATCCACCGATTCGCCATGGCTGCGATCACGTCGCAGTTCCTGCTGCTTCAATGCATCCAGCGAGAACAGCCACTGCCCGTTGCGGCCGGCATCCACCCGGTACTCGCCACGCAGTACCCAGTTGCGCGAGGTGGTGCGGCCGATGTTGTCGAATGACAGGCGAAGATCACGCAGGCGGCCCTGCTCATCCAGCTCCCAGGTACCGGGATTCCACAGTGCATCGCTGGGTTGCAGGGCGAGGATCTCGTTGCGCAGCTCGACGATGTTGTGGGTCAGCGACAGCGAGAACACATCGTTGGGTGTCCAGCTTGCGGCCAGCGAGTGGCTGCGCGAGGTCTCCGCTTTCAGCGCATCGTTCTCGACCACCTCTACTTCCACCGCGCAGCCGCCACCGCGCAGCGGGCGCGCGCACGGCGGCAGGGAAGCCGATGCGGGCAGGGGATACAGGCCGAAGTAGCCCGGCGGTCGCCGCCGCTCGAAGATGCTGGGCGCGCGGTAGCCGCGGCCACTGGCCAGCAGGAACGACCAGTGCGGGCTCGGACTCCAGCGCAGGCCGGCACGCGGCGAGAACGCGGTGTCACCGCCATCGCGGTCCAGCCGCGCGGCCACGTCCAGGCGCAGTGTCGGCGCCAACGGCAGGCCCAGTTCGGCGTAGGCGGCGTTGCTCTGCCGCGACAGCCGGCGCTGCTCCATCGGCAGGCCCAGCGCCAACTCGCCCTTGCCCAGCAGCGGATCAGGCAACGAGGTCCAGCGCTCGTGGCGCAGATCGATGCCGGTCGCCAGTTGTGCTGCACCACCGGGCAGTGGCATCAGGGTGCGCTGCATGCCCCACCAGCCCTGCCACTGCTCGGTACGTCCGCGGTTGTGGATGGCCGGGAACAGCTCCTCTGCCAGCCCCGGCGGCAGGGTGGAAAAGCCGGGCAGGAAATCCAGCGTTCGTGCGGCTTCCAGCAGGCGCTCGCTGCGCACGGTGCCTTCGGTGCGCAGGTCCACCTGGCTGCGCTGCGCGCTGAGGCCGGCATCCCAGCTGCGGCCGGGGCGCTCACGGCCCATGCCGACCGTGAGGTCGCCTTCGGTGGCATGCACGCGCGGGCGTACTTCGCCGCCTTCCTGCAGCACCACATTGAGGATGGCACCGCGACTGAAATTGAGGGCGACGGCGGTCGGGCCCAGTTCAAAACGCTGGCGGTTGTGGCTGGCGCGTGCTTCCACATAGGCGTAGCGTCCGTCACCGCGTTCATGGCGATAGCGCAGGTAGCCGGATAGTGTTTCCGATGCTGGCTGCAGCGAGCGTGGGCGCGCGTTGTCGAACCAGCAGCCGTCGTCTTCGCGCTGCAACGGCGGATGGCACTGCGTGGCCGGATAGTAATCGCCGTTGGCCATGATCAGCCCGATCGGGTACAGCGAGGTTTCCGCATGCCAGTCGCGCTGGTCACCGGCCACATGCTGCAGGCGATGCAGGTCGATGCCGGCGAACCAGCGGTCGCCGCCATCGCGCACGCCCCCCGTTGCCGCCTGCAGCCGGTACTGATCGCCATCGCCACGGCTGCTGGCCCCCGATTGCAGCGTGGCCTCCGGCCCCTCGGCCTGGTCGCGCAGGATGATGTTGACCACGCCGGACATCGCGTCGGCGCCGTAGATGGCCGAAGCACCGCCACGCACCAGTTCGATGCGCTCGACGAAGCTGAGCGGAATGCCACCCAGATCGGTCAGCCCGCCTTCTTCCAGCGAGACCATCGGGTAGCGCGGCAGGCGCCGTCCGTTGACCAGGAACAGGGTCGCGCGCGGGCCCATGCCGTCCAGGCTGGTGGTGGCTGCTGCGCCGACCGGCAGGTACAGCGAGTCGCCACTGCGCGAGGTGCTCAGCGGCGGGTGGCCGTTCATGCCGGGCAGGTGGCGCAACAGGTCGAACAGCGTGCCGTAGCCGCTGCGCAGAATGTCTTCGCGGTCGATCACCGTTACCGGCAGCGTGGTCTGCACGGAGGTACGCGGCAACCGGCTGCCGGTGACATGGATCGGCGCCAGCTCCACCTGCACCGGCTTCGGTGGCGCGGGCGGCGGTGGTCGCCGTGCCGGCTGCGCCACCACTGCGGGTGGGGCCGCATGCCGGCGCACCACGAATCCGCCGCCGGGTGTCTGCAGGATGTTCACCGGCATGCCGGCGACGAGCTGCTTCAGTGCAGCTGCCGGCGCCAGCGAGCCAGCGACGCCGCCGGTGCGCAGGTCGGCCAGTTCACGCGTGTCGAACACCAGGGCAATGCCACTCTGGCGTGCCCATTGCTGCAGTGCCGGCGACAGGGCGCCGGGAGCGATGCGGTAGTCGACCTGCGCGATGGCTTCTGCTGCCGCCGCCGTTGCCGCCACACCGGGCAGCAGCGCAACGCACAACAGGGCCTGCAGCAGACCCCAGCGAAGCACGTTCCACCCGGACACGTCCCAGCGAAGCACGTCCGGCGCCGGCATCGGCCGCCGCCTCAGTAGGTGCGGCGCAGTTCCAGCGCGCCATCCGAGCGCGGCTGGCCAGCAATGGACCACCCCAGTTCCAGGGCGGAAAGCAGTTCATGCGCGTCGCCTGCACGGAAGGTGCCGCTGACCGCGAGGTCGGCAATATCCGGGTCGGCAACCACCAGTGGCGTGCTGCCATAGCGGTTCATGCGTTCGACCACGGTGGCCAGGGGCGTGCCGTCGAACACCAGATTGCCTTGTGGCCAGGCTTCGGCGGCGGCGGTCGAGGACAGCTGCGGGCCCGGTTGGATCTTGCCGGAGGCCAGGACCTGCAGCTGCTGGCCCGGCGAGAGCGTGTGCTGCGCGCTGCCACTGGTGACTTCCACCACGCCTTCCAGCAGCGCGACCTCGACCCGTCCGTCAGTCAGGCGTTCAACCTGGAAGGTGGTGCCGATATCACGGATCGAACTGCCGCCGGCCTGCACCCGCAGCGAGCGCGATGAGGGTTCGACCTGCAGCTGGATGCGGCCGTGTTCCAGCGCCAGCTCGCGCTTGCGCCAGCCGAAGCGTGCGGTGAGCGTGGTGCCGGCGTCGAGCGTGGCGATGCTGCCATCGGCCAGGGTGCGCTGCTGCGGCAGCAGGCTGGCGTTGGCATAAGTCAGCGGTGTGGGATTGCCATCGGTGTACAGCATCCAGCCCAGGCCAACGGCGAGGCAGACGCCTGCAGCGGCAGCGACACCGGGCAGCCAACGCCGCTGCGGTCTGCGTGCTGTGCGCGCGGCGGCGGTGCGCAGCCACGGGTCGCTGGCCAGGCTGGCACTGCGCTGGTGCAGCTTCTCGGCCTGTACCCATGCGCTGACGTGCGCGGGATCCTCGGCCAGCCAGTCCTCGAAGGATTGACGCTCTTCGGGGCTGCAGTCGGGGGCGTCCAGCCGGGCTACCCAGGCGCTTGCGTGTTCAAAAAGCAACGTGTCATCCCTGTTGTCGTTGCGGATCATTCGGTGTCTCCATCATTGTGGAGAGGATCGGGGCCCAGCTCCTTGCGCAGGCCCTGCAATGCACGGGCAATGTGTTTTTCCACGGTCTTGGCGGTGATGCCGCAATGCCGGGCGATCTGTGTATAGCTCATCCCGGTGATGCGGTTGAGCAGATACACCTCGCGGGCACGTTCGGGCAGCTTGAACAGTGCCTGGCGCAGCAGGGCGAGCATCTGCCCGGATTCTGCCTGACGCAGCGGATCAGGAGAAGCACTGGCGGCTTCTTCGTTGCCGTCGCGTTCGGTCAGTGACAGGTGGTTGCGCGATAGCGGAGAGCGTCCGCGGTCTGCCAGGCGGTTGCGGGCGATGCGGTACAGCAGCAGCCGCAGTTCCTCGGTGCTGTGCGCGCGGTAGCGGATCAAGCGCTCCATGCAGTCCTGGGCGATGTCCTCGGCATCCTCGGGGCCGACACCGCGGGCGCGCAGGAAAGCGCATAGCGGCGCACGTTCCTCGCGTACGAATGCGATGAAGATGTCCGGAACCCCGGGCAGATCCGGCGCAGGACGGAGCAAAGGGGAGGGCACGGACAGGGGAGGGCCTCGAACGACAATGACGGACGCGTCACCGAGTTTTACGCGACGGTGACCGGATGGGGAAGCCCACGTTTCTTCTGTATTTCCATTGTGAATGCATTCATGTTTTTTCTCGCCGCCGACTGGGGGCGTCCGCCCTGCTGTTGCGTTCTGCTTTCGACCCGCGTGGTGCGGGCGGAGAGAGAGAACGCAATGAAGCATTCGAAGTTGAGCATCGCCCTGGCAGGCCTGGTGGGTATCGCAACCCTGGGCCAGATGGATGACGTCATGGCAATGAATTATCACGTGCAGGGCGATCGCGTCGTGCTCAGCGGCGGTGTCACCTTCGCCGACGTGGTCGCGCTGCCCGCATTGCTGGCCAAGGCGCAGGCCGAAGGCCGGCCGATCCGCGAAGTCGTGCTGCGCACCTCCAACGGTGGCGCGCTGATCGCGGGCGAATGGCTGCAGGGAGTGATCCGCAGCAACGGCCTGAACACGATCGTGTCCGGCCACTGCATCTCGTCCTGCTCGATCATGCAGTCCGGTGGCGTCGAGCGTTACCTGGCCGGTGACCTGCCGCTGGTCGACTCGGTGCAGATCCACGCCGCCAGCAACAGTGGCAAGGTGATCTATACGCCGTCGCCGCGGATGACCGAGATCTACACCGGCAACTACGGCGGCGGCATGGATGCCGGGCTGCTGCACAAGGCCATGTACGAGGTGGTGCAGCCCAACGGCCTGCTGGTGTTCCGCGATCCGGCCCGGACCACCGGTCCGTCGGTCAGCTTCGATCCCGATGGCAGCGGCCGCAAGCTGGAGACCTTCCCCGGCCAGGACATCTACAGCAACAACATCATCACTGCCGGCGGCTACCGCGATCCGGGCGACACCCTGACCGTCACCGGCAATGTCAGCGGCGACATCAACCCGGGCTACCTGCGCACCGCTCGCCAGCTGCAGGCGTTCGTCGATGACGACTTCGCGCGCTGGAACGATACCGACTTCGCCACCACGTACATCAACTATGCGGTGAACATCTACAACCGCTCCAGCGCCGGCCCGAACGGCATCGGCCCGGCGTCAGTGCAGGATTACCTCAACGACCCGGGCACACGGCAGCTCCTGCTGGGCCAGTTGCGCCTGGATGAGCTGGATGCCTCCACGCTGGGCAACTCGGCCGGCGTGATCCGCGTCGCCAAGGGCGGCACCTGGCGCACTGCCGAAACCACCGGCGCCGATTTCATGCTGGTGGAGAACGGCACCATCGCCCTGGAAGGCGGTGCCCTGCGCACCCCGGAGCTGCGCGTGCTGGCGGCCGGCATGGTGGTCGGCCACGGCGACATCGCCTCGGTTGCCACCGACTCGAACGCACTGCTCGATGGCACCGGCCCCTCGTTCCGCGAGGATGGCTTCAACCGCCTGCGCGTGTACGGCACCCTGATGCCGCGTGGTGGTGACCTGGTCACCCACGGCTACGTCAACATCATGCCAGGCGGCAAGGTACTGTTCGACGTCACCGAGGCGGGCGGCACCAACAGTGGCCGCCTGCGTGTGGGCGACTTCTACGACAGCGGCACCAACGAGGGTGCACTGGTCATCTCGCCGGGCGCGCACCTGGAACTGAACGTGGCGCAGGGCTTCTACGCCGGCAACTACCAGCGCGAACTGGTGAGCGGCCCGATCTACCAGGGCGGTTTCACCGATGCGGTGCGCCTGGGCGACACCGGCTATACGGCCAGCATCACCAACGGCGAGGTGTTCCGGCCACGCCACAACTCGTTGCTGAGCTTCAACATCAAGCAGACCGCCGAGGGCCTGTCGCTGACCGCGAACCCCGGTTTCGACCAGCTCGCGCAGCTCACCGGCAGCAACGGCAACGACGGTCTCGGCCGTGCGCTGGCCACGGCCGGCCAGCGCCAGGATGCCGGCCTGAAGCCGCTGTTGGGGGCACTGCAGTTCGCTGACCGCGATCTGATCGCGCAGCAGGCCGGTGCGCTGCGCGGTGATGGGCATGCCAGCCTACGTTTGGCCGACAACGCGCTGGTCGGCAGCATTGGCAGCGTAGTGCAGCAGCACCAGGCCGCACGACGCAGCGGCAGCGGTGACGCCGGCGGCTTGGCCGCACAGGCAGCGCAGGCGGCTTCGGCGCAGCCGGGCATGGCCAATGGCAGCCTGTTCAACCAGTTGGCGATGCACTTGGTGGAGCCGGCGGGGGCGGGCGGTGGCAACACCGACTTCGGCGGCGAAGCACCACGCAACCACGGCCTCTGGGGCCGCGGCTTCGGCAGCCATGGCCGCATCGACGGTGAGGGCGGCGTGGCCGGCCTGAGCCATACCGTCGGCGGCATCGTGCTCGGTGCCGATACGCAGCTGGCCGACGACCGGGTGACCCTGGGTGTCAGCGTTGCCGCTGCGGACATGTCGACCAAGGGGCGCGATGGTTCCGGCTTCACTGCTGATGTGCGCGCGCTGGATGTGGGCGGCTACCTGGATGCCACCTACTCGCGTGGCTACCTCTCGGCCTCGGTGCGCTACACCGATCTGCGCCACGACACCCGCCGCAGCATCGAGGGCATCGACGGCCTGCAGGGCCCGCTGCGTGCCAAGTACAACAACGATGCGATCTCGGCCCGCCTGGAGCACGGCTTCTCGTTCACCACCGCCAAGGGTGTGGTGATCCAGCCGCTGCTGCCGGTGGTCGACTACGCGCGCACCTCGGCCACCCGTTTCAATGAAGGGCAGGGTGCTGGCGCGCTGGTCGGGCGTGGTGACAGCCTGGAAAGCATCCGCGTCGGCGCGGGCCTGCAGTTGTTCAAGACCTTCGAAGGCAACAACGGCGAGCGCATCACTCCGCGCGCGCGCGTGGTCTGGCAGAAGGAACTGGGCGACACCCAGGCCCGTTACAGCACCGGCTTCGCCGCTGCGCCGGACCTGGTATTCGGTGCCAGCAGCCAGACCGTGGGCGAGCAGGTGCTGGCCTGGAACCTGGGCGTGACCAGCCGCGCCAGCGATCGCCTGTCGGTGATGGTCGACTACGTGGGTGAGCGTCGCGACGGCCAGCTGCAGAACGGCGTGATGCTGGGCCTGGGCTATACGTTCTAAGGCAGTACCGGCACCGGCGGCTGTCACGCCGCCGGTGCCATCCCCATCGATGTGCGGGTGCGCTATGGTCGTGGCGGATTTCCGCGCAGACTTTCCCATGCAGATCGCTGTTTTGAGTGCCCGTCCCTACGATCGCCGCTTTATCGAGGAAGCCAACCTGCGCGAAGGGGCAGGGCAGCCGTTCCAGTTCGTGTACTTCGACGCCGCGCTGGATGTGCACACCGCCGCGCTGGCACAGGACTGCGCCGCCGTCTGCGTGTTCGTCAACGACAGGCTTGATGCACCGGTGCTGCAGGTCCTGCACGCACTGGGTGTGCGCGCGGTGCTGCTGCGCTGCGCCGGCTTCAACAATGTGGACCTGGCCAGCGCGAATGCGCTCGGACTGTTCGTCGCCCGCGTGCCGGCCTACTCGCCGGAAGCCGTCGCCGAACACGCACTGGCGCTGGTGATGACCCTCAACCGGCAGACCCATCGCGCCTACAACCGTGTGCGCGAAGGCAACTTCATGCTGGATGGTCTGCTCGGCCGCACCCTGTATGGCAAAACCGTGGGCATCGTCGGTACCGGCAAGATCGGGCTGGCCACCGCGCGCATCTTCCGCGGCATGGGCTGCACCGTGCTGGGGCACGATCCGTATCCTTCGCCGGCGTTCGCCGGGATCGGCGCGATGGTTGAACTGGACGAGCTGCTCTCGCGCTCGGACATCGTCTCACTGCATTGCCCGTTGACCCCGGATACGCAGCACCTGATCGACGACGCCTCGCTGGCGCGGATGAAGCCCGGCGCGATGCTGGTCAACACCTCGCGTGGCGGGCTGGTCGATACCCACGCGGTGATCCGCGCGCTGAAGTCGCGCCGGCTCGGCCACTTGGCCATCGACGTGTACGAGCAGGAAAGCGCGCTGTTCTTCCAGGACCTGTCCGGCGAGATCATCGACGATGAGGCCTTCCAGCGGCTGATGACCTTCCCCAACGTGCTGGTGACCGGCCACCAGGGCTTCTTCACCGTGGAGGCGCTGCAGGAGATCTCGGCGATCACGCTGGGCAACCTGGCCGATTTCGCGGCCGGGCGGGAGTGCGGCAACCGGGTGGGGGCGGGCTGAGGGCTCGGGTGGGTGGGCGTTTGACGGCAATCGTCACGACCGCATTGACCGCAGGGGTAGGGCGACCGTAAAATTGCCTGCTCAGCCGGAATAGCTCAGTTGGTAGAGCGGCGCATTCGTAATGCGTAGGTCGTAGGTTCGATTCCTATTTCCGGCACCAGTTGTAATGAAAAGCCCCGGCCTTGGTCGGGGCTTTTTGTTTGGCCGGCACGGCCGTTAGTAGTGCCGGCCGCTGGCCGGCTGCTTCAGTAGTGCCAGCCCATGGCTGGCAGTCATGAGCATCCCGTAGCCGTTCAATCCCTCGCGAGGCACCGCCCTCGGCTTCGCTGGTGCTTATAGTCAAGCGTCTTGTCCAACTCAAAATGGCCCCTTCGGCCTCAGCCTTGGAGTTGGATTCCGACAAAATCCCCCCTGCGTTACGAATGCCGAGCCGCGCTTCAAGGCTCTTTAAGGGACTGAAGGATGCGCAGGGTAGGGGGGGCTGCAGGCGGTGTGTCGACCCGCTTCAGGCGACTTGAAGATCGTATTCAAAAGTTCGGCGCCAAATGGAGATCTGTAAAATGACTGGTGAATTTGATGCGAGGGGGAAGAGGGATGTTGTCCTTCATATGCTTGGTCTGGCACTGATTGAGATAAGGGCCGCGGAATCGATGGATGTTGCATCGAGAATTGCAAGTATTTTTCATGCTGTCCCGGTGGCTCTCATCAATTGCGCTTCTGCTGAAGATTATGATAGGCAGCTCGAGGGTCTGATTCAGAGGTCGCGGTGCGTAGGGCTCGAGGCTTACATCCGCGAGGTGCAATCGACTGCGGAGCGGTCTGTTGCGAAAGCCCGGGCTGATGGTTGATGGCGTTGCAACCCTTGACTAGAGGAGGGCTGCCGGGAGCGCAAAATTAAAAGTCGAGGAGAAGAAGTGAATCAGGTTCTTCGAGGTTTTCTTGGCGCGCAGTTGGGCGGTGTTTTGCTGATGGGGGTGCTTTACTACATCTCTTTGCAGGCCGATAGACCCCACCCATTGAGTTCGTAGTTGAAGATCTGGGCTGGATATATATTGATATTTGGCATTTTTTCTTTGGTTGAGATCATAAAGAGACGGTGTCGGTAGTCCTGTCCTTGCAACCAGCCTCACCACCTGCAAGCCAGATGTATCGCCACCAGCGACCAACGCCCACGGCCAGCGCGACAAACAGCGAATGCCCCCAAGTGCACGAATTTGGTGCAGCGCCATGCTTTGGGAAGGGGCTGGACGATCCGCCATCCATAGCGCTGCAGCAGCACTATGTCTGCGGTGGAGACGCTGCCTCCTGCGACCAGAATATTCTTGCCGCCCGTTCACCCGATGAGGCCGACAAGGCGCTGCGGTATCCCTGGCCCTCTCCACCGGAGCTCGCCTACGCCGACCGGCGCGCAAGGCAGCTCAATCAGAAGATGCAGCCGGACGAGGAGTGGCCTTGCCCCTGAGGCCGAGGCCACTCGGAAACAAAGCTGCACTACTTAACGAATGCGATTGCCAGCAATCTGTCTGCCGAGTTGTCCACCAGCATGAACGGCTCGCCATCCTGATTGATCTCGAAACACGTTGCCGAGTCCGCCAAGGCAGGCAGTGCTCCTGCCGGGGCACAGATTGGAGAGAATGGCGTTTTTGTCGCTAGACAAATAGCCCCGGCGGCAAAAGCATCGACATCCCTGCAAATGGTGATAAGCCACATGAAACCCTGCACTACGATTGAACAACTCTCCGATGGGGTACGCTATTTACGGCTGCAACTGCAGGGTGCGGAGCTGGGTACATTGGCTGCTGGGCTCCGAGGACGTCGGCTTCTTGCATGCAGGATTCCCAAGATGCAGGCGGCGAGGTCGGCTTGGCAGGTCATCCTGGATTTTGATCCGGATATGTCCCTTGAATTGACATCTTCCAGTACCGTTGCTCAGGGATGGGATGAATTCGGGACGATAAACGTCGAAGTTCTGTCGAGAGGTGCTATTGAATCGACATGCGAATTGGACAATCTGGAGTTGCCGGAAGATCTCGATGTTGTCCGGGCCGAGATCGTGCGTTGGCAAGGCGGCGGACTGATCGTTGACTCCGGAATTCGTTTCCATTTCGCCGATGGCCGGACCCTCTCGGCCGTGGCGTTGGACGTGCCGGGAGCGCTTCTCTTGACCATGCCGGGAGAAGTCGCTCCAGCTTTTTGGCAGTTTCCTGCAGGGGAGTACTTTTTCGTCGCGATTGAATGAGCAAGATCGTTTTGTTCTTCCAGGAAAATCTCCTCATTCGAGCCAACTTCTTGACAGTCGCTGGCGATCGGCAATGCGTAGGTCGTAGGTTCAATTCCTATTTTCGGCACAAGTTGTAATGAAAAGCCCCGGCCTTGGTCGGGGATTTTTGTTTGGTGGGCACGGCCGTTGGTAGTGCCGGCCGCTGGCCGGCTGCTTCAGTAGTGCCAGCCCATGGCTGGCAGTCATGAGCATCCCGTAGCTGTTCAATCAGTCGCGAGGCATCCAATCGGTACCGGTATGCAAATGTAAATCCGTACAAGTTCAAAGATCCTGATGGACGCATTGTCGAGACCGTATGGGACGTTGCGAACATTGCGATGGGCGCGACGAGTGCCTACTCGAACTTTAGCCAAGGTAATGTGGGGGCGGGTATTGTCGACTCAATCGGTGTGGCGATTGATGCGACGGCAGCTGCAGTGCCCTTTGTTCCCGGAGGCGCGGGTACGGCAATCAAGGCCGCCAGGGGACTTGAGAAGGCTGTTGACGGTGCGCGCACAGCTGAAAAGCTCGGCGACGCGGGCAAGATGGTTGGAGATCTTCCAAAGCCACCCACGGGGCCGGGGGCAGTTCCAGTAGCACGACGAGACCCACAGCGGTTGTTCACTGATTCCGCACGAGAATCCAAGCGAGCTGAACAAGGTGGAAAGTGCGCGACGGGCTGCGGGACGTCAATTGATCGGAGCAATTCCGCCGGGCATCATGTCGAGCGACACGCCGACGGTGGTCCTACAACATCCTCCAATCATGCCGAGGTCTGTTTGGACTGCCACAAGCAATTGCACGGGAGAGATTAGCAATGAATGAGACGACCATAGCTAAAGATGGTGAGAACGAGATTGCGGTGCCGCAAGCTTGGCGGCCCACGCTCGCAGCCATCGTCGATGCTCTGATTCAAGGGGGCGAACCATCGCTACCGCAGGTAACCCTTCAGGCCCCAGATGTGTGGGCAAGCGCGCTAGAGAGCATTCGCGCGTATGGCGCACACTTGAAAAGGCTGCCAGATGAGTCCTGGAACTCTTCCGTCTGCATCTGGTATGGAGATTTTTGGAATGTTCTGGTTGATCTTTACACAGAAGAGGAGGGAAGGAGTGATCTAGTGCTTCAGGCTCACGTGTACGAAGTTGGTGATGGATATCGATACGAGGTGGTTTTGGTATACGTGCCGTAGAAGCCGTAGGTCTGTTCGAATTTCATCGGTTTTCAAATTAAGTGGTGACTGAATTGGCGGCTGCATGGGGCGGGGCTATGCCAAGAATTCTCGGTAGGTCGGTGAAATTAAGGATACAAAGCGACTGTCTGATTCATCGCACGTCAGAGCGCAACGGGCTCAGACGACTGGGCAAGAGCATGTCGTCGTAACGGGGACGAATACTAAGGTAAGCTCTACGGTGGAGCGGCAGTCGACAATTGTTCGACGAGATGACCTAGGACCTAAAAGATGACGCCTAAAGAAGAGGTCGCGAGAATACTCGAAGACATGCTGCAGTTCGCCAGAAAGATGCTTGTCGAACATGGAGAGTTTCACCCGTTTGGAGTTTGCTTGGCTTCCACTGGAGATATGGTGCAATCGGGCGTCCAGATTGATGGTGGAGGCGCCGCAGATCGGATGAGGTTGCTTGAGTCGGCACTTCAGGAACGGGAGGATGGCGCGATCGCGTACGGTTTAGCTTCCAGCGTATGGTTGCCGCAAAGTGACGATGTCGGATTCGATGCGGTCAAAGTATCCGTGGAGCATCGGGATGGATATTGTGCGGACGTTTTCTGCCCATATGACCTTTCTAGGAGTGATCCGCTGATCTTCGCCGAAATTTTTGCTCAACGCGGCGATCCAGTCTTTTTCATCCTGGCCTGCTGACGACGTGATGCACTGATCTTGGACGCCAGATATCTGCTGCCGCGGTTCATTCGGCGAATCACCGTCTCCAAGACGCAGCGATGGGTTGAGAGGCCTGAAGGTGAAGTGAAATGAATCGGTCTATCTCGTCCCGTCTGTATTCTCTGTTGGCTGAAATCGCAGCGAAGCACAGCTTTCACTTGCCTGAAGAGAGCATCAAGCACCTTGTCAAACAGGACCGCGAGTCGCTGATCGATGCATTGGTGCAAGAGTTTTCGGAGACCGGTTTGGGATCTGACGATGAGCCTAATCAACGAGGCGTCGAGATCGAAGAGATCATCGATTTCGTCGGCGCTATCGCTGATCAGACTGATGCGTCCAGCCGCTAGGCAATCGTTGATTTGGAGTCGTAGGCAACTGGTCGTAGGTTCGATACACGCCACAGTTGTGGGGCTTGAGCCGGAAGCAGTCAGTCGATTGTTTTCCCCTGCAGTATCCAATCCGGTTCCGGCCGTTGAAAGCTTGCAGAGGCCATAGATGTCTGAGCTCAGAATATTTGTCGACTTCAACAATATAGATTTTGATGGTTTCCTGAGGCTCAACCTAACGGGGACGCTGGAGGATCTGGGAAGAGAGCATATGGTTCTCGAAGAAGGGATGCCCGTGACAGGATCAGACGGTGATCTCACCGCTAAGATCATCGTTGTTGCGCCTGGAATAGAAGGAATATGGCGGGGAAAGATCGTTGGTGGTCCTTGGGAGAAGGGGGCATAAATGGGTGCCCGTTGTTGGTTAGTTTGGGAGATGCTCCCTGCCTGATCGGGGGAAGCAAGAGCCAGGCACAAATGACAGGCCAGTCAACTTCCCACCGGATCCTGCCCAAGGAGGGCGTTTTTGGTGGACGGTGAAAGCAACGCTCTTCCTTCTGGCCGGAATCGTGGGAACAGGACTTCTTGGGTCTGCTGGCGATTTGGACCCTGGGCTGTTGGATCGCTACCGGTCGCGTGAAGTCAGTCGGAGCTTTTTGTCTGGCCGGCACGGCTCCCCGTGAGACCTCGTCCCCTGGACCTCCAGCTCCCCCTATAATCGGCCGCGCAGATCACCTGCACCGGTTCACCCGCACGGAGGCTTCCCATCATGTCCATTGCCGCAATTCCCGATGTTTCGCTGGTCGACAACAGTGAGCAGCGCACGCCGCTGATCCTGGTGCTGGACTGCTCCGGCAGCATGAGCGGCGGCCCCATCGAGCAGTTGAATGCGGGCCTCAAGCTGTTGGAGCAGGAGCTGAAGGCCGATGTGATCGCGGCCAAGCGCGTGCGTGTGCTGCTGGTTGAATACGGTGGCATGGACAACGCCGCCATCAGTGGTGACTGGTGCGACGCGATGGATTTCGCTGCGCCCACGCTGTCGGCCAACGGCACCACGCCGACCGGTGCGGCGGTGGAACTGGCGCTGCAGGAAATCGAAGACGAGAAGGCGCGCTTCCGCCAGGCCGGTGTTGCCTACACCCGGCCGTGGCTGTTCCTGATGTCCGATGGCCAGCCCACCGATGCCTGGGAAGCGGTGGCGGAGCAGTGTCGCGATGCCGAGCAGCAGAACAAGGTGGCGGTGTTCCCGATCGCCGTCGGCAATGCTGACATGAGCGTGCTGGGTCAGTTCAGCCGTAATGGCGAGCGCGGCGTGAAGCGCCTGCAGGGCCTGCAGTTCAAGGAGCTGTTCCTGTGGCTGAGCGCGAGCATGCGGGTGGTCTCCAATTCGACGCCCGGTGGCCAGGTGCAACTGCCGGCCACCGACAGCTGGTCGCAAGTGCCGGTCTGACCATGGCCTGGCGCGTGATGGCCGCATCGGCCACGGGACGGTCCCATCTGGACCGCGGGCAGCCCTGCCAGGACGCCTATGCGTCGGTGCAGGTGGGGCAGACATTGGTCGCGGTGGTCTGCGACGGTGCAGGCTCCGCGTCGCACAGCGATGTGGGCGCCCGGCATGTGTCCAGCAGCGTGGCGGCGTCGGTTACCGGATCTGCCCAGCTCGGCGCCGATCCACTGGCACTGCCGGTGGAAGCGTTGCGCACCATCATCGAAACCGCCGTCGACGATGCGCGCGGTCAGCTGGCGATGCTTGCGCTGAGCCAGGGCCTGAAGCTCTCCGACCATGCCTGCACGCTGGTTGGGGCGGTCGCCACGCGTGATGGCGGCTGGTTCTTCCATGTCGGCGACGGCGTGGCCGCTTGTGCGTTCAGCAATGAGTCGCCCGATGCCGTGTCACTGCCTGCCAACGGCGAGTACGCCAACGAAACGTGGTTCGTGACCGGAGGCAACTGGCGCGAGCAGCTGCGGCTGACCCGCTTCGAAGGGGCCATCGACGCGCTGGTGCTGATGTCCGATGGCGTGCAGCCGTTTGCGATGTCGCGCGCGGGCGACAGCTTGTTCCAACCGTTCATCGCACCGGTGATCCGTTATCTGGCCGGCGTGGACGAGACCCACGGCAGCCAGGCGTTGCATGCCACGCTGGCTGACCCGCGCACCGATCAGATTACTGGCGACGACAAGACGTTGCTGGTCGCGTTGCCGGCCTGAGCACATGCCCGGGCGCAGCGGCGAAAAGGTCTACGACGCGCAGCGCAGACCGCTGACCCTGGAGCGGCTGCTCAAGAGTGGCGGTGCGGGCAGTGTGTTCACCCTCAAGGAGCGGCCGCGCGAAGTGGCCAAGCTCTACCATTCGGACAAGGACGCGCGCGTCTACGAGCGCAAGCTGCAGGCGATGCTGGAGCTGCAGCCGGACCTGCCGCCGATGGATGGGCAGGGCGCCGACCAGGTGCAGATTGCCTGGCCGCTGACTCTGCTGCGGGACCGCAGCGGGCGTTTCATCGGTTTCACCATGCCGATCCTGGATCTGTCGGGCACCAGCGATCTGGAACATGTGCTGCAGGAGAGGCAGGCGCGTGCCGAGGGCCTGCCCACCGGCCTGGGCGCAAAGATGACGCTGGCCGCCAACCTGGCGGTGATGCTGGCTGCGCTGCACCGGCGGCAGCACTATGTGGTCGACCTCAAGCCGCTGAACGTGCGGTTCTATCGCAGCACCTTGTTCATCGCGATGCTTGATTGCGATGGTTTCAGCATCCAAGGCAAGGGCGAGCGCTTCCCGGCCGGGCAGGTCACCACCGATTATCTGGCGTCCGAGTTCCAGCAGCCGGGGGTGAAGCCGGGCCAGGAGGAGGCGCAGGATCGCTTCGCGCTGGCGGTGATGGTGTTCCAGCTGCTCAATTCCGGACTGCATCCGTATGCGGGCCGGCCGCAGGGGGCGACGGTGCCCAGCGACCTGCCGGCGCGCATCGCCGCCAACCTGTACCCGTATGCGCGCGGCAAACCGCATCCGCGGATGTTGCCCTCGCCGGTCAGTGGGCATGAGATGTTCCCGCCGGCACTGCGCGACATGTTTGATCGTGCGTTCTCGACGCAGGCGCGGCGGCGGCCTTCGGCGCAGGAATGGGCCACGCTGCTGCTGGACTACGCGCGGCGCAACGCCGGGCAACTGGTGACGTGTGGCAAGGATGCGGCCCATCAGCATTTTGTCGGCATGCCGTGTGCCGCCTGCGCACGCGCCGAACTGCTGGCCGGCAGCGCACGCGCGTCGCAGACCCGCTCGCGGCAGAAGCCGGCCAAGGCCCGCAAGCAGCGCGCACGCACTGCCGCTCGCGGTAACCAGGCGCAGCCGGTGGCCGTACAGGCGTCGGCGGCAAGCGGTGTTCCCGGGGTGATGTCGCGGGTGACGATGGCGGTGATCGGCACGTTGCTGCTGGGCTGGGTGATGGGCTGGGGCATGCCGGCCTATCGCCGCTACAGCGCGCTGGTGGATCCAGGCATCTGGGATGGCGTGGGGCTGGCCGTGCAGATGGCCATGCTGGTGATCGCGATCCTGCTGTTCATCCTGTTCGTGCCGATGCTGATCATGAGCAAGCGCCCATGAAGCTGCTGGGTGTACTGGCCGTGCTGCTGCTGGCCCTGCTCGGGATGGCGCCGTTCTGGGGCGACCTCGGCGTGCTGGTCTACGGCTCGATCGGCTGGCTCGGACGGCTGCTGTCGAGCGGCGCGTTGAGCGATGGCAGAGCGGCACTGCGTGCAGCGCTGCTGATCGGCGGTGCGGTATCGGTGCTGTCGTTCCTGCGAGTGGCGGTGCAGGACCGGGCCGTGGACTATCTGATCGCGTCGGTGATGTTCGGCTTCCTGTCGTTCGTCATCTTTGTTGTCACCGGCATTTCCGATGGTGGGGCTGCGGGAGCGGGGAGCATGCAAGGAGCGCGCTCGGTCGTGGTCGGCGAAGATCGCACGACGGTTCCGCGCTGGTATTCGCGCGGGCATTTCGAGCGGGAAATGCTCAACAAGGTGCACGAAACAGCGCGTGCCGCTGCCCGCGGCGATCTGCAGCGGACGCAGGCGCTGATGCAGGAGCTGGATCTGTGGGCGCGCAATGGCCCGGCGCTGCGCGAAGACCGCACGGAGTACGAGCGCCTGCGCGCGGCGTACAACGAGACCATCGAGACCCTTGCTGCCCGTTCCGGCCGTCGCACGCAAAGGACGGGAGGGCTGGCCAGCGACGCGGGCGCGATGGTGGAGCGGCTTACCGCCGAGGAAGCGCGTGAGGTGGAACTGAAGCAGATCGAGCTGCTGCAGCAGATGTGGAAACTCTCGCCGTCGAGTACGTCGGTTGCAATGCGCCTGCTGGCGACGGATCTGCAAGAGCTGGCGATCCGCTCACGTTGGTCGCCGCGCAAGACATTCGACCGTGAGGGCGACGCGGCACTGGAAGAGCGCCTGTGGCGCGTCCACGGTACGCAGGAGGTGTTGTTCGCCTATGCACCGCTGGAGGAGCGCCTGTGGAATGCCTACGCGTCGACGATGGTCGACACGGACGAAGAGCTCGCGCTGGGCGCGCTGGTGATCGCCGGGCTGATCGACCGCAGCGACAAGACCGCCTCGGCTGATCCGGCCCGGTTCGACGTCAATACACTGCTGCTTGGCAGCGACGTGTTCATGCTCTCGACGCTGCTGGCCAGCGCCTCCGAAGACCGCATGGAGATCCTGAAGGCGCGCGCGACGCTGCTGCTGGGCGATGATGATCGGCAGGCAAAGGCAGGCAAAGGCGAGGCTCCGGACGCCACCGGCACCGCTGCAGACCCGGCGGGCCCGGTGGTCTCGGAGCCTTCACCGCCGGCAACTTCGAAAGCGGACATCGCCAGGCAGGCGCAACGCGCGATGCCGCCAGCGGGGATGCTGGTTGATCGCAAGGGCCTGGCGCTGCGTACGTCGCCACTGCTGCCGCCGCCGTCGCCACCTGCCGAGTATGGGCAGGTGCTGGTCGACCTGCCCGCCGCCGGGTTCAAGGACCTGCGCCACGGCATCCCGCTGCGCGCGCCTGTGCAGGCCGACAGCACGGTGACCCTGCAGGTGGATGTCTGGCAGAGCGGCGTGGTCACCTCGGTGCTGATTGAAAGCAGCAGTGGCAGTGCCGTGCTGGATGAGGCCGCGCGCCAGGGCGCGCGCACCTGGCACAGCGCGTCGAAGGTGCTCACGGGCGGCGAGCGCAGGCAGGTAACGGTCGTGTTCAAAGCGCCCGTGGCTGCCGCACCACCGCCGGTGACCGTGGACGCACCATCACCGATGGCCGTGAGCCCGCCGCCGCCGCAGTTGAATCCCGAACAGGCGCTCGGCGCGCAGCTGGCGGCGATGGCGCGCCGGCAGCCGCCGCGTTATCCGCGTGGTGACGGGGAGACGGCGCCGGAGGGCAGCGTCGAGCTGCTGATCACTCTGTCAGCCGAGGGCCGCGTGCTCGATGTGAGCGTGGACCGCAGCAGCGGGCACCCAGCGCTGGATCGCGCCGCCCGTGAGGCTGCGCTGAAATGGCACGTCACTCCCACACGGCCGGTGACCACGGTCAAGCAGATCATCCTGCGTGTGCCGGTGCGGTTCCAGGGCGGATAGCGGGGGCATGGCACGGGTCGGAGGCAGTGCTCGCTTCATCGACTGGCTTCGTTCGCAGGCCCCTTCAGTTCCACCGTGTTGCCGTCCGGATCCTTGAAGTACAACGACAAGCCATCGCCCTCGGCGCCGAAGTTGACCTCGGCCGGCCCCAGCACCGGCACGCCGTGTGCAGCAAGGTGGGCGACCAGTGCGGTTTCGTCGAAGGGCTCGACGCGCAGGCACAGGTGGTCGACGTTGCGGCCTTCGCTGCCCGGCCAGCTACCGCCGTGGCGACCGAGCGTGCCGTCCAGACTGATCAGATCGATCATCGACGCACCCGCGCGCAGGTGCACCAGGCCCAGGTGTTCGCGCCGCCGCACCACAGCGCACCCCAGCACCTGGCCATAGAAGGCTTCGCTGCGGGTCAGCTCGCGCACCCGCAGCACCACGTGGTCGATGCGTTCAACGCTGAAGGGTCTGTCCATGCCGGGTTCCTCGAAGAAAGGGAGCTCAAGACTTGCTGAACCTGTTCAGTCGACTTTGCCGAACGAGGGGCCTCGTCATCGCCATGGTGGATGCTACGCTGCCGTCCCCGCACGTTCTGCCCGCCACAATGGCGTGGTGCGACAACGTGTCGCAGCCAGATCCGGGCCTTTCCTGCGCCTGATCATTGTCAATGCCTTTCTTAAATGGTGGGTGACGGCCTAAAATTGAAAGGCTGACTCGACCCCACCTTACCTGCCTGTCTTCTGGACGGGTGGGCCCGGCTTTGGCCGGTGCGGGCAGGACGGGGAACGGCATTCCCTCGCAATTGGATCGACCGATGATTCCGTTGAAAACCCTTGGGCGCTGGTTGCGCCCGGGCTTGCTGCTCGCATTGCTGGTGATGCTCACCGGCTGCGATGCCGTGGCCATCCTCAGTCCGAAGGGCCAGATCGGCCAGGATGAAAAGACACTGCTGATCACGGCCACCGTGCTCATGCTGCTGGTCGTCATCCCGGTCATCATCATGACCCTGACCTTCGCGTGGAAGTATCGCGCCTCCAACACCAAGGCCCGTTACGAGCCGAAGTGGTCCCACTCGACGGCGATCGAGGTGGTGGTGTGGTCGATCCCCTGCATGATCGTGCTGGTCCTGGCAGTGCTGACCTGGCGGTCCTCGCACGCGCTGGATCCGTACAAGCCCCTGGAATCGGACGTCAAGCCGGTCACCATCCAGGCGATCTCGCTGGACTGGAAGTGGCTGTTCATCTATCCGGAAGAGAAGATCGCGGTCGTCAACGAGATCAAGTTCCCGGTCAACACCCCGCTGAACTTCGAGATCACCTCCGATACGGTGATGAATGCGTTCTTCATCCCGCACCTGGGCAGCATGATCTATTCGATGGCGGCGATGGAGACCAAGCTCCACCTGATCGCCAACGAACTGGGTGAATTCCCGGGCATGTCCTCGCACTACAGCGGTGCAGGCTTCGCCAAGATGCATTTCACTGCCTACTCGGTCACCGATGCGCAGTACCGCCAGTGGCTGGAGCAGGTCCGTGCCGGCGAGCAGACCCTGGACAAGGCCTCGTTCAAGGCGCTGGGCGAAGCGAAGAATTCCGAGTGGTACCCGGTCACCTACTTCGGCAAGGTTGAAGAGAACCTGTTCGATTGGGTTCTGGCCAAGCACATGGGCGACAACAAGCACTACGGCATGAAGCATTCCCACGCCGGTGCCGCTGCTGCCGACGCTGCCAGCCATGAAGCGCACGAGGGCCATGCCCCGAGCGAGGCCCACGATTCCAAGGAATCCGGTGAGAACCTGGATGCCACCGAACACGAACACGCAGGCCATGCCGGCCACGCGGGTTCGGGAGAATGAACATGTTGGGAAAACTCTCTCTTGAGTCGATCCCCCACGATCCGATTGTGCTGACGACGTTGATCGGCGCGATCCTTGGTGGCCTGGGCGTCGTCGCCCTGATCACCAAGTTCAAGCTGTGGGGCTATCTGTGGAAGGAGTGGTTCACCTCGGTGGATCACAAGAAGATCGGCGTGATGTACATCATCGTCGCCTTCGTCATGCTGCTGCGCGGTTTCTCCGACGCGATCATGATGCGTACCCAGCAGGCCATCGCCGTCGGCGGGTCCGAGGGTTACCTGCCGCCGCACCACTACGACCAGATCTTCACCGCCCACGGCGTGATCATGATCTTCTTCGTGGCGATGCCGCTGATCACCGGCCTGATGAACCTGGCCGTGCCGCTGCAGATCGGTGCGCGCGACGTCGCGTTCCCGTTCGTCAACTCGCTCAGCTTCTGGCTGTTCGTGTCCGGTGCGGTGCTGATCATGCTGTCGCTGTGGATCGGTGAATTCGCCGCCACCGGCTGGCTGGCCTTCCCGCCATTGTCGGGCATCGAGTACAGCAACAATGTAGGTATGGACTACTACATATGGGGACTACAGGTGGCGGGTCTGGGTACCACGTTGAGTGGTATCAACTTCTTCATCACCATCCTCAAGATGCGCACCCCGAGCATGAAGCTCATGCAGATGCCGGTCTTCACCTGGACCGCTCTGGTGACCAACGTGCTGATCGTCGCCGCCTTCCCGGTGCTGACCATCACCCTGGTGCTGCTGACCCTGGACCGTTACCTGGGTACGCACTTCTTCACCAATGACGGTGGCGGCAACGCCATGCTGTACATCAACCTGATCTGGATCTGGGGTCACCCGGAAGTCTATATCCTGGTGCTGCCGGCCTTCGGCGTGTTCTCCGAGGTCATCGCGACCTTCTCGCGCAAGGCCCTGTTCGGCTACAAGGGCATGGTCTACGCCACCGCCTGCATCGGCGTGCTGTCGTTCATCGTGTGGCTGCACCACTTCTTCACCATGGGCTCGGGTGCCAACGTCAATGCCTTCTTCGGCATCACGACGATGATCATCTCCATCCCCACCGGCGTGAAGATCTTCAACTGGCTGTTCACCATGTTCCGCGGTCGCGTGCAGTTCACCACGCCCGTGCTGTGGACCATCGGCTTCATGGTCACCTTCACCATCGGCGGCATGACCGGCGTGATGCTGGCGATCCCGGCCATCGACTTCGTGCTGCACAACAGCCTGTTCCTGATCGCCCACTTCCACAACGTCATCATCGGCGGCGTGGTGTTCGGCATGTTCGCCGGCATCACCTACTGGTGGCCGAAGATGTTCGGCTTCCGCCTCAACGAGTTCTGGGGCAAGTGCGCGTTCTGGTGCTGGTTCATCGGCTTCTATGTGACCTTCATGCCGATGTACGTGCTGGGCTTCATGGGCATGACCCGTCGTCTGCAGAGCACCGTCAACCCGGCCTACGAGCCGTTCCTGCTGGTTGCCGCTGTGGGCGCCTTCATCGTGGGTGCCGGCATCCTGTGCCAGATCATCCAGGTGGCCGTGTCGATCCGCGACCGCAAGAAGACTGCCGACCTCACCGGCGACCCGTGGGATGCCCGTACGCTGGAGTGGGAAACCTCTTCGCCGCCGGCTTTCTACAACTTCGGCACCTTGCCGGAAGTCACCGAGCTGGACGATTTCTGGGAGCGCAAGCAGCGTGGTGAAGCCTGGCCGAAGCCAGCCAAGTACACCGACATCCACATGCCGCGCAACACCGGCACCGGCGTTGTCATCGGCGCCTTCAGCATGGTGTTCGGCTTTGCGATGATCTGGCACATCTGGTGGCTGGCCATCATCGGCTTCGTCGGCATGATCGCCACGTTCATCTACCGCACCTTCGACCAGGACGTGGACTACTGGGTCCCGGCTGCCGAGGTGGAACGCATCGAGAACGAACACCGCAAGCACCTGGAAGCCCAGGGCCTGGTGAAGTCGGAGCTGAAGGCATGAGCACCAATACCTCGACCGTGAACCACGGGCACGCCGCACACGCGGCGGCCCATGGCCATGACGACCACGAGCACCACGACACCGGCGGCAACACCGTCTTCGGTTTCTGGGTGTACCTGATGAGCGACTGCCTCATCTTCGCCTCGCTGTTTGCCACCTACGTGGTGCTGGCCGGTGGCACCGATGGTGGCCCCGGCGCGAAGGACCTGTTCGAGCTGCCGTTCGTGGCGTGGGAAACCGCGCTGCTGCTGACCTCGTCGCTGACCTTCGGCCTGGGCATGATCGCCATGCACCGCAAGCAGGTTGGTCAGATGTTCCTGTGGCTGGGCATCACCTGGCTGCTGGGCTTCGGCTTCATGTGCATGGAAGTCTATGAGTTCCAGCACCTGATCCATCAGGGCTATGGTCCGGACCGCAGTGCCTTCCTGTCGGCGTTCTTCGCCCTGGTCGGTACCCACGGCCTGCACGTCAGCGCCGGCCTGCTGTGGCTGCTGGTGATGTTCGTGCAGCTGAAGAAGTACGGCCTGACCCCGACCAACAAGACCCGCATGGCGTGCCTGAGCCTGTTCTGGCACTTCCTGGACCTGATCTGGATCGGCGTGTTCTCCGTCGTCTACCTCAATGGAGCGCTGTAATGGCACATGACAACCATGCACACGACCACGCCGCCGGTGGCGAAAGCCACGGCACCGTGAAGTCGTACCTGATCGGCTTCGTGCTGGCGGTGGTGCTGACCGTCATCCCGTTCTACATGGTGATGTCGGGTGATTTCTCGCGCACCGTCAACGGTGTGGTGATCGCCATCACCGCGGTGCTGCAGATGCTGGTCCACCTGGTGTTCTTCCTGCACCTGGACCGCTCGTCGGAGAGCCGCTGGAACGTCAACGCTGCGGCCTTCACCGTGGTGGTGATCGGCATCATCGTGGTCGGTACCTTGTGGGTCATGCACAACATGAACGTGCACATGATGCACTGACGTCTTCGCGACGTTGCCACGCAGAAAGGCCGCCCCAGGGCGGCCTTTTTGTTTTTCCGTTGTCCGGTAGTGCCGGCCGCTGGCCGGCAGCCAGTAGATCCACGCCATGCGTGGATGCGGTTGCCTCTCAACCCACCTTGCGCAGGAACTCCTCGGCGTCCATCGGCCGTCCAAGGTGATAGCCCTGCAGCTGGTCGCAGCCCAGCTCACTCAGGTAATCCCGCTGCGCCTGGGTCTCCACGCCCTCGGCCACCACCTGCAGCTGCAGGGTGCGGCCCAGTGCGATGATCGAGGACACGATGGCCGCATCCTCGTCATTGCGTTCGAGGTCATGCACGAACGCCCGATCAATCTTCAGCTCGGTGGCCGGCATGCGCTTGAGGTACAGCAGGCTGGAATAACCGGTGCCGAAGTCGTCGATGGCGATGTGTACGCCCATCGCGGTCAGATCGTTGAGGATCGCCAGGCTGGCTTCGACATCCTTCATCGCCGTGGTTTCGGTGATCTCCAGGGTCAGCCGCGCGGGGTCGATGCGATGCCGTTCCAGCACCGACCGCACGCTGTCCAGCAGGGCCGGCGAGGCGAACTGCAGCGGCGACAGGTTCACCGCCATCGTCCATTCACTGTGTCCGCCGTCATGCCAGGCCCGCAGCTGCGCGCACGCCTGGTCCAGCACCCAGTCGCCGATCGGCAGGATCAGACCGCTGCGTTCGGCGATGGGAATGAACACGTCCGGTGCCAGCAGGCCCAGCTCCGGATGCTGCCAGCGCAGCAGCGCCTCGGCGCCGGTGGCGGCTGCATCGGCTGCCGGGAATTTCGGCTGGTAGTGCAGCAGCAGTTCATTGCGCGCGATCGCCTTGCGCAGGTCCTGCAGCAGGCGCAGCTGGCGGTTGGCACTGAGCTGCATCGAAGGAATGAAGAAGGTGTAGCCGTTCCGGCCGGTTTCCTTGGTGTGGTACATCGCCGCATCGGCATGTGCCATCAACTCGCGTTCGTCGCCGGCATCGTCCGGATACAGGGCAATGCCCAGGCTGGCGGTGACCTGCAGTTCCGCCGCATCCAGCACGAAAGGTTCGCTGGCCGCCGCGATCACCCGCTCGGCGACCACCGCCGCATCGTCAGGCGCATCGATGGCCAGCACGATCACGAACTCGTCGCCACCGAGGCGGGCGAGGGTGTCCTGCGGCCGCAGCTGCGCCCCGATGCGCTGGGCCACCGCGACCAGCAGACGATCACCCAGCTGGTGGCCATAGGCATCGTTGACGGCCTTGAAGCCGTCCAGGTCGCAGAACATCACCGCCACCGACTGCTGGCGGCGTTGCGCCTTCTCGATGGCCTGCTCGATCCGATCCTGCAGCAGCATGCGGTTCGGCAGCTGGGTCAGCGGATCGTGCAGTGCCGCCTGGATCAGCTTGTCATTGGCGTGTGCCAGGGAATCGGCCAGAAGACCGGTGCGCACGCGCATCTGGCGGTCGAACAACGAGGCAACCAGGGCGATGCCCAGCGTTGCCAGAGTCGTCACGATCACCAGCACTGCCAGCCAGCGGGGATCGATGCCGCCGCTGCCGACCGCGCCGCAGACGCTGCCTGCCGGGAAACGCGCGGCGGCCATGCCGGTGTAGTGCATGCCGACGATGGCCAGGCCCATCACCAGCGACGCCAGTACCCGCAGGCGCACCGTGTTGCGTTGCTCTACGCGCAGCCGGAAGGCAATCCACAGCGCTGCACCCGCGGCACCGATGGCCACCGCGATCGATGCGGCAAACCAGCCGGGGTGGTAATCGATGCCGGGCTCCATCCGCAGTGCGGCCATACCCAGGTAGTGCATGGCCGCGATACCCAGTCCCATCAGCACCGCACCTGCGGCCAACCGCTGCAGCGGCAGGCTGGGCCGCGACACCAGCCACAGCGCATAGGCCGACGCGCCGATTGATACGGCCAGCGAGTACAGGGTGATCGCCAGGTCGAAACCGACTGGAATCGGCAGCTTGAACGCCAGCATCGCGATGAAATGCATGGACCAGATGCCCAGGCCCATCGCCGCGGCACCGCCAGCCAGCCACCAGCGCGCGACCCGGCCCTCGGCCGTGGCCAGGCGGCCGGCCATGTCCAGCGCGGTATACGATGCCAGGATGGCCACCAGCAACGAGATGGCGACCAGGCTCTGACTGTAACTACCAGTCATGTTGAATCCAGAGGGGGAGGGAAGGGCGCCCGCAAGGCGCACGCCCGCCACCGCTATCGGCACCAACGGGTGGGACTTGAGTGGTCGCAGCAGCTGCGACCCGGCTCGGCTATCCTGCCACGCTCGTTGCCCCTGCAGGAAATCTCCGATGGCCAAAGCCCGCACCGCGTATGTCTGCAATGAATGCGGCGCCGAATACAGCAAGTGGCAAGGCCAGTGCACCGAGTGCAATGCCTGGAACGCGCTGTCGGAAATCGTCCTTGAGAGCGCGGCGGCGGCCAAGGCGCCCGCCTCGCGCCGTGCTGGCTGGGCAGGCAAGATCGACCCGCCGAAGATCACCGCATTGAAGGATGTCGCGCAGACCGAGCACAACCGGGTCAGCACCGGCATCGGTGAATTCGACCGCGTGCTCGGTGGCGGCCTGGTCGAAGGCGCGGTGGTGCTGGTCGGCGGCGACCCGGGCATCGGCAAATCCACCCTGCTGCTGCAGGCCGTGGCCAAGATGGCCGCGGTGCTGCCGGTGCTCTACGTCACCGGTGAAGAATCACTGGCCCAGGTCGCCGGTCGTGCGCACCGGCTGGAGCTGCCGCTGGAGGGCGTCAACGCGCTGGCCGAGACCGGTGTTGAATCCATCCTGCAGCACGCCACCAAGAGTGGGCCGCGGCTGATCGTGGCCGATTCGGTGCAGACGCTGTGGACCGAGACGCTGACCGCTGCGCCTGGTTCGGTCAGCCAGGTGCGCGAGAGCGCGGCACGGCTGGTGCGCTTCGCCAAGGAAACCGGAACCGCGGTGTTCCTGGTCGGCCATGTAACCAAGGAGGGCGGCATCGCCGGCCCGCGCGTGCTGGAACACATGGTCGATGCCGTTCTGTATTTCGAAGGCGAGAGCGGCAGCCGCTTCCGCCTGCTGCGCGCGTTCAAGAACCGCTTTGGTGCGGTCAACGAGCTGGGCGTGTTCGCGATGGGCGACAAGGGCCTGAAGGAAGTCTCCAACCCGTCGGCGATCTTCCTGTCCGGTGCCAGCACGCATCAGCCGGGCAGCTGCGTGATGGTCACCCGCGAGGGCACCCGGCCGCTGCTGGTGGAAGTGCAGGCGCTGGTCGACGCCTCGCCGCTGTCCAATCCGCGCCGCGTGGCGGTGGGCCTGGAACAGAACCGCCTGGCCATGCTGCTGGCGGTGCTGCATCGGCATGGCGGCGTAATGGTCGGCGACCAGGACGTGTTCGTGAACGTCGTCGGTGGCATCCGCGTGCAGGAGACCGCCGCCGACCTGCCGGTGCTGCTGGCGGTGCTGTCCTCGCTGCAGGACCGTCCGCTGGCCGAGAAGACCATCGCGTTCGGTGAAGTCGGCCTGTCCGGTGAGATCCGGCCGGTACCCAACGGCGAGGACCGCCTGCGCGAGGCGGCGACCCATGGCTTCAAGCGCGCCATCGTGCCCAAGGCCAATGCCCCCAAGGGTGGCTCGGTGAAGGGGATGGAGGTGATCGCGGTCGAACGCCTGTCCGAGGCCATCGACGCGGCGTGACCGGGGCCGGGTCCGTGCGCGGACCCGCAGATTCGGCCGACGGCACAGCAGCGCTCAGCCTGCCTGTGCTAGTTTTCCCGGCTCGACGAAGGCGCCCCCTGGCGCCTTTCCGTGGCAAGGAGTAATCGATTACATGCAGGACCCGATGTTCAGCACCCCCGCCGCCGAAATCCGCCGCGCCGGGGTCGATCTCAATGGACTGATGACGGTGCTGGGCAAGCACCTGTATTCCACTCCGATGGTGGCGCTGCGTGAGCTGGTGCAGAACGCGCACGACTCGATCATCCGTCGCCGTATCGAGCAGCCCGGCATCCAGAGTGTGTCGCGCATCGACGTGCAGGTCGATGTTGCCGCAGGCGTGCTGCGCATCACCGATACCGGTGCCGGCCTGACCCGGCAGGAAATCCACGATTACCTGGCCACGGTCGGTGTCGGTTACACCCGCGGCCTGCGCCAGGACGGCGAGGACAATGAAGGCCTGATCGGCATGTTCGGTCTGGGCTTCCTGTCGGCCTTCGTGCTGGCGCGCCGTGTCAGCGTGCGTACCACCTCCTACCAGTCACCCGAGCTGGGCCACCTGTACGTGTCCAGCAATGCCGAGCAGTACACCGTCAGCGAAGTGCCGGCGCGCGCGATCGGTACCGAGGTCGAGCTGGAGCTGCATCCGGACTTCCTGCCGCTGGCCAACGAAGCGCGCCTGCACGAGGTGCTGGGCCGCTACTGCGCTCTGCTGTCCGAGCCGATCTTCATCGGTGCGGCGACCGCCGCGATCAATCCCGAACCGCCGCCGTGGCGCGGGCAGGGTGACGTCGTGCTGCATCCGGTGCAGGCACGCCGCCAGGCGCAGCAGTTCGCTGCCCGCTTCGAACACGATTTCGAGCCCATCGTGACGATGCCGCTGCAGTCCGATGGCAGCAGTGATGCCGTCGGCATGCTCTGGGTGCAGGACGGTGCCACCTATGGCACCAGCGACAACCGCAACCTGTCGGTGTTCGTGCGCGGCATGCTGCTGGACGACGATGCGCGCGACCTGCTGCCGCCGTGGGCTGGCTTCATCGGCGGGGTGATCGAATCGTCGAAGCTGACCCCGACCGCCAGCCGCGAGGACCTGCAGCGCGATGACCACTATCGCGCCGTACAGCACGCCCTGCTGGAAGCGCTGATCGATGGCCTGGCCGACGTTGCGCGGCAGCAGCCCGAAGCCTGGCGACGCGTGCTCAGCCGCCACAACGAGGCCCTGCTGGGCGCGGCGCTGTGCGATGAGCGCCTGTTCGACCTGCTGCTGGAACACGTGCGCGTGCCGACCTCGCAGGGTGACCTGCCGGCCAGCGCATTGCCGGCGCGCGGCGCCGTGCATGTGATCCTCGACAACGGTGGCGGCTTCGAGGAAATGCTGTTCCGTGCGATGGGTGTGCCGGTCGCGCATGGCCATCGCTATGCCGTGGTGCCATTCCTGCGCCGTTGGGCCCAGGCCAAAGGCCTGCGGCTGGTCGAACTCGGTACCGAGCAGGGCAATCGCGCACTGTTCCGCACCGACGACAGCCTTGACGATACGCAGTTGGCCTGGCTTCGCGAACATCTGGGCGATGGCGAACAGCTGCTGCCGGCGCGGTTCAGCCCCGAGGCGCTGCCGGTGGTGGTGGTGCCCGACCGCGAAGCCGAACTGAAGCAGCGCCTGGAAGACGACGAGAACGACAAGCGCGTATCGATGGCTGCATTGCGGCTGGCGCGCCAGTTCACCGCGCGCATCGAGGCGCGTGCGCCGTCGCGGCTTTACCTCAACCTGGACAATCCAGCGGTGCAGGCATTGCTGCAGGCCCAGCGCGATGGCCACCCGCAGGCCGCGTCGGCCGCGCGCCTGCTGCGCTCGTTGAAGATCATCGTGTCCGCGCAGGGCCGGCCGTTGCAGCGGAGTGCGGCGACGCCGGGTCCCGATCTCAATGGTGCATTCACTGATATTGCCGGTGCCTTGCAGCAGCTGCTGCGCTGAGCACCGCCCCCTCTCATCCAGCCTTCGCTAGACAGGAGCATTACCCCCATGGATATCTGGAACTGGGTCGAAAAACTGCAGGAAGACCTGCGCCAGGCCGGGCAGGCACAGAACGCCCACCTGCTGACCCGCCTTGCCGATGAAGTCAGTGAACTGCAGGTCGACCGCGTCGATGCGTTGCTTCCCGAAGCGCGCGCGCTGGGCAAGGCGCTGGACAACCCCTGGGTCGACGTCTACGTCGGTCATTGGGCGCTGCGCAACCGCGTCGGCAACCGCGTGGAAGGTGAAAGTGCGCTGGGCGAGTCGGTAGCGCTGTTCGAGCGCGCACACCGTGCCGATACCCTGGACTGCCCGCAGTCGATCTGCGTCACCCAGGATCTTGCCGCGTGCTACGGCAACATCGATGGTCCGGGCTGGGTGCCCGAGCGCATCGAAGTCTGCGACGAGACGCTGGGCCGCATCGACCCGAGCTGGGCCTGCTTCCAGTGCCTGAGCTGCGAGAAGGCCGACGCGCTGCTGGATGACGGCCGCGGCCAGGATGCGCTGGATTACCTGCAGGTGCAGGCGGCGGCGATCCAGGCGCGCGGCAAGGAAGTGTTCGACAGCTTCCCGGAAATGCAGATCAAGATCCTGCTGGCCAGCGGCCGTGCGGCGGAGGCGCTGGCACTGATCGAGCAGCGCGAAGCCGAAGTAGCCGCCGCAGGCGAATACGAACCGGCCAACTGCACGGTGCCGCGCCGTCTGTCCAAGGCCTGGGCACTGGCTCAGCTGGGGCGTGATGAAGAGGCATTGCAACAGCTGGTGCCCTGGAGCGAGCTGACGCCGAACCACTGGCGGCTGTGGGCGAATACCGCTTCGACGCTGTGCAGTCGTGATGGCGAACGCAACACCTGGGATCTGGGCACGCGCTTCAACACCATCATCGAGCACTTCGCCACTGTTGGCGCGCATCGCCTGGTGATCGAAATCGCTGCGTTGAGCCTGGAACTGGCCCTGCAGCGCGGTGCACGCTGGGTGGCACAGCGCCAGCTGGGCCTGGCCCGCACCCATCTGGCGCAGCTGCGGCAGGACCGTGGCGCTGCCGCGCTGGTGGCTGGCTTGGCGGCACGGATCGAGGCGCTGCCGGTGACGGCACCGCTACCGGTGCCTGCTGATGAACTGCTGGCGTGGCTGCAAGCGCAGGGCGAACAGAACCAGTCACGCGATCCCGAGCGTGAAGCGCAGTGGCTGCTGCAGGCGCACGCCGAGCGGCCGGATGACGGCGCATTGGCCGAGGTCGCCGCGTCGGCGCTGCATGCCTGTGGCGCGAAGAGCGAAGCGCAGGCACTGCTGTGGGACTTCGTGCGCAGCCACGCGCAGGAAGATGGCGCAGCGGCTTACACGCTGATGCGTTGGCTGGCCGAGCAGGGCGATGATGACGGCCTGCGCAGGCTGGCCGCGACCTACCGCGACAGCGTGCCGGTGTTCGCGCACTGGTGCGAGGTGCAGCGCGCACGGCGCGCGTCCGACTGGCCGGCGCTGGAGCAGGCCGCGCAGGCGTTGCTGACGTTGTCGCCGGGCTCGAACGGTGCGCGCGGGACGCTTGCCCGGATGTACATGGAGACCGGCCGCTTCAGCGAGGCGCAGGCCTGCTATGCGCAGCTGGTCGAACTGCTGGAAGAACCCAACGCTGCGCACTGGGACCACATGAGTGCGGCCAGCGCGGCGCGCGACTGGGATGCAGTGCGCCGCTCGGCGGCAGCGATCGGCATGGAACTGTCCAGCCAGCAGGGCGTGGTCGAAGAGCCCTGGGGCTGGGTGATCATCCGCAGCGAAGAGGGCGGCGAGCCGATGGAGTATTACGCCCGCCGCAGCGGCCCGGTGACTGCGCGCATCGTCGAGAACGCACCGGCCAACCGCGCACAGCAGGTGGGTGACTGGGTGGTGTTCGACGCCGGCCTGGTGCACCCCGCACCAGAGGACGAAGCGGAGCGCGAGCACTTCATTCCGACCTATGCGCAGGTGCATGTGCTGGAGCGCGGTGGTTTCGCGCGCAGCTGGCTGATCGATGGCGCTCACCCGGGCGAGCAGGCGTGGAACGCTTTCGTGGAAGCCGCCGAGGCGCAGGGCTGGCAGGTGTGGTCGCACAGCCGTGCGGACTACACCGTGACCGATCCGGACGCGGAAGACGGCACGCTGCCGGGTCTGTTGTTCACTGTCGCCCAGCCGCAGGATCACGCGCCGTTGGCACTGCATCGCTTCCTGCAGCAGGCTACGGCGGACTGGGCGCACCCACACTGCTGGCTGCGCCTGGCCGAGGCCTGCGACCAGGATCGCCAGCCGCACCTGGACGCGATCGAGCGGTACGGGCTGTAATCCCTGCCGCGCTGCGCTCGCCGGGCATGGCCCGGCGCTACCCATACGTGTTGCCGGTAGTGCCGGCCGCTGGCCGGCAACCCCATGGGATCCTGCGTTGCCGGCCAGCGGCCGGCACTACCTCAAGGAGAAATACATGCGAAAGACAGGGATGTTGGTGATCGCCGGGCTACTGTTGGCCCCCACCGTGCAGGCCGCGCCTACCTGCCAGGAACCGGCCGACGTAGCACGTGCCTTCTTCGAAGCGACCACCGGCAAGGGCGACCTGCTGCAGCCGCCGCAGGCACTGGTCAGCGTGGCGTTTGCCAAGGCGCTGCACAGCGAGCGTGCCTGCCAGACGCGCGAAGAGGGCATCTGCACGATCGATTCCGATCCGTGGCTGGACGCGCAGGACGGGGATATCGACGGCCCCGTGCGCTACAGCTGGAAACAGGCGTCAGCCACGGCGGGCCAGGTCGAGATGCGCTATGCGGTATGGAACAAGGCCTACGTGACGCGGTTGCCGATGGTGCGCAAGGGCGAGGGCTGCTGGCAGGTCGATGACATCCTCACCAACAGCGGCCGCTCGGTGCGGAAGATCCTGGCCCAGCCGGTGCCCTGAGCATCTGGGGCATCCACGCATGGCGTGGATCTACTGTGCTCCGATTGCCGGCCGGCGGCCGGCACTACCAGGTGATGTTGGGGTGGGTGCCGACCGGCGGCCGGCACGCCTCTATCGCGAATGCCCGAACACCAGTTCGATCACGAACTGGCTGCCGAAGAACGCCAGCAGCAGCAACAGCATCGCCGTCAGCGTCCAGTGCACCGCCTTCGTGCCGCGCCAACCGTAGCGACGGCGGCCGATCAGCAGCACGCCGAACACGATCCACGACAGCACGCTCAGCACGGTCTTGTGCACCAGCTTCTGCGCCAGCAGGTCGTCGACGAACAGCACGCCGGTGACCAGGGTCAGGGTTAGCAGGGCGAAGCCGACGGTGATCACCCGGAACAGCAGCGATTCAAGGTCGGCCATCGGCGGCAGCGCACGCAGCCACGGACGGAATTCACGGCGGCGCAGCGCCCGTTCCTGCAGCCACAGCATGATCGCCAGCAGCGCTGCGATGCTCAACGTGGCGTAGGCCAGCAGCGCCAACCAGGCGTGGCTGGCCAGACGCCAGCCCAGCAGCTTGCTCGGTTCGTGGCCGTAGCCGTGGTAGACCACCAGCAGCAGCGCGGCCAGCGGGAACACCACCACGCCCAACGTGGACATGCGCCCGCGTGCGCCCACCAGCGAGGTCAGCCAGGCCATTCCCAGGCCCACCAGCGACAGCGCGGCGAAGAAGTGCATGTCCGGTCCGCCGGTCGTGCGCATCGCCACCAGCACGTGGTAGCCGCCATGCAGCAGCATCGCCGGCAGCGCAGGCCACAACCAAGCCGGCGAGGCCACCCCGTCGTCGCGACCAAGGGCGCGCACCAGCAGGGCGCTGGCGGCCAGGTAGAGCAGGACGGCGATGAGAACGATTGTCATCGTTGAAGTTTCGCATACCCCCGGGGTGCTGGCGACGGGCCTGGCGTCGCAGTCCGGGGAGCGCGGTGGACCCGTTATACTGTGGGCCTTATTGTCCCCCGCTTTCAGACAGGTTGCGCCGCATGTTCGAGTCCCTGACCCAGCGCCTTTCCGGCACCATCGAGCGCCTGCGCGGCCGTGGCCGCCTGACCGAAGAGAACATCCGCGAGGCGACCCGCGAGGTCCGCATCGCGTTGCTCGAAGCCGACGTCGCGCTGCCGGTGGTGCAGGCCCTGATCGAGCGCATCAAGGTGCGTGCGGTCGGCCAGGAAGTGCTGAAGTCGCTGACCCCGGGCCAGGCCCTGATCAAGGTCGTGCGCGACGAGCTGACCGCGGTGATGGGCGCCGAAGCCAGCGACCTGAACCTCAACGTTCCCGCTCCGGCCAGCATCCTGATGGCGGGCCTGCAGGGCGCCGGCAAGACCACCACGGTCGGCAAGCTGGCCAAGCACCTGAAGGAAAAGCGCAAGAAGAAGGTGATGGTGGTCTCGGCCGACGTCTACCGTCCGGCGGCGATCGAGCAGCTGAAGACGCTGGCCGAGCAGGTGGGCGTGCTGTTCTTCCCGTCCAGCGCTGACCAGAAGCCGGAGGCCATCGTCCGCGCCGCCATTGATGACGCGCGCAGGTCGTTCGTCGACGTGCTGCTGGTCGATACCGCCGGCCGCCTGGCCATCGACGAAGCGATGATGGCCGAGATCAAGGCCCTGCACGCTGCGGTCAACCCGGCTGAAACCCTGTTCGTGGTCGACGCCATGACCGGCCAGGACGCGGCCAATACCGCCAAGGCCTTCGGCGATGCGCTGCCGCTGACCGGCGTGGTGCTGACCAAGACCGATGGTGACGCCCGTGGCGGCGCCGCGCTGAGCGTGCGCTACATCACCGGCAAGCCGATCAAGTTCGTCGGTGTCAGCGAAAAGCCGGAAGGTCTGGATGTCTTCCACCCGGACCGTATCGCCAGCCGCATCCTCGACATGGGCGACGTGCTGTCGCTGGTCGAGCAGGTCGAGCAGCAGGTCGACAAGGACAAGGCGCAGAAGCTGGCCGAGAAGGTCGCCAAGGGCAAGAAGTTCGATCTGAACGACATGCGTGACCAGCTGGAGCAGATGCAGAACATGGGCGGCATCGGTGGCCTGATGGACAAGCTGCCGGGCCTGGGCCAGATTCCCGAGCACCTCAAGCAGCAGGTCAGCCAGGGCAAGGAAGTGCCGCGCATGATCGCCATCATCAGCTCGATGACCAAGAAGGAACGGCGCAACCCGAACCTGCTCAATGGCTCGCGTCGTGCCCGCATCGCGCGCGGCTCGGGCACCCAGCCGGCCGACGTCAACAAGCTCATGAAGCAGTACATGCAGATGGAAAAGATGATGAGCAAGATGGCCGGTGGCGGCATGAAGGGCATGATGCGCAGCATGAAGGGCATGATGGGCGCCATGGGCGGCCGTGGCATGCCGTTCCGCTGAGCGCGCGCTGTATCGAACGCTTGAACAACCCGCGGAATCAATCAAAGGAATGTGCATGAACAAGTCGATCGTGGTGATGGCGCTGGCCCTGGGCCTGGTTGCCTGCAAGGACGACACCTCCGTGTCGCAGAAGGCCGGTAGTGCCATCAGTGGCACCGCTGCCGATTTCGTCGCCGGGCTGGGCGAGGGCGTGGACAAGAAGATGAACGTGACGCTGCAGGCCGATCCGGGCCTGGCCGCGCAGGGCCTTACCGTCACCCTCGGCAAGAGCCGGGGCATGGGCTCCAAGGACGCGGCGGTCTACGTCGTGGCCGACAAGGCCTTCAAGGGCAAGCTGGTGGCGCGTGCGCTGGATGCCGAGGGCACCGAGATCGGCCGCGCCAGCGCCGAGGAGGAGTTCGCCGCGGACGATGCGCGCTATGTGACCTTCAAGTTCAACGAAGAAATGGACAGCCAGCTGGTCCGCACCTACGCGGTGTCTGCACGCTGAGCAACGCGGGAGCGGATCGCCCGATGCGACGCTCCCGTCCACAATGTCTGGCGTATGCTGGCAGCGACTCCTCCCACAGGTGCGTCGCGTGAGCCTTTCGCCGATTCTCGAACGCGCCGACGATTTCTGTCGGCGTTTTTCATTGCAGCTGCCGATCCTGTTGGCACCGATGGCCGGCGCCTGTCCGGTTCCGCTTTCGGCCACGCTGGCCAACGCCGGCAGCATGGGCGCGATGGGCGCCGTGTTGTCGCCCGCGGCTGATATCGGCCGATGGATGGAGGACTTCCGGGCCGCGTCCAGCGGGCCGGCGCAGGTGAACCTGTGGTTGCCCGATCCCGCGCCGGTGCGCGATGTGGCCGCCGAGGCCGCCACGCGTGCTTTCCTGGGGCAGTGGGGGCCGGAGGTTGCGGCCAGCGCAGCGGATGCCACGCCTGCCGATTTCGAGGAGCAGTTCAGTGCACTGCTTGCGGCACGGCCGGCGGTGGCCTCGACCATCATGGGCGTGCTGTCGCCGCGTCATGTGCAGCAGTTGAAGGATGCGGGCATCGCCTGGATTGCCTGCGCCACGACGCTGGCCGAAGCGCGTGCTGCACAGGATGCGGGTGCTGACGCGGTGGTCGCGCAGGGCGCCGAAGCCGGTGGCCATCGCGGCGCCTTCGATCCGATACGCGCCGAACAGCAGCTGGTCGGCCTGTTTGCGCTGCTGCCGCGGCTGGCGGACAACCTGAGTATTCCGGTGATCGCTGCGGGTGGAATCGGCGACGGTCGCGGCATTGCTGCTGCCTTGATGCTCGGGGCCAGCGCGGTGCAGATCGGCACGGCTTTCCTGCGCACACCCGAAGCGGCGTTGGCACCGGCATGGGCCGATGCGTTGGCCCGCAGCGAACCCGAAGACACCTGGCCGACCCGCGCTTTCAGTGGGCGCCTGGGCCGTGGCCTGGCGACCGCCTACGTGCGTGCAGCTGCCGCCGAGGGCGCACCCGCGCCGCGCCCGTATCCGGTGCAGCGTGGCCTGACCGGACCGATGCGCAAGCAGGCCACGCAGGAAAACCGGCTTGCCGCGATGCAGGCCTGGGCCGGGCAGTCGGCGTGGATGGCACCGGCAGCGCCAGCCGCCGACGTGCTGCGTGATATGTGGGAACAGGCGCAGGCGCTGCTGCGATGACGGTAACCTGCAACGGCGCCACGGCGCGGGTCGAAGACCTGTTGCCGGCGCTGACCAACTACGGCCACTTCACCTCGCTGCAGGTTCGTGGCCGCGCGGTGCAGGGGCTCGATCTGCATCTGCAGCGGCTGGCGCAGGCAACGCAGGCGTTGTTCGGCAGCCGGCTCGATATCGTGCAGGTGCAGGCGTGGATGGCACAGGCGCTGCAGCAGGCCCGCCAGGTCGACGCAGCGATGCGGGTCACCGTGTTTTCGCGGCGTTTCGATTTCCGCGATCCGCTGGCCAGCGTGCCGGTGGATGTACTGGTTGCCGTGTCCGCGCCGGTCGCGCTGACCGCACCGAAGCGCGTACGCAGCGTGACCTGGCAGCGCGAGCTACCGCAGATCAAGCATGTCGGCACGTTCGGCCTGTTCGCCCAGCGCCGTGCCGCGCTGGCAGCGGGGTTCGACGATGCATTGCTGGTGACCGCCGATGGGCAGATCAGCGAGGGCACGACCTGGAACCTGGCCGTACATGATGGCGAACAGCTGATCTGGCCGCAGGCGCCTGCGCTGCGGGGAACCGCTGAAGCGCTGCTGCAGGCGTGCTGGGTGGGCGAACAGCAGATCCGCCCGCTGCAATTGAATGAGCTGGCCGGCATACAGGCCGCCTTCGCCTGCAATGCCAGCGGGCTGTGGGCGCTGGATGCCATCGACGGTTACGTGCTGCCGGGTTCGCAGGCCCTGGCCGAACAGGGCAGGGCGGTGCTGGACCGGGTGCCTTGGCAGGCGCTTTCCTGAACGGGAAGTCGCTGGGGTCAGATCCCTTTTGCTCGGCAAAAGGGATCTGACCCCGGGCGTCTACCCCGGGGTTGGCTCGGCCGGACTCTGCCGCTATAATCGCCCGCTTACCGCGCCATCCTGGCGACTGGGCAATAGGAAAAAACCACCATGGTCAAGATTCGACTGACCCGCGGCGGCGCCAAGAAGCGTCCGTTCTACCACATCATCGTCACCGACGTCCGCAGCGCCCGCGACGGCCGCAACATCGAGCGCGTTGGTTTCTACAACCCGGTTGCACAGGGTGGCGAGAAGCGCATCGAGCTGGACCTGGCCCGCGTTGACCATTGGGTCAAGAACGGCGCCCAGCCGACCGAGAAAGTTCGCAACCTGATCAAGGAAGCGAGCAAGTCCCAGGCCGCTGCGGCCTGAGCCTGACGGGCCGCGCCCTGGTGCGGCCCATCTGATTGAACGCAGATGAAAGATAACGAGCGCCGCATCCTGCTTGGCAGGGTTGTCGGCGCTTTTGGTGTGCGCGGCGAAATTAAGCTCGAGTCCTGGACCGAGCCGCGTTCCGCTATTTTCCGTTACCAACCGTGGATCCTGCGCAGCCCCAACGGGCAGGAATCGACGCTTGAAGGCGCCCGTGGCCGGGATACCGGCAAGCACCTTGTAGCCCGTTTCCCGGGTATCGAGGATCGCGACACGGTCGAGGCAATGCACGGCACCGAGGTCTTCGTGGCCCGCAGTGCGCTGCCGCCGCCGAGTGCCGACGAGTATTACTGGGTCGACCTGGAAGGCCTGGATGTGAAGACCGTCGAAGGCGTTGCCCTCGGCCAGGTCTCGCACCTGTTCAGTACCGGCGCCAACGATGTGGTGGTCGTACGCGGTGATCGCGAGCGGATGATTCCGTTCGTCGTGCCGGAGTTCGTCAAATCCGTCGACTTCGAGGCCAATCTGGTCGTGGTCGACTGGGACCCCGAGTTCTGAGTGTGAGCATGCGTTTCGACGTCATCACCCTGTTCCCCGATTTCCTCGCCCAGTCCGCTGGGCTGGGCGTGGTCGGCCGTGCGCAGGAAAAGGGGTTGTTCAGCCTGCATGGCTGGAATCCCCGTGATTACGCCGAGGGCAACTACCGCCGGGTGGACGACCGTCCGTTCGGCGGTGGCCCGGGCATGGTGATGCTGATCGAACCGCTGCAGGCCTGCCTGCAGGCGATCCGCGAGGCCGATCCGACGCCTGCGCGGGTGATCCATCTCAGCCCGCAGGGCGCGCCGCTGACCCAGGCCAAGGTGCGGGAACTGGCGGCATTGCCGCGCATGGTCCTGCTCTGTGGCCGCTATGAGGGCATCGACGAACGTTTCCTGGCCGCCAATGTCGATGAGGAGATCTCCCTCGGCGACTACGTGTTGTCCGGTGGCGAGCTGGGGGCTGCGGTCATCATCGACGCGGTGGCCCGGCTGCAGGAAGGCGCCTTGAATGACGCCGAATCGGCCGCTCAGGACAGTTTCGAGGGCGACCTCGGCCTGCTCGACTGCCCACATTTCAGCCAGCCGGCCCAGCATCCGCTGGGTGACGTGCCGGACGTGCTGCGCTCGGGCAACCATGCCGCCATCGCCGCCTGGCGCCGGCAGCAGTCGTTGATCCGTACCGCGCAGCGGCGCCCGGACCTGCTGGATGAACAGGCGCTGGGCAAGGCCGACCGCAAGCTGCTGGCACAAGCCCGCCAGGCCCCTGCAGAAAAGGGCAGGCCCTAGCGCCAGCCCCGCTTTATCGGCTATGATGGTCAATTACCGCCAGCCTCGGCCGGCGCGCAGTACCCAAAACAAACGTGCAGCACAGTCCGGTGACTGCATGAGCCTACGCTGTCGAATGACACGCCCACCCGAACAATGAATCGGTGTAACCCATGAGCAAGCTGAACAAGTCCATCGTCGCGGAATTCGAATCCGCCCAGATCACCCGTGAACTGCCGCAGTTCAGCCAGGGCGACACCGTTATCGTCAACGTGAAGGTGAAGGAAGGTACCCGCGAGCGCGTGCAGGCCTATGAAGGCGTTGTCATCGCGACCAAGAACGGCGGCCTGAACTCCTCGTTCACCGTGCGCAAGATCTCGCACGGTTACGGCGTCGAGCGCGTGTTCCAGACCCACAGCGCCATCATCGACTCGGTCGAAGTGAAGCGTCGTGGTAAGGTCCGCGCCGGCAAGCTGTACTACCTGCGTGGCCTGGAAGGCAAGGCTGCCCGCATCAAGGAAGATCTGGCTGCTGCTGCTGCCGCCAAGGCTGCCCGTCTGGCAACCAAGGGCTGATAAACAACTTCGGTTGTTGCCGCGACGGCCGCCTTCGGGCGGCCGTTTGCGTTTGCGGGATCGTCTCGTTAGTTTCAGTGGATGGATGAAACCGACCATCGATATCCGGCAGACATCCAGGTGGCATTGCGCTTCCTGGACGGTTCCGGCGTACCGCGGCGGGAAGCGGCCCCCTTGCTGCACCGCATGCTGTGGCGGCTGGGTATCGCGCTGCCACCGCCGATACTGGCTGGTTTCCTGACCAATGCATTGCTGCAGGGCCTGCTGTTCGGCGTGTTCTGGACGGTGCTGATGTGGCTGCTGTTGTGGCAGGGCAGGGCCCCGGCGCTGGAGCTGCTGTTGCTTGCCGGGGTGGCAGCCGGCGCGATGTTCGGCCTGGTGATGGCCACCCTGATGTGGTTCCTGCGCGGCGCCCGCAAGTTGCCCACCTGGCAGCAGTTCCGCCGCAGCCTCTGAGGCCATGGCGCAGTGCGCCGTGACCGCTGCCGGGCGGCGGCGTAGGCTCGGGCCTTCGACCCCCCCATGGCCCCTGCGATGCCCGCCAAGCGATCTGCCAACAGTGCTGCGCCCAAGCTGCTGTCCGGTGGTAACCCGCAGATCGCCAAGGGCGAGGGTGATGTGCCCGTGCAGGCCTATATCGCCGCCATGCCGGATTGGAAGCGGGCCGTTGGTGCACGTCTGGACGCACTGATCGAACAGGCCGTGCCCGGCGTGCACAAGGCGGTGAAATGGAACTCGCCGATGTACGGCGTTGCTGCCGGCGAGGGCTGGTTCCTCAGCTTTCATTGCTTCGCCCGCTACATCAAGGTCGCGTTCTTCCGCGGTGCGCTGTTGCAGCCTGTTCCGCCGGAACCGTCCAAGAGCGCCGACACGCGCTACCTGCACATCCTTGAAAATGAGGCGTTGGACGAGGCGCGGTTCCTTGACTGGGTGCAGCAGGCCAGCGCTCTGCCCGGCGAACGCATGTAGTTCCCCCAAGCACAACGTAGAAAAGAAGAAGCGGTAGTGCCGGCCGCTGGCCGGCAACTCCATGGACTTCGCAGGCTCGCGCGGTTGCCGGCCAGCGGCCGGCACTACCGGACAGGTTCAACGCGGTGGGGTGGTTTCCAGCGCCGCATCCGGATCAGCCACCGGCGAGGGCGGGCAGGCCGGAATCTCCGATGGCGTGGCGAGTTCTTCCGCGTGCACCGGCTTGCTGATCATCCGCGCCTTGCGCCAGCCACCCCAGCGGTAATACGCCAGCGACAGCAGCATCGATACCAGCGAACCGGCCGGGAAGCTCCACCAGATCGCGTCCGCCCCCCAGTACGGCTGCAGGAATTCGGCGAACGGCACGCGCACGCCCCACAGCGACGCTGCCAGGATCAGCAGCGGTGGCAGCACCGCGCCAGTGGAGCGCACCACGCCGGAGATCACGAAGCTGACGCCGAAGAACAGGAACGAACCGATCACGATGTGGTTCAGATGCCGTGCGATCTGCAGCGACTCGCTGCCCTGCGGCAGGAACAATGCCAACGAGTACTGGTCCAGCAGTACCAGCGGCAGGATCAACGCGCCGGTCAGCAGGAAGTTGAACAGGATGCCCTGGCGTGCGGTACCACGCACGCGATCCCAGCGCTGCGCACCGACATTCTGCGCGGCCATCGACGAACACGCCGCGCCGATCGCCATCGCCGGCATCTGCACGTAGTTCCACAGTTGCAGCGACGCACCGTAGGCCGCGCCGGTGTCGGTGCCGTACTGGTTGACCATCGTCATCAGCATGATCACCGACAGCGAGATCAGCACCATCTGCAGGCCCATCGGCACGCCCTTGACCACCAGCGAACGCAGGATGGTCATGTCCAGCTTGAACAGGTGCATATCGGCGCGGCCCAGCCACAGCGTGTGCCGTTTGTGCCGCATGTACAGCAGCAGGCCGGCCAGCGACAGCGTCTGCGACACCAGCGTGGCCCAGGCCGAGCCGGCGATGCCCAGTTCCGGGAACGGCCCCATGCCGAAGATCAGCACCGGGTTCAGGGCGATGTCCAGCACCACCGAGACCAGCAGGAAGCGGAACGGTGTGCGCGAGTCGCCGGCACCACGCAGCGCCGCGCTGAGGAAGGCGAAGGCGTACAGCGTCGGCATCGCCAGGAAGATGATGCGCAGGTAGGCCTCGGCCAAGGGCAGCGAGGCGGCAGGCGTGCCCATCGCCGCCAGCAGCGGGTGGGCCAGGAACCAGCCGGCGATGGCGATGATCACCGACAGGCCGATGAAGAACGTGGCGCTGGTGCCGACCACGCGCCGTGCCTGGGCGATGTCGCGTGCACCGATGGCCTGGCCGATCAGGATGGTCGAGGCCATGCCGAAGCCGAACACCGAACCGATCAGGAAGAACATGATGTTGTTGGCGTTTGCGGTTGCGGTCAGTGCCGCTTCGCCGAGGAAGCGCCCCACCCATACCGCATTCACCGAGCCGTTCAGCGACTGCGCGATGTTGCCTGCCAGGATCGGCAGAGCGAACAGCAGCAGGTTGCGCCCGATCGGGCCAGAGGTCAGGTCAAGCGGCGCTTTGGCCATGGAGTGGTGATCGATTCCCGGGAGGCGCACACTAGCATCAAGCCGGTTTGCAGGATGTGGCAATGCATCAACGACAGCAGGCGATGCGGATGATCGCGGTGCCCTTGATCGCAGCGGCACTGGCCGCATGTTCGTCAGGTGACCGGCTGGGCGATACCCAGGTGCGGCCGACCGACCGCCCCGAGTGCCTGGTCGGCAGCCAGCGCCAGGATCTGGCGGCCGGAACGCCGGCATTGATCGGGGGCACTGGTTGCCGTACCGACCCCGACAATCCGCGCCCCCTGAACAAGCGAACGGAGTAGTCCCTACCGATGTCCGAGCTTTCCCCGTTGGCGCCCAGCGTCCGTCTGGACATCTGGCTGTGGGCGGCCCGCTTCTTCAAGACCCGCAGCCTGGCCAAACAGGCGATCGAGACCGGCAAGGTATCCGTGGCCGGGCAGCGCCCGAAATCTTCGCGCGCGGTGCGTGTGGGGGAGCAGCTGCTGGTCGATCGCGGTGAAGAACATTTCGAGATCCAGGTGCTGGGCCTGAGCGACCAGCGCGGTCCGGCGCCGATGGCGCAGCAGTTGTATGCCGAGAGCGAGGCCTCCAAAGCGCGTCGTGCCGAACTGCGTGCGCTGCGCATTGCCGCGCGTGATGGCTACCAGGCACCGGAGCACAAGCCGGACAAGCGCGCACGCCGGTTGATCCGCGCCCTGGGTGATCTCGACGCGCTTTGACGCAATCTGCGAATGCCAACCAAGGTTGGCAGCTACCGGGTCATGCGCGGCTCTGGTAGCCGCCCACCTTGGTGGGCGCTGTGGCACCTGCGCTCAGCCACCGTTCGGCTTGCGCCCCGCACGTTGGAACGTCCTCCTCATGGAAGTCCGCCATGTTCCTGCGCCGCAGCCTGCTGTGCCTGGCCCTGTCCGCCGCCGTCCCGGTGTTCGCCGCCGACATCACCTTCTGGGATACCCCGCAGCGCGGTGGCAACAGCTTCAATGAAGCGCCGCCGGACAAGGCCTATTTCCAGGCCCTGCGTGACACCGGCGCTACCTGGGTACGACTGACCCCGGACAAGTGGCGCAGTGCCGGCGGCCGCGATTTCCTGATGGGCGATGCCGATCACTATCAAGGACTGGTCCAGGCCGACGTGACCACCCTGCGTCGCGCGCTGGATGACGCCAATGCCGTGGGCCTGAAGGTGGTGCTGGTGCCGCTGTCACTGCCGCTGCTGCGCTGGAAACAGAAGAACGGCGACGTGGTCGACCAGCGTCTGTGGCAGTCTTTGGACAACCATGCACCTGCGCAGCGCTTCTGGCGTGATCTGGCCGCCGCGCTGAAGGGGCACCCGGCGTTGGCCGGCTACAACCTGATCAACGAGCCGGCGCCGGAATATGGCACTGCGCTGGCCGAACATGCCTCCCGCGAGGACATGCTGAAGTGGTACGCCGGGGTGCAGGGTGGGCCGCGCGACCTGCGCCAGCTGTACAAGGAGCTGGTTGCCAGCGTGCGCGAAGTCGATGCAGACATGCCGTTGATGCTTGATGCCGGCTGGTATGCCGCGGCCGATGCGTTCGACTACTGGCCTGCGCCGCTGGACGACACGAAGCTGCTGTACAGCGTGCACATGTATGAGCCGTACGCGGCCACCAGTGCGCCGAACCAGAAGCGCGACAAACCGTACCGCTATCCCGCCGAAGTGCCGTTTGGCGACCGCAGCGAGCGCTGGGACGCCTCACGCGTGCGCAGCTACCTGCAGCAGCCGATGGACTGGGCGAAGACGCATGGCATCGGTGCCAACCGGATGGTGATCGGTGAGTTCGGCTGCATGCGTCGCTGGCCGGATTGCGGCGCCTACCTGCGCGATGTGCTGGCGGTGGCCGAGCAGCAGAAGGTGCATTGGGCGTTCTATGCCTTCCGTGAGGATGGTTGGGACGGCATGGACTACGAACTGGGCGACAAGCCGCTGCCGGGATCGTACTGGCAGGCGGTCGAAAAGGGTGAAGCCGTGCAGCCGCCGCGTTCGATGCAGGCGCCGTTGTTCGCACCGATCCTGCAGCGGTTGAAGGCGGGGGCGCGCTGACGCCTCCGCGGTAGCGCCGGGCCATGCCCGGCGAGTGCATCGATAGTCGCCCACCTTGGTGGGCGTTGTGCCGTGTGCCAACCAAGGTTGGCACCTACCAGAGCATGGTGCGACCGCTTTGGTAGTCGCCCACCTTGGTGGGCGCTGTGTTGTGTGCCAACCAAGCTTGGCATCTACCCGGTCACGTCAACCGTGCAGGTCGTAGCGGTCCAGTTCCATCACCCGCGTCCAGGCGGCGATGAAATCCTGCACGAACTTCTTCTCGCCATCGGCACTGGCGTACACCTCGGCCAATGCGCGCAGCACGGCGTTGGAACCGAACACCAGATCCGCACGGGTGCCGGTCCAGCGTGCAGCGCCATCGCCGCGGCTGCGGCCCTCATAGCTTTCGCGGCCGGTCGCCTTCCAGGTCGTGCCCATGTCCAGCAGGTTGACGAAGAAGTCGTTGCTCAACGTGCCGGGTCGATTGGTGAACACGCCGTGCTTACCGCCATCGACGTTGGTGCCGAGCACGCGCAGGCCACCGACCAGCGCGGTCATTTCCGGTGCGGTGAGGGTCAGCAGCTGCGCCTTGTCGATCAGCAGCGCCTCACCCGGCACGCTGTAAGCGCCCTTGAGGTAGTTGCGGAAGCCATCGGCAGCCGGTTCCAGCACCGCGAACGATTCGACGTCGGTCTGCTCCTGGCTGGCATCGGTGCGGCCCGGGGTGAACGGCACGCTCAGGTCATGGCCACCGGCCTTTGCCGCCTGCTCGATGCCGACGCCACCGGCCAGCACGATCAGGTCGGCCAGCGACACCTGCTTGCTGCCCGCGCCGTTGAACTCGGCCTGGACCTTTTCCAGCGCGGCCAACACCTTGGCCAACTGCTGCGGCTGGTTTACCGCCCAGTCCTTCTGCGGCGTCAGGCGCACGCGCGCACCGTTGGCGCCACCGCGTTTGTCCGAACCGCGGAAGGTCGAGGCCGAGGCCCACGCCGTCGACACCAGCTCAGTCACGCTCAGGCCGGTCGCCGCGATCTTCTGCTTCAGCGCGGCGATGTCCTTGGCGTCGATCAGCGGGTGCTTCGCTTCCGGCACCGGGTCCTGCCAGATGAATTCCTCGGCGGGTACTTCCGGGCCGAGATAGCGCGCACGCGGACCCATGTCGCGATGGGTCAGCTTGAACCAGGCGCGGGCGAACGCATCGGCGAAGGCCTGCGGATCCGTCAGGAATTTCCGCGAGATCTTTTCGTAGGCCGGATCCATGCGCAGCGACAGGTCGGTGGTCAGCATCGTCGGGCGGTGCTTCTTCGACGGATCGTGCGCATCGGGAATCACCGCATCCGCATTCTTGGCGACCCACTGGTGGGCACCGGCCGGGCTCTTGCTCAGTTCCCACTCATTGCCGAACAGGATCTCGAAGAAGTCGTGGCTCCACTGCGCCGGGGTGCGGGTCCAGGTCACTTCCAGGCCGCTGGTGATGGTGTCGCCACCCTTGCCGCTGCCAAAGCTGTTGGCCCAGCCCAGGCCCTGGCTTTCCAGGCCCGCTGCTTCCGGTTCCTTGCCGACGTTGTCGGCGGGGCCGGCGCCGTGGGTCTTGCCGAAGCTGTGGCCACCGGCGATCAGGGCGACAGTCTCTTCATCGTCCATCGCCATGCGGCCGAAGGTATCGCGGATGTCATGCGCGGCCAGCACCGGATCGGGATTGCCGTCCGGGCCTTCCGGGTTCACGTAGATCAGGCCCATCTGCACTGCGGCCAGCGGGTTTTCCAGTTTGCGCGAATGCACGTCGCCATCAGCGTCGTCATCGGACACCAGCACGCCGTGGTTCTCTTCCACACCCTCCGAGCCGTGCTTGTAACGCACGTCGCCGCCGAGCCAGGTGGTCTCGCGGCCCCAGTACACGTCCTGGTCTGGCTCCCAGGTATCGGGACGGCCGCCGGCAAAGCCGAGCGTCTTGAAGCCCATCGATTCCAATGCGACGTTGCCGGTCAGGATCAGCAGGTCGGCCCAGGAAATGGCCTGGCCATACTTCTGCTTGATCGGCCACAGCAGGCGTCGCGCCTTGTCCAGACTGACGTTGTCCGGCCAGCTGTTGAGCGGCGCGAAGCGCTGCTGGCCGCGGCCACCGCCGCCACGGCCATCGTCGATGCGGTAGGTACCGGCGCTGTGCCACGCCATGCGGATGAACAGGCCGCCGTAGTGGCCGAAGTCAGCCGGCCACCAGTCCTGCGACTCGGTCATCAACGCCTTCAGGTCGGCCTTCAGAGCGCTGTAGTCCAGCCCGTTGAAGGCCTTGGCGTAGTCGAAGCCCGCATCGAGGGGGTTGGAGCGCGTGGAGTGCTGGTTGAGCAGGTCCACGCGCAGCTGGTTCGGCCACCAGTCGCGATTGGTCGTCGCATCACCGACGACGGCATGGTTGAACGGGCACTTCGCTTCGCTTTTCATGGGTCTCTACCTGTGGACTGGCGAATGAGGGAATCAGATCGCTTACCCACCATAGGCATCGCCTAACGATGGGTAAATTCGATTGATTCAACCGCTGCGATAGTGGCTACCTATGGTCGGCAGCGCTTGGATCGTTGTGCGCGATCAGCGCTTGAGCAGCCCCGCGCCGAGCTTGAGCAGATCGCTGGCGCCGAACTGGCCATCGCCGTCCTGGTCGAGCGCACCGCCGAGCAGGCTGCCGATGCCGCCGCCGGATTGCTGTGCTTCCTGGCCCAGGGCCTGGCTGAGCTGGCCGGGGTTGCCGCTCTGGGCAAACCGCTGGGCCAGGAACGACATGACGATGGGGGCGAGGATCGCCAGCAGCTGGCTGGACTTGCTGCTGTCCAGGCCGGTCTTCTGGCCCAGTGCTTCGGCCGCCTGCGAGGTCTGCCCACCGAAGACGTGGCCGAGGATGCCGGCACCGTTGGTGGCGTTGCCACCGCCGCCGCCCATCACCGCGCCGAGGATGCTGCCGAGATCGAAGCCGCCACCACCGCCGCCGGCCGAACCGAGGTGGTCGCGCTGCAGGGCATTGAGCAGGGACTGCGCGCCCTGCGGCTCACTGGCGTTCTGGCCCATCGCGCCGAGCAGCAGGGGCAGGGCGCTGCCGACAGCCTGAGTAGCTTGGCTGCTGTCCAGGCCGAGCTGCTGCGAGACCTGCTGCAGGCCTTGGCTCTGCTGCAGCTGCTGGAAGAGGGATGCGGCGAGGGATTCGGTGTTCATGGCGGTCTCCGGTCTGTGAAGGGCGAACCGCCCGAGCATAACGCCGTGTACACGACGGCAATGCGAAGACTTCATGGCGGGGTTCTGCCGGGCAGGGCCGGCGGAACCTGCGCTCTGCGTTACAGCAGGGCCTTCAACCGGTACAGCGCTTCCAGTGCCTGCTTCGGGGTCAGCTCGTCCGGGTCGATCGCGGCCAGCGCTTCCTGCGCCTTGTTCGGCGGGGCGGCGAACAGTCCGAACTGCTGCGGTGCATCCAGCGCCTGCGGGGCGAGTTCGGCGGCATGGCTTTCGCCGCCGCGCTGTTCCAGCTCGGCCAGGCGTCGACGCGCCTGTGCCACGGTGGCGCGCGGCAGACCGGCAAGGGCAGCCACCTGCAGGCCGAAGCTGCGGTTGGCCGGGCCGTCCTTCACCGCATGCATGAACACCAGCGCTTCGCCGTGCTCGACGGCATCCAGATGCACGTTGGCGATGCCGCTGCGGCCACCCTCGTGCTGTTCGTCGGCCAGCGCGGTCAGTTCGAAGTAATGGGTCGCAAACAGCGTGTAACAGCGGTTTTCGTAGGCGAGGTGGCGCGCCACCGCGTCGGCCAGGGCCAGGCCGTCGTAGGTGGACGTGCCGCGGCCGATCTCGTCCATCAGCACCAGCGAATGCGCAGTGGCGTGATGCAGGATGTAGCTGGTTTCGGCCATCTCGACCATGAAGGTCGACTGCCCGCGGGCAAGGTCATCACCGGCGCCGATGCGGGTCAGGATGCGGTCGATCGGGCCGATCAACGCGCGACTGGCCGGCACGAAGCTGCCGATGTGGGCCAGCAGCACGATCAGCGCGTTCTGCCGCATGTAGGTCGATTTACCGCCCATGTTCGGGCCGGTAATGACCAGCATGCGACGGTCCGGGTGCAGGTCCAGGTCGTTGGGCTCGAACGGCTGGTCACGCACCGCTTCCACCACCGGATGGCGGCCGCGCTCGATCTTCAGGCACGGCTCGGCCTGCAGTTCCGGGCGCGCCCAGTCCAGCGCCTGCGCACGTTCGGCGAAGGCGGCCAGCACGTCCAGTTCGCTGAGTGCGGCAGCACACTGCTTGAGCGGCTCCAGCTGGGTGCCCAGCGTGTCCAGCAGCTGCTCGTAAAGGTACTTTTCGCGCGACAGCGAACGGTCGCGGGCGGACAGTACCTTGTCCTCGAATGCCTTCAGTTCTTCGGTGATGTAGCGCTCGGCGTTGGTCAGTGTCTGCCGGCGGGTGTAGTGCACCGGCGCACGGTCGGACTGGCCCTTGCTGATTTCGATGTAGTAGCCATGCACACGGTTGTAGCCGACCTTCAGGGTGGCGATGCCGCTGCTCTCGCGCTCGCGCTGTTCCAGGTCGACCAGGAACTGGTCGGCGTGGGTCGACAGGCGGCGCAGCTCATCCAGCTCGGCGTCGAAGCCATCGGCCAGCACGCCACCATCGCTGAGCTTGAGCGGCGGCATGTCGGCGATCGCGCTGGCCAGCAGGTGGGCGCATTCATCGTGTTCGCCGAGCGCGGCGTGCAGGGTCTGCAGGCGCGGTGAATCCAGTGGTGCCAGCACCTCACGTACGGCCGGCAGCAGGCCGAGGCCATCGCGCAGGGTGGAGAAGTCGCGCGGTCGTGCCGAGCGCAGGGCGACGCGGGTGAGGATGCGTTCCAGGTCGCCGAGGCGGCGGAACTGCTCGCGGATATCTGCGTCCGCGCCACGGTCGATCAGTGTTTCCACCGCGTGGTGGCGCTGCACCAGCACCTCGCGCAGGCGCAGCGGCCGATGCAGCCAGCGGCGCAGCAGGCGGCCGCCCATCGGCGTCACCGTGCTGTCGAGCACGCCGAGCAGGGTATTGCGGGTATCGCCGTCGACGCGGGTGTCCAGCTCCAGATGGCGCCGCGTTGCCGCGTTCATCGCGATCGCTTCGCCGGCGGTTTCCATCGAGATGGAGGTCAGGTGCGGCAGGCGCTGCTTCTGGGTTTCCTCGACATAGCCGAGCAGGGCGCCGGCAGCGGCGGTGGCGCGCGGCTTGTCGTCGATGCCGAAGCCGCTCAGGTCATGCAGCTTGAAGAAGTTCAGCAGCTGGCGGCGGCCACTGTCGGCGTCGAACAGCCACGGCGCGCGGCGACGTACGCCGCTGCGCTGGCGCAGGAAGTCGGGCCAGTTCTCTTCATCCGGCACCAGCAGTTCGGCCGGCTCCAGGCGGGCCAGCTCGGCCTCGAGTGCGTCGTCGGTGTCGACTTCGTTGACCAGGAAGCGGCCGCCGGCCAGATCGGCCCATGCCAGCCCATAGCCGCTCTTGTTGCGCGACAGGGCCATCAACAGGGTGTCGCGGCGCTCGTCCAGCAGCGCCTCGTCGGTAACGGTGCCCGGGGTGACGATGCGCACCACCTTGCGTTCGACCAGACCCTTGGCCAGTGCCGGGTCGCCGATCTGTTCGCAGATCGCCACCGATTCGCCCAGCGCCACCAGTCGTGCCAGGTAGCCCTCGTAGGCGTGTACCGGCACGCCGGCCATCGGAATCGGTGCACCACCGGAGCTGCCGCGCTGTGTCAGGGTGATGTCGAGCAGGCGCGCGGCCTTGCGCGCGTCGTCGTAGAACAGCTCGTAGAAGTCGCCCATGCGGAAGAACAGCAGCAGGTCCGGGTAGTCGGACTTGGCTGCGAAGAACTGCTTCATGAGGGGCGTGTGCTCTGCACTGGCCTTGGATGCAGACGGTTTCGCTTTTGAATCAGTGGTTTGCAATTGAGCTTCCTACGTTTGTAGCGATCGATCCAGGTCACTGACGGCGAGTAACGGGGTTCTTCGTTGCGCCACGGTTGCGGCGGTCACTCAAAGAGCATCAAATCGATGTTGCGACGGATACACGGCGGATCGACCATGGATACGGTTGTTGCGGCGCAGGCAGATGCCCCGCGCCAGCGAGGCACCAAGTTTAAGCTGACCTGCCGCCAAATCTGCGAACTGAGCGTGGCCAAGAGCCCGCTCGACGGCAAGCAGGGGGGGGGCATCGCCCCTCGACCACCCGCAGACCCCGGAAAGCCTTACCGCGTCTTGGACGGCAACCAGGGAGCGCCAACTGGCTTTCCGTCTATCTCGCTATGAGCGCGGAGAGCGCGAGCCTGACCATGAGACCCTGTCGGTGCTCAGTGAGGCGTGGGCGTGCCACCGGTCTACTTCCATGGCAGTTCGGATGTGCTGGCCGAAGTCATTCTTCTTCTGGCCCGATTGCCCGCAGAGCGTCACATTGGGGTCCTCAATCTCATCAAGAAGCACTTGGATCCGAACGCGACCTAGCGCGGTGTGGTTAGTTGTTCCTTTTCGGAGGCGCGTCGCTGTCTCGTTGCTGTCCGAAAAGCGTGTGCTCCTGCACAAAAACCGTCATTCGGCTGTTCTAGGATGTGCAGGCCCCCAGTGATAGGGGGATGTTCGTTCCGCGCATTAGGGATTGATGTCGGACACAGCCCCTTGGCCGGATTTGCCAACCGCTGTTCACATGGAGTGTGCACCAATGGCGTCAGCCATGCCTCTACGCAGCCACAAGGCTGCCGTGATCGTCTCTTTATGCTTGGCATTGGGGGGGCTATCGACCGCAAGTGCAGCGACCTACTACGGTCCTCCCTACAAGGTTCAGTCGTTCCGCGGGGTTGGGTCGTTTGATAGCGTTGGTGCCGCGGTGAATTTCTTGGTGGGGAAAATCCAGGCTCCCTGCCAACAGGACCCGAAGTGCACCAAGCCGCCTGTTGTCACGGTTCGCTACGGAAACGACGGCTGGGCGGCGCGCATCTACGTGAATGGCAAGGCCAGCGACAGCGTTTTCGCCTCCGAGATCAGCATTGGGCAGCCCCAGAAGAACTTTGGGGGCTGCCAAAAGCGGTGCTCGGCCGGGCTTGGCTCAGCCACGGACGGAACAGGTGCCCGAGGCGCGAGGAACAGCGCTGCCGCAGCCAATGCCCGCGACCCAGGCAGTCCCTTCGAGGGCGACCCGATCAACACGGCGACCGGTAACTTCTACCGGCAGGAAACCGATTACGAGTCCCCTTCTGGACTGACGTTCCGTCGCTTCTACAACAGTTCCCCGCGTGCGCCAGGATCTTCCTTGGGGCCTCAGTGGCGTCACTTGTTCGATAGGCGCTTGGAGTTGTTCGAGTCTAATACCGGCGTGGCTGGCGAGCCCACCTACCTGAGGGCATTGCGGCCTGACGGCAGCTCGGAGTTGTTCACCAAGGTCAGCGGTGGATGGTCGTCGGATCCTGACGTGGCTGACGTGATGGTGGCCGGCCCAGATGGTGTGGGCTACGCGCTGCAGTTGGCAGCCAATCGCCAGACCGAAATCTATGACGCGGCAGGGCTTTTGAAAGAAGTCTTCGACTCCGCAGGCAAAAAGCTGCTGTCCCTTCAGCATTCAGACGCCGCCACGCCGTCGGAAATTGCACCGGCACCCGGATTGCTGCTAGCGGTAACCGACGAACGCGGTCGCACCATGGGTTTCTCCTACGACGCCGCTTCTCGCCTGAGCAAGGTGACATTGCCGGATGGTGCGTCCCAGACATTCAGCTACACCACGGCAGGGCAGCTTGCATCGGTTGCTTATCCGGATGGCACGAGCAATGGCTATGTCTACAACGAGCCGGCCAACAGCCCAACCGTGGCCGGCACGTCGTTCCTTACGGGTATCGTGGACGAGAAGGGCATCCGCTACGAGACGATCAAGTACAACGCAGGCCACCGCGCCTACTACGCCGAATTCGCGGGTGGGGTAGACGCGACCACCATTGACTACGCCGCCTACATCATGAAAGGCGTCATGCCGGTAACGGTCAAGGGGCCGCTGGGCGCAACGTCAAACTATGGCTTTGTGGACACTGGGAAGGGGCGGATCATGCCGTCAGGCGGCTCTGCGGCTTGCGGCACCCAGTGCAATCAGCCCTACAAGGCCATGACCTATGACGCGAACGGCTACCCGGCGTCGGTCAAGGATTTCAAGGGAATCACTACAAGGACGACGTACACGGCAGACGGGCTGCTGGCCGAACAGGTTGACGCCGCCGATACCCCGCAGCAGCGCACCACGACGACCACGTGGGACGGCGCACTGCGTTTGCCCCTGAGCCGGGTGGTCAAAAACTCTGCGGGCGTCGCCGTTTCCAGCAGTTCATGGAAGTACAACGCGTTGGGCCTGGAGGTCGCGCGGTGCGAGGTGGATCCTGCCATTCCGGCTGCGGTCGGGTATGCGTGCGGAGCTGCGACCAATGCACCAGCTGGGGTTCGTCAATGGACCACCGCCTACTGCTCGGCGGTGGATGCCACCCAATGCCCGCAAGTCGGTCTTGTCCTTACCGAAGACGGGCCGCAGTCTGATGTTCAGGACGTTACCAAGTACAGCTACTACCTCACCGCGGATGAGTCGGGTTGCGGAGTTCTAGGGGGCTCCTGCCACCGTGCTGGTGACCTTCAGTCCGAGACCAATGCTGTAGGTCAAGTGACGACACGGCTGGCCTACGACCGCAACGGACGTGTCACGCGCGTTCGGGAAACGACGGGCACAATCCATGATTTTGGCTATTCCAGTCGAGGCAAGCTCACCTCGATAACCGAGCGGAACAGCGTGGACGGAGCTGCGTCTACCAGCGATCGAGTGACCACCTTGTCCTACGATCCGACAGGCAACGTCGCATCGATTGTTGACCCCGATGGAGTATCCCTCAGCTACACCTACGATGATGCGCACCGTGTCGTTCAGATCAATGACGGGGCCGGGAACAACATCCGCTATACCCTCGATGTGGCAGGCAATCGCACCAAAGAGGAGGTGTTCGACGCAGGTGGTGGACTGAAGCGTTCGCTCTCTCGCGTTTACAACAAGCTGGGGCAGCTGGTGTCTCAGAAGACGGCAGCGGGGAATTCAACCGACTTTACATATGACCTGGCGAACAACGTCCAGCTCATCACGGATGCCCTGAAGCGCAAGACGCAGTTTGATTACGATCCCTATGGAAGGCCCAGCAGGGTGCTTCAGGACGTTTCCGGGTTGGCGGTCGAGACGCGATACGAGTATGACGCAGAGGGCAGGACCACCTCGGTTATTGATCCCAAGGGCTTGGCGACTACCTACGGCTACTCGGGGCTTGGTGATTTGTTGAGCCGCCAGAGCCCCGACACGGGCGCGACCACTGCCAGCTATAACAGTGCAGGGCAGCAGACGAAGCAGGTTGACGCCAATGGCACGGCTAGCAGCTACACATACGATGCCCTGGGGCGCGTGGTGCGCAAGGTTTATGGGGACCAAGCAATTGTTGCGTCATACGTGTATGACCAAGTCGAGAACATCTGCTCACCTGGTGAGTCGTTTGCAATCGGGCGGCTCTCATCCATGCAGGATGACGGCGCTAAAACCCAGTATTGCTACGATCGCTCCGGCAATGTGACGCGCAAGGTGCAGACGTCATCGGGGCAGAGTGTAGGCGTCAGCTATGCCTATACCAATGCTGGCCGACTTCGTTCTGTCACCTATCCTGACGGAACGGTGGCGGACTACAAGCGGGATGCAGCCGGCACCGTCACCGAGATCGGCGTGACTCGACCGGGTGCTGCTCGTGTCGTGTTGCTTTCCAGTGCAAAGCGCCATCCCTTTGGCCCCTCTGCGGGCTGGATCTACGGCAACGGGCGTACGCTGTCGCGAGACGTTGACCAGGACTACCGTCCGTCGGGGTTGAACGGCAGTGGCTCGGGTGCGCTGAATGCAGCCTTCTCATTCAGTGCCGTGGGCGAGTTGATCGGCCTCACCGCCGGTGGGACTGGGGCAACGTCTGTATCGCTGACCTACGACGCCTTGAGCCGATTGACTGCTTTCAAGGATGCGGCGACTGGCTCGATCATCGACAGCTACTCCTACGACGCCACAGGCAATCGCACGTCTGCGAAGGTCAATGGAGCTGACCAAGCTTACGTCTATCCGTCGGACAGTCACCGCTTGCAAAGCGTTGCGGGCGTGTCGCGTGCCTACGATACGGCCGGCAACACGCTTTCGATCCAAGGCGTGGAGCGCGAGTTTGCTTACAACGCAATGGGGCGCTTGAGTGCGGTGAAGCGAAACGGCACGGTTGCTGCGGAATACCATTACAACGATCTTGGCCAGCAGGTCATCCGGAAGACCGGAGGGAATTTGGTCCTGAGTCTCTATGACGAGCGTGGGCAGTGGTTGGGGGAATACGGTCAGGGAGGCGTAGCGCGTCAGCAGGTGATCTGGTTGGACGACCTTCCCGTCGGATTGCTGAGCGAGAGTGCCCTTTACTATGTCCAGCCGGATCATCTGGGTACCCCTCGCGTTGTCGTTGACCCAGCCCGTGACGTGGCGGTTTGGAGTTGGGATATGAAGGGGGAGGCGTTCGGTGCAACGGCCCCAAATGAGGATCCTGACCAGGACGGCAGTCTGTTTGAGTTTGCGATGCGCTTCCCTGGGCAGCTCTATGAAGGTGTTTCTGGTCTCAACCAGAACTACTATCGTGACTACGATCCGTCTGCTGGACGCTATGTGCAGAGCGATCCCATCGGAATTGCGGGTGGCATTGGAACCTACGGATACGCCGAGAATTCGCCCATCCAGCTTAGTGACAGATTTGGTCTAGCTAGCTGCTATTACTCGATCCGGGATGAGCGAATGGAGTGCTTCCCGTCGACAGAAGGAAAGCAATACCTTTCGATCAGGGTTGCCTCTGGAAACAATGGGGGCGGGATGCAGTGCAAGAACAACCCGGCTTGTACAAGCCTCCAAGGACGTGGCCCTATTCCGACAGGTAAATGGAACTGGACAAGTACCTGGACCAGCAAGCCCAATGGCCGAGCTTTGGAGCCTGCTCCAGAAACCAATACCTTTGGCCGATCCCTGATAAGGTCGCACAGCTGTGCAAACGCCTTTGGTCCGTCGCTGGGCCCGCACTTCTGTTCCGAGGGGTGCGTGACAGGTGCTGCCGCGGACCTGAAAAAGCTCAATGAGCTAATCGACGATGAGCCAGGGAGTACTCTGCAGGTGATGGATCAGTTTACGCGTCTTCCCCCAAGATTCTGGTGAGCCGATGAAAACCACTGTGCTGATTTCGTGCTTCGTCCTTTGTGTTCTATATGGCTCCTCGGTGTCCGCCCGGCCGCTGGCAGAAAGACTCGCGGCAGACATGGAGATGGCCGAACACTCTATTCTTGCCTCGCTGGTAGTGCACAAGAGTTCCGAGAGCAAGTCACTGTGCTCTCAGACGCCATATGCCTGTGTAGGAGCTGACGGTGCTGAGCTTGGTCTTGCCTTGATAGGGGGCAGTAGGAGTCCGGCTGCCCCTCGGAACTTGGTTGAACTGTCCCGCTTCCGTATGGACGGAGCGCTCTCCGAAGACTACAAGTGCTACGTCGCCGCGCAGGGCAATTCAATGGTTCAGGCTGCGTCGAGGCTGGATGCCAGGAAGCTGGCAGGTCAATGCCTCTCCGAACTTGCTGCTTTCAAGCGTCGGGCGGGCGGGGCGAAATTCGACGTGGCGCCTGAAAACATCTGTAGCTCAGTCGCGGACATCCAGAGTTCCCTGCGTGACGTGGTCAGGCTCGCCAAGGCCGGTAGTGACTGCGATGGCGTCTGAATCGGTCGTTTGACATGTACTACCACAACCGGTCGCGCTGTAACGGTTGGCGTGTTCCGCAGGCGGGATGCCGCAGGGGGGAGGGGCGCCACTTCAGGCGCACACCAGTGCAACGTTCGGGTGGCTGGCGAAGATCTCCATCACGATGTCGAAGTAGGTCTGCCCCTCGCCACGTTGCAGGGCGTCCAGCTGGCGGCCGATGGTTTCGGCATTGAACGTGCCCGGTTGCCGGACCTTGTCTTCCAGCCACGCACGCGTGGTCTCCAGTCCCAGTGCCTCGCGGCTGCGCTCGATGTCGCGCCAGACCACCGTGGCGGTTTCGTGCCCGGCCAGCGCGCCATGGCCGCCGTACAGCAGATCGTCCAGCGCATCGAGGCTGGGCCCGAGCTGCCAGTCTTCGCCGGCCATGAAAACGCGGTTGATCTCCGCATAGAGGCTGGGGATGTCAACGATGGCGGTGCCTTCGATCTGCAGGAATACGGTCATGCGCCGACTGTAGCGTGGGCCGGAAGAAGGCGTTGTGCTGAACGCCGCCGCTTTGCGACCTCGCGCACGCCCACGCATACTCTGGATCCCTGTCTGCGGTGTGGTTTCCCGTAGCTCTGGGTATTTGAATATTTTCCTATAGAAATCCTCCGGGCAGCCGATAGCCTATGCGTCACTTCGCGTCGGGCGCGGTGGCATGCCGTTGCATATCCCCGGCGAACCTCGATTCAAGCCATCGGGTTGGCTCTTCCCCCTTCCGGGAGCAGGGCCACCGACGCGTGGCATCAAAACCTGGAATTGATTGTGCGAGCAAGGAAGAAGTCTGCGCGCTGTGCGCGCCGCGGTGGTGGAGGGTTGGTGCTTCTGGTCATGGCCTTCGGTGTTGCTGCCCAGCAGGTGGGTGACCCGGGTGCACAGGAGCTGTTGCGCCAGCAGGAGCGCGAACGCGTACTGCGCGAGCAGCAGGAAGGCCGGCCTGATGTGCGCCTTGAGAACAGCCAGGGTGAACAGGGTGAGCGCCTGCCGGCGCAGGAGCAGCCCTGCGTGCGCATTGAGCGCATCGTGCTGGAAGGCGAGGCCGCCAAGCGCTTCCAGTGGGCATTGGCCGCAGCCGATCCGCACGAAGACCCCGCCAGTGGCCGCTGCCTGGGCACTGAAGGCATCAACGTAGTGATGAAGCGCGTGCAGAACGCGATCATCGCGCGCGGCTATGTCACCACCCGTGTGCTGTCGGCACCGCAGGATCTCAATACCGGCACGCTGACGCTGTCGGTGGTACCGGGGCGATTCCGCGAGGCGGTGTTTTCCGAGGCGGATGCGCGGCATCCGGCCATCGCCAACGCGCTGCCGATCCGCAACGGTGGCCTGCTCAACCTGCGTGACATCGAGCAGGGCCTGGAAAACCTGCAGCGCGTGCCCACCGTCAGCGCGGACATCAAGATCGCACCCGCCGATGGCGAAGGTGCAGCACCCGGGCAGAGCGACCTGCAGATCGACTGGAAGCAGCGTTCGCCGATACGCGCCAGCGTGACCCTGGACGATGCCGGCAGCCAGGGCACCGGCAAACTGCAGGCCAACGCCACGCTGTCGTTGGACAGCCCGCTGGGCTTGAACGAGTTGTTCTACGTCAGCGCCGGGCGCGGCGTGTTCAACGGCCAAGGCAAGGACACCAACAGTTGGACCGCGCACTACGACGTGCCCTACGGCTACTGGCTGTTCGGTGCCACGGCCAGTGCCTACGACTACAGCCAGACCGTGGTTGGCGCTTACGAAAGCTATGACTACAGCGGCCGCAGCGGCAACGCCGAGGCACGGGTGGATCGCCTGCTGCTGCGCAACGCCAAGACCAAGCTGGGCATATACGGTCGCGGTTGGCAGCGCACGTCGAAGAACTACATCGACGATACCGAAATTGAAGTGCAGCGCCGCCGCACCTCCGGCTGGGAACTGGGCCTGACCCACAAGCAGTTCATCGGCAATGCCACGCTCGACGCCACCGTGGCTTATCGGCGCGGTACTGGTGCCTTCCATGCACTGCGTTCGCCGGAAGAGATGGCGCAGGCGTGGGATCCGACCCTGCCGTTGGAAGGCACGTCGCGGATGAAGGTGATCACCGCTGACGCGCAGTTCACCGTGCCGTTCCAGCTGGGCAAGCAGCGCCTGCGCTACACCGCTGCATGGCGCGCACAGTGGAACCGAACGCCGTTGTCGCCACAGGATCGCTTTGCGATTGGTGGCCGCTACACGGTGCGTGGATTCGACGGCGAAAGCTCGCTCAGCGGTGAGCGCGGCTGGTCGCTGCGCAACGATCTGTCGCTGGGCATCGGCGGCGGTCAGGAGTTCTACGTCGCCGCCGACTACGGCCGCATCGGCGGGCCATCGGCGCAATGGCAATCCGGCCGTGATCTGGCCGGTATGGCGTTGGGCCTGCGCGGCGGCTGGCAGCAGCTTTCCTGGGATGGCTTCGTGGGCTCGGCACTGCACAAACCGGCCAACTTCCCTACCGACTACACCACCTTCGGTTTCAGCCTGGCGTGGCGTTACTGATCTGGCACAAGGATTCGTGAAATGAACAGCATCTATCGCCTGGTTTTCAACCGCGCGCTGCGCGTGTGGCAGGTCGCTTCGGAACTGGTGAAGGGCGGCGGCGGCCTGGTCGGCCAGGTCGCTGGCCGGCAGAGCGCCGCGTTGTCGCCCTTGGGCTTCGCGCTGATGTGCGCATTGGGATGGGTCAGCTTGGCGCCCGTGGCTGAAGCGCAGTCGGGTGGCCACATCGTGTCCGACCCCACTGCGCCCGGCCGTGAGCGGCCCACCGTGGTGACCGCGCCGAACGGCGTGCCGATGGTCAACATCACCACGCCTTCGGCCGGAGGTGTCTCACGCAACCGCTATTCGCAGTTCGATGTCGGCCGCGAGGGAGTGATCCTCAACAACGCGCGTGGCCAGGTGCAGACGCAGTTGGGCGGTTGGGTGCAGGGCAATCCATGGCTGGCCACCGGCAGCGCACGGGTCATCCTCAATGAGGTCAACGGCCCGGCCAGCCGACTCAATGGCTATGTGGAAGTGGCCGGACAGCGCGCCGAGGTGATCATCGCCAATCCGGCCGGTATCCAGGTCAACGGCGGCGGTTTCCTCAATGCCAGCCGCGTCACGCTCACCACCGGCACGCCGATGTTCACCGGTGCCGGTGCACTGGAAGGTTATCGGGTCAGTGGTGGGGCGATCGAGGTCAACGGAGATGGCCTCGATACCAGCCGCGCCGACTACACCGACCTGATCACCCGATCGCTGAAGGTAAACGCCGGCATCTGGGCCAACCAGCTGCAGGCATCGCTCGGCAACAACGTGGTCAGTGCCGACCACAGTCAGGTGACCGCTACGGCGGCCAGCGGCGAGGCGCCGATCTTCGCGCTGGACGTGGGCGCGCTGGGCGGCATGTTCGCCAACAAGATCTGGCTGGTGGGCAATGAACACGGCGTGGGCGTGCGCAACGCCGGCAGCATCGGTGCGCAGGCCGGCGAACTGGCGGTCACGGTGGATGGACGGCTGGAGAACACCGGCGCGCTGCAGTCGCTGCAGAACGTGCGCGTGCAGGCGAGCGCCGACCTGGTCAACAGCGGCACGATAGCCGCTACGCGCGAGGCTGCAATCACTTCCGGCGGCACGCTGGACAACAGTGGCGGCAAGCTCAATGCACAGCGCCTGCAGCTGCAGGCGCAGGGGCTGCGCAACCGTGGCGGTGCGATCGAGCAGACCGGCGTGCAGGCGTTCAATGCCAACGCGGGCAGCGTGAGCAATCGCAGCGACGGCCTGATCGGTGCGCTGGATGCGGTGGCGTCGGGCGGTACCGGCGGTACCCCCGGCAGCGGCACCTCCCCGGGAAGCGGCGGAACGCCAGGTACTGGAACGCCCGGAACCGGTGCGCCCGGTACAGGTACCCCCGGTACCGGCACGGGGAGCGGTACGCCGGTGACGCCGGTGGTTCCGTTGGCCACGGGTGTGCTGGACATCGCCGGCCTTCTCGACAACGACGGCGGCAGCATCAGCAGCGGCGGTCGTGTTTCGCTGGTTGCCGGCAATGGTCTGGACAACAGCGGAGGTCGCCTTGGCGTGGCCTCGCTGCAGGCCAGGGGCGATCTGAACAACGACGGCGGCACCGTGCAGGTGCACGGCGACGCTGCGCTGCAGCTGGGTGCGCTGTCCAACCAGAAGGGCGCGCTGAGTGTGGCCGGTGCGCTGCAGCTGGAGGCGCGGTCGCTGGACAACCGGGTAGGCGAGCTGCGCCATGCCGGCAGTGCAGCATCGGCCTGGACGGTGCACGGTACGTTCAACAACGATGGTGGCCTGCTGGCCACCAATGCCGAGCGTCTGACCCTGGGCGCAGGCCGGGTATCCAACGCAGGCGGTCGCATCGAGCATGCCGGTGACGGCGGGCTGCTGCTGACCACCGGCGACTGGACCGGTGCCGGTGGCCGCCTGAGCACGCTCGGTCGCCTGGACTGGACGGTGGGCAACGCGGACGTGCGCAATGGCACGCTCACTGCAAAGCAGTTCCAGATCGTCGCCGGCACGCTGGACAACCGCGGTGGCAACCTGCTGTCGCTGGGCAATCAGGGCAGCATGCTGCGCGCCGGTACGCTGGACAACAGTGCCGGCGGCACGGTGGCCGGCAATGGCGATCTGAACCTGACAGCGACCACGCTGGACAACAGCAAGGGCCTGCTGCAGCAGGCAGGCAATGGCTCCCTGCGCGTGCACGCCGATACCCTGCATGGCAGCGAAGGCCGCCTGCTCAGCAACGGCGACCTGACGCTGACCGGTGGGCAGCTGGATGTGAGTGGCGGCACCACCTCTGCCCAGAGCATGCAGATCAACGCCGATGGCCTGCGCAATGCCGGTGGCCAGATTGTCTCGCTCGGGAATTCCGAGCTGGCGCTGGAGGTACGTGGGACCTTCGACAACCAGGGCGGGCAGGTGCTCGGCAATGCGGGCCTGCGCATCGACGCCGGCCGCATCGACAACCAGAAGGGCACGCTGCAGTCGGCCGGTACCCAGGGTGCGACGCTGAGCGTGCGCGACGATCTGGACAACAGCGCCGGTACGATCTCCGGTAACGGCCAGATGCAGCTTCAGGTCGGCAGTCTGGTCAACCAAGGCGGCAAGGTACTTGCGGCGGGTAACGGCCTGTTGCAGGTGCAGGCCCGCGAACTGCTGGACAACCGCAACGGCGGCCGCCTGGCAGGCAGCGGCGATGTGCTGCTGCAGGCGGCGCGGCTGGACAACCGCAGCGGTGCAATCGAACACGCGGGCAGCGGCACGCTGCAGATCCGCGCCGATGCGCTGCAGGGCGCGGCGGGCCGGATCCTCAGCCAGTCGTCGCTGACGCTTGAGGGTGGCGAGCTGGTGCTGGGTGCCGGCAGCACCACCCAGGCCGAGCGCATTGCGATCAATGCCGAACGCCTGGACAACGCCGGCGGCAACCTCAGCGCCACCGGCAGCGATGCGCTGCAGGTGCGCGTGGCGCAGACCATGGACAACAGCGGCGGCACGATTGCCGGCAACGGCGCGCTGGACGTGCAGGCCGGTGAACTGCTCAACCGCAAGGGCACGCTCAGTGCCGCCGGTACGGCCGACAGCACGTTGCAGGTCACCCGGACGCTGGACAACCATGAAGGCACCATCGCAAGCAATGCCAACCGACTGACCATTACTGCCGCGCGGGTCGACAACACCGCCGGTTCCATCCGCCAGGCCGGCAACCAGGGCCTGGACATCACCACGACCCGCCTGGATGGCAGCAAGGGCACGCTGGTGTCTGCGGCCACGCTGACCCTGCGTGCGGACGAGGTGGACCATCGCGAGGCAACGCTGGGCGCTGATCGCTTCGACCTTGAGGCCGGAACGCTGGACAACGCCGGTGGCCGCATCATTGCCAGTGGCGAGGGCGCCAGCCGCATCAGTGCCACCACGCTGGGCAATGCCGGCGGTACGCTGGCCAGCAATGGTGACCTGACGCTGCAGTCACAGACGCTGGACAACAGCTCAGGCAAGATCCAGCACGCCGGCAGCGGCCAGTTGCAGGTGCATGCGCAGACCCTGCTGGGGTCGGGCGGCAGCGTGCTCAGCAATGGCACGTTCGTACTGGAGGGCAAGACCCTAGATCTGTCGAAGGCGACCACCTCGGCGCGCCGCATCGATATCACTGCCGATAGCCTGACCACCGCCGGCGGTGCGCTCACTGCCACCGGCGAAGAGGCACTGCGCCTGCGTGTGCAGGGGCTGCTGGACAACCGCGGCGGCTCGCTGGCCAGCAACGGTGTGCTCGACGTTGCCGCGCAGCAGCTGATCAATGCGCAGGGCACCCTGCAGGGTGCCGGCAGCGGCCGGTCCACCCTGGCCATCGGCCAGACACTGGACAACCAGACCGGGCGCATTCTGTTGGCAGGCGCCGGCACCATCACCGCGGCCAGCGTCGACAATCGCGGCGGTACCGTCCATGCCGGCGGCAGCGAACTGGTGCTGGGCATCGACGGTCGTCTCGACAACGGCAGCCAGGGGCTGCTGTCCAGCGCCGGTGCGATGACGCTGGACGCTGCCAGCCTCGACAACCGGCACGGCACGGTGGTGGCTGGCAAGGACCTGTTGCTGACCACGGTTGCAGGCGTGGACAACAGCGATGGCGCGATGCAGGCCGGCGAGCTGCTGCAACTGCAGGCCAACGGCCTCGACAACCAGCGCGGCACGCTGCTGGGCGGCCAGCTGACCGTCGATACCCGTGGCCAGCGGCTGGACAACCGCGGCGGCACGCTGGGTACGCAGACGGGTGCGCTGACCGTGCACAGCGGCGCGCTGGACAACCAGGGCGGCCGGATACAGTCGGCCGCCGATCTGCGCATCGATACCGCAGGGCAGGCCATCGACAACCGGGGCACCGCCAGCAGTGGCGGCCTGTTGGCGGCGGGCACGCTACAGCTGGACGGTGGTGCGCTGGACAACCGCGGTGGCACGTTGAACGCACAGGGCGATGCGCGCCTGTTGCTGGCCAGTGCCGACAACAGCGCCGGCGGTACCCTTGCCAGCGCGGCGGGCCTGTCGCTGCAGGCGACGACGCTGGCCAACGGCGCCGGGCGCGTGCAGGCCGGGCGCAATCTCGACCTGACCCTGAGCGGGCACCTGGACAACACGGCCGGCGCGATCGCCGCTGGCCAGTTGCTGACCCTCACCGCAGCCAGCGTCGACAACCGTAATACCCGCGGCGGCGATGGCACCCGCGGCCTGCAGGCGGGCCAGCTGCAGTTTGGAACGCAGTGGCTGGACAACAGCCAGGGCCAGATCGTCACCGACGGTGGCGCGCGGTTGCAGGTCAACGGCCAGCTGCAGAACAACGGGGGTGTCATCACCACCGGCGGCAACCTGGACAGCAGTGCCGACAGCGTTGCCAACAGTGGCGGCCTGCTGCGGGCCGATGGCAGCCAGACCCTGGTGGCGCGTGCGCTGAGCGAGGACGGTCAGGTGCATGCCCAGCGCGACCTGAGCCTGACCCTGCAGCAGGGCCTGAGCAACCGCGGCGAATGGGTTGCCAACGGCACGCTGACTCTGCACCTGTCCGGCGACCTGGACAACCAGGGCGTGCTGCGCGGCGGCAACCTCGATCTCAACGCGCAGAACATCACCAACGCTGCCAACGGCGAGATCTCCAGCGAAGGCGTTACCCATCTCAATGCCCGCGGCCTGCTGACCAATCGCGGCCTGATCGACGGCAAGGTGACCCACCTTGAAGCCGACGTGCTGGACAACCTCGGCACCGGCCGCATCTATGGCGACCACGTGGCGATCTCCGCCGGCGTGCTGAAGAACCATGCCGAGGATGCCAACGGTGCTACCCGCGTCGGCACCGTGGCCGCGCGCGAGCGCCTGGACCTGGGCGTGCGCGAACTGCAGAACACCGGCAAGGGCCTGATCTACAGCGGCGGCGATGCGGCCATCGGCGGATCGCTGGGGGCTGACCGCATTGCTGCGGGCACGGCCGGCAGGATCGACAACATCGGTTCGATCATCGATGTGGCCGGCAACCTGGCGATCGATGCGCAGGAGGTCAACAACATCCGCGAAAACGTGGTCATCACCCAGACCACCACGGTGAATGCGCCAGTGCGCATGGATCGGCCGGCATGGTGGCGCAACGGCAAGAACGGCACCGAGAACATCCGCGGTACCAGCCACTACAGCGCGCACGAGGTCTATTACCTCAATCCCGCCGACATCTTGGAGGATACGCCGCACATCACCCCTGACGGCTTCACCGTACACCGTGCGGTGGTGCGCCTGACAGCACAGACCAGTGCGTACTTTTTCGGGCGCGGCGGGCTCTACGCCGGCCTCGGCGAGCGTTCGCGCTTGAACGTGCAGGATGGCACCGTGGTCATGTACTACGTCGGCCGCCAGGACAACCAGATCAATCCCGACCAGGTCGCCAGTGGCGCGGATGATCCGTTCACCGAGCTGAGCGGGCTGCATCCGGATGCACCGCCCTTCCGCTACGTCGACGACAAGCTGAACTACTCCAGCGCCTATGGCACCTGCACCACCAACTGCGTACAGCTGTGGACCTACAAGGATTACGATCCGGACCGCGTCCTGACCAACCCGCAGTCGTCGGGCGGCAACTCCACCAACGGCAACGAGGAATACCGCCTCGCTACCCGCAAGGTCACCGAGGACGTGCTGGGGCCGGGCGTCGGTGCGGACGCGGTCATTCGTTCGGGCGGTGCGATGCGCATCGGCACCGACCGTCTGAAGAACCACTACGGCAGCATCGCCGCCGGCGGTAATCTGGATATCGTCGGCCTGACCGGTACGGCCAAGGTGGAGAACTTGGCGGCAACGCTGTACCGCACGCACGAATTCAACAACGTCAGCCGTACGTTCGGTGGCAGCGTGCTGACCTGGAGCAACCCGGCGATCTCCGAAGTGACCGGGAAGATCGGCGGCAGCATCACCAGCGGTGGCACGCTCACCATCGACGTTGGCGATCTGAGCAACCTCAACCAGGGGCGCAACGCGCCCAACGTGCAGGATGGCGCGGCAATGGCCAACCTCAACGTGCAGGGGCCGAAAACGATGCCGGACGGCCCTGGCCACGGTGGCGCACAGGGGCCGGGCCATGCCGGTGGAACAGGTGCGGAACGCGCGCTGGCGCAGGCGGCCGATGCAGCGGGCACGCAGCAGGGCGGCACGGTGGGCGGTGTCGCAGGCAACGGCACCGCATCCGGGTCGCGCGTGGTTGCGGCCGCCGGCGGTTCGCCGGACCGCATCGCGATGGGCGCGCCAGACACCCGTGCACCCACGGCCAGCCTGTTCAACGTCAACCGCAATGGCGGCAACTATCTGGTTGAAACCGATCCGCGCTTCACCGACCACAAGACCTGGCTGAGCTCGGACCACCTGCTGGGACAGATGGGCTACTCGCCCGATACCGTGCAGAAGCGGCTGGGTGACGGTTACTACGAACAAAAGCTGGTGCGCGAGCAGATCGGCGAGCTGACTGGCCGCCGCTTCCTTGATGGCTATGCGAGCGATGAGGCGCAGTACCGCGCGCTGCTTGAAGCCGGCGCTACCGTGGCCAGCGAATGGGGCCTGCGCCCAGGCGTGGCGCTGAGCGAGGCGCAGATGGCGCAGCTGACCAGCGACATTGTCTGGCTGGTGGAACAGACCGTGACCCTGGCCGACGGCAGCACCACCACCGCACTGGTGCCGCAGGTGTACCTGCGCCTGCGCCCGGGTGACCTGGACGGGCAGGGTGCGCTGCTGGCCGGCGCCAATGTCGATATCAAACTGGCCAATGGCCTGGTCAACACCGGCGACATCGCTGGCCGCAAGCTGGTGACCATCGATGCCGGCAACATTGAACACCTGGGCGGCAGCATCTCCGGCCAGTACGTCGGGCTGTCATCGGACAAGGACATTCGAATTGCCGGTGCGACCGTTACCGCCACCGATGCGCTGTCGGTGCAGGCGGTGGGCAATGTGACGGTGGCTTCCACGGTGGAAACGCAGCGGGGTGGTGGCACCTACCAGTACGAGACCAACCGCATCGACCGGGTCGCCGGCCTGTATGTGACCAACCCCAGCGGCGACGGCATGTTGTCGGTGGTGGCCGGCGGTGACATCAGCCTGCAGGCCGCGCAGATCCGCAATGCCGGCACCGATGGTCTTACCCAGTTGGCGGCAGGAGGGACTCTGGATGTCGGCGCGATTGCGCTGGACGAGCGCCGCGATGCCACCTTCGATGACCGCAACCACCAGCGCAGCAACAAGACAACGCACGCTGCCACGTCGGTACAGGGTGGTGGCGATGTAGTGCTGGCTGCTGGCAAGGACATCAACCTGGCCGCCGCGCAGATCAAGGCCGGTGGTGGACTGGCGCTGCAGGCCGGTGGTGACATCAACAGCCAGGCATTGGTGGACAGTGAGAGTCGCGACTTCGCCAATGCCGGCAAGCGTAGCTCGCTGCAGGTTAGTCAGAGTGATGAGACAGTTCGTGGAAGCCAGTTGCAAGCGGGGGATGACATCGCGTTCTCCGCTGGCCGCGATGTGACGTTGATTGCGGCGGGCGTGCGAAGCGACCAAGGCGCGATCAGCATTGGCGCAGAGCGCGATGTCAATCTCCTCGCAGCTCAGGAATCGCATACGTGGGAGAAGGACACTCAGAGCAAGAAGCGCGGGCTCACCTCCAGCACCCGAACCGCAACGCATGATGCCACGCAGGACGCCCTGGCAATGGGCACCACGCTCTCGGGAGAGAAAGTAATCATTGGAGCCGGCCGGGACATTACTGTTGAGGGGGCCAGGGTAGCGGCGACCGCCGACGTTCTGATGGCAGCCAAGGGCAATCTCAGCATCTTGGCTGCCGAATCAACTCATTCCGAACAGCACAGCAGCGACCGCAAGAAATCGGGCCTTCTGGGAGGCATGAACGGCAGCATCGGCGTGACGTTTGGGAGCCGTAGCAACGGAAACAGCAACTCGTTGACTGAAACGCTCGCCGAAGGAAGTCTCATTGGCAGCGCGCAAGGGAGCGTGACGCTCTCTGCCGGGCAGACCTTGCACCTGGGGGGATCGGATGTGCTGTCCAAGACGGGCATCACGATGATTGGCAAGGACGTGCTCATTGATGCTGCCGAGCAACAAACGACATACATCGACAATAGCTACTTCCGCCAGTCTGGCCTGAATGTCGCGCTGGGCGGTGCCAGCGTTGATACCGTGCAAAGCGCGAGGGCGGTCTATGCGACCGCCAAGAGAGCAGATGAAGTCGAAGATGATCGTCTGAAAGCACTCTATGCGTACAAAGCTGCTCAAGGAGCGATAGCCGTCGCCGAAGCGGTTGGCCAGCAATCGGGCAACGGCGAGGGCGGTGCCGGTTTGAATGTCAGAGTGACGGTTGGCAGCCAGCGGTCCCACTCTGAGAGCGTAATGGAGCAGACAACGCACCGGGGCAGCCTGCTGAAGAGCGAGGGCGACGTTGTTGTTGCTGCGACCGGCGGCGACCTGACGATTGTCGGCAGCCAGATTTCCGGCCGCAATGTCGATCTGGCCGCAGCGAATGACCTGATCATCCGTAGCAGTGAAGATCGCTACTCTCAGGAGAGCCGAAACCAGTCGCTGGGCGGGGAGGTGGGCGTTGCCATCAGTGGCAGCAGTGGTGGAGGTGCCGCCATCGGTGTCTACGTGGGCGCGAACGCTGCGCGCGGCAAGGCGGACGGCGAGGGCACCCTCCACAACGAGAGCATCATCCAGGCCGGCGACAGGCTGACCTTCACCAGTGGCGGCAATACCACCTTGCAAGGCGCACAGCTCCTGGCCGACCAAGTGGTCGGACGTGTAACCGGTGACTTGACGTTGCGCAGCGAGCAGGACACAGACCGCTACAAGACCGAACAGCTGGCTGCGAAGGGCGAGGCGACCATCGGCTACGGCTTTGAGGGCAGCGCCAGCGGTAGTGCCAGCATGATCGACAGTGACTATCGCAGTGTTCGCGAGCAGACAGGAATCGCAGCGGGTAGCGGCGGATTCCAGCTGCAGGTTGGGGGCAATACCCACCTCGCTGGTGCTGTGATCGGCAGTACGGCGGATCCGTCGAAGAATCAGCTGTCTACGGGCAGCCTGTCGTTCGAGGAGCTGAAGAATCGTGCCGAGTTCCTTTCTGCGTCCGTCAGTGGCGGTACAAGCGGCGGTGGCAATCCCTCGGATGGCTTCTCGTTCGATCCGTCACTGGTGCCCGGTCTGCCGACAGGGGACAGCAAGAGTTCCACAACTCGCAGTGGCTTGGCAGATGGAACGGTCGAGATCCGCAGCGGTGACGACTCCGCACTGGCAGGTTTGCAGCGTGGCGTGACGGGCTTGGACAACGCCAATGGCTTTGCGCCGATCTTTGACGAGAGAAAGGTGCAGGAGAGGCAGGAACTGACCCAGATGCTGGGCGCCATCGGCTTTGAAGTGATCGGCAACCTGGCCGCAAACAAAACTGCCCAGGCAAATGCAGACCTGGAAGTGGCCCGTGCCAATGGCGATGCCGAGGCCGAGGCCGATGCGCTTCGCCGGATTGAGCAGTGGGGTGAAGGTGGACGCAACAAGGTGTTGTTGCACGGCCTGACCGGCGCAGCGGTGGCGGCATTGAGCGGTGGAGATATTGGTGGCGCTGCAGCTGGCGCGGCCGGTTCCGAGCTGGCCAAGGACGCGATGATCAGGTTCCTAACGGGGCAGGGAATGGATCCGCGTAGTGCTGAGTTCAACAGTTTGATTGAATTGGCCAGTGCTGCACTGGGTGGTGTGGTAGGGGGAGTCGATGGTGCAGCGACTGCTCTGCTGGGTGATCAATTCAATAGGCAGATGCACTGGGATCAGTACCTGGATGCCCTCGATGCCTGCAAAGGAAATCCGGGCGCTCGCGGCTGTTCCACCATCCTTGAGATGTCGGAGAACACCAACGCTGTCGTCATCTCCAACAGCAGTGATGAGGTTGCATACAAGGTCATTGCCAATCAAAACAAAGATACTGGCGAGACTGTCAGCTTTACGCTGACGGAGGCGGATGGCACGCCGCGTATCATCATGCAGAGAGATGAGTACAACGATTTCGTTATGTCTGCGATGCCCCCGCCTTTTTGGGGTATGTCGCCTGGCTACGCGTTGGACTTTGGTTCGTACTTCTCACATGGAATGAGGGGCAAGTTCGGAGAGGCGTTCGGTGATGTTTCCAATATATTCACCAGCGGTGAGTACTGGCGGGACTTGACTGTTTCCATGGCTATGGGGTTGGTAGGAATGCCGCAGGGCAGGATTGTGCCCGCAAGCTCGGCCACCGCAAGAGTCGGGTTGCGCGAAAACTTGGCAGGACAAGCCGGAATCCCAAGGAATATAGTAGAAGCTCCTGCCAATATCTGGGGGAAATCAATCGATTCCATAGAGCGGTCATTCAAGATGGATGGTGCAACGCTGGTGCGCATTCCGCCCAAGGCAGGTACCTCCGGCAATGCCCAGGTATATCGCGTGGATGGAGGTGCGACCGGTATCAAGGAAATCCAATACAGTCCATCAACAGCAAATGCGTTGGAGAAATCGACCCACGTTGGTGAGTATTACAAGATAACCTACTTTGACGGCAGTAAGGCCAAGGTGATCGATCCGCTAGGCTATCGTCCGAAATTTCGCGGGCCTGGCGATCCGATCTATGACAAGAACACGATATACTTGAATCCGCAGGGGCTGAAAGTTAAGTTCAATCCTTCAACTAATACATGGATTCCCGAATGAATTTGTCCTGTGGTTTTTCTGTTGATTGGCATGCGCCAATTGTTCCTGGCGTGTCCTTGGCGGCCATACCACTGCTTACTCCCTATGCTGATCTGGAAGTGGCTCTTGCCACACATCTGGTTGATGCCAATTTGTTGCTATACAAGTTCAATGGGGGGCCTGATCTTCGCTTGGAGAAGCATGTTCTGGACGAGTATGGGGATGGTGGGTTCTTGTTCTCTCTGTTTTGCGGTGATGATGGCAGCAATATGGCCGCACTTTCAATTTCTATCAAGGGTTGGGCTGTTCGGGCCATTAAGGTCTATGCTTTGGGGGAGCCGGGGGATGCCGTGACACGCTACTCCTATCGTGGTCTTACAGCAGAGTCAATTGGGTTGGGTAGTTTGGTTTCTGATTTTATCGGTTTTACCGAATTGTATTTCGATGAGGCGGAGGAGTGGTTCTATAGTCAATCTGATTACGGAGCTATTGAGGTTACGGGATGGGGAGTGCCGCTCGAGGATGAGCCGAAGCAGATCGTGACCGCGATTTGTGTGACAGTTTGAATTTATTTTTGGCTGTTGCTCTTCGCGGCTCACGAAGGGGGGTGTCAGTTAATGGATTCGAGACGGCGTGCAGATGGGGTTGGATTTTTTGGGTTTTAGATGCTGCGTTGGGAACCGTCAGAAGCTCGCTGCGGATCAGTCAATGGACGGTGTGGGTCGCGCGGTGCGCGCGCAGGGCGGTATTCGAATGAGCGGACCCGCCGAATTTTTCTTGCCACAGATTGCTGACGCGCATGCGAGCCTTGCGGTGGTCGTCTGATGATTCGGAAGCCAGGAAATCTCTGAACACGCAATTGGCACTGCGGGAAATCGAACGTCGAGTGCATTTAATGGATAACCTTGATGATCGATAATGAATTGAACCATCGCGGCATTGCTCGCCGCGCCTTCCGCAGCAGCTTCACCCTGGGGGCAACTATCGCCACGGCGAGTCTGGCACTCACTTCACATCCCGCGCTGGCTGCCGAATCCGGCTTCGAGGGCGTCGCCTGGGGCGCAACCCAGGCCCAGCTGAAAGAAGCACTGGGCGAGCGATTGGGTACGCGAGCCTGCCCTGAGGAACAGCAAGAGGAGCCGGAATTGAATCGATACGCCAGAGCCTGCGGCCCTTACATCGAGGATTACACCATCGACGGCATCTCCTTCGTGGCGTTCTTCGGTCTTCGCGGAATCGAGGGGCCGCTGAGCGCTATCTATCTCGATCGCGCCGCGACGGTAACCAACGAGCAGATCAAGGCAGGTAAAGGTGCGGAATTCAGGTACAACCGGGTGAAGAAGGTGCTGGCAGAACGGCATGGCCGGCCTGAAAGGTTAAGCGAGACGTCTGCGCGTCCGCGCGACAAGCCTGCGGTGCTGCTGACCGAATGGGTGAGTGGTGATACGACGATAACCCTCACTGAGACGATTGTCTCCGAGGCCCGCGGTCAGCAGTACTATCTCAGTGTCGTCTACGCGCAGAAAGCTAAAGTGCCGGAAGTTCTCTGACCTTCCGCAGCCTTTCGAACGATTATTAGTGGCGTCTTGTTTTTGGATGAATAATCAGTGCAAAGATGTTTCAGTTCGGGTTGTTGAAACTCAGTTTGGAGGGAGGTTTGGTGCGGCGACGACGCAGCAAGAAGTGATTTCTCAGATGGCTGGCGCTGGCAATGGTGGCCGTGGCATCGGGTACGCTACGTACCCATCTGGTGCGCTGGGGCACGTTTTCAATGTGATCAATCAGAGGGGGGCGTGGTGAGGTTTCTAGATGGTCAGACGGGGAGGGGTGTCGATTTTTCAAAGTTCAGGCATGTTCATTTAATGAGGAAGAACTAGTGATCGATTTTGAAGAGGCGATGCGTAGGGCCGTTGCATATCTAGAGGATTCTGATGTCTCGGTCCGGGTGACAGGTTGGGGGGAGTTTTCCGATGGGTGGTACTTTTGCTACCAGTCCGTGGAATACCTGGATACCGGTGAATTCTCAGCTCAGTTGGCCGGGAATGCGCCGTTTGTGGTTGATAGAGAGCTAGGTGAAATCTTTGAATTGGGTACGGATAAGCCGGTTGAGGTATATATAGTTGATTACATGGTTGCCAAGCTGGGAAATGGAAGGGCTTGAAGGGTGTTTAGGGGTGCTCTGAACAACTGCTTCGGCGGTCCTGTGCCCTGGTCTGCCGCGTGAGAGACAATAGCGGCACACGTTGAGAAGCTATCGATGCAGCTGACATTTGGTGATGCCGAGGGACTGGGCAAGCGCAAGCAGACCCGACGCGAGATATTCCTTGCGGAGATGGCCGGCCTGAAAGGGTAAGCGAAACAGCTGCGTGCCCGCGCGACAAGCCTGCGGTGCTGCTGGCCGAATGGGTGAGTGCTGATCCGGCGATCACCCTCACTGAGACGATTGCCTCTGACGCTCGCGGTCAGCAGTACTACCTCAGTGTCGTCTACGCGAAGAATGCCAAAGTGCCGGAAGTTCACTGACCTTCCGCAGCCTTTCGAACGATTATCAATGTGTCTTGTTTTTGGATGAAGAATCAGTGCGAATGAAGATCGAGCCTACTTTCGGTAGCGCTGAAGGTGGTGTGGAGCGAGACGCAGACTCGGCCGCTGACGAGTCAAGTGAAAAGAGTGCGCTGGCGATTGTGGTTGGGGACCGGTTCTCCACCTATTGCCATTTCTGGAGGCTGGACGACGCTGCCGCCAGGGCACCGAGACGGTGGCATTGGCCGGCGTTCCTGTTTTCATCATTGTGGTTCTTCTTCCGACGCATGCCTGTATGGGGCACGATCTGGTTCATCGTTCCGCCTTTGGCGATGACCACGTTTACCCTGATGGGTCTGCCATGGTTGGCGGCAGTCGGCTTCGTGGTCTGCCGCGTGCTTGCCGGAATCCTGGCGAATTCCCTGTACCTGTCTCATTGCCGGAGGATTGCCCGCAAGGTGCTTGCCGGGCATGGAGGCGCGCATCGGCGGCGTGCCGAACTGCAGAAGGCCGGTGGTGTCAGCTACACCGCTCTGGTGATCGCCTTGGCGGTAACGGCCTCACAGAACACCCTGATCAATCTGGCAGTTCGTTCGATGCCGAAGGCAGCGCCCAGGCAGTCTTCACTGCACCTGCCGGCGAACCGGCCGGACCCGGATCTCGAATGTGCGGAGAGGGAGGTGTACCAGGAGGAGCTGCGTGCGATCGCGATGACGGCGTGGCCGGCGGGTGTTCCAATGGACAACAATGTCTGCATTGTCGAGCTACGTCTGACGCCACCGGGTACCGTGCTGGATGCCAATGTTCTGGAGCCTTGCACGCTGGACGAAGCACAGCGTGAGATGATGTTGGGCGAAATCAGGCGCACGGACTTTACGATCGAGGGGAAGATGCGATTCTTCACCCGGCATGCCGTCATCGGCTTGCGTGGCTGATTCCCCGCCACGGGCCTGAGTTCCTCACGGTGAGATTCTGCTTGAACCCGTTTATGTTAGCGCGGCGTTGTTTCAATAACTGTTCTTAAAGTTTCCCCGGGTCGTGCCGCCATCGATATAGGGCCACGATCAAGGGAATTGAGATGCTCGCCTTACGCAACCTCCGTGTGGGATCCCGGCTTTCTGCCGGCTTCGGTCTGCTGTTGCTGTTCATCCTGGCCATCGTCGGCCTGGTGTTGTACGGAAACCATCTGAAGTCCGCCCAGTTCGAGAAAGTAGTGGGCGTGAACATGGTCAAGATGCGGTTGTTGAACGACATGCTCGATACCAACAACGCGGTGCTGATGCATCGTCGCCTGATGGTGATCAAGCGTGGCGAGGAGTTCGACAAGGATTACCAGCGGGCGCAGGAACTGAGCCGCACCTACGACGGCATATGGGACAAGTACGTCAAGATTCCCCGCGATGCCACCGGCGATACGCTGGTGGCGCAGATCGCGGCGGCACGCAAGGCGACCGACGTCTCCACCCAGCAACTGCACGAGCGGATGAAGGCGGGCGACTACGATGGTGCGGCCACCGAACTGCTGGCCGAGCACGGTCTGGCCACGGCCTGGAATGAAGCGATCTCCAGCCTGCTGCGGCACCAGGAAGCCCTGACCGAACGCAGCCGTGAGGAGTACCGCGCCACGGAAGCGTGGACGGGAACACTGTCCATCGCATTCGGTGTGCTCAGCCTGATCCTCGGTGCACTGGCCGCGTGGGCGATCACCCGCAGCCTGACCCGCCCCTTGGCGGGCGCGGTGAAGTTGGCCGATGGCATCGCCAACGGTCGCCTGGACAACGTCATCGATGCCTCGGGCAACGACGAGGTGACCCAGTTGCTGAAATCCATGCAGCGCATGCAGGGGCAGCTGCAGGCAGTGATGACGGCGCAGGGCGAGATGGCGCGGCAGCATGATGACGGCAGCCTGAGCTATCGCATGGACGAGAGTACCTTCCCCGGCGATTACGGGCGGATGGTGCATGACACCAACGCGCTGGTGGGTTCGCATGTGCAGGTGCAGAACCGCCTGATCGAGGTGATGAAGCACTACGCGCGCGGCGACCTGTCGGTGGACATGGATCGCCTGCCGGGCGAGAAGGCGGCGATCACCCAGGCGATGGATGAAACCAAGTCCAGCCTGTCGGCCATCAACGGCGAGATTCGCCGCCTGGCGACGGCCGCTGCAGCCGGTGACTTCAGCCTGCGTGGCGACGAAACGCGCTTCGAGCACGATTTCGGCGAGATGGTGACCGGCCTCAACCGGTTGATGCAGACCACCGACGAGAACCTGGTGCAGGTGTCGAGCCTGTTGCAGGCGATCTCGCGCGGCGATCTTACCGTGCGCATGCAGGGTGACTTCCACGGTGTCTTCGCGCGCATGCGGGACGACTGCAATGCCACCGTCGAGCAGCTGACCCAGATCGTCGGTCGCATCCAGGCCAGTGCATCCAGCATCAATCTGGCGGCGGGGGAAATCGCCTCGGGCAATACCGATCTGTCGCGGCGTACCGAGCAGCAGGCAGCCAACCTGGAAGAGACTGCAGCGTCGATGGAGGAGCTGACCTCCACGGTGAAGCAGAACGCCGAACACGCGCGCCAAGCCAATCAGCTGGCGATCGGTGCACATGGGGTAGCGTCGCAGGGTGGTGAAGTGGTCGGCCAGGTGGTGACCACCATGAGCGCCATCGAAGCGTCGTCGAAGAAGATCGCCGAGATCATCAGCGTGATTGATGGCATCGCTTTCCAGACCAACATCCTGGCGCTCAACGCCGCCGTGGAAGCGGCGCGCGCGGGCGAGCAGGGCAGGGGCTTCGCCGTGGTGGCCAGCGAGGTGCGCACGCTGGCGCAGCGCTCTGCTGGTGCGGCCAAGGAGATCAAGGGCCTGATCGAAGAGTCGGTGGGCAAGGTCTCCGACGGCTCGGCGCTGGTGCGTCAGGCCGGCACCACGATGGGCGAGATCGTCGCCTCGGTGCAGCGGGTGACCGACATCATGGCGGAGATCTCGGCGGCCTCGCAGGAGCAGAGCTCGGGTATCGAGCAGGTCAACCAGACCGTGATGCAGATGGACGAAACCACCCAGCAGAATGCTGCGCTGGTGGAAGAGGCCAGCGCCGCCGCGCGGTCGATGGAGGAGCAGGCCAACCTGCTGGCCGAAGCGGTATCGGTGTTCCGCACCGGGGCTTCGGTGGCGGCGGCAGCGGTCCGGCCGATGTTGGCAGCGGTCGCTGCAAGCGTGCCGCCGGTGCGTCGCGTGACCGGCGTGGCGCCGCGCGTGTCGCCGTCGCTGGCGGCCAATACGGGTGGGTGGGAAGAGTTCTAAGCCGGGTGGGAGACGGCGCCCATCGCGATGCTGGTCGCGATGGGCGCATTTTTGTTTCCTGAACCGATGATGGCCGCTCAACCCTCGGAGACGTGGATTTCACCTGCAGTTGCCACCCGCAGGCAGACACTTGCGCCATACCGGAGCACAGGAGATGGCCATGAAGACCTCGACCCGATTGATGGTGCTGGGCACCCTGCTGGCGGCCTCGTCCGTCGCTGGCGCACAGAATTACGGCCCGCGTGATGAAGGGCGCAAGTTCAACGATGGCAGCCGCGTGGTCTGCAAGAACGTGGAAGTGCAGCGCAATACCCGCGATCCCAACCGCATCACCGGTACCGCCACCGGCGCCGTGGTCGGTGGTCTGCTGGGCAACCAGGTAGGCGGCGGCAACGGCAAGAAGCTGGCAACCGTGGCCGGTGCCGTGGCGGGCGGCGCAGCCGGCCGGCAGATCCAGGGCAACCATCAGCAGAAGACCGGCGACCGTGTGGTCGAGCGCCGTTGTGAACGCGTCTACCGCTGATCCCCCATGCGATAACCCCTTCCACACTGCTGTACCCCGAACGCCGGCCCTGTGCCGGCGTTCTTCGTTTCCGGTCCCGTTCCGTGAAGCGGGGTGGATGCCTATACTGCGCCGACCTCCAGGGATGAATCGCCAGTGAACGAGTCGAGTGCTGTAGACCGTCGGGAACCGTCCGATGTTGCCGATGCAGTGCCTCGCACGACAGCCAGCTACTCCCGCGTGCGCGACCGCACCGACGAGCTGGAGCTGTTCATTTCCGGCCTGCTTGCCTTCGCGCTGCTGGCCGTGCCGGGTTACCTGTTCGATGCCTGGGCGCGCAGCAGCCTGCATACCGAAGGGGTCTATTTCCAGGCGCTGTGGTTCGCCTTCAGCATCGGCGTCGGCATGTGCTACGTGCTGGCGGTGGCCTTGATCATCCACCTGGCGGTGCGCGGCTACTGGATCGGCCTGATCGGCCTGAAATCGCACTTCCCCAAAGGCATCGACTGGGATCGACTGACGATGCTGGGGCCGTTCTCACGTGCGTTCCTGAAGCAGCGCGACGGTGGGCTCGACGGCACCATCGAACGCGCAGACCGGCTTGCCACCATGCTGTTCTCGACCACGCTGCTGTGCGTGCAGACCCTGGCCGGCACGCTGGTGGTGGCGATTGTCTCGCTCGGCGTGGCGATGGCCATCGGTGCCGCCTTCGGCGATGTCGATCGCATCACGCTGGCGATCGTTGCGGTGCTGATGGTCTGCCTGCTCGGTCTGGCGATGGTGCCGATGCTGCTGGAGAAGTCGATTGCGCGGCGACACGCGCGGGGCCTGGACACCGCACGGCAGGAGAAGCGGCTGCAGTCGGTGCTGGCTGGCCTGCAGCGGGTGCCGATGCTGCGCCTGCTGCAGACCATGCAGTGGACCCTGCAGAGCAACCTGCGCAGTCGCTCGTTCACCGTGATCTATATATCGGCGGTAATGCTGGCGATGGTGCTCGCCGCCCTGCAGGTGTACGGCTCGATGAAGTTCTCGTTGTTCAACCGCTACAGCGTGGTGACCGAAGAAGCGGTGGACCACGGCATGCTGGGCGCGCACTACGAATCGCTGCGCTCGGCGCACGACCAGCTGCTGCCCTATCCGATGATTCCGGCCGATACCATCAGTGCATCGCGGTTGCGGCTGTTCATTCCGCACCGTCCGCAGCGTGACAATCCGGTAGCACGGCAGCGCTGTGCCGGTGGTGCCCGCAACGAAGCGCAGGGTGCACAGGCGGCGACAGCGGCGGTGAACTGCATGGCACTGCTGTGGACGGTGCAGCTGGATGGCGGCAGGGTCGACCTGCATGATTTCGTGCCGATGGAGCGCCGCGACCTGGACATGCGCGGACTGGTGGGCTACTTGCCGATGGCGGACCTGAAACCGGGCAGGCATGACCTGCGACTGGTCTGGAACGCCGACGGCGGCGAACGTGGGCCCAGCCGCCGTCGCGAATACAGCATCCCGTTCTGGTACGCACCAGAGCCGTAAAAGGGGACGGAGGCGAGCAAGTCGTTTTCCTCCTTCGTGCCCATTAGGACTTGATCCCCTCCGTCCCCTTTTTGCTGTGCAGCCGCCAGAGGGCGAGGGCGCTGTACAGCACCAGCAGCACGGCCAGTGTGATCAGTTCGTGGCTGACCTCAGCCAGGCTGGCGTCCATCTGGTTCAGGCGCACCATCAGGTTGATGCCCGAAGTGGTGGGCAGCAGTTGCGCCAGCCACACCAGTGGCCGCGGGGTCATCACCGCCGGCCAGGACAGGCTGGCCAGGAAGAACAGCGGGATGGAGGTGGCGATGATGTACTGGAAGGCGCGTTCGCGGGTGCGGAAAAAGCTGCCGACGAACAGGCCGAACGCTACCGTGGCAGCGATGAACAGCGTACCGCCCAGCAGCTGGCCGAGCGGGTTGCCGCCACGCGGATAGTCCTGCACCCAGGCGGTGAATCCGGCGTACCAGAACAGCCCGAACAGCCCGATCAGGCCGAAGCCGAGCGCCATGCCGGTCAGAGTGGGAAGGTCGAACCGCAGGCGCCGGCCCAGCACCAGGCGGCGACCGCCGAGCAGGACGCCGATACCCATCAGCAGTGTCTGATGCACGATCAGTTCGGCCACGCCGGGCACGATCGCGCTGCCGTAGCCTTCCTGCGTATTGAACAGCGGCCGCTGCACGAGGGTGACTGGTGGTGCCTGAGGCGCGCCCATGAACGCGGCCTGGGTGACCGCTGCTTCGCGGCCGAACGCACCCAGTGCATCTGCCACGCTGCCCAGCACCCAGCTGGCGCGGCCGAGATAGGCGCCATTGCCGAGCAGTACCAGCTTGGCCGGATGGCCACGCAGGATGTCGCGTTCCAGGTTGGCCGGGATCAGCACGATGCCTTCGGCATGACCTGCCTCCAGCTGTGCACGCGCTTCCTGCAGGTCGGCCGGTTGCCCGACCACATGGGCCACGCGCAGCGAATCGAGCTTGCGCAGCAGTTCGCGGCTGGTCGCGCTGTGGTCTTCATCGACCACCAGCACGGGCAGGTTGCCGGCCACCTGGTGGCGATAGGCGGCGGGGTAGAAGAACGAGTACAGAATCACCGCGCCGACCATCACCACGATCGCATAGCGGTCGCAGAGCACGGCCAGCAGGGTCTGCCGCAGGCTGTGCCAGATCCTGCTCATGCGCCCGCTCCAGCGGGTTGCGCGGCCTGCGGCGTGCGCGCGAACGCCAGCAGGCGCCAGCCGCCGATGCCGCCGGCGACCACGATCATCAGCAGCAGCGTGGCCAGTGGCCACAGCGACACGGCCAGTGGCGAGCCGATGAACTGCTGCTGGGTCTGCAGCTTGATGTAGGCGCTGAGTGGCAGCAGCAGGTGCCAGACGCGGGTGAACAACGGTGCGTCGATCACCGGGAACGTGGCGCTGGAAAAGGCCAGCGCGGTGCCGATGCTCAGGCCCACGGCAGACAGGGCCGTGCCCATGTCGCGGGTGACGCCAACGAAGAACAGTGCATAGGCCGCGGTGGCCAAGTAGAACAGCGGCTGCGCGAGCAGCAGCAGAACCACACTGCCGGCGATGCCGTCGCCGCGCAGCCAGGCCAGGTAGGCCGCGCCCAGCGCGCCGTACAACGAGAACAGCAGGACGTAGGGCAGCACCTTGCCGGTAATGGCCGACCACGGCGCGTGGCCCAGCCAGGCGGGCAGGGTGCCGTCGCGGATTTCGCGGCCGAGGCTGCCGGCCACCGCCAACGCCAGTACCAGCGACAGTACCGCCGGGAAGATCAGCGGCAGCAGGAACAGCTCGTAGCTGCGTGCCGGATTGAACAGGATGTCCGACTGCACCGCGATGGGCGCGGCACGCAACTTGCCCGGCCCGACCTGCAGGCCGATGCGTTCGCGCAGGAGGCGCGCGTTCCATGCCGATACCGCATCGCCGATATCACGCGCTGCGGACTGACCGGTGGTCATGTAGGTGGCGTTGTAATAGGAAAATACCGTGCCCTGGCGGCCGCGCAACGCCTGGCGGGTCACATCGCGCGGCACCAGCACCACTGCGAACACCTCCAGCCGGCGCAGCTGCGCGCGCGCTTCCTCCATGCCAGCCGGTTGGCTGGCGATGCGCACACCGGGACTGGCGTCGAGCATGCGCAGCAGCAGGCGGCTGTCGCTGCTGTGGTCCAGGTCGACCACGGCAATCGGCACGTCACGCATCACCGATGCGGAGAACATCCAGGCCATCACCACCAGCATCAACAGCGGCAGCACGGTGACCAGCGCAAGGTCTGCACGGTTGCTGCGCAACCGGCGCAGTTCGCGCTGCCATGAGCCGCCGAAGCCGCCGCGGTCGGTATTCAGTGCTGCGGCCATGCGAACAGCACGCTCATGCCGGGGCGGAAGCCCTCGATGCGGCGTACCGGGCGCACCCGCACTTCAAAGCTGCGCACGTCATAGCCCGATGACTGACGGGTGGTGCGCCAGGTGGCGTAGTCGCCCGCGGGATTGATGAAATAGACCTCGAACTCGTCGTCCTTGCCGAGCGCCGGCACGCTGCCACGCAGCTTGCTACCGACCTTCAGGCCCTGCATCTGCGATTCGCGCAGGTTCATCGACACCCACATGCGGTCGATATCGACCAGGGTGAACACCGGGTAGCCGGCCGGGACCAGTTCGCCCGGGTCGGCCATGCGCTTGTTGATCTCACCGGCCACCGGTGCGCGACCTTCCACTTCAACGCGTGCGGCGTTGACTTCCGCCACCGCGCCCTGCGCCTGCTGCACCTGACCTTGTGCGGCACGCTTGTCCTGCTCGCGCGCACCGGCCAACGCCATGTCGTACTGGGCGCGGGCGGCACGGGCGAGTTCGCGTGAGCTGGTGGCCTGGGCAGCGGCTTCGTCGCGCTTCTGCCGGGTCATCACCCCTTCGTTGAACAGGTTCTGCACGCGCTGATAGGTGGCTTCGGCGAGGGTGGCGCCGGCTTCGGCGCGCTTCCAGTTGGCTTCGGCCGCGCGGATGTCTTCGCTGCGTGCGCCGTCGTTGGCCTTGTCGGCCACCGCCTGCGCCGCGGCCAGCGCGCCGTGCGCCTGCTGTTCCTTGGCCGCCACTTCGGGGCTGTCGAGCAGGAACAGCACCTGCCCAGCCTGGACGCGATCGCCCTCGCGCACCTTCAGTTCGGCCACGCGCGCGGTGATCTTGGCCGACACGTTGAGGGTGTCGGCGTCTGCCATGCCCTGGATCTGGTCGGCGGGGCTGCGCCAGGCCAGCCACAGGCCCAGCACCACCGCCACCAGCAACACCACCAGCAGAATCGGCCCCAGCCGGCGCTTGCCCGGGGGCGTCGTTGCTTCGTCGTGCAACACATCACTCATGATCGATCACCTCGTCTGCACGCCGCCGATAGTCTTCGAAGCGGTCCATCTGTCCACTCACCTCAAGCAACTGCGCCAAGGCGATATCGTATTGGTAGGCCGCCTGCGCACGTTCGACGCGGGCGCCGCCGAGGCCGAGCCGCGCATCGATCACGTCCAGTGAGGTGGCCTGGCCTTCGCGGAAGGCCAGCTCCTGCAGGCGCAGGTTCTCGTCGGCCTGGGCGATGCTGCTGTCCAGCAGCACGAACTGCTGGCGTGCGGTTTCCAGCTCGTTCCAGGCTTTGCGCACACCGAGTGCGACCTGGTTCTCGGCCTCGCGCAGGCCGGCCTCGGCCTGCTCCTGCTGCGCGCGTGCGGCGCTGATCTGTGCCGGTCGCGAGTTCGGCGACAGGAAGGTGTACTTCAGGCCGATGCCGAACGCCCAGTCCGGATCGGTCAGCATTTCGTCGCGGCGCCGGAAGTCGTACTGGCCGAACAGGAATATCGTTGGCTTGAGCTTGGCCTGCTGCACGCGCACGCCCTGTTCGGCCTGCGCGACGATCGCCCGCAGGCGCGCGATCTGCGGCTGCCGTGCCTGCGCGGTGCGCTCGAAGCTGGCGACCGGTTCCAGAGGCGCGCGCTGCACGAACAGCGGTGACAGCGGCTGCACATCGCCGCCACTGCGCAGCAGGGTGGCCAGTGCAGCCTTCAGCGTGGCCAGGTCATTGAGCGTCTTCTGGTATTCGCGCTCGGCCTTGTCGCGGGCGACGGTAGCCTGCAGGCGCTGCGCGCGGGTAGCGAAGCCTTCGCGTTCCAGCTTTTCGGCATCGGACAGGTGGCGGTTCAAACCATCGCGCACATCGCGGCGCACGACTACGGCCTGCTCGGCCAGGCGCTGGCCGAAATATGCCTGGGCCAGCTGCACGGTCAGTGACTGTCGCTGCGCTTCGCGCTCGGCGCTGGCCTGTTCGCTGGCGGCACCGGCAGCACGCTGCGCGGCGGGAATCAGGCCGCCGGTGTACAGCGGCAGCACTGCGGTGACCGCCGGCCGCGTGCGCCAATCGCGTTCGGTGAACGACAGCGGCGAGTCGATGCCATAGGCCTCTGCCACCGGTGCCAGTGAGCCCAGCGGCAGGGTCAGGGTCTTCTGGAACTGCAGCCGGCGCACTTCGCCGGTGATCTCTGGCAGGCGCAGCAGGCGGGTGGCTTCCTGCAGTTCTTCCTTGTTGCGCACGCCGGCATCAGCAGCGGCCAGCGCGTCGGAGACCTGTTCCAGCCGCTGCCGCGCCTGTTCCCATTCCAGTGCGGGAGGCGCGCTGGTCTGCGCCGCTGCAGCCAGCGGCAGGCTCGCCAGCAGGGCCAGGCCGGCAGCGCCGAGTGCGCGGTGCATCCTTGTCCGTGGGCAGCTCAGGCGCATGCCGTTCCTGTAGTGAAGAAGTGGGCAAACGGTAGTGGTCCGTGCGTGAAGCCGGGGTCTGCGGTGGTCTGGATCATGCTCTTTTCAACGTAAGGTGTTGCCAGCGGCGGTGCGCAGCGCCAGGGTGATGTGCTGCAGCGTGCTTGAACGCACGGCGGCATGCTGCCAGAACAAGGGTACGTCGAGCCAGCGACGAGGTTCCAGCACCACCACCTGCCCGGCCTGTACTGCTGGCGTGACCAGCGCCTCTGGCGCCAGGCACCAGCCGAGTCCTCGTGCGGCAGCATCGACGAAGCCAGTGGAGGAGGGCAGGTAGTGCACGGGCGGTTGCAGGCGTGCGCGGGTCAGCCTGCGCAGGAAGCGCCATTGCAGTTCATCCTTGCGGTTGAACACGATCATCGGCGCCGACGCCAATGCGTCGGCCTGCATGCCCTTGCTGAAGTGGCGCCGCGCAAAGGCCGGTGAGGCGATGGCGTGGTAGCGCATCGCGCCCAGCGGATGTACGTTGCAGCCCTTCAGGGGTTTGCGTTCGGCGGTGACCGCGCCCAGCACGCTGCCGTTGCGCAGCAGTTCCAGGGTGTGGTCCTGGTCGTCCATGCGCAGGTCGAACAGGTAGCCGTGGCGCTGGTGCAGCTCGGCGATGGCGGCGACGAACCAGGTGTCCAGCGAATCGTCGTTGACCGCCAACGGAATCGGCGTGCGGGTGGCATCGCTGCCGCGGTCCGGCAACAGTTCGGCCAACGCTTCGGCCTGCAGCGCCTGCATCGGCCGCACCCGCCGCAGCAGTACTTCGCCGGCAGCGGTAGGCCGGCATGGCGCCTGCCGTACCACCAGCACCTGGCCCAGCCGGTCCTCAAGCGCCTTGATCCGTTGCGACAACGCCGACGGACTGATCGACAGGCGGCGTGCGGCGGCCTCGAAGCTGCCTTCTTCGAGCACCGCGGTGAAGGCGCTCAACTGCGGATGTACCAGGTCCACGCGGTGCCTCTTCAGTTTTTCTGCACAGGATAAAGAAAAACCAGCTGGCCTTAACGGGTCAGTTGGTCGCACCCTGCGCCTCCTTTCACGGTGGAGAGCGTCGGATGTGGATTGCTGCGGCCTTGGCCGGCCTGTTTGCGGGGGCTGGCCTGATCATCGCCATTGGTGCCCAGAACGCCTTCGTGCTGCGGCAGGGCCTGCAGCGGCGCTACGTGGGCATGGTGGTGCTGGCCTGCATGGGCGCGGACATCGCGCTGATCCTGGCCGGCGTGGGCGGCATGGGAGCGCTGGTGCTGCAGTGGCCGTTGCTGTTGCAGGTGCTGCGCTTCGGCGGGGCCGCCTTCCTGCTGTGCTATGGCCTGCAGGCCGGGCTGCGCGCATGGCGCGGTGGCAGCGCGCTGGCCGCGGCTGATGCCAGTGGTGGCAGCCGGCGGCAGGTGCTGCTGGCCTGCCTGGCCTTCACCCTGCTCAACCCGCACGTCTACCTGGATACGATGGTGTTGCTGGGCAGCCTGTCCACGCGCTATCCGGGTGAGCTGCGCTGGGCGTTCGCGGCGGGCGCCTGCGTGGCCAGCGTGCTCTGGTTCTGCGGGCTGGGATTCGGCGCCCGGTTGCTGCAGCCGGTGTTCCGCAACGCGGCAGCGTGGCGGGTGCTGGATGCAGGCGTGGCGGCCTTCATGCTGTGCCTCGCGCTGCTGTTGCTGCTGCGTCCGCTCTAGGCCGCGTCCACCGCGCACAACGGGGTTTCATCGGGGCGCAGGGTCAGCACGCGCACACCGGTACGGGTCACGGCCACGGTGTGCTCGAACTGCGCCGACAGCTTGCCGTCGCGGGTGTACACCGGCCATTCGTCGGGCTGCTGGCGGATCGCAGGTTTGCCCTGGTTGAGCATCGGCTCGATGGTGAACACCATGCCTTCCTGCAGTTCCATGCCGGTGCCGGCATGGCCGTAATGCAGGATCTGCGGCTCCTCGTGCATTTCCTGGCCGATACCGTGGCCGCAGTATTCCTTCACCACGCTGTAGCCATGGCTGCGGGCATGGCGGGCGATGGCGTGGCCGATATCGCCCAGGCGCGCGCCGGGCCGCACAGCAGCGATGCCCTTCCACATGGCCTGGTAGGTCACCTGCACCAGCTTGCGTGCGGCGTAGTCGACTTCACCCACCAGATACGTGGTGCTGGAATCGGCGATGTAGCCGTTCTTCTCCAGCGTGATGTCGAGGTTGACGATCTGGCCATTGCGCAGCACATCGTCAGCCGACGGCATGCCATGGCAGATGACGTTGTCGATCGAGGCGTTGAGCACGTACGGGAACCCGTACTGGCCTTTGCTGGCGGGCCGTGCCTGCAGGTCGTCGACGATCATGCGTTCGACGATGTCGTTGATCTCCAGCGTGCTGCGGCCCTGCAGCGGCAGTGCGTCGAGCATCGCGAAGACCTGCGCCAGCAGTCGTCCAGACTCGGCCAGGCGGTCAATCTCGTCGGCGCGCTTGATCATGGCCATCGGCTCAGGCCCGCCCGGGTGCAAGCAGCTGCGGCTGCACGCCGGCGGCGCGCAGTTCGCTGGCGACGACGTCCTGGAAGCTCAGGGTCGGGTTCATCTCGCACAGCATGCCGACCCGGATCCAGAACGTGGCCTGGGCGTTGATCGAGCGGTTGGAGACGGTGCAGGCACGGCGCAGCTGGTCGTGCAGGGTGTCATCGATGTTGACGATGCCCATGGGAGTTCTCGACAAGGAATATACGAAGCGTATACGAAATGTATATTCCCGCTCAAGCTAGGGGCGTTCAGCCAGCGTCCGTGGCGAAGCGCAGGCGGTTGCCGTCCGGATCGACGATCAGCATTTCGCGGCTTCCCCAATCCGTATCGTGTGGCGGCTGCTCGATGGGTACCCCCGCAGCGCTGAACGCGCGGTGCAGGGCATCGACGTCGGCGACGATGAAATACACCGCGCCGCCCACTTCGCAGTCACCGCTGTGTTCGGTCAGGAAGATCGTCTGGCCCTCGCGGGTGAGCTGGGCGAACAGTGGGAAGCCGGGTTCGAAGCGGTGCTCCCAGTCGACGAGGAAGCCCAGGCCCTGCACGTAGAACGGCAGGCTGGTATCGGCATGGCGCATGCGCAGCTGCGGGATGACGGTCTGGGGCATGACGGCGGCTCCGGGGGCGGGAACCCAGTGTAGTGCCGGCCGCCGGCCGGCATTATCCCGCTCAGCAGGCAGTCGGCACTGCCGCCATCGCCGCCAGCAGTTCGCGGTTCACCTGCTGGTGCTGCTGCTGCCATGCGGGCAGCTCATCGGCGCTGATGTCGGGTTGCCCATCCAGCGACGACAACCAGCGCTTGAAACGGCTCTGGTAGTTGGCCAGTGACACCTCGCCGGTGATATCGCTGCCCACCAGTCCACCCGTGCGCAGGGCCTCGATCACCATCAGTGCGTGTTCAAGCTGGAAGCGGCCCTGGTCCCAGTTGCTGCGCGCTACCTCTTCAGCGAACACGTCCTTGTCGATCGACAGATAGGTGGGCCGCGGCGCCTGCGCCTGTTCGGCGGCGAACGCGGCGACCAGCGCCTCGGGATGCTCGAAGCGGCGGAAGGCACCTGCCATGCCCATGCGGCTGGCCCAGCCCACATCCACATCCATGCACCAGTAGGTCAGCCGTCGCCCCAGCAAGGGCCGCCAGTGGTTCTCCCACGCATGGCCCCGGCCGATATCGGTGGAGGTGATGCCCAGTACATGCACATGCGATACCTGCGGCAACGCGGCGGCGGCATTCACCCAGGAACCGCAGTGCATGCCGAAGGGAAAGCGCATATTGTCCGGGTGGTTGTCCAGTACCACCAGCTGGAACGGGGGGCGTGTGTGCAGGCGCTGCAGCAGTGGCAGGCTGAGATGGTGGAAGTCGCCGCTGCCGAGCATCACCGTGCCGAGTTGTGCCGGCAACGGCAACAGAACGTCATTGGCGAAGCGTGACAGCGTGGTGTTGCGGCAGGCAAAACGCAGCGGGTCATGCCAGTGCTGCAGCGCGAGCGTGCGTGCCTGCGGCAACGGCAGTACGCCACCATCGAGGTCGAGGATCAGCGGGGGACGCAGCTGCATCGGTCAACCCCCTCCATCCGGCTCAGCCTGCAGGTGCGGGGCCAGCCTGCGCAGGACGGCGCGCAGCAGGGGCGAGCGCGCGTGCACCGCATGCACGGTGGAAGTGAAGCGGGCACCCAGTTCGGCCTTGATGCGGGAATCGGTCCAGCCGGCGACGTAGTGGCTGAGGCCGTGCTGCATCGCGTACTCCAGGTTGTGCATCCAGCTGACCGAGTACAGGTTGTGGTCGCGCGACTGCGGATAGGACAGGCCGATGTACTTGTCCACCAGCTTGCCGGCGTGCACGTAGCACAGGTTCCAGCCGATCAGCTCGCCGTTGTGGCGGTAGAGGAACAAGCGCCCCTGGCCCTGCGTGTCTGCCAGCAGGTGCTGGAAGAAGGGCAGGTCGAGCTGGTCGAAATGCACGGCGCTCTGTGCATACACCTGCAGGTACAGCGCGTGCAGTTCGGCCTGCAGCCGTGGCTCGGCAAGCGCGGGATCACCGGTGGCGATGCAGTCGATCTGCAGATGGGCACGCGAGCGCAGTTTGCGCCGGATGTTCTTGCGCCGCGCAGTGGACAGGCGCGCCAGGTAGGCGTCGATGTCATCGAAATCGATCGCCACCCATGCCAGTGGCATGCCTTCCAGCTGGATGAACCCACGTTCCAGCAGCGCCTGCAGGAACGCCTGGCTGTGTGCGTTGGCCGCATCGTCCAGCAAGGGCGAATCGATTGCCAGGTCCTTGACCACCAGCAGTCGGCTGTCACCGACGCCGTGGCGCAGCACGTCGTCGGCCAGTGCTGCCGCCGACACATGCGCCGGCAGCGGTGTGTACTCGGTGCTGGTGGTGCCGATGAACCGCGTCTGCCAGGTCAGCCACGGTCGCCACAGGCGTGACAGCGGCAGCCCCAGCAGGCGCGAGCGCAGTGCATCGTCCAGGGTCGTGGTCAGATCCAGCGGTGCACGGAAGCTGGGCAGGCCACTGGGCAGGCGGCTGGCATCGAACCCCAGGGGCGGGTGGGCCAGGAAGCCCTCCAGCAGCGCGGCCGGTTCCAGCGCGGTGCTGGAAACACGCGGGATCATGTCCATGCGGGGCACGGGAACCGGCAGCGCATTGCAGTTCAGCCCTTGGCCTTGGTCAACAGCTGGTCCAGCAGGGTGATCGCCAGATCGATCTCTTCGTAGGTGATGTTCAATGAGGGCGCGAAGGTGATCACGTTCTTGTACCAGCCACCGACATCGAGCACGAGGCCCATGCGCTTGCCGTCGTGCAGCAGGTCGCCGGCCAGGCCGATGTCGACCATGCGGTCCAGCAGCTCACGGTTCGGAGTGAAGCCATCGGCGGCGCAGATTTCTGCACGCAGGGCCAGGCCGAGGCCGTCGACATCGCCGATTTCCGGATGGCGTTTCTGCAGGCCGCGCAGGCCGTCGAGGAAGTAGGCGCCCTTCTCCGGCACGGTGCGCTCGTAGTCCATCTCCTTGCCCAGCTTCAGCACTTCCAGGCCCAAGCGCGTACCCAGCGGATTGGAGTTGAAGGTGGAGTGGGTAGAACCCGGCGGGAACACGGTCGGGTTGATCAGCTCTTCGCGCGCCCACAGGCCCGACAACGGATTGAGGCCGTTGGTCAGCGCCTTGCCGAACACCAGCACGTCCGGGGTGACATCGAAGTGCTCGATGGCCCACAGCTTGCCGGTGCGCCAGAAGCCCATCTGGATCTCATCGACGACCATCAGGATGCCGTACTTGTCCAGCACGCGCTTGAGTCCCTTGAAGAAGTTGCGCGGCGGAATGACATAGCCGCCGGTGCCCTGGATCGGCTCGACGTAGAACGCGGCGTACTCGGCCTGGCCGACCTTGGGATCCCACACACCGTTGTACTCGCTTTCGAACAGGCGCTCGAACTGGTGCACGCAGTGGTCGGAGTACTCGTCCGGGGTCATGCCCTTCGGGCGACGGAACGGATACGGGAACGGGATGAACATCGCGCGTTCGCCGAAGTGGCCGTAACGACGGCGGTAGCGATAGCTGGAGGTGATCGACGAGGCACCGAGGGTGCGGCCGTGGTAGCCGCCTTCAAACGCGAACATCAGGCTCTTGCCGTTGCGCGCGTTGCGGACGATCTTCAGTGAGTCCTCCACCGCCTGCGCACCACCGACGTTGAAGTGCACGCGGCCATCGAGGCCGAACTTCTCGTGCATGTCCACCGCGATGGTCTTGGCCAGCTGCACGCGCGTGGGGTGCAGGTACTGGCTGGCGACCTGCGGCAGGGTGTCGATCTGGTCCTTCAGCGCATTGTTCAGGCGCTGGTTGGCGTAACCGAAGTTGCACGCCGAGTACCACATCTGCAGATCGAGGTACGGGGTGCCGGCGGCGTCGAACATGTAGCTGCCTTCGCAGCGCTGGAAGATCTTCGGCGGATCGACGTAGTGCACGGTGTCGCCGAAGGAGCTGTAGCGGGCTTCGTCTGCCAGCAGCTGCGCATCGGTGATGGCGGCATCGGCGTTCTTGTCAAAAATATTCATCGGTTCGGTTCCGGAGAGGGCATTCGAATGAAGCAACGGGCGGAGCGATCAGGCGGTGGCGAGCAGCCGCGGAAGCGAGGGCTGAAGCAGGCTGCCGTCGAGCAGGCGCGGCAGCAGCGCAGTAGCGTCGTGGAAGGTGTCGATGGCAGCGTGGGGAATGCCGGCGTTGGTGCAATGGGCGATCAGGCGACGCTTGGCGAACACGAAATCGGCGTGTTCGGAGACACAGAAATCCGAGGCGCCATCGCCGATCATCAGCACGCGGGGCGCTTCGTCGGCACGTGCCTGCGCTGCGCAGGTGCACTTGCAGGTACCGCTGCGGCAGCCTTCGGCCTGGTAAGGGGATTCAAGCTGCCAATGGCCGTCACACCAGCGCAGGTGGTTGGCCACGACAGGCAGCGGTGGCAGACCATGGTTGGCAAGGATGCGATGGATCGCGTAGTCCAGGCCGTCGCTGACGATGCGCAGTGGCAGACCCAATGCGTGTGCGCGATTGACGAAGGCGGCGAAGCCCGGATCGATGCGTACCTGGTCCAGGTGTGCATCGAGGGTGGCCGGATCCAGCTTCAGCAGGCGGACCTGGCCCTGCATGCATTCACGCGAGCCGATCTCACCCGAACGCCACTGATCTTCCAGCTGCTGCCAACCGGGCTGGCCGAACTTTTCCAACAGTGAATCGATGACGTCCTCGAGGCTGATGGTGCCATCGAAGTCACACAGGATGCTCCATTGCATGGGCAGCTCCGTCGATGAAGAGAGGCCTTGGCACGATGCCGGCGACGGGGCCAATGTAGGCAGGCCGTCTTTCTCGTTCCTTTCCGCCTGAAAGCTCGAATGGAGGCGCTCGGGAAGCGTTCAGCCAGTGACGCGGCGCAGGCCTCGCCGGGCTTCAGCTGCTACTGGCCTGCCAGTACCTTCACGATCTCGCGGGTGTCTGCATGGGTCAGCCAGGGGCTGTTGCCCAGCGTCAGCGAGCGGGCGGCGAAGTCGCGGGCATTGGGTACATCCGCGTCTGCAACGATGCCCCGCAGATAGGCGTAGTCCGGCAAGGCGTGGATGAACATGCGGCTGACACCCAAGCCGCGCTGCCACAGCGCGGACAGCGCTTTGTCACGTGCGCGTTCGCTGGGCAGCAGCAGCATCAGCATCGGCCAGGTGCCCTGGGTGCCTGGCATTCCGTCCACCACTTCAACGGCGGGCAGCGACTCCAGCTGCACGCGCAGCTGCAGCGCACGCAGGCGGGCCGCCTGCAGGAAATCGGGCAGGCGCTGTGCTGCGCGTGCACCGACGTTCTGCCGCCAGCGGCTGACGCGATGCTGCGGAATATCCAGTGGAAATACGTCACCCACAGCAGCTTCCAGGTCGCCGCTGCGCAGGGCCCGCCGCAGCGGATTTCCATATGCCAGCGACAGCAGCGAAGGGCGGTAGCAGGCCGCCAGGCCCAGCAGCTGCAGGCTGCGGGTCAGTTCCCAGCACAGGTTGAAGGGCGTGTGTCCTGCGGCCTGTTCGATCAATGCCGCACGCAGTTCCTCGTCGCGCGTCAGCAGCAGGCCACCTTCATGCAGGCTCAGGCCCTTGCCGGCGGCCAGGCTGAAGAAGCCGATATCACCGCGCAGGCCGACGCTGTTGCCGGCCACGCGTGCACCCAGTGCCTGCGCAGCGTCCTCGATCACCCATGCGCCGACGCGGTGCGCAATGGTACATGCGCGATCAACATCGGCGATTCGCCCGCCCAGATGCGTGGGCACGATCGCCAGCGTGCGCGCATCGGCGGCGGCGTGCAGTGCCACCGGGTCGAAATCGAAGTGGTCGCGGCGGGTGTCGCACAGTTGCACGCGCAGGCCCAGACTGTGCACGGCAATCGGCACCAGTGGGCAGGTATAGGCCGGCAGGATCACCGTATCGCGCTGCGGCGCGCGCCTGCGCAGGGTGCGCAGGGCGATCAGCAGGGCGTGGGTGCCCGAGCAGGTCAGCTGCAGCGGCGGCGTGTCCAGCTGCTCGGCGAGAATCGCGCACAGGTCACCGCCACCGGGAAGGAAATCGCCGGCCTGCAGCGGCAGGCCGGCGGTAGGGGGCAGCTCGCGCGACAGCAGGCTCACGGGGCGGGTTCGGTTGCAGCGTGCGGATCATCCGCTTCGGCACGGCCCAGGCAGATGATGCCGGCCACGATGAGTACCGCACCGATCAGGTGATGCAGCGTCAACGGTTCGTGCAGCAGCCACGCCGACAGCAGCAGCACGCTGATCACTTCCAGGTGCGAGGCCGCGAACGCAGGGCCGATCGGCGCGTGCCGCAGCAGGCTCATCCAGGTGAAGAATGCGCCGACGTAACCGAGCATCGCGCCGTACACCCAGGGTTGTGACAGCACGCGCAGCAGCCACGCGGTATTGGCCTCGACCGGCAGCGCGGCGTCGCCGGCATATTTGAAGCACAGCTGGGCCAGGGTGTCGAAGGCCATCAGCAGCGGGAAGCCGACCAGGTACAACCGCCTCATGTTCCGGCTCCGACCACGGCAACACCGGCACTGACCAGCAGCATGCCGGTCACCCGCAACGGCGTCAGCCGCTCGCGGAACAGGAGGCGGCCGGCAACCATCAACGCGACGATGTTGATCGAGCCGAGCAGTACGCCCTGCGACAACGGTACCAGCGACAGGAAGGCGATCCAGGCGACGAATTCAAGTACGTAGCAGGCGATGCCCAGCCACAGCCAGGGGCGGCCGAACATGTGTTTCCAGCGCTGCAGGCCTTCGCCATCCTGCGGGTCGCTGGCGGCAGCCTTGAAGGCCAACTGGCCGCCGGTGTCGAGCACCACGTTGACCAGCCACAGCAAGGTGGCAAGCGATCCCATCTCAGGCGACCGCCTGCAGCACGCCCGCACGTTCGCCGATGTCGCTGAAGAAGCGCGCGCTGCGGCGGATCACTTCGCGTCGTTCGCGATCGATGGTGATCATGTGGTAGCTGTCTTCCAGTACCACCAGTTCGGTCGGGCCGCTGACGCGCGAGATCACCAGTTCGGCATTGCCCATGCTGGCCACGTCATCCTCGCGGGCGTGCATCACCAGGCAGGGTGCCGTGACCTGGTGCAGGTGGCGGCGCGTCCAGGTGCTCAGTGCGCGCATTTCGGCCAACGCATGCCATGGATTGCCCGGCAGGCCGGCGGCGGCACTGTCACCGGACAGCATGGCGGCGCTGACCTGCGCGCGCAGGCGCTCGTCGCGCAGGCCGTACGGCGGCTCTTCCATGAACATGCGGTCGCGGCCGATGCCCAGGCGTTTGAACCACGGCAGCAGGAACGAGAAGCGTGCGACCGCTGGAATGTTCCAGCCGTCGTAGCGGAAGGTGGCGCCGTACACGCCCACGCCGGAGACCCAGTCCGGCCGGCGCGCGGCCAGCGCCAGCGCAAGCACCGCACCCATCGACAGTCCGCCTACGAACAACTGGTCGACCTTGCCGCGCAGGTTCGCGGCCGCATCTTCCACGCCTTGGTACCACTGTTCCCAGCGGGTCTGCAGCAGGTCCTCGACGCTGCCGCAGTGGCCTGGCAGCTGCACACCGTGCACGCTGAAGCCGGCATTGTTCAGGCCTTTGCCCAGCATGCGCATCTCGGCCGGCGTGCCGGTCAGGCCATGGATCAGCAGGACACCCTGCGGGCCACCGGGAAGAAAGAACTCATGGGATGCGGACACCAGTCGGCTCCAGCGCGGCAGTCGGGAAGGTCAGCATCGCAAGCGCGATTTTCGGCAACCTTTCAACGGCCCGGCTGGATCAAGGGCCCTTCAGCAACGGTATGGTGATGGAGACCTTCAGGCCGCCACCGGGACGGTTGAGGTAACCCAGGCGCCCGCCGAGATGCTCGACCGCTTCATGGGCGATGGCCAGTCCCAGGCCGGTGCCGCTGGCGGCAGTGCCGGGCGCGCGGAAGAAGCGTTCCCCCAGCCGCGACATCACGTCCTCGGGTACGCCCGGGCCGTTGTCTTCGACGTACAGCTCGACATCGTTGTCGTCCAGGGTCTGCACGCCCACCGTGACGGTCGCATCCGTGCCGGCGTAGCGCAGGGCGTTGTCGATCAGATTGTCCAGCGCCTCGTGCAGCAGTGCGCCGTTGCCCAGGATACGTACGCGCTGCTGCGGACCCAGGTAACCCAGGTCGATGCCATCGCGGATCGCTTCGGGCACGCGCATGCCCACCCATTGCGGCACCAGTTCGGACAGGTCCAGCGCCTCCACCGTCTCCGGCACGGTCTGGGCACGGCTCAGCGCCAGCAGCTGGGTGCTGACGCGGGCAGTTCGCTGGTTGAGCCGGCGGATGTTCTGCAGCGCTTCGCGTACCGTCTCCGGATCGCCGTGGGCCAGTGCCTGGTCCACGTGCAGCGCCATGCCTGCCAGCGGCGAGCGCAACTGATGGGCAGCATCGGCAATGAAGCGGTTCTGCAGCGTGATCATTTCTGCCTGCCGCGCGAACAGGCCATCGATGGTGCTGATCAGCGGCTGGATTTCCTCGGGGACGTCGGCATCGGAGATCGGTGCCAGCTCGCCGCGGCGCTGGGCAAGGCGCGAGGTCAGCGGGGTCAGGATGCGCAGGCCGTGGGTGACGCCGAACCAGACCAGCGCTGCCATTCCCAGGGCCAGCATGGTCATCAGCGGAATGACGATCATCAGGATCTCGCGTGCGCGCTGGCGGCGGTCGGCCATGCTTTCGGCCACGGTCACCGCCAGCTGGTCCTGCGGATCGTTCATCGCCTGGGTGCAGACCGTCGACATCCGCACCTGCTGGCCATTCAATTCACCTTCGTACAGCGCCGGGTGTGTGCCGCTGCAGTCCTGCGACGGTGCGTAGGCACTGAAATCGGCGTTGCCGGCGATGGTGCCCAGGCGGCTGCTGTCGACGTTGAAGTAGCGGTGACCGTCGGGGTCATACTCGATGAGAAAACGTGCCTGCGGGGACAGGTCGCTGCTGACCGGCATGGTGCTGAGCATCTGTGCGAACGACACGGTGTCGTCGGTCAGGTTGCGGTCGTGGATGCGGTTGGAGTAGTCCAGCGCCACGTAGTACGCCAGCAGCGTGTTGAAGGTCAGCAGGCCCAGCATCGGCAGCGCCAGGAAGGCGAGCAGGCGCCGTCGCAGGCTGGGCGGTCCGCTGATCACGGGCTGGCGTCTTCCAGCATGTAGCCCAGCCCGCGCACCGTGCGGATGCCCATGCCGCCTGGCTGCAGCTTGCGACGCAGGCGGTGCAGGGCGATGTCCAGGCCGTTGTCGGTCAGGTCCTGGCCCCAGTCGCACAGGGCCTCCACCAGCTGCGCACGGGAGACGATGCGCTCGGCACGCACCGCCAAGGCGGACAGCAGGCCGAATTCGCGCGCGGTCAGCTCCAGCGTCTGCTCGTCTATCCACACACGGTGCCCGGTCAGGTCCAGGCGCAGCCGGCCGATGCGCAGGTCGGGGTTGCCGTTGCTGGTGACCCGGCGCAGCTGCGCGCGCACGCGCGCTTCGAATTCGTCCAGCGCAAAGGGTTTGACCAGGTAGTCGTCGGCCCCCAGGTCGAGCACGCGCACGCGCTCGGCCAGGCCATCGCGTGCGGTGACCACCAGCACGGCGAGGCCATCACCACGCTGGCGCAACCGTTGCAGCACGTCGCGGCCATCCAGCTGGGGCAGGCCCAGGTCCAGCACCAGCAGTGCGTACTGGGTGGAGTTCAGTGCGGCATCGGCATGCGCGCCGTTGTCCACGTGGTCGACCACGTGGCCCTGCCGGCGCATCGAGGCGCACAGGCCGGAGGCGATGTCGGGGTCGTCTTCTGCGATGAGAACGCGCATGCGCGGGGCTCCTGGGGGCGGATGGGCCGCCCGCTGGACAGGGCGGGCCTCTCGGCTGCCGAGGGTAGCGGCAAACCGGGTGCAGGTGGCGGACGTGGGGGACCTGGGCCGGCCCGGCGCTGGCCCTTCGTTCAGTCCTGCAGGCCGGGCTCACCCTTGGCCAGTGGGACCCGCGAACCGTCCAGCAGGCCGCGGCTGAGCTTGCCGTTCTCGATGAACAGCAGTTCGCCGTTCTCACCATTCTTGATGCTGCTGTCGATGGCGATCACGCGGTCGTCGTGGAAGCTGCTGACATGTGGCATGGAGGTGTGGCCGACCACGATGCGCTTGAGCTGGAGGCGGTCGAGCACCGCCTGCACGCCCTGCGTGTTCAGGCGTCCGTCGAAGTAGCCGCGGTACCAGATCGGGCTGGTCTTGCCGTCGTACAGCGGTGCAGTGGCGGGGTCTGCCTTCACCTCGGCCTTGGGAATGCCCAGCGAGGCTTGGTAGGCGGCGTTGGTGTGGGCCGGGTCCAATGCCATCTGCACGGCATCGGGCGAGATGCCGCCGTGCAGGAACAGGGTGTCGCCGATCTGCAGCAGCACCGGGCGCGTGCGCAGCCACTGGCCGATCACCGAGTCGGCACCATACAGCTGCGGATAGCTGCGACCGAGCAGCTGCGCGCTGCGCAGGTACTTCGGGTTGACGTAGCGCAGGTCGTCATACAGCACCATGGTCTCGTGGTTGCCGAGCACGAAATGCACCGCGCCACCGGCTGCGGCCGCCTGCTGCTGCAGGCCGTACAGCAGCCAGAATGCTTCGGTCACCTGCGGGCCGCGATCGAACACGTCGCCCGCGATCACCAGCGTGTCCGTACCCAGTGCCCAGCGGTCCTGCGCGTCGATCACCCGGTTGGCGCGCAGCAGGCGCACCAGCAGCCCGTACTGGCCGTGGATGTCGGACACGGCGACGATGCGTGGCACGGCCGGCAGCACCGATACCGATGGCGCGTTCGGCGGCAGCACATGCACCGCATGCGCGTAGCCGCAGTGCGCGGCAACGTCTGTGCCCCCGCTGCCGGCCTGCACGGTGTGGGTTTCCACCTGGTCCTGGCAGATCCACTGTGCTTTCAGCTGCGCGCCTTCACGGAACACGTAAGGACCATCGCTCTCGACATGTTCTGCGGGTGCTGCCACGTCGCGGGCCGAGGCCAGTGGTGCGGCCAGCAGCAGGACCAGCGGCAGCAGGATCGACAGGGGGCGGACGTAGTTCGGCATCGGCGGCATTCAGCGGCGGGGGACAATCGATGCTAACCGCCCGTGGACGTCGCCGGTGTGCGTGAACGGGCGGATCAGGCCCGGCCGCCTTCTTCCTTGAGCTTGCGCACGCGGGTGTCGGCGGCGCGCAGGGGCTGGCCGTCGCGTCCGTGGGGTTGCATGTACGGCAGCGGCCGGCGGCTGCTGGATTCGATCAGCTGCGAGTGTGCCTCGCCAGCGGCGAAGCGATGCCGTTCTCCCCATTGGCGCAGGGCGACCAGCAGCGGAAACAGGTCCTGGCCGGCCGCGGTCAGCACATAGTCCTGGTACGCGCTGCCATCGGCGGCAGGCTGCTGCACCAGCAGCCCCGCCTCGACCAGTCGCCGCAGGCGGTCGCTGAGGATGTTGCGCGCCGCGCCCAGGCTGCGCTGGAAATCGCCGAAGCGGCTGATGCCATCGAAGGCATCGCGGATGACCAGCAACGCCCAGCGGTCGCCAAGCAGATCGGCGCTGCGGGCCACGGGGCAGGGGCTGTTGGCGTGCATGGGGAGTGTCCTCGAATGTGGTTGCAGTTTAAAACCAGTGGCGCTACCGTGCACGCAGTTTCAAATTGCAACCACAATGATGCCTTCGCTGTCCCGCCCGTTGTTGGGCCTGCTCGCCATTGCTGCCGGTGCCAGCGTGGCCAATGTCTACTTCGCGCAGCCGCTGCTGGAGCGCCTGGCCCACGATTTCGCCCTGGATGCCGCGGTGGCCGGCGCACTGCTGGCTGCCACCCAGGCCGGCAGTGTGCTGGCCCTGCTCGGGTTGCTGCCGCTGGCCGACCGTGGCGACCGTCGTCGCCTGCTGCGGGTGCAATTGCTGGCGCTGGTGGTGGCGCTGCTATGGCTGGCCGCCGCCCGCAGCACCGCGTGGTTGCTGTCCGGCATGCTGCTGGCGGGGCTGCTCGGTACGGCGCTGACCCAAGGGTTGATCGCCTACGCCGCCAACCTTGCTGCACCGGAGCAACGCGGGCGGGTGGTTGGCATGGTCCAGGGCGGCGTGTTCATCGGTCTGCTGTCGGCACGCGTGGTGTCCGGCGCGGTCGCTGCCGTGGCGGGGTGGCGCACGGTGTACCTGCTGTCGGCATTGCTGATGGCTGCGCTGGCGCTGCTGCTGTGGCGGCGTCTGCCGCACGTGCCGGTGCCCGCAATGCCGCCGGCATGGCGCGAGCTGCTGCGCTCCATGGTCCAGATGCTGCTGCGGGATCGGGCGCTGCGAGAGCGCGGGCCACTGGCACTGCTGTTGTTTGCCGGCCTCAATGTGTTCTGGGCGGCGGTGCCACTGCCATTGTCGGCGCCGCCCCTGAGCTGGTCGACCGCTGGCATCGGCGCGCTGGGCCTGGCCGGCATTATCGGCGCACTGCTGGCAGCAAGGGTCGGGCACTGGATGGATCGTGGCTTTGCCCATCGGGTGAGTCTGGGCGCGCTGCTGCTGATGCTGGTCGCTTGGGCGCCGTTGCTGGGTCTGCCGCAGTCGCTGTCGCTGTTGCTGCTGGGCGTGGTGGTGCTGGACCTGGGCGGGCAGGCGTTGCACGTGTCCAACCAGGCACTGCTGCTGCGTGCACCGGCCGAACAGCATGGGCGCCTGGTGGCGCTGTACATGCTGTTCTATGCGGTGGGCAGCGGTGTGGGCGCTGCCGCAGGCACCTGGATGCAGGCGCGCTACGGCTGGCCGGCGGTGTGCGCGCTGGGAGCGGGAATCGCCCTGCTGGGCTTGGCTTGGTGGACGGCGTGGTGCATTCCGCGCAAGGCCGCCCTGTAGCGCCGACGCCGTTCGACGCCCTACCGCGCGCGCTGCAGGCTCAACGTTGCAGCGCGCGTCGTCCTGGTGCCTCGGGCAGGGCTTCGTCGGCCACCACCACACGGTTGCGGCCTTGCCGCTTGGCGGCATACATCGCCGCGTCGGCGCGCGCCATCAGCCGCTCGTAATCGGGATGCCCATCGTGCCCGGCCACGCCGATGCTGGCGGTCAGCCCCAGCGTCTGTCCATTGGGCAGGGTGATCGGCGATTGCGCGATCTGCCGGCGCAGGCTTTCGGCGATCACCTCCGCCTGCGACTCGCTTGCCGCCACCAGCACCACCACGAACTCCTCGCCGCCGTAGCGGAACAGGTAGTCACTGCCACGGGTCTGCTGGCCGAGCAGGGCGGCGACGTGCTGCAGTGCGCGATCGCCGGCGTCGTGGCCGTGGCCATCGTTGATCGCCTTGAAATGATCCAGGTCCAGCAGCAACAGCGAGAACGGCGTGTGGTTGCGCGTGGACAATTCGATCTCACGGCGCAGCACGGTCGGCAGGAAGCGCCGGTTGAGCAGGTTGGTCAGCGCATCGCTGCCCGCATCCAGTTCGCCGATGCGTTCGAACAGCAGGGTCATCAGGTTGCGGATGGTGGCCAGGTCTTCGCGGATCGCCGGCAGGGCGGCCAGACGTCGTGCCGGATCTTCATCCGTGGCGCGCTGCAGGCTGCTGTCGATGCGTGCCATCAGCTGGCCGACCTGCTGTGTCTCGCTGCTTTCGCCGAAGCTGGGAATGCCCTTGTGGGTGAACCACAGGCCGAACTCCGACGTTGCCAGACTCGCGTTGTCGGCGCCTGTCGCATGGCCAGCGAGGGTGTACAGCAGGCTGTTTTCCCAATCCAGCAGCAGGGCGCGCTGGCGCTCGCGCTCGGTGCTGACGTTCTGCACCAGCGAGAACAGCCGATATGCTGCGTCGGTGCGCGACGAGCGCTCGCGGGCATGCGTATAGGCCAGGGTCATGCCCTCCATGGCGATGTCCATGATCGAGCTGAGGCAATCGATGGCAGCGAAGGCGGTGTCGCTGTCAGCCGCGTCGGCGCGCAGGCGGACGAACAGTTCGTGCTTGAGCACGCGCGCACCGCGCGTCACCAGGTCAACCGGAATGCCGACCCGCGCATGCACATCGCCGATCACCCGCTGTGCGGCGACCGTAGCGGCAATTCCATCAGCACCGGTGGTCAGCAGCTGGGCCAGCCAGCGCTGCATCGCCGGTTGCAGGCGCTGCTTGACCTGTTCATGGGACAGGAAGCGGCGCGCACGTGTGTCCTGCAGCAGCACTTCGTAGAAGCGCTGTGCCAGCGTCGGTGGTGCATCGGCGGCTACGGCATGCAGCAATGCAGCGGCGGCGGGGCCGGCCTGCAGCAGGCACTGCTGCCAGGCCTGAGCCAGCGGTTGGCTGGCTTCGTCCAGTTGGGGTGTATCCACGTCGATCTCTTGCGGCGCACAACAGACCACGGTATCGGCCGCAGCTGTCGACGGTTGATGGCAGGTAAGCCGGTCAGTTTAAGCGCCATGCAGGCCGAAAAACCCGGGCAGAGCACATGCCGGCAGATGCCGCAATGCGTTGACGCATTTGAGAATCACTCGCATTTGTGAAAAAATGACGGCAGGAACCGACCTGCGGGCATCCCGCAGTGATCGTTCCTCCTCCCCCGTCGCCGCCTCGTGCCCTATGCCAGAGGCTTCCGTTGCCCTGCCATAAGGTCCAGAACATGCCTGCACACACTCTTTCACCGCGCCCGCTGGCGCTTGCCGTCGCCGCGCTGCTGGCCGGGGCTGCGGTTACCGCGCATGCGGAAACCGATGCCACCGATATCGATACCGTGCATGTGACCGCCTCGCAGATCGCGCGGCAGGCGCTGGGCACCTCCACCATCACCGCTGAAGACATCGCCAAGCGGCCGCCGGTCAACGATATCGCCGAACTGCTGCGGACGATGCCTGGCGTCAATCTGACCGGCAACAGCGCGTCGGGCCAGTACGGCAACAACCGGCAGATCGATCTGCGCGGCATGGGCCCGGAAAATACCCTGATCCTGATCGACGGCAAGCGCGTGGGTGCACGCGACGCGGTGCGCATGGGCCGTAGTGGCGAGCGCAACACGCGCGGCGATACCAACTGGGTGCCGGCGGAAATGATCGAACGCATCGAAGTGCTGCGCGGCCCGGCGGCGGCGCGCTATGGCTCGGGTGCATCCGGTGGCGTGGTCAACATCATCACCAAGCGCCCGACCGGCGACCTGACCGGTGCGGTTGATCTGTACGGCCTGGTGCCCGAACACAGTGCAGAAGGTGGCAGCGAGCGCGTTGGCCTGCAGTTGAGCGGACCGATGACCGACACGCTGTCGTTCCGGCTGTACGGCAACCTCAACAAGACCGATGCCGATTCGCTGGATCTCAACCGCAACTTCGCCACCGCTGCCAATGCGGTGCCGCCGGCAGGCCGCGAGGGCGTCAAGAACCGCGATGTCAACGCGCTGCTGCGTTGGGACGTGACCGCCAACCAGGTGGTCGAATTCGAGGCCGGCACCAGCCGCCAGGGCAACATCTATGCCGGCGATCGTGCGGTCAGCAACACCGGCACCTCCACCGGCGTCGATCTCGGTGCGCTGGCCGAGCAGCAGGCCGAGACCAACCGCATGTACCGCACCACCGGCGCGATCACCCATCGCGGGCGCTGGGGCGATGTCAGCTCGCGGCTGACCGCAGCGGTGGAAGGGGTCAACAATTCGCGCATCAACGAGGGCCTGGCCGGTGGCCCGGAAGGCAGCTTCAATGGTGCTGACTGGTCGACCTCGCGACTGCGCAACTACCAGTTGGACGGCGAGGTCAGCTTCCCGACCACCCTCGGCGGCGCCGAGAACGTGTGGACGCTCGGTTTCGAGTATCTCGACAGCCGGTTGACCGATCCGTATTCGATGAGCCAGTCCAGCAGCAGCGGTGGTGGCATTCCTGGCCTTTCGGCCGACCGCGCACGCGGCAAGTCCGATGCACAGACCACCGCCGTCTACGTGGAAGACAACATCTACCTGGGTGAGCGCTGGATCGTGACCCCGGGCCTGCGTTTCGACCATCACAGCCAGTTCGGCAACAACACCAGCCCGAGCCTCAACGCGCAGTTCCGGCTCAACAGTGACTGGGTGGTGAAGGGCGGCATCGCGCGCGCATTCAAGGCGCCGAATCTGTACCAGTCCAACCCGGACTATCTGTATTACACCCGTGGCAATGGCTGCCCGAACGCATTGCCGAGCCTGGGTGCGGGTTGCTACATGCAGGGCAATGCGGATCTCAAGGCGGAGACCAGCCTGAACAAGGAACTGGGCGTGGAGTGGGCACCGCAGAGCGGCTGGCAGGCCTCGTTGACCTACTTCCACAACGACTACAAGGACAAGATCCAGGCCGGCTACACCCAGATCGGCCTGACGGCCGACAGCAAGGGCCGCATCTTCCGCTGGGAGAACGCACCCAAGGCCATCGTGCAGGGGCTCGAGGGCAACCTGGTGATTCCGCTGCTGGGCGAGCAGGGCGACCGCCTGAAGTGGAGCAACAACTTCACCTACATGGTGGAGAACGAAAACAAGAGCACCGGTCAGCCGCTGTCGGTGATTCCCAAGTACACCGTCAACACCATGCTGGACTGGCAGGCCACCGAGCAGCTGTCGCTGCTGCTGACCGGCACCTTCTACGGCAAGCAGGAGCCGGCCACGGCCAACATCAACAACGACCCGCGCTGCACGGCCAACTGCGATGCGTCCACGGTGCTGCAGACCCGCGGCGCGTACAACGTCTGGGGCGTGAGCGCGCGCTACAAGGTGACCGACACGGTCAGCGTAGGCTTCGGCGTCAACAACCTGGCCGACAAGCGCCTGTTCCGCGAGGCCAACAGCAGCGATGCCGGTGCGGCGACCTACAACGAACCCGGCCGCGCGTACTGGGCCAGCCTGCGTTTCGGGTTCTGATCGTCAGGCGGTAGTGCCGGCCGTTGGCCGGCACCCTCCCGGTTTGCGCCGGCCGTGCAGGCCTGAAATGTTATAAACACCGTGATAGTTTCCCAACGCCCGCCGGCGTAGCCTGCCTCCATCGCAAAGGAGCTGTTGCCATGGGTCACGACCACGATCACCTGCCATCCGAGATCCGCCACGAGAAACCCTTGTGGTGGGCGCTCGGTCTGACCTCCACCTTCCTTGTCGTGGAGGTGGTCGGTGCGTTCTGGACCAACAGTCTGGCGCTGCTGTCCGATGCCGCGCACATGGCCACGGACACCCTGGCGCTGATGATCGCGCTGGTGGCCGTGCGGCTTAGCCGGCGTCCGCCGGATGCACGCCGCACCTATGGTTATGCGCGCCTTGAAGCACTGGGCGCGATGATCAATGGCGCCATGCTGTTCGTGGTCGCCGGCTACATCCTGTGGGAAGCCATCGGTCGCTTCCGCCAGCCCCAGGAGATCGCCTCCACCGGCATGCTGGTGATTGCCGCGGCGGGGTTGGTGATCAACATGATTTCCATGCGCCTGCTGCAGGCCGGCAGCGGCGAGAGCCTCAACGTGAAGGGCGCCTACCTGGAAGTGTGGGCCGACATGCTCGGCTCGGTGGCGGTGATCGTCGGTGCGCTGCTGATCCAATGGACCGGCTGGAAGCCGATCGACCCGATCCTGGCCGTGCTGATCGGTCTATGGGTGTTGCCACGCACCTACGTGCTGATGCGCGAAGCGGTCAATGTGCTGCTGGAGGGTGTGCCCAAGGGCATGGACGTGGCCAAGGTGCGCGACCGTCTGTCCGACCACGACGCGGTGCTGGACGTGCATGACCTGCACGTATGGGCCCTCGCTTCCAGCACGCCAGCGCTGACCGCGCACATCGTGATGCGCGAAGGCGACGACGCCGACCGCCTTCGTCGCGAACTCGGTGATCGCCTGCACGATGATTTCGGCATCGAGCACGTGACCCTGCAGATCGAGGCCGACCATTGCGGCGAAGCCTGTGGCCAGCCATCAGCGGCCAAGGACGACGATCACGCCGGGCACGATCATGCAGCGACCGATGCGCAGGGCCATCGCGGTCACGTGCATCGCTGAGCGGGTGTGCCGGGCTGTGCCCGGCGTCACTGCTGTTCGTCGCGCCGCGAGGCCAGCCGATCCGCCAACCGGGTCGGCTCGGGCAGACGATAGCCGCGCAGCGTGCGCTGCACCCAGGCCAGCGCGGTATCGGCGCTGACCCGATGTCCGCCGGCGACGAACAGCGGCTTGCAGCGCAGCTTGCTGCGCAGCACCCAGCCCAGCTGCTCGCCGCCATCCATCAACGGCGTATGCGCGCCTGCCTCGGGCCCGGGCTCGATGAAGCGGCCGACCAGCTTCGATTTGGCCACGCCGATGCTGGGCAGGTCGGTCACCACGCCCAGGTGTGCGGCAATGCCCAGGCGGCGCGGATGGCTGATGCCGTGGCCATCGACGAACACCAGATCCGGCGTTCGCGGCAGCAGCGCCAATGCCGCCAGCAGCGCAGGCAGTTCGCGGAAGCTGAGCAGGCCCGGGATGTAGGGCATCACGGTGGGGATGCGGGCGATCTCCTGCGCCACCGGCAGGAGGGTCTCCGCGTCGAGCAGTACGGCTGCTGCACGGGTGATCGCGCCGTCTTCCTCGAAGCCGACGTCCAGGCCAGCCAGCCAGCGCACCGTGGCTGGCAGCCGGTCCTGACGCTGCACGCGGGTGGCCAACTGCTTCTGCTGCTCGCGGGCGGCGCTGACGCTGCCTTCCCAGCGCCCGGGGTCGATCACGGTATTCATCGGCCACAGGATGACATCCCCACCGCCACGGCACGGTGAGCGGGCGCCGGGGCTACAATGGTCGCCTGCCTTTCCTCGCGTTGGAGACCCTGCAGTGACCCGTAAACTCGTACTGTTGCGCCATGGCCAGAGCCAGTGGAACCTGGACAACCGCTTCACCGGCTGGGTGGATGTCGACCTGACCGAGCAGGGGCGCCGGGAAGCGGCTGCCGCCGGTCGTCTGATGCGCGAGGAAGGCCTGCAGTTCGACGTCGCCCACACCTCCGTGCTCAAGCGCGCCATCCACACCCTGCAGGGTGCGCTGGCCGAGCTTGATCAGGATTGGCTGCCGGTGAGCAAGTCCTGGCGCCTCAACGAGCGCCACTACGGTGGCCTGCAGGGCCTGGACAAGGCCGAGACCGCCGCCAAGCACGGCGAAGACCAGGTCAAGGTGTGGCGTCGTTCGTACGACATCCCGCCGCCGGCGATGGACCTGGAAGATCCGGGCCACCCGATCCATGACCGTCGTTACGCCGGCCTGGACCGCAACGCGCTGCCGGGTACCGAATCGCTGGCCACCACCCTGGACCGCGTGCTGCCGTACTGGCACGACGCCATCGCGCCGCAGCTGAAGGACGGCAAGACGGTGCTGGTCACCGCCCACGGCAATTCGCTGCGCGCGCTGTACAAGTACCTCAACAATGTGACGCGCGAGGAAATCCTCGAGCTGAACATCCCGACCGGTATCCCGCTGCTGTTCGAGTTGAACGACGACCTCACCGTGAAGTCGTTCCGCTACCTGGGTGACCCGGAAGCGGCGCGCAAGGCCGCCGAAGCTGTGGCCAACCAGGGCAAGGCGAAGTAGATACCCACCGTTGGTGGGTATTCCTCTGCTGGGTGTGTGCGGACCAACGGTCCGCACCTACCCGATCGCGACCACGGACGTTCCCCCTGTGACCTTTGGCCGGTCCCCACCATCGCCGCAGCGGCTACGCTGGACGATTCGCCGTTGGAGACACGCCATGAATGTCCGCAATCTGGTCCCGCTGGGCCTGACCATCGCCATCGCCGCTTCGCTCGCCGCCTGTGGCAAGAACGAGACCGCGCCTGCTGCCGACGCCGCCAAGCCGGCGTTCGACCAGTCGCAGATCAAGACCGCGCTGATCAGCCTCAACAGTGCCGACCTGGATCCGTCCATTGCTGCATGCGCCGACCTCAACGGCTTCGTCAACAGCAAGTGGCTGAAGGCCAACCCGGTGCCGGGCGACCAGACCACCTGGGGCAGCTTCGAGATCCTGCGTGAGCGCTCGCTGGAAGTGCAGCACGCGCTGGTGCAGCAGGCCGCCGCCAGCCAGGCCAAGGCCGGCTCGGTGGAAGCCAAGATCGGTGACATCTGGAAGACCGGCAACGACGAAGCGAAGATCGAGGCCGCCGGCCTGACGCCGCTGCAGCCGACGCTGGACAAGATTACCGCGCTGAACGATACCGCCGCCATCACCCAGTACCTGCGCGACAGCCAGGCGCAGGGCCAGGGCGCGCTGTTCTCGCTGTTCGCCAACGCCGACTACAAGGATTCGGCCAACGTCATCGCCTACGTCGGGCAGGGCGGCCTCGGCCTGCCGGAGAAGGGCTACTACTTCGACGAGTCGCAGGCCAAGATCCGCGACGCCTACGTGGCCTACATCGCCCAGGTGCTGACCCTGTCCGGCGTGGACGCGGCGCAGGCCGCCGAGCAGGCCAAGGCGGTGATGGCGTTCGAGACCCGCTTGGCCAAGGCATCGATGTCGCGCATCGAGATGCGTGACCCGGCCAAGCGCTACAACCCGCTCAGCGCCGCCGATGCGGACAAGCTGACCCCGAACTTCAGCTGGACCGCGCTGTTCGACACCCTGAAGGTGCCGGCCGCACAGAAGTTCTCGCTGGCCCAGCCGGGCTTCTTCACCGAAATGGACAAGATGCTGGCCGACGTGCCGGCTGCCACCTGGCAGTCGTACCTGCGCTTCCACACCATCGACGATGCCTCGCCCTACCTGAGCAGCCAGTTCGAGAAGGCCAACTTCGAGTTCTATGGCAAGACCCTGCGCGGCCAGCAGGAAATGCAGCCGCGCTGGAAGCGCGTGCTGGAGTCGGTCAACGGCGGCATGGGCGAAGCCCTCGGCCAGCTGTATGTCGATGCGGTGTTCCCGGCCGAATCCAAGGTGGCCATGCAGCACCTGGTGCAGAACCTGTCGGTGGCGCTGAAGGCGCGTCTGGAGCAGCTGCCGTGGATGGGCGAAGAAACCAAGAAGAAGGCGCTGGAGAAGTGGGCCAGCTTCACGCCGAAGATCGGTTACCCGGACAAGTGGCGCGAGTGGACGGGCCTGCAGACCAACGGTGACAGCTACCTGGGCAACATGCAGGCCGCGCGCGCGTTCAACTACCGCTACATGCTGGACAAGGTCGGCAAGCCGGTGGACAAGACCGAGTGGGGCATGACTCCGCAGACCGTCAATGCCTACTACAACGCCACCAAGAACGAGATCGTGTTCCCGGCGGCGATCCTGCAGGCGCCGTTCTTCGACGCCAAGGCGGATCCGGCATTGAACTATGGCGGCATCGGTGCGGTCATCGGCCACGAAATGATGCACGGCTACGATGACTCGGGCAGCCAGTTCGCCGCCAACGGCAACTTCGACAACTGGTGGACCGACAGCGACCGCAAGGCATTCACCGAGCGCACCGACCAGCTGGTCGCGCAGTTCGACGGCTACGAGTCGGTGCCGGGCGTGTTCGTGAAGGGCAAGCTGACGCTGGGCGAGAACATCGGTGATCTGGGTGGCCTGACCGTGGCCTACGATGCGCTGCAGATGGCGCTGAAGGAGAACCCGAAGGCGAACGTTGACGTGGACGGGCACAGCCAGGACCAGCGTTTCTTCATGAACTGGGCCACGGTGTGGCGTCGCAACTTCACCGACGGTGAGCTGCGCGTGCGCCTGAACACCGATCCGCATGCACCGGCCAACTTCCGTGCCAACGGCGCGCCGTCGAACATGCCGTCCTATGCGGCTGCCTTCCAGTGCAAGGCTGGCGATGCGATGGTGCGTGCCGACGACAAGCGCGTGGTGATCTGGTAATTGATCGTACGCGGCGGCAATGCAGGAGGCCCGGCGAATGCCGGGCCTTCCTGTTTCCGCCTGCCTGCATCGGCATCGACAGCAATGAATGCGTTAGGATGCGCGCGCTGCGCACGCCCTGAGCGGGGCCAGAGACGGTCATGAGCATCAATCCATACGAATCCAGCAACACGTCACCTGCTGCAGCGGTCGCACCGATGCCGGCGTGCGGGCACCGCCGGCCCTTGTGGCTGGGGATGACCATTGGCGCGATCACGCCCTGGGTGGGCCTGGTGGTGGTGCTGGTCGTGTTCGCGCTGACACTTGGCAGGACCCCGTACCATCTCGCCCGGCTGGGTGCATCACTTCACGAAGTGATGGTGTCGATGGCGCTCGCGGTAGTGCTCTGCGGGCCCTGGATCGGGCTGCTTCGCTGGCGCCGACGCCTGAGCTGGGTATCGGTATGCGTTGGCACTACGCTGATCGGCGGCATCATGCTGATGCTGCGGGCCGCCTGGCCGCCGGAAGATGGCTACCTGGATATTCTGCTGATGGACCTTGGCTGGGGGCTCATCTTCTGCTTCCCGGTCGGCGGCTTCTTTGGATTGCTGAGCGGGATCGGCTTCAGTGCGGTTGCTGGGATTCCATTGAGGTCCCGCGCCCGCGCCAAAGGTACCTAGAGAAGCCCGCAGGCAGTCTCCGCGGTGTGCAACTCAGAGCAGCGCCGGCTCGTGCTTGAGCATGCCGTGGAAACGCTGCAGCACATAGGGATCGATCAGCCCACCGGCCTGCTCATCGAGGATGCGCAGCACCGTCTCGTGCTCCATCGCCGCGCGATAGGGGCGTGCACTGGTCATCGCATCGTAAGCATCGACGATGGTGACGATGCGTGCGCCCAGCGGGATGTTCTCGCCCTGCAGGCCATCGGGATAGCCGCTGCCGTCGAACGCTTCATGGTGGGCGCGGATCAGGCGAGCGACCGGTGCCGCATCGCTGCGACCGGTGGCCAGGAAGATGTGTTCGCCACGTACCGGATGTTCGCGCATGATCGCGCGCTCTTCATCGCTGTGCCGGCGTGGGCTCAGCAGTACATCGTCGGGGATGCCGATCTTGCCGATATCGTGGAAGCGCGCGGCCAGTCCGACCTGCGCGCAGCTTTCCTCATCCAGGTCGCAATGCAGGGCAAGGTGCTGAGCAAGAAGGCCCACGCGGTCGCAGTGGTGGCGGGTATAGGCATCACGCATCTGCAGCGACATCGACAGGGCGTCGATCAGGCAGGCCTGCGCGTGCAGGAGGTCGGGAGGTCTGGGCAGGGGCATCGGAACTGGCGGCGCGGCGAAGCTGCGCGGAAAACGGAAAGGCCCGCAAGAGCGGGCCAGGGCGGCGCATAGGGTACCCGCATCGGTGTTGCGCGGGGCGCATCGACGGTATCGCGTGGGGCCGTGCGTTCAGTCGTGTGCAGCGTGTCATCGCCCCGGCCGCATCGGCAGCCGGGGCGGCGTGGCTCAGCCGCTGGTCTGCAGGTGGATGCGATGGGCTTTGGCGAAGGCGTCCTGCGCGTCGCTCAGGGTCTGCATGTCTTCGTCCATTTTGGTCACGGCTTCATCCAGCGTCTGCAGCAGCGGGGTGACCTGTTCTTCGCTGTAGCCATCGGGCAGGGCAGCCAGCTGTTCCATCACCGCGAACATGTGTTCGGTGCTCTTCAGGGAATCGAGCAGGTTCTGGTGCAGTGCATCGGCGTCCTTGCCATGGGTGAACTGCTGGACGAAGACCAGCCGGTCGGCGATCTCCTTGTGCGCGTTCTTCAGGCCGAAGCGATGCTGCTGCATGCTCTTGCCATCCTGCAGCGACGCATGGAAGGACTCACCGTTCGGGCCGTTGGTCCATTGCTCGACCATGCTGACCGTGCCGTTCCAGCTGGCGACATTCTCAAGCAGGTAATCGCGGTTGCTCATGCCACTGTGGCAGGCGGCCAGCAGGCCCAGGCTGGTGGCGAGCAGAAGGGGGGCGAAACGATTCACGGCAACACTCCTTGTCGCGGGCGCAGTAAATAGAAAAAGGTGCCGATCTGCCGCCCGCGGCGGACCGGCACCCTGTATATCGATCAACGCAGGGCCAGGGTCAGCAGCAGCGCGCGCGCCGCATTGAAGCGGTCTTCCGGCAGCGGCAGCGGATGCTTGACGCGCAGCTTGTCCGGACCGTCCATCGCATAGAGGTTCGGCTGTTTCTGGATCAGCTGGATCACCGCCATCGGGTCGATGTTCGGCTTGGATTCGAACACGATGCGACCACCGTTCTCGCCCAGGTCCAGCTTGCGGATGCCCAGCGTGCTGGCCTGCAGCTTCAGCTCGGCGATGGCGAACAGGTTCTTGGCCGCATCCGGCAGCAGGCCGAAGCGGTCGATCATCTCCACCTGCAGCTCGCGCAGCGCATCGCTGTCGCGCGCGCTGGAAATGCGCTTGTACAGCGTCAGGCGGGTATGCACGTCCGGCAGGTAGTCGTCTGGAATCAGCGCCGGCACGTGCAGCTCGACCTCGGCGCCACGCGCTTCTTCGCCCGCATCGATGTCGGGCAGATGGCCCTGCTTGATGCTGCGCACGGCGCGTTCCAGCAGCTCGGTGTACAGGCTGAAGCCCACCTCGGCCATCTGCCCGCTCTGGTCCTCGCCGAGCAGTTCACCGGCACCGCGGATTTCCAGATCATGCGTGGCCAGGGTGAAGCCGGCGCCCAGTTCGTCCATCGATGCGATTGCTTCCAGGCGCTTTTCCGCATCCGGCGTGATCGAGCGACGGTCCGGTACGACCAGGTAGGCATAGGCGCGGTGGTGCGAACGACCGACGCGGCCACGCAGCTGATGCAGCTGGGCCAGGCCGAAGCGGTCGGCACGGTTGATGATGATGGTGTTGGCGTTGGGAATGTCGATGCCCGATTCGATGATCGTGGTCGACAGCAGCACGTTGAAGCGCTGCTTCTGGAAGTCCAGCATCACCTTTTCCAGCTCGCGCTCGGGCATCTGCCCATGGGCGATGCCGATGCGCGCTTCGGGCACCAGTTCGGACAGCTCACGCTGCATGCGGCCGATGCTTTCTACATCGTTGTGCAGGAAATACAGCTGGCCACCGCGTGCCAGCTCGCGCTGGAAGGCTTCGCGCAGCAGCGCGTTGTCCCACTGGGTGATGAAGGTCTGCACCGCCAACCGGTTCGGCGGCGGGGTGGCGATGATCGACAGATCGCGCAGGCCGGCCATGGCCATGTTCAACGTACGCGGAATCGGCGTGGCGGTCAGGGTCAGCAAGTGCACGTTGGCGCGCAGTGCCTTCAGCGCCTCCTTCTGGCGCACGCCGAAGCGCTGCTCCTCGTCGACGACGACCATGCCCAGGTCCTTGAACTTCACGTCCGGCTGCAGCAGGCGATGGGTGCCGACGATGACGTCGATGGTGCCGGCGGCGACCTTCTCCAGCTCGGCCTTGATCTCCTTGGTGCTCTTGAAGCGCGACAGCACCTCGACCTTCATCGGATAGTCGGCGAAGCGGTCGCGGAAATTGCGGTAATGCTGTTCGGCCAGCAGCGTGGTCGGCACCAGCACCGCCACCTGCTTGCCAGCGCTGGCGGCGGCGAATGCGGCACGCACGGCAACTTCGGTCTTGCCGAAGCCCACATCGCCACAGACCACGCGGTCCATCGGCTGGCTGCTGGCAAGGTCACGCAGGGTGGCGTCGATGGCGGCCAGCTGGTCCGGGGTTTCCTCGAACGGGAAACCTGCGGCGAACGGCTCGTACATCGCGCGGTCCACCTGCAGTGCCAGTCCGGCACGCGCTTGGCGGCGGGCTTGGATCTCCAGCAGTTCGGCGGCCACATCGCGCACCTTCTCGGCGGCCTTGCGCTTGGCCTTGCTCCACTGCTCGCCGCCCAGCGAATGCAACGGCGCGGTTTCGGCCGAGGCGCCGGAATAGCGGCTGATCAGGTGCAGCTGCGCGACCGGCACATACAGCCGGTCGCCCTTGGCGTATTCGATTTCCAGGAATTCGCCGGGCATGCCGCCGACGTCCATCGCGATCAGTCCGCGATAGCGACCGACGCCATGGTCCTCGTGCACGATCGGCGCGCCTTCGGTCAGCTCGCCGAGATCGCGGATGATCGCTTCCGGCTCACGTCCGGCACGGCGCGTACGGCGCGTGCTGCCGGCGCGCTCGGGGAACAGCTGGCGTTCGGTCAGCACCGCGATGTGCGGCGCATCCAATGCGAAGCCGTCTTCCAGCGGCGCCACGGCAATGGCGAAGCGCTCGTCGCTGGCGAGGAAGGACAGCAGGTCGGCCACCACCGGCGGCTTCAGCTCGGCCGCCTGCAGCACTTCCAGCAGGGCCTCACGGCGGCCGGGCGAATCGGCGGCAATCAGTACACGGCCGGGGTAATGGCCGAGGAAGGATTTCAGTGCGTCACCGGCTGGTGCTTCGCGCGCGGCCACCGGCAGCGGCGGCAACGGCTGGTCGCCCAGCGCATGCGCCTCGGCGATGCGCGCGTGATCGGCAGCCCATACCTCGATGCGCGGTGCGTCGTTCAGCCGCTCGCGCAGCAGGTCCGGCGACAGGTACAGCGCCGACGGTGGCAGCAGCGGCCGTTCAACATCATGGCGGCGTTGCTCGTAGCGCTCACCGGTCTGCGTCCAGAAGGTCTCTGCCGCTTCACCGGCGCCGACGCAGACCACCGGCAGGCTGCCGGCAGGCAGATAGTCGAACAGGGTGGCAGTGCGCTCGAAGAACAGCGGCAGGTAGTACTCGATGCCGGCCGGGGCCAGGCCCGATTTCAGATCCTGATACAGCGAGCTACGCCGGGTATCGACATCGAAGCGCTCGCGCAGGGTGGCCAGCACCCGGGCGATGCTGGCGTCGTCCATCGGCACTTCGCGGCCGGGCAGCATGTGCACCGCCTCGACCTTGTCCAGCGAGCGCTGGCTTTCCGGATCGAACGCGCGGATCGAATCGATGTCCTCGTCCAGCAGCTCCACCCGCAGCGGCTCGTCGGCACCCATCGGGTAGACGTCGAGCAGGCCGCCGCGCACGGCGAAGTCACCCGGGTCCATCACCTGCGGCACGTTGCGGTAACCGGCGCTTTCGAGGCGACGCTTCTCCGCTTCCAGGTCCAGGCGCTGGCCGACTTCAAGATTGAAGCTGCCGCCGATGACGTAGCTGCGGGGAGCCAGCTGCTGCAGCAGAGTCTGCACCGGCACCACCACCAGGCCACGCTTCAGCGTGGGCAGGCGATGCAGGGCCGACAGGCGCTGCGAAATGATGTCCGGGTGCGGGCTGAAGCGGTCGTAGGGCAGCGTTTCCCAGTCCGGGAACGCCACCACCGGCAGGCTCGGGTCGCCTCCCAGCAGGGTATGCAGATCCGCTTCGAGCTGGTTGGCACCGTGGTTGTCACGGGCCACCACCAGTACCGGGGCGTCATGCGTGCGCGCGGCCTGGGCCAGATACCAGGCCAGGGCAGTGGGCGAGGTGGGGGCGCGCCACCAGGCGCGGAGCTGGCCGGCACGTGGCAACGGCGGGGCGGGGAATGGAGTACGCGACATTGACCGCTGATTTTAGCAGAAGCCCGATCGAAGCCCGATGGGGAGTGCCGGCAGCTTATGCTGCTGCGGGGTATCGGTGGAGCCGGCCAGCGGCCGGCACTACCGGAATGCGTGCCGGCCAGCGGCCGGCACTACCGAACGCGTGCCGGGCAGGGCCCGGCGCTACCGTCAGTTGTCCAGTTCCAGCACCATCCGCACCAGGCCTTCGGCGCCGTTCGGGTGCGGTACCGGCTTGAAGCCCAGCGAGGCGGCCAGCTGTTTCATCGGCTCGTTCTCGGCGGCAACATCGCCATACAGGCGGTCCAGGTACTTGCCGCGGCCCCATTTCACCAGCTTGCGCATCAGCTGGCGGCCCAGGCCCTGGCCGATCAGGAACCGGCTGATCAGGATCGCGTATTCGGCTTCGCGGGTACCGGGGATGATCGAGGCACGGGCCACCGCGCCGACCACAGCCTCACCGGCCGGCAGCGACTCGGCGGCGACCAGGGTGATCTCGGTCTTCGGGTTGGGGTGGGTCAGGCGCTGGGTGGTCTCCGGCGACAGCTCGGTCACCGACTGCAGGAAGCGGTCGCGGATTTCTTCCGGCCCGAACAGGCTGAAGGCGGCCTGCAATGGCGCGCCATCTTCCGGGCGGATGGGGCGGATCAGCAGCTCGTGGCCGCTGGGAGCCTTGAAGATCTCATGCCAGGGCGGCATGCGGTTGCGAGTGGCCATACCGGGTGATTCCTTGGTGGTCCATCGATTGTGTCATCACCGGGGCTGTATTCCGTGAACGAAAGGCTCACGGTCGTACAGCCTCGTGAAGGGCCTTATTCGGCCGTCTTCAGCCAATCCAGGCGGGTGCTGGCACCGGGTTCACCCAGATATTGGCGTAGCGCCGGCAGAGCCGGGCCGACCACGCGGTCGAACTGCCAGGGCGCATTGAGCACCAGCATGCCACTGCCATTGAGGCGCAGCGGCGAGTCGTCTGGGCGCACCAGGAACTCGATGGTCACGGCCGACTTCACCGGCAGTGCGGCGGCCTTGCGCAGGAAATGCAGGATGGTGCGGCGCTGCTTGATCGGGAACCAGACCGCACAGGTAGCCTGCGGCCAGCGTGCCAGGGTCTCGGCCAGTGCAGCGAGGACCGCCTGGTATTCGGCGTCCTGGGCCTCGTAGGGCGGGTCGATCAGGACCAGACCGCGGCCGATCTTGGCGCCGTTGGCCTTGGGCGGCACCAGCGAGCGCAGCAGTGCGTAGCCGTCGCCGGGGTGCACGCCGACGCGGCTGTCATGGGCGAACAGGGTCTTAAGCGAAGCGGCTTCGTCCTCCTGCAGCTCGCACACCGCCATGCGGTCCTGCGGGCGCATGGCCTGCGCGCTGAGCAGCGGCGAGCCTGGGTAGGAGATCATCGCACCGACCGGATTGTCGGCCTGCACTGCCTTGAGGTAGCGCTCGACCACCTCGGGCAGCTTGGGCTGGGCCATCAGCCGCATGACCCCGGATTCGGCCTCAAGGGTCTTGCGGCTTTCTTCGCTGGCCAGCAGATAGCGGCCGGCACCGCCGTGGGTGTCGAGCACGAAGAACGGGCTGTCCTTGCGCTTGAAGCTGTCGATCAGGGCCAGCTGCACGATGTGCTTGAGGACATCGGCGTGGTTGCCGGCGTGGAAGGCGTGGCGATAGTTCATGGGCGGCAGTGTACGGGGCAAGGGCCGCAGCGGCTATGCTGCGCGCCATGACAGCGCCTGTTACCCACGTCCTGGTGGTCGAAGACGAAGCGGCCATCGCCGAAACCGTGCTCTATGCGCTGCGCAGCGAGGGCTATGCCGCCAGCCATTGCCTGCTGGGCGGGCTGGCCCTGCAGCAGCTGCAGGCCGGCGATATCGACCTGGTGGTGCTGGATGTGGGCCTGCCGGACCTCAGTGGTTTCGAGGTCTGCCGCCGGCTGCGGGCCCTGCCGGGGCCGATGGCGCAGGTGCCGGTGATCTTCCTGACCGCACGCAACGACGAACTCGACCGCGTGCTGGGCCTGGAGCTGGGGGCAGACGACTACATGGCCAAGCCGTTCTCGCCGCGCGAGCTGGTGGCGCGGGTACGTGCCCGGCTGCGGCGTGCCACGCCTGCGCTGGCGGCCCCGGTCGCCGAAACCGGCTGGCAGGAGCATGGTGCCTTCGCCATCGACCGCGAAGGCCGCCGTATCCGCTACCAGGACCACCCGCTGGACCTCACCCGCTATGAATATGCGTTGCTGGAAGCGCTGTTGCAGCGCCCCGGCGCGATCCTCAGCCGTGCACAGCTGATGGACCGCGGCTGGGACAGCGCCGCCGACAGCGCCGACCGCACCGTAGACACCCACGTCAAGACGCTGCGCGCCAAGCTGCGGGCGGCCGGTGCCAGCGGTGAACCGATCCGCACCCACCGCGGCCTTGGCTACGCCCTGGAGGTCTGACGCGTGCGTCTGGTCCTGAAACTGTTCCTGGGCTTCTTCCTGATCGTGGGCATCGCCGCGTTCTTCGTGATGCGCGTGTTCGTCAACGAAGTGAAGCCGGGCGTGCGCCAGGCGATGGAATCGACCCTGGTGGATGCGGCCAACGTGCTGGCCGAGATGGCCGCCGCCGACGTCAAGGCCGGCACCATCCGCAACGGCAGCTTCACCCGCAACCTGGCCAAGGCCCGGCAGCGCGACCTGAAGGCGATGGTCTGGCGCTTCCCCAAGCGTGCGCTGGACTACCGGGTGACGATCACCGACGCCAAGGGCATCGTGATCTACGATTCGCTGGGCCGCGATGTGGGTCGCGACAATTCGCGCTGGAACGATGTCTATCGCACCCTGCGCGGCGAGTACGGCGCGCGCTCCAGCCCGGAAACGCCGGGCGATGACAGCAATACGGTGATGCACGTGGCCGCGCCGGTGTACGACCCGGTCGATGGCAACACCCTGATCGGCGTGCTCAGCTTAGCCCAGCCCAACCGCAGCATCGATCCGTTCATTGCCGCCAGCCAGCGCGCCATCATCGAACGGGGTGCGTGGCTGATCGGCCTGTCGGCACTGGTGGGCGTGCTGGTGACGATGTGGCTGACCAACGGCCTGGGCCAGCTCAGCCGCTATGCGCGGGCGGTCAGCGCCGGTGAGCCGGTGCCTCCGCCGAAGCGCCGCAACGATGAGATCGGCGAGCTTGGCCAGGCACTGGAGACGATGCGACGCAAGCTGGAAGGCAAAGCGTACGTCGAGCAGTACGTGCAATCGCTGACCCACGAGATGAAAAGCCCGCTTGCGGCGATCCGCGGTGCCGCCGAACTGCTGCAGGAGCCGATGGCTGACGCCGACCGCGCGCATTTCGCACGCAGCATCGTCGACCAGCAGGAACGGCTGACCGAAACCATCGACAAGCTGCTGGCACTGGCCGAGGTCGAGCAGCACGGCTGGTTGCAGACCCGTGATCCGATCGCCTTGCCCGTGCTGCTGCAGGAAGCCGCAGCGGCGGCGCAGGTGCGCGCGCAGGCCGCAGGTGTCGAACTGCATATCGACCAGGTGCCCGATCTGCGCGTGCAGGGCGATGGCTATCTGCTGCGACAAGCGCTGCACAACCTGATCGACAATGCCATTGCGTTCTCGCCGCCCGGCGCACAAGTGCAGCTGGATGCGCAGGTGGACGGGCAGGGCGTACGCCTGCAGGTTGCCGACCGTGGCGCGGGCATTCCCGATTACGCACGCGAGCGCGTGTTCGAACGCTTCTATTCGCTGGCCCGACCCGGCACCGGTCGCCGCAGTTCCGGCCTCGGCCTGCCCTTCGTGCAGGAAGTCGCGCGCCTGCATGACGGCCGCGCCAACCTGCAGCCGCGCGAAGAAGGCGGCACCGTGGCCAGCCTGTGGCTGCCGCTGGCGATACCGGGCCAGCGCCCACGGCGCTGACTTCACACTCGCTTCAAATTCGCCACAAACCCTGCTCACCGCAGCAATCCATCCTGCAGTCCTCTCCAACGAGGACGGACGATGAAATCCCTGAAGATGCTGCTGCGGTTCGCCATTGTCGGCGGCCTGATCCTGCTGCTGCTGATCCCGCTGTTCCTGATCCGCGGCGTCATCACCGAGCGCAGCGCCTATCGCGAAGAGGCCTATTCGCGGGTGGCCGAAAGCCGTGCCGGTACCCAGCGCGTGGTCGGGCCGGTGCGCGTGGTGCCCTGGTCCAAGCGCGAGCAGGTGGAAGTGGTCGATGCGCAGGGCAACAAGAAGACCGAGCTGCAGACCACTCAGGGCTACTGGTTGCAGCCGCCGACCACCCTGAAGGTCAGTGGCGAGCTGCTGCCAAGCCAGCGTTCGGTGGGTCTGTTCAAGGTGCCGGTGTACAGCTGGAATGGCCAGCTCAAGGCGACCTTCAGCGAGGACGACTACCCGGAGCACGACGGCACGACCTATGGCGAGGCCTACATCGCGCTGGGTGTGTCCGATGCGCGCGGCCTGGTCGGTACGCCGAACCTGCGGGTTGATGGACAGCAGGTCAAGCTGCTGCCGGGCGTGGCCGGTGCATCCGCACTGGGCCGTGGGCTGCATGCACCGATCGCCGGCATCGCCCGCACCGGAGGCACCCTGGCGGCCAGCAGCGTGGAACTGGAGCTGCAGCTCGACGGCAGCCGCTCCCTGTCGGTGGTGCCGGTGGGCGATGACAACCAGATCGCGCTGCGCTCCAGCTGGCCGCACCCGTCGTTTGCCGGTGCGTTCCTGCCGAACGAGCGGCGTGTGGATGCGCAGGGCTTCGATGCACGCTGGGCCGTCTCCTCGCTGGCCTCGGACGCGCAGCAGCGACTGCACGAGGGCGATGACCTGGACGCGCAGGCGGTGCAGGTCTCGCTGGTGGACCCGGTCGATACCTATACCCAGGCCGACCGCGCTTCCAAGTACGGCGTGCTGTTCGTGGTGCTGACGTTCGTTGGTTTCATCCTGTTCGAACTGATCAAGTCGCTGCGCATCCACCCGCTGCAGTACCTGATGGTTGGCCTGGCGCTGGCGATCTTCTTCCTGCTGCTGATCAGCCTGTCCGAGCACATCGCCTTCTGGCAGGCCTACCTGGTCTCGGCGCTGGCCTGTATCAGCCTGCAGGCGGTGTACCTGGCCAACGTGCTGGGTCACTGGAAGCGGGGCCTGGGCTTCGCCGCGATGCTGACCGTGCTGTACGGCGCGCTGTATGGGCTGCTGGTGTCGGAAAACAATGCGCTGCTGATGGGGTCGCTGCTGCTGTTCGTGATCCTTGCGCTGGCGATGTGGGTGACCCGTCGGGTCGACTGGTACGCCCTGGCCGAGCAGAAGTAAGGAGCACACCATGGGTTGGCGCCAAGGATTGCAGCAACGGGCACGACAGGGCATTCCTGCCCTGCTGGAAGTAGATGCGCTGCTGCAGGCCCATGGGGTGTTGGCGGCGTTGCCGGGGGCACGGATCGCGCCCGGCCTGGTCTGCTTCCAGTTGGCCGCCATCACCTGCGAGGGATTGCAGCGGCGTGGGCTGGACTGGTTGCGGGAGGCGCGGCATGGACGCGGTGCGCTCGCGGGCAAGGTGCCCCGTTACCGGCCATGGAAGGCCGGCGCGGCAGCGTTGTCGGAGATCGGCATTGACGGGTTGCCTGCGGACTGGCCGGAACATGCTGCCGTGTTCAGCTGCAGCAGCATCGACCAGCGGCATTGGCTGCTGCTGTTGCCGGAGCGCGCGCAGCTGTGGCTGGGGTGGAAGGGGTGACAGCCTCTGGTGGGTGCGGACCTTGGTCCGCGCCGCTCTTCGGTGGGAAGCCCCATCCACGCATGGCGTGGATCTACCAGATGCCCATGACCGATGGGACGGGGGCCAGGCGCCACAGCTGGCTAGACTCGACCGGTTGATGATCGAGCCGAAGGGCAGGGGTGCGATGTGCTGAAGTGGGGCGTGCTGGCCGTAGCGCTGGCGATGGGTGGCAATGCGGTGGCGCAGCAGCGCGAGCCGGTGGACCTGGACATGGTCGGCAAGATCCGCCAGCAGGCGTTCCACAAATCGCAGGTGATGGACACCTTCAGCTACCTCACCGAACGCATCGGGCCGCGCCTGACCAATTCGCCGGCGATGGGGCGCGCCAATGCGTGGACCCGTGGCAAGTTCAGCGAATGGAAGCTGGACAATGTCCACGACGAAGCCTTCGACGAATTCGGTCGTGGCTGGGAGTTCACCTCGGCCAGCGTGGAGATGCTGGGCGATCGCGTGCAGCCGCTGCATGCCCTGCCCAAGGCGTGGACGCCGGGCACCAAGGGCCCGGTCGAGGGCGAGTTGCTGCAGGTGGACATCAAGAAACCTGAGGACATCGAGAAATATCGCGGCAAGCTGCGCGGCAAGATCCTGCTGCTGGGCGAGGCGCGTGAGTACAAGCGTGGCACCGACGCCGATTCGCACCGGCACGACGCCACCTCACTGGAGGGCTTGCAGGAGTTCACCCTGCCCAAGGACAAGGACGTGGCGGCCGACCGCGCCAAGCGGGTCAAGGAATACCAGGAGAAGCAGGCGCTGGCGGCGAAGGTCAACGCGTTCTTCGTCGAAGAAGGCGCGCTGGCCTCGATCAGCATCAGCAGCTGGGACAACGGCATCATCCGCGTGGCCGGTGGCGGCTCTCGCAAAGCCGGCGAATCGATCGGCATTCCCGAACTGGCGATGATCGCCGAGCACTTCAATCCACTCGTGCGTGCGCTGGAAGCCAAGCAGAGCGTGCGCCTGCGCGTGGATGTGGCGGCACGCTTCACCGATGAAGCGGACCAGCCCGGCTACAACACGCTGGCCGAGATCCGCGGCAGCAGCAAGCCCGACGAAGTGGTGATGATCGGCGCGCACCTGGATTCCTGGCACAGCGGCACCGGGGCAGCCGACAACGCGGCCGGCGTGGCGGTGATGATGGAGGCCATGCGCATCCTCAAGGCCAGCGGCGCCAAGCCCAAGCGCACCATCCGGGTTGCGCTGTGGAGTGGCGAGGAACAGGGGCTGATCGGTTCGCAGGCGTACGTGGCCAAGCACTTCGGTCGATTCCCCGAGCCCACCGACCCGGCGCAGAAGGCGCTGCCTGCCTCGCTGCGCGAGCCGACCGGTGCCCTTCAGAAGACCCGTGACTACGGCAAGTTCCAGGTCTACTTCAACATGGACAACGGCTCGGGCCGCTTCCGTGGCATCTATGCACAGGAAAACCTGGCGGCCATGCCGATCTTCGAAGCCTGGCTCGCCCCGTTCCATGACGTGGGCGCGACCACCGTGGCCACCCGCAACACCGGCAGCACCGACCACATCAGCTTCGACCGGATCGGCCTGCCGGGCTTCCAGTTCATCCAGGACAAGCTGGACTATTTCAGCAACGTCCACCACAGCCACCTGGACACCTGGGATCACGCGGAACCGGAAGACCTGAAGCAGGCCGCCGCCATCGTCGCCTCTTTCGCCTACCACGCCGCCATGCGCGAGCAGTCGTTCCCGCGCAAGCCCGAGCCGCAACCCTGAAAAGGGGACGGAGGGGATCAGGTCGTATTTCCCCTCCGTTGCCCGAGCGTCCCCCGCAGGAGCGGGGAATAGCGACTTGATCCCCTCCGTCCCCTTTTTCCGCAGGGGGCGGAGGGCTGGTAAAATCGGGGGATACCCGTTCCTCGAGCCCTCCATGACCTGCCGCACCCGTTTCGCCCCCAGTCCCACCGGCTACCTGCATATCGGTGGCGCCCGCACCGCGCTGTACTGCTGGCTGGAGGCCCGCCATCGTGGCGGCGAGTTCGTGCTGCGCATCGAGGACACCGATCGGGAACGCAGCACCCAGGGCGCGATCGACGCCATCCTGGAGGCGATGGAGTGGCTGGGCCTGGACTACGACGAAGGCCCGTTCTACCAGACCGAGCGCGTTGCCCGGTACAAGGAAGTGGCCGAGCAGCTGATCGCCGATGGCAAGGCGTACTACGCCTATGAAACCCGTGAAGAGCTGGATGCCATGCGCGAGGCCGCGATGGCCAAGCAGGAAAAGCCGCGCTACAACGGCGCCGCGCGCGAGCAGGGCCTGCCATACAGGGACGACCCGAACCGCGTCATCCGTTTCAAGAATCCGCTTGAAGGCACGGTGGTGTTCGATGACCTGATCAAGGGTCGCATCGAAATCGCCAACAGCGAGCTGGATGACATGGTCATCTTCCGTCCGGACGGCTACCCCACCTACAACTTCGCGGTGGTGGTGGACGACTGGGACATGAAGATCTCCGAGGTCATCCGTGGCGATGACCACATCAACAACACCCCGCGCCAGATCAACCTGTACGAAGGTATCGGCGCGCCGGTGCCGAAGTTCGGCCACATGCCGATGATCCTGGACGAGCAGGGCGCCAAGCTGTCCAAGCGCACCGGCGCGGCCGACGTGATGCAGTACAAGGACGCCGGTTACCTGCCCGACGCGCTGCTGAGCTACCTGGCCCGGCTGGGCTGGTCGCATGGCGACCAGGAACTGTTCAGCCGCCAGGAACTGATCGACCTGTTCGACGTGAAGGACTGCAATTCCAAGGCCTCGCGCCTGGACATGGCCAAGCTGGGCTGGGTCAACCAGCACTTCCTGAAGACCGAGGAACCGGCCGCGATCGCGCCGCACCTGGTCTACCAGCTGCAGAAGCTGGGCCTGGACGTGGCCGCTGGCCCGGCGCCGGTGGACGTGGTGATCGCCCTGCGCGAGCGCGTGCAGACCCTGAAGGAAATGGCCGAGAAGGCCGTGGTCTGGTACCAGCCGCTGAACGAGTACGATGAAGCGGCCGTAGCCAAGCACTTCAAGGCCGGTGCGGAACTGCCGCTGGGCAAGGCCCGCGAGCTGCTGGCAGCCCTGCCGGAGTGGACCGCCGAGGCTGTTGGCGTGGCCCTGCACGACGCTGCCGCCGCCCTGGAAATGGGCATGGGCAAGGTCGCCCAGCCGCTGCGCGTGGCCATCACCGGCACCCAGGTCAGTCCTGACATTTCCCATACCGTGTACCTGGCCGGCCGCGAGCAGGCCTTGAAACGCATCGATGTGGCCATCACCAAGGTAGCAACGGCCTGAGCCCACCGGCCCACGCCCGAACTGGAGAACGCGCATGTCCGCCAAAACCGCCTGTACGGCCCCGCACCACCATGTCCACGACGCTTCGGATTTCGTGGCGGTGGTCGAGCGTGTCTCGCGTGAGCGCGGGCTGCGCCTGACCCCGATCCGCGCCAACGTGCTCAAGCTGATCGCCGAGGCTGGCAAGCCGGTCAAGGCCTACGAGCTGCTGGAGTGGGTGCGCAACGGCAAGGGTGTGGGCGCCGACGCCCCGCCCACCGTGTATCGCGCGCTGGATTTCCTGATGGCCAATGGCTTCGTGCACAAGCTGGAATCGGTCAATGCCTTCGTGGCCTGCCACCATCCCAGCAGTGCGGCCCATTCGGTGCCGTTCCTGATCTGCAACAGCTGCCATAGCGCGGTGGAACTGGAAGACCGCGAGATCGTCACCCAGCTGGAGAAGCGGGCCAAGGAGCTCGGCTTCCAGCCGCAGGCACAGACGCTGGAAGTGCACGGGCTCTGCGCCCGCTGCGCCGGCTGACGGAAGGGTAGTGCCGGCCGCTGGCCGGCATCCTCGGGATCTGACCCCGTTTCACAACAATGCAGCCGAGCATGACTCGGCTCTACCGGGCCAGTGCCTAGTCCATCGGCTTCGTCGCAGTATCCACCCGCACGATCACCGACATGCCCGGCCGCAATCGCGCCGCCAGTTCCTGCTCCCCGTTGATCGAGATCCGTACCGGTAACCGCTGCACCACCTTGGTGAAATTGCCGCTGGCATTGTCCGGTCGCAGCACGCTGAACTCTGATCCGGTGGCCGGCGCGATCTGCTCGACCCGCCCGCGCAGCACCTGGCCCTGGAACGCATCCACTGAGAACGAGGCGGGCTGCCCGATCGCCATCTGCCAGGTCTGGCCTTCCTTGTAATTTGCCACCACCCACAATGCATCGGGCACCAGGAACAGCAGCTGCGAACCGGCCGCCACATACTGGCCCACGCGCACGCTGGCTTCGCTGATCTGGCCATCGCGCGGTGCATGGATCACCGTGTTGGCCAGGTCGATGCGCGCCAGCTCAAGCTGCGCCTGCGCACTTTCCACCTGCGCCTCCAGGCTCTTGCGCGAGACCTGGGTGGAGACCAGGGTCTCCTCGGCGATGCGGATCTGCGCCTGCGACTGCTGCACGCTGGCCTGCGCCGAGGCCTGGCTGGTGCGGAACTTGTCGCGGTCGTTGATCGACACCAGCTGCTGCGCTGCCAGTTCCTCGTAGCGCTTGGCTTCATTGCGCGAGCGCTGCAGCTCAGCCTGTCCGGCCGACAACGAGGCCTGCGCTGAAGCGATCTGGGCGCGGTTCTGCGCCTGCGACTGGTCCGAATTGGCCAGGGCCGCGCGCGCGCTGTCCAGCGTCGCCTGGGCCTGTGCCACCCGCTGCGCATAGATGCGGTCGTCGATGCGCAACAACGGCTCGCCCTGCTTCACGTGCTGGAAATCCTTCACCAGTACCTCGGTGACGTAACCGTTGACCTGCGGCGCCATCACCGTGATCTGACCACGCACGTACGCGTTGTCGGTCACCATCACGCTGCTGGTGAAGGGCCACAGATGCCACGCGCGCAGGATCAGCGCGATGCCCAGCAACGCCACCACCACCATCACCACCACGCTGCGCGAACTTGGCTTGAGGTACTTCGGCGCGGCGGCGGGCGCGGCAGGTGTCGCTGCGGGTGCCGCATCGGTGGGCGGTGGCGGGGTGACGTTCTCGGCAGCGTCGGTGTCGTCTGGACGGGGCGGGACGGGAGGCATGGGGGTGGACTCAGCGCGGTGCCGCGGTCGCAGCCGCAGCGGGGGAGGAAGGATGGCGCTTGCGCCATTGTTTGCGCACGGCGGTACGCAGCGACAGCAGCAGCAACCAGCACAGGAAACCGATCGCCAGCCAGCCGCTCAGGGTGAACACATCATTGAAGCCACGCACGTTGGCTTCGCGGCGGGTGGTCTGCGCCAGCTGCGCGCTGCCCTGTGCGCTGCGCAGCACCGGGTCGGTGATCTGCGCCGCGTACAGCTGCTGCTGGATGCGCAGGCGTTGTGCCACTACCGGGTCGGCGGGATCGAGCTGGCTGGTCAAGGCACTGGAATACAGCTGTTCGCGATGCAGCTGGAACGTTCCCAGCACGGCCGAGCCAGCCAGTCCGCCCAGCGTCTGCGTGATCGACAAGGTCACCAGGAAGGTGATCATGTGGTCCACACCCTGTTTCAGCGCGGCGGAAATGCCCAGCATGATCAGCGGGCCCATGAACATGCCGGCGCCCACCGAGGCCAGGAACTGGCTGACGTAGAAGTCGTGTGGTCGATCCATGCTGGTGCGATGCTGGTCGAAGAACGCGGCGGCGCCCAGCAGCAGGATCGCCATCAGCAGTTGGCCGATCAAACGCTTCGGGCCGAAGGTGATCGCCGCGCCGGCGATGCCGGTCACCACGCCGGCGAGGATCACCACGAACAGCGGCCGCATCTGGTCCGGCCCCATGCCCAGGGTGCGCATCAGGTTGACCACGCCGTAGGACTGTTCGGTGGTCAGGAAGCGGATCAGGAAGGCACCGACGATGAAGTGCATCACCGGCAGCGTCGACAGCCAACGGATCTGCAGCAGCGGATTGCGCCGGTAGTGTTCGATGATCAGCGCGGTGGTGGTAAGCGCAATGGAAGCGATCAGCGCCCAGCCCAGCCACGGCGTGTTCAACCACCAGCGCGTGTAGCCCTGCGCGAGCACGATCACCAGCAGGGCGACGGCGGGCGCGAGCAGGGCGAAGGTGAGGAAGTCCAGCGGTTCGAACGCCTTGACCTGGATGCCTGGCGGCAGCTTCAGCACCACCACGGCGGCAAACGCGCACAGCGCCAGCCCCGCTTCGAATGAGTACAGCTGGTGCCATTGGCCGGTATCGACCAGGCCGGGCGAGACGATCCAGGCAATCGGCACCGCCAGCTGCGACAGGCCAACGCCGACCACCAGCAGGTTGCCGGTGAAACGCCGCGGCAGGGCCTGCAGCATGTACAGCGTACCCAGCGTCGAACATGCCGCACCGGCGAAACCGCTGGCGGCGCGGGTCAGCATGGTGGTCTCGAAACTGCCGACGAACAGGTGCAGCACCGCCAGCGCCGCGTACAGGCCCAAGCCGATCTCGGCGAACAGGCGGATGCCGTACTGCTGGCGGAACTTGAAGGCCAGCAGGTTGGCGGTCACGTTCACCATGGCGTAGGCGGCGACCAGCCAGCTGCCCTGGGTGGGCGTGAGTGACAGTTGCCCCTGCAGGAAGGGCAGGTTGGCCGTTACCAGCGCGTTGCCAAGGCCGCCGGTGATGGCCACCAGCAGCGACACCAGTGCATAGGCTGCACGCCGATAGGGCGGGTGCCACGGCATCGACGCCGAACCGGGCATGGTCGGCTTCTCGTGCTCCTCCCAATCCGGAACCGGCTTGAGGTACGGCTGCACCATCAGCGTTCCCCGCTGGCTGCTCCCTGGAGTCCCCCGCGCAGCAGCTGCAGGGCACGCCCGGCCAGCTGGGCGCGCTCATCGCGGGTCTTGCCGCGCAGGGCCGCACCCAGCATGCCCGAGATCAGTGAAATATCCGTCTTCTCCAGATCGGGCCGGCACAGGCCAGCGGCCTTGGCACGGGCGATGGGCGCTTCCAGCAGGTCGCGTACGGTCTCGCGTGCGGTGCGCATGGCCGGAACATCCGAATCGACCGCGCGCCAGTAGTCGGCCAGTGCAGGCGAATCGACGATGCGCTGGGCCATGCCTTCGAACACCTCGAACAGGGCGTCGTCGCGGTCGCCAAGCTGCTCGACCTGGCGGCGGATGCGGTCGACCGTGCGCTGCAGCAGCGCTTGGATCAGCGCGGTACGGTCGGGGAAGTTCCGGTACAGGGTGGCGCGGCCGACTTCGGCACGCTCGACCACCAGGTCCAGCGGCGCGGTAACGCCATGTTGGCCGAACACATGGTCGGCGGCATCGAGGATGAGGGCTCGGCGGGCAGCAGCATCGGCACGTTGGGTGGTCATGGCTTCATTTTCGGACAAACATGTCCGGATGGCGAGAGACGAATGGCGACGGGATTGTCCGCTTGTTGTCGTACGCACATCTTTGTGACGTCTGCGTGAGGGTCGGTCGAGGGGCAAAAAAAAACGGGGGGCCAACCTGGCCCCCCGGGAGAGAACGACAGCACGCTGCCGTCAAAGTCAGTAGATCCACGCCATGCGTGGATGCACCTACCAGTAGATCCACGCCATGCGTGGATGCACCTACCAGTAGATCCACGCCATGCGTGGATGCCCCATCAGAAGAACGCGCGGATGCCGAATGCGACGCCACGACCCGGCAGCGGCGAGTAGTCCTTCAACAGCGAGGTGTGCGGACGCACTTCGCGGTTGGTCAGATTGTTACCGTCCAGGAACACCTCGTAGCTGTTGCTGTCATTGCGGTCCCAGCGGTAGGCCAGGTGCGCGTCGACCAGGGTGTAGCCGTTGCTGGCTTCTTCGTTCTGCGCCACGTCCTTCTGCCGGCTGTACCGCACCGCGCCCACCGAGGCGCGCCAGCCGTCCTTCGCCCAGCGCAGGTCGGCGCCGACACGGGCTGGTGCGATGCGCGGCAGGTAGCCGGTGTTGGCCAGCTCCACGCTGTAGTTGTGGTTGTGGTCACCGTGCGGCACCGCGATATCGAGATTGCGGCTGCCACTGCCGTCCAGCTTGGCCTGCACGTAATCGCCGAACACGCGCAGATCCCAATCGCCGGCAGCGCCTTCGAACAGGTGCACCAGCGCTTCGGCCTCGGCGCCCTTGAACACCGCGTCCTGCTGCGTCCAGGCACGCACCGGCAGGCTCTCGGTCACGCCGGTATCGGCCAGGTAGATGAAGTCCTTGAACTTCGTCTGGTAGATCGCGGCAGAGAAGTCCAGGCGCTCGCTGTGGGTGTGGATACCCAGTTCGATGCGCTGACCACGCTCGGTCTTCAGGTTGGCATCACCGATTTCCAGAGAACGGGTGGCGATGTGGGCACCGGCAGCGTAAAGCTCTTCATTGGTCGGCGCGCGCTCGGAGCTGTCCACGCCGATGCGCAGGTCGACTGCATCGTTGAGCTTCCAGATGCCGGCGGCCGACAGGTTGGTCGCATCGAATTTGCGGCGCTGGTAGTCGCCGGTCGGGTCCAGCTTGACCTGGTCGTGGCGACCGCCCAGTTCCAGCTTGAACGGGCCGAACTGCTTTTCCTGGAGGACGAACACGCCGATGTTCTTGGTGCCGGTATCCGGCACGAAGGCTTCTTCACCCTTTGCGCCGAAATCGCTGTTGCCGACCTGCAGGCCGAAGGCGCCGTCCCAGCCGCCGATCTGCTGCTGCACTGCTTCCAGGCGGCCTTCGATGCCGCGGTTGGTGAAGCGGGTGGACGGCGTGCCGGCTTCCAGCTCCACGTGTTCGTAGTCGGTGTATGCCACGCGCGCGTTGATGTTCTTCAGGAACGACACCGGGTTGTAGATACCAGCCTTGGTCTCGAAGCGGTTCTGCACCATGTCGATGCGCACGTCATGCTCTTCACCTTCCTCCTCCTCGCCGTGGTCGTGGTCGTGACCATGGTCGTGGTCATCGCCGTCGGCATGCACATGGGCGCCGTTGGGAATGCCGTAGTTGGTGCGGTAGGTGCTGGCCGAGACGCCGAAGTAGCCGCCTTCGCCCAACCAGGTGGCGCCGACGCCGCCGGCGCGGGTGCGGATGGAGCTGTTGTCCAGGCGGCCGCGACGCGGCTCTTCGCCTTCCTCGCCCGCGTGGTCGTGGTCATCGTGGTGGTCTTCCAGGCCGTCGATCACCGCGTAACCGGGAATGCGGAAATCGTCGCCATTGCGCACCAGGCCATCCACGTGCAGCACGACGTTGCCGCTCACACCGTCAAGGCGGAACATGCCGCTGCGCTCGTCGTTCACTGAGTTGCCGCGCAGTTCGGCGCGGCCGCTGAGCGGACGATCCGGCAGTTCGCGCGCGATGCGGCCATCGACCACGTTCACCGCGCCGCCGATCGCGCCGCTGCCGAACAGCAGCGTCGCGGGGCCCTTCAGTACTTCGATCTGGTCGGCCAGGAACGGCTCGATGCTGGTGGCGTGGTCGGCGCTGACGGTGGAGGCGTCCATGTTGCCCATGCCGTTGGACAGCACGGCCACGCGCGGGCCTTCCTGGCCACGGATGATCGGGCGGCCGACACCGGGGCCGAAGAAGGTGCTCTGCACGCCGGGCAGCTTGGCCACGGTGTCGCCGAGTGTGCCGGCCTTCTGCTCATCCAGGCGCTCACCGGCCAGCACTTCAACCGGGCGTGCCAGCGATTCGGCATCACCCTGCAGCGGCGACGCGGTGACCTGCACCGAGGACAGTTCGGTCAGGTGGCGGTCACGATGCGAATCATCGTCGGAGGCCGCAAAAGCGACGGACGGCATCAGCGCAGCGAGCGCCAGGGCCAGGGAATGCGGCTTGAAACGAGGGTGGTGGGAGGGCATGGGCGGTCCTTTGTTACAATGTATCAATCGGGTGGCGCACGAATCCCGTCGGCGGGACAGGGGGAGGGAAAACGTGCGGGTCGGGGATCGATGTTATATTATTCCATAACGATTCGCCGCCCTGCTGGAAGTCATGCCTTTGCCCTCACGCCTGCGCCACCTGCTCGATCGCTTTGGCGCCACTGGTTCGATGCTGTGCGCGGTGCATTGCGCAGTGATTCCGCTGCTGCTGGCAGCGGCGCCCTCGCTGGGCCTGTCTTTCTGGCTCAGTGATGGCGTGGAAAAAGCGCTGGTGGTGTTCGTGACCCTGCTGGGCTTGTTCAGCCTGGTCTGGGGTTACCGGCGGCACGGCGCGCTGCGTGCGCTGGCGTTCCTGATTCCCGGCCTGGTCGCTTTGTGGGCCGGCGTGCTCTACGACCCGCTGCACCACAACGCGGTGCCGCATGCGGTGGTGATGACCCTGGGCGGGCTGCTGGTCGGCATCGCGCATCTGGTCAATCTGCGCCTGAATCACGGGCACGTGCACGACGCAAGCTGCGCGCACTAGGCCCGGCGTGCTAGGATTTCCGATCGTGCGCGGGGGCGTCCAGCAAGACGGTCCCGCCAAACCCGTGTCAGAACGGGGTAACCAGATTTCATACTTGAGGAGTTGATGACATGGGTAAGGGTGACCGCAAGACCGCCAAGGGCAAGCGCTACAACGCCAGCTACGGCAACGCCCGTTCGCACACCGCGAGCAAGGTCGCTGTAGGCGCCGCCGCCCCGGTTGCCAAGAAGACCGTGGCCAAGGCTCCGGCGAAGAAGGCTGTGGCCAAGAAGGCAGTGGCCAAGGCCGGCTGATCCGCCGACCGATCGGTCCAAAGAAAACGCGGCGCTCGGCGCCGCGTTTTTTTTTGCCCGTCGGTCAGGGCGTAACGCCGCGATCAGCGCAGTGTTTTCTGCAGCGTCTGCGCGTTGCCATCGTTGGCCGCTTCCGGCACCTGCAGCAGGTGCGCCAGCAGCGGGTAGACGTCGACATTGTCGAAACCGTCGATCACCAGGCCTTGCCGGAATGAAGGGCCACGGGCGACGAACACCGCGCGCATCGACGGCAACGCGTTGTCGTAGCCATGTGAGCCGCGATCGGCGTGCTCGCGCTTGGCGATCTTCTCGCGCGTCAGCGCGTCCCAGCCTTCATCCATCTGGCAGACGATGGCCGGCACGCGCGGATGGGTGCCGTAATGCCAGCGGGCCGGAAGGTTCTCCTTCTTCCAGCATTCGTAGTGTGCGTGGCGACCGAGCAGGGCACGCTCGGCCTCTGCTTCGCGTCCCACCACCGGCGCGAAGCCGACCGACTGGCCTGCGCTGACGTTGCGCGCGATGGCAGGGTCAACCATCGATTCGAGGGCGATCACCTGTCCCTCCGGCACCGACGCCATGCCGTGATCGGAGACCACGATCACGTTGGTGCTGTCGGACAAGCCGTGCTGCTGCAAGCCATCGAGCACCTGGCCGATGATCCGGTCGGCATGCACGATGGCCTCGGTGTACTGCCTGGATTCGGGGCCAAAGTTGTGGCCGGCCTTGTCCACATGCTCCATGTACAGCGTGGTCAGGCGCGGCGCATCGGCATCGGTCTGCGACAGCCAGTCGAGCACCGTCTGCGCACGCTGTTCCAGCGGTTCCTTGGCGTCGTAAATGCGCCATTGGCTGGGCCGTGTGCCTTGGATCTCGGCTTCGCTGCCCGGCCATGACGTGGTGGCGGTGCGCACGCCGACCTTCTCGGCACCCACCCAGATCGGTTCACCGCCCCACCATCCGCTGTTGGTCACCGCAGTGCGGTCGTGCAGCGCGAAGCGCCCCAACGCAGCGTCGTCCATGCTGTTGTTGATGATGCCGTGGTGGTCCGGACGCAGGCCGGTGACCAGCGTGTAGTGGTTGGGGAAGGTGAGGGACGGATAGGAGGGCGTCATCCAGCGCGCACGCACACCACCGTCGATGATCCGTTGCAGGTTCGGGGTGAGGCCGCGATCCAGCGCATCGGCGCGCAGGCCGTCGATGGAGATCAGCAGCAGCTTCGGCGGCGTGGCCGGGGTCGCATTCGAGCCGCTTGCCGCAGCGATTGTCGAAGACGAAGGCGTAGTGGTGCAGGCGGCCAGGGGCAGCAGCAGCGCCAGCGTGCAGGTCAGGCGTACGGATGTCATCCGCCCATGATAATCCGCAGCGATGACGTACCAAAGACACGTGGCGCCTTTGGGCGCCGCGTGTCCGCGCATTTCACCTTATCCCCCGCGCCCTTGGCGCGCCCCCTTTAACAAAAGGGGGCTCTTCTCCAGACAGATTGCAGATGCTTCCATCCACGCATGGCGTGGATCTACCGGAACGAATCAAGCCGTCACCGGGAACCTGTCGAAGGCGGGGCGGTGTCGGATTGCGGGGTGTCCGCGGCATGGATGCCGCGGCCAAGCCTACAAGGACGTACTTGCGGCGACCCCGCAATCCGACACCGCCCCGACCACCCACGGATAGCCCGCTTTGGACGTTGATGTTGACGTTGACGTTGACGTTGCTCTGGCTTGTAGCGGGTGCAGGGCGCAGCCCTGCCTCCAACCCTCATGCAAACAGCGGTGCCTGTCGCTGCTCCAGCCGCAACAACGCTGCCTTGGTTTCCAGGCCACCACCGAAGCCGGTCAACGTACCGTTGCTGCCGATCACGCGATGGCACGGCAGCACGATCGGCAACGGATTGCGGCCATTGGCCGCGCCGACCGCACGGGTCGCCGTCGGCTGACCCAGCTGCTGCGCCAGCTGCAGGTAGCTCCAGGTCTGGCCGAAGGGAATCAACGCCAGCGCATGCCAGACGCGCAGTTGGAATGGCGTGCCATGCGGTGCCAGCGCCAGGTCGAAACCGCTGCGCTCACCGTGCAGGTACTGCAGCAACTGTTCGCGCGCCTCCGGCAATGCGCCGGGCGCGTAATGCCAGTGCTCGCGGCCGCGTGCAGGATGGCGGTTTTCCGGGAACAGGACGTGGGCCAGGCCATTCTCATCCCCGGCGATGGTCAGTTCACCGATCGGTGTGTCGAAACGATCGAACAACAGGTTCATGAGGGTTCTCCAACGAAAGTGCCGGACAGGTGCCACAGATGCAGCACGGCATAGGCGCGCCATGGGCGCCACGATTGCGAACGCGCTTCGGTGGCGCGTTCGCTGAGACGCTGGCCCTGTGCATGGCCCAGCACCTGCTGCAGCACCAGGTCACCGGCGGGAAAGGCATCAGGCTGGCCGAGCCCGCGCAGCGCAATGTACTGCGCCGTCCACGGGCCGATGCCGGGCAGGGCCACGCAGCGGGCGACGAATTCCTCCAGTGCCTGCCCCGGCCCGAAGTCCAGCTGGCCGCTGGCGCAGGCTGCGGCGAGGGCGCGCACGGTGGCGGCGCGGCTGCGTGGCAGGCCGATCGATTCCAGCGGCGCGTCGGCCAGTACGTCCGGCGCTGGAAACTGACGGTCGAATTCGGACGGCATGCCGGGCAGGTGCGCACCGTAGGCATCGACCAGCCGGCGCGCGAACGTGGTGGCCGCGGCCACGCTGACCTGCTGGCCCAGTACCGCGCGCACGCCCACCTCGAAGCCGTCCCATCCGCCTGGCACGCGCAGGCCGGGGCGCTCGGCGATGCCGCGCGCCAACAGAGGTTCGTCGCCCAGCGCGGCGTGCACCTGCTGCAGGTCGGCGTCCAGGTCGAACACGCGACGCACGCGGCGCACGATGTCCGGAATCAGGCGTGGGTCGACCGCGCCCAGTTGCAGGCGCAGCTCGGGCCGCTTCGGGTCGGCGGTGACGCGCAGCAGAGCGGGGCGCTCGGCTGTGCCCAACACGCGCTGGTAACTGTCTTCCCCGATCAGTTCGATGCCGGGCAGGCTGCGCTTGCGCAGGAAGGCCAGCATGCGGGGGAAATCCAGCGGCGGTCGATAGCCCAGGCGCAGCACCAGCCCGCCATCGTCGGCGGCCAGGGGATGGTGTTGGCGGCGCAGTACGGTAGGCGCCATGCCGCAGCCCTGCAGGAATGCCGTATTGAAGCGGCGCAGGCTGTTGTATCCAGCGGCCAGTGCCACGTCGGTCACCGGCAGCGTGGTTTCGGTCAGCAGCTGCTTGGCCAGCAGCAGGCGATGGGTTGCGTGGATCTGCCCTGGCGTTGCGCCCAGCCGTTCGACGAACAGGCGTTGCAGCTGGCGTGCGCTGAGGCCGATCTTTCCCGCCAGCTCGGCCACCGGCTGGTCCTGCAGGAAGCCGGCATGGATCAGCGCCAGGGCACGCTGCACGGCCTGTCCGGCCAGCGCCTGTTGTGCCAGCGGGGCCAGCTCGGGGCGACAGCGCAGGCAGGGGCGATAGCCGGCGGACGCAGCGGCCGCTGCCGTGGGGAAATAGGTGATGTTGCGCGGCTTCGGTGGTGGCGCCGGGCACACCGGCCGGCAGTAGATGCCGGTGCTGCGCACGGCGGTGAAGAACACGCCGTCGAAGCGTGCATCACGGGCCAGGCGGGCGCGATCGCAGGCGGCAGTGTCGAGGGCGAGTGCGGTATCCATGGCGCCAGTCTAGGCGCCTGCGGGCGGTAGTACTCGCCATATTCGGACATGGATGCTGGAGGGGCCTGGCCGGGCTGCGCCCGGCACCCGCAAAGGCAACGGCAACGGCAACAGCGGGCTAGCCGTGGGATGGCGGGGTGGGTCCGGTTGCAGGGGACGCTGCAAGTACGTCCCTGTAAGCTTGGCCGCGGCATCCATGCCGCGGACACCCCTGCAACCGGATCCACCCCGCCTTCGACAGGTTCCCGCTGCTGTTGGTGGGTGTCGACCTTGGTCGACATGGTGGATCCACGCAATGTTGTGTGGGATGTCGATGTCGCTGGGACGGGAAATGACAGGGTCAGAGGGTCAGAACAGGTTCAGTGGCGGGCGCTGAATGCGCGCCATGGACGGGTAGACTGTGGTTCTTGCCTGTCTGAATCCGGTTGCCCGATGTCCGCCAAACTCCGCTGGTTGCCCCTGTTGTTCCTGGCCCTGGCGGGCTGCAGCCAGTTGGAGAACCCCGGCAACGTCACCGCTGCCGACAAGGCCACGCGGGCCCCGGCCAGCGATGGCGAAAACATGGTGTCGATCAATGCCGCCGATGCGCCGCCACCACCGGCACAGGCGCGCAGCCGGGCTGATCGGCCCTGGCCGCAGGCGCAGCTGGAAAACGGCAAGGCCTGGGTCAGCTGCACCACCGATTACGCCGGCGACGGCGGCGATGGTGTTGAGCTGGAAGGCCTGCAGCGCGAACAGCTGAAGCAGGCGCTGGCGCCGTGCGCCGAGCGTGGCCTGCTGCGCGTGCGCTACAACGGCAAGATCAACCCCGGGTTTGCCGAGATGATGTGGCGGCTGGCCGTGGTCGCCGACGAGCTGCAGATCCACAAGCGCATCCTGGATCTGGATTCCAGCGGTGGCCAGGTGGAATCGGCCATCGTTGCCGGCGACAGCATCGGCGAATCCGGCTGGACCATCTGGGTGCGCGAGGGCTCGATCTGCCACAGCGCCTGCGTGTTCGTGCTGGCTGCCGGCGACAACCGCCTGTTGACCGGCAAGGTCGGCATCCACCGCATGATGCGCATCAGTTCCAAGGCCACTTCGCGCGCGGAACTCAACCGCGAGCTGCACGAGGTCTATGACAACGTGAAGGATTATCTGCAGCGCAATGGTGTGGCGGTGGGTGTGGCCGACCTGATGATGACCGTGCCCAACCGCAGCCTGCGCCTGCTGACGGCCGAAGAGCTTCGCCAGTACGGCCTGGACGGGACCAACGCCGTGCAGGACGACCTGGAGCGGATCAAGCAGATGCGTACCTGCGGCGACGACTTCGTGCAGCGCAAGGATGCGTTCCTGGTGGCGTTCGACCAGCAGTGCAAGCGCGACGGTGCCGACATGGAATCGATCAACAGCTGTGGCCAGTCGCTGAAGCAGCGTTTCGGCTTCCCCGACCCGGTGTGCCCGGAGGAAAGCCCGCTGTCGGAGATCGACGTGGCTACGCTGCCCCCGGCACCGCCGGAGCAGCCGCCGGTGGCCGAGCAGCTGCCCGCGGCATCGGCGGCACCGGCGGCGCAGGCCGAGGCGGGCGCGGTGGAAGGCAGCGTCCAGGCGCGCTGACGGTCCACTCACTGCGCTGGCGTAGACTGCGGTTCTTTCCATCGAACCGGCGGTGTCCATGAAGCGCGTGCTCCTGCTGCTGTCCCTGTTGCCCCTGGCTGCACTGGCGCAAACGCCGGCGCCGGCCACGCCCGCACCGGCCCCGGCTCGCCCCGCGCCGAGCGCACCGACGGCCGCAAAGCCGGCCACTGCTGCCGCGCCGGCATTGAGCCCGGCCCAGCAGGCGCAGGTGCAGAAACAGGACGCGGAAATGGGCAGTGCCGCATTGAAGGCCGCGCAACTGGTCGACGCCAATCGGGCCGGTGAGTTGTGGGACGGCGCCTCGGCGGTTGCCCGCCGCGCAGTGCCCAAGACGGCCTTCGTCAGCCAGCTTGCGGCAGACCGCACGCGTCTTGGCGCGTTGGCCGGGCGTGGCCAGCCGACCATCACCCGCGTGAAATACGCTGCAGGTGCTGCCGTGCCCGAGGGCCTGTACATCAACGTCAGCTTCCCGACCCGTTTCGCCAACAGCGCGCAGCCGGTACGCGAGCTGGTGTCGTTCCGCTTCGACGAAGACCAGACCTGGCGCTTGGCCGGCTACAGCCTGCGCGCGTCGACACCCTGAGGGTTGGTAGCAGATGACTTATTGGTGGAGCCACTTGCAGAAAGATCTGGAAAAACAGCTATGAAGTATCACCTGACAGAGGGGCGGCTTAATTGTCCGGCCGAAGCTTCGGCGGTTGATGGTCTGTCGACACCCTTGGGAGTGGCACTTCCCGAGAGTTACATTGAATTCCTCAGGGCGCACGACGGTGGCGAAGGGTTCATTGGCGATAACTACGTCATTTTCTGGAAAGCAGAAGAGGTGGTCGATTTCAATCGTGAATATGAAGTCGAGACATATGCGCCCGGTATATTTTTGTTCGCTTCTAACGGCGGAGGGGAAGCATATGGGTTTGACGCATTGGATGCAGAAATGCCGATAGTTCGTATTCCGTTTATAGGCATGGATCGTCAGCATGCCATCTCGGTAGCGAGCGACCTTCCCGATCTGTTTGCTCGATTGGCAGACGAAAATGATTGACCTGAATAAGTACTCACGTCCCAAGGGCATGGAGCTGTTCGAGATTAAGCCCGCTATCGTTGGTGGTGATCCGATCAGCCCTGAGAACAAAACCTGGTTGACGAGACAGCAGCACTTTGAGGCTGTGCGTTACTGGAATGAAGTTATAAGCAGCCTGCGCATTAGGCCGAAGTAACAAGCGATCCTCCGATCAACTTTTCGCCGTGGATGAATGATGACAACCGAACTGACGATGCTGGCGTGGGCGATGCTGCTGGGTTTCGTCTACATCTTTGCCGCCTCCACCGTGGTCACCCACGAGCGCGGGATGAAATGGAACGCCTCCGCACGTGACGACTCGTCCAAGCCGCTGAGCCCGCTGGCAGGGCGCCTGCAGCGGGCGCAATCCAACTTCTTCGAGACCTTCCCGTTCTTCGCTGCCGCTGCTATCGCGGTGGTGGTGGCCGGGCGGGGCAGTGACACCACGGCGCTGGCGGCGCAGGTCTACTTCTGGGCCCGTGTGGTGTACCTGCCGTTGTACGCGGCGGGCGTGCCCTATGTGCGCAGCCTGGTCTGGCTGGTATCGATCCTGTCGATCCTGGCGCTGGTGTTCGCGCTGCTGTGAAGTGCAGCTGATCCAGATCAAGGCCGGTCAGGCGCGCGGCGCTATGCTGGCCGCGACTGGATCAACGGCGGGAGGCGCGCATGCGCAGGATGGACGTGGTGGTGGTCGGCGCCGGACCGGCCGGGTTGTGTTTTGCACGCGCGCTGGCCGGCACGGGCCTGCAGGTCGGGCTGGTCGAGGTGCAGCCGCGCCAGGCCTTGGCCGATGCCGCCTTCGATGGCCGTGAAATCGCCCTGACCCATGCGTCGCGACAGAGCCTGGAACAACTGGGCCTGTGGCAACGCCTGCCCGAGACCGAGGTTGCGGAGCTGCGCGATGCGCGGGTGATGAACGGCGGGTCGCCATTCGCGCTCACCTTCGCCAGCAGCCAGGTGGATGGCCAGCCGTTGGGCTGGCTCGTGCCCAACCATCTGATCCGCCGCGCGGCCTGGCAGGCGGTGCAGGGCCAGGACGGGCTGGAGCTGTTCGATGGTCGCAAGGTGCAGGCGGTGCGCGCCGACATCCAAGGCCACGTGGTGCGCCTGGATGATGGCAGCGAGCTTCACGCGCGCCTGCTGGTATGTGCCGACAGTCGCTTCTCCGGTACCCGCCGCATGCTCGGCATCGGTGCGCAGATGCGTGACTTCGGCAAGTCGATGCTGGTCTGCAGGATGCAGGTCGAGCGCGACCATCACCACACGGCGTGGGAATGGTTCGGCTATGGCCGCACGATGGCACTGCTGCCGCTCAACGAAGGCCAGGCATCGGCGGTGATCACCCTGCCACCGCGGCAGATCGAAGAACTGCTGGCGATGGATGAGATCGCGTTCGGCGACGCCATCGGCGGTTTCTTCGAGCACCGGCTGGGCCGCATGCAGCCGGTGGCGACGCCGCAGGCCTATCCCCTGGTCGGGGTGTATGCGCAGCGCTTCGTCGGCGAACGTTCGGCTCTGATCGGCGATGCTGCGGTGGGCATGCACCCGGTCACCGCACATGGTTTCAACCTGGGCCTGGCCAGCGCACAGCGGCTGGCGCAGGGCATTGCAGAGCAGCGGCGGCGCGGGGCGGACATCGCCGCCGCCGGCATGCTGGGCAGCTACCAGCGCGGGCATCGGCTGGCAGCGCGGCCGCTGTATGAGGCGACCAATGCGATTGCCAGCCTGTACACCGATGACCGACGGCCGGCGCGCCTGTTGCGCGCGGCGGGGTTGCGGGTGGCTCAAGGGGTGGCGCCGTTCCGGCAGCTGATTGCCGCCCACCTGACCCAGCGCGTGGCCTGACGGCCGCGCGATGACTCAAACGGCGGCCAGCACCCGGATCTGGCTGTCGTTGAACTCGACCACCTGGCCAGCGCGGATCTTGCAGGCCTTGCGCAGCTCGACCTCGCCATCGACCAGCACCAGGCCTTCGCTGATGACCATCTTGGCTTCGCCACCGCTGGTGACCAGGTCGGCCAGCTTGAGCAACTGCTTGAGTTCGACGTAGTCGCCGTCGAGGTCGAATTCGAGGATCTGCATGGAACAGGGTTTCCTGGGGCAGGCGCTGCAGGACGGGGCCCGCAGCGGTAAAATGGGCGCCTATTGTGCGCCACGGCGGGCTGTAACGGCATGCCGTTGGTTTCCTGTACACCTTGTTCAGGAACAGTGCGGTATCATTCCGCTCTGAGCGAGTAAAACCTCAGCTTCAACCGAGCAGCGCCAGGGCACGCGATAAGAAGGGCGCCCAAAGCGCGGAATCCCCCTTTTTTTCGCCTGCCATGCTCGTGGCAGTGCCTTCGGAGTTCCCCATGTCCCAAGAAACCCAAGCGCAGCTGCAGTTCGCGCAGCTCGGCCTGTCCGAGCCCGTCATGCAGGCTGTCACTGCCATCGGCTACGAAACGCCGTCGCCGATCCAGGCCGCCACCATTCCGGCAATGCTGGAAGGCCGCGACGTGCTGGGCCAGGCCCAGACCGGTACCGGCAAGACCGCAGCGTTCGCGCTGCCGGTGCTGTCCAACATCGACCTGCAGCAGATCAAGCCGCAGGCCCTGGTGCTGGCCCCGACCCGCGAGCTGGCCATCCAGGTTGCCGAGGCGTTCCAGTCCTATTCCTCGAAGATCCCCGGCTTCCGCGTGCTGCCGGTGTACGGCGGCCAGCCGTACGGCCAGCAGCTGACGGCCCTGCGCCGCGGCGTGCACATCGTGGTCGGTACCCCCGGCCGCGTCATCGACCATCTGAACCGCAGCACGCTGGACCTGTCCGAGCTGAAGACGCTGGTGCTGGATGAAGCCGATGAAATGCTGCGCATGGGCTTCATCGACGACGTCGAAGCGGTGCTGAAGAAGCTGCCGGAGAAGCGCCAGGTGGCGCTGTTCTCGGCGACCATGCCGCCGGCCATCCGTCGTATCGCACAGACCTACCTGAAGGACCCGGTCGAAGTCACCATCGCGACCAAGACCACCACCTCGGCCAACATCCGCCAGCGTTACTGGTGGGTGAGCGGCATGCACAAGCTGGACGCGCTGACCCGCATCCTGGAAGTCGAGCCGTTCGACGCGATGATCGTCTTCGCGCGCACCAAGGCCGGCACCGAGGAACTGGCCAGCAAGCTGCAGGCCCGTGGCCTGGCCGCTGCCGCCATCAACGGTGACATGCAGCAGGCCCAGCGTGAGCGCACCATCGCCATGCTGAAGGAAGGCAAGCTGGACATCCTGGTTGCCACCGACGTGGCCGCCCGTGGCCTGGACGTGGAGCGCATCAGCCACGTGCTGAACTACGACATCCCGTACGACACCGAAAGCTACGTGCACCGTATCGGCCGTACCGGCCGTGCCGGCCGCAGCGGTGAAGCGATCCTGTTCGCCACCCCGCGCGAAAAGGGCATGCTGCGCCAGATCGAGCGTGCGACCCGTCAGCCGATCGAAGAAATGCAGCTGCCGAGCGTGGAAGCGGTCAACGACAACCGCATCAGCAAGTTCACCTCGCGCATCACCGAGACCCTGGGCCAGGGCGGCCTGGACTTCTACCGCCAGCTGCTGGAGCGCTTCGAAGCCGAGCAGAACGTGCCGGCCATCGAAGTGGCTGCCGCACTTGCCAAGATGATGCAGGGCGATACCCCGTTCCTGCTGCAGCCGCCGGTGCGTGCACCGCGCGAAGAGCGCGCGCCGCGTGAGCGTTTCGAGCGCACCGAGCGCCCGGAACGCGGCGACCGCAACGAGCGCGGCCCGCGCTTCGAGCGTGGCCCGCGTCGTGACGATGCCGAGGGCGGCTTCGAGCAGCGCCCGCGCCGTGATGTGCCGCCGCGCGGTGCACCGGAGCAGGGCATGGAGACCTACCGCATTTCGGTCGGCCACCAGCATGGCGTGAAGCCGGCCAACATCGTCGGCGCCATCGCCAACGAAGCCGGCCTGGAAAGCCGCTTCATCGGTCGTATCGACATCCATGACGACTTCTCGCTGCTGGATCTGCCGGCACAGATGCCGTCGGACGTGCTGACCCACCTGCAGAAGGTGTGGGTGTCCGGTCAGCAGTTGCAGATGCGCCCGTTGGCGGCCGGTGAAGAAGTTAATCCGGCTTCGCGTCCGTTCAAGCCGCGCTTCGACAAGCGTGGTCCGGGCGGTCCGGGTGGCCCGGGCGGTCCGGGTGGTCCGCGTCGCAGTGGTCCGGGTGGCCCCGGCGGCGACCGCGACAGCCGTCCGCCGCGTCGTGATGGCTTCAACAAGCCGCGCGGTCCGCGCAGCTTCTAAGCCGCACTGAAGTAGATGAACAACGCCAGCCTCCGGGCTGGCGTTGTCATTTGTGGGGCGTAAGGCCGGCTCGGCCACCGCTGCCGGTCACCGGCCGGGTCCGGTTTCGCATGGCCCACACATCCCCGGTTCTAGGCTGGCCCGGTTCCGTAGGAGATTGTCACCGCAGCACATTCGGGGGATCCAGGATGGGTAGACGTGGCATGGACCAACAGCGTCGACGGGTACCGATGACCCGCGGGCTGGGACTGCGATTTGCGCTGTTGACGGGCATGGCGATCGGATTGGTCGCGCTGTCAGCCGTGATCCAGGAGCTGCAGGCGGCATCGACCGCGTGGATCGCCGGGCAGGGCTACTGGTCACGGGGGCAGCAGGACGCCACCGCAGCGCTGAGCCGTTACCTGGCGCGTGGCCATCTGCAGGATCTGCAGGATGCCCAACGGGCATTGCAGGTTCCGCTGGGTGACCTGCAGGCTCGCAAGGCGCTGGAGCAACCCGAACCGGACGAGGCGACAGCCCGGGCCGGTTTCCTGCGTGGGGGCAACGCCCGCGCCGATATTCCACGGCTGATCTTCTCGTTCCGCCATGCGCGCAATGTCGGTGCCTTCCGCGAGGCCACCTGGTTGTGGCGGCAGACCGACGCCGATCTGCTGGCCCTGCAGGCGTTGTCGGAGGAGCTGCAGCGCCGCCATGGCTCGGGGTCGCTGGACGAGGCGACCGTGGATGACTATCTGCACCGGCTGCGGGGCATCGACCACCAGCTGCGCGCGCAGGCGCAGGCGTTCTCGCAGGCGCTGCTGCGCATGGCCCGTGCGGTGCGCATCGCGACCCTGGCCGTGGGCGGCCTGTCGGTCCTGCTGATCAGCCTGATGGCGGTTGCCTTGGCCCGCCGGGTCGGCAAGGACCTGACCGAGCACGAGAGCCGCTTCCGGGCCGCCTTCTACCAGGCCAACGTCGGCATGCTCAAGCTGGATGCCGCTGGCCGGGTGGTGGAGGCCAACCAGGCGATGGCCGACATCCTCGACCATCGTCGCGACGTGCTGCTGCAGATGTCGCTGGCCGAGCTGTTGATGGAGGGTGAACTGGTGATCGATGGGGGTGGCCGCATCGACTGGGATCGCCAGCTGCGACCGGGCGAGCTTCGCTTCCGGCGTCGTGATGGCAGCCTGGTGTGGGGACGCTGGAGTGGCACCGGCGTGCGTACGGCCAGCGGTGGCCTGTCAGTGTTCGCCATCGTCGAGGACGTCAGTCAGAACCATGCCCTGGCACGCGAGATCGAACACCATGCCAGCCACGATCCACTGACCGGCCTGATCAATCGCCGAGAGATCGAGCGCCTGCTGGAAAAATCCCTGCTGCAGGTCCGCTCCGACGGGGGGACCCATGCGCTGGGCTACATCAACCTGGACCACTTCAAGCTGGTCAACGACAGCTTCGGCCACGCGGCCGGCGACCAGATGCTGCGCAGCTTCGCCGAGTACCTGGTCGGCGCGGTGCGTGATGGCGACTGGGTGGGCCGCCTGGGCGCGGATGAGTTCGCAGTGTTCCTCGCCCGCGCCAACCAGGATGAAGCCAAACGCGTGCTGCAACGGCTGATCCGCAACCTGGGCCAGGCCACGCTCCCGGTCAGCGAGGGCAGCCCGCAGCTGAGCTGCAGCGTGGGCGTGGTCGAAGTGACGGCCGACGCACCGGACGCGAACTGGTTGATGAGCGCCGCCGACAGTGCCTGTTATGCAGCCAAGCAGGCCGGCCGCAACCGGGTGCATTGCTTCAACGAAAACCGGCTGGCCCTGGAAGAACGGCGGCTGGAGGCCGAGCGCCTGCAGCGGGTCAGCCGCGCCATGGCCGAGAACCGGATGCTGTTGTATGCACAACGCATCGCCAAGGTGGGTGATCCGTCGTACCTGCACTACGAAGTGCTGGTGCGCATGCGTGACAGCGACGGCGTGCTGCACCTGCCGGGCCAGTTCATGCCGGCGGTGGAGCGCTACGGCATGGCGGTGGTGCTGGACCGGCACGTGCTCGGCCTGCTGTTCCGCCACCTGCAGGTGTGCCCGGCGCACGTACGCCAGCTGGGCCTGTGCAACGTCAATGTGTCGGCCCAGTCGATCGCCGAGCCGGGATTCCTGGCGTTCGTCTGCGACCTGCTGGAGCGCAACCGCGCACTGGCGTCCAAGCTCTGCTTCGAGATCACCGAAACCGCGGCAATCGGCAACCTGAGCCAGGCACGTGCCTTCATCGACGCGGTCAAGGCGCGCGGATGCCGGGTGGCGCTGGATGATTTCGGCTCGGGCCTGTCCTCGTTCGGCTATCTGCGGCAACTGCCGGCGGACATGCTGAAGATCGATGGCGCTTTCGTGCGTGACATGGATACCGATCCGGTCAGCCGTGCCAGCGTGCGCGCGATCAGCGAGCTGGGCCGCGAGCTGCAGATGGAGGTGGTGGCCGAGTGGGTGGAGACCATTGAAGTGGCCGAGGCGCTGGCCGGGATGGGCGTGCAGGGCCTGCAGGGCTATGCCATCGAACGGCCGCAGCCGCTGGAGCGGCTGACCCTGGCCGACCTGCGGCCGATGCGGTTGGCCGGCACGCAGGGGCCATCGGCTGCCGGCTGAAGGTGCTGCGGCCGGGCTGCGCCCGGCGCCCGCGGTAGTGCCGGCCGCTGGCCGGCAACCTCAGCAGCAACAGCAACAGCAACAGCGGGGTTCCTGGGGGATGGCGGGGTGGGTCCGGTTGCGGGGGACGCCGTAAACCCATCCCTGGGGGCTTGGCCGCGGCATCCATGCCGCGGACACCCCCGCAACCGGACCCACCCCGCCTTCGACAGGTTCACGCGGCTGTTGGTGGGTGTCGACCTTGGTCGACGCGTAGATCCACGCCATGCGTGGATGACATCCAATCCATTCAATGATTTCGAGATCGGTATGAACATCCATCCACGCACGGCGTGGATCTACCAGATGGCGGACCCTGTCAGGGGTGGGGTGGTATGGGCAGGCAGGACCGTTGGCGCCATGGATGGCGCCATCGAGCCCCCATGGATGGGTTTACGGCGTGTCCTGCCTGCCCATACCGCCCCGCCCACCTCGGTAGCCGCTTTCGCTGTTGCTTCGGCTCCGGCCTCTGCGGGTGCCGGGCGGCAGCCCGGCCAATACCCCCACCACTTTGGTCTACACATCGGCGGTGCCTTCGACTGCGATAATGCCGCCAGGGGCGACGCGCAGTGGGCGCGGACGTAAGCAGGAACAGGACGTGGCGTGGGCGGCAGGCAGGTGCGTTTCGAAACAGGGGCGGTGCTTGTCCTGCTGCTGGTGTGGTTGGCATTGCCATGGCTGGGCCATGCGCGCAGCGTCGACGCCGGCCGCGATTACCTTCTGGTCGGCACCGCGACAGCCGAACCTACACCCCATCGCGCGTGTACGCCGGAGATGCTGGCCGGGCCGCGCCAGCAGACACGGGTGAATGCACCGCCAGGAGGCTGGTCCGGCGAACCGCAGGCGCTGGATGTCTTCAATGTCTTTGCCGGCGAAGTGAGGCTGCAGCACGGTGACCGCGAGATCTGCGGCAACATGCAGGACGCGCGCACCCGCGATTCGCGCTTCCGTGCGGGCATCGGCATGGTGGCGGTACCCGCTGCCGGCAGCCACGAACCCTTCCTGGTCTCCTGGCAGACGCCGCTGAAGGCGCGCTGGGTGCCGACATTGCAGCTGGGCGCACCCAGCCCAGTGCAGCAGAATGATACTGCCCGCTTGCTGGTGCGCGCCGCATGTATCGCCGTGGCAATCGCGCTGGCGCTGTCGGCGCTGATGGCCTATCTGACCACCCGTGACCGCAGTTTCCTGATGTACATCGGCGCCACCCTGGTGCTGGTGCTGTGGCAGTCGATCCTCGGTGGCCTCAGCGGCTATCCCGAGCCCTGGCTACGGGTCGGGGGGCGCGGTGACTGGTGGCTGCTGGCGCTGACTTCAGCGACTCAGGCACTGGTGTTGCCGGCGCTGTGGCGCCTGAACGGCGGTGACCGCGTGCTGCCACGTTCGCGCGTGGGCCAGCAGCTGGTGTTGTGGTCCCTGCTCACGCTGGCGGCACTGGTGCCGTGGTTGCAGCGCGATGGACTGGGCGTGGTTGCGCAGGTCCTGCAGGGAACCTTCATCGTCGGTTGCGCACTGTCGTTGGCGATGGGCATCTGGGCGCGGCTGCGCGGAGATGTCTGGTCGCTGGCCGGACTGGCCGCACTGGCGCCGATGCTGGTGCTGATCGTGGCTGACGCCGCCAGCGCGCACTGGCTGATGGCGTACCGGGTGGAAGCTCTGCAGCTGGCAGTCACCTGGCTGCTGATGATGGCGGCCTACGCGCTCAACCTGCGCCTGGGCCGGCTGCGCCAGCAACGCGATGAAATGCGCCAGCTCGCCGAGACCGACATGCTGACCGGCCTGCCCAACCGCCGTGCCGGCCTGCACCAGCTGGCCCAGCATCTGCAGGGCGGCGAGCGTGACAGAGGGCCGCTGGTGATCGGATTCCTCGATATCGATCTGTTCAAGGACATCAATGATCGTCATGGCCATGAGATCGGCGACCAGGTGCTGGTAGCCGTGGCGCGCGCGCTACGCGCCGCGGTCCGCAGCGAGGACCAGGTGGTGCGCATGGGGGGGGAAGAGTTCCTGCTGCTGTTGCCGGGAATGCCGCGTGAGATCGCTGCCGCCCGCCTGGAACGCCTGCGTCAGCGCATCACCGAAACCTGCCGGGACCTGCAGGTATCCGGTCTGGAGGTGACCGCCAGCATCGGCCTGGCACAGTGGCGGCCGGCCGAAGATGACCTGGCCGCGCTGCTGCGACGGGCCGACCACGCCATGTACGTGGCCAAGCGCAGTGGCCGCAACCGGGTGTTCGATGGCGAAACCGAAGATCCTTTGGCCACGGCATGAGGCGGGAAGGGCGGTGATGCCGGATAATGGGGCGATGACCAGCCGACTCAACAAATATATCGCCGACACCGGCTTCTGCTCCCGTCGCGAGGCCGATCGCCTGATCGCCGCCCGCCGGGTCACCGTCAATGGCCATGCCGCCGGCACCGGCGCGGTGGTCGGCGAGGATGACAAGGTGCTGGTCGACGGCCAGCCGTTGCGCGTGCGCACTGCCCGCAAGCCGGGCGCCCGCCGCCACGTGTACATCGTGCTGAACAAGCCGGTGGGCGTGACCTGCACCACCGAAAGCACGGTGAAGGGCAACATCGTCGAATTCGTCGGCCATGAACAGCGCATCTTCCCGATTGGCCGCCTGGACAAGGAATCGGAAGGCCTGATCCTGATGACCAGCAACGGCGACATCGTCAACCAGATCCTGCGCGCCGAAAACGGCCACCAGAAGGAATACCTGGTGGCGGTGAACAAGCCGGTCACCGACGAATTCCTGCGCGCCATGGCCCGCGGCGTGCGCATCCATGACCAGATGACGCTGCCGTGCAAGACCTCGCGGATCGCCAAGTTCGGCTTCCGCATCATCCTGCAGCAGGGCCTGAACCGGCAGATCCGGCTGATGGCAGCCGAGTTCGGCTACCGCGTGACCCAGCTGCGCCGCGTACGCATCGACAACATCAAGATCGGTGCACTGAAGCCGGGGCAGTGGCGCAACCTGACCGAGCAGGAGCTGCACGGGCTGTTGCCGCAGCAACAGGACTGGTAACGAACTGCAGGTAGTGCCGGCCGCTGGCCGGCACCATGGCGCTGTACGGTTGCCGGCCAGCGGCCGGCACTACCAGAATGCAGACTGCGGGCCTGCATCAGCTAGACTTTGCGGCGACCTGCCGGAACGTGACGCTGCATGATCAAGCCCGACAAGCCCGCCAACGAAGCGCTGCGCCTGGAGGCGCTGTATCGCTACCGGATCCTCGATTCCGAACGCGAACGCTCCTTCGATGATCTGGTGGCCATCGCCAAGGCGGTATGTGGCACGACGATGGCGGCCGTGACCCTCATCGACGTCGAGCGGCAATGGTTCAAGTCGATACAGGGCATCGATGCGGCCGAGAACCTGCGCAGTGAATCGATGTGCGGCCATGCCATCCTGCAGCCGCAGGAGATCATGGTGGTCGAGGACGCGCTGCAGGACGTGCGCTTCCACGACAACCCGGTGGTGACCGGCGACCCGCACGTACGCTTCTACGCCGGTGCACCGCTGATCAGCAGTGACGGCCTGCCGTTGGGTACGCTGTGCGTGTTCGATGCGCGCCCGCAGCACCTGGCAAGCGACAAGGCCGAGGCGCTGGCCGCGCTGTCGCGGCAGGTGATGCTGGTGATGGAACTGCGCCGCTTCGCGCTGGACATCCAGAAGCACATGCTCGAGCGCGACGACTACGAGCGGCTGCTGTCGGACTACCACGACGTGCTGCTGGCACAGAACGCGGATCTGGCCGAACAGAGCCGGACCGACGCGCTGACCGGCCTGCCCAATCGGCGCGCGTTGGCGGCAGCGCTGGGTGAAGCCGTGGCCGCCGTCGATGGGCAGGCGCGGCAGCCCTGCGTGGCACTGGTGGACATCGACCATTTCAAGCACATCAATGATTTCCAGGGCCATGCGACCGGCGACCGGGTGCTGGCCGAACTGGGGGCGCTGCTGCGCTCGCACTTCGCCGGGCGCGGCATGGCCGCACGCTACGGCGGTGAGGAATTCGTCGCACTGATGCCGGACGTGGATCTGCGCACCGCCGAGCTGCAATGCGAGTTCCTGCGCGTGGCGGTGTCCAATCTGCCTCTGGGCTTCCCGGTGACGATCAGCATCGGCGTGGCGCAGCACCGGCCCGGTGAAACCTCCGAGCAGACCCTGGCCCGTGCCGATGCCGCGCTGTACCGGGCCAAGGGCGCCGGCCGCAACCGGGTGGAAGTGGCGCCCTGACCGCCCGGGCGGCTGCGGCGGACCCCCGCCATGCCGTGGATGCACCCGTAGATCCGCGCTACGGCTGGATGCACCAGTAGATCCACGCCATGCGTGGATGGCCGGACGTTTCCATGCAGTCGCGGCCACTGCGATACCCGTACGGCACCCTCAACGTCTCACTGCAAGGACGTCGACCATGCTGCAGACCCTGGCCATCGCCAACTACCGATCACTGCACGGGCTGGTGCTGCCGATGCAGCGGCTCAACGTCGTCACCGGCGACAACGGCAGTGGCAAGTCCAGTCTTTACCGCGCACTGCGGCTGCTGGCGGAAACCGCGCAAGGCGGTGTCGCAGCGGTGCTCGCCCGGGAGGGCGGATTGGGTTCGGCGCTGTGGGCCGGTCCGGAAAAAATCGACCGCCGCGTGCTGGCCGGCGAGATCCCGTTGCAGGGCGGGTCGCGGCAGGAATCGGTGGGGCTCAAGCTGGGCTTTGCCACCGACGAATTCGGCTACGCCATCGACCTCGGCTATCCGCCGCCGAGTCGATCAGCCTTTGCGCTGGATCCGCAGATCAAGGCCGAATCAATCTGGGCGGGCCCGTTCCTGCGCAGCGCCAATCTGCTGGTCGACCGCCGCGGTGCGCTGGTGCGGCAGCGGCACGCGCGCGGCTGGGACCTGGTGGACGACCGGCTTTCGCTGTTCGACAGCCTGTTCACCCAGGTGGGCGATCCGCAGCGCATGCCGGAAGCCATCACCTTGCGCGAGTACATCCGTCGTTGGCGCTTCTACGACCACTTCCGCAGCGATGCCGATGCGCCGGCGCGACAACCGGCGATGGCGACCCGTACGCCGGTGTTGCACCACGACGGCCGCGACCTCGCCGCCGCCTGGGTGACGATCATGGAAATCGGCGATCCGCAGGCGCTGGCGCGCAGTGTAGAGGATGCGTTCCCGGGGGCGACGGTCAGCTTCGAGGAACTGGATGGCCGGCTCGCGCTGCGTTTCCACCAGCCCGGTCTGCTGCGGCCACTGTCGATGGCCGAACTGTCCGACGGCACGTTGCGTTTCCTGTTGCTGGCAGCGGCGCTGCACACGCCTCGGCCGCCGCCGCTGCTGGTGCTCAACGAACCGGAGACCAGCCTGCATCCGGATCTGCTGCCGGCGCTGGCGCGCCTGATCATCGCCGCCAGTGCGCGCAGCCAGGTCTGGGTCGTTTCGCATGCCACGCGCTTGATCGCCGCGCTGGAGCAGGCACCGCAATGCCATTCGATGCACCTGTACAAGGAGCATGGGCGGACGCTGCTGAGCGGGCAAGGCCTGCTGGATGCACCGGCCTGGCATTGGCCGCAGCGCTGAGACCGTTGCCGGGTAGATCTACGCTGCGCGGACGAACTCAATCGGCGATGTTGCGCGCTTCGGAGGTGCCGAGGATTTCCGGATGCTGCACGCGCTTGCGGCGGTTGAGCAGCGGATGCAGGAACACGGCACCGACGATGATCGCAACGCCCAGGTAGAACCACGGGGTGACTTCATGCTGTTCGCGCAGCAGCACCACGGCCAGCAACACGGCGTAGACCGGTTCCAGGTTGGTGACCAGCTGCACGGTGTAGGCGCTGAGGTGGCGCAGCGCAACCAGGGCCAGGGCGAACGGCAGCAGCGTGCAGACACCGGCCAGCACCAGCAGCAGGATGCCGTCGTGCAGATCGGGAACGATCCACAACGGGCTGGCCAGCGCTGGCAGCAGGTACGGCATCAGCGGTGCCAGCAGGGTCAAAGTGATCGTGCCGGCGCCCAGCTCCAGCGCGGTGACCGTCAACGGATCGGCATGGCTGACCATGCGTTTGTTGAGCGAGCCAAACACCGCCACCAGCAACGCCGAGAGCGCGCCGATCAACACGCCCAGGCGCATGCCGTCGGGCACACCGCCCACCACCAGCGCCACACCGGGCAGCACGGCCAGGCCGAAGGCCAGCTCGCGCATCTGGAAAGGGCGTTTGGCCACCCATGGTTCGATGATCGAAGTGAACACCGGTGCCAAGGCGATGCAGGTGGCGGCAACCGAGGCATTGGCCAGCTTCACCGCGCCATAGAACGTCAGCCAATGCAGCGCGACCAGCGCGCCGATGCCGGCATAGCCGGCGACCAGCCGCAGCGGCAACGTACGCAGCCCGCGCCAGACCCGCGGCAGCAGTGCCAGCATCGCCACCACCAGCAGCATCCGCCACCACACCAGCGGCAGCGCGGGCAGGGTGATCAACTTGCCGAGGATGGCGGTGACGCCCCACAGCAGGACACAGAAGTGGATCTGCCAAAGCGCTTTGCGGGTGTCGGGTGTGCTCATCGCCATATTGTGAGGCAAGGCCGCGCGCGACGCCCATCTGCAGACATTCAGTCGCCGTCGATGAGCCGTTGCAGCGCCATGGCCGCCGCTGGGTTGCGTGCCTTGCCGGCGCCGATGCACAGCAGGTAGACCTCGCGCGGCGCGGCAGGGGCCGATGGGGCCAGGCAAGGCAGGTCGTCCACTATCTCGCCTCGGGCCCAGCACTGCGCGCGACCGGCCCAGCGCTGCTGCATCGGCAGGGGAAGACCTTCGGTCAGCCTGGCCTGGCTGCGCTTGATGCGTGCGTAGACAAAGTCTGCGGTGATGTCGCCGTGCAACGGTGACTCGTCGCTGTCCTCGATCACCAGGGCCACGCCATGCCGGCGCGCCGCTTCAACCAGTTCCGGCCCATGGACGCTGGCGTTGCGCACCTCCAGCGCATGCTGCAACACCGTTCCATCCAGCTGCTGTGGCAGCTGTGCCATGAAGGCATCCAGCGCCTCGGCATCGGCCGGGTGCTGCGGGTCGAACTGCCAGAGCAACGGGCCGAGCCGGTCGCCGAGCGCGATGGCTGCCTGCAGGAACGATCCAGCGGCCTCGATCGTGGACGACAGATCACGCCGCTGCACCAGATGGCGCGGCGCTTTCATCGAGAAGCGGAAACCGTCCGGTGTCTGCGCTGCCCATTGCGCACACTGGGCTGCTGTTGGGGTGCGGTAGAAAGTGCCGTTGATTTCGATGCAGCGCAGCGCGTGACTGGCGTAGGCCAGCTCTTCGCGCTGGATCAGCTCTGGCGGATAGAAGGCGCCGCCACGCCACTGCGGGTACACCCAGCCGCCGATGCCGCAGCGCACCGGCGCCGCAGATGCTTGCCGTGCCGTCATTGCGTGTGTTCCGCCCGCCACGGATCGTAGCTGCCGAACCACCACAGGTAGCCTTCCGGATCGGCGCAGGCATAGCCACGGCCACCGTACGGCTGGTCGGCGATGTCGATGACGATGCGCGCACCGGCGGCCTTGGCGCGTGCGTAGTGGGCGTCGGCGTCGGTGACGATCACGCAGGCGCTCTGGGTCTGCCGGCCGCCAACCTCATCGGGCATCACCGCCAGCTTGGCCCATTCGCCGCTGTTGCTGGCAGATCCCAGCATGATCATGCCGTGGCCGAACACCAGCTGTGCGTGGTGCACCGTGTCGCCGTCGGCATACACGGCCTGCGCGTGGAAACCGAACGCGCGCTGCAGCCAGTCGATGGCGGCCAGCGCATCGCGGTAGCGCAGGCACGGAATGATGGTGGAGCCGTTGCTGCTCTGGCCGTTCGCACCCATGACACCCCTCCTATGGCACAGGGCAGGCTGCACCCGCGACCGTTACCATCGCGCGAAATCCCGGTGACGGCCTGCACATGGCCGCTACCCCTGTTCGGAGATGGTGCTGGATGAAAACCTGGATCGGAGGAGCCGTGCTGCTTGCGTGCACGACCATGGCCAATGCGGCGACGCCGCAGCAGCTGCAGGACCTGGATGCGACCGTCGAGCGCGTGCGCGCGCAGTTCGACGTGCCCGGTATCGCCGTGGCCGTGGTCAAGGACGGGCAGGTGGTACTTGAACGTGGTTGGGGCGTGCGTGAACTGGGCAAGCCGGCGCCGGTCGAGGCCGACACCCTGTTCGCCATCGCCTCCAACACCAAGGCCTTCACTGCCACCTCGCTGAATCTGCTGGCCGAGGACGGCAAGCTGAAGATGGACGACAAGGTGATCGATCACCTGCCATCGTTCCGCATGTCCGATCCGTTCGTGACCGGGCAGATGACGATCCGCGACCTGCTTTCGCATCGCAGTGGCCTGAGCCTGGGCGCGGGCGACCTGCTGTTCTGGCCGACCACCTCCTACAGCAATGCCGAAGTCGTGCAGCGCCTTGGCCAGGTGCCGCTGAAAGGTGGTTTCCGCGAGCGCTATGCCTACGACAACATCCTGTATGCGGTCGCCCAGCAGGTGATCGAGCACGTCTCGGGCATGAGCTACCAGCAGTTCCTGCAGACGCGCATCTTCGACAAAGTCGGTATGGCCGGCACGCGTTACAACGCCGATCACCTCAAGGCCGGCGACAACGCTGCGGTGGGCCACGCCAAGTACGATTTCAAGGATCTGCGTACCGTTGCACCGTTGACCTGGTCGAACAACGCCGGTGCCGGTGGCATCTATTCCAGTGCCCACGACATGGCGCGCTGGATGCAGGTGCAGCTGGCCGAAGGCAAGCTGGCCGATGGCTCGCCGCTGTTCACTGCCAAGAGCCAGCAGCAGATGTGGCAGATGATCACGCCGCAGACGATTCCGGCACCAAGCGTGCCGGAGCTGGCGCCGGCGCGGGCCAACTTCGCCGGCTATGGCGAGGGCTGGAGCCTGAGCGACTATCGCGGCCAGAAGCTGGTCTGGCACACCGGTGGCTGGCCGGGCATGGTTTCGCGGCTGACCCTGGTGCCGGGCGAGAAGCTGGGCGTGGTGGTGCTGACCAACCAGGAAGTGGGTGCGGCATTCAACGCGATCACGCTGAGCGTGCTCGATGCCTACCTGGGCGGTGAAAAGCACGACTGGGTGGATGCCTATGCCAAGGGCGTGGCCAAGGGCCAGGACAAGGCCGACGAAGCGTGGGCCAAGCACCAGGCGGAGCGTGACAAGGGCAGCAGGCCCTCGTTGCCGCTGGCCGGGTATGCGGCCACCTACCGCGACCGCTGGTATGGCGACATGGTCATCCGCGCGGAGGGCAAGGACCTGCGGTTGCGCTTTGCCAAGACGGCACAGCTGAGCGGCCGCCTGGAACACTGGCAGCACGACACCTTCATCGTGCGCTGGGACGATCGCTCGCTCAATGCCGATGCTTTCGTGAATTTCAGCCTGGACCCGGATGGAAAGGTGCGCGAAGTGCGCATGCAACCGATCTCCGACCTGACCGATTTCAGCTTCGATTTCCAGGATCTGCTGTTCACCCCGGTGAAGTAGAGGGTAGTGCCGGCCGCTGGCCGGCAACCTCATGAACCCCGGAAACATCGCGTGGTTGCCGGCCAGCGGCCGGCACTACCGGAACCGGTGGTGATCGTCGGCCGGCGTACACACGCGGCGTGGGATACTCCGCCGGCTATCGATGGCGAGGGAATGCGATGTTCCGTTGGTTTGAATCCCTGATTCCGGTGTTTCCGCCCATTGACGGGCGCATGCCGCCGCGCACCGTGGTGCCGTTCTACCTGCACTACCTGCGGCCGGTGTGGCCGGTGCTGCTGGCCACCCTGATCGCCGGCCTGCTGCTGGCGCTGGTGGAAGTGGCGATGTTCGATTTCCTCGGCCGCATCGTCGACATGGTTGCCGAGCAGCCGGGCGCGGGTTTCTTCCAGCGCCACGCCGATACCCTCGGCTGGATGCTGTTCATCACCGTCATCGCGCGCCCGATCCTGGTCGGCCTGCACAACCTGCTGGTCAACCAGGCCATCGTGCCGGGCCTGAGCAATCGCTCGCGCTGGTTGATGCACAACTACGTGGTGCGGCAGAGCCTGAGTTTCTTCCAGAACGACTTCGCCGGCAGCATGGCCAACCGGGTGATGCAGACCGGTACCTCGCTGCGCGAGTCGGCGGTGCAGATGGTCGATTCGCTGTGGTACATCGTGGTCTACACCGGCACCGCGCTGTTCCTGTTCGCGCAGGCCGACTGGCGGCTGATGGTGCCACTGATCCTGTGGCTTCTGGCCTACGTGGTGATCATGGTGGTGTTTGTGCCGCGGGCGAAGCACCGGGCCTGGATCGCCTCCGAGGCGCGGTCCAAGGCGATGGGACGCATCGTCGATGGCTACACCAACATTCCCACGCTGAAGCTGTTCGCCCATGGTGGTCGCGAACAGGCCTATGTGGCCGAGTCGATCCAGGAACTGGCGGTCAAGCACCGTGCGCAGACCCGGATCACCACCGGCATGGACCTGACCATCGCCATCGTCAACGGTTTCCTGATTGCCGGTACCTGCGGCCTGGCGCTGTGGCTGTGGAACGGCGGACACATTACTGTCGGCGCGATCACCCTGGCGACCGGCCTGGTGATCCGCATCCACAACATGTCCGGCTGGATCATGTGGACCATCAACGGCATCTTCGAGGACATCGGCACCGTGCAGGATGGCATCACCACCATCGCCCAGCCGCTGACCGTGCAGGACCGCGAGGATGCGGTGCCGCTGCAGGTGACCCGTGGCGGCGTGCACTTCCAGGATGTCCATTTCCACTACGGCAAGAAAGGTGGCGTGATTGCTGGCCTGGAGCTGGTGGTGAAGCCCGGCGAGAAGATCGGCCTGGTCGGCCCGTCCGGGGCTGGCAAGTCGACGCTGGTGAACGTGCTGCTGCGGCTGTACGACCTGGAAAGCGGACGCATCCTGATCGATGACCAGGACATCGCCTACGTCACCCAGGAAAGCCTGCGCCAGCAGATCGGCGTGGTTACCCAGGACACCTCGCTGCTGCACCGTTCGATCCGCGACAACCTGCTGTACGGCCGTCCCGATGCAAGCGACGAGCAGTTGCGCGCGGCGGTGGCCAAGGCACGCGCGGAGGCGTTCATCGATACGCTGGTCGACGGCGAAGGGCGTCGCGGCTACGACGCGCATGTCGGCGAGCGTGGCGTGAAGCTGTCCGGTGGCCAGCGCCAGCGCATCGCGATTGCCCGCGTGCTGTTGAAGGATGCGCCGATCCTGGTGCTGGACGAGGCCACCTCGGCGCTGGACTCGGAAGTGGAAGCGGCGATCCAGGACAACCTGGACGAACTGATGGGCGGCAAGACGGTGATCGCGATCGCGCACCGCCTGTCGACCATCGCGCGCATGGACCGGCTGGTGGTGATGGACCAGGGCCGCATCGTCGAGACCGGTACCCATGCCGAACTGATCGATGCTGGTGGCCTGTACGCGCGCTTGTGGGCGCGGCAGACCGGTGGTTTTGTCGCCGCCGAGCAATGACCGCCGCCCGGACGATGGATGAGCAACAGTAGATCCACGCCACGCGTGGATGCCGTACAACACAGATGAAAACGGCCCGGGGAGACCCGGGCCGTTTTCATTCAACTCACAGCCGATCCATCACTCGATCGGCTGGTCCAGCATCAGCTGGCGTGCGAAGCGCACCGGCGGTGCGCCGTAGGACAACATCTGGTCGTGGTAGGCCTTCAGGTTGAACTTGTCACCCAGCTTGTCCTGCATCGCCTTGCGGGTGTCGAAGTGTTCCTGTGCACCGACGAAGTAGGTCGGCAGCTGCGCCGAGGTCAGCTGCGCACGCACCCACTTGCCCGAGGCTTCGCTTTCCTGCTGGAAGGCGTCGTGGGTCATCAGGTGCATTGCCTTCTCGCGATCCCAGTTGTCCACGTGCACGCCCTGGTCGAGGATCGCGTTGGAGATCGTGCGCAGGTAGAACTTCAGCTGCACCAGGTGGAACAGCGGATCGTTGTTGAGGTAACCCTGCTCCTGCATCATGCGCTCGGTGTAGACCGCCCAGCCTTCGGCGAACAGGCCCGAACGCAGCACGGCACGCAGGGTGGAGGGGAACTTGGCCGAATGCCAGCCTTCCAGGTAGTGGCCCGGGGTGCCTTCGTGGATGCTCAGCAGGTGGATCATGCGCGAGTTGTACTCACGCAGGAACGAGTCAACCTGTTTGTCGTTCCAGTCGTCCGGAATCGGCGAGACGGCGTAGAAGGTCTTCAGGTTCTTGTCCAGCGGGCCCGGTGAATCGCAGTAGGCCACGGCTACGCCACGCTGGAATTCCGGCATCAGGATGATGTCCACCGGCGCGTCGGGCAGGGTCATCAGGTCGTGCTCGCGCACGAACGCGGTGGACTGCTCCAGTGCGGCCTTGGCATCGTCGACCACCTTGTCGCGCGCCGGCTTGTCGGCGTAGGCCAGCTCCAGCGCGGCCTCGATTGCCTTCTGCTGCTGCTCGTCGGTCGGCTGCGCCGGCATTTCCGGTGCGCCCGGCTTGTCCTTCAGCACGGTCTGCGCAATGCCGTACATGTCCTCGCGCACGCGCTTCAGTTCGGCGCGTGCACGCTCACCGATCTCCTGCCGCGACAGCGAGGAATTCAGCGCGAACTTCAGCTTCTGGTCGTACTTTTCCGCACCGATGCGGAAGTCACCCTTTGCGTTCGGCACCAGGGTCTTGTCCAGCCAGGTCTGCTGCTCGTCCACGGCCTTCTTCAGACCGTCGATGGCGGCCTGCAGGCGCTGCTGGTCAGCCTGCGGCAACTCGCCGATGTGCGGGGTGATGAAGGTATCGACGATGCTGAGGATGCCCTTGTTCTGCTTGGCAACGGTCTCGGCATGGATCTTCGGCACGCGTGCCGGATCCAGGTTCTCGCGGGCCTGGGCGAAGATCGCCGGCAGCTTTTCCATGCGCGCGGTGGCCGACTTCAGGCGATCGGGAAGTGGTGCGAACTCGCGCGCCATCAGGCCGTAGATCGCGCTGCCGGCAATGCCGTTGTACAGCTGCGGGTCCCACTTGCCGGACTGCATCACCTCGGCATTCCAGATTTCCGACTGCAGCTGGTTGCGCAGGATCGCGGCATCCACCTGGTTCTCGCGGCCCAGCTTGGCCACCTCGATCTTGTCCAGCTCGCCCAGCAGGCCCTTGTAGGCGTCCACGGTCTTCTGCTGGCCGGCCGCGCTCAGGTCGTCGATCTCGCTGTCATAGCGGTGGTCGCCGATCTGGGTGGCGCTGACCGGGGACAGCTGCATCCAGGTGTCCAGGGCACGCTTGGACAGGTCGGCGAAGGCGGCATCGACCGCCGCATCAGCAGCCTGCTGGCTGGCGGCCGGGGTGGAACCGTTGGTCGGGGCATCGGCCGGCTGGCAACCGGCGAGGGCGGCGACGAGGGCGAGGGCAAGAAGATGCGGGCGCATCGGCATTCCTGTACGGGGTCAATCCGCGAGCATAGGCCCCCGGAGCTGCTTTGTCCCCGTGCCATAGGATTACCATGGGCGCACACAAGGACCCTCCAGCGGAGCGCAGGACATGGAATACCAGGGAAGCTGCCATTGCGGCAGGATCGCATTCACCGTGCAGGCTGATGCGCCCATCAAGGACGTCATCGACTGCAACTGCTCGATGTGCCGCCGCCGCGGCAGCCTGCTCTGGTTCGCCCCGCGCGAGGCGTTCCAGCTGGGCACCGACATTGGCGACGTGGCGACCTACAAGTTCAACACCCACAACATCGATCACCATCACTGCCGCGCGTGCGGCACCGCGCCGTACAGCGAAGCAGTGGACCCGCGCAGTGGTCTGCCGATGGTGGCGATCAACGTACGCTGCCTGCCACAGGTCGAGCTGGCTGGATTGTCGATCACCTCGTTCGACGGAGCCTCGCGATGACGGCGCCTCGCGTGTGGACGCGTGTGGTGATCGTGCCGGCATTGCTGCTGGCGCTGGCGGCCTGTGCGAAGAATGGTGAGCGAGCGCAGGAGGCCGGTGCAGTCGCTGCCGATGCCGATGCCGCTGTCGCTTCGCCGGAAGGCGCTTTCCTGGCCTATGAGCACGATGTGCAGGTGCAGCTTGAAGCGGCGCAGATCGCGCCGCGCATCCAGCAGGTCGCACAGGCCTGCCAGAACGCGAAGTTCGGCGAGTGCGCGGTGCTGCAGGTGGATCAGCGCAGTGGCGAACAGCCCAGTGGCGAGGTCAAGGTACGCATCGCGCCGAAGGGCGTGGAATCGCTGATTGGCCTGGCCGGCGAAGGTGGCAAGCTGCAGGCGCGCAACACGCGTGCCGAGGACCTGGCGCAGCAGGTGGCCGACACCGCGCTGACCAAGGCACGGCTGGAGAAGGAGCACGCGCGCCTGCTGTCCTATCAGGACCGGGGCGACCTGAAGATCGAGGATCTGATGGCGATCACCACGCGCCTGTCGGAGATCGAGGCGGGTGTGGAGCAGGCCACAAAGGACGCCGCACAACAGCGCAGGCGCATCGATACCCAACTGGTGACGATGCATTTCGACACCACCTCGGGCCAGCGCAGCCGCAGCGAGATCGGCGAAGCACTGAGCGAGTCGGGCAGCATTCTCAGCACCAGCGTGGCATTCCTGATCCGTGCAGCGGCCGCTCTGCTGCCGGTGGGCGTGGTGGCGCTGGTAATGGCCTGGATCGTCCGCGCGCTGATCCGTCGTCGCCGTCGCAAGCTGCCGCCTGCGGTCTGACCGGCGCAGGGAGTGCCGGCCGCTGGCCGACACTCCTGCGGATCAGCCTTCGTCGGTTTCGTATTCGACGAACACATCCAGTTCCAGCGCAAGTTCCTGCACCGCATCGCGCACCTTCTGCGCGGTGCTTTCGTTGCCCACTTCCACTTCCAGTTCGTGGGTACCCGGGCCGATGTCGTCGGACAGCCCGGCCGAGCTGGAGTCATCGTCGTCCATGTGCGGCATCAGGTCGTCGGTCTCTTCGACGTGTTCGATGCCTTCCAGGCCGAGCAGCAGGTCGCTGATCGCGCGGGTATCGTCCTCGGTTCCGGTAATTCGCAGTCGCAGCAGGGCCATGGCGGAAGCACGTTGTGGGGTTCGTTCGCAGCCTAGCCAGCGGCGGGCAAAGACGGGGTGAGGGCGCAGTCAGCCGGGTGTGCTCGGGCGCCCCAGCAGACTGTCCGGCAATGCAGGAACCGGCGTACGTTCGTCCTGCGCCTGGCCCAGCAACCAGTCGATGAACAGCCGCGCAGCGGGGCTGGGCGGCCGCCCTTCGGCATGCACCACGTAGTAGGCATAACGCGCCTTCAGCGCAGGCCCTGGCAGGCGCACCAGCTCATAGCGCTGCAGGTACGGCTGGGCGACGTGGGTGCGTGCAAGCACCGCGCCCATGCCATACACCGCTGCGCGCATCGCGTCGGTACTGTCGGCGAAGGTGTGCATCGCCGGCAACGGCGACGGCGGGCGCACGCCGGCATGGCGGAACCAGTCGCGCCACCCCTGTGGTGACAGATCACTGAGCAGCGGCAATTCGGCGATGCGTGCCGGGTCTTGCAGTGCTTCGACACCGGGCAATGCCGGGGATGCTACGGGAAAGAGGTTATCGTCCATCAGGTGCTGCGCGTGCAGTCCGGGCCACTGGCCCAGCCCATAACGGATGCCGACTTCCGGGCCGTTTTCGTCGTAACGGTCGAGGCCACTGCCGGTGTGCAGTTCGATGCGGATGTGTGGATGGGCCTGGGTGAAACGCGGTAGCCGTGGCAGCAGCCAGCAATACGACAATGAGCGCAGCGTAGCGATCCGCAGCGGCACGCTGTCCGCGTCCGGCTGCAGATGGTGGGCGACGGCAGCGACATCGGTAAACGCGGCGCTGGCGGCGTCGGCCAACTGCCGGCCTTCGGCCGTCAGCCGCACCCCGCGCGCATGGCGCAGGAACAGGCGTGTGGCCAGCACCTCTTCCAGGCGGCGGACATGGTGGCTGACCGCGCTGGCGGTCAGATGCAGTTCCTGCGCCGCCTGGGCGAAGTTCTGATGGCGCGCGGCGACTGCGAAAACGGCCAGCGCAGGAAGCAGGGAAGGGCGTAGCAGCATGTCCAGCCTCAAACCATATTTGTGGCTGGCAGCGATACTACGCGCTTGTGCGGCGGGCGTCTGCGTCCGATCCTGTGTGGCCAGACCTGCTGCACGATGACGGACGGACACAGCACATGAATGCGATACCCCAGGCGACCGAACGTGATTGGCGCACACCGCTGGAACTGACCCTGCTCGGCGCGATCTGGGGCTGCTCGTTCCTGTTCATGCGGGTGGCGGTGCCCTCGTTCGGCCCGTTCGCGCTGGTCGAGGTGCGGCTGGTGCTGGGCGCACTGGTGCTGCTGCCGTTCCTGTGGCGCGCCCGCGCGCAGTTCCTGCCGCGCCGCTGGCTGTGGCTGGCACCGATCGGTCTGGTCAATTCGGCGTTGCCGTTCGTGCTGTTCGCTTACGCCGCAGAGCGTGCGCCGGCCGCCATCGGTGCGATCTGCAATGCGATGACCGTGCTGTTCGCCGCGTTGATTGCGTTCCTGTTCTTCGGCGAGAAGATCGGTGTGCGCCGCGCCGGCGCGTTGCTGGTCGGCTTTGCCGGCGTAGTTGTGCTGGCCACGGCCAAGATCTCGGGCCTGAGCATTGGTACTGCGGTGCTGGCCGGTGCGGCGGCGTCCCTGCTGTACGGTCTGGGCGTGAACCTGGTGAAGGGGCACATGACCGGGTTGCCTTCGGCCGCGGCCGCCGCGGCCACGTTGTCGTGCGCCTCATTGTGGTTGTTGCCGATGGCGCTCACGCATCTGCCGCAGGGGCCGATTCCGGGCAAGGCATGGGGCGCGGCGATCGCGCTGGGCGTCGTCTGCACCGGATTCGCCTTCCTGATGTTCTATCGCCTGATCGGTCGCATCGGCCCGTCGCGTGCGTCAACGGTGACTTATCTGGTTCCGCTGTTCGGTGCTGCGTTTGCCTGGCTGTTCCTGGGCGAAGCGGTGACGGTGCAGATGTTGATTGCGGGTGCGTTGATTCTGGGCAGCGTGGCGGTCAGCCAGAAGGGCTGAGGCTCATTGGCGCTCACGCATCGGTAGCGCCGGGCCATGCCCGGCGAGCCCTTTTCCGCGGCTGCGGGGAGGTGTCACTTTCTTTGCTCGTGCAAAGAAAGTAACCAAAGAAACACGCCGCCACACCGCGAGCCGCCGTGCTTCGCACGCCGGTCCCCTGCGCTTCTCGGCGAATCAGGGGACGGTGCCGAACTCGCTGCGCTCAGACATCGGACCTCTTCGCCCCTGATTCCCCTGCGATGCTCGGCTCGCTCAAGGCGGACTGAAAGGTCAAGATCAACAGCAAATGCATCCACGCATGGCGTGGATCTACTGGGTGCAGCTGTGGCCTTTGACCTGGGTCCGCCTTGAGCGAGCCGAGCACCGCAGGTCCGGCGAGGGCGAAGAGGCGCGGGTGTCTGAGCGCAGAGAGTTCCCGCGCCGTCCCTCGGCGGACCGAGAAGCGCAGGGGACCGACGTGCGAAGCACGGCGGCTCGCGGCCGGCGGAACGTTTCTTTTGGTTACTTTTCTTTGCGTACAAAGAAAAGTAACGCCCATGAACAGTGAAGCACCTTCAGCACGCGCCACGCGCAGAACCCGCGACGGCGTTACTTCACCGGTACCGGAATATTGCACAGGTCGATATGCCCGGCCGGGCGCTTGTAGAAATCATCCGCGCGATTGCGCCGCGCTTCGACCGTATCGGCGAAGGTCTTCGAATCGGTACGCAGTACCTGGATCGGTGTGCGCTCGGCCGCAGGCACATCGTTGACGCGACGGATCGACACGATCGGCGTGCGCAGCTTCGGGTCAGTGTAGAAGCCCATCGGTGCCGGTCCACGCGGGATCGCGCTGAGCAGCTCCATGCCCTTCAGCACGCGGCCGACCAGGGTGATGTTGCGGTCCAGCTGGCGCGGCGATTGGCCGGTAACCACATACAGTTCGGCGCCGATGCTGCTGTCTTCCTCGTTGCTGCGGCCCGCACCCAGCATGCCGTAGCAGTGTGCCAGCCAGGCTTTGCCGGCCTGCGGGTCCTGACCGACCGGGAAGCCATCGACGAAGCCGGTCTGCGCTGCCCAGCCATCGCGATCCGGCAGCACGCTCACCTTCAAACCGCTGTCGGCACGCTCGAATTCGGCCGGCAGCTTGCGCTGCGCGCTGCCGAACGGTTTGGCCTTGGCTGCATCGTCGGCGTCGGCATCGCCGAACTGCACCACGAAGTTGTCCTGCGAGCGGTAGATGCTGGTGCCGTCCCAGAAGTGCTCATGGGCGAAGGTCTGGATGTTGCCGACATGGCGCGGGGCGAACTGCGGCGCCAGTTCGATGATCACCCGTCCGGCCGGCAGGTCCATGTACAGCAGGTTGGCCGGGTCCGGCGTGCGCCAGTCGCTGGCCGCCGATGCGTCGAGGATCTGCTGCGGGCTGCGGTAGGGCGTGGCCGCGCTGGCGAGTGCGGGCAGCAGGAAGGCGAGGGCGAGAGTGGTCAGGGCAAGACGGCGGCGGTGCGACATGGGATCCCCGGAGCATGAACGAGGCCTCGATTCTGCGCGAGTCGCTGCTCTTGCGCCAATCCTGCAGACTGGCTGTCGCGCCGCCCCTGCGGCACGATGTGCGTCCTTTGCATGGATGCACGAAATGCCAATGCTGGATCCAGGGGCCGAACTGCAGGCGGTGGTCGATGGCTATCTGAAAGGCTATATCGAACCCGGCGAAGACGGTGCCGGCTGGCTGCATTCGCAGTCGCCACGGAGGCTCGTCGATCTCGATGGCCGCCGGCGCAGTTGGTGGGCGCCGCGGAACAGTGAGCTGCTGGATTGCCTTCAGGCCCATCCGCAGGCACCAGCTGCAGTGCAGGCGGCTGCGTTGTTTCTCGCCGGTGCGGACGGCAATGGTCGCACGCGTCAGGCGGCGCTGCAGCGGATGGACGCCCTTGCAGGACGTCTGACGCTTTCCAGTGCGTTGCTGCGCTGCAATGACTGGGTCCCTGAGGTGCGGGTTGTAGCCCAGCAGGTGGTGGAAGTTCTGCTGTCCCGCTGCAGCATCGACGACGTGCTGGCAGCGTGGCCGCTGGCGGTTCGCTTGCAGGATGCGCAGCGGGTGGATGCCGATTGGCGCAGGGATACGCTGGAGGGCTGGCTGTCGGCGCCCTCGCAGCGGGCAGTGCTGGGTGGCCTGCTCGTCCATCGTGACTCACGTACGCGGCTGAGCGCCCATGCGATCGCCTTCGATGTCCACCCGGAGCGTGTGGCGATCCGTGCGCGCGCGCTGCGGGACAGCGATCCGCGCATTGCACGCATGGCCTTCCAGGACCTTCTCGATGAGGGCGACCCATCGCAGGTGCTGGAGCAGTGCAGGGGCGCGCTGACGGCTCCCTCCAGCCAAGTGCGCGCGTCGGCCCTGCGTACGTTGGTGGCGCATGAGGTGGAGGGGATCGACGTGTTCGTCGAGGATGCACTGTTCGACCGTGCACGGGCTGTCCGCAGTCTGGCGGCATTTCTGGTGCGGCAGCGCCACGCAACGCCAGCCATCGAGCTGTGGCGCAACGCATTGGCACAGCAGACAGCGGGGCGCTGGCGCGTGGCGCTGGAAGCGCTGGCCGACCATGCCGTCGCTGAGGACGTTGCACTGTTGCGGTCGCTGTATCCACGGGTGGCGGCGCGCCACCGGCGGAATTGTGTACGAGGCTGGATACGGGCCGAGGGCGGCGCAGGCCTGGCGTTGCTGCGCGTTGCGCTGGAGGAGCCGGGGCGAAGCATCCACGAACTGTTGACCCACGCGCAGGCGGACTGGGTAGCCGAACTGGACGCCGCCCGGCTGCTGGCGTTCTGCCACGACGGTCCTTCCCCGGTGGCTCAGACCGGGCTGCTGCGGCTGCTGCCCCACATGCCGTTGTGGCAGCATCTGGAACTTCTGCTGGACGCGGTACCGCAGAGGCATGACGAACGTGCATGGCATCTGCGCCTGGTGGAGAACTGGCTTCGTGTGAGCGAGGGTTACTCACCGCTGTCGGCAGCGCGCCGACAGGCCCTGCTGACCCGCCTTGAACACGGTGGGCACGACCTCTCCAATGCAATGGCACAGCGGCTGGCCGAGGCGGTCCGCCAAGCCTGACGCGGCCGGTGCCCAACCGGCAGAGTGACTAACGACACATTCGCTATACCGAACTTCGCACTACTGTTGACTTCAACGTAGTGGAGGGTCGGTCATGACCGAAGACGATGTCCACCTGAAGAAGTTCCAGAAGGAGCTCAGCGCCGGCACGGTTTCGTTGGCCCTGCTTGCGGTGCTGGCCCGCGCCGGGGAGCCGCTGTACGGCTACCTGATCGCCAAGGAGCTGGAACGCGTGGGCGAGGGCGTGCTCAGCGGCAAGCAGAGCGCGCTGTACCCGGTGCTGCGCAACCTCGAAGGCGCGGGCCTGCTGGAGAGCCATGTGGAGCCGTCCAGCAGCGGGCCGCCGCGCCGCTACTACCGCATCAACGCGCGTGGCCGGGAGGTGCTGGAGCAATGGCGCCAGGCTTGGCGCGACACCCGTGATTCCGTCGATTCCGTGTTGGAGGGGATACCGCAATGAACGACCTGAACCTGGCAGGCAACAGTCTGCCGAGCACCATTCCGCAGTACCTGGCGCAGTTGCGTGCGGCACTGGACGGTGCCGATCCGGCGATGGTGCAGGACGCCCTGTACGACGCCGAGGAATACCTGCGCTCTGAACTGGCAGCGCAACCCGGCCGCAGCGAAGCCGAGGTCATCGCCGACGTCGCCGGCAGCTATGGTGCACCGGACGAGGTGGCCGAGATCTATCGCGAAACCGAGCTCACGGTGAACCGCGCGCTGCGTACGCCGCGGGCCGACACGGGCCCGGTGCTGCGTGCAGCGGCCGAGGCCAGCGGTGCGGCACCGGCGGCGCAGCCGGCAGCCCCCGTGCAGCGTTCGCTGCTGGCGCGCTTCTTCGGCGTGGTGACGGATCCGCACACCTACGGCGCGCTGTTCTACATGCTGTTGTCGCTGGCCACCGGCATCTTCTTCTTCACCTGGGTGGTCACCGGCCTGTCGTTGTCGCTGGGACTGCTGATCCTGATCATCGGCGTTCCGCTGACCGTGCTGTTCTTCGGCTCGGTGCGTGGACTGGCACTGCTGGAGGGGCGGCTGGTGGAAGCGCTGCTGGGCGAGCGCATGCCGCGTCGGCCGCAGTACACCGACCGCAGCCGCAGCTGGCTGCAGCGCATCGGTGACATGTTCACCGATGGCCGCACCTGGCTGACCCTGCTGTACTTCGTGCTGATGCTGCCGCTGGGCATCATCTACTTCACCATCGCGGTGACCCTGCTGTCGCTGTCGCTGGGTTTGATCTGGGCGCCGGTGGCGGCGATCTTCAGTGGCGACATCCCCGGCATCTACATCAACGACGTGAACGTGCTGCCGATGGCGGCCTCACCGCTGGTGGCCATCGTGGTTGCAGGGGTGGGCGTGTTGTTGCTGCTGCTGACGATGCACCTGGCACGCGGCATCGGCAAGCTGCACGGCATGCTGGCCAAGAACCTGCTGGTGCGGTTGTAAGCGGGAGCCCACGCTCTGGTAGGTGCCAAACTTGGTTGGCACGATGCCGCCGACATCGGGATTCACGGTAGAGCGCCAACCAAGGTTGGCATCTACCAGAAGCTGCCGGCCAGCGGCCGGCACTACCGGAAGCAGGGCGGGTTACCCCGCCTTGCGGCGCAGCGGGGTGACGTTGCTCTTCTTCTTCGGGGCCTTCGCTGCCGGTGCTTCGGCATGCGCGGCGAAGAAGTCACGCACCTTCGGGTAGACCACTTCGCGCCAGCGGCGGCCGCTGAAGATGCCGTAGTGGCCGGCACCATCGACGATGAAATGTTCACGGCGTTCTGCCGGAATACCGCTGCACAGCGCCTGCGCCGCTTCGGTCTGGCCGAGGCCGGCGATATCGTCCAGTTCGCCTTCGATGCTCAGCAGCGCGGTATCGCGGATCGCCGACGGATCGACCTTCTCGCCGTTGACCACCCACTCGCCACGCGGCAGCAGGAAGTCCTGGAATACCACGGAAATGGTGTCCAGATAGTACTTGGCCGGCATGTCCAGCACGGCGTTGTACTCGTCGTAGAAATTGCGATGCGCGTCGGCATCCTCCAGGTCGCCCTTCACCAGGTCGGTGTAGAAATCCCAGTGCGAACTGAAGTGGCGGCTGGGATTCATCGACAGGAAGCCGGCGTGCTGCAGGAAGCCGGGATACACGCGGCGACCCGCACCGGGATAGCTGGCCGGCACGGTGTGGATGACGTTGTTCTCGAACCACGACAGCGGGTTCTGCGTTGCCAGGTTGTTGACCGCGGTCGGGCTGCAGCGCGCATCGATCGGGCCGCCCATCATCACCAGCGTGCGCGGCGTCGGTTCACCGCGGCTGGCCATCAATGAAACCGCGGCCAGCACCGGTACGGTCGGCTGGCAGACACTGACCACGTGCAGGCGCTCGACGCCAAGATGGCGGATGAACTCCTGGATGTAGGCGATGTAGTCGTCCAGCCCGAACTCGCCCTCGCTGCCGGGCACCATGCGCGCGTCGACCCAGTCGGTCACATACACGCGGTGGTCGCGCAGCAGCGTTCGCACGGTGTCGCGCAGCAGCGTGGCGTGGTGGCCGGACAACGGCGCCACCACCAGCACGAACGGCTGGTTGAGCATGGTGTGCAGCTGGTCGGCTTCATTGCTGTGGCGCTTGAAGCGCAGCAGCTTGCAGAACGGCTTGCTGAGTTCCTCGTGCACGACAATCGGCACGCGTTCGCCCTCGACCTCGATTTCGTTGATGCCCCATTCGGGCTTCTCGTAATCCTTGCCGATGCGATGGAACAGCTCATTGACCGCCGCCAGGCGATCAGCACCGGGCATCTGCGACCACCAGTGTCCCTGGTTGGCGAAGAACTTGGCGTTGGCCTGGGCCTGGTGCACCCAGGGGGCGAGCAGGTTGCGGGTCAGTTCGTGCAGTTGATAGAGCATGCCGACCGAATATGTATGGTCTTATGTTGCCGCGCAGCATAGCGCATCCGACTGTCCCGGACGTTAAGCAGACTCACTGGGCGTATTCAGCGGGCCGCCTGCTCCAGCGCGGCCGCTTCATCGGCCAGTGCTGGCCCCAGCCAGAGGTGGGAACCGACCGCCTGCAGGCCTTGGCGGCTCAGCTCGCGCCGGTACCAGCGGGCTGGACGCGACTGGAAGCCGTCATGGTCGCCCTCGAATTCATCTTCGGCGGCGAACGTTTCCAGGAAGGCGACGCCGGCGGTCAGTTCGGCGACGCCGGCCAGGCCTGCACGCAGTTCGCGGTTGGGCACGTAGTGCATCACGTCCGAACAGACCAGCAGGTCGACCGGGGCGCAGGGCCGCAGCCAGGCGAAATCGCCGAAGCCGGCCAGGTGCAGGTTGCGGGTCCGGCCGTAGCGACGCACAGCGTACTCGCTGCTGTCGAAGCCCAGGTATTCGACCTTCGGACGCAGTTTCAGCAGCGGCGCGCGCCAAGCGCCTTCGCCGCAGCCGATGTCCAGCACGCTGCGGATCGGTCGTTCCAGGTAGTACTCGGCCGTGGCCACGGCAAGGGCGACCTTGCGCCCCAGGCGCGCGCTGCCACCGATGTCGGCGCGGCGGTACCAGCGCTGGAAGTAGGCGGCGTCGTAGGTCTTGTCCATGGCGGTCCGGTGCAGTCGTGAAATCGGCGCCTATCGTACGGCGTTGCAGCACACCATGCGTCGATGTGTCGCGCCGGTTACACGTGAGGTGGCCTCGCCACCGCATGCGAGAATGGCGAATATCCACGCCAGCCGCCGGAGCGAGCGCATGCAGAGCTATTACTGGGTCAAGACCTTCCACATCGTGTTCGTGGTGGCGTGGATGGCCACGGTGTTCTACCTGCCGCGCATCCTGGTGAACCTGTCAGAGACGGCGGGGCAGCCGGCGGTGGTCGAGCGCCTGCAGCTGATGGGCATGCGCCTCTACCGCTTCGGCCATTCGATGTTCGGCCTGGCGTTCGTGCTCGGCCTGGTGCTGTGGCTGGGCTACAAGGTGATTCCGGATTTCCCGACCATGGTCGCCCCGGGTGGCGCGGGCTGGCTGCATGCCAAGCTGGGTCTGGTGGTGGTGCTGTTGGCGTACTTCATCTGGATCGGCCGCCTGCTCAAGGGGGTGGCCAAGGGCAGGGCGCTGCCGTCCTCGCGCGCGCTGCGCTGGATCAACGAGATTCCGTTGCTCGCGTTCATTCCGATCGTCTGGCTGGTGCTGGCCAAGCCGTTCTGAGGGGGCGTCATCTGCACCCGGTAGATCCACGCCATGCGTGGATGCTGTGCGAGGTACGAACAAAAAGAGCCGGGCATCTGCCCGGCTCTTTCGTTTCTGCAATCCGTTGCAAGTTGCCGGCCAGCGGCCGGCACTACCAAGCTTGTCCAGCGGCCGGCAGAACCGGGCTTACGCTGCTTCGTAGGTGCCGTAGCTGCGCAGGCGCTTGTAGCGCTGGTCCAGCAGCTCCTGGGTGGACAGCGCATCCAACGCTTCCAGCTCGTTCAGCAGCACGGCCTTCAGGCGCTTGGCCATCTGCGTCGGGTTGCGGTGGGCGCCGCCGGTCGGCTCGCGCACGACCTTGTCGACCAGACCCAGGCCCTTCAGGCGCGGCGCGGTCAGGCCCAGCTGCTCGGCAGCATCCTTGGCCTTGCCGGCGTCCTTCCACAGGATCGAGGCGCAGCCTTCCGGGGTAATGGTCGAGTACACCGCGTATTCCAGCATCACGGTGCGGTCGCCCACGCCCAGCGCCAGCGCGCCGCCGGAGCCGCCTTCACCGATTACGGTGCAGATGATCGGCACCTTCAGTTCGGCCATCTCGATCAGGTTGCGCGCGATCGCTTCGGACTGGCCGCGCGACTCGGCATCGATGCCCGGCCAGGCGCCGGCGGTATCGATCAGGGTCAGCACCGGCAGGCCGAAACGCTCGGCCATCTTCATCAGGCGCAGGGCCTTGCGGTAGCCCTCCGGCTTGGGCATGCCGAAGTTGCGCTTGATCTTTTCCTTGGTGTCGCGGCCCTTCTGATGGCCGATGACCATCACCGAGCGACCATTGATGCGAGCCAGGCCGCCCATGATCGCCTTGTCGTCGGCGAAGGCACGGTCGCCGGCCAGTTCCTGGAACTCATCGCAGATGATGCGGATGTAGTCGGCGGTGTACGGGCGCGACGGGTGGCGTGCCAGCTGCAGCACCTGCCACGAGGTCAGGTTGCGGAAGATCTGTGCGGTACGCACGCGCAGCTTGTCCTGCAGCGCATGCACTTCGGCCTCGACATTGACCGCCGGCCCGGCACTGGCGTTGCGCAGTTCCTGGATCTTGGCTTCCAGGTCGGCGATGGGTTGCTCGAAGTCGAGGTAGTTCGGATTCATCGGAAGCCGTCGTGTAAAGAAGAGGGGAATTCTAGCCGAATGCGCAGGAACGGCCCGTACGCCTTCGTCTGGAAACCGACGGTAGCGCAGTGGGGGCCAGCGGCGCCAGTCGGGCCGCCGGCCGCCGGTTCAGGGCAGGACCAGCGCGCTGCGGGCCATTTCGGTGCTGCGGATCGTCACGAAGTCGTTGTAGGCCTGGTTGGCCGCCACCGGCAGCTTCGCGCCCAGCGTCATGGTGGCGTGGGTGAAGGCCATCTGCGCCTGGAAGTCTTCCTTGCGCAGGGCCTTCTGCTCGCTGGCCGTGGTGGCCTTCAGCCAGCGCGCATAGATGTCGCGCACGGGACCGGCATGGGCCTCGAAGGCCGGGTCCAGCGCGGGCAACGCAGGCGCCGTTTCCAGCGTGTAGGCGGGCGCCGCGTAGCCGGCGGGCTGCTCGCGCTTGTAGGCACCGGGCTCGCCCATGCCGGCCTCGACATAGGCGATGAAGTCCGGCGCGGTGAAGATCTTGGTGCTGATCCTGCCGCCGGTCGAATCGACGTGGGCAACCACCTGTTCGTCGGGGAACGGCTCGCGCACGCCGAAGTTCCAGGTCTTGTCGATGAACAGGCCGTGGTGCTTTTCGAACGGTCCCTTGAACTCGACGCCACCCAGCTCGATGCCCAGGCCGCTGACGCCGAAGTTCTTCAGCTTGTCCTCGCCGGTCACATAGATCTCGCGCGCGGTCACGTACTCGCTGAGGCTCGGGTTGATCAGGCCACCGCGGCCGTCGGCGTAGACGATGAAGCGCACGTCGCCCAGGCGGTCGGTATGCAGGTGATGCTCGCCGGCAGCCAGGCTGATCGGACGCGACGCGTGCGCGGCCACCGGCAGGTCCTTGCCGTCGATGCTGATCGCCAGCGGCGCATCGGTCGGGTTGTCGATCTCGAAATCGACCTTGGAGGAACAGCCGGCCAGCGCGAGCGCGGCCACCATCGGCAACAGCAGGTTCTTCATTGCGGGCAATCGTCCTTGACGTATGCAGCGGGAAAACAGGAACGAAGTCGGGCCAGCCTCAGCTGGCCCACGGCGGGCTGTAGCGCACCTTCAGCGTGCGCACCGCCGGTTCGGCGCGCAGCGCCTCCATCAGCTTGGAATCGACACGCACCGCGCTCTGCCCGGAAACGTCGAGCATGCCGGCGATGCCGCCATCGGGGCCCTTCAGCAGCAGATCCAGGCGCAGGGGCGTGCGGCCGGGGCGATGGCGGTCGAGCAGGGCGTCGATGCGCTCCCACACCGGCCGCTGCTGGCGCAGATCCAGCCGCAGCGACAGGCGGGTGGCGTAGTTCGCACAGACCTCGTCGAAGTCCCAGCACTGGCGGATGCGCAGTGCGAAGCCACCATTGAATTCGTCTTCGCGCAGGCCGCCCTTGACCACCAGGATGCGGTCCTTGGTCATCAGGTGGCCGAACTCGGCCATGGCATCGGAGAACGCGCTGCATTCGACGCGGCCACGACCATCTTCCAGCTGGATGAAGATCTGGCTCTCGCCCTTGCGGCGCACGCCGACCACCTGGCCGGCAAGCACGGTCTGCACTTCCGGGCGCCAGCGCTTTTCGCCGCCGCCACTGTTGCTGTTGGCGCTCCAGATCTTTTCCACCGCGCCCAGATCGGTACCGACCAGGTCGCGCACGTCATCGCGCCAGGGATCGAACGGGTGGCCGCTGAGGTAGAAGCCCAGCGTGTCGCGCTCGCCGTTGAGGCGCTGCAGCAACGGCCACTCTTCGGTTTCCTGCAGCTCCAGGTGGATGGCCTGCACGCCCGGCTCGGGGCCGCCGAACAGCGAGTTCTGACCGGACGCACGCTCGCGCGCCATCTGCTCGGTGGCCTTGATCACTTCCGGCAGCTGCAGCATCAGCGAGGCACGGTTGTGGCCCAGCTCATCCAGCGCACCGCAGTTGATCATGGCTTCCAGCGTGCGCCGGTTGAGCTTGGCCGAGCCGATGCGGGTGCAGAAGTCGAGCAGATCGGTGTAGTCGCCGCCGCGCAGGCGTTCGTCCACCACCGCTTCGCAGGCACCTTGGCCGACGCCCTTGATTGCGCCCAGGCCGTACTGGATCGTGTCCGGCGTGGACGCTTCAAACATGAAAGCGGACTGGTTCACCTTCGGCGGCAGCACGGTCAGGCCGAGGTTGCGCACCTCGTCCAGGAACCCGACCACCTTTTCGGTGTTGTCCATGTCCGACGACAGCGTCGCGGCCATGAACTCGGCCGGGTAGTGACGCTTGAGCCAGGCCGTCTGGTAACTCACCAGCGCGTAGGCAGCGGCGTGCGACTTGTTGAAGCCGTAGCCGGCGAACTTCTCCATCAGGTCGAAGATCGCATCGGCCTTGGCTTCGCCGACGCCATCCTTGGCCGCACCTTCGCGGAAGATCTCGCGGTGCTTGGCCATTTCCGCCGGCACCTTCTTGCCCATCGCTCGGCGCAGCAGATCGGCGCCGCCCAGCGAGTAGCCGCCGACGATCTGCGCCATCTGCATCACCTGCTCCTGGTACACCATGATGCCGTAGGTGTCGCGCAGGATGCGCTCGGTGCGCGGATCGGGATACTCCACGTCTTCGCGCCCGTGTTTGCGGTCGACGAAGGAGGGGATCAGGTCCATCGGGCCGGGCCGGTACAGCGACACCAGCGCGATCAGGTCTTCGAAGCGGTCGGGCTTGGCGTCCTTCAGCAGGCGGCGCATGCCCGAGGATTCGAACTGGAACACCGCACCGGTATTGCCCGAGGCGAAGATGTCCTTGTAGGTGGGCGCATCGTCCAGCGGCAGCTGGGTGATGTCCACCGGCGGAATGCCGGCGCGCTCATGGCGCTTGTTGATCGCCTTCACTGCCCAGTCGATGATCGTCAACGTGCGCAGGCCGAGGAAGTCGAACTTCACCAGGCCGACTTCTTCAACGTCGTTCTTGTCGAACTGGGTGACCGGATTCTTGCCGCGGCCATCCTCGTCGTGTTCGGCGAACAGCGGGCAGAACTCGGCCAGCGGTTCGGGCGCGATCACCACGCCGCCCGCGTGCTTGCCGGCGTTGCGGGTGAGGTCTTCCAGCTGCCGCGCCAGGTCGATCAGATCGCGGACATCGTCCTCGCTCTGGTAGCGCTGGATCAGCTCGGGCGAGGCCATCTCGCTGTCCTTGCCCTCACCCATCGCGTCCTTCAGCGAGATGCCGAGGATGTTCGGGATCAGCTTGGCGACGCCGTCGACCAGGCCATAGGGGAAGCCGAGCACGCGGCCGGAGTCGCGCACCACCGCCTTGGCCGCCATGGTGCCGTAGGTGATGATCTGGCTGACCCGCTCGCGGCCATACTTGCGCGCGACGTAGTCGATGACTTCGTCGCGGCGGTCCATGCAGAAGTCGATGTCGAAGTCGGGCATCGACACGCGTTCGGGGTTGAGGAAGCGCTCGAACAGCAGGTTGTACGGCAGCGGGTCCAGATCGGTGATCTGCAGCGCCCACGCCACCAGCGAGCCTGCACCGGAACCACGGCCCGGGCCGATCGGGATGCCCTGCGCTTTGCCCCACTGGATGAAGTCGGCCACGATCAGGAAGTAGCCGGGGAAGCCCATCTTGATGATGGTGTCCAGCTCGAACTCGAGGCGGTCGCTGTAATCCTGCGCGGTCATGCCGGGCGCAATCGGATTCTTTTCCAGGCGCGCGGCCAGACCCTTGCGCGATTCGCTGCGGATCCAGCTGTCCAGCGTTTCCTCGTCAGGCACCGGATAGTCGGGCAGGAAGTAGGTGCCTAGGCGCATCTCGATGTTGCAGCGTTCGGCCAGCGCCAGTGTGTTGTCGATCGCATCGGGGATGTCGGCAAACAGCGCGCACATCTCCTCGGCCGACTTCAGGTACTGCTGGTCGCTGTACTCGCGCGGGCGCTTGGGATCATCCAGCACGCGGCCGGTGGAGATGCACACGCGTGCTTCGTGCGCGCTGAAATCGGACGGCGACAGGAAGCGAACATCGTTGCTGGCGATCACCGGCAGCCCACGCTGGCCGGCGGCCATCAGCGCGAACTGGTTGAAGCTCTCTTCGCCGTCGCGACCGGTGCGGGTCAGCTCCAGGTGCAGGCCGTCGCCGAACACGCGCTGCCAGTCGGCCAACTGCTGTTCGGCCAGGTCATGCTTGCCATCCAGGGCCAGGCGCCCGGCCAGGCTGTCACGGCCGGCCAGGGCGAACAGGCTGGCGTTGCCGGCCTTCAGCCAGTCCGGGTGCACGGCGACGCCGCCCTCGGGGCGATGGCCTTCCATCCACGCGCGGGTCAGCAGACGCGACAGGCTCAGGTAGCCCTCGCGGTCGCGACACAGCAGGGTCATCCGCCACGGGTCCTGGCCTTCCTCGGCGATCATCACGTCGGCGCCGGCGATGGGCTTGATGCCCACGCCTTCGGCGGCCTTGTAGAACTTGACCAGCGCGAACAGGTTGTTGAGGTCGGTCACCGCCAGCGCAGGCAGGCCGAGTTCGACCGAGCGCGACAGCAGGTTGGCCTGTTTGGCCTTCTTCGGGTCAGCCTGGTCCGGCTTTGCCGGCACACGGATGGTCGAGTCCGCCAGCGAGAACTCGGTGTGGACGTGGAGATGTACGAAGCGGGAGTTGGACATGCCGGACCAGGTTGGAGCGCGCAGGCCCCGGGTGCAGACGCGGGAATCGTCGCCGGGGTCGAGAAGCGCTGGAGTGCCCGGTCAGGGTAGCGAGGGCAGGGGGTTGCCACAAGGCTTGACGGTGGGCGATATCGCATTCGCGCTATCGCTTCCCACGGTTCGCAGGCGAACCGCGGGCCCCGTCTCAGCATGCTTCCAGACCCCCGCGCCCTTGGCGCGTCCCCCTGACTCAGGGGGACTCTTCCCGAGACGGATTGCAGCGGCCGTTCAGGCGATTCAGGCGGTCGCGATGGAGGCGGCCACAGCCGGCGGCACTTCCAGGCACTCGCGCACCGGGGCGAAGCTGCGCCGGTGCTCCGCGCAGGGGCCGTGTTCACGCAGGGCGGCCAGATGCGCTGGAGTGCCGTAGCCCTTGTGCTGGTCGAAGCCGTACTGCGGGTGGCGTGCGTGCAGGTCCAGCATGTAGCGGTCGCGCGAGACCTTGGCCAGGATCGAGGCCGCCATGATCGCGCGGTCGATGCCATCGCCGCCGATCAATGCCTGCGCCGGCAGTACCAGACCCTTGGGCACCACGTTGCCATCGATGCGGGCGAAGCCGGCCACGTGGGCCACCGCCGCTACGACATCGCGCATGCCCTGCAGCGTGGCTTGATAGATGTTCAAGCGGTCGATGGCTTCCACGTCCACCAGCACCACGTGCCAGGCCAGGGCGCGGTCGAGGATGCGGTCATGCAGCTGCTCACGGCGGGCCGCGGTCAGCTGTTTGGAATCATCCAGACCGTTCAGTCGTGGCCGCTGCGGATCGAACACCACCGCTGCCACCGCGACAGGGCCGGCCAGCGGTCCCCGGCCGGCTTCGTCGACACCGGCGATGCGGTGGCCGGGGTCTATCACCGCAGCGCCATCAAACAAGGCCAGGCTGGCCGCTGCGGCATGGCGGCGGCTCATGCTTTTGCCTGGCCACGGACCAGCAGTTCGCCGACAGCATCGGCTGCGCGCGCCGATGCGTTGCGACGCAGGCGTTCATGCAGGCGCGTGTAGGTGCCCTGCAGGTCGGCGATCCGCTGCGGGTGGTCGAACCACTGCTGGACGGCGGCGGCCAGTTTCTCCGGCGTGCAGTCGTGCTGCATCAGCTCTGGCGCCAGGTCCTGGCCGGCAAGGATGTTGGGCAGGGCGAAGCGGTCGACCTTGATCAACCCCAGCGCCTTCACCAAGCGGTACGTCAGCTCGTTGACGCGGTAGCCGACGACCATCGGCCGCTTCACCAGCATCGCTTCCATGGTCGCAGTGCCGGAGGCCAGCACCACCACGTCGGCGGCGATCATCGCGCTGCGCGCCTGGCCGTCCAGTACATGCGAATAGGCCACCGGCAGCGCCGAGCGTGACAGCTGCTCCTCGATCAGGCGTCGGCAGGCCGCATTGGCGGCGGGCACCACCACGTGCAGGCCGGGAATACGCTCGGATACCTGCCAGGCAGCCTCGAAGAAGGCTTCGCCGAGCTTGGAAATCTCGCCCAGGCGGCTGCCGGGAAGCACGGCCAGCACCTTGGCCGAGGCGGGCAGGCCGAGTTCGATCCGGGCTGCTTCACGGTCGACATGCAGCGCGATGTCATCGGCCATCGGATGGCCGACGAAGCGCGCGTCGATGCCGTGCTTGGCGTAGATCGGTGGTTCCATCGGGAACAGGCACAGCACCAGGTCGGCGCTGCTGCCGATCTTCTCGGCGCGTTTCTCGCGCCATGCCCATACCGAAGGGCTGACGTAGTGCACGGTGCGCACGCCACGCTGTTTCAACCAGCGTTCGATGCCCAGATTGAAATCGGGAGCATCGATGCCGATGAACACGTCCGGCTGCCACTCCAGCGCACGCTGGCGGAACGCCGAACGCAGCTTGAGCAGGCGCGGCAGATGCCGCAGGACTTCGGTCAGGCCCATCACCGCCAGTTCGCTGGCATCGTGCCAGGTCTGGCAGCCGGCGCTGCGCATCGCATCGCCGCCGATGCCGGCGAATTCGGCATGTGGGAAGCGGGCCTTCAGTTCGCGTATCAGGCCCGCACCGAGCAGGTCGCCGGAGGCTTCACCGGCGACCAGCGCGATCCGCAACGGTCGATCACTCAGCACCCGATGCGCAGGCACGCTGCCGACCATCGAGGCCAGCGGAATCACGTCGGCGCCGGCCGGCGCCTGGCCGGTCGCGCTGCTCATCGCAGCAGGTGCCTCTCGGTGTGTTCGATGAAGTCCAGCATCGATTTGACGTCGTCGCTGTCGCGCGCCTGCTCGGCCAGCTGCGCCTTGGCTTCGGCCAGCGGCAGGCCCGCCACGTACAGCGTGCGGTAGGCGCGCTTGATGGCGGTGATGCGCTCGGGGTCGAAGCCGCGGCGCTTCAGGCCCTCGCTGTTGATGCCGCGCGGGCGGCCCAGCGAGTCGGTGCCGACCATGGTGAACGGGGGCACGTCGCCATTGGTCAGCGCGCCCATGCCGAGGAAGGCATGCGCACCGATGCGGCAGAACTGATGCGCGCCGGCGAAGCCGCTGATGATCACGTAGTCACCCACGGTCACGTGGCCGGCCAGCGTGGTGTTGTTGGAGAACACGCAGAAGTTGCCGACGTGGCAATCGTGGGCCACGTGCGTGTAGGCCAGCATCCAGTTGTCATCGCCGATGGTGGTGATGCCACCGCCGCCGCCGGTGCCACGGTTGAGGGTGACGAACTCGCGGAACACGTTGCGGTCGCCGATCACCAGTTCGGTGCGTTCACCGGCGTACTTCTTGTCCTGCGGCTCGCCGCCGACCGCGACGTGGCCGATGAAACGGTTGTCGCGGCCGATCCGGGTCGGGCCGTGCACGCTGCAGTGCGGGCCGATCTCGGTACCGGCACCGATCTCGACGTCCGGACCGATGATCGTGAACGCGCCCACGCGGACATCGTCGGCCAAGCGAGCCGACGGATCGATCACGGCAGTGGGATGGATCAGGGGGGCGTTGTCGCTCATCTCGGTCCTCCAGCCAGGGTCATTCGCGGGTGCCGGCGCACAGCACCTCGGCGCAGGCGACGACTTCGCCGTCGACCTTGGCCACACAGTCGTACACGGCCATGTTGCGGATCACGCGCTTGATCTCGACGTGCATCTCCAGCACGTCACCCGGCACCACCTGCTTGGTGAAGCGGGCCTTGTCGACCTTGACCATGTAGAACAGCTTGGACTGCGCGTCGCGGCCCAGCGTCAACTGGGTCAGCACGCCACCGGCCTGGGCCATGGCTTCGATGATCAGCACGCCGGGCATGATCGGCTGGCCCGGGAAGTGGCCCTGGAAGAACGGCTCGTTGATGCTGACGTTCTTGGTCGCGACGATCGTGCGCTTCTCGTAGTCGATCGACACCACCTTGTCCACCAACAGGAACGGGTAGCGGTGCGGAAGCAGCGTCTGGATCTGCGCCATGTCCGGCAGGGTCTGGGGCTGGCTCATTCTTTCTCCTTGCTCACAGACAGGATGCGACGGGCCAGTGCATCGAGCTGCTTGAAGCGCGCGGCGTTTTTGCGCCACGTGCGGTTGTCGGTCAGGGGCGTGCCGGAGGAGTACTCGCCCGGCTCGGTGATGGAGTTGCGGACCACCGATTTGCCGGTGATCACGACCTTGTCGCAGATTTCAAGATGACCGACGACGCCAACGGCGCCGCCGAGCAGGCAATAACGGCCGATCTTGGCGCTGCCGGCAATGCCGGTGCAGCCTGCGATGGCCGAGTGTGCGCCGATCTGCACGTTGTGTGCGATCTGCACCAGGTTGTCCAGGCGGACGTCCTCGGCTAGCACGGTGTCTTCCAGTGCGCCACGGTCAACACAGGTGTTGGCACCGATCTCGCAGTCGTCGCCGATGCGCACGCCGCCAAGCTGCGGCACCTTGATCCATTTGCCGGCATCCATCGCCAGGCCGAAGCCATCGGCGCCCAGCACGGCGCCGGGGTGAATGCGCACGCGCTTGCCCAGCTTCACGCGGGTGACCAGGGTGACGCGGGCGATCAGTTCGCAGCCGCTGTCGAGGGTGCAGTCTTCGCCGATGATGCTGCCGGCGCCGATGATGCAGTTGTCGCCGATGACGCTGCGTGCGCCGATGGTGACGAACGGGCCGACGTGGGCACTGGCGGCGACCTGCGCCTGCGGATCGATCACCGCGCTGGGGTGGATGCCCGGCGGGCGGGTCGGGGCGATGTCGAACAGCGCGCCGATCTTGGCAAAGGTGGTGTAAGGGTCCTTGGCAACCAGCGCGGTGCCGGGAGCTGCGTCGGCATCCTCGGCGCGCAGCACCACGATGCCGGCGTGGCTGTCGGCCAACTGGGCGCGGTAGCGCGGATTGGCGAGGAAGGTCAGCTGGCCGGCACCGGCATGGGCGAGGGTGGCCACGCCATGGATGGCGGTGCTCGGGTCGCCATGGACCTGCAGGCCGAACTGATCGGCGAGTTGCTGGGCGGTGTAGGTAGGAGTATTCACGGCGGGAGTTTAACGTGTGACGCCATTGCGGTCATGCGGGAGCAAAAGCCGGCGCCTGGTTGATCCGTGGGGCGATGGCGCAGGGGGCTGCCCAGGACACGCCGTAAACCCATCCCTGGGGGCTCGATGGCGCCATCCATGGCGCCAACGGTCCTGGTCAGCCCCTTGCGCCATCACCGGATGGTCTCCCGCGCGCGAGCGGATCCAACGTCCACAGTCGCCTGCAGCGCCGAGCCATACTCGGCTCACCGCGCGTCAGCGTGCGCTTCAATAACGAAAACGCCGGGCAATGCCCGGCGATTCGAGACCCGTCTGGTGGAGAGCCCCCCTTCTGTTAAGGGGGGCGCGCCAGCGGCGCGGGGGATAGGTGAAATGCGCGGGCAATTCACCGGAGGTGGATCAGTTCTGAGGAACGTCGTTCCTCAGAACTGGCCACCAAACGTGAATTGCAGGCGTTCGATTTCGTCGCCGTCCTTCTTCTTCAGCGGGAACGCGTAGCTGATCGAGATCGGGCCGACCGGGGCGCGCCACAGCAGGGCCACACCGGTGGACACGCGCAGCTCGTTGGCCTTGAAGTTGTCGGTGCCGTTGTAGACGTTGCCGAAGTCGACGAAGGCCGACACGCGGGCCGACGGGCTGTCGAACAGGCGCGGGAAGTAGGCTTCGACCGAACCGACGGTCTTCAGCGAACCGCCCAGCGGCTGGCCGTTCGGGTAGCCGCTGGTGACTTCACGCGGGCCGAGGGTGTTGTCCTCGAAACCACGCACCGAGTTGGTACCACCGGCGTAGAAGTTCTCGTAGAACGGCAGGCCCGATGCGGTGACGGTACGGGTGGTGCCGTCGCCGTTGTCGATCACGCGGGTCTTGTCATTGCCGTAGGCATCGCCGTAGCCGATTTCGGCGCGGGTGTTGATCACCAGCGAGGGGATGATCGGCCAGTACTTGCTGATCTGGTAGTTCAGCTTGTAGTACTCGATGGTCGAACCCGGCAGGGTGGTTTCCAGGCCCACGCGCTGGTAGGTACCGCGGGTCGGCATGAAGTAGTCGTTGCGCGAGTCGCGCGCCCAGCCCAGTTCCGTGCGCCATGCATGGAAGGTGCGGCTGCCGACGGCATCGATGTAATCGATGATCGACTTCGGGGTCGAGCCCGCGTAGGTGGTGATCTGGTTGCTGTCGATGCCGAACATCAGCGAGACGGTATCGGTCTCGGTGATCGGCACGCCGAACACCACCTGCGCCGAACCATTGGTGCTGTTGTACTGCGCGGTGTTGAAGTCGGAATAGTCCAGTTCGCGCCAGGACAGGTTGTAGCCCAGCGAGACGCCGTCATCGGTGAAGTACGGGTTGGTGTAGCTGAAACCGTAGCGCTGCAGGTAGCTGCTGCGCGAGGCTTCGACCGACACTCGGTTGCCGCCGCCCAGGAAGTTGTTCTGCGACAGCTGCACCGAGGTGGTCATGCCGTAGGACTGCGAATAGCCCAGGCCGAACACGAAGCTGCCCGAGGTGGTTTCCTTGACGTTGTAGACGACGTCGACCTGGTCGTTGCTGCCGCTGACAGCCGGGGTTTCCACTTCGACGCCTTCGAAGTAGCCCAGGCGCTGCAGGCGGATCTTGGAACGGTCGATGGCGGCCTGCGAGTACCAGCTGTTCTCGAACTGGCGCATTTCGCGGCGCATCACCTCGTCGGAGGTGCGGGTGTTGCCCTTGAAGATGATGCGGCGGACGGTGACGCGCGGGCCGGGCACGACCTGCATGTTGACCGCCACGGTCTGCTCGGCGCGGTTGGTGGTCGGAATCGGGTTCACCTTGGCGAAGGCGTAGCCGATGTTGGACAGCGAGTTGGTGATCGAGTCGGAGCTGAATTCCAGCAGCGCACGCGAGAACGTGTCGCCGGACTTCTGCACGACCATGCGCTCGACGTCTTCCTGCGGCAGGATCGTATCGCCGCTGACCTTGATCTCGGAGATCTTGTACTGGTCACCTTCGGTCACGCCGGCGGTGATGAACATGTCGCGCTTGTCGGGGCTGATCGAGACCTGCGTCGAGTCGATGCTGAAGTCGACATAGCCGCGGTCCAGGTACCAGGAATTGAGCTTCTCCAGGTCGCCGGACAGCTTTTCCTTGGAGTACTGGTCATCACGGCGGTACCACGACGCCCAGTTGTGCTCCTTGGACTCCCAGTATTCCAGGATGTCCTTGCTGTCGTACTTCTCGGTGCCGACGATGTTGACGTGGCGGATCTTGGCCGCCTTGCCTTCCTTGATCGCGATGGCGATGTCGACACGGTTGCGGTCCAGCGGGCTCACCGTCGGGGTGATGTCGACGGTGTATTTGCCACGATCGTTGTACTGGCGGCGAAGTTCCTGGGTCACGCGATCCAGGCTCAGGCGATCGAAGGTGCCGCCTTCGGTCAGGCCGATGTCGGACAGACCCTTGAGCAGCTGGTCGGACTTGATGTCCTTGTTGCCGGTGACGGTCAGCTTGTTGATCGCCGGGCGTTCCTTGACGGTCACCACCAGGATGCTGCCCTGGCGATCCAGCTGCACGTCTTCGAAGAAGCCGGTCTTGTACAGGGCGCGGATGGTCTCGCCGACCTTGCTGTCGGTGACCGTCTCGCCACGCTCGACCGGCAGGTAGGTGAACACCGTACCGGAGCTGATGCGCTGCAGGCCGTCGACGCGGATGTCGCTGACAGTGAAGGGCTCGGCTGCCTGGGCCAGGGCGGGAGCGCCGGTGACGGCGGCGAGGGCGAGGGCCAGCAGGCGGCGATTGGGGAGTCGCGTCATGTCACGTCCGGTAGGAAGGTCGATTTCATTGGTAAGGGATGCCGACGCTGTAGACGGCAAAAACATGGAAAAGTTCATCGCGGGACCAGGCCGAGGATGTCGTTGTAGAACGCCAATCCCATCAGCCCGGCCAGCAACGCCAGGCCGATGTATTGGCCGGCGGCGACGGCACGCTCGCTCAGCGGGCTGCCCTTGACCAACTCGATAAGGTAATACAGCAGGTGGCCGCCGTCCAAGATGGGGATCGGCAGCAGGTTGATGATGCACAGGCTCAGCGACAGCAGGGCGAGGAACTGGATGAACCAATCCACGCCACGTTTGGCCGAAATATTGGCGACCCGGGCAATGGTGACCGGGCCGGAAACGTTCTGCAGCGAGGCTTTGCCGGTGACGATCCGGCCCATCATGGCCAGTGAATCGGCGGCCATCCTGCCGGTTTCACGCACCGCCACCGTCACCGACTGCAGCGGACCGAACTTGAGCAGGGTGTCATAGGCGGGGCTGTAGCTCTGGGCAAAGCCGGCGCCGATCTGCCAGGTGGGCTGGCCCTTGCCGTCCTTGCCCTGGCGCGGGGTGATCTCCAGCGCCAGGCGCTCGCCACCACGCAGCACCTCGATCATCGCCGGGCCCCCGCGGCGGCCGAGGCTGCCCACTTCGCTGATGGCCTGCTCGACGCTGTCGATGCGCTGGCCGTCGATCGCCACGATCAGATCACCCGGCTGCAGGTGACCCTCCGCAGCCGAACCCTTCACGATGCTGTCCACCAGCGGCGGCTGCAGCCACGCGCGCCAGTGCACGCCGGCCAGGATCGGAACCCGGCGTTCATCGAAACCGGCCGGCAGCTGCGACAGCGGCAGATTGCGAGAGCGCAGCTGGTCTGCGGGATCCAGAACTTCCAGGGTCACGTCACGACGGTCCATCGCCGCCGCCGTAAGGGCCATGCTGGCCTCACCCAGGGTGATCACATCGCGCCCGTCCACGCTCAGCAGGCGATCGCCACTGCCGAGCCCGGCCGTGGCGGCCATGCCGGTGGCGCGGCCGACGGTTGCGGAATAGTCCTGCTTGCCGATCACGAACATCGCCCACAGCAGCAGGATGCACAGCAGCAGGTTGGCGATCGGACCGGCGGCGACAATGGCGATGCGCTGCCACACGGTCTTGTGGTTGAAGGCCTGGCCGCGCTCGTGCGGATGGACTTCAACTTCGCGTTCGTCGAGGAATTTCACATAGCCGCCCAGCGGAATGGCGGCGATGGCGAACTCGGTGCCATGGCGGTCACGGCGCGACCACAGCGGGCGGCCGAAGCCGACCGAGAAGCGCAGCACCTTGACCCCGCACAGGCGGCCGACCCAGTAATGCCCGAATTCGTGGAAGGTGACCAGCAGCCCAAGGCTCACGATCATCCACCAGACCGATCCGATGAAGTCAGTCATGCAGGTTCACATTGGCGGACACGGGCGGCGTCATTCGGATGGGTGCGCTGTTCAGGTGGCGTCGATGGCGTTCAGGGTCAGCTGGCGGGCCCGCTGGTCGGCGGACAACAGAACCTCAAGTGTATCGGCTGGTTCGGTCGGCAGTGTTGAAAGAGCGTTAGCAACCAGCGTCGGAATGGTCAGGAAGCCTATGCGGCCCTGAAGAAACGCTGAAACAGCCTCTTCGTTGGCGGCGTTCAGCACGGCCGGGGCGGTACCGCCGGCGCGCATCGCCTGCCATGCAAGGGCCAAACAGGGGAACGCGTCGGTGTCGGGGGCCTCGAAATCCAGCCGGCCCTGGCTCAGCAGATCCAGACCTGACACGCCCGATTCGATCCGTTGCGGCCAGCCCAGGCCCACCGCCAGGGTGGTGCGCATGTCTGGCAGGCCCATCTGCGCCAAGGTGGAGCCGTCAACGAACTCCACCAGCGAATGCACCAGGCTCTGCGGGTGCACCAGCACCTCGATGCGCTCACCAGGGATGCCGAACAGATGGTGGGCCTCGATCACTTCCAGGCCCTTGTTCATCAACGTCGCCGAATCGACCGAGATCTTCGGTCCCATCGACCACTTTGGGTGCGCCACGGCCTGGGCTGGGGTGACCTGCTCCAGTTCGGCGCGGCTGCGCCCGCGGAACGGTCCGCCCGAGGCGGTCAGCAGGATGCGGCGCACACCGGCACCGTCGAGGCTGGCATCGCGTGAACGCAGGCACTGGAAGATCGCACTGTGCTCGCTGTCGATCGGGATGATCTCGGCGCCGGCACGTTCGGCGGTACGGGTCAGCAGTTCGCCGGCCAGTACCAGTGATTCCTTGTTGGCCAGCAGGATGCGCTTGCCGGCCGCAGCAGCGGCCAGAGTCGAGGACAGGCCGGCGGCGCCGACGATCGCGGCCACCACGGTGTCGCAGGCGTCGCTGGCCGCCAGCTGGTCCAGCGCGGCATGGCCGGCGTGGGCCTGGGTGGCCAGGCCGGCATCGCGCAGGCCGTCGCGCAGTTCGGCATACAGGGATTCGTCGGCGATCACCGCATGCGCGGGCCGGTGCTGCCGGCACAGGGCCAGCAGCGCCTGTACCTGGCGGCCGGCGGCGAGCACGGTGGCCTGATAGCGCAGCGGATGGCGGGCGATCACGTCAAGCGTGGAAGCACCAATCGAACCGGTGGCGCCGAACACGGCGACCCGGCGCAGGTCTGCAGCAGCATCCATGGTCAGAACCCGAAGATTTCCTTGCCCAGTGCGAACACCGGGATGGCCGCCAGCACGCCGTCGACGCGGTCGAGCACGCCGCCGTGGCCGGGGATCAGGTGGCCTGAATCCTTGGCGCCGGCATGGCGCTTGATCAGGCTTTCGAACAGGTCGCCCAGCACCGAGGCGAACACGGCCACCACCGAGGTGACCAGCAGCCCCGGCAGGTGCGCGGCATCGATGCCGGCCAGCCAGCCCAGGCCGACGGCCACCGCAACACCGGCGATCAGCCCACCGACAAGGCCTTCCCAGGTCTTGTTCGGGCTGATCCGCGGTGCCAGCTTGTGCTTGCCGAAGTGACGGCCAGCGAAGTAGGCACCCGAATCAGCGGCCCAGACCAGTGCCAGCGCGGCCAGCAGCCACAGGTGGCCCTGATGGCCCGGCGGGTCGCCGCCGGCATGGATCAGCACCAGCGCCGCCCACGCCGGCACGATCGCCAGGGTGCCGGCCAGCAGCTTGAGGATGCGCGCCGGACTGCCGGGCTGCGCGCCGAAGTTGAAGAAGCGCAGCCAGACCAGCGCACCCAGCCACCAGGCAACGCCCACCAGGGTCGCGATCTGGAACAGCACCAGGGTGCCGGCATCGGCCCACACCAACAGCACCATCAGCACCAGGTTGAGGACCAGCAGCACGGTGCGGGCGAGGGTGTCTTCAACATCGGCCAGTTTCAGCCATTCCCACAGGCCGATCAGCAGCACGGCAGCCGCAGCGGCGGCCAGCCATTGCGTGGGCAGCAACAGGATCGCAGCAATGGCGACCGGCGCCATGATCAGCGCGGCGAGGACTCGGGTCTTGGTCATGGGCTGGACGTCTCGGTGGCCAGGGCGGCGATCTGGGCGCTGGTCAGGCCGAAGCGGCGCTCACGGCTGGCGTATGCATCGAGCGCCAGCTGCAGCTGCGCGGCGTCGAAATCCGGCCACAGCGCTTCGGTGAACCACAGCTCGGTATACGCCAACTGCCACAGCAGGAAATTGCTGATGCGGGTATCGCCGCCGGTGCGGATGAACAGGTCCGGTGGCGGCAGGTCGGCCAGAGCCACCTGTCGCCCCAGCAGGGATTCGTCGATCTGCTCGGGAAGCAGGCGGCCTGCGGCCACTTCAACGGCCAATGCGCGTGCGGCACGGGCGATGTCCTGACGGCCACCATAGCTGGCGGCAATCGACAGGGTCAGCGCGCGGTTGTCGGCGGTGCGCTGTTCGGCCAGCTGCATGCGGCTGACCAGGGCAGCACCGAAGCGCTCGCGTTCGCCGATGAAGCGCACGCGCACGCCGCGCCGATGCAGCTCGTCCACTTCGCGGTCGAGCGCGCCGAGGAACAGCTTCATCAACGCATCGACTTCTTCCTGCGGCCGGCCCCAGTTCTCGCTGGAAAACGCGAACAGGGTCAGCGCCGGAATGCCCAGTTCCAGGCAGCGCTCGATGGTGCGGTTGACCGCGCGCGCGCCGGCACGATGGCCGATCACGCGGGGGCGACGGCGCTGTTGTGCCCAACGCCCGTTGCCATCCATGATGATGGCAACGTGGCGCGGCAGGGCGGCCGGCAGGGGAGGCGGGACTGAAGGCATCGACTTCAGACCGACATCAGTTCCTTTTCCTTGTCGGCGACGACCTTGTCGATATCCTTGATGTTGGCATCGGTCAACTTCTGGATATCGTCTTCGCCGCGCTTCTTCTCGTCTTCGCTGATGACCTTGTCCTTCAGCAGCTTGGCGACTTCCTTGTTCGCATCCTGACGGATGTTGCGCACGGCGATCTTGGCGCCTTCGCCTTCCTTCTGTACCTGCTTGGCCAGTTCCTTGCGGCGCTCTTCGGTCGGCGGCGGCAGGTTGACGCGGATCGAGGTGCCGATGGTGTTCGGGGTCAGCTCGATGTTGTACAGGCCCTTCTCGATCTCCTTGATCATGCTCTTGTCGAAGGGCGTGACCAGCAGGGAGTGGGCGTCGGGGTTGGAAATGGACGCGACCTGGTTCAGCGGCGTGCTGGCGTTGCCGTAAGCATTGACCGTGACGCGGTCCAGCAGGGCCGGCGTTGCGCGACCGGTGCGGATCGAGGTGAGGGTGTGCTTAAGAGCGTCGATGCTCTTGGCCATGCGCGTCTGCGCGTTGTTCTTGATGTCGTTGAGCATCGCCAGGGTCCTGGATGTAACTGGAATCGGGCGATTATAGGCGAATACGGGACGCCGCCGGGCCTGAATCGGCCCGGAGGTCGCCTTGCGCTCAGCCTCAGGCCGGGTCGCGGCCCTGGACGAGGGTGCCGATGTTCTCGCCGTGCAGGATCTTCAGCAGCTCGCCCGGCTGGCCCATGTCGAACACGCGCATCGGCAGGTCGCTGTCGCGGGCCAGGGCGAAGGCGGCGGTATCCATCACTTCCAGGCCGCGGCGGATCACTTCGTCGTAGCTCAGGCTGTCGAAGCGGACGGCGTCGCTGTACTTGTTCGGATCCTTGTCATATACGCCATCGACCTTGGTTGCCTTGAGCAGCAGGTCGGCGCCGATCTCGATCGCGCGCAGGGCAGCGCCCGAGTCGGTGGTGAAGAAGGGGCTGCCGACGCCTGCGGCGAAGATCACCAGGCGGCCCTTTTCCAGATGGCGGATGGCGCGGCGGCGGATGTAGTCCTCGCACACGTCGTTGATCTTGATCGCGCTCATCACGCGGGCCTTGGCGCCCACTTTTTCCAGCGCATCCTGCATGGCCAGTGCGTTGATGACCGTGGCCAGCATGCCCATCTGGTCGCCGGTGACCCGGTCCATGCCGCCAGCGGCCAGGCCTGCACCGCGGAAGATGTTGCCGCCACCGATGACCAGTGCGACTTCGGCGCCAGCCTGCTGGGCCTCGACGACTTCACGGGCCAGGCGGTTGATGATCTTGGGGTCGATGCCGTAGTCCTCATCTCCCATCAGCGCCTCCCCGGAAAGTTTCAACAGGATGCGGCGATAGGCGAGCTTGGACATAGGGACCTCGGGTGCGTGGAAATCGCGGGCGATTCTACGCGCAAGCAGCGCGCGGCCAAAGCGTTTTGTGCACTGCGGCGCAAAATACCGGTGTGCCCCGCACATCCGGGGCGCACCATTCAGCCAAGCTCGGCGCCCGCAGTGGCAGACAGTTCATCATGCCCCAGTGCGCCGGGAGAGCGCGCGATGACACGGTTGCGGCCCAGGTTCTTGGAGCGGTAGAGCACGTCATCGGCGGCGCGCAGCAGGTCCTGCACACCAGCAAAACGCTCGTAGCCGCCCTGGGTGGCCACGCCGGCCGAGAAGGTGATGAACAGAGGGCCGCCCTCCAGTTCCGCCATCGGGGTGGCGACGATGTTGGCCAGCACGCGGCGGATCACGTCAAGGGCGACCGACTCACTGGTGTTGGGCAACAGTGCGACGAACTCCTCGCCGCCGAAGCGGGCCACGGTGTCGCTGTTGCGCAGCTGCCCCTGCAGCTTGCCGGCAAAGGCACGCAGCACCTCATCGCCGGTCAGGTGGCCGTGCGCGTCGTTGATCTTCTTGAAATCGTCCAGGTCGATGAAGGCCACCGACAGCGGCCAGCCATGGCGGCCGGCGCGCAGGAACTCCTGCTCAAGCACGGCTTCAAGCTGGCGGCGGTTGAGGACGCCGGTCAGGGCATCGCGATGGGCCTGGTCGGCCAGGCGCTTGGCACGGGCCTCGAATTCATCGGCGCGACGACGGGCCTGGTCGGCGTCCTGCAGTTCGCGCAGGTTGCGCAGGGTGGCCAGCTCCTGCGCGTGGTCGATCAGCTCGCGCACGCGGGCCGGCGAATTCAGGCCGTTCTCGAACAGGCTGGCGATGTCCGGTAGCGCTTCGCTGATCCGGGCCAGGACCTGGTCGAAGCGGGCGCTGTCCATCTGCAGTCGGTCGTGGACCTGCTGCAGGGCGCGCTCGCGGGCGGCATCGGCGTCTTCATCCAGCCAGATGTCGGCAACGGCGCCAGACAGCTGTACGCAGGCCTGGAAGGGATTCTCGGCGGTACCTTCGTCTTCGCTGTGGCGGATGCTGTCGACCAGGTAGCGCGGCAGGCCCCACTCCTCGGCTACCCATGCACCGACGTCGGCGTGGCTGCAGCCGAGTTCCTGGCGCTCGCGCGCGATCAGATCAGGGTTGTCGCGCGCTTCGCGCAGCAGGGGCAGGTAGCGTTCGGATTCGGCCTGGGCCAGGCACAGCACGCCCATGTCCTGCAGCAGTCCGGCCAGCATCAGCTCCTCCAGCCGGCGCAGGCCGCGGGCCTGGCCGAGCTGGCTGGCCGCCAGCGCGCTGAGGATGCTGCGCTTCCAGGCGCGTTGGCGCAGGTCGTGGTCGGCGCCGCCTTTGCCGGTCAGGCCCTGGGTGACAGTGAAGCCCAGGGCGAGGCTGATCGTAGCGTTCAGCCCGAGCATGGTCAGCGCCTGGCCGAGGTTCTCGATCCGGCGCCGGCTGGCGTACAGCGGCGAATTGGCGATACGCAGCATGCGGGCACTCAACGCCATGTCGATGGCGATGATGTCCGCAGCGGTTGCGATGTCCGCTTCCGGGTCCTGGGCCAGTTCGATGATGCGCAGGGCAATACCGGGCGGCGAGGGGAGGTTGCGGCAAAGCGCCAGTGCAGCTGTCAGCTCGGGAGGCATGTCGGGTCGTTCAATTCCATTAGGACAAGAATACCTAGGAATGCATCACAGTCCGCGACTTTCGTTCCTGTTATGTGACTGCAGGTTCCCTGTGCCGAGTATCGGCTTGATTCGCTTGCAACGCAAAGACCCTTGGTTCCGGTGTGCGCACCAACGGTGCGCACCCGCAGAAAGGGTGCCCCGCGGGTGCAGGCATAAAAAAAGAGCCGCGGTTTCCCGCGGCTCCTTCTGGTTTCATTACATCCGGGAGGCTGGAATCAGACCTGCATCGCCTTGGCAACTTCGGCGGCGTAGTCTTCCACCACCTTCTCGATGCCTTCGCCAACGACCAGCAGCTGGAAGCCAGCCACGTCGGCGCCGGCAGCCTTGACCACCTGCTCGACGGTCTTGTCGCCGTCCAGCACGTAGCTCTGGCCGTACAGGGTCACTTCGCTGACGATCTTGTTGATCTTGCCGCTGATGATCTTTTCCAGGATGTCGGCCGGCTTGGACTTGTCCTTCTCGGACATCTTGGCCAGTTCGATTTCCTTTTCCTTTTCCACGAACTCGGCCGGCACATCGGCAGCCTTGTTGTGCGGCGGCTTCAGCGCAGCCACGTGCATGGCCAGGCCGCGAGCCAGTTCGGCGTCGCCACCGATCAGGTCGATCAGCACGCCGACCTTGCCGTTGGTGTGGACGTAGGAACCCACGTTGCCGGTGGTGTCCAGCTTGACCAAGCGACGGATGAGGATGTTCTCGCCCAGCTTCTGGATGGCGGTGGCGCGGGCTTCTTCGACGGTTTCGCCGGTGGCCAGCTTGGCGCTCTTCAGCACTTCCACGTCGGTGGCGCCCGATGCCAGGGCAGCGGCAGCGACGGAATCGACGAAGTTCTTGAAGTTGATGTCGTTGGCGACGAAGTCGGTTTCCGAGTTGATCTCGACCAGCACGGCCTTGCCGCCGTCCTGGGCCAGGCCCAGACGACCTTCGGCGGCCACGCGGTCAGCCTTCTTGTCGGCCTTGGCAGCGCCGGACTTGCGCAGCGCTTCAGCAGCGGCGTCGATGTTGCCGCCGGCCTCGGTGAGCGCCTTCTTGCATTCCATCATGCCGGCGCCAGTGCGCTCGCGCAGTTCCTTGACCAGGGAAGCAGTGATTTCCACGGGATTACCTCACGAAAGAAAGGGGTTGGGCCGGCATGGTGGCCGGCCCGTGTGACAGTTTCCTGTCGTCGCGCCATCGGCAGCGGACAGGAAAGGTGGGCGCGTGGCGCCCACCGGGGCCTGGATCAGGCCTGGGCTTCGCCCTTGTCGGCAGCAACAGCCTTCTTGGCCGGAGCGCGGCGAACCGGCTTGCCTTCTTCGGCCGGAGCGTCGGCGAACTCTTCTTCACGGACGGTGGCAGCGTGCGGTGCAGCAGCCTTGCCTTCCAGCACGGCGTCAGCAGCAGCGCGTGCGTACAGCTGCACGGCACGGATGGCGTCGTCGTTGCCCGGGATCGCGTAATCCACCAGCTCCGGGTTGTAGTTGGTATCGACGACAGCGATCACCGGGATGCCGAGCTTCTTGGCTTCCTTGATGGCGATGTCTTCGTGGCCGATATCGATGACGAAGATCGCGTCCGGCAGACGGTTCATGTCCTTGATGCCGCCCAGCGAGGCTTCCAGCTTGTCGCGCTCGCGACGCAGGCCCAGCACTTCGTGCTTGACCAGCTTCTCGAAGGTGCCGTCGGACTCACCGGCTTCCAGTTCCTTCAGGCGGGCAACCGACTGCTTGACGGTACGGAAGTTGGTCAGGGTGCCGCCCAGCCAACGCTGGTTCATGAACGGCATGCCGCAACGCTCGGCTTCTTCGCGGATCGACTCACGCGCGCTGCGCTTGGTGCCCAGGAACAGGATGGTGCCGCGCTTCTGGGCAACCGACGAGATGAAGTTCATCGCGTCGTTGAACAGCGGGACGGTCTTTTCCAGGTTGATGATGTGGATCTTGCCGCGGGCGCCGAAGATGTACGGAGCCATTTTCGGGTTCCAGTAGCGGGTCTGGTGGCCGAAGTGGACGCCGGCTTCCAGCATCTGACGCATGGTGACCTGGGGCATTGCAATACTCCTGATGGGGAACCGGCGATTCCGCCCGCGGGATAGGTATGCGGGACGCGTGGAAGCGCTGAAGGTTCCGGGGTTGGGCTTCCCTGTTGCCTCCGTGGCCGAACTCCTTGCGGAGCACCCCGGCACGGATGGGGGCAGCAGGTGTGGATTCACCGGTGACGTCCGGTGTGGACGGCGTCCCGCGCACAGGGCGGCAGGACATCCCGGGGATTATAGCCCGCTTGGCTGGCGCGCTGCAATTGCCGGCGTCGGCGCGGCCAGGATCACCTCTGCGCCGTCCTGCAGGCGGGCGTGGAACCTGCCGCCGGCGTAGCCATCGGCGCGCGGCGGCAGCGGCCACTGGCGCTGGCGCGCCGCCAGTACGTAGCCGGCAAGACCGGGCAGCAGCAGGCTGCGGTGGCCGCTGGCTGCCTCGTAGGCAAGGTCACTCAGACGCGCGTGCCCGGTGCTGTCGTTCAACAGTCGCAGCATGTATTGCGACCCGTTGACCACCACCTCTACCTGCAGGCAGGGGGAGGCTGGGCCGGCCGGTTCGCCGCGGAACAGAGGCAGCGAATAGCGCGGCATGGTCGGTTCTGCCGGTGCCAGGATGATACGGAATGCTTGTTCGGCGGCCACAGGGGCGGACGACGCCGGCAGCAACCAGACGCGCTGGCGCGCACCGACAGGAAGGTCTAGCAGGGTCGGACTTGCCAGCACCTGCGCGCTGCGTTGCAGGTGTTCGGCCCCCGGTTGCTGGTCCCACGCCCAGATCTGCACCTGGCCGCGCCAGTGCCCAGGGCCGGGATTGTGCAGCCACAGCTCGGACCGCCCTAGTGCAGCAGGCAGGCGCAGCGTGGTCGGCATCAGATCCAGGGCCTGCAAGGGCATGGGCAGCAGTGCCAGCAACAGGGGCAGCAGCCGGCGCATCAGTAGTAGGTGGTGGGCGGTTCGGATGCCGCATGCCCTTGCTCGTCCTGCGCTGGCGGGGCCAGTTCACGGATCTGTGGCGGCAGGTGCAGGGTGTCGCTGCGCTGCTGCGGCACCGGGCAAAGCGGGCTGCCCTCCGTGCCGGCGCAGCCTTCCACCACGGTCAGGCGGATCTGCAATGGGACGGGCGCCGGGTCGGCCCACGCTGTCGTGCTGGCGATGGACATCGCTCCGATCAGTACTGCGCGAACCACCTGCCACCCACCCTGTTGTCGATCTGATGCGCGGTATCGGCCGACAGGGGCGATTCTGTAGTGCGGGGCCTCACTCAGTAGGTGATCGTCACCTGTACCAGGTCGTTGTAGGTGCCGGCGGGTGGTTGGCCACTCACCGGCGGTACCCGGCCGTAGATGGTCAACGGTTGCGCGCTGCCAGTGCCGACGCCGCTGAAGGTGTCCACGTTGAGCGTATTGCCCCAGCGCTGGCTGCGCGCAGCATCCCGGTACAGCTCATAGGTCAGGTAATAGTTGTTGCTGCCGATGGTGGTGCGCATGCGCCGGGTACTGCTCAGGGCAGGGTTGTTCTGGCCGTTGTCGAGGCTGACCTGGAACGCGGTGCGCTTGAGGCAGGTCAGGGTGAGGGTGGCGGTCTGGTCGATGTTGGCGGGAATGCCGCCGGTGACGTTGCCGAAATTCATGGTGGTGGTGAGGTAGCTGCCGCATTGCGGCAGCACGGTGGCAGTGGCATTGAAAGTGAAGGCATTGCTGGCGGTGTTGGTGCCGGTCGCGCCGCCATTGCAGGTGGCTGGCACGGTGGCGGTGCCCAGCAGCACCTCGTTCCAGGCCCAGGTGAGCACCACGCTGGCACCGGTGAAAGTGCTGCTGTAGTTGCCGGAGGCCAGCACCTGGTTGGCCGGAATCTGTGCGAACAACTGCGTGGTACGGCTACCGGAGCCGCCGATCAGCGGAACGTTGTAGGTCATCGTCAGTTCCTGTGCGGGCGGTGTGCCGCGCGGTGCCAGGCCGGTGACTTCGCTGTAGTTGGCGACGTTGTAGATCTGGAAATTGAGCGGATCACTGCTGCCGTTGACCATTGTCCGCCACGGCGAAGTACTGGTGCCGCCGGTGCCATTGCCCAGGCCGATGCAGACGCGGATGCCGGTGGTGGCGATCAGGCTGAGCGCGGCGGTGGAGCAGTTCACGGTGATGTTCAAGGTGCCGGGGGTGGCACCTGCGGCGCCGCTGCTGACGTTGCCGAAGGGCAGCAGCGCGTCGGCGGTGGCGGTGCACGTAGCGGCCGCGCGCGTCGGTGCACTGGCGATCAGGCCTGCAAGCAGCAGCAGGCCGAGCAGCAGCGGGCGCAGGCTCACGGTGCCACCTCCGGCACGCATTGCAGGGGCGCCGGACGAGGCCGTGCACCCGCGGCGACCACCTGCGGCGATGCCGGTACCCGCGTACGGCACTGCCCCCTGCTGGTGGTGATGTACAGCACGGTGCCAGCGGCCACGTCTTCCAGGTACAGCAGTCCGTCGTAACCGACCGAGGCCTGGCGGCCATCCGGCAGTTGCACCTCGCTGCCTGCTTCCAGCGGCTGCCCCGCCATGTCCTGCACGGTGAGGTTCAGCGACGGCCGCGAGCGCAGGTTGAAGGTCAGGCCGGTGCCGGCGCGCTGGCGCGGTGTTACCCAGTCCTCGATGCGATCGGCGCGCATGTCCGCCGGCAGATCCAGGGTGTCGATGGAGACACGGTTGCGCTGCCAGGATAGCAGCGGGCTGATCAGCAGCAGGCCACGATCGTCGGTGACACCGATCAGGCGGTTCTCGAGCCGCACCGGTACACCGCCAATACCATTCGTGCTGACAACGGCGAAGGCATCGGCGACTTCGCGGGCGGCAAAGGTGTGCCCGGCCATCCACACCACGCTGCCGCTGGCGCTGCCATAGGCGTAGTTGAGGCCAGCCTGGCGCGAGGCACCGAAGGCATAGCGGCCGACATCGTTGAGGATGCCGACTTCGGCCAGGCCGCCGCTGCCGTCGTCGCCGTGGCGGACCTGTGCACGCCAACCGATACCGCCTGCGCTGCCGTCGCCCGGAACCGGCTGGGTGACATCGGCGACCCAGCTCTGGCGGTCGCCATTGCGCTGGGTGGACAGGCTGGCCTGGCGGTTGTTGCCCAGGCTCGCGGTCAGCGACAGGTAGACACTGCGGTCATCGCTGTTGTCCAGGTTCTGGTTGACCGACAGGTAGGCCGACCAGCGCTGGCTCCAGCTGCGTGACCAGAACAGGCTGGCATAACGGTTGTCCTCGCCATCGGGGTAGCGCAGGCGCAGGTAACTGGCGCTCAGGGAGCCCAAGCGCAGCAGGTCCAGGCCGACCGTGGCCTGCTCGCTGATGCTGGGCGGCAGGTTGGCCTGCAGCGCGCCCAGATCACGGTAGTCGCCGTGGCTGCGCACGCTGCGCAGATTGATGTTGAAACGGCGGTTGTTCCAGCTGTACCCCAGCGCCCACTGGCCGCCCTGCAGGCCCTGGTAGCGGCTGTGGGCGTAGGCAGCGTTGAATATGCCCGCACCGCCCAGCAGCCACCAGCCGCCCACGCCGGCCTGTGCCAGCCCGCCGCCACCTTCGGCGTGTGCTTCGCCGGTGAACGTATCGCTGACGCCGCCGCGCCAGCTGGCGCTTGCCACGGTGCGGTCGTCGTAGGCAAAGGACCGTTCGCCGAAGTGCTCGCGCAGCTGGCCGACGCCGAGCGACCAGTCCGACAGGCCCTTGGCCAGCAGCTGCTGGGTGCCGTAGAAGCTGAAATCCAGGGTCTGCATGCGGCCGAAGGCATCGGTGACCACGACCTGCGCGCTGCCGTTGCCGCTGATGCCCGGTTGCGCGGCCAGCTGGAACGGCCCAACCGGCACCTGGCCGCTGTACTGGCGCAGGCCATCGACATACAGCTCGACCGTGGATGGCACCACCGCCTGGCCAAGGAAGGCCGGGGTCGGGGTGAGTACACGGTACGGCTGCAGTCCGTAATTGCGGCCGATCTGGATGCCGCCCAGGCGTACCGGTCGGCTCCAGTCGACAAAACCACTGTAGAAGTCGCCTACCTCCAGGGTCAGCGCCTTGTCCGGGAAATCCAGGGTCCAGCGCGTATCCAGGCGTACGCTTTCGCTGCGCCAGTGGCGGTCTCCGGTCTGGTAGCGACGGCTGACCGCGGTGTTCTCGAAGGTGCCGGTGCCCATGCCGAACACCCGCAGTTCAGAGCTCAGGGTCAGGTTGCCCAGGCTGTCGACGCGGCTGCCATACAGGTCGTAATTGAGCAGGACGCCGGGCGAGGCGCTGCCGCGCGAGGCACGGACCTGCGGGCGGCTGAGCACGGTCGTGGGCAGGGTCAGCTGGTCCAGTGGCACGTCCAGCGCGAGGGTCTGCAGGTGTGCGTCATAGCGCACCACCGCGCCGCTGATCTGGTCCAGATACACGGGAGCATCGCCACTGGCATTGAAACCGAGCTGGCGCAGGATCTCGGGGCTGGCCTGCAGGCGGCCGCGATTGTCGGTGAAGGGCAGCAGGCCGCGTGGCGTGCTGTTGAGGGTCACGTCCAGGTATAGCGTCTGGTTGGCCGTGAGTGGGGTCGGTGGTGGCAGCAGGGCATCGGCGGAGACCCCGGAGACATCGGCTGCATGGGCCGCCGGGGACAGGGCCGCACCGAGCGCTGCGCTCATCAGCGCCTCAGCGAGCCGGTGGTGGCGGCAGCGACGTCTGTTCCGACTCGCCATTGAGCTTGGCCGTGATCTGGTCGTTGTCGCGGTCGATCGCCGTGCGCTCCAGCGGCCAGCGCATGACCTGGCCGGGCAGTACATAGCCCAGCAGGCCTGGATGCACGATGCGCGGCCGCTGCGGGCTGCCCAGGGCGAGGTCGGCGATCTGCGCGTAGCTGTTGCCGGTATTGCCTACTTCCACGCCGTTGCGACCGTCGTCCAGCCGGACCAGGCGGGCGTGCAGCTGCGGTGCCAGTCGGCTGCCGGCACCGGGTTGCACGAATACCGGGATGGAATAGCGCAGCACGAACTGCATGCCTTCGGTGCGCGTGGCCAGATCGGGCACCTCATCGACGATCAGCCGGTAGTACTGCTGCGCAGCGGGTGCTTCGGCCACCGCGCGCATGACCCGTACCAGCTGCTGCTGGCCAGCGGCCAGTTCCTGCATCGGTGGCGTGGCCAGCAGATCCTCGGTGGGCAGCAACTGCTCCTTTCCGTCCTGCTGTACCCAACGGAACACCCGCACCTGCAGCTTCACTGGTGAAGTGCCGCTGTTGGTCAGCCACAGTTCGCCAGCGCGCTGGCGCGCTTCCAGCTGCAGGCTGGTGGGGGCGACCTGCAGGCTGGTCGCCGGGACCTCGGCGGCCACCAGCAGGCCGAAGACGAGCAGCGCCACGCCGGTGGCGCGCCACGGGCGGGATCCGGCCATGCGGGCGTGCTCCATCAATACGTGATCGTGGCGGTGACGGTGTCCAGGTAGTTGCCGGTAGCGGCGTTGGCCGTGCTCAGGTTGAGGATCTGGCCATAGACGATGTACGGCACCGCAAGGCCGGTGCCGATGCCGGCCTGGGTGTTGGTGCCCGAGGTAGCGCCCCAGACCAGAGTATGCGCGGCATCCTGATAGAGCTGGTAGCCGACAAAGTTGTTCGCGGTCACTGCGGCGTTGGTGTTCTTCATCCGCCGCGTGGTGACGTCGTTGGCGGTGCCGGCGTTGGCACCGGCGTTCAGCGAGATGGTGTACGGGGTCAGCGCCGAACACTGCGCGGTCACGGTGCCCTGGCCCAGGGTCGGGGTGGCGGTGGTGGACGCGGCGGTGCCGAAGTCGACATTGGTGGCCGCAGCCGCGGTGATGGTGCAGGCCTTGGTGACCACCAGGGTGACGTTGAACGTGGTGGTATCAGCGGCGGCGGCCGGGCCTGCCACCAGCAGGGCCAGGGCCCAGGCCAAAGGGGAACGAGCTGCGGATCGCATGGACAACCTCCCTGACCCGAAGGTCCGTTGAACAGGGCGAAAACGGCACATTCAGCGCCGTTTTGACGACAGTGACCCCAGCGTAGGCACCGTAAGTGTCTGTATTGCGTGAGAATCAAGGATTCGAAAGGGTGTGGGCCATCACGCTTTCACATTCCTTGCCGGAATCGTGCATGGCCCGGATCGCCAGTTGGGTGGCGTTCGTTCAGATTGCGGCCGGATCGGCGATAATGGTCGCCATGAGCGTGAATATCAAAACCCCGCAGGAAATCGAGATGATGCGCATCGCCGGCCGCCTGGCCAGCGAAGTGCTCGACATCGTCACCCCCCACGTCAAGCCCGGTGTCACGACCGAGGAACTGGACCGCATCTGCCACGACCATGTCGTGAACGTGCAGGGCGCCATTCCGGCCAACGTCGGCTACCGCGGCTTCCCCAAGACCGTGTGCACCTCGGTCAACAATGTCATCTGCCACGGCATTCCCAGCGAAGGGAAGGTCCTCAAGGATGGCGACATCATCAATATCGACGTCACCGTCATCAAGGACGGCTGGCATGGCGACACCAGCCGTATGTATTTCGTCGGCACCCCGTCGGTGATGGCCAAGCGCCTGGTCGACGCCACCTATGAGGCCATGTGGCGCGGTATCCGCGCGGTGCGTCCGGGTGCAACCCTGGGCGACGTCGGCCATGCGATCCAGAGCTACGCCGAAGGCGAGCGTTTCAGCGTGGTGCGCGAGTACTGCGGCCACGGCATCGGCAAGGTCTACCACGATGAACCGCAGGTGGTGCATTACGGCCGTCCGGGCCAGGGCCTGGTGCTGCAGCCGGGCATGACCTTCACCATCGAGCCGATGATCAACGAGGGCACCCGCTACAACAAGGTGCTGCCTGATGGCTGGACCGTAGTGACCAAGGACCGCAAGCTGTCGGCGCAGTGGGAGCACATGATCGCGGTCACCGAGACCGGCGTGGACGTGTTGACCCTGTCGCCAGGCGAGTCGCAGGTCTCCTGACGATGCTGCCGGCGAGTTCGCTGCTGGACACGCCGGCCGCGTCGCTCAACGACCCGGACTGGGCTGCTGCCGCGCGCGATGCGCTGCAGCAGGCCGATACGCGCCTGTACCGCCGCTTCGACCAGGGCGACAACATCGAGCGCCTGCTGGCACTGCGCGCACGCGCGGCCGATCACCTGATCCGCCACGCGTGGCAACGTTGCCTGCCGGCCGACAGTGGTCTGTCGCTGTTCGCAGTAGGTGGCTATGGACGCGGTGAACTGTTCCCGCGCTCGGACATCGACCTGCTGGTATTCGGCGATCCGCAGGCGCAGCTGGCCCACGAAGAGTCGCTGGCGCGCCTGTTCGCGCTGCTGTGGGATTGCGGCCTGGCGGTCAGTCACGCGGTGCGTTCGGCCGCGCAATGCAGCGAGGCCGCTGCCGATCAGACCGTGCTGACGGCGTTGATCGAAGCGCGCCCGCTGACGGCCGATGAGGCCGCGCGGCGTGCGCTGCGTGCGGCGGTGGATGACCGCGAACTGTGGCCGCCACGTGCGTTTTTCCTGGCCAAGCTGGAGGAGCTGCGCAACCGCCACCAGCGCTTCGGTGATACCGCCGACAACCTGGAGCCGGACCTGAAGGATGGCCCCGGCGGCCTGCGTGATCTCAATACGCTGGGCTGGATGGCGCTGCGTGCGTTTGGTGTGCGAGATCTGGAAGCACTGGTCGGCCTGGGCCACCTGGGCGCTGACGAGGCCGCTGCGCTGAAGCGCGAACGCGCGGTGCTGGCACGACTGCGCTTCGGCCTGCATCTGGTGGCGCGACGCCCGGAAGAGCGCCTGCGCTTCGATTACCAGAAGACCCTGGCCGCGCGCCTGGGCTTTGAAGACGACACCGAAAGTCTCGGTGTCGAAAAGATGATGCAGGGCTTCTACCGCGCTGCTTCGGTGGTGCGGCGGATCAGCGACCGTCTGCTGCAGCGTTTCGAGGAACAGTTCGATGGCGAGGCACAGCCCGAGCCGCTGACCGTGGGGTTCGCCCTGCGTCGTGGCTATCTGGCGGCCAACGATGCCGACTGGCCGAACGCCGACATCGGCCAGGTCTTCGCGCTGTTCGCCAGCTGGGCGAACAATCCGCAGATCCGCGGCCTGCATTCGTTGACCGCGCGCGCGCTGGCCGAATCGCTGCCGCTGCTGCCTGCCTATGACCAGGCAGACCCTGACGCGCGCGAACAGTTCATGGCCCTGCTGCGTGGCCAGCGCCCGGTCGACACGCTTTCGCGCATGGCGCGGCTGGGTGTGCTCGGGCAGTGGATTCCGGCGTTCGCCCAGGTCAGCGGGCGCATGCAGTTCGACCTGTTCCATGTCTACACCGTCGACCAGCACACGCTGATGGTCCTGCGCAACATGGGGCTGTTCGCCAGCAGTCGCGCCGACGAACGTTTCTCGATCGCCCATGAAGTCTGGCCGCGCCTGCGCAAGCCCGAACTGCTGCTGCTGGCCGGCCTGTTCCACGACATCGCCAAGGGCCGTGGCGGCGATCATTCCGAACTGGGCGCGGTCGATGCACGGGCGTTCTGCCACGCGCAGGGGTTGAGTGGTTCGGATACCGAACTGGTGGCCTGGCTGGTCGAACAGCACCTGCGGATGTCGGTGACCGCGCAGAAGCAGGACATCGCCGATGCGGACGTGATCCATCGTTTCGCGACCCTGGTCGGCAGCCGCGACCGCCTCGATTACCTCTACCTGCTGACCTGCGCCGACATCGCCGGCACCAGCCCGAAGCTGTGGAACGCGTGGAAGGACCGGCTGCTGGCCGATCTGTACTTCGCGACCCGGCGCGCACTGCGCGAGGGTCTGGAGCATCCGGTGCCGGCCGCCGAGCGCGTGGCCGAAGCGCGCGACAGCGTGCGTGCGCTGGTGCGCGAGCAGGGCTACGACGATGCCACCATCGACCGCCAGTTCGCGGTGATGCCCGACGAAGGCTTCATCCGCCTGCGCCCGGAGCAGCTGGCCTGGCAGGCCGCCGCGCTGGTACCGATCAAGCAGGGCCAGACGCTGGTGAAGGTACGTCGGATCAGCGTCGACGACCCGGCACTGGAAGTGTTCGTGCACTCGCCGGACCGTGACGGCCTGTTCGCCGCGATCGTGATGACGTTGGACCGCAAGGGCTACGGCATCCATCGCGCGCGCGTGCTGGATGGGCCGGCCGACACGATTTTCGATAATTTTGAAGTGAGCCCGGCCGATACGTTTGCCGATGGCAGCAGTGCCAATCTGGAAGCTGCCCTGCGCGAGGCGCTCAGTGGCGATTTGACGCGGCTGCGTCCCTCGCGCCGGGTGGTGCCACGCCAGCTTCGCCATTTCCGTTTCGCCCCGCGCATCGAGTTCCGCGATGAACCCGGCGCAACCCGTTTCGCCCTGGTCGCACCCGACCGCCCCGGCCTGCTGGCCGACGTGGCGTTCGTGCTGCGCAACCAGGGACTGCGCGTGCAGGACGCGCGCATTGCCACATTCGGCGAACGCGCCGAAGACACCTTCGTGATCAGTGACGAACACGACCTCCCCCTGACTGAATCCGCCCGGCAGCAGCTGCATGACGCAATGCTGGCCTGCCTGGACCCTGATCGAAACGCCGGAGACCCCGCCTGATGGCCACCAAGCCTGTAAAGAAGACTGCCGCGACCGCCAAGAGCGCAGCAGCCAAAAAGACGACTGCCGCTGAGCCGGTTGCGAAGAAGACTGCCGCGCCGAAGAAGGCTGCGGTGAAGAAGGCACCTGCGAAGAAGGCCCCGGCCAAAACCGCCGAAGCCGCGCGCGCCGAGAACATCGCACGCAAGTCGCTGCGCAAGCCGGCCGGCCCGGGCGTGGAAGAACTGAAGTTCGGCATCGAAAGCGCGTTCGAGCGCCGTGCCACGTTGACCCTGCACGAACTGGAAGGCTCGACCCGTCCTCTGGTCAATCGCGTGATCGACGGCCTGGAAAGCGGCGAATTCCGCGTCGCCGAGCCGGACGGCCATGGTGGCTGGAAGGTCAACGAATGGCTGAAAAAGGCCGTGCTGTTGTATTTCCGCGTCAACGACATGGCCGTGGTCGATGCACGCCCGGCGCCGTTCTGGGACAAGGTCGAATCGCGCTTTGCCGGCTATGACGAGGCGAAGTTCCGCCGCGGCGGCGTGCGTGTGGTACCGGGTGCGATCGCCCGTCGCGGCACGTATTTCGGCAAGGACGTGGTGCTGATGCCGAGCTTCACCAACATCGGTGCGTACGTCGGCGAAGGCACCATGGTCGATACCTGGGCCACCGTCGGTTCCTGCGCGCAGATCGGCCAGCATTGCCACCTGTCCGGTGGTGCCGGCATCGGCGGCGTGCTCGAGCCGCTGCAGGCCAGCCCGACCATCATCGAAGACCATTGCTTCATCGGCGCGCGTTCGGAAGTGGTGGAAGGCGTGGTCGTCGGCCATCACAGCGTGATCGGCATGGGCGTGTTCCTCAGCCAGAGCACCCGCATCTACAACCGCGCCACCGGCGAAATCAGCTACGGTTACATCCCGCCGTACAGCGTGGTGGTGTCCGGCTCGCTGCCGAGCAAGGACGGTACCCACTCGCTGTACTGCGCGGTGATCGTCAAGCAGGTCGATGCCCGCACCCGCAGCAAGACCAGCGTCAACGACCTGCTGCGCGGCCTGGCCGACTGACGGAGCCGCACGCATGAGCACCACCGTCTACGGTCTGAAGAACTGCGATACCTGCAAGAAGGCGACCAAGTGGCTGGACCGCTTCGGCGTGCCGTACACCTTCGTCGACTACCGCGACAACAAACCCAGCCCGGAAATGCTGCTGGAATGGGCGGCACAACTGGGTGGCCTGGCAGCGATGGTCAACAAGTCCTCCACCACCTGGCGGCAGTTGCCGGACACCCGCAAGGCCGCCGATTCGGAAGCGGAGTGGAAGCTGCTGCTGCGCGAGTATCCGCAGCTGATCAAGCGCCCGCTGGTGGTGACCGCCGACGGCAAGGTGAGCCAGGGTTTCAGCGACAACGGCTTCAAGGCGCGCTTCGGCGTGGGCGGCGCGTGAGCGCCGTCCTCGACCTGGCCTGCGATCTGATCGCACGGCCATCGGTGACCCCGGACGATGCCGGCTGCCAGGTGCTGATCGGCGAACGTCTGCAGGCGGCGGGTTTCACCTGTGAGCACCTGCGGCTGGGCGAGGTCGACAACCTGTGGGCCACCCACGGCAGCGGAGCACCGGTGCTGGTTCTGCTGGGCCACACCGACGTGGTACCGCCGGGCCCGCGCGAAGCGTGGCAGAGCGATCCGTTCGCGCCGCAGATCCGCGATGGCGTGCTGTACGGTCGCGGCACCGCGGACATGAAGGGCAGCGTGGCTGCGTTCGTGATCGCTGCCGAACAGTTCGTTGCGGCCCATCCGCAGCACACGGGCACGCTGGCGGTGCTGTTGACCAGCGACGAAGAGGGCGATGCCATCGACGGCGTGCGCCATGTCGCGCGCCTGTTCGCCGAGCGCGGCCAGCGCATCGACTGGTGCATCACCGGCGAGCCGTCGTCCACCGCCACGCTGGGTGACCTGCTGCGCGTCGGGCGGCGGGGCAGCCTGTCGGCCAAGCTGCGCGTGCAGGGTGTGCAGGGCCACGTGGCCTACCCGGACAAGGCGCGCAATCCGATCCATCTTGCCGCGCCGATGCTGGCCGAACTGAGCGCACGGCGTTGGGACGAGGGCTACGAGAGTTTTCCGGCGACCAGCCTGCAGATGTCCAACATCCATGCCGGGACCGGCGCCAACAACGTGATTCCAGGTGAGCTGGAGGTGGATTTCAACATCCGCTACAACCCGCATTGGGATGCAGCGAAGCTGGAAGCGGAGATCACCACGCTGCTGGACCGTCATGGCCTGCAGTACACGCTGATGTGGCACCGCAGCGGCGAACCGTTCTACACCCCGGAAGGGACGTTGCGGGCAGCGGCGCGCGCGGTGCTGGCCGAGCACACCGGTCGCGCGCCTGAAGAGAGCACCGGTGGTGGCACCTCCGATGCGCGCTTCATCGCACCCCTGGGTGCGCAGTGCATCGAAGTCGGCCCGGTCAATGCCAGCATCCACCAGGTGGATGAAAACGTGCGCGTGGACGAGCTGGAAGCGCTGCCGGGGCTGTACCAGCGACTGGTTGAACGCCTGCTGGTGTAGCGCTCGTCCAGCAGGTTGCTGTGGATACGCCGGGCATGGCCTGGCGCTACTCCGAGAACTGGAAGAACGGCGGTTTGATCGCTTCGCGCCAGTACGACTCGTCGGCCATGTAGAAGTCCTGTGCGCTGGCCTTGGCGAACCACGCCGCCGCGGCATCCACGTTCTTCTGCAGGCCATCGCCGCCGCGGCCGAGTGCCAGCCCGGCCAGGTACTGGCCATACACGTTGCCCTGTGCAGCGGCACGCTCATACCAGCGCAGCGCTTCGGTTTTGTCCTGCACCACGCCGATGCCGGCCTCGTACAGCGTGCCCAGGTCCACCTGCGCTTCGGCATCGCCGCGCGCGGCGCGGCGCTGGATGCGCGCGATCACCGGGTTCGGTGAAGCATCAGCGCTGAGCGGAGTGCCGGGCTTCGCGGACCCGCTGGTGGCATCGCGCAACGGCTGCAGCTTGTACAACTGACGCAGGTAGACCGCGCGGCGCAGGCGCCAGCGCAGCGCGCCCTCCATGTCGCCACGTCGCTCATACCACGTCTCCAGATCGCTCATCGCATACGGCGAGCCGTGATAGGCAGCACGGTGGTACCAGCGGTAGGCCTTGCGCGCGGAGGGTTTGAGCACGACCGCGTCGGGCTTCTGCGGGGCATCACCGCTGTCCAGTCGGCCGCGTTCCAGGATCGTACCCAGCTGCTCCTCGGCACTGGTGGTGCGGTGCGTGCGCGGCGTGGTGGCAGCGGCGCGCGCGTACCAGTCCAGCGCGCGCACGTCGTTGCGGTACTGGTACAGCTTGGCCACGCGCAACGCCGAATCGAACTGGCCATCGGCAGCCGCAGCCAAGGCATCGCGTTCGGTGTCATCGACCGGGTGGGTGGGCGTGGTCGCACACCCGGCCAGAGCAATCAAAGCCAGGGTGGGCAGCAGCAGGCGACGGCAGGAAGGGGTCATCCATGAGTTCCGGAAAGCGGGCAGGGGATTATCCGGGGCGGTACCGGCGTGGCTGCTGAATCGGTTGCCATCGCAACAGTTGCGCCGCGCCGGAAACCCGGTTACGGTCGGATCCATGTCGCTCCGCCTGGCCACCGCCGTCAACAACACCAACCGCAATAATCTGCGTACGAATAATCGTGCGCGGCCGATGCGGGACTGCGCCCTGGGTAGATAGACAGCAACATACGCCCGGACACCAGAAAACCCGCATCGGCCGATGCGGGTTTTTTTGTGCCCGGGCGCAGGCCCACCCGGGCCTGGATGGCCGGTCGAACACCTTCCCCCCGTGTACTTCCCCACAACAGGAGTTCCACCCATGTGTTCGATCTTCGGTATTTTCGGCCTGCAGGCCGGTGACGATCTTCCTTCCCTGCGCCGCCATGCGCTGGAGCTGTCGCAGCGCCAGCGCCATCGTGGCCCGGACTGGAGCGGCGTGTATCTGGACGAAGGCGCGCTGCTGGTCCACGAGCGCCTGGCCATCGTCGATCCGGCCGGCGGCTCGCAGCCGCTGCTGTCCGAAGACGGGCAGCTGGCGCTGGCGGTCAACGGCGAGATCTACAACCACCAGCAGCTCAAGGCCGACCTCGCCGAAGCCTATGCCTTCCAGACCGGTTCGGACTGCGAGGTGATCAACGCGCTGTACCGCCAGGGCGGATCGCCGGCGCAGTGGCTGGAACAGCTCAACGGCATCTTCGCCTTTGCCCTGTGGGACCGTGCAGCCGGCCGTGTACTGGTGGCGCGCGATCCGGTCGGCGTGGTGCCGCTGTACTGGGGCCATGATGCGCAGGGGCGGCTGCGCGTAGCGTCTGAAATGAAGGCGCTGGTCGACACCTGCGCAGACGTTGCCCAGTTCCCGCCGGGCCACTACTACGACAGCGCCAGCGGTGAGCTGGTGCGCTACTACCAGCAGCCGTGGCGCGAGTACGACGACGTGCGGGGCCGCCAGGCCGATCTCGCCGAGCTGCGCCAGGCCTTCGAACATGCGGTCGAGCGCCAGCTGATGAGTGACGTGCCGTATGGCGTGCTGCTGTCGGGCGGGCTGGATTCGTCGCTGGTTGCTGCCGTGGCAGCACGTTATGCGCGCCGTCGCATTGAAGATGGCGGCCAGAGCGAAGCGTGGTGGCCGCGCCTGCATTCGTTCGCCATCGGCCTGAAGGGCTCGCCGGATCTGGCGGCTGCTGCGGTGGCCGCCGAAGCGCTGGGCACGGTGCACCACGGCTTCGAATACACCTTCGAAGAAGGCCTGGATGTGCTGCCGGAGGTGATCCGCCACATTGAAACCTACGACGTCACCACCATCCGCGCGTCCACGCCGATGTTCCTGCTGGCGCGCCGGATCAAGGCGATGGGGGTGAAGATGGTGCTGTCCGGCGAAGGCAGCGACGAGATCTTCGGCGGCTATCTTTATTTCCACAAGGCACCGGACGCGCGCGAATTCCACCAGGAACTGGTGCGCAAGCTCGATGCCCTGCACAACTACGATTGCCTGCGCGCCAACAAGTCGATGATGGCTTGGGGCGTGGAGCCGCGCGTGCCGTTCCTGGACCGCGAGTTCCTCGACGTGGCGATGCGTTTCGATGCCGCGCACAAGATGGTTGGCGCCGGCTTCGGCGGTCGCCGCATCGAGAAGGCAGTGCTGCGCGAGGCCTTCGAGGGCTATCTGCCGGACAGCATCCTGTGGCGGCAGAAGGAGCAGTTCAGCGACGGCGTCGGCTACGGTTGGATCGACGGCCTGAAGGCGCATGCCGAAGCACAGGTCAGCGACCGCGTACTGGCCGCCGCCGACAAGCGTTTCCCGCACAACCCGCCGCAGACCAAGGAGGCGTACTACTACCGCCACCTGTTCGAACAGTTCTTCCCCAGCCACGCGGCGGCTGAAACCGTGCCGGGCGGCAAGTCGATCGCCTGTTCCTCGCCGGCGGCCATTGCCTGGGACGCCAGCTTCGCCGCTGCCGCCGATCCGTCGGGCCGCGCCATCGCCGGCGTGCACGAGCAGGCGCTGGCCTGAACCGGCAGTGCCCGGTCGCCTGACAACGTAGCGCCGGGCCATGCCCGGCGAGCGCACAGCACCGGAGCAGGCAAGGACGTATCATCGGCGCCCTGCACATTGGGGAATGTTCATGGACGTACAGACCGGAGATCCCGTGCGGCCGACGAAGTGGGCGTGGCGTTACCTTGTCTGGGCCGGCGTGCCGCTGCTGGTCGGCCTGCTGCTGGCCCGCTATGCCGGGCCCGGGCTGCCGACGGTGGCCAGCAAGGCCGAGGCCGTGGTCGGCAGTGATTGGGCGCATCACCTGGCCTCGCCGCTGGGCCTGTTCCTGCTGCAGCTGCTGGTGCTGTTGCTGGTCGCCAAGGGCGCGGGCGCACTGTTGAAGCGTTTCGGCCAGCCGGCCGTGATCGGCGAGATGGCCGCCGGCCTGATGATGGGGCCGCTGTTGCTGGGCAGTCTGCTGCCGCAGGTGCATGGCGCGCTGTTCCCGGCCGCTTCGCTGGGGCCGCTGGGCATGCTCAGCCAACTGGGCGTGCTGATGTTCCTGCTGGTGGCCGGCGCCGAGCTGGATCTGGGCGCGCTGCGTGGGCGTCGCCGGTTCGCCTTCACCGTCAGCCACGCCGGCATCGCGGTGCCGTTCGTGCTTGGCGTGGTCCTGGCGATCTGGCTGTATCCGCAGCATGGCCCGCAAGGTGTGAGCTTTACCGCGTTCGCGCTGTTCGTCGGCATTTCGATGAGCATCACCGCCTTCCCGGTGCTGCTGCGCATCCTCGCTGATCGCGGTATCACCCACACATCGCTGGGGCAGACCGCCATCGCCTGCGCGGCGTTGGGCGATGCGACTGCGTGGTGTCTGCTGGCGCTGATCGTGGCCGCAGCGCAGGCCACTGGCTGGTTGCCGGCCAGCCTCAACCTGCTGTGCGTGGTGGCGTTCATCGTGCTGATGCTGGGGCTGGTGAAACCGTGGTTTTCCCGCCAGACCATCGCGCCGGGTCGCGAGGGGCGCTGGCTGCTGGGCATCCTGCTGCTGTCGCTGGCCAGCGCGCTGGTCACCGAAGTGCTCGGCATCCATGCGTTGTTCGGCGCGTTCGCTGCGGGTGTGGCGGTGTCGTCCAACGCGCAGTTGCGGCACCTGCTGGTGGCCAGGGTCGAACCGTTCGCGGTGACCCTGCTGCTGCCGCTGTTCTTCGCCATGACCGGCCTGCGCATGCGTGCCGACGCGCTGCAGGGCAGCGACATCCTGCTGTGCGTGGTGGTGATCGCAGTGGCCACGGTGGGCAAGCTGCTGGGCACCTGGAGTGCGGCGCGCAGCACCGGCATGGCCTCGCGCGAAGCCTGGCGACTGGGGGCGCTGATGAACACCCGCGGGTTGATGGAACTGATCGTGCTCAACCTGGGCTACGAGCTGGGCCTGCTCGGCGACCGCCTGTTCGCGGTGCTGGTGATCATGGCGCTGGTGACCACCGCAATGACCGGGCCGCTGTTGAACCTGATCGAGCGTCGCAGGGCCTGACCCCGTCGCGCTCGGCGGCTCCACGGGGCCATCCCCGCAGCCGGATGGCGTAGTAGTGCCGGCCGCTGGCCGGCAGCCACGCACACGGGGCGGGCATCATGCGGTCACTGTCGGGCGCTACTTCACCGGCACCAGCGTCATCGTGTGCTCTGCCTTGCCGGGCAGGAACGGGGTGGGGCGACCATGCACCCAATCCTCATGTCCCGCGCCCCAGTAAGGCGATAGCGGGTGGCCGCTCTGTCCACCCGGCATGTGCACGATGCCGTCGGCCTCGTGGCCGGGCGAGACCACCATCCGCTGCGAGGCACCGAAGGCCGGTGTCTGTACACGCGGCATGTCACGGTCGCCGGGTAGGGGATCGGCCGGCATGCACAACCAGCGACTGGCGAAGGCAGGCAGGGCGCGCGCCACCGGATGGCAGATCGCTGCGGTATTGCGCTCGCCCCAGCTGCGGTGCGCCAGCGGCCCCTGCTTGGACAGCTCCGCTTCGGTGTGACGTGCAGCATCGGCCAGCAGCGCATCCCAGCTGGTGTACGCGGGTGGCAGCAGGTTGGCGGGGCGCTGTTCCAGCATCGGCCAGGCGACGCCTTCCAGCTGCGCCAGGCGCGGTGCCAGGAAGTCCTCGCCCAGCTGCGCCCGGGCCGGTGCCAGCAGCGCATCGGTCAGCGTGTCGAGCACCTGTGTACGGAACTCGCGCACGACCCGGTAGCTGACCGAATCGATCGCGGCGCGACCGTCCCAATGGCTGCTGACTGTGCCCAATCGCTTCAGGGCCGGATCGTCGCTGTGCCCGACCACCTCGTGCAGCAGCACCCACCAGCGCTGCAGGAACACTGCGCGGTCGTCCAGCTGGATTGCCAGCAGGTCGTGTTCGTCGAAGCGCTCCTGCGTGGCCAGCAGATCGCGGATCTGCCGGCCGCGTGCGCCGAGGTCGTAGCCGCCATTGCCGACGGTGGCCAGGGTCGCCTGGTCCACCACGCGGCTGTTGGCGGTCCACAGCCGATGCGCAGCAGGATCGATCAGGCTCGGCGCGGCGTCGCTGCGGATCGGCCAGGGCGCGCAGTCCTGGTTGCCATGATTGTCATTGAAGCCCAGTGGTGCGCAGTCCCGGCCACGGTCAGGTCGCGCGCCGATCAAGCGCCACGCGATGCGCCCACTGCGGTCGCCGATGAGCAGATTCTGCGCTGGAATGCCAGCGTGGTCGGCAATCTGCAGGGCCTGGTCCAGATCGGCGGCGCGTGCCATGTCGGCGAAGTCCATGCGCACCGCGCCCGGCAACTGCGCGACCCAGCGCAGGGCGTCGCCGCTGCCATCGGCGTGGGTGTGCAGGATCGGTCCCCACGCGGTCTCGCGTACCGGGAATTGCACGTCGGTACCACCGGCCACGACGATCCGCTCCTCATGCACGGTCACCGCAGCGTCGGCGGGTTCGCTGCGGAAGTCGGCGGTGTCGATGTAGCTGTTGGTGAAGCCCCAGGCCACGTGGCCGTTGCTGCCGACAATCACCGCCGGCACGCCCGGCAGCGAGAAGCCGCTGACGTCGACCTGGCCACCTGCGGCCTGCGGATCGGGGTAGCGCAGGCGCACACGGAACCACAGGCTTGGCGCGCGCAGGCCCAGGTGCATGTCGTCGGCGACGATCGCACGGCCATCGGCGGTCAGTGCGCCGGCAACGGCGAAATTGTTGCTGCCGACCGCGTCGGCATCTTCGGCAGCTGCGCCAGTTGCGGCCTTCAGCGTGTGCAGGTCCAGCTGGCTGGCGTCGGGCAGGCTGGCGTTGCCGCGGGGAGCGCCAGCCAGCGGCGCGTCCCACTCGCTGCCGTCATGCGCCAGCAGGGCGTACAGGGCCGGCGGCACCACCGCGCGGATGCGCTGCAGGGCCAGTTCCGACTGGTTGCTGGGGTCCTGCAGGTCGGCATACATGGCCAGGCCTGCCAGCACGCTGTCGCTGGCCTGCCACGGTTGCGGCGCCTGCCGCAGCAGCAGGTAGGCCCATGGCCGCACCGCCAGACTGCCCAGACCCTGGTTGACCCCGTCCACATAGGCACGCACGGCCGCAGGGTCGCTGCCCAGCGCATCCTGCAGATGGGCCTCGGTGCGCGCGCGCAGGCGGTGTACGCGCATGCGTTTGTCGGCCTCGATCGCCTTCGCCCCGAACAGGGCGGACAGTTCACCTGCGGCACTGCGCCGCATCAGGTCCATTTCGAAATAACGTTCCTGCGCATGAATACGGCCGAGTGCCCGCAGCGCATCGGCCTTGTTGCCGGCAGTGATGGTGACCACCCCCAGCGCATCGCGCTCCATGGTGACCTTGCCGGCCAGCCCGGGCAAAGGGCGCTCGCCGTCCAGCTCGGCAAGGCTGCCGCGCAGCAGCAACCACAGGACCAGCACCGCGAGCAGCACGATCGCGACCAACACACCCAGAATCCACCGCCACGTACGACGCATTGCAGGTCCTTCCCGAGCATGTAGGCCGATTGTAGCCGCAGGCGCAACTGCGACTGATTCCGATTAGATCACCGTATCTGCAGATGGGGCACCATGGGCGCCATCGATTCACAGGAGCTCCCCCCATGAAAGGCAACCCGGACGTCATCGCCTGCCTGAAGGAACTGCTGCGCGGCGAACTCGCCGCCCGCGACCAGTACTTCATCCACTCCCGCCGCTACGAGGACCAGGGCCTGTTCGCGCTGTACGAACGCCTGAACCACGAGATGGAAGAGGAGACCCAGCACGCCGACGCGCTGCTGCGCCGGATCCTGTTCCTGGGCGGCGACCCGGACATGCGCCCGCATGCCACCGAGCCGGGCAAGACCGTGGAGGAAATGCTGCGCAAGGACCTGGACACCGAATACGCCGTTCGCAACAACCTCGCCGCCGGCATGAAGCTGTGCGAGGAGAAGGGCGACTACGTGAGCCGCGACATGCTGCTGGCGCAGTTGAAGGACACCGAGGAAGACCACGCCTGGTGGCTGGAGCAGCAGTTGGGCCTGATCAAGCGCATCGGTTTGGAGCTGTACCAGCTGAGCAAGATCGACGGCAGCGGCGCCCCGGCGCACTGATCCGGAGGTGGGGCCGGGCGATGCCCGGTGCCGCTTGATGTAGAGCCGAGCCATGCTCGGCTGCTTTCCGGTAGAGCCGACCGCTGGTCGGCTGCTGTACCTGAAGTAGAGCCAAGCCATGCTTGGCTGCATTTCGCAGAAGCACAACGTCCCGTCGCCCGCCAGCACCGGAGCACCGCCAGCCAGCCTTCGCCAGCCAGCTGCTCCACCGCCCGCCAGCCGACAAACAAAAAAGCCGGGGAATGCCCCGGCTTTTTTGTGTCTGACGTCCGGGGTCGGATCCGTTTTCGAAGAAAACGGCTCTGACCCCATCGGGTGTGGCGTGCCAACCAAGGTTGGCATCTACCAGAGGCGGTGCATGGGGTCGGAGCCCTTTCCGCTGGAAAGGGATCCGACCCCGCGCCTCATTCGACCGACAGCCCTTCCACCTTCTGCCAGCCACGCGGCAGCAGGTGGCCACGGGTGGCACGGGCGCCCAGGTAGGGCTCAAGCTCGTTGAACTTCAGGCCCATCGTGCGCTGGCCACTGCGCACCTGCAGGGTCTGCCCCGGGCTGATCGCCACGATCGCCACCACGCGTTCGGTGGCGAGCTTGGCCTTGGGGATCTCGATGATCTTGTTGCCCTTGCCCTTGTCCAGTTCCGGCAGGTCGCTGGCGGCGATCGCCAGCAGGTTGCCCGAGCTGGTCACCGCGACGATGCGGTCGGTGCCGACGTTGGCCACCACCGACGGCGACAGCACCGACGAGCCCGCCGACAGGTTCAGCATCGCCTTGCCGGCCTTGTTGCGGCCGATCAGGTTCTCGAAGCGGGTGACGAAACCATAGCCGTGGGTCGAGGCCAGCACGAAGCGGGTATCCGGTTCGGCGCTGGCCAGGGTCACGAAGCTGGTGCCGGCGGCCGGCGAGAAGCGGCCGGTCAGCGGTTCACCGTTGCCGCGTGCCGAGGGCAGGGTATGCACCGGCGTGGAGTAGGCGCGGCCTTCGCTGTCCAGGAACGCGACCTGCTGGGTGCTGCGTGCACGCACCGCGCCCTGCAGGGCGTCGCCATCGCGGTAGGACAGGGTCGAGGCGTCGATGTCGTGGCCCTTGGCGGCGCGGATCCAGCCCTTCTCGGACATCACCACCGTCATCGGCTCGCTCGGTACCAGTTCGGTCTCGTCGATGGCCTGCGCCGCCTGGCGCTGCACCAGCGGCGAACGGCGCTCGTCACCGAACTTCTTGGCATCGGCCTGCAGTTCGTCGCGGATCAACTTCTTCAGCTTGGTCTTGCTGTCGAGGATGGCCATGATCTTGTCGCGTTCCTTGGCCAGCTCGTCCTGCTCGCCACGGATCTTCATCTCTTCCAGGCGGGCCAGCTGCTTCAGCTTGGTTTCCAGGATGTACTCGGCCTGGTCTTCGGACAGGCCGAAGCGCGCGATCAGCGCCGCCTTCGGTTCGTCCTCGGTACGGATGATGTGGATCACCTCGTCCAGGTTGAGGAACGCCACCAGCAGGCCTTCCAACAGGTGCAGGCGACGCTCGACCTTCTGCAGGCGGTGCTGCAGGCGGCGGGTGACGGTGCTGCTGCGGAACGCCAGCCATTCGCTCAGCAGCGTCTTCAGGTTCTTCACCTGCGGACGGCCGTCCAGCCCGATCACGTTGAGGTTGACGCGGTAGCTGCGCTCCATGTCCGTGGTGGCGAACAGATGGCCCATCAGCTGCTCGGCGTCGACGCGGTTCGAACGCGGCACCAGTACCACGCGCACCGGGTTGGCGTGGTCGGATTCATCGCGCACGTCTTCCAGCCACGGCAGCTTCTTCGCACGCATCTGCGCGGCGATCTGCTCGATCACCTTCGATGGCGACACCTGGAACGGCAACGCGGTGACCACCACGTTGTGCGCTTCCTTGATGTAGGTCGCACGCGCACGCACGCTGCCGTTGCCGGTCTCGTACATGTTCCGCAGGTCGTTGGCCGGGGTGATGATCTCGGCGTTGGACGGGTAGTCCGGGCCCTTCACGTGCTCGCACAGGTCGCGCACGCTGGCATCCGGATCGTCCAGCAGGTGCAGCAGCGCGCTGACGATCTCATTGAGGTTGTGCGGCGGCACATCGGTGGCCATGCCCACGGCGATGCCGGTGGTGCCGTTCAGCAGCAGATGCGGCAGGCGTGCCGGCATCCAAGTCGGTTCCTGCAGGGTGCCGTCGAAGTTCGGTGCCCAGTCGGTGGTGCCCTGGCCCAGTTCGCCCAGCAGCACTTCGGCGATCGGGGTCAGCTTGGATTCGGTGTAACGCATCGCCGCGAACGACTTCGGGTCGTCGCTGGAACCGAAGTTGCCCTGGCCTTCGATCAGCGGATAACGGTACGAGAACGGCTGCGCCATCAGCACCAGCGCTTCGTAGCACGCGCTGTCGCCATGCGGATGGTACTTACCGATGACGTCACCGACGGTACGCGCGGACTTCTTCGGCTTGGACGCGGCATTCAGGCCCAGCTCGCTCATCGCATAGATGATGCGGCGCTGCACGGGCTTCAGGCCGTCGCCGAGGAACGGCAGGGCGCGATCCAGGACCACGTACATCGAGTAGTCGAGGTAGGCGCGTTCGGCGTATTCGCGCAGCGGCAGTTGTTCGAAACCGTGGAACACGGGGCGGGCAAGATCGGTCATGCGGCGTTGTTACCTATGTCGGGAGGCGGTGACGGCGGTCGCCGCTCTCAATCCAGTGATTATCCGGATGCGGCGGGGGATGCCAAGCCGCGTGCAGGATCCAGGCCCGGTTCCAGGCCGTGGCCGGCCCGTGCCAGGTAGCGTCCGGGCGGTAGCCCGAAGTGTCGCCGGAACACGGTGACGAAGGCGCTGGCGCTGCTGAAGCCCAGCGCGTGGGCGATATCGGCCACGCTGCGGCCCTCGCTGAGCTGCCGCAGCGCCTCGGCCAGCCGCGCCTGCTGGCGCCATTGGGCGAAGCTCAGCGTTGTCTCGTCGCGGAAATGGCGGGTCAGGCTGCGCGGCGACAGGCCGGCCCAATGCGCCCACTGCGCCAGGCCGCGCTCGTCGGCCGGGTCGGCCAGCAGCTGTGAGGCGATCTTCAGCAGGCGCCGGTCGCGTGGCATCGGCAGGTGCATGCGCTGGCGCGGCGCGGTGCGGATCTCGTCCAGCAGCACGTTGATGATGTGCTGCCGCTCGGCGGTGCTTTCGTAGTCCTGCGGCCAGTCGCAGATGCGTTCGGCCACCGCCTGCGCCAGCCGCGAGATGCCCAGCACGCACGGGTCGGCAGGCAATTCGGCGCACAGCGGTGCGGCCAGCACCATGCCCCAGCCGCGCAGGGGGCCATCGATGTGGACCGTATGCGGTTCGGCCGGTGGCATCCAGCCTGCCGAGCCTGGCGCCAGCGACCAGGTGCCATGCGAGGTGCGTGTGGTCAGCAGGCCGCGTTCGACGCAGATCAGCTGCGCGCGGACGTGGTGATGCCAGTCCACTTCGCGGGCCAGTCCCTGCGGGCTGTCGAAGCGGAAGGCGATGACCGGCGGCCCGTCATTGCGCTCGAACCAGTCCAGGGCTTCTTCACGCAGCAGGGTGGCAGGTCCGGGTTCGCCCGCCTTCACGTGGGCTAGGGGTGGCTTGAATGTGACATTCATTGGCTGGATTGTACTACCGGGCCAGTTGGGAGCGCCATTAAGGTGGCGCCTTCACCTGATCCAGCCCACTGCTGCAACACAGCATTTGATGCCAGATCGAATATTTCCATTGAGAAATATTTTTTTTGGAAGAGAATGCTCCCCCATGATCTGTCCTGCAACCACTCCCCCCAGCTTCGGCCTGCTGCTGCGCCAGGTGCGCGACGGCCTGGTCCGCCAGCTCGATGCGTCCATGGCCGAGGAAGACCTCGGCATCGGCTTCACCCACTACATCGGGCTGAAGGTGCTCTCGAACATGGCGCCGTGCACGGCCAACGAGCTGGCCCAGGCCATCGACCAGGTGCCCAGCGCGGTCACCCGCCTGCTGGACAAGCTGGAAGCGCTCGGTTGCGTGCGCCGCGAGCCGCATGCCCAGGACCGGCGTGCGCTGCAGATCGTATTGACCGATGAAGGCCGCGCGCTCTGGGCGCGGTTGAAGCTGCGCGGCGACGCAGTGATGGATTACGCCCTGCGCGATCTGTCCGCCGACGAACGCACGCAGCTGCTGTCCCTCCTGACCCGAATCCGCGATTCCTTGACGACCCCATGAACCCGATCCCGTATCCCACTCTCCGCCGGTCCGGGCGCGCGCTGCTGGTTTCAGCGCTGGCCCTGGCCCTGGCCGCCTGCGCCAGCAGCCGCGGCCTGAACCCGCAGGGCCACGTGCTCGATGTGGACAGCCTGCACAGCGAACGCACCCTGGCCGACAGCGATCTGAGCGCCGCCGGTTTTCCCGCCCAGGACTGGTGGAAGGCACTGGGCGATGCGCAGCTGGATGCGCTGATCGCCGAAGGCCTGGCCGGCCATCCGAGCCTGGACGCCGCCGACGCCCGCCTGCGCCAGGCACAGTCACAGGTCGGCACCGCACGCGCCGATCGCCTGCCCAGCCTCTCCGTGTCCGGTGGCTACACCGGCCTGCGCCTGCCCGAATCGATGGCCGGCGATGAAATCGGTGGTCACTACGCCGGCAGCAGCCAGGTCGCCTTCGATTTCAGCTATGGCGTCGACCTGTGGGGCGGCAAGCGCGCCGCCTGGGAAGCCGCCGTGGACGGCGCCCATGCCGCTACCGTCGAGGCCCAGGCCGCACGCCTGAACCTGTCCACCGGCATCGCCCAGGCTTATACCGATCTGGCCTACGCCTGGCAGCTCAATGACGTGGCCGAAGAAGAACTGGCGCGCTCGCAGAAGTCGCTGGAACTGACCCGTCAGCGTCGCAGCGCCGGCATCGACAGCGACCTGCAGGTGCGCCAGGCCGAAGCCCGTGTGCCGGCCGCACAGCAGCAGTTGCTGGCGGCGCAGCAGCGCATCGACGCGGGACGCACTGCGTTGGCCGCGCTGGTCGGCAAGGGCCCGGACCGGGGCCTGTCGATCGAACGCCCGCGCACGATGAACCCGTTGGCCCTGCAGCTGCCGGGCGTGGTGCCCAGCGAATTGCTCGGCCGTCGCCCCGACATCGTCGCCGCGCGCTGGCGGGTGGAAGCGGCGGACAAGCAGATCAAGGTCGCCAAGACCAAGTTCTACCCGAGCCTCAACCTGACCGCACTGGCCGGCGTGGTCGCACCCAATGTCGGCGACCTGCTGCAGAGCAGCTCCAGCTTCGCTTACATCGGTCCGGCGCTGAGCCTGCCGATCTTCGAAGGCGGCAAGCTGCGCGCCAACCTGGCCAACACCGATGCGCAGTACGACCTGGCCGTAGCGAACTACAACCAGGCGGTGCTCGATGCACTGCGCGACGTCGCCGACCAGGTCAACGCGGTGCGCTCGCTGGCGCAGCAGGCACAGTCGCAGCAGCAGGCGGTGGATACCGCACGCGCTGCATTCGACCTGGCCCAGCAGCGCTATCGCGCCGGCATCGGCAGCTACCTGGACGTGCTGACCGCGCAGTCCACCCTGCTGCAATCGCAGCAGCAGCTGGCCGGCCTGCAGTCGCAGCAGCTGCAGACCTCGGTGCGCCTGAGCAAGGCGCTCGGCGGTGGTTTCCAGCCCAGTGATGCTGATGCCGCACCGCTTGCTTCCCATTCCGATTCCTCGCATTCCTGAAGACGCCTGCCATGAGCCAGACCCAAGACACTGCGGCCCCCGCCGCCCCCAACCGTCGCGGCAAACTGCTGCGCGGCCTGTTCGTGATCGTCGTGCTGCTGCTGGCGGCACTGGCGCTGTGGTACTTCATGTTTGGCCGTTGGTTCGAAGAGACCGACGACGCCTACGTGCAGGGCAACCAGGTGCAGATCACCCCGCTGGTGGCCGGTACCGTGGTCGCCATCAACGCCGATGACGGCATGCGCGTGGAGCGCGGCCAGCTGCTGGTGCAGCTGGACCCGGCGGACACGTCGGTCGCCCTGCAGCAGGCTGAAGCCAACCTGGCCAAGACCGTGCGCCAGACCCGCGGCCTGTACCGCAGCGTCGAAGGTGCGCAGGCAGATCTGAACGCACGTCAGGTGACCTTGAAGCGCGTGCGCGACGACTTCGCACGCCGCAAGGGCCTGGCCGCCACCGGCGCCATTTCCAACGAAGAGCTGGCCCATGCAGGCGATGAGCTGGCGGCTGCCGAAGCGGCCGTGGCCGGTTCGCGCGAGACCGTCGAGCGCAACCGTGCGCTGGTCGATGACACCGTGATCGCCACCCAGCCGGATGTGCAGGCTGCCGCCGCGCAGCTGCGCCAGGCCTTCCTCAACAATGCGCGTTCGGGCATCGTCGCCCCGGTCACCGGCTATGTTGCCCGTCGTTCGGTGCAGGTTGGCCAGCGCGTGCAGCCGGGCAATGCGCTGATGGCGGTGGTGCCGACCGAGCAGATGTGGGTTGAAGCCAACTTCAAGGAAACCCAGCTACGCCACATGCGCCTGGGCCAGGAAGTGGAGCTGAAGTCGGACCTGTATGCCGGCGACGTCAAGTACAAGGGCCGCATCGACAGCCTGGGCCTGGGCACCGGTTCGGCGTTCTCGCTGTTGCCGGCGCAGAACGCCAGCGGCAACTGGATCAAGATCGTGCAGCGCGTGCCGGTGCGCATCGCCATCGATGCCAAGCAGCTGGCCGAACACCCGCTGCGCATCGGCCTGTCGATGAAGGCCGAAGTGAGCCTGCGCGACCAGAAGGGCGAAGTGCTGCCGAGCGCGGCCGCCAAGGGCACGGTGTTCGACACCGACGTGTACGCCAAGCAGTTGCACGATGCCGATGAGGTGATCCACACGATCATCCAGGGCAACCTGCCGCAGCAGGGCAAGGCGAGCTGAGGCCGGCCATGTCCGCACAAGCTCCAGCTGCGCCCGGGTCTCCGGGCGCACCGGCGGCGCCGGGTGCGGCCGCCGGCTTCCTGCCACCCAGTGTGGCCCTGTGCACCGTGGGCCTGGCGATGGCCTCGTTCATGCAGGTGCTCGACACCACCATCGCCAACGTCTCGTTGCCGACCATCGCCGGTAATCTTGGCGCCAGTTCGCAGCAGGCAACGTGGGTCATCACCTCGTTCGCGGTCAGCACCGCGATCGCACTGCCGTTGACCGGCTGGCTCAGCCGTCGCTTCGGCGAGCGCAAGCTGTTCGTGTGGGCCACGCTGGCCTTCGTGATCACCTCGCTGCTGTGCGGTCTGGCCCAGAGCATGGGCATGCTGGTGCTGTCGCGCGCGCTGCAGGGCTTCGTCGCCGGCCCGATGTACCCGATTACCCAGTCGCTGCTGGTCTCGATCTATCCAAGAGAAAAGCGCGGACAGGCGCTGGCGCTGCTGGCGATGATCACCGTGGTGGCGCCGATCTGTGGGCCGATCCTCGGTGGCTGGATCACCGACAACTACAGTTGGGAATGGATCTTCCTGATCAACGTGCCGCTGGGCATCTTCGCAGCGCTGGTGGTCGGTAATCAGTTGAAGGGCCGCCCGGAGCAGGTCGAAAAGCCGAAGATGGACTACGTCGGCCTGGTCACCCTGGTGATCGGCGTGGGCGCCTTGCAGCTGGTACTCGACCTGGGCAACGACGAGGACTGGTTCTCGTCGATGAAGATCGTGGTGCTGGCCTGCGTGGCCGTGGTGGCGCTGACCGTGTTCCTGATCTGGGAACTGACCGACAAGGACCCGATCGTCGACCTGAAGCTGTTCCGGCACCGCAACTTCCGCGCCGGCACGCTGGCGATGGTGGTGGCCTACGCCGCGTTCTTCAGCGTGGCCCTGCTGATTCCGCAGTGGCTGCAGCGCGACATGGGTTACACCGCGATATGGGCAGGCCTGGCGACCGCACCGATCGGCATCCTGCCGGTGATCATGACCCCGTTCGTGGGCAAGTACGCATCGCGCTTCGACATGCGCATGCTGGCCACGATCGCGTTCGTGGTGCTGTCGATGACCAGCTTCCTGCGTTCGGGTTTCAACCTGCAGGTGGACTTCAATCATGTGGCCGGCGTACAGCTGATCATGGGCATCGGCGTGGCGTTGTTCTTCATGCCGGTGCTGCAGATCCTGCTGTCGGACCTGGATGGTCGTGAGATCGCGGCCGGCTCGGGCCTGGCCACATTCCTGCGCACGCTGGGCGGCAGCTTCGCCGCGTCGCTGACCACCTGGCTGTGGGCGCGTCGCACGCAGGTGCATCACGCAGACCTGACCGAACACATCTCGGTATATCAGCCGGGCATGCAGGACCAGGTAGCGGCGATGGGGCAGGGCGACCTGCAGCATGGTGCGGCGGTGCTGAACAACATGATCAACCACCAGGCATCACAGATGGGCTTCAACGACATCTTCTTCCTGCTGGGCTGGATCTTCCTGGCGATCATCTCGTTCCTGTGGCTGGCCAAGCCGCCATTCGGTGCAGGTGCGGGTGCCGCCGCCGGTGGCGGGCATTGATCGATCGTTGTTGTTGAAACGCAGAAACCCCGCCGGAAGGCGGGGTTTTTGTTTGTACGGCGTAGGGCGGGGTGGTTCTTCAGGGGTTTGGATTGGCGCTGGTTTCCATATCCGCGACGCGCTCAAGCAACTCGGCCAGACGTGAGAGTTTGGCTGCGAAGCGTGTTTGCAGCAGCGCTCCCAACATCACTCCAATCGCAAGTGAAAGCGTATAGCTGGGCACTTCCATGGGGACCTTTACACCCCAGAATTTCTGCAACGTGTCGGATGTGGTGATCGCAAAGCCGGCCAACGCGCCAAGCAGCGCGCCCGTGTTCGCGCGGGTGATCCGGATCTTGGTCTCCGAATTGAGATGGAGGACCAGAGTGCGGAGTCGACTCACCATGCGGGCCGTAGAGCCCGGTGACGACCGACTTGATTGTCCGGCTTCACTAGCGGCGATTTGCTGGATTCCGAATCTCAGCCTGATGGCGATTTCGTCATCGCGAGCGAGTCCGCTGTCGATGTCCCTCAGGTAGTTGCGATGAGACCTGAGCGCGGAACTGAAAATGTCGAAAAGAAATCCTGCGGCCCAGCACGCAGCGAGCCCTGACAGAAAGATGAGCAATCCTTGCCCGATGGGGTGCCAGAACGTCGCATCATCTGGTCCTAGCAGTTGCTTGGTGCCTATCGCGGCCACAACCGCTGAGGCGAGTACGCCCATGGCGAGCAACAGGGCCTTGAGGATGACATCGCTGGCTGGCTCAGGTCGACGCGATTTGACTTCTCTCACGTATTCCGCGTCAAGCCTTTTTACAAGGGGGTAGAGTGTAGCTATATCCAGTTTTTGTGATTCTTCCATGAGTGTGATCGCTGCGGCCTTGATCCTGACATCGGCTCACAGGAGGCGCTCTTTAGCGTCACACATCATCCAACCCCGGAAATGAAAAAACCCGCTTGCGCGGGTTTGATCATTGTCTGAGTCATGGTGCCCAGGAGAGGACTCGAACCTCCACGAAGTTGCCCCCGCTAGCACCTGAAGCTAGTGCGTCTACCAATTCCGCCACCTGGGCGACTCAGGAGGAGAATTTTGCAGGAAGGTTGGATATGTGTCAACACCATTTCACACATTTTTTTCTGCATCCATTCCCGCGTCCACATCCAGATGCAGCAGCAGGCTGCGCATCGGCGGCGAGAGCGATGTCCAGTCGGCAAACGCGGCGCACAGTCGGCGTTGCGCCCATGCGTTGCCGAGTGCAACGGCGACGATGCCGGTGGCCCGTCGGTGTTGCCGTGCGATCGTGCGTGGCGCGATGCCCACGCCGATGCCATGGCCCACCATCGTGCACAGGCCTTCAAAGGTCTTCATGCGGATGCGGACGTCGAGCATGCGTCCGGCCTCTGCTGCCAGTTCTTCGATATAGGTCTGCAGTGCATTGCCGTCGGCCAGCGCGACGAAGGTCTCACCCAGCACATCGCTGAAGTCGAGCGAGCGTCGCGCGGCGAAGCGATGGCCAGCCGGCAGCAGCATCATCAGCGGGTCTTCCGCAACCACATGGCGGCGCAGTCCGTCGGCGGGGACGGCGTCACTGATGATGCCGGCCTCTGCCTGACCAGCACGGATCGCACGCACGACTTCATTGCTGGTGCGTTCGTGCAGTTCGACGCGCAGGCGAGGGCGTTCGGCCAGCCATGGGGCCAGTCGCGCGGGCAGATAGTTGGTCAATGCCGCGGTGTTGGCATACAGGTGCAGGGTGCCGCGTGCGCCGTGGGCGAAGGCCTGCAGTTCGCCGCGCAACTGTGCCTGCTGCTGCAGGATCAGGCGCGCGTGATGGGCCAGTGCGGCGCCGGCTTCGGTCAGGCTGACGCCGCGCGGGTGCCGGGTCAGCAGCGCGGTGCCGGCGTCGGTTTCGATCGCGCGCAGGCGTTCGCTGGCCGATCCCAATGCCAGATTCGCTTCTACGGCGCCGGCGGTGATGCTGCCGGCTTCGACTACTGCCAGGAACAGGCGCAGATCGGCAATGTCCAGGCGCATGTCATGACCTCGCATCGTGGCCGTTGCCTTCGGAGCAGCCGAAGGGTAGGGCGGGAATGCCGCATTGTGCGCTGAAGTGCTGGCGGCTCCAATGAGGTAATGAACGAAACGATCTACTTCTACGCGTTGCTGGTGGTGGTGTTCCTGCTGGCCGGCGTGGTCAAGGGCGTGACCGGCATGGGCCTGCCGACCGTGGCGATGGGGCTGCTGGGTGGTGCACTGTCGCCGGTCGCGGCGGCCTCGATGCTGTTCATTCCCACCTTCGTCACCAATGCCTGGCAGTTGCTGTCCGGGCCTTCGGTGGGGCAGATCGTGCGGCGACTGTGGCCGATGATGCTGGCGGTGGTGATCGCCACCCTCGGCGCCGCCGCGCTGCTGGTGCGGGTGGATCGTGATGTCTCGCGTGCCGCGTTGGGCGTGGCGCTGGTGGTCTACGCCGGGTACGCGTTGCTGGCGCCGGTGTTGCGGGTGCCGGCTCGGCGCGAGCGCTGGCTGGGACCTCTGGTGGGCGCGATGTCCGGTGTGGTGACCGGCGCAACTGGCGTGTTCGTGATGCCGGCGGTGCCCTACCTGCAGTCGTTGGGATTGCAGCGCGACGAGCTGGTGCAGGCGCTGGGCCTTGCATTCACGGTGTCCACGATTTCGCTGACCACAGGCCTGGTGCTGCATGGCGCGTTCGGCGTGCAGCAGCTCGGCCTGAGCGCGTTGGCAGTGGTGCCGTCGCTGGCCGGCATGTGGCTGGGGCAGGTGATCCGCCAGCGCATCAGTGCGCGGGTATTCCGTGCGTGCTTCCTCGGCTTCCTGTTGCTGCTGGGCCTGGAGCTGGTGCTGCGTTCGTGGTGGTGATGCTGGCCGGACGCCAGACAAGAAAAAACCCGCTTTCGCGGGTGTTTTTCATTCTCGACATGGTGCCCAGGAGAGGACTCGAACCTCCACGAAGTTGCCCCCGCTAGCACCTGAAGCTAGTGCGTCTACCAATTCCGCCACCTGGGCGTCGAGGAGGAGAATTATGCGGTGCCGTGATGGAGGTGTCAACACCCTTGTGAAACTCCCGCGCCGGTCGCGCCCTGCATATCCACGCCATGCGTGGATGGGGTGCCGCATCCGGATTACAGGCAAAAAAAATCCCCGCCGAAGCGAGGAGTTTTTTCGTTGGTGCCCAGAAGAGGACTCGAACCTCCACGGTTTTACCCGCTAGTACCTGAAACTAGTGCGTCTACCAATTCCGCCATCTGGGCGTTCCAGAGGCGCAATTGTGAAGATGAACCGGGGACCTGTCAACGATTTCCCGAAAATTCTTAATGGGGATGCTTCAACTGTTTTGCTGACCCGTTCTGCACGCCCGCAACGGCTACCATGGAGGGCGATGACTACCAAAAAACCAAGCAAGGGCGGGAGCAAGTCCCGCAGTGAAGCCCCGAACAAGGGCGCCAAGGCCGGCCCGGCCCGCAACAACAAGCCAGGCAAGCCGTTGCCGGGTTGGCTGCCCACCGTGGCCGATGGAGCCGCCGCGCCGCGTGGACGTGGCCCGCGCAACGCAGAGGCACCGGGTCCGGCGCCGGGCCGCAAGCTGCCGCCGACGGGCAAGGTGATCGACGATCCCTATGCGTCCCGCGAAGCGGAAAAGTACGAACAACCCATCGCCAGCCGCGAGGCCATCCTGGCCCTGCTGGAGCGCTGCGAAGGGCCGCAGACCGCTGAAGAACTCGGTGCGCGCCTGGGCCTGACCGCACCGGACCGTGCCGAAGCGCTATCGCGCCGGCTCGGCGCCATGGTTCGCGATGGTCAGCTGGTGCAGAACCGCCGCGGCGGATTCGCGCCCATCCAGACGTTGAACCTGGTCACCGGCGTGGTGATTGCCAATCCGGAAGGATTCGGCTTCCTGCGCCCGGTTGAAGGCGGCGACGACCTGTTCCTGCCGCCGTACGAAATGCGCAAGGTGATGCACGGCGACAAGGTGTTGGCGCGTGTTACGGGCATCGATCATCGTGGCCGTCGCGAAGGCAGCATCGCCCGCGTGCTCGAGCGCGGCATGACACGCCTGATCGGCCGCTTCAGCGTCGAGATGGGCATCAACTACGTGGTGCCCGATGACAAGCGCATCCAGCGCAACGTGCAGGTGCCACCGGATCAGATCGGCGGTGCGCGCGATGGCCAGCTGGTCGTCTGCGAGTTGACCCAGGCACCGGACAGCCGCCGTCCGCCGATCGGTCGCATCATCGCCGTGCTCGGCGACAAGCTGACCGCATCGCTGGTGGTGGAGACCGCAATTCACGGCCACGAACTGCCGTTCGAGTTCCCGCAGGAGGTGCTGGACGAAGCCGCCTCGGTGCCGTTGGTGGTCGAACCGGCGATGATTGGTGACCGCGTCGATCTGCGCAGCACGCCGCTGGTCACCATCGATGGCGAGGACGCAAAGGACTTCGACGACGCGGTGTACTGCGAGCCGAACGCAGACGGCTTCCGCCTGGTGGTCGCCATTGCCGACGTCTCCAACTATGTCCGTCCTGGTACGCCGCTGGATGATGAAGCGCAGAAGCGCGCCACCTCGGTGTACTTCCCGGGCTTCGTGGTACCGATGCTTCCGGAGACGTTGTCCAACGGCATCTGTTCGCTGATGCCGAAGGTCGACCGCATGTGCTTCGTCTGCGACATGCAGATCGACCGCGAGGGCCAGGTGACCGGCTCGCGCTTCTACGAAGCGGTGATGAATTCGCACGCGCGCCTGACCTACACCCAGGTGTGGCAGGCAGTGGGCGAGGATGACGCCGGTGCCAAGGCCTTCATCGGCGATCTGTTGCCGCAGGTGCAGCGCCTGCACCAGCTGTACAAGGTGCTGTCCAAGGCGCGCACCAAGCGTGGCGCGATCGAATTTGAAAGCAGCGAAGTCCGCTTCGTGCTCGACAACCGGGGTGAAGTCACCCAGGCCGGTATGCTGGTGCGCAACGATGCGCACAAGCTGATCGAGGAATGCATGATCGCGGCCAACGTGGAGGCGGCAAAGTACCTGTTGTCGCGCCATGTGCCGGCGCCTTACCGCGTGCATGAGAAGCCGCCGGAGACCAAGTACGCCGATCTGCTGGAATTCCTCAAGGAGTTCAAGCTGAGCCTGCCGCCGTGGTCGAAGGTGCGCCCGGGCGATTACACCAAGCTGCTGAAGAAGATCCGCGACCGTCCCGATGCCACGCTGCTGGAATCGGTGCTGCTGCGCAGTCAGAGCCTGGCCGTGTACAGCCCGGACAACAACGGCCACTTCGGCCTGGCGCTGGAGGCATACGCGCACTTCACTTCGCCGATCCGTCGTTACCCGGATCTGCTGGTGCATCGTGCGATCAAGCATGCGCTGTCGGGCAAGCCGCTGGACAAGTTCACCTACAACGCCCGCGAGATGGCCGCACTGGCACTGCAGTGTTCCGAGCGTGAGCGTCGTGCCGATGAGGCCGAGCGCGAGGTGGATGAGCGTTACCGCGCCGCGTGGATGGAAAAGCACGTGGGTGGCCAGTTCGACGGCGTGATCAGCGGCGTGACCAGCTTCGGCCTGTTCGTGGAGTTGGCCGACTCGAAGGTACAGGGCCTGGTACACGTGACCCAGTTGCCGCAGGACTATTACAAGTTCGACGCGACCCGCAAGACGTTGACCGGTGAGCGCCGTGGCAGCAGTTACCGCCTGGGTGACCAGGTGCGCATCCTGGTGCTGAAGGCCAGCATGGAAGAGCGCAAGATCGACTTCCGTCTGGTCGAGCACAAGGGCGAGGAAGAGGTGCAGAACCCGGCGCCGCTGCCCGAGCGCGGCAAGCCGGCCAAGCGCACGAAAAAGCAATATTGAAAGGTGTGCCGACCAACGGTCGGCACCCACCTCCCCCGGTAGGTGCTAACCAACGGTCGGCACCCACCTCACCTGGTAGGTGCCAACCGTTGGTTGGCACGACGTTTCGGAGGAAGCGGCAATGCAGGGCCAACCCGAGTACAGCGGCGGCTGCCAGTGCGGTGCGATCCGCTTCCAGGCGCGGGGCGAGCTGACCGACAGCTCGATCTGCCATTGCCGGATGTGCCAGAAGGCCTTCGGCGCCTACTACGCGCCGTTGGTCTCGGTGCGCGGCGTGCAGTTCAGCTGGACCCGCGGCCAACCGCGTTATTTCCAGTCCTCCAACGTCGTGCGGCGCGGCTTCTGTGCCGACTGCGGCACGCCATTGACCTATGAAGCCCCCGATGGCGTGGCGGTGGCCGCCGGTGCCTTCGACCAGCCTGAACGCCTGCCGCCGACCATCCAATATGGCGTCGAGCGCAAGCTGCCTTTCGTTGACGGGCTGGGCAAGCTGCCGGCCCGCCGCACCGAGGAGGATGTCGCCGCGCTGGAGTTCCTGGCCACGATCGTGTCCCACCAGCACCCCGACCACGACACCCCGCACTGGCCGCCTCGCTCGCGCGGGTAGCGCCGGGCCAAGCCCGGCGGGGGTGGCGGACAACGGTCGCCGGGCATGGCCCGGCGAGCCGCCGCAGCGCCCGGCCCCCCGATGCTCTACCATAGCCACCCCCTTTCCGGTCCTGCCCGCATGAGCAAGAACAGCCAGTGGATCGTCGGCGTCAACGCCGTCGCCTCCTCCATCGAGAACGACGCCGAGAACGTCCGCGAAGTGCTGGTCGAGGCCGGTGCGAAGAATCCGCGCCTGACCGAGATCGAGGAAAACGCCCGCCGCAAGGGCATCGACGTGCGCAAGGTCAACAGCCAGGCGCTGGACGGCGTGGGCGGTTCGGTGCGCCACCAGGGCGTGGCCGCGCGCTATGCCGCTGCCCGCACCTACAACGAGAACGAGCTGGAAGGCCTGGTCACCGCTGCGGAAGGCAAGGCGCTGCTGCTGGTGCTGGACGAGGTGCAGGACCCGCACAACCTCGGCGCCTGCCTGCGCTCGGCCGCTGCGGCCGGCGCCACCGCCGTGATCATTCCCAAGGACAAGTCGGCCACGGTCAACGCCACCGTGCGCAAGACCTCGGCCGGCGCCGCCGACCGCATCCCGGTGGTGGCGGTGACCAACCTGTCGCGCTGCCTGAAGGACCTGCAGAAGCAGGGCGTGTGGATCTACGGCCTGGCCGGTGAAGCCACTGCGTCGCTGTACCAGCTGGACCTGAAGGGCAACATCGCGCTGGTGCTGGGCGGCGAAGCCGATGGCCTGCGCCGCCTGACCCGCGAGAACTGCGACGGTCTGGTCAAGATTCCGATGCCGGGCGAGATCGAGAGCCTGAACGTTTCGGTCGCTGCCGGTGTCAGCCTGTTCGAGGTCGTGCGCCAGCGCGGTTGATCGGCATCGCCGCAGCGTGATCCGGGTCAGATTCCTTTCCATTGGGAAAGGGATCTGCCCCTGTTTTCTGCCGGCCCCCAATCCACGCATGGCGTGGATCTACTATCAGCTCTCGCGGAACTGTATGAGCCGGGGTGCCGTGGGTGTGCGGGGTGTGAGCCGCATGGATGCGGCGACCAAGCCCCCAGGGATGGGTTCACGGCGTCCCCGCACATCCACGGCACCCCGGTGATCCTGCAGAAACCGCGCTGTTGTTGTTGCCTCTGCGGGTGCGGGGCGCAGCCCCGCATCGCGCTTACCCCGCGCTGCCACCCAGCGCCTTGAACAGCGTCACATCGTTGTTCAACTGGCTCTGCCGCACCCGCGCCAGTGACAGTTCCGCATCGCGGCGGGTCTGCTGCGCTTCCAGCCAGGTGCGCAGGTCGGTGGCGCCGACGCGATATCGCACTTCCTGCGCGCGCTCCACTTCCACTGCTTCATCGTAAGACGCCTGTGATGCGGTCACCTGGCGCAGCAGCTGCTCACGTGCGGACAAGGCGTTGTCCACCTCCGACAGCGCGGTGTACAGCGTCTTGCGGAAGTTGGTGGCGGCGATCTGGTAATTGGTGCCGGCCACGTCCGTATCCAGCTGCGCGCGCTGCAGGTTGAGGAAAGGCAGCGACAGGCCAGCCCCCAGCGTCGCTACCGGATTGCGCAGCACATCGCCCAGCGAGGTCGCGCTGGAACCCAGGCTTCCGGTCAGGCTCAGTGCCGGGTAGTACTGGGTGGCGGTCACCCGGATCGTCTTCAGGCTGTTGCGCAGCCGCAGTTCGGCCGCGCGCAGGTCGGGCCGGCGGCCAAGCAGGTCGGCCGGCAGACCTTCGGCAATGGACGGACTCTGCGCCTCCAGCAGGTTCTGCGGTTCGTCCTGCTGCGGCCACGGTGTGCCATCCAGCAGCACGGTCAGCGCATTGCGCACTTCCACCCGCTGTTGCTCCAGCGCGCTCTGTGCCGAACGCTGTGACTGCAGGTTCTGCAGTGCCTGGCGTACTTCCAGCCGCGACACCGCACCGGCATCGAAGCGCGCCTGCACCAGTTCATGCGTGCGTTGCAGCCGCTCGAGGTTGGCCTGGCCGGTGGCAATGGACTGGTTGAGGTAGGCCAGTGCCCAGTACTGGTTGATGACATCGCCGATCACCAGCAGGGCGGTGTTCTGCCGGTCTTCTTCGCTGGCGTCTGCCTCCCATCGGGCGATGTCGCGCTGGGTGCGCAGGCGGCCCCACAGGTCGATTTCCCACCCCAGCGACACACCGGTGGAATAGCTGCGGCGCCAGTCGTCTGCCTGGTCGGTGGCACGGCTGCCACTGCCGCTCACGCCGGACGATGAAGGTTGCGGCCATAGCGCATTGCTGGCCAGCCCAGCCTGCAGGCGCGCACGCTGCACGGCAAGACCGGCTGCGCCAAGATCGCTGTTGGCGGTCAGCGCCTGCGCAACCAACCGGTCCAGGCGCGCATCGCCGAAGCCGGTCCACCAGTTATCGTTGCGGATGTCGCGGGCCGGGGTCTCCAGACCGCTGCGTGGGGGGGCGGCCGGCGCGTTGAGGGTCGCATCGCCACGGCCATAGGTGGCGGCAACGCTTGGCTCTGCGACGGGATAGCGGCCCACGGAGGCGCAGGCGGAGAGTGCAAGCAGCACGGCGCCGGCCAGCAGCAGGCGAGACGGAGCGGGGAACGGCAGTCGGGTCATCATCTTCATTCGCGGGCCAGGGCCTCCACCGGGTCGAGCTGGGCGGCACTGCGTGCCGGCAGGAAGCCGAACGCCACGCCGATCAGGGTTGAACAGGCGAAGGCGGCAATGATGGAAGCGGTGGAGAACAACACCTGGAAATCGCTGGCGAAACGGCCGATCAACACGCCCATCAGCAATGCCAGGCCGATGCCGAGCAAGCCGCCGAGCAGGCACACCAGCACCGCTTCGATCAGGAACTGCTGGCGGATGTCGCTCTGCCGCGCACCCACCGCCATGCGCACGCCGATCTCGCGGGTACGCTCGGTCACCGAGACCAGCATGATGTTCATCACGCCGATGCCACCGACCAGCAGCGCGATGGCGGCAATGGCGCCGATCAGCAGGGTCATCGTGCGCGTCGTCTGTTCGATGGTGTCGCGGATCTCGGCGCTGTTGCTGAGGAAGAAGTCCTCGGTGCCGTGGCGCATGGTCAGCAGCCGGGTGATCGCTTCCTGCGCCGCATCCATCGGCGTTTCATCGTTCACCCGCACGGTGATGCTGGAAACATGGCTCTGCCCGAGCATGCGCGACATCACCGTGGTGTAGGGCACGAACACGCTCAGGCTGGTGCTGCCGCCGAAACCGAAGCTCTGCTTCTTCGCCACGCCGACCACGCGCACCGGTACGTTGCCAAGCAGGATCACCTGGCCGACCGGGTCGCTGTCGGGGAAGAACTGGGTGCGCGTGTTCTCGTCGATCACCGCCACTTGGCCGAGTCCCTTCACCGCATCGGTGTCGAAGAAGCTGCCGCTGAGCAGGCTCACGCCCTTCACGCGGAAGTACTGCTCGCCGACGCCACTGATCTGCGCGGTGGCCGACTGGTTGCGGTAGCGCGCGGTGACCGAACTGGACACGCTGGGGGTGGCGCTGTCGACGTAGCTCTGCCGCGACAGGGCATCGGCGTCGCTGGCCTTGAGGGTCTGCACCCGCGCCGAACGCATGTCGCCGAACCCGCGGCCGGGATAGACGTCGATGGTGTTGGTACCCAGCGCGCTGATGTTCTGCAGGATCTGCTGCTGCGAGCCATTGCCCAGCGCCACCACCGATACCACCGAAGCGATGCCGATGATGATGCCGAGCATGGTCAGGAAGGTACGCAGGCGGTGGGCGTTCATCGCCAGCAGAGCCATCCGGAACGCTTCGGTGAAGCGGTCGCGGGCAGCCAGCCAGCTGCTGCCATGGGCGACGCCCGCGCTCGGTTCGCGTTGCGCACGGTAGCTGGGCGCGGCCGGGTTGGCGCGGTCGGCGATGATCTCGCCGTCGCGGATCTCGATGATGCGCTGTGCGTGCTCGGCCACGCTCATGTCGTGGGTGACGATGATGATGGTGTGGCCTTCGGCATGCAGCTCGCCGAGGATGGCCATCACCTCTTCGCCGGATTTCGTATCCAGGGCGCCGGTCGGCTCGTCGGCCAGGATCACCTCGCCACCGTTCATCAGCGCACGCGCGATCGACACGCGTTGCTGCTGGCCACCGGACAGCTGCCCGGGCTTGTGGTGCATGCGGTCGGCCAGGCCGAGGCGCTGCAGCAGCTGTTCGGCACGCGCGGTGCGCACCGGGCCGGGGCTGCCGGCATAGACGGCCGGCACCGCCACGTTGCCGCGCGCGTCGAGATCGCCCAGCAGGTGGTAGCGCTGGAAGATGAAACCGAAGTGCTCGCGACGAAGCTCGGCCAGCTCGTCGGGCGCCATTTTGCCGGTCTCGCGGCCCGCCACCTGGTAACTGCCACGGGTCGGGCGGTCCAGGCAGCCGAGGATGTTCATCAGCGTGGACTTGCCCGAACCGGATTGGCCGACGATCGCCACCATCTCACCGGCATGGATGTCCAGGTTGACGTCGCGCAGCACGGCGATGACGTCTTCGCCGGCCGGGAATTCGCGTCGCAGGTCGCGCAGGCGCAGCAGCGGCGTCGTCGCGCTCATCGGCGCCCCATGCCCGGGCCGCCGACCCGCATCTGCATGCCGCCGCGGTTGCCGCCGCCAGCGGCTGCCGCAGCGCCGCCTTCACCGACCACCACACGCTCACCTTCCTTCAGGCCGGACAGGACCTCGACGTTGGCGCCGTTGTTGATGCCGACCTTGACCTTGCGTGGCTGCGGCTGGCCCTTGTCATCGACCACCCGCACGATGCGCTCGCCGTCGCGCGACTTCGGACCCAGTGCAACGGCCGGCACCATCAGCACGCCCTTGGCCTGCTTGAGCAGCACCGATACCTGTGCGGTCATGTCGATGCGCAGGGTGCCATCGGGATTTTCCACGTCGAACAACGCGTTGTAGTAGACCGCGCTGCTGGAGCTGGAGCTGGACGAACTGCTGGAACTGGACGAGCTTTCGTTGGCGATCGACGCCGGTGCCGGATTGATCTGCCGCAGCGTGGCGTGGTATTTGCGGTCCGGATCGCCCAGCGTGGTGAAGTACACCGGCATGCCGGCCTCGATCTTGACCACGTCGGCCTCGGAGACCTCGGCATTGACGGTCACCACGTCCAGCCGTGCCAGCATCACGATGGTCGGCGCAGTCTGGTTGGCGTTCACCGTGCGGCCTTCCTCGGCCACCACCGCCACCACGGTGCCGTCCATCGGCGCGACGATACGCGTGTAGGCCAGGTTGGCTCGGGCGGTGCCCAGCTCGGTTTCGCGGCCCTTGATCTGTGCTTCGTAAGACTGCAGCTGCGCACGCGCGGTCTTCAGCTGGGCCTCGGCGGCATCATATTCCTGGCGCGAGGTGGCTTCGGCCGCCAGCATCTGCTGCTGGCGTGCGAACTCCAGCTCGGCCTGGCGCAACGTCGCCTGCTGCACCGCGCGCTGCGCGGTCACCTGGTCCAGCGAGGCCTGCGCGTTGAGCACCTGGTTCTGCTGGGTGGTGGCGTCGATCTCGGCGATCAGGTCGCCTTCCTTCACCGTGTCGCCCAGCTGCACCTTCAGCGACTTGATCTGGCCGGAGGCCTGCGCACCGACGCTGACCAGCTTGTAGGCGTCGATCACGCCGGTCGCTTCCACCGTCTGTTCGATGTCGCCGCGGCTGACCGGGGTAGTTGCCAGGGCCGGTGCGGCTGGCTTGCGCAGCAGCCACCAGGCGGACACCGCGGCGATCAGGACAAGCAGGGCGATCAACATCAGGCGACCCTTGCGGGTCGCGGGCAACAGGCGGGAGATCACGTGGCGGCTTCACTCTGGGGGCCGCAGTGGCGGCGTTGGTGGGCATTGTGAAGATCGAGCGACGCTTCGCTCAATCCTCGGGGTGTGTCTCTATGTAACACTGTCGCCGAGACTGCGTATCAGCAGGTATCCCGCACGGCGGGGGATACAGTGGTACGCATTGGCCTGGATGCGGTTCAGCTGCCGACACGGGATGATTCGCGACATGGAGACTGAAAACCCGATGCACCGTTTGCTGATCGTCGATGACGACAACGATATCCGCACCTTGCTCGCCGAGCAGCTCGGCCGCGCTGGCTACCAGGTCAGCACCGCCGCCGATGGCACCAGCATGCGTCAGCTGCTGGAACGCGAACACGTGGACCTGATCGTGCTCGACCTCAACCTGCCGCGCGAGGATGGCCTGACCCTGTGCCGCGACCTTCGCGCGCGCTCGAACACCCCGGTGATCATGCTTACCGCGCGCGCCGAGCCGATCGACCGCGTGCTCGGTCTGGAAATGGGCGCCGACGACTACCTGGCCAAGCCATTCGAACCGCGCGAGCTGTTGGCGCGCATCCGCAACGTGCTGCGCCGTACCGAAGCGCTTCCGGCCAATCTTGAGCCGCTGGCGGTGCGCCGTGCACGGTTCTCGCGCTGGATCTTCGATCTGGAGCATCGCCACCTGGTCGATCCGGACGGGCGCGTCGTGGTGCTGTCCGGCGCCGAGTTCCGCCTGCTGCGGGTGTTCATCGCGCATGCCAACAAGGTGCTCTCGCGCGAGCAGCTGGTGGCCCTCAGCAGCGGCCGCAACTATGAAGCGCAGGACCGGGCGATTGATCTGCAGGTCAGCCGGCTGCGCAACAAGCTGGCCGATGACGGCGGCCCCGATGGCCTGATCAAGACCGTGCGCAATGAAGGCTACGTGCTGGCCTCGGCCGTCAACCTGGAATAAGCCGCGATGAAGCGCCTGCGCCACTTCCTGTCCTCGATGGTCGGACGGCTGTTCGTGATCCTGCTGCTGGGCATGAGCGTGGCCGCGATCGGCGCGACCATGCTGGCCAGTTCCAAGCGGCAGCAGGAATTCGAGCGGCAGAATCTGAACCGCATCGCTGATCGCCTGCAGGGTTACATCAACCTGCTCGACGGCAACCCGGAGCTGCGCGAACGGCTGCTGGAGATCGGTGGCCCCAGCGTGCGCGCACTGCAGCCCGGTGCGCGCATCGGGCGCGCCGACAAGGCGCTGATGGAAGTGCTGGAGGACCGCCCGGGCCCGGTGTCGCGGGCGCATGTGCACTTCGCCTCGTTCCGTTCGTGCATTCCCAAACTGCAGGATCTGCTGCCGCCGCCGCCGCCGGGCCACCGCAAGCCGCCGCGCGAACGCGATCCCACCTTCATTCCACCCAAGTGCCGGGCGGTGGACGTGGTGCTCAATGACGGCACGTTGCTGAAGCTCGCCCTGGATTCGCCGGCGATCGCACACAACGGCATCCTCGCCGTGGACCCGCTGTTCCTGACCCTGCTGGTGCTGGCCATTGCCGTGCTGGCCTACGTGGTCGCACGCATGGCCAGCGCGCCGCTGCAGGAACTGGCGGCCGCCGCCGAGGACCTGGGCGATGACCTGCAGCGGGCGCCATTGCCGCTGCGCGGGCCGCGCGAAGTGCAGCGCGCCGCCGAGGCATTCAATGCCATGCAGCATCGGCTGCAGCGCCATCTGGCCGAACGCACGCAGATGCTCGCGGCGATCACCCATGACCTGCAGACGCCGCTGACCCGGCTGCGCCTGCGCCTGGAAAACGTGACCGACGAGACCTTGCGCGAGCGCCTGATCGGCGACCTGGCCGCGATGCAGGCGCTGGTACGCGAGGGTCTGGAACTGGCCCGAAGTGCGGAGAGTGCCGAACAGCGCGCCGCGCTGGACCTGGATTCGCTGCTGGAGAGCATCGTCGAGGACACCGCCGAGGACGGCGCCGACGTCGTCTTTGAAGGCCGCAGCGGCGCAGTACTGATGCTGCGCCCGTTGGCGATGCATCGCTTGTTCTCCAACCTGGTGGACAACGCGGTGATGTACGCGCAACGCGCCCGGGTACGCGTCGAGCGCGGCGAGGGCACGATCACCGTGGTCATCGCCGATGATGGCCCCGGGCTGGCGGATGAACAGCTGGAAGCGGTGTTCGACCCGTTCGTGCGGGTGGAGACATCACGTTCGCGCGAGACCGGCGGTGCCGGCCTGGGCCTGACCATCGCCCGCGCGCTGGCCGAGAAGGACGGGGGCCGACTGTGGTTGCGCAACCGCCCCGAAGGCGGGCTGGAAGCGCTGGTGCAATGGTCCACCAGCGCCGAGGCCCGGTAGCAGCCTCGATCCAGGACCGGGCCCTGTTGCGCCGATCACGGTGACGCCAGCGGTGGGGTTTGCCCTATCATCTGCGTACTTCCCCATTCTTCGTCCGATGAGCCTGCCCGTTCCTGCCGGCATGCCGCCCTGCGCGGTGCGGCCATTTCTGTTCGCGTCTGCCGCCACCACCGGCATCCGCAGCTGGCCGCCGCCGCTGCGCTGATGGGCGGACAGGGGGCGGAAAGGCGCCGGGCGGGGCGCCACGCGGAGAGGATCGGTCGCCTGCTGCGACTGGGCATGCTGTGGCTGCTGCTGGCGATAGCCGCGCCGCTGGCCGCGCAGAGTGGCGCACCGCCGCTGCGCGACTACGCCATCGACGTGTGGACCTCGCGCAATGGTCTGCCGCACAACTCGCTGCGCGACATCGCGCAGACCCCGGAAGGGCACCTGTGGTTCGCCACCTGGGAAGGCCTGGTGCGCTACAACGGCCTGGATTTCACCGTGTTCGACCGCAGCACGCGGCCAGGGCTGCGCGACAACGGCATCGGCGCGCTGCTGGTCGACCCGCAGGGCGGGCTGTGGATCAGCGATTCGCGTGGCAACGTCAGCCATCGTGGCAGTGACGGCCAGTGGCGTGTCTGGGAGCACCAGCCGGATACGCCGCAGGTGCTGATCCAGTCCATGCAGATGGACAGCCAGGGGCGCCTGTGGCTGCTGTATGAAGGCAAGGGCATCGCCTATCTGACCCCGGACAAGGGCATCGTCTACCAGCCCCCACCGCCGGACCTGCCGCTGGCGATGAGCTTCACCAAGATGGCGGTCGACGCGCAGGACCGGGTCTGGATCGGCACCCTCGACGGCCTGGTGCTGCGTGACAACGACGGCGTGCTGCAACGCGCGCCGGCTGCGTGGGGCGTGGACAAGGGGCTGTCATGGCCCTACCGCGCACCCGATGGCGCGCTGTGGATCGTCGCGGGCGAGCGCCTGTACCGGGTGGAGGATGATCGCCTGGTGCTGGTGCACCGGTTGCCTGGCCAGCTGCACTTGACCGCCATGCTGCAGGACCGCCATGGCGACCTGTGGCTGGGCACCGAGAACCAGGGCCTGCTGCGCATCTCGGCGCATGGCCTGGAGCGCCTGCCGGCGGGTCTGAACCTGCCCGGCGGGCGTGTGGTCAGCCTGCGCGAAGATGCCGAGGGCAGCATCTGGGTGGGCGCAAACGGCGGCCTGTATCGCCTGCGCGAAACGCTGTTCAGCAGCTACACCGAACGCGACGGCCTCAGCGGCGACTACGTGCGCACGGTGCTCGAAGACCGTGACCGCCGCCTGTGGGTGGGCAGTGCCAGCGGCCTGGACCTGCAGACCGCTGACGGTCGATTCCGCGCGATGCCGCTGCACAATCGCGGTGGCAAGGCGCCCTCGGTGCTGAGCCTGGCCCAGGATGCCGGCGGCGACCTGTGGGTGGGCACCTTCGGCGACGGCATCTACCGCTTGCACGCTGATGGACGACTTCGCCACAACTACGCTGCGGCCGATGGCCTGCCCGGCGGCAACATCCGTGCGATCAGCATCGCGCCTGACGGCGTGGTCTGGGCGGGAACGCAGAAGGGCGTGGTCCGCATCGAGGGTGACCAGGTAAGCGTGCCCACGGTTCCAGGCATGCCGGGGGGGCTGACCACAGCGCTGGAACACGATCACCAGGGAAATCTGTGGATCGGCACCATTGAAGGCATCCGCGTGCTGCGCGGTGATCGGGTGCAGTCGATCGACCTGGCGCCGCTGGGCGGTGGCCGCAGCGTGTTCGGATTCCACCAGATCGGCGATGCGATGTGGATCAGCAGTGATCGCGGGCTGTACCGCTGGCAGGGCGGCAGGCTGGCGCGCGTGGGCCTGGAGCAGGGCATGCCGGTGGATGCGGTATTCCAGCTGGTGCCCGACCGCCTGGGCAATGTGTGGATCAGCAGCAACCGCGGTGTGTTGCGTACCGATATGGCGACGCTCAACGCCGTGGCCGACGGACGCGCGCCGCGGGTAACCGTAGAGCGCTACAACGAAATCGACGGCATGGCCAATGCGCAGGCCAACGGCAGCTCCGGCCCGTCGGCGATCCTGCGCCAGGACGGCACGTTCTGGGTGGTGACCGCCGGTGGCCTGAGCATGGTTGATCCGCAGCGGCTGCAGCGTTTCCGCGAACGTCCGGCCCCCCCTGCGGCGATCGAGAACGTGCAGGTCGACGGTGCGCCGGTGCACTGGGAAGGCCCCGAGCGCAACTTGATTCCCGGTGGGCGACGGCTTGCGGTGAGCTATGTGGGCCTGAGCTATCTGATGTCCGACCGCATCCGCTACCGCACGCGGCTGGAGGGTCTGGACAATGGCTGGGTGGAGCGTGGCCCGCAGCGCAGCGTGGAGTTCGTCGGCCTGCCGCCAGGCGACTACACGTTGCACGTGGCGGCCTCGCATCCGGGAGGCAGCTGGGGTCATCAGGAAGCGGTGTGGAGCTTCACCGTCGAGCCGTTCTGGTGGCAGCGACACAGCGTCCAGGCGCTGATCGGGCTGGTGCTGCTGGCCGCACTGGTGGCGCTGTACCGCTTCCTGCTGAAGCAGTACAAGGCCAACAACCTGCGCCTGGCGCAGCGCGTGGATGAGGCCACCTTCGACCTGCAGGCGCAGACCGTGCACCTGCAGGCGCTGAACCAGGAAAAGACCGAACTGGCCGAGCGCCTGGCGCGGCAGGCCGAGGCATTCGAACGACAGGCCCGCGAAGACGCGCTGACCCGGTTGGCCAATCGTCGCGGTTTCGACGAGGCGCTGGCCCGCGACTTCGCCCGTGCCCAGCGCAGCGGCCATCCGCTGTGCCTGGTGGTGCTGGACATCGACCACTTCAAGGACGTCAACGACCAGCACAGCCACAGCATCGGTGATGCGGTACTGGTGGAAGTAGCCCAGGTGATCGCCGCGGCCAGTCGCGATTCGGACCTGCCGGCACGCACCGGCGGCGAAGAATTCGCGCTGCTGCTCAACGACACCCGGCTGGAGGAGGCAGCGCAATTGTGCGCGCGCCTGCGCGGCCTGTTCCATGACCATCCGGACTGGGCCGGCATACTTGGCCTGCGGGTGACCTTCAGTGCCGGCCTGGTGGAACTCGATGGGGACGACCGCACCCCAGCGCTGCTGTACCAGCGCGCGGACCGCGCGTTGTACCGCGCGAAGAGTGACGGCAGGGATCGCACGAGCATCGGTTGATCCAGTGCGAAGCATCCACGCATGGCGTGGATCTACTGGCGTGCCGCATCAACGGCAGCCCCCCTCGAGCGCAGCGACCCGCGGTTGCCCCCGCTTTTCTGATCTTTCCGTGGCGCCCAGCAACGTGTCCGTGGCCGGGCGGGTGGGCTGCGCAGGGGCGTGAGCCGCATGGATGCGGCGACCGAGCTTACAGGGATGTACTTGCAGCGTCCCCTGCGCAGTCCACCCGCCCGGCCTTACCCCGAATCGCTGTCAGCCCGCCACGAGGGGCTCCGCCGTTGGCCGCCTTACCGCGGCCAGGCGTTGGCGATCGTGCAGAACAACCGCGCCGTCTGCTCGGTGTCGTACACCGCGCTGTGTGCCTCGTTGGCGTCCCAGCCCAGCCCGGCCGCGTTGGCCGCGCGTGCCAGCACCGTCTGGCCATAGGCGATGCCCGCCAGGGTGACTGTGTCGAACACGCTGAACGGATGGAACGGATTGCGCTTGTGCCCGGTACGGGCAACCGCCGCGTTGACGAAGCCCAGGTCGAAATGGGCGTTGTGACCGACCAGGATCGCGCGCTGGCAGCCGTATTTCTTCATCGCTGCACGCACCGGGGTGAAGATGTGGTCCAGCGCCGCTTTCTCTTCCTTGGCCAGCCGGAACGGATGGTCGAGGATGATGCCGGTCACTTCCAGCGACTTCGGGTCGATCTCCAGACCCTCGGCCGGTACCACATGGGCGCTGGCGGTCTGGCCGGGGTAGAGCAGGCCGTTCTCGTCCATCTCGATCGGCACGGCGGCGATTTCCAGCAGCGCATTGCGCTGGCTGTCGAAGCCGCCGGTTTCAACATCCACCACCACCGGCAGGAAGCCGCGGAAGCGTTGTGACATCGCGCGCTGCGCCTGGGGTACGTCGGAAACAGGGGCGGCGGCAGGTGCGGAAGTGGGGTCAGTCATATACGGATTCTAGCAGAGCGACCCTGAGCGCCCGGGATCCTGGTAGGTGCCAACCTTGGTTGGCACACTGCGCACTGACCAAGGTCGGCGTCTACCGGAGCGCGGGCCGCGCCGTGGGGCCCGACGGATACCACCGTGCCAGCGCTGCATCCACGCTCAGTCGCCCGGCGCCGGTGAACAGCAGCGGTAGCAGCATCGCCATGAACAGCAGCGGCAGTTTGAAGTTGCCAAAGCCCTGGTCACTGATCGCATAGCCCATCGCCAGGTCGCCCAGCGAGCTCCACTCGGTTGGCCAGTGCACCGCGTACGTCGCCACGACCGTCAGCACCAGCAGGCTGGCGGCGGCAAAACGGGTACCGAAGCCGAGCAGCAGGCAGGCTGCGCCCACCAGCTCGAACCAGGTGGCCAGCTGCCAGTTCAGCGCAGCGGGCAGCTGGTCGAAGGGGAAGGGGAACGCGCCCTGCAGGTCGGCGAACCAGTTCTCGCCGTGCAGTTTCTCGCGCCCGGATTCGAAAAACTCCCATGCCAGCAGCACGCGCAGGCCAAGCGGCGCCAACCATGGGGCGAAACGGTCCAGCTGGCCGCGGGCGGCGGCCAGGGTCGGGGTCTTCATGGATGAGTCTCCTGGAAGGGGCGTCAGGGTGAAGCGCGGAGTGGGCCGATCACGCCAGCACGCAGGAACTGCAGCAGCAGTTGCGCACCCGGGGCGGCCAAAGTCTCGGGATCGAGGTGGTGCAGGGCGGCCAGTTGCTGCAGCTGTTGTTGGCCGGTAGCGCCGGGCGCCTCGCCGATCAGGGTCAGCAGATGCACTGCCAGACTGGTCAGGGTGGCAAAGCGTACCGCGCCATCGGCATCGCGCCGCACCAGCAGGCCGGTGGGCTCTGCCGGCGGTTGCAACGGTGTATCGTCGCTACCCAGTTGATGCACCGGCCAGCGATACAGCAGCGGCCAGGCCAGTGGCGAGCGCCGCAACGGCACCTGCAACGGATCGACGTCGCCCGGTTCCGGCAGCGGATCAGCCTGCAGCTGGTACAGCGCAGTCTCCACCCACTCGTAGTGGGCCAGTTCGGCGAGCGCTGGATGCGGCAGCTCCGGTTGCACCTGCAGCCACTGCACGAACTCGGCAGCCAGCTCGGTGAACAGCGGCGCCTGGCAGCGATGGCTGGCGAAATAGTGGCGTACCAGCGCACTCCAGGCCGGTTCGCCAAGCAGGCGCACGCAGACCGGGAAGCCGTTGCTCAACAACCCCAGCAGATTGTTGAACAGCAGGCGTTCGTACACCGCCACCCGACGCGGGTCCATGCCGGGCGGTGCCGGTACCTGCGCCGGGTCGCGCAGGTGTGCGGTGAACGCGTGCTGCTGGCTGCGCAGTCGTTCGGGGGCATCAGCCATGGGCGGCTCCGGCATGCAGGGCCTGCAGGCGGTGAATGGTCTGCAGTTCGCCCCGCAGCTCGGCGTAAGGCGGGAAGTTGAAATCGCGTTCGAGCAGGGTAGGGCGTGGGCCGATACGCGCGTAGGTGCGCGCCAGCAGGTCCCACACCGGGTCGATCACCGGGCTGCCATGGGTATCGATCTTCAGGTCCGGAGCGTCGTCCAGGTGCCCGGCCACGTGCAGGCAGACGATGCGCTGCGCGGGCAGGCCGGCAATGAACGTATCGGCGTCGTAGCCGTGGTTGCAGGCATTGACGTAGACGTTGTTGACGTCCAGCAGCAGATCGCAGTCGGCCTCGGCCAGCACCGCATTGGTGAAGGCCAGTTCGTCCATCATCGGGTCCGGGGCCAGGTAGTACGACACGTTTTCCACGGCGATGCGGCGGCCGAGGATGTCCTGCACGCGGGCGATGCGTGCAGCGGTGTGGCGTACTGCTTCATCGGTGAATGGGATCGGCAGCAGGTCGTACAGATGGCCCTCGTCGCTGCAGTAGCTCAGGTGTTCGCTGTACAGCGGCACCCGGTGTTGCTCAAGAAAGGCACCCACCTGCGCCAGCAGCTGGGTATCCAGCGCTGCGCTGCCACCCAACGACAACGACAGGCCATGGCAACTCAGTGGATGGCGCGCCGCCAGTTCGGCCAGCGCGTCACCGGCGGGGCCGCCAACACCGATCCAGTTCTCCGGCGCGCACTCGAGGAAATCGAAATCGCCGGCGGGTGCATCGCGCAGGTTCTGCAGCAGGGCGCGGCGCAGGCCCAGGCCCACAGCCGCCGCGGGAAGCGGCGACCGCGGGTGGACGACGCCGGTGAGGACGTCAGTGCTTGGCACCGCACTTGCCTTCGCCGCACTTGCCTTCGGCCGACTTCTTGTCGCCGCCGGACTTGGCCTTGGTGTCCGCACCGGCCGCTGCCTTGCCCTTGTCGCCGCCGCACTTGCCTTCAGCACTCTTGCCGGCGGCGCCACACTTGCCTTCGGCATGCTTGGCCGCGTCGGCGGATTTCGCATCGGCCGCCTTCGCGTCGGTGGCTTTGGCCGCCTGGCCGGCAACCAGATAGCCCTGGGCGAGGTCGCTCATGCTCAGGGCCGAGGCGGAGGCGGTCATACCCAGGCCTGCGGCCAGGGCGGTAGCGGTCAGCAGGGACAGCGTCTTGTTGGAGGTGCTCATCGGTCGTGCTCCTGGGTGGTGGGCGGGTGCCCGTGGTGAAGCGATGGTGCAGCGATCCTACTCAACGAATCCTCGCCGGGAATTCAAATTTTCGTGAGAAGTATGACAACACCAACAAAAAGGCCGCTGTCGCGAGGACAGCGGCCACCCTGGAGTCGAATCCGGTGTTGCAGTGCAGTATCAGATATCGCCGGCGCTGGAGGTCTCGTCGCGCTTCTGGCGCGGCGGCAGCGGCTGTTCGCCGTGCACCAGGAACCACACGTTCTCGGCGATGTTGGTGGCGTGGTCACCCACGCGCTCCAGGTTCTTGGCCATGAACAGCAGATGGGTGCACGGGGTGATGTTGCGCGGGTCTTCCATCATGTAGGTCAGCAGCTCGCGGAACAGTGCGGTGTACTGCGCATCCAGGCGGGCGTCGTCCTCGCGCAGTTCAAGTGCCGCATCGGCATCGTTGTCGCGGTAGGCGGCGATGGCGCGGCGGACCTGCTGCGCAGCAAGGCGGCCGAGCGAGCGCAGGCCCTGGATCTGCGGCAGCGGCGGTACCTTGCCCAGCGCGATGGAGCGCTTGGCGACGTTGGCCGCGTAGTCGCCGATGCGTTCGATATCGGCCGGAATGCGCAGGCCGGCAAGGATCTCGCGCAGGTCGCGTGCCATCGGGCCACGAAGCGCCAGGCGCATCACGTCGTGGCTGATCTGCTGTTCCAGCGAATCGATCGCTTCATCGTTGGCGATGATGCGATGGGCGGCGTTCTCGTCGCGCTTTTCGATGACGTCCATCGACGCCTCCAGCTGGGCGACGGCCATCTCGCCCATGCGCACGATTTCGGCCACCAGGCGCTGCTGCTCTTCGTCGTAGCTTTTGACGATGTGGTCGTTGGGAAGGTTCATGTTCTGCAATCCAGGTAGAGCCAGGCCGCGCCTGGCTGGGACATGTGGCGATGCGTCAGCGCCGATCAGCCAAAGCGACCGGTGATGTAATCCTCGGTCTGCTGCTTGGACGGCTGCGAGAAGATCACTTCGGTGCGGTCGTGCTCGATCAGGTCGCCCAGGTACATGAAGGCGGTGTAATCGGACACGCGTGCGGCCTGCTGCATGTTGTGGGTGACGATCACGATGGTGTACTCGTGCTTCAGTTCTTCCACCAGCTGCTCGATGCGGCTGGTGGAGATCGGATCCAGCGCCGAGGTCGGCTCATCCAGCAGCAGCACCGACGGGCGCAGGGCCACGGCACGGGCGATGCACAGACGCTGCTGCTGGCCACCGGACAGGCCCAGCGCGCTCTGGTTGAGCTTGTCCTTTACTTCGTCCCACAGTGCGCCCTGGCGCAGTGCGTGCTCGACACGGTCGGCCATGTCCGCCTTGGACAGCTTCTCGTGGTGGCGGATGCCGTAGGCCACGTTCTCGAAGATGGTCATCGGGAACGGCACCGGCTTCTGGAACACCATGCCGACCTTGCTGCGCAGGCGGTTCATCGGGTACTTCGGCGACAGGATGTTCTCGCCGTCGAGGATCACCTCACCGCGCGCTTCCAACTTCGGGTACAGCGCGTAGATGCGGTTGAAGATGCGCAGCAGGGTCGACTTGCCGCAACCGGAAGGACCGATCAGCGCGGTCACGCGCTTTTCCGGGATCTCCAGGTTGATGCCCTTCAGGGCATGGAACTTGTCGTAGTAGAAGTCCAGTCCACGCGCGGCGAGCTTGACCGGTGCCGGAGCGTGCAGGTTCTCGTGCGAGGCCGGCACCACGATGCGCTGCATCGGCACGGCGTTGGAAAGGTCGTTCATGGCGGTATCCACGGAAAGGTCAGTCATGGGAGATACGGTTGCGCAGCAGGAAGCCGCGAGCGGCGAGGCTGACCAGCAACACGAAGACAGTCAGCACCAGGGCACCTGCCCAGGCCAGCACCTGCCAGGATTCATACGGGCTGCCGGCGAACTGGTTCATCACCACCGGCACCGAGGCCATCGGCTGGAACACGTTGCTGTTCCAGTACTGGTTGCCGAAGGCAGTGAACAGCAGCGGTGCGGTCTCGCCGGAGATGCGAGCCAGCGCCAGCAGGATGCCGGTGACGATGCCGGCAGATGCACTGCGGTACAGCACCTGCACGATCACCTTCCACTGCGGGATGCCCAGCGAAAGCGCGGCTTCGCGCATCTGCGAAGGCACCAGGCGCAGCATCTCGTCGGTGGTACGTACCACCACCGGCAGCACGATGAAGGCCAGCGACAAAGCACCTGCGAAAGCGGAGAAGCTGCCACCGGTCTGCATCACGTACAGGGTGTAGACGAACAGGCCCAGCACGATGGACGGCGCCGACAGCAGGATGTCGTTGACGAAGCGGACCACGGTGCCGGCCTTGCGGGCGTTGCCGTACTCGGCCAGCCAGGTGCCGGCCAGCACGCCCAGCGGGGTGCCGATGCCGATCGCCAGCGCGCACATCACCGCACTGCCGAAGAAGGCGTTGGCAAGACCGCCTTCCTGCATCGGCGGCGGTGTCATCTTGGTGAACAGATCCAGGTTGATGCCGGCCAGGCCCTTGGAGGCCAGGGTGAACAGGATCCAGCCGAGGAAGAACAGGCCGAACAGCGCAGTGGCGCAGGACATCGCGATGGCGATGACATTGCCGATGCGGCGGCGCAGGTACAGGGAGTCAGCGGTGCTGGACATCAGTTGCCCTCCTTGCGGGACAGGCGCATCAGCATCAGGCGGGCAATGGCGAGCACGATGAAGGTGACGATGAAGAGGACGAAGCCGAGCAGCAGCAGCGCCGAGCGGTAGGTTTCAGTGGCCTCGCCGAAGTCGTTGGCGATCAGCGCGGCGATGGTGGTGCCCGGTTCCAGCAGCGACGGCGACAAGCGCACGCTGTTGCCGATCACGAAGGCCACGGCCATCGTTTCGCCCAGTGCGCGGCCGAGGCCGAGGAACACGCCACCGATCACCGCCGAGCGGGTGTACGGCAGGACGATGTCCCAGCTCACTTCCCACTTGGTGGAACCCAGCGCGTAGGCCGATTCCTTCAGGCGCGTCGGCACGGTCAGGAACACTTCGCGCATCACCGAGGAGATGAACGGGATGACCATGATCGCCAGCACGAAGCCGGCGGTGAGCATGCCGATGCCCAGCGGCGGACCCTGGAAAACCGGGCCGATGATCGGCCATTCGCCCAGGGTTTCGTTGAGGAACGGAGTGACGTACTCGGTCATCACCGGCACCAGCACGAACAGGCCCCACATGCCATAGATGATCGAGGGAATGCCCGCCAGCAGTTCGATGGCGGTACCGACCGGACCCCGCAGCCAGCGCGGTGCCACTTCGGTGAGGAAGAAGGCGATGCCGAAGCTGACCGGCACGGCGATGACCATCGCGATCAGCGCGGTAACCAGGGTGCCGTAGATCGGGGCGAGGGCGCCGAATTTGTTTTCGACCGGATTCCAGTCGGAAGAGAAGAAGAAGCTCAGGCCCTGCACCTGCAGGGCATGGCGACCACCCCACAGCATCGACAGTGCGGCGCAGGCCAGTGCGATCAGGACGAAGATGACGGTGCCGACCAGCACCCATCGGAACAGTTTGTCGTTGCGGGCATCACGCGTATCACGCGTGGACGGGGCGGCTACAGGCTGGGCGATGGCATTCATGGGGACGGCAGGGCCAGGAAGGGGCGGGGCAGCACGATGTTCAGGAGACGGTGCCCGCACGTGGCGGGCACCGTCGGGTCCATCACTTCAGTTCGGTCGCCCAGTAGGCTTCGATCTGCTTGACCAGCTCGGCCGGCAGCGGCACGTAGTGCAGTTCGTTGGCCTGGGTCTGGCCGCTTTCGAAGGCCCACTTGAAGAAGGCCAGCGCATCCTGGTTGCGCTTGGCATCCTTCGGCTTCTTCTGCATCAGCATGAAGTTGGTGGCGGTGATCGGCCACGCCTGCTCGCCCGGTGCGTTGGTGATGACCAGGTTGAAGTCCTTGGCGCTGGCCCAGTCGGCGCTGGCGGCAGCGGCGGCGAAGGTTTCAGCGTTCGGCTGCACCCAGGTGCCGGCAGCGTTCTGCAGCGAGGCGTACGGCATCGCGTTCTGCAGGGCGTAGGCCAGTTCGACGTAGCCGATCGAGCCCTTGATCTGCTTCACGTACGAAGCGACGCCTTCATTGCCCTTGCCACCCACGCCGTCCGGCCACTGCACCGAGGTGCCTTCGCCGACCTTGCTCTTCCACTCCGGGTTGACCTTGGACAGGTAGTTGGAGAAGTTGAAGGTGGTGCCCGAACCATCCGAACGGTGGACGATGGTGATCTTGCCGTCCGGCAGGGTCACGCCCGGGTTGGCGGCGACAATGGCCGGGTCGTTCCAGGTCTTGACCTTGCCCAGGAAGATGTCGGCGAGCAGGGCGCCACTGAGGCGCAGCTTGCCGGCTTCCAGGCCGTCGATGTTGACTACCGGGACCACGCCGCCGATGGCCGACGGGAACTGGGCCAGGCCGGCCTGGGCCAGCTCGTCGCTGCTCAGCGGCTTGTCGGACGAACCGAAATCAACGGTACCGGCCTTGATCTGGGCGATGCCACCACCGGAACCGATCGACTGGTAGTTGATCTTGGCGCCGGTGGCGGTGTTGTAGTCGGCCGACCACTTGGACACCAGCGGGAAGATGAAGGAGGCGCCAGCACCGGAGACCTCAGCGGTCACCTTGTCGCCGGCAGCGGCCGGAGCGGCGGCGCCGTCGGCGGCCGGCTGCTGTGCGGCCTGCTTGTCGCCACCGCAGGCAGACAAGCCCAGGGCGATGGCCAGGGAAAGGGCGGCAAGGCTGGCCGAGTGCAGTTTCATGGTCACTCCATAGCGGGGTAGAGCCGACGGTGTCGGCGGATGCGGCTATGAAATGATGTTTTTGTTACAACCGTATGACGTCCATGACAGAGGTGTCCTGGATCACGTTCTGGCAAGGGTTTCGGCGGATTCACGGTTGGCCGCCAGGGCGGCTGACGGCGCCAACTGCGCTTCTGCGCGGTTCCCGGCCCGGCGGCGCATTGCCGTTGCCCTTGCATCTGCTCCTGCCTTCCATGACCCCACCGCGCCCCCGATGGACTGTCGGAAGGCGGTGGGTCGGGGTGCGCAGGACCGTCCACGGCATGGATGCCGTGGCCGAGCCCCCACGGACGGGTTCACGGCGTGTCCTGCGCAGCCCGGCCCATCGCCGCAACAACACATCAACGGAAGCGCAGCGCTCTTCCCGACCAACCCAGCAAACCAACCGCACAAAAAAGAAGAGCGCCGGACCCCGAAGGATCCAGCGCCCGGTGGGGCCGGCGAGGGAGAGAGGACCCGCCGACCCCGTTCCTGCGGGGGAACGCCTTGCAACGAAACTCAGTACTTCAGGTTCTGCGTCCAGTAGGTCTCGATCTGGCGCACCAGCGCGTCCGGCAGCGGCACGTAGTCCAGCTGCTTGGCCTGCGCATCGCCATTCTTGTAGATCCAGCGGAAGAACTCCTGGGTGGCCTTGGCGCCCGCCACGTTCTTCGGCTGCTTGCGCACCAGGATGAAGTTGGTGGCGGTGATCGGCCATGCTTCAGCGCCCGGGGCGTTGGTCATCACCAGGTAGAAGTCACGGGCGTTGGCCCAGTCGGCGCTGGCCGCTGCGGCCGAGAACGAGGCGTCCGACGGCTGCACGATCTTGCCAGCCGCGTTCTTCATCGCCGCGTAGGACATCTTGTTCTGCAGCGCATAGGACAGTTCGACGTAGCCGATGCCGCCCTTGATCTGCTTCACATAGGCAGCAACGCCTTCGTTGCCCTTGCCACCGATGCCGGCCGGCCACTGGACCGACGTGCCTTCACCGACCTTGCTCTTCCACTCCGGGCTGACCTTGGACAGGTAGTTGACGAAGTTGAAGGTGGTGCCCGAACCGTCCGAGCGATGGACAATCGTGATCTTGCCGCTGGGCAGGGTCAGGCCGCTGTTCAGCGCGGCGATGGCCGGGTCGTTCCAGGTGGTGATCTTGCCCAGGAAGATGTTGGCCAGGGTCGGGCCGTCCAGCTTCAGCGCGCCCGGGGCGACGCCAGCGACGTTGATCACCGGCACCACGCCGCCGATCACCGACGGGAACTGGGCCAGGCCTGCGGCAGCCAGCTCTTCCGGCTTCAGCGGCGCATCGGACGAGCCGAAGTCCACGGTCGCGGCCTTGATCTGGGCGATACCACCGCCGGAACCGATCGACTGGTAGTTGACCTTCTTGCCGGTGGCGGTGCTGTAGTCGGCCGACCACTTGGACATCACCGGGTAGATGAACGAAGCGCCCGCGCCGGTGACATCGGCGGCGTTGGCGGCGAACACGGACGACGCGGCCAGAATGGCGACGGCGGCGCGCGACTTGAAGGCGTGGATCACGGGAGAGACTCCTGGGGTGGTCGAGGGGCGGCTGCCCGACGTTTCGGTGCACATTCCATAACGGTTCCATGACACGCCCGCGTCTGTCATATGACGCGAACGTGACAGCCGTCATGGCGCTGCCGAAGCCTCCCTTTCAGAGCCCACTCAGCGCCTCCGGAACGGCATAACGCCCGTTGCTGGGCAGCAGTGTCCAGCGCTGCGCGGGAGCCGTCGTGTCGGTTGCATGGCAGTCGTCGCCCGCAGCGACGCTGATCGTATCGGTGCGCTTTTCGCGCACCAGGATCGGTGCCAGGCCAGGCGCATCAGCCTTTCCTATTTCCAGCGTGCGCTCGAAGCGGCTGAACTCGCCGGCGCAGCGCGTATCCCATTCGCCGCGACTGCCGCTGACCGCCAGCGGCGCAAGCACCCGGCGCAGCTGCCGGCCATCGCGCACGAACAACTGCAGTTCGGTCTGCGCGAACGGGTTGGGGCCTGAGCTGCCGCTGTAGTCCATGCGCACGCCAAACGCGCGGGTGGCCGGGTCCAGTTGCCAGCGTGCCGTGTCCAGGTGGAGCCCGGTGAAGCGCAGCGCATCGCTGCTGACCGCATCGGCCACGCGGGTCCAGGCCAGCGGCTGGCCACTGGCGGTATCGATCAGCAACAGGTCCAGGTCGCCACCGCGCACGTCTTCCGAGGCGGGGGCGGTCCATTGGGCGATGGCCAGCAGGATCGTGCCGGGCTGCGCGGGCCACGCACGGCAGGCGGTGCTGTCGGCATCGGTAAAGCCTGCCGTCACTGGCAACGCGCCAGCCGGCAGCTGTCGATACGCGGCGTCGCGCACGGCCTCTGCATCGTCACACGCGAGCGCGGTGGCGGGGAGGGCGGCGAGCAGGGCAGCGCATAGCAGGCGGCGCGGGCGGGGGAAAGCAGGCATCCCGAAGGTCCATGTCGACAGGGCAGGGCATCATCGCGCGCCCATCGCTTGCCTACAACGACGAAGGCACGGCCGGAGCCGTGCCTTCGTTCGAACGCGTGCTTCCGGTCTTACCAGAAGAACTGCGCGCGGGCTTCCAGGATGTTCGGATCGTCGTTGACGAAACCACGGGCGGTCGAGTTGTACTTCTTGCTGTCGACCATCACGTAGTTGAGCATCAGCTTGAAGTTCGAGCGCCAGTACCAGTTGGCACCGACGGTCCAGATGTCCATCTTGCCGCCGAGCACGCCATCGACGATCGGCGGACGGCCGGCCACCGGGTTGGCGGCGAGGTTGCCGTCGTTCAGATCCATGTGGTCGTAGCGCACGCCCAGCTGCCACTGGCCGCCAGCCGGGTTGTTCGGCAGGCCGGTGCCCGGGGTGCCACCCTTGTAGCTCCAGGTCTCGCCGGTGACGTTCCACACGCCGCTGACGTAGTAGCCGTCACTGGTGTAGTTGTCGTTGGCCATGCGCTTGGCCTTGCTGGTGTAGTACTCGGCCTGGGCCTTGAACGGACCCTGGAAGTACATCGCTTCGGCGCCGATGGTGCTGACGCGGTCGGTGTCGACCAGGTTGCCGCTGTCGACCAGGCGCGCGGTGGCCAGGTCAGCGTTCGGGCGGGCACGCACGCGCAGGGTGTCTGCGTCGGTGTCGTAGTTCACGTAGCTCAGGCCGAAGTGCAGGACCTGGCCCTTCTCGTTGATCGGGGCCCAGGTGCCACGTGCGCCGTAGCCGCTGCCGTGGGCCAGGTTGCGGGTCAGCTCGCGGCCGAAGGCGCTGGCGGTGACCGACCAGTTGTCCTGGCCGTAGCTGTACGCGCCGCCGAGGCGACGGGCAATGGCATAGGTGTTGGTGACCGCAGCCTTGGAAATGAAGTCGTTGTTCTTGGTGCTGGACAGCTCTTCCAGGCTGTTGGGCTGCTTGAACTGGCCGACCTGGATGAAGTGGTTGGCGTTGCCCAGCAGCTTGTACTTCACGTTGGTGTCGAGGAACTTGTCGGCCTTGGCGTCATAGCCGACCACCCACTCCACGTTGCCCGGGCCCTTGCCCTTCAGCACCAGCTCGGCGCGACGCAGTTCGAATTCGCTGTTCTTGCCGTTGCCGGCGTCACCGCCGTTGAGGTCCACGACGTCATTGTCGTACCAGTTGCCGTCGGCCTGGACCAGGCCTTCGAAGGTGATTTCCGAACCGCCGATCACATCGATGGCGACTTCGGCGTGGGCGGCCGGCACATACAGCGCAGCAGCCACGGCGACCGTCAGGAGTTGGTGATGCAGTTTCATGGAGAGGAGCCTTGCAGGCAGGTGGGAAGATGCGCGCAGGCTAAAACGTGAAGATTGCGTAAATGTGACAGTTCGCGCACGGCCGCGATCCGCCGCAGGCCCCGTCACGGCTGGGCCTGCCATTGAAACCGGTTACGTATGACGCCCGGATTGCGCCCCGGTTGCAGTAGATCCACGCCATGCGTGGATGGTTTTTCGCGCATCCACGTCTTGCGCGGATACCGCCATCACTCGGCGATGGTCTTGTCCTTGAACCGGCAAAGATCGGCAATCACGCACCCCGGGCAATCCGGTTTGCGTGCTTTGCACACGTACCGTCCGTGCAGGATCAGCCAGTGGTGCGCATCGAGCAGGAACTCGGCGGGAATCGCTTTGACCAATCGGTCCTCGACCTCGCGCACGTTCTTTCCCGGCGCAAGTCCGGTGCGGTTGGCGACACGGAAGATATGCGTATCCACCGCCATCACCGGTTCGCCGAAGGCGGTGTTGAGCACCACGTTGGCAGTCTTGCGACCAACACCGGGCAGGGCCTCCAGTGCATCGCGATCACGCGGCACTTCGCCGCCGTGCTTCTCCAGCAGCAGCGCGCAGGTGGCGATCACGTTCTTCGCCTTCGCGTTGAACAGGCCGATGGTGGCGATGTACTTCTTCAGTCCCTCTTCGCCCAGGGCGAGGATTTTCGCCGGCGTGTTGGCAACCGGGAACAGGCGACGGGTGGCCTTGTTGACGCCGACGTCGGTGGCCTGCGCGGACAGGGCGACCGCCACCAGCAGTTCGAAAGGCGAGCTGTATTCCAGCTCGGTCTTCGGATGCGGGTTGAGTTCGCGCAGGCGGGTGAACATTTCCACCACGTCGGCGCGCGGCATCGTACTGCCGCGGCGCGCAGGTGCGCGCGCGGTCTTCTTCGCGGTCGCCATTACAGCTCCTTGCCGGCGGCGCGGGCCTTGGCCCGGGCGAGGATGGCGGCCGCGGCGGCGGGCAGGGCCGGTTTCGCGTCCGGCGCCGGTGCGGGCGTCCGACGCGCATCACGCTCGGCCTCCCGGTCGGTGCCTATACCCTTTCCCCAGCCCCCGAGCCCCTACTAGGTCACGTATGCCGTCTTCTGCTGGAAAAAAAAAAAATCAACACCAACACCTCATACTTTATATTCACGGCCAACATTTCCACTCTATCTCTATCTCCGTTCCAGTGCATCGCGTCTGTGTGTTCTTCTCCATCTTATCATTGCTGCACACATTTTT